>CAZIUE010000012.1:0-143982 GCA_964542535.1 uncultured Pelobacter sp. | reverse complement strand
TGGTCAGGGAAGCGCCGCTCTCCATGCTGGTTCCCATGATCACCATCGCCGCCGGCTGCATCCTGTTCGGGGTGGCCAACCGCCTTCCCCTGGACCACCTGATCGTGCCGATCATCGGCGACCGGGCCATGGGACATCATTTCGGCGGGTTCCCCCAGAATCGCTTCCTGGTCTTCATGACCATGCTGGTGCTCTTCGGAGCCTGGATCAACCACCTCTACGGCGTCAGGAAGAGCGGTACGGGGGCCGGAGCTTCCGATCACATCCATTACTCGCCCCTCCTGCACCCGATCTACGACCGGGCCGAGCAGCGCATGTTCGACCCCTACGACCTGGGCATGAAGGCGGTCCAGGCATTCTCGCGGCTGGCCTGGCGGATCGACCGCGCCAACGACTGGCTGTTCAACGTCATGGCGGTGCGGACGGCACGGTTCTGCTCCCGCTCCCTGTCCGCGCTGCATAACGGCAGCTATGCCAGCTACATGGCCTGGGTGGCCATCGGCCTGGTACTGATGGGGCTGTACCTGAATGCGTGACACAAGGAGGATCCTGGGATGAGCTCGCTGCTGCTTGTTCTTCCGTTGTTGGGAGTTATCGTATCCAACCTCCCCCTGGGACGTTCCAGCAGGCAGGCCCTGACGCTTTTGCCCGCCCTGCTGGGAGGCGCCCAGGTGCTGGCGGCGCTCTTTCCCCAGGCAGGGATATGGGGCCTGCCAACGACGCTGCTCCCCCTGGCGCCCGCCGACGACCTGAGCCAGCTGATGCTGCTGGCCATCGGCCTGGTGACCTGCGCCTCGTCCCTGGTGGCCCGCGAGCTGATCCGGGACGAACGGGGGCGACACAACTTTGCCAGCCTGCTCCTGATCTCCCTGCTGGGAATGAACGGGGTCGTGCTGGTCCGGGACACCTTCTCGCTCTACGTATTCATGGAAGTGGTCTCGGTCTGCTCCTTCGTGCTGATCGCCTTCAACCACGAGAACGACGGTTTCGAGGGGTCGTTCAAGTACATCGTACTTTCGGCCGTGGCCACGGTGCTGATGCTTGCCGCAAACGGCATCTTCCTGATGGTGGCCGGTGACACGGCTTTCCCGCGGGTAGCGGCGGCCCTGGCCGGACACCGGGACAACGCCCTGGTGCTCTTCGCCCTGCTGGCCTTTCTGACCGGCCTGTTCATCAAGGGGGGGCTGGTTCCGTTCCACGGCTGGCTCCCCGACGCCTACTCCTCGGCGCCGGCGCCGGTCTCCATGCTCCTGGCCGGCATCGTCACCAAGGTCTCCGGCGTCTACACCCTGATCAGGCTGACCAGGGACGTGTTCGGCTTCGCCCCCAAGACCAGCCAGCTGCTGCTCTTCGTGGGGGCGCTCTCCATCGTCGTCGGCGCCCTGGCGGCCATGGGACAGAAGGATTTCAAGCGCATGCTGGCCTATTCCAGCATCAGCCAGGTGGGGTACATCATTCTCAGCCTGGGGGCCGGGTCGGAACTGGGGGTGGCCGGCGCCACCTTCCACCTCTTCAACCACACGCTGTTCAAGACCCAGCTGTTCATGAACGCCACAGCGGTGGAGGCCAGCACCGGCAGCCGCGACCTGGAGCGTCTGGGCGGCCTGGCCGCGCGCATGCCCATTACCGGAACGACCTCCATCATCGCCTTCCTGTCGGCGGCCGGCATCCCCCCCCTGGCAGGATTCTGGAGCAAGCTGGTGATCGTGGTGGCGCTCTGGAAGGCCGGCCACGGCGGCTACATGGCCGTGGCCATCCTGGCCAGCCTGCTGACCCTGGCCTACTTCCTGATCCTGCAGCGCAAGGTGTTCTTCGGCACGCTGGCGCCGGAGTGGGAGGGAATCCGTGAAGCGGGCGGACTGATCACCGTGCCGAGCATCGTCTTCAGCCTGATCATCATCGCGGTGGGATTGTCGCTGCCGTTCCTCTTCAACACCATCATCCTGCCGCTGGGGGGTCTGTTATGAACGTCACCTCGCTGCTGCTCCCCCTGCTGGTCCTGTTCGGTTTCTATACCGTACTGTCCAAGAGCCTGCTCAAGATGGCCATCGGCCTGGCCCTGGTCAGCGCCACCCTGACGGCGTTGCTGTTCGCCATGGATTCGCCCCTGGCGGCGGTGTTCGAACTCTCGGTCTGCGCCGGCCTGATAACGGTGGTCTTCGTCAGCGTGATCAGCCTCACCCAGGCCGGGTCTCCCCAGGAGCAGCAGAAGGGGGAGCCCAACCACTACGCCCGCTTCCTCCCCATGGTGATCCTGGTCCTGCTCATGGCCTGGGCGCTGCGGTCGGTGTTCAGTGACACCCCGGTTCCGCTGTGCAGCGTTTCATCCGGCCAGGATATCCGCCACACGCTCTGGGGGCTGCGCAAACTCGATGTATTCGGGCAGCTGGCGGCCATGTTCGCCGGCATCTACGGGGTTATCGTTCTGTTCAGGGGGATCAGTCATGATAAGTGAGGGTATCAGCCTCGGCCGCGTCGCGGTGGGGGACTACTTCATCGTCTCGGCCATGCTGATCGTGGCCGGATTCTACTGTATGTGGATGACCCACAACCTGATCCGCGTGCTGATCGGCGTGGAACTGATGACCAAGGGGGTCACCCTGGTCCTGGCGGCGGCCGGCTTTCTCACCGGCAATACCGGCCTCTCCCAGGCCTTCATCATCACCTTGATCGTCATGGAGGTGGTGATCCTGGTGGCGGCCGCGGGAGTGGTCATCGGCCACTTCAGGAAAAACGGCGACCTGGACAGCCGCCGGATGAACAATCTCAAGGGGTGAGGGGAGGGTCGATCATGGATACCACGTCACTGTTTCTCTCTCCGCCCATCGCCTTCATACTGCTGTTGATCTCGGCGCTGGTTGACTTCTGGCTGCTGGGGATCATCGTCACCAAGGGGAGTGAGCGGAAGGGCAAGAACAAGCCCTATGCCTGCGGCGAGGATGTGGAACACCACCGCCTGCAGCCGGACTACGGCCAGTTCTTCTCCTTCGCCTTCTTCTTCACCATCATGCACGTGGTGGCCATGATCATCACCACGGTCCCCTCCGGTTCCGTGGACGACTCACTGTTCGCGGCGCTCTTCACCGTATCCGCGGCAACGGGACTGGCGGCGCTTTTCAGGAAGGATGCCTGACATGAAAGCACTGGACAAACTGGTAACATGGGCGCGGATCAAATCCCCCTGGGTGATCCACTTCAACACCGGCGCCTGCAATGGCTGCGACATCGAAATTGTCGATTCGCTGACCCCCCGCTTCGACCTGGAGCGTTTCGGTATCCAGCTCAAGGGTACGCCACGGCACGCCGACGTGCTGCTCTGTTCCGGCCCGGTCACCCGCCAGACCAGGGACCGCCTGCTGCGAATTTACGAGCAGATGGCCGACCCTAAATTCGTCATTGCAGTGGGAACCTGCGCCTGCTCCGGCGGCGTCTTCCAGGGGTGCTACAACGTACTGGGGGGGACGGATACGGTACTGCCCGTCTCTGCCTATATCCCTGGCTGCGCCGCCCGCCCCGAAGCGATCATCGACGGCGTGGTCAAGTTATTGTCAACCTTGAAACAGGACTGATATACTAAACAAACACGGATCATCAGGAAGGCAGGCTGAACATGACACGAGAGACGACCATCGCAGAGGAACTTGCCCGACGCTTCCCCCTGCTCAGGGAGAAGATCAAGGTTCAGCGGGAGCGGCGCATCTTCGTGGACACCCTCCCGGAAGTTCTCACCAGTCTGATCGACTTCGCCTACGACAAGCTTCGCTTCATCTCCCTGGTCTCCCTGGTTGGAACCGACGAGGGGGACAGCCTGGGGGTTATGTACGTGCTGGCCGCCGATGACGGCATCCTGTTGAGCGTCAGACGCTATCAGCCCAAGGACGATCCGGTGATCGCCACCATGACCGGGAAGTTTCCCAACGCAGAGTACTATGAGAAAGAGCTGGTGGATCTGCTCGGCTTCAGGGTCGAGGGTCTGCCTCCCGGTCCCCGCTATCCGCTCCCCGACGACTGGCCCGAGGGTCAGTACCCCCTGCGCAAGGAGTGGAAGCCGGAAATGCTTGACAGGAAGGAGTGATCAACATGTCACCGGTTACCATCCCCATCGGCCCGCAGCACCCAGCTCTCAAAGAGCCGGCCAACTTCTCCATCACCGTTGCCGGCGAGAAGATCATCACCACCAGCATGCGCCTCGGCTACAATCACCGGGGCATCGAGAAGGCCTGCGAGGAACGCTCGTACCTCCAGTGCCTCTACCTGCTGGAACGGATCTGCGGGATATGCTCCCATACCCACTCCACCGCCTACATCCAGGCTGTGGAGGAGATTGCCGGCCTCAAGGTCCCGCCACGGGCCAACTACATCCGCTCCCTGGTGGGAGAACTGGAACGGATTCACAGTCACCTGCTCTGGCTTGGGGTGGCAGGGCACGAAATCGGCTTCGACACCCTTTTGATGTACAGCTGGCGCGACCGGGAGCTGGTCATGGATATCCTGGCGGACATGGGGGGTAACCGGGTTAACTACGGCGTCAACACCCTGGGGGGGGTGCGGCGGGATATCACGCAGGAACAGATCGAGATGATCCTCAATTCCGTGAACACCCTGGAGGAGCGGACCAAGTATTACATCGAGGTGGCCACGGAGGAGCCGACCCTGGCGGCCCGTCTCGCCGGCGTGGGGTACCTGTCCCATGAGGACGCCCTGCTGCTCTCGGCAGTGGGACCGACCCTGCGGGCCTCCAACGTGGACCGGGACATCCGCCGGGACGACCCCTACACCGCCTACGGGAATCTGGACTTCAGGGTGATCACCGACGACCACTGTGACGTGTACGGACGGACCCTGGTCAGGGTGGGGGAACTGATGGAATCCTACCGGATCATCCGCCAGATTCTCAGGGAGTTGCCTGAGGGGGATGTGGCGGTCAAGGCGCCGCGCAAGATACCGGCCGGGGACGCCTGTTCCCGCTACGAGGCGCCCCGGGGAGAATGCTTCCACTACATCAGGGCCAACGGCACGGAGAAGCCGGAGCGGGTCAAGGTGCGGGCTTCCACCTTCGCCAACATCCAGGCGGTGGCCAAGATGATGGAAAACAACAACCTGGCCGACGTGCCGATCATCGTTGCCGCCATCGACCCCTGCTTTTCCTGTGCCGACCGCTGTCTGGAACTGCTGAGCGAGCGAAGGGAGCTTCTGGCCTGGAGCGACATGCGGCGCAGGGGGATCGACTGGTACCGCACAAACCGGGGCATCGATTTCAGCGGTCCGAGCCGCAGGCTGCAGATGCTGCGTGGAGACAGACGATGACACAGGCACTCTTCAATCTGCTGGTATTCCCCGGCTTTCTCTTCCTCAGCCTGGCCGGGATGGTGGCGGAGTTCTGCGACAGGAAGTTCTACGCCCGCATGCAGAACCGGCAGGGCCCCCCCTGGTTTCAGCCCTTCGCCGACTTCATCAAGCTCTCCTCCAAGGAGGACATCATACCGGAAGAGGCCGACCCGTTCATGTTCAGGCTGATGCCGTTGGTGGCGCTGGCCGCCTCGGTCTGCGCCATCCTCTACATCCCCATCTGGGGAAAGGGTGCGCTCTTGTCCTTCGAGGGGGACCTGGTGATCGTAGTCTACCTGTTGACCATCCCCACCATGACCTTCTTCCTGGCAGGGTGGTACTCTGCTTCGCTCTACTCCATGATCGGCGCCGTCCGCTCCCTGACCCAGCTTCTGGCCTACGAGGTGCCGCTCTACCTGGCGCTGCTGGCGCCGGCCTGCCTGGCCGACAGCTGGTCCCTGGCCGGCATGGCCGCCTACTACGGCGCCCACCCCTGGCGCTGGCCCATCAACCTGATCGGTTTCGGCGTGGGACTGGTGGTGATGTTGGGCAAGCTGGAGAAGGTCCCCTTCGACACCCCCGAGGCGGAGACCGAGATCGTTGCCGGAGCCTTCACCGAGTACAGCGGCCGCCTGCTGGCCCTGTTCCGGATGGCCATCAGCATCGAGATGGTGGTGCTGGCCTCCCTGCTGGCGGCGGTTTTCCTCCCCTTCGGCCTGGGGCTGGGGCCCGTGGCCGGTTTCGTCCTCTACCTGCTGAAGATCGCCCTGATCATCGCCATGACCAGTTTTTTGCGGGCCATCTTCGCCCGCTTCCGCATCGACCAGATGGTGGACTTCTGCTGGCGCTACGTGGCATCGGCGGCCATGCTCCAGCTTGTGATCGTCATTATTGCCAAGGGGGTGTTGCCGCAATGAAGATACCGGGGAAGATGGCACACGAGGTGCTGAGGCACTCGGTAATGAAGCCGGCCACCTACAACTATCCGGCCGAGAAACGCCGGATGCCCGAACATTTCCGGGGCAGGATCCGCTACATGGCAGAGAAATGTATCGGCTGCAAATTCTGCGTCCGCGACTGTCCCGCCAGGGCCATCGAGATCATCAAGGTAGCTGACAAGGTCTTCGAAGCAAAATTCTATCTGGATCGTTGCATTTACTGCGGCCAGTGCGTGGACTCATGCCCCAAGGATGCCCTGGAAGTGACCCCCGACTTCGAGCTGGCAAAGATCGACAAGGATGAGCTTAGGATTGTGTGCAGGAGGGAAGAGGGTGAAGACAAGCCTGAAGAGCCGTCTTGAGGGATGCCGGCGGCTGGCGCTCCTGGGGATCGGCACGGAGCTGTGTGGCGACGACGGGGCCGGTATCCTGGCCGTGCGCCGGTTGCACTCACTGGTGTGGCGCCAGCCGTTCACTTCCATTCAATTCGAGGGGTTCGAAGGGGGCAACGCTCCGGAGAACGCCACCGGCTTTATCGCCGCCTTTCAGCCCACCCACATCGTGCTGGTGGATGCGGCCGAAATCAACGCGGCGGCGGGGGAGTTCCGGGAGATCCTCCCCCACGAGATCCCCGACACCCCCTTTTCCACCCACACCCTCCCCCTGGCCATGCTCACGGACTACCTGACCAGGAGTACTGGTGCGACTATCTGCGTGATCGGCATCCAACCGGAACGGCTCGGCTTCGACATTCCCCTCTCTATTCCGGTCAGAAACGGCGTACGGCGCCTGACGACCTTGCTCCACAGTGTTCTGGCCGAACTGGACCAGAGAGCGGTTTTATAACGTTCTCAGCCGGAACAACCGCGCATTTGTGTTGATACTTTGACCAGTTGCGTATATTTTTATACCTTCCCATGGTGACATCGCTCCCATCAGTATTCCATATCCACATTCTTGCATCGCGTCACTATCCCCATGAACCGGCAAATGCCAGTGCTACCCGACATCTCCTGCCACGACCCGACATGATCACTTCAGACAGGTTACCGCACAGGCTCGCCGTCATGCGGCGCACAACAATTTTTGCCCACACACCGGACAGCTACGAAAACAGATGGAGACAGGTTCATGGTTAACGTGAAAGTGGATGGCAGAGCGGTTGAGATTGCGCACGGCTCTGCCGTCATCGACGCGACGAGGAAGGCGGGGGCAAGGGTCCCCACCCTCTGCCACCTCGATCTGCATGGCGGAAAGAGTAGCCAGAACGCTTCATGCCGGATCTGCCTGGTGGAAGTGACCGGCAGGAAGAACCTGGCAGCGGCCTGCTCCACACCGGTTACCGACGGCATGGAGATCGTCACCAGCAGTGAACGGGTCATAGCCGCCCGCAAGACCATGATCGAGCTGCTCCTCTCCGATCATGAACAGGACTGCCTGGTCTGCGCAAAGGCGGGGAACTGCGGGCTGCAGGACCTCTGCTTCCAGTACGACATACGAAAGTCCCGCTACGAGGGGGTGAGGAACGTCTTCCCGCTGGACGATTCCAACGAGTTTTACACCAGGAACATGAACAAATGCGTCAAGTGCAGGCGCTGCGTCACAACCTGTTCCGCCTACCAGTGCACCGAAGCCATCGACTTCGCCGGCCGGGGGTTCGGCGTCCGGGTTGCGGCCCCCTTCGACGAGGGAATCGGCAGTTCGGCCTGCGTCTCCTGCGGCAACTGCGTCTCAGCCTGCCCGGTGGGAGCGCTTCAGGCAAAATCGAGGGTCAGATTCCGCACCTGGGAGGTGACCAGGACCAGGACCACCTGCCCCTACTGCGGGGTCGGCTGCGAGATGGAACTCCTGGTCAAAGACAATCGGGTGGTCGGCGTCGAGCCGTCCAATGGACCCGCCAACAGCGGCCTGCTCTGTGTCAAGGGAAGGTTCAGCTACAACTTCATCAGCCATCCCGACCGGCTGAAGACTCCGCTGATCCGAAAAAACGGCCTCCTGGTGGAGGCAAGCTGGGACGAGGCCTACGAGCTGATTGCCGACAGATTCAGGGAGATACAGACCGCCTCTGGCCCCCAGGCCTGTGCCGGTCTCGCCTCGGCACGGGTGACCAACGAAGAGAACTACCTGTTCCAGAAGCTGGTCCGCACCGTTTTCGGCACCAACAACGTGGACCACTGCGCCCGGCTCTGCCACGCATCTACGGTCGCGGGCCTGGCCACAACACTGGGAAGCGGCGCCATGACCAACAGCATCGACGAGGTTCTGGGGAGCGATCTGATCTTTGTCACCGGCTCCAACACGACCGAGACCCACCCGGTCATCGGCGCCAAGATACGCCAGGCCAGGCTGAATGGGGCAAAACTGATCGTGGCCGAGCCACGCAGGATCGATCTGGCCGCAGCGGCTGACGTTTTCCTCCAGATCATCCCCGGTACGAATGTAGCCCTGTTCAACGGAATGATGAACGTAATCCTGGAAGAGGGGCTTCAGGACCGAGAATTCATCGCCCAGCGAACCGAAGGTTTTACGGAACTGCATGAAGTGGTAAGGCAATACCGTCCGGAAGCAGCGGCGGCTATCTGCGGCATCGACGCGGAGGAGCTGAAGAGGGCCGCGCGGCTGTATGCAAAGGCAGAGAGAGCCGCGATCTTCTATGCCATGGGGGTGACCCAGCACAGCACCGGAACCGCCGGTGTCATGGCCGTATCCAACCTTGCCCTGCTCTGCGGCAATATCGGCAAGGAGTCGGTCGGTGTCAACCCGCTGCGCGGCCAGAACAACGTCCAGGGAGCCTGCGACATGGGCTGCCTCCCCGGCGACCTCCCCGGCTACCAGAAGGTGGGCGATCCGGCGGCACGGAAGAAATTCGAGAACGCCTGGGGGGTGAAGCTGCCGAACCAGCCGGGGCTTACGGTAACGGAGATCATCGACAGGGCAGGCAGGGGGGAGATCAGGTTCCTGCACATCATGGGCGAGAACCCCATGCTCTCCGATCCGGACCTGAGCCACGTGGAAGAGGCACTGAAACGGACCGAGTTCCTGGTGGTCCAGGACATCTTCCTGAACGAAACGGCGCAGCTGGCGGACGTGGTTCTGCCGGCCGCCTCCTTTGCCGAGAAGGGCGGTACCTTCACCAATACCGAGCGACGGGTGCAACGGGTCAGGAAGGCGGTCGACCCACCGGGAGCGGCCAAGGCCGACGGGGTGATCCTGATGGAGATCATGAACAGGCTGGGGCATCCCACAACCTACCCCGGCGCCGGCGCCATCATGGATGAGATCGCCCGACTCACCCCGCTCTACGGCGGCATCAGCTTCGAGCGGCTGGAACGGGAAAGCCTCCAGTGGCCCTGCCCCGACAGCGATCACCCGGGCACCAGGTACCTGCACCGCGACTGCTTTGCCCGGGGCAGGGGGCTGTTCAAGGCGACCGAATACCTGGCCAGCGCGGAACTACCCGACAGCGACTACCCCTTCCTGCTGACCACCGGGCGGATTCTCTACCACTACCACACCAACACCATGACCGGCAGGGAGCAGGGATTGATGAACCTGCACCCCTGCTCATTCATCGAGATCAGCCCGGAAACAGCCGAACAGCTGAGTATCGAAGACGGTGACCGTGTCATGGTGAGTTCCCGGCGGGGCAAGGCCGGATCGACCGCCAGGGTAACGGCCAGGGTCGAGGGAAATGTCGTCTTCATGCCGTTCCACTTCGCGGACGGCGCGGCCAACCTGCTGACCAGCAACGCCCTCGACCCGGTGGCCAAGATCCCGGAGTTAAAGGTCTGCGCGGTGAACATAACCAGACTGCCTGGAGGTACCGCGGCAGAGCAGCATGACTGAGAAGCTCCGCAACGGCACCGGCGCCGGCCAGCCCCCTTCCGCGGAAAACGGCGCGGAGACAGGCCCTCTGACCACCGAAGCAACCGGAGTGATCCTGGCGGGCGGTAGCTCCTCCCGGATGAAGAGCAACAAGGCGATGCTCCCCTTTCACGGCGAGCGTTTCATTGAACGGATCTTCCGGCAGATGTCACGCATCTTCCCGGAAGTCATCCTGGTCACGAACACGCCGGATATCTACCGTTTTCTCCCCTGCCGCATCGTGGCGGACCGATTCCCGGGCATGGGTTCCCTGGCAGGGATCCAGGCCGGACTGGCGGAGAGCGGGACACCGTACATCTTTGTGACCGCCTGCGACATGCCCGACCTGAATGGGGAGCTCATCCGCCACCTGCTCTCCAGGGCAAAAGGGTGCGACGTCGTTATCCCGGAGAGCGAGAACGGGCTCGAGCCGCTCCATGCCGTCTACGGCACGGGGTGCCTCGGAGCGATGACCGAGGCGCTCGCTTCGGAAAAGGGAAAGATCATCGACTGTTTCGAGCGGCTCAGGGTGGATGTGGTTTCCCGACGAGAAGTTGCCGCCATCGACCCTTTATTCCGCTCCTTCCGCAACATCAACACTCCCGAGGAGTACTATCGCATCAGGCAGGAAGAGCAGTAGAATCGCTGAGCGTCAGCATGCTTGAAAACGGCGGCGGCTCACGCAACTGACGCAGAGAATTCACACAAAATCAGGCCGGTATTCCGTGGCATTTGCCGTGTGAAACCGCCGTTTCACGAAAAAAGGAGTTAGTGAGACATGCAAACAGGCTCAAGCTGCCAGCTTGACGATGGATGTGCGACCCCGGACCAAGCAACACCTCGGGACAGGCTGTACCAGGAACTGGACGATTTTGTCGCCCGGCTCCCCACCAGGGACGGGCAGCTGATAACGGTGCTGCACAAGGCCCAGCAGCTGTTCGGCTATCTCCCCCGGGAGGTGCAGCAGCGGGTTGCCGGCCTCATGAGTGAATCGCTGGCCAAGGTCTATGGTGTGGTGAGCTTCTATACCTTCTTCACCATGCACCCCAGGGGAGAGTATCCGATCTCCATCTGCACCGGAACCGCCTGCTACGTCAAGCAGGCCGACAAGATCGTGGATGCCTTCAAGGAACTCCTCGGCATCGAAATCGGCCAGGTCACCTGTGACGGCAGGTTCTCAATCGACGTCCTGCGCTGCGTGGGAACCTGCGCCCTTGCCCCGGTCCTGACGGTCGGCGAGAAGGTCTACGCCCACGTCACCCCGGACCAGGTCAGGGATATTATCGCTGAGTATGTCTGAGTTCGGCAGTTGAGAGCCGCCGTTTTCACGTCAAGCCATCCCCCGGAGTTCACCATGAAAAAGATTGCATCCATAGCGGATATGAAGAGATTGCAGACAGACTACAGAAAACAGAGGGAAACCGCGGCCCGGGAGACGATCATCGTCAAGGTATCCCTGGCAACCTGCAGTATCGCCTCGGGCGGAAACCTGGTGCTGGAGGCCATGAAGGAGGAGGTGGTCCGGCAGGGGATCGGCAACGTGGAGTTCATCCGGGTCGGCTGCATGACCTACTGTCACTCCGAGCCGACCGTGGAGGTCACCCTAGCCGGCCGGGAGCCGGTGGTATTCGGCAAGCTGGATGAAAGCGGGGCACGCCAACTTGTCCGGAGGTATCTGAAAAACGGCGAGCTTACCGGAACGGTGATTCCGGTGAACTACACCAGGGTAGAACTATGATGTCGGGGAGCAGATAGAGCATGGAACCCAAAAAACAGCTGCGGATAGCGACCAGGAACTGCGGCTTCATCGATCCGGAAAATATCGAGGATTACATCGGGGTGCGCGGCTACGAAGCACTGGCCAACGCCATTACCAACGGCACGCCTGACGGGGTGATCGAGCAGATGAAAAAGTCGGGCTTGAGGGGGCGGGGGGGGGGAGGGTTTCCCACCGGCGCCAAATGGGCGTTTGCCGCCGCGAGTCAGGCCGATCAAAAGTACGTCGTCTGCAATGCGGACGAGGGGGACCCTGGCGCCTTCATGGATCGGGCCCTGCTGGAGGGGGATCCCCATTCCATCGTGGAGGCCATGGCCATCTGCGGCTTTGCCATCGGCGCATCCATCGGCGTCGTCTACATCCGGGCCGAATACCCCCTGGCCATCACACGGCTGATCCGGGCCATCCAGGATGCCCGTGACTACGGCCTCCTGGGCAGGAACATCCTGGGGAGCGGCTTCGATTTCGACATCGAACTGAAGTATGGCGCCGGAGCCTTTGTCTGCGGCGAGGAGACCGCCCTGATCAGGTCCATGGAAGGGTGCCGGGGCGAGCCGTACACCAAGCCCCCCTTTCCGGCCAACGCGGGGTACCGGGGTAAGCCGACCATCGTCAACAACGTGGAGACCCTGGCCAATATCCCCCCCATACTCGTCAAGGGGGCTGACTGGTTCTCCTCCATCGGCACGGAGAAGTCCAAGGGGACCAAGGTGTTCGCCCTGGCCGGCAAGATCTGCAATGTCGGCCTGATCGAGGTTCCCATGGGGATAACCCTGGGGGAGATCATCTTCGGGATCGGCGGCGGCTGTCCGGACGGCAAGACATTCAAGGCGGTGCAGACCGGCGGCCCCTCCGGCGGCGCCCTGACCTCCCGGGATCTGGACGTCCCCATCGACTACGACAACCTGATCGCCAGGGGCTCCATGATGGGGTCCGGAGGCATGATCGTCATGGATGAGGAGACCTGCATGGTGGATGTGGCCAAGTTCTTCCTGGACTTCACCATGGATGAGACCTGCGGCAAATGCACCCCCTGCCGCATCGGCTCCAAGCGGCTCCACGAGATCCTCTGCCGCATCACCCAGGGCGACGGTACCCTGGAGGATCTGGAAAAGCTGAAGATGCTTGGATCGATCATCAAGGACACGGCGCTCTGCGGCCTCGGCCAGACCATGCCCAACCCGGTGCTCTCCACCATCACCACCTTCAGGGATGAATACGAGGCCCATGTTACCCATAAGAGCTGCCCGGCAGGGGTCTGCACCAGCCTGCTCAACATCGTCATCCTGTCCGAGAAGTGCGTCGGCTGCACCCTCTGCGCCAAAGTCTGCCCGGTCAACTGCATCTCCGGAAGGGCCAGGGAAGCGCATCTGATCGATCAGGCGACCTGCATCAAGTGCGGCGCCTGCATCGACGCGTGCACGTTCCGGGCAATCGTGAAGCGGTAACGAAACGATAGCCGCTGAACAGCACTCTTCAACTTGGCAGGAATCTCACTCTCCCCCCTTTCAAAAAGGGGGGCTGGGGGGGGATTTGTCAGCATTGGCATCGAAGAAAACCTCCCTAAATCCCCCTTTTCAAAGGGGGACTTTTAGCTGCATCACATGATGGCTGAAGATTGCATCGCATCAGATGACGACGATGAGTTCTAGTGCCTGGGACGGAAACGCGCGGAGCAGGTCTGGAATGATTCCACGCCTCACAAAAGCTTCCGCAGGTACTGACCGGTGTAGGAGCCGTTCACCGCAGCCAGCTGCTCCGGGGTGCCGAAGGCCACGATCTCGCCCCCCCGGTCCCCCCCTTCCGGCCCCAGGTCGATCAGCCAGTCGGCCGTCTTGATCACGTCCAGGTTGTGCTCGATGATCAGCACCGTGTTGCCGGCATCCACCAGGCGCTGGATCACCTCCAGCAGCTTGCGGATATCCTCGAAGTGCAGGCCGGTGGTCGGCTCGTCCAGGATGTAGATGGTGCGGCCGGTGGCCCGCTTGGCGAGCTCCTTGGCCAGCTTTACCCGCTGGGCCTCGCCCCCCGACAGGGTGGTGGCCGATTGTCCCAGCTTGATGTACCCCAACCCCACCTCCTCCAGGGTCCTGAGCTTGTTCCTGATGCGCGGGATGGCCCCCATGAACTCCAGGGCTTGGGAGACGGTCATGTCCAGCACGTCGGCGATAGACTTCCCCTTGTAGAGCACCTCCAGGGTCTCCCGGTTGTAGCGCGCCCCCTTGCAGACCTCGCATTCCACGTACACGTCCGGCAGGAAGTGCATCTCGATCTTGATGATGCCGTCGCCGGAGCAGGCCTCGCAGCGCCCCCCCTTGACGTTGAAGGAGTAGCGCCCCGGCTTGTAGCCGCGCAGCTTGGACTCGGGCAGGTTGGAGAACAGGTCGCGGATGTCGCCGAACACAGCCGTGTAGGTGGCCGGGTTGGAACGGGGGGTGCGGCCGATGGGAGACTGGTCGATGTTGATCACCTTGTCAAGGTGCTCCAGGCCGAGCACGTCCCGCACCGTGCCGGCCTTCTCCCGGCTGCGGTAGAGCCGCTGGCAGAGCGCCTTGTGCAGGGTGTCGATCACCAGGGTTGACTTGCCCGAACCGGACACCCCGGTGACGCAGGTCATCACCCCCAGGGGGATCCTGACGTTCACGTTCTTCAGGTTGTTCTCCGTGGCACCAACGATCTCCAGGAAGCGCTCCGCTCGCCGCCGCTCCTTCGGCACCGGGATGCAGAGCTCCCCCGACAGGTAGCGTCCGGTGAGGGAGTCGGTATTCTCCATCACCTGGGCCGGCGTCCCCTGGGCCACCACCCGGCCACCGTGCACCCCGGCCCCCGGCCCCATGTCGATCAGGTGGTCCGCCTCCAGGATGGTCTCCTCGTCGTGCTCCACCACCAGCACCGTGTTCCCCAGGTCCCGCAGCCGTTTCAGGGTTTCCAGCAGGCGGGAGTTGTCCCGCTGGTGCAGGCCGATGGAGGGCTCGTCCAGGATGTAGAGCACCCCCACCAGGCTGGAGCCGATCTGGGTGGCCAGGCGGATGCGCTGCCCCTCCCCGCCGGAGAGGGTGCCGGAGGTGCGGTCCAGGGAGAGGTAGTCCAGCCCCACGTTGACCAAGAATGAGAGCCGTTCGCGGACCTCCTTCAGGATGCGCCGGGCGATCTCCCCTTCCTTGGCGGTCAGCTCCAGGGTCTCGAAGAACGCCAGGCTGTCACGGATGGAGAGCGCCGTCACCTCCCGGATGTTCCTCCCCCCCACCAGCACGTGCAGCGCCTCGGGCCTGAGACGCGCTCCCTGGCAGGTGGGGCAGGGCATGACGTTCATGTACTTCTCCAGCTCCTCCCGGGACGACTCCGACTCGGTCTCGCGCCAACGGCGCTGCAGGTTGTTCAGCACCCCCTCGAACTCCTTGTAATAGGTGTGGCGCCGGTCCCCCTCCTCGTCCCACCAGAACTCGATCTTCTTTCCCTTGGAACCGTTGAGAATCAGGTCGCGCACGTTTTCGGGCAGATCCCTGAAAGGGGTGGTGATGTCGAAGTCGTAGGCCTTGGCCAGGGCCTCCAGGATGAGGTGGAACCAGCCGGAGAGCCGTTTCTCCCACGGGGCGATGGCCCCCTCACGCAGCGACAGTTCCGGATTGGGGATCACCAGCTCCGGGTCGAAGTACATGCGGGTCCCCAGGCCGGTGCACTCGGGGCAGGCGCCGTGGGGATTGTTGAAGGAGAAGAGCCGCGGGGTTATCTCCTGGTAGGAGACGCCGCACTCCACGCAGGCCAGCTTCTCTGAGAAGATCATCGTGAGGGGAGACGTAGGAGAAGGTTTCAAACCCGCCCCTCCCGGTTCATCCGTGGGCGCGGTCGGTGTCACCACCTCCGCCTTCACCAGGCCGTCGGCATGGTGAAGGGCGGTCTCCAGGGAGTCGGCCAGGCGGCGTTGCACCCCCTCCTTGATCACGATGCGGTCCACTACGATGTCGATGTCATGCTTTTTCTTCTTGTCCAGCTCGATCTCTTCGGCCAGTTCCAGCTGCCGGCCATCCACCACCACCCGGGTAAACCCTTCCTTGCGCAGCTGATTGAGTTCCTTTTTGTACTCCCCCTTGCGGCCGCGGATCATGGGGGAGAGCAGGGTCACTTTGGTTCCCACCGGCAGCGCCATAATCTGGTCCACCATCTGGGAGACGGTCTGGGAGGTGATCTCCCGGCCGCAGGAGACGCAGTGGGGGTGCCCCACCCGGGCGAACAGGAGACGCAGGTAATCGTAGATCTCGGTGACGGTCCCCACGGTGGAGCGGGGGTTCTTGCTGGTGGTCTTCTGCTCGATGGAGATGGCGGGCGAGAGCCCCTCGATGGACTCCACGTCCGGCTTCTCCATCTGCTCCAGGAACTGGCGGGCATAGGCGGAGAGGGACTCCACGTAGCGCCGTTGTCCCTCAGCGTAGATGGTGTCGAAGGCCAGGGTCGATTTCCCCGAGCCGGAGATGCCGGTGATCACCACCAGCTGGTCCCGGGGGATCTCCACGTCGATGCACTTCAGGTTATGCTCGCAAGCGCCTTTGATGATGATCTTGTCGTGTGCCATGGTTTCGGCTCTACCTCGTGACTCCGGCAACAGGGGGATCAGGGCCGGAACAGTGTGTAACGGTTTCCTCCGGGAGGGAGGATAGATGATAAGTCCCGTTACCGCGGAAAGGCAAGAGGCAATCGCTTCCCGCCGGCGGGAGAATCAGGTTCCGCGACGGAACGGGGCGTATACAAAAAACAATTGCAGATCACCGGGAATGATGATAACCGTTTCCGTACACTATTTCTTGGGGAGTTTTCATGACGCAGCAACCCGAACCCCTGCACTACGCCGTATCGGTGGTGGGCAAGGACCGCCCCGGCATCGTGGCCGCCATCACCGAGGGGCTCTACCATCTGGGGTGCAACATCGCCGACTCCAGCTGTACCATGCTGGCCGGCGAGTTCGCCATGATTCTGCTCGTCTCCCACCCGCGCCCCTTCAGCAAGAGCCGCCTGTGCGAGGAGCTGAAACCGGCCTGCGACCGGCTCGGCATGTTTCTGGCCGTCAGCCCCCTGACCATGGCCGAGCCCCCCAGGCGTGACGAGGAGCAGGAGATCTGCCTGGTGTCGGTCTACGGCGCCGACCAGCCGGGCATCGTCTTTCGGGTCACCCGCGAGCTGGCAGACCAGGGAATCAACATCACCGATCTGACCACCAGACTGATCGGTACGAAAGAGGAGCCGGTCTACGTGATGATGCTTGAGGCGGCCCTCCCCGACGGCCGGACCCCGGAGCAGCTGGAACAGCTGCTGGCGGAACTGAAGAAGGAGCTGAACGTGGAGATCGGCGTGCGCGTCATCACCCCGGTCTCCCTCTGAACCATGGCAATCCACCCCATCCTGCGCTATCCCCATCCGCTGCTGAAAAAGATCTGCCACGAGGTAACCGGGATCGACCGGGAGATCCATACCCTGGTCCAGGACCTGCGGGACACCATGCGGGCCGGCCCCGGATCGGTGGGGGTGGCGGCCCCCCAGATCGGCGTCACCCTGCGGGTCTGCGTTGTGGACGTCTCCAAAAGCCGCAACGGCAGGGAGAACAACCACGGTCTGCTGGCCATGATCAATCCCCGGATCATCTCGTGCTCCGGCGCAGCGGTCATGCGCGAGGGATGCATGAGCGTGCCGGACTATACCGGCGACGTGGAACGTTCCACCGAAATCAGGGTCAGTTTCCTCGATCCCCAGGGAGAGACGCACGAGATAACCGCCAGCGGGTTCGAGGCCATCGCCCTGCAACACGAGATGGACCACCTGGACGGCATACTCTTCCTGGACCGGATCGTCAGCGTCAAGACCGGTCTGTTCCGCAGAAAAACGTACGCATAGGAGGTCGCCATGCCTGAACTGCTGACACCCGACGAGCGGTCGCGGTTGCTCGCAATCGCCCGCGAGACCATTACCGCCCATGTCACCGATTGCCCGATCCCTGTCGTTGACCATCCCTCCCGGGGGCTGAAACACAAGCACGGCTGTTTCGTTACCATCAAGCAGCAGGGGCAGCTCAGGGGATGCATCGGCAACTTCGTCTCCGATGTCCCGCTGTACCAGCTGGTTCAGGAGATGGCCATGGCCGCCGCCACCCGCGATCCCCGCTTCTATCCCATGAAACCCGCCGACCTGGAGGACTTCAGCCTGGAGATCTCGGTGCTCTCGCCGCTCAAACTGATCAATTCCGTGGAGAGTATCGTGGTGGGCAAGCACGGCCTGTACATCATCAAGAACCACCACCGCGGCGTGCTGCTCCCCCAGGTGGCCACCGAGTACGGCTGGGACCGGGAAACCTTCCTGCGCCACACCTGTCTCAAGGCGGGGCTTCCCGATGACGCCTGGCAGAACGACTGCGAGATTCACACCTTCACGGCCCTGGTGTTCGGAGAACAGTAGCCGCCGCCTGAACAGGGCGCGCCTGCACGGTGGGGGGCGAATCGCCATGAAAAAAGGGTGGACCGTTATGGTCCACCCTTTTTTCATGTCACGCAGGTTCGGACGGGGCTCAGGAGAGCGCGGCGTGGGCCGCGGCCAGGCGGGCGATGGGCACCCGGAAGGGGGAGCAGGAGACGTAGTCCAGCCCGGCCCGGTGACAGAAGACGACCGAGTCCGGATCTCCGCCATGCTCGCCGCAGATCCCCAGCTTGATGTTCGGCCGGGTGGCACGCCCCTTCTCACTGCCGATCCTGACCAGCTGGCCGACACCGGCCTGATCCAGGGAGACGAAGGGGTCCTGCTCCATGATGCCGTTATCCATGTAGAAGGGGAGGAACTTGCCCGCGTCGTCGCGGGAGAGACCAAAGGTGGTCTGGGTCAGGTCATTGGTGCCGAAGGAGAAGAACTCCGCCTCGCCGGCGATCTCGTCGGCGGTCAGGGCTGCGCGGGGGAGTTCGATCATGGTGCCGATCAGGTATTCCACGGCCACTCCGAAGCCGGCGATGACCTCCTCGCAGATAGCCACGGCGTTCTTCTTCAGCAGCGCCAGCTCCTTGACCGTCGCCACCAGGGGAATCATGATCTCGGGCACGATGGAGAATCCGTCGTTCTTGATCAGCTCGCAGGCAGCGGTCATGATGGCGCGCACCTGCATATCGTAGATCTCGGGGAAGGTGATGCCGAGGCGGCAGCCCCGGTGCCCCAGCATGGGGTTGAACTCGTGCAGGTATTCAACCTTGTGCCTGAGGGTGCTGGCGGAAACCTTCATGGTCTGTGCCAGCTCATCAATATCCTTCTCGTTCTGGGGGAGGAACTCGTGCAGCGGCGGGTCCAGCAGCCGGATGGTGACCGGCAGCCCCTTCATCTCGCGGAAGATCCCCTTGAAGTCGCTGGTCTGCATGGGGAGGATCTTGGCCAGCGCCTTCTGGCGTCCCTCCAGGTCGTCGGCGAGGATCATCTCGCGCACCGCGGCGATACGCTCGGCATCGAAGAACATGTGCTCGGTGCGACAGAGCCCGATCCCCTGGGCCCCGAAATCGCGGGCCACCCGGGCATCGTGGGGGGTATCAGCATTGGCGCGCACTTTCAGGCTCCTGAAGTCGTCAACCCACCCCATCAGGACGCCGAAATCACCGGTCAGCTGCACCGACACGGTCGGCACCACGCCCAGCATGACCTCTCCCGTGGCACCGTCCAGGGTGATCAGGTCTCCCTTCTTCACCTCAACGCCGTTGGGCGCGATGAAGCTCTCTTCGTTGTAATCCACCTTGATGTCGCCGCAGCCGGCAACACAGCATTTGCCCATGCCGCGGGCCACGACCGCCGCGTGGGAGGTCATGCCGCCGCGGGCGGTGAGGATCCCCTGGGCGGCGTGCATGCCGTGGATGTCTTCGGGCGAGGTCTCGATGCGCACCAGGATCACCTTGCGGCCGATCTTGGCCTCGGCCTCGGCCTCGTCGGCCGAAAAGACCACCTCACCGGAAACGGCGCCGGGGGAGGCGGGAAGCCCCTTGGCGATGACGGTGCGGGGCGCCTTCGGGTCCAGGGTCGGGTGCAGCAGCTGGTCCAGCTGGTTGGGGGCCACGCGCAGCACGGCGGTCTTCTTGTCGATCAGCCCCTCCCTGACCATATCCACGGCGATCTTGATGGCGGCCGGAGCGGTGCGTTTGCCGTTGCGGGTCTGCAGCATGTACAGCACGCCCTTCTCGATGGTGAACTCGATGTCCTGCATGTCCCGGTAATGCTGCTCCAGAGTCTCGCGGATCCTGACCAGCTGCTGGTAGCATTCCGGCATGATCTCTTCCATGGAGGGGAGCTCGCCCTCCTTGTTCTTGGCGCGGTTGATCGGCTGGGGAGTGCGGATGCCAGCCACCACATCCTCTCCCTGGGCGTTGACCAGGAACTCGCCGTAGAAGTAGTTCTCACCGGTGGAAGGATCGCGGGTAAAGGCCACGCCGGTGGCGCAGTCCTCACCCATGTTGCCGAAGACCATGGCCTGGACGTTAACCGCCGTACCCCAGTCGGCCGGGATATTGTTGAGCTTGCGATAGGTGATGGCGCGCTGGTTCATCCAGGAGCCGAACACCGCGTTCACCGCACCCCAGAGCTGCTCCTCGGGGTCTTCGGGAAAAGCGACCCCCAGTTCGGCCTTGATGGCGCCTTTGTACTGGGCCACAAGATCCTTCCAGTCGGCGGCGGTGAGTTCGGTGTCCAGGTACACGTCGCGCTCTTCCTTCTTCTGGTCCAGCAGGTGATCGAGGATTTCCTTCTCCATCCCCAGCACCACGTCGGCATACATCTGCACAAAGCGGCGGTAGGCGTCATAGGCGAAGCGTTCGTCACCGCTCTGGGCAATGATCCCCTGAACGGTGGTGTCGTTGAGCCCCAGGTTGAGGACCGTATCCATCATGCCCGGCATGGAGGCACGGGCGCCGGAACGGACCGACAGGAGCAGCGGATTGGCGGCATCTCCGAACTTCTTGCCCATCAGCTCCTCGACCTTGCGCAGATTCGCGGTGACTTCGGCGGCCAGGGAGGCGGGATGGGTACGGTCGTTCTTGTAAAATTCGGTACATACTTCGGTGGAAATGGTAAAGCCCGGGGGAACCGGCAGACCGATGCTGGTCATCTCGGCCAGATTGGCCCCTTTGCCCCCCAGCAGGTTTTTCATGTCGGCCCGGCCATCGGCCGTGCCGCCACCAAAGAAATACACGTATTGCTGCGCCATTGCGGTAAATCCTCCTCACCAGTGTTTGAATAGCTCGTGTTTTTCAACCATTTTTATTCAAATTAAAACTTGTATTTCATTCAACCCCGGCTGTCAAGCCGGTACGGGATCGTCTCCGGAGATTTGCACGCTGGGTCGGCGACCTGTTCCCGTTGCCGCACCCCGCATTCCCTGGCTCGGCTGCCCAAGGCAACTGTAGGATTTTACATATACTGAGAAGCATGGCAAGATTTTTAAGATTCACAAAATTCTGACCCGTGGCCGCTTTCCGAACGCCCGGCCCGGGACGAACGACGAAATACCCTGACGGTCTTCGGCAAAAACTCCTATTATTATGAAAGGTTATATATTTTCAGGGCCGCCGTTCCGGTAGCCGCGGCTCACAATCAGCGAGAAGTATCGCCCCGGAGCGCCGCGAATGCGCGCGAAAAAAACTTGAGGTTTTTTCGGCGCGGGTACAAAGTGTCAGGTATTCAGTGATCGTCCGATCCGGACTCGACCAGCAATCCGCTAGCGTGAACCATCACACATCCCAAAGGAGATGAACAGATGAAAAGAGCCCTCATTGCCATGTTTGCCCTCTCAGTGTTCGCCGTACCAGCCTTTGCCTCAGATGTGATCACCTTTCCCGCCCTCAACGGCAAGGTAACCTTCCCCCACAAGGCCCACCAGGAGCTGCTGAAGGATTGCCAGAAATGCCACGACAGTGCCGCCGGAGGCGCCATCTCCGGATTCGACAAGGACATGGCCCACAAGACCTGCAAGGGGTGTCACACGGAGATGAAACAGGGACCGGTGACCTGCGGCGGATGCCACAAGAAGTAGTCCACGACCGGGTTCGGCGTTTCCGCCGGCCGGCGTCCGTTCGTCACCCCCAGCCTCCTGCTTCGGGGAGTCGGGGTACCCGGAACGACAGTGAGTGCGGAACAAACAAAAAAGGGGTTACACCGTACGGCGTAACCCCTTATTTTTTATGGTCGGGATGACTAGATTCGAACTAGCGACCCCCTGCTCCCGAAGCAGGTGCGCTACCAGGCTGCGCTACATCCCGAAGAACCACTTTCTTAACCGCTTCGATGAGTTTTGTCAACAGGAAAGATGGTCCGGACGCCAGGGATGGCGGATGAATCTGTACAAAAGCAGTTGAAACCCGGATACATGGGATAAATGCGGATAAAATCCGGAAAACCGGCCACAACATCATTCATCGACAGGGTGGCGGCTTCTTCCCATGCATCAACCGATGTATCCGTGTGTATCCGCATCAATCCGTGGTTACCTGCCGTTTTCAGGATGAATCCGGAGCCATGGGCGCATCTCCCTGCGCGGCACGTCACGAAAGGGGTACTACTGATGCTCGGACAGCTTTATCCAGTTCTCATCTGCTTTCTTGATGTTGGCGCTCTGTTCTTTTGAGAATTCCTGCTTGAAGAACTCGTTGAACTGAAGAATCAGGCGGCCGTCAATGATTTCCCAGGTGTCGATCTCCACGGGGAACAGCACTCCCAGAGAGACCCCAAAGGCGCAGAAGCCGCCATAAGCCGGCAGATAGCGTTCCGCATCCTTTTCAAAAAGCCCCTTGTTTTCTTCCGAGGAGAAAAGGTACTTGTACCCCCCGTATTCAGCCAGTATCGACGGATTTCCCCTCATCGCGCGACCACTGGTATGGAACGCAACGGGATCGTATCCTTGTAACGTCACTTTTCCGTAGGGGTCAGCGTTAAGTATCCCTTTCATGCCGCCCTCCTTTCATGGTTTTACCTGCGTAATCCGAAAAAAGCGAATACTGTCAGCACGATTTCCGCGCACCGCGTGCCCCCCGGAAAGGGGAGGGTATGCCGCTCTTCACCATCAGGCCAAAGAACTTTCAAACACCATTTCCACAACACCTCCCAGGGCATCCCCCTCATAGAACGGGACATTGACGATGGTAAGGGTCCCTTCAGGGCCTTCCATGGTTAAATAATTGATTTTGCTCTTCTTTTCAGCAAAACTCTGGTAAATTTCCTTCATTTTTACCATGGTTTCCGGCTTATGACAGGCCGCCATGTTCTTGCCGACTTCCAGGCCGGCGATCTTCAGTTCATCGAAGAGATCAAAAGCCCGCTGATTCGCGTAGATTACGTTGAAAACAGGATCGGACACAACTACCGCGGTGTTCAGATTATCCCAAACCTTGCTCAAATCACTCATCTTGTCCTCCTCAGGTATGCTGCCGAATGTCGTTCGGAGCGTTGATGCCTCTTCCGCGCACAACCCTCGAAACCGCCCACATGAAATGGTGTTCTAATTGCTGACTGACAATATGTCAACACTTTTTTAATGAATCTAAAAACAACAGGTGAGGATGATGGAACGGGGAGAAAACGGCAACCCCGGCCGCGCCGCCGAGACCATGGCCAATAGAAAAGGCAAGGGGTACAAATTGACAAAGCGAAATACTCAGTAGTATTGTCCCGCATCAATCGGAAATGGTTTTCAGGCTGATGATGTCACGTCGGTTTTCTCTCAATGGCTGATTTCAGAAAGGAATCGTCAACAGGTAAGGACTCGTAAAAAGACGGGAACCGGTGTTCTCATGCATTTCTTCGCGATTACGGGAATAGTTTTTGTCACGACACTTGCCGGCTGGGTTTTCCTCCCCTTCATGCCGGCATTCATCTGGGCGCTGATCATGGCCCGGGTAGTGCGTCCGCTCTACCTGAAAACTCTCCGTCACTGTTCAGCAGCCGTTGCCGCGGGACTCATGGTACTACTGGTGACTGTTGCAGGCATTCTGCCGCTCTCCTTCCTTGGCGGGAAACTGGCCTACGAGGCCGCCAGGAGCTATCAAGCATTCGAGCAGCAGTTTTCGCTTGATTTTTCACTGCAAGCGGTGTGGAAGCTGGTCGACCGCTTGCCCCTGCCCGACGCCGTGCATCGCTATCTGGCGAGCTACGAGTTGGACGAACAGGTGGCTGTTACCTATGCCACCGAGTACGGTAAAAAGGCCGTCGCCCTGCTCAGCAATCTGGCTACTTCCGCCGCTGTGGGAGCGGGTGGCTTTCTCTTCGCATCAATCGCTTTCCTGGGTCTCTTTTATTTTGCCTGCAAAGACGGGGAATACTGGTATCAGCGGGTTGTCAGGGCACTGCCGTCACGGTTCGGACTTGAGCCGCTTTTCGAGCGACTCGGCGCAAGTGCTTCGTCGCTGTTCTGGGGGGTAGCTGGAACATGCCTGCTACAGGGGGTGGCCGGCGGAATAATCTTTCTGATCATGGGGCTCCCCTCGCCATTTATCGCCGGCTCACTCATGGCGATCGGCGCCCTTCTGCCAGCTGTCGGCACAGCCCTCGTCTGGCTCCCGGTGGCAGTCTGGTTGGCAATCACCGGTTCATGGGGGAAGGCGCTGATTCTGATCGCTCTCGGCGGTGGCATCATCGGTACCATGGACAACGTCACGCGCCCGCTGCTCGCAAAGGCAGGTGGTGGACAGATGTCGATTCTGACCGTGACCATCGGCGCCATCGGCGGAATAGCCGCTCTCGGGCTCACCGGCATCATTGTCGGCCCACTCGCTTTAGAGGCTTTTTCATGGCTTCTGGACCATCTGGGGGACGAGAATCCTGACCGGCATTCCAAAAGTCAACACACCGATTGAGACCCTCTGGCGCCTTGTCGACGACTCCTCTGACTTTCCGGGCGTTGATAGCCGCCAAGATCATCGGAGACCAGAGGTATTTCGCCTCACAACTATTTCCTTTACTCCGATAAGAAGCCTTCTGGCCTCGACAAACTCTGTGGCCGGAATCGCCAGACAGATGGGAATGGCTACCAAAACTGGTTTCGGCAGTACGATCATGCTATCTCCAAAACCAGGATCGTACTGCCGATGACAGTAATAATTGACTCGTTTACTCTACGATACCATCCTGAAAACAAGATGTTTCATGGTCTGCTGCCTCAGTAGACCAGGCTCCTGTGTCGTGAATCCCCCGGTCCGGCGCCAGCGTTTTGCACCTGCATGGCCAGCACGAATGCCAAATCGCCAGTCCAATCAACAGGATCAGGATCGCTTTCTTTATGACGCTTCCGAACCATCCATCTATTGGTTGATTGCCGACAGGCGCCACGGGTTGTTGCCGACAGGCCTGGTAAAGGTCCAGTGCTCTTCGAATTTGACCGGTTCCGACTTGCTGCCGGACACCACCGCACCGGTGGCGTCATCGGTCGTGTAATCGAGCAAATTCGCATAGATCAGGGTGGTGATGTAATCCTGGCCCGATTCCTGCCATACCTCTGCGATCTCAACTTTCCTGACTGCAATGTTTTCCAGTCTGTTGACCTGCCTGTCCCGCAGTAACCGGTACATATCCTTCTGGAATATCTGCTTCATCTCGTCGGTCAGGAGTGAGGACACCGGTGCAAGATCACGATTCATCCAGGCCCCCTGGATTCTGAAGAAGATGTCCATTACCGTGTCGTTGAAACGGCTTTCGTCAAAAGCAGAGTCCATCTGGCGAATATGGGACAGTCCGCTCTCCACATCACTTGAAGCCGGTACTTCGGCTTGGTATCCGTAAGAAATCGGGGTTACGTTTTCCCGTTGATAGCCTCCCTGCCCGGAGGGGGTTGCCGGACTGAGTTCCCTTTTTTTCTTGATAAACCGGTAGATCAGATAGCCCAAACCGGCCAGGAGAATAAT
Organism: uncultured Pelobacter sp.; assembly: GCA_964542535.1. Classification (GTDB taxonomy): domain Bacteria; phylum Desulfobacterota; class Desulfuromonadia; order Geobacterales; family Pseudopelobacteraceae; genus Pseudopelobacter. Next base: position 118,183 of record CAZIUE010000012.1, on the reverse strand, counting down.
TTCAAACAGACCGATACCGCCACCTCCTAAACCGCCCATTCCGCCACCTGCTCCGGCAAAACTGCTGAACAGCATACTGCCCAGCATTCCCCCCATGATACCGCCGGCCATGCTCCTCAGGAAACCGCCGCCCGCCTGCTGTTGCAATGGGCTGGGGGCAGGAGCAGCTTGTTGCTGACGTGTCTGGTTCGGCTGGGAGTAATTTGATGCCGGTCTGGAATAGCTGCGCGAACCACGGCTGCCCGAGGAACGGCTTCCACCAGCCCGGGCTTCCGCATTCAGCTCAAGAACCGTGACCGACAGCATCATGATGGCTGCCATTACCGTGAAAATTCTGACGATACGTTTTTTCATCTTTCTCTGCTCCTCTGCGTGATGTTCGGCCCAAGGCCGTTGTTGTACCCCTACTGCGCCAGCCTCTTCAGGATCTGCTCCAGTTTTTTCAATTCCTCGCCATAGGCGGCCCAGTTGCCCTGACGTTGCAGACTGGTTGCTTTCTCATAGATGCCCATGGCCTCTTTAGCCAGTATGCCTGGGGTTGCTTTCGTGTCTGTAATGACTTCCCCGGTTGCGGCATCCGCGGCTTTTTTGCCGCCGAAAAGTCTTTGCAGCGCCAGCTCCAGGTTTTCCTCCATGACCAGCTGATCCCCGAAAGCGACAATAACCCTTTTCAATTCCGGCAGACCGGCTTTATCTGCCGCAAGAAAGAGCGGTTGAACGTAGAGCAGCGACTTTTCGATCGGTATCACCAGCAAACTGCCCCGAATGGGCTCGGAGCCGCGTTGACTCCAGAGGGTCAACTGCTGGGATATAAAAGAATCCTGGTTGATCCGAGCATCGATCTGTTTCGGCCCGTAGATCAGACGGTCACGCGGAAATGTGTAGGCACGGATTTTTCCGTACTGCGGCTCATCGCAGCGTGCCGTAAGCCAGGCAGCCAGGTTGTCCCTCTTCGAAGGGGTAAACGGCAGCAGCAGAATGTACTCCTCTACTTTTTCACCCGGCAGCTTCATGATCGTATAATACGGCTCCATCGCCTTGTCGCCGAGCACGGGTATCTCCCAGAGGTTTTCCTTGTTATAGAAAACCTTGGGGTCGGTCATGTGGTAGGTAGCGAACATGGCCGCCTGGATCCGCAGCAGATGGTGAGGGTAGCGAACGTGCTGGCGCAGGTCGTCCGGCATTTCCGTCATCGGCTTGAAGAGTTTCGGGAAAATCCGAGCATAAACCTTGAGTATGACGTCATCCGGGTCGCTGATATAGAAGCCAAGAGAACCGTCATAGGCGTCCACAACCGCCTTGACTGAATTCCGGATATAGTTGATGCCGCCTTTGAGCGGCTTTGAATAGGGGAGCCGGGTTGAGTGGGTGTAAGCATCGATTATCCATTTGAGCCTTCCCTTGTGGTCCACAACCAGGTAGGGATCGCTGTCAAAATGGAGGAAAGGCGCTATGGTTCTGATTCGTTCATTAATGTTGCGGTTGTAAAGGATGCGGCTCTCCTTGGTGATATCCGAGGAGAGCAGGATCTTTTCCGTTCTGAATTTTGCGGCAAAGAGCGCTTTTTTCAGGAACGAATCCATCGGCACCCCGCCTGTGCCGGCATAGGTTGTATTGATATTGCCGGTGGCGGTCGGATAGCTGAACTCCGGTACGTTGGTTTTGACGATCACATACTCATTGGACATCTCGCCGAAATAGATTTCAGGCCTGTTTACCTTGATGTCGGCCAGGCTGACGGCCGGAATGTCCTTGACGAAAAACTCGGGCAGCCCCTCCTTGCTGATTCTGCTGACCGGACCGAACGTGATGCCGTTACCGTGGGTGAAGATCAGGCGCTCGTTGATCCAGTTCTTGCTGGGCAGATCGGCGTAGGAGAGTTCGCGTGGCGAGAGCATGACTTGGGTGTACTGGCCGTTCACCATGTAGCGGTCATTATCCACATCGAAAAACTTGTAGTAGGTTCTGATCTGCTGCAGCTGGCTGTAGGTCTTCAGTAGCGGGGCATGGTCCCAGAGCCTGATGTTTTTAATGGTTGCAGCGTTGTTGGCTATATCGGCGGCGGAAAGCTGCGTATCAACATCGAAGGGTACCGTCTCGATCTTTTCCAGATCGTAACCGAAACGGGTTGCGTTAATGTTATTCACAATGTAGGGCGTTTCAAGGGCCAACTCGTTGGGCGCGACCTTGAATTTCTGAAGAACCCCCGGATAGACGCGGATGCCGAGCAGGTAGAGTGCAACCACAGTGGCCGGCGCCAGCAGCGCCATACGCCAGGCTCCTTTCCAGATCCCGATCGCCAGCATGGCTCCCGCCAGTGGTGTCAGGAACGTCAGAACTCTGTAGGTCAGCAGTCGTGAGTTGACATCCACGTATCCCGCGCCATAAAAGGCGCCGTTATTGGCAAACAGCAGCTTGAAGCTGTCCAGATAGAAGCCCGCGGCGATAGCGCACGCGAAGATCCCCACCAGAACCGCCAGATGTCGGCGAACTTTTTCATCAATCGCCACACCCCGTTCGGTCAGCTGTATGCCGCCGCGAACATAATACACCGCGGTTACCAATGCCGCCGCGGCCAGAATGACAAAGCCCGAGACCCCCTTGACCGCCTCCAAAAGCGGCAGACTGAACAGGTAGAAGCCCACATCCTTGCCGATGAGCGGATCCACGGTTCCAACAGTCAGGCGATTGGCGAAAAACAACAGATCTTCCCATTTCGTGGCGCCCAGATTGCCCGCAAGAAGCGCCAGGACGAAACTGACGAGCATGCCGACCGGTTTTATAAGGCGAATAGCTTGATCCCGGTTTATCCCCAGGTTGCTACCCCCCAGGAAGTGCATGCCGGACGGAGGAAACGCTACCCTGTTCGCAACGTGAAGGTTTATCTGTAAAAACAGGAATAAGAATCCGCCGAAGAGCAAACCGGCCACTGCTTTTGCGTACAGTGTCGTGGTAAAGACCGATGTGAATCCCGTTTCGCCGAAAAACAGCCAATCGGAATATAAATTCAGGAGATACGAAATCAGTGACAAAAGTACTGAAACCAGTATCAGGAGGGAGAAAAATTTGTTCTTTAACATTGTAACCTCCAGAAGAAGGGTGCCCATGGTTGGACTGCTCTAGGGTACTGCCGATATGTTCAGAGCTGATAGTCAGTATGGGTTAGCTTGCGTCGAGCGATCCGGAATTTGAAGGCAACCCGATAACCCCCCGCCACAAGCATGGATCTGTAGGTGATTTTTCACCTCCTGCCCCTCCTTTTTGTATGGTGGTCAGATATTTTCCAGCCCCTCTTTCCGCTGGCGCTGCCCGAAAGCAACCGAAACCAGAACCGCAACGGCCAGCGACATGAAGATGACCGACAGCGACACGGTGATGGGAACGTGGAAACCGCTCACTCCAGCTATCATCTTTCCGCCCACGAAGAGCAGGATGAACGATATGCCGAATTTGAGATAGGCGAACATTTCAATGACGTTCGCCAGCAGGAAGTACAGTGCCCTCAACCCCATGATGGCAAATATGTTGGAGGTGAAGACGATGAACGGGTCGAGGGTTATGGCAAAGATGGCCGGTATGGAGTCCAGGGCAAAGACCAGATCGCTCCATTCGATCATGAGCAGCGTCACCAGAAGAGGGCTCGCCACCACGATCCCCCGCCTCCGGGTGATGAACCAGTCTCCCCAAGTGCGCCGGGTAACGGGCAGCAGCCTCCTGATCAACCGGACCGCCAGGTTCTTTTCCGGATCGACCTTCCCCTCGCCGCCAAACGCCATCTTGTAAGCCGTCACGACCAGCAGTGCGCCGAAAAGATAGAACAGCCAGTGGAACCGCTCCACAAGCCCGATGCCGGCGAAGATGAAGATGGCCCGCATGACCAGAGCACCGATGATCCCCCACTTGAGGATGCGGGCCTGATGACGGCCACGCACCCCGAAGTAGGAGAAAATCATGATAAAGACAAACAGGTTATCGACCGAGAGGGATTTCTCGATAATGTAGCCGCTGAAGAACTCCAGGGCCTTGTCGCTTCCCATGGTCAGATAGATCCCCGTATTGAAGCTCAGGGCAAGGGCGATCCAGATGAGACTCCAGACCAGGGCCTCGCGAAAAGAAACCTGGTGGCTGCTCCGGTTGAGTCCGAGATCGACCGCAAGCATCACGCCGAAGAGAAGAGCAAACACGGTCCACATGATGGTGGTTTCAGTCATCGGGAGTAGTCCTTGTCATAGTGTCGAATACAACAGACGCCGTGTGCACCGCAGCGGCATCAGGTCGACTGTCCGTGGTGGTCGCGTTTGCGGCCTTGGGTAGCATACGCTTACCGCCCTCTCGTTCCCATGCCTTCCAGCCGGGCGATGCGTTCCTCCATGGGAGGATGCGTGGAAAACAGTTTCATGAGAGAACCGCCGGTAAGAGGGTTGACGATGAACATGTGGGCGGTCGCCGGCCGGGCCTCCTGCATGGGGACCATGTGGGATGCGGCATGAAGTTTTCGCAGCGCGCCGGCCAGGGCCAAGGGGTTGCCGCAGATCCTGGCGCCGGTCTCGTCGGCCAGATATTCCCGGGAGCGGGAGACCGCCATCTGGATCAGCATGGCGGCTATCGGGGCCACGATGGCCATGACGAGCGAACCGATCAGGCCACCGGCACCTTCCTCGTCGTCGCCTCGTCCCGCGCCGAGCATGGCTCCCCACTGGAGCATGTTACCGATCATGGAAATCGCGCCGGCAAAGGTGGCGGCGATGGTGCCGATCAGGATGTCCCGGTTCTGGACGTGTGCCAGTTCGTGGGCCATGACCCCTTCCAGCTCATCGGGGGAAAGAATGCGCAGGATTCCTTCGGTGGCAGCTACAGCTGCGTTCTGAGGGTTGCGGCCGGTGGCAAAGGCGTTGGGGCTCTGGTCGGGGATGATGTAGACCTTCGGCATCGGTAGCCCTGCCCTGGTTGCAAGGCGGCGCACCATGCCATAAAAGGCGGGATGGTCACGTTCGCCGATTTCCTGGGCGCCATACATCTTCAGGACAATCTTGTCGGAAAACCAGTAGGAGAAGAAATTCATGGCGGCGGCCATGAAGAAGGCGAAGACCATACCGGTCTTGCCGCCGATGGCGCTTCCCATCAGGACCATAAGAACGGTGAGAAGGGAGAGGAGAAGGGTTGTCTTGAGCTGGTTCATCGTTCGTACCTCCGACGATTGGGGTATCGCCGGGGGTATAAAAAAAGACCTTTACCCCCGGCGTATGAGCCTGGATAAAGGTCTTGTTGGCAACTGGTGCCCCGGTCCCGGGTCGTGCGACCGTAGTGACGGAATCCGGGTCGGCCATGTCTCCGGCCGATAACTACTCCCCTTTATTGGGTGACATGATAGTGTGGGCAGCATGTATGTGTCAATCAAATTTCCAACGTTGCATGCGTCACCGGTACAGGTGCAGGAGAGCCCCCTGGCCTTACCGAACACCTCATGCCCTTCTCCCTTGCCAAAGCCAGCATGATTTCTATCGGGGCATCAGCGTTCCGGACGATAGCGTCTGGGGCGGTAAACCTCCAGGCGCCAAATGTTGAACAGGTTGACAACAGCCCGATACCAGGTCGGTACAACCGGATAGTGCTGGACACCATCCAGGATCTGATCCAGCAGGGACCTGTCCCGGACGCCATGGACAAGACGAATTTCCGGAGTCAGTCGAAGTTTTTCCTCGTGGTGGACAAGAGCATACCACCGGTTAAGTTCAACAAATCGGCCCCGATCCTGATCCGTGAAAGTACGACGCGTATCGAACGTTCCATCAAGATTGAACACAGGCTTGATGAAACTCCAGTAATCCCGTGCATAAAAAGCCACCCCATTTATCCGCCGTTTCATGCCCCACTTGCGATCTCTCACCCGGTATCCCGCTATCTTGCACCCATCGCTCCACATCGAGAGAAAGAAGTCAAAAGCATCCCTGCGCACGGGAAGAACGTCTGACTCCCACCACAACCAGGCATCGCAGTCCATGGATTCCTCGATGTAGCGCGCCACCCGGAACCATTCCAAGGCAACGCACGCCCACTTCTTCGTGTCCGGAGGGTCTTCATGGTAAAGGAATGAGTGATCGAAGTCCGTGGTGAGCCTGCAATCAAGGGAGCCGACAAAGAGAAAGCGGAACGGAGATGACATCTCCACCAGGTCGTCCCAGCGGGAGAGCAGTTCCTGAAACAGGGCGAACTCACGTTCGTTATGGTACGCCATTACGAACAGAAGAGTGCGCTTCTGCGGAGAAAGTTCTGGGGAGAGACTCATATCCCTGATCTCACTTGTGCCTCGATCCAGCCATAGGTCGCAGTTATCCCGTGACGAAGGTTGATGCCCGGGGTGAACCCAGTAACCTCGGCAAGACGTTTGTTATCGGAGTTACGCCCACGCACGCCCTGTGGACCGTCTGTATGTTCGATACGAAGATCGACTCCCGCGACCTCGAAGATCAGCACGGCGAGTTCGTTGATCGACACCATCTCGTCGCGACCAAGATTAAGCGGCTCGCTGTAGCCGGACTCCATAATGTGCGCTATCCCTTGGATGCAATCATCGATAAAGCAGAACGAGCGGGTCTGGCTACCATCGCCCCAGATCTCGATACTGTCCCTGCCCCGGAGACATGCCTCGGCAACTTTTCGGCACAGGGCAGCCGGAGCCTTCTCCCTACCTCCGCGCCAGGTACCCAGCGGGCCGTAGATATTGTGCAAGCGGACAATACGGGTATCAACCCCATGTTCGAGGCGGTAATAATGGCACAGTTGCTCGGCAAAGAGCTTTTCCCAGCCATACCCATCCTGGGGCTTGGCGGGATACGCCATTGTCTCGGCCAGGGGTATTGCCGCTTCCGCCTCCTGGAGGTATTCAGGGTAAACGCATGCTGATGATGTGTAGAGCAGGCGCCCTACCTTCGCTTTGCGGGCTACTTCAAGGGTATTGATATCAATGCGGGTATTGTCCCGCATGATATCGGCATGGTTGCGGGATATGAACCCCATCCCGCCCATGTCCGCGGCAAGCGCATACACGTCGTCAACCCCCAGGAAAAGCGACTCCCATTCAGCCGATGGTTCACGGAGATCCTGCAACACGAACCGGCTCGCAGCACTCTCTTCAAACTCGGGGAATTTCCGGTCCACAGCGATTACTTCGTGACCCCGACGCACCAAATCCTTTACCAGATGATGGCCGATAAAACCGCCGGCCCCAGTGACAAGCACTTTTGTCATAATAATGAATCCACCTCATGCTTCCCGAAACGTTAGCAAAGAGAACCGCCACATGGCCCACCAGAGTCAGAGGCTGACTCTACTGATCTTATTTCGTTGGGTTCCGGGATCATTCCATCGGCGGAGTTGGAGTCGATGGAGCGAAACATGCTCTCACACTTCGATCCGGAACTCGGCGCCGCCGTCGCTGTTGCTAACGGTCAACCTCCCCCCCATGTTCTTCTCGATGATGGCCTTGGACATGAACAACCCCACCCCGGTTCCCGCCTGGGGCCCCTTGGTGGTGAAGTAGGGGTCGAAGATCCTCCCCATGATCTCCTCGGGTATGCCGCCGGCATTATCGGCTATCGTCACCACGGTCCGGCACTCCTCGCGGAACATCCTGATGGTCACCAAGGGATGGCGGATGGCCCGATCGGCCAGAACGTCCCTGGCATTGTTGAGGATGTTCAGCAGGACCTGGGCGAATTCGTTGCGGTATCCGAAAACGCTCGGGGACGATTCGGCCCTGACCTCGATGGTGATGTGCTGGTTCCGGAAGCTGTCCCGGACAAGGGAGAGTGTCGTCTCGATGGCATCACGGACGCTGAAATCAACCTTTTCCTTGTCCGGCCTGAAATAGTTCCTGAAATCGTCGATAGTCTTGGACATGTGCTGGACCAGGTCCATGGACTGGCGCACGTTCTCCTCCAGGAATTCGGTGGTAAGCTCTCCAAACTCATGAAAGATGGGCAGCTGCTGGATCAGCAGTCCCAGGGTATTCAGCGGCTGGCGCCACTGGTGGGCGATGTTGCCGATCATTTCCCCCATGGCCGCCAGACGGCTCTGGTGGATCAGCATCCGCTCCTTCTGACGCAGGGCCTCCACCGCCTGCAACCGCTCCGTGGTCTCCTCCCGCAGGGCACGCTCCGCGGCGTGGCGCTCGGTGATGTCGCGGAAATACCATACCTTTCCGAAGTAGGTGCCGTCAGCTCCCAGCATCGGCGCCGCATAGCGGTCAAATACCCTGCCATCCGCCAGCAGGAGCTCCTCCCGGGCCTGCTCCTCCCGGGAAGCGTAGAGCTGCCTGACCCGGGCCAGGAAGCCTTCCCGGTCAACCAGCCGGGAAGCGATCAGCTCCAGCACCGGCCCGTCGTCGCCCGCTTGCGCCAGGGCTGGGGGAACTCCCCACAGTTCAAGAAAACGCCGGTTGTGGTAAATGATCCGGAAGCGCTCGTCCACGACCAGGATACCATCCAGGGAGGTTTCGTTCTGGGTGGAGAGGATCAGGTTCTTGAATTCCAGCTCCCTGGTCCTTTCGGCCACCAGGCTCTCCAGCTCTTCGTTCAGCCTCTTCAGGGCGTCCTCGGCCCGCTTGCGCTGGAACGCCTCCACGATAGCCGGTGTCAGACCGTCCAGGAGCTCCCGCTCTTCCTGGCTGTATCCCCCTTCGCGCCTGCCCACGGCGATCATGCCGGTGACCAGATCGCCATCCCTGACAGGCACACCCAGAAAGGCGGCGATGTGAGGATGCCCGGGGGGAAAGCCGCGTCCCTCCGGATGGGAGGCGGGATCGTTGGTAAAGAACGACTCCCCCCCCAGCATCACCGAAGCGAACAGGCCGCGTACCGGAAAGATGCCGGTCGTGCGCCCCTTGCCGAAGCCCCCACACACGGCACAGTCGTCCCGGTCGATTCCGCTCACGACCGTACGTCGGAACAGTCCATCGGCGCCCAACTCCCCCATGAACCCGAAGTGGCTGCCGGTGATCTCCTGAGCAACCCCCAGACAAGTATCGGCCAACTCCCCCTCAGTCTGGCAGGTGAGAGCTTCCTTGAAGACGGTGGTGATCCCGGCCAGGAGTGCGTTGCGCCGGGCGATGGCCTCCCCGACCCGCTTTCGCTCCGTGATGTCGGTGATGAAGGAGTTGAAGTGGCGCGGCGCCCCTTCCAGGTCCGTAACCAGCTGCACCAGCAACTCGATCGGTACGAGGCGGCCGTCCTTTCGGATCAGCTCCTTCTCGTACCTGACCGGCATACCGGTCCGGCAGAGTTCGTCCAGCTTTTCCCGCTCCAGCTGACGCCATTCCGGCGGCGTGAGGTCCCGGACCAGCAGTGTCGCGCCCAGTTCCTCGGCGCCGTAGCCGGTGAGCTGTTCGAAGGCGGTGTTGACCAACCCCATGCGCCCCCCCGGATAGCTCTGCACAAAAGGCTGGGCCGCCTGGCGGACGATATCGGCCAGGAATGCGTTCTGCTCCTGGCTCGTGCGCAGCGACTCCATAAGGGCGTCACGCTCCGCCAAAGAACGGGCCAGCTTGATGTTGCTGTAGCTGAGCTTGGAGATCAGGGCCACGAACGTGATGAAATAGGCCATCCCCCTGTCCACGGCCTGCCTGCCCAGACGGGGTACGGCCGCCAGCGCGTCCAGGTAGTCCGCCTCGTCGAAACCGTGACGCGCCGCCTGGCACCGGAACAGTTCCAGGTCCGGCTGCTCGTCATCGAAGAAGAACTGCCCCATGAAGAGCGTTCCGAGGCGCTTGCCCCCCACCAGGATGGGGGTGGCGATATCCCACATGTTGTTGCGACAGCGGTACTGCCGGAAGGTCCCCTCGGGAATGTCGGCCGTGAGCATGGTATCGCTCTCCACGCAGCCGGCGCTGGTAGCGGGGTGCGCGCGGTGGAACCTGGTGCAGATCTCCTGCCACCCCACGCCGACCAGCACCCTGCCGTCACAGTCGGTCAGGGTCATGGGAATCCGGGTCAGGCGGTAGAAATCGTCCATGAGCGACTGGATCGCCTGGCAGTCGATGATGTCCTCCAGGCTCAGGCTGCCGATGTCCCCCTCGGGAGCCAGGATGCTCTCCAGTTTCATGCGGACCCGCTGCTCGCTCTCCCTCAGGGCACGCTCCATGCGTTTCCGTTCGGTGATGTCGTGGGCGATGTGCACGGAGCCGATGCGTTCTCCCCGATCGTCCAGAAGCGGGGTGGTGTCAATCAGGAAGTCGCCGTTGAAACGGTCCAGGCGCAACTCCTGGCTGTGCTCTCGGCCATCCCGCATGCTGCGGGAGTGGGGACAATCATGGTGGGGAAACAGGTCGCCGTGTACCACCTCGTAGCAGGACAGCCCGACGCACTCCTCCGTGGGGCGGCCGATACGCCGCGCCATGGCTTCGTTGACCCGACGCACCCGGTGCTGGTTATCGATGATCGCGATCAGGGCGGGGACGCTGGCAAAGGTCCGCTCCCACTCTTCCCGGGCGCGGCGCTGCGCCTCCTCGGCCAGCTTTCGCTCGGTGATGTCGATGAAGGCGCCGATGGCGCCCCGCGGCCGGCCGCGGTCGTCAAGCAACGGCACGGCATTGCCGAACATGGTCCTGACGCTGCCGTCGGCGAAGACCCGGTCGTACTCGTACCCACGGACCTCCTGCCCCCGGGCGGCCTGCTGGACGGGCAGCAGCCGGGAAGGGATCTCCATCCCCTCCTTCATCAGGACGAAATTGGTCGGCTGCTCCAGGGGATGGGCCGTCTTGGAGAAATTCCTGGTCAGCGGCAGCCCGGTCATCTCCTGGGTCAGGCGGCTGCCGGAGATGCGGCGGCAGTCGCTGTCGTGGGCGATCAGCACGACGGCGGGCACCGCCTCCATGAGCGCCGCCATCTCCGATTGGCAGCGCTCCGCCTCCCGCCTGGCGGCCCGCTGCCCCCGCTCGGCCTGTTCGCGGTCGCTGATATCCGTGACAACGGCGCGGCACTCTTCCCCCCCCCGGCAGACCATGGCCTCGATACGGAGGAAGAGCGGCGCGCGGCCCCGTTGTTTGAGGACCACCTCGCAGGCCCGGGGGGAACCGTCGGCGAACAGGGTGCGGAGAAAGACATGAAAGGCGGGCCTGGTGTCGTCGGAAAAGAGCACGTCCAGGGGACGACCGATCAGCGCGGGACGGTCGCCGCCCAGAACGTCCGCGCAGGCGTGGTTGAGGGAACGGATCCGCCCCTGCGGGTCCAGGTACAGGTATCCCAGCGGAGCCAGGTCGTAGAATTCCCTGACCAGTTCCAACAGGGATTCCACCGTCCCGACGGCATCACTCTCCCAGGAGCGGCAGGCGTCCGGCGGAAAGGACTGTGACGCAGCTTCGTCACGGCGCATGCGTTCCTCAACCAGGTATTCCAGCATCGATGACCGGGGGGGCAATCCGTTTTCGTTTCCCATCACATGGTTTCCGTTTCACCCGGAACAGGGCACTCCGGCACGAGAACACTCACTGTTCCCGGATACACTCACAAGAGAGGGACGCGTCCCGCCACACCTGCGTGGCAAGACCGCATGCACTGATACGGCCGCGGGATTTCCCACCACCTCCCGTACCGCCGAGGCAGAGCGTCGTTCGCTGAACCGGGAGTTCCCGCAGGCACCTCCCGAACCGGCGGCAGCGGATCAGGAGGAAAGATAAAATTGCTCCAAGATAAAAACTGGTGGGAAAAAATGCAACCGATTTCTGGAACAGCGTCTCGTTTTCCCGGAACAGGGGAGAGGCAAGGACGTCGCTGCCGGTCAGGACCGGCAGCGGATACTCCAGTCATGCCGACACCCAGGGGTCCTGATTGGGAAAACGGAACGGCAAACAGGCCAGGACCGATGCGGGGTGGATCACATCTTGTTTTTTCGGGGAGTTCCGGGTAGGATGGCGCCCGATTATCGTCGAATCGAGGCACAGGGACGCGCACCGGAGACACATGGCGCGGAAAATACGTTTTTTCGGCAGGTTGGCCCTTACCGGCCGCCGACCGTCCCGGCTGGGGCCGGATTGAAAACCGACGTTTTAGGGGGCTGCCGGGCAGCCTCACCCCTATTTTTTCATGGCATCCCGTCAATTCGCGAAAGGATCGTTGCAAATGAACAATGGCATCAAGGAACAGATCAGGGAACTTCTCAAGAAGCACAACGCCGTGCTGCTGGCACACAACTACATGCGTGACGAGGTGCAGGAGATCGCCGACATCACCGGCGACTCGCTGGCGCTCTCCATCGAAGCGGCCAAGACCGAAGCCGACGTGATCGTCTTCTGCGGCGTGCACTTCATGGCCGAATCGGCCGCCATTCTCTCCCCGGACAAGAAGGTGCTGCTCCCCCGCCTGGATGCCGGCTGCCCCATGGCCGACATGGTCGACGCCAGGGGGCTGGAGGAGTTGAAGGCGCAGCACCCCGGCGTGCCGGTGGTCACCTACGTCAATTCCACCGCCGAGGTCAAGGCCCACTCCGACATCTGCTGCACCTCGGCCAATGCCACCCGGGTGGTCAAGTCCCTGCCGGATAAAAAAGTCATTTTCGCCCCGGACCGCAACCTGGGACGCTTCGTGGCCAAGTCGGTGCCGGACAAGGAGTTCATCTTCTGGAACGGCTACTGCCCCACCCACGAGCGCATGACCGTTGAGGCGGTCATGGCCATGAAGGCCAAGTATCCCGAGGCCCTGTTCATCTGCCACCCGGAATGCGCCCCCGAGGTGACCGCCCTGGCCGACCAAGCCTGTTCCACCAGCGGTATGTACGACTACTGCCGTGAAAGCACGGCCCGCCAGTTCATCATCGGCACCGAGGCCGGCATCCTCTACCGCCTGCGCCTGGAGAACCCGGACAAGGAGTTCATCCTGGCGTCGCCGGCCCTGTTCTGCCCCAACATGAAACTGACCTCTCTGGAGGATGTGCTCCTGTCGCTCCAGACCCTGTCTCCGGTGATCAGCGTTCCCGAAGAGATCCGCCTCAAGGCCAAGCAGGCCCTGGACCGCATGCTGGCCGTACCCCGGGACTGAGCCCGAGCGTCAAACAGAGAGGGCCGCATCACCCAAGGGATGCGGCCTTCTCTGTTTCCGGTCGATCATGCATCGCCATTCCTCAGGAAAAAAACTAACCAGCCGCGGACCGGATCTCACCCGGCTCCTGAAACCTCGAAACGGGCACGCCGTCACCCCCAGGAGGGATCATTTCTCCGCTTCTCAGCAAAGGTTTCGGCAGCCTCCTCCATCCTCCGCTGCTCCTCCCGAAGCCGTGCGTCAGGGGAAACCAGCGGCGTCAGGGGAGGCTCGTCGTCCAGGGGCTCGTCGCCGATCTGCTCCCGAAGCCATCGGCCATAGGCGTTGGCGCCGCTGATCTCCAGCGAATCCAGCACCTCACCCTCCATAAGTACCGGCAGGTCCAGTGCCCGGCGCATACGCTCCAGGTCCTCCTTGAGCTCGGCGATCGTCTCCCGGCACGGGCTGGCCGGGTCCGCGGAAACCAGCTGTATCGCCCCGCGGTCATCGCAGTGGACCTGATAGAGCACGTAGGCCACCCTGCCCGACGGCGATTCCTTCCTGATCACGCGAAACTCTCTGTCCATACTCTTCCTACCTCCCAAAATTCCACTACAACAAAATACGGCAGGAGGGGACTGCCGGAGAGAGCGCATCAGGATTATTTGGTTGCAATTCGCGGCAAAATGGAGCGGCTACAGCCGATACTGTCTGAAGCCCACAGGGCTGAGTTTATCGGCTGTAGTGAAATGAGCCTTGGAATTGCAGAAATAGTCCGTCCGCGCGAACGCAGGCAGCCCCCTCCTGCCGAATCTACATCAACCTTCAGATCTTGACCAGATCGTACGCCCTGCTCCCCAATCCCACCTTCTCCCCATGCTCCAGCTGCACCTCCCAGGGGATGGTGGGGTGGACGCCGCGGAACTTGTCCTCTCCCGGCTCGAACCCGCAGGAAAGAGCCGAGCCCCGGTTGCCGCGGGCCCCATTGACCAGGTCGGCGCAGGCCTGATCCACCGCCACCGGATCAATGGAGGCGCACAGGCCGATATCGTTGACAATGGGGGCGTCGGAATGACCGTAGCAGTCGCACTGAGGCGAAACCTGGGTGATGAAGTTGAGGAAGATCATCCTCTCCTCCTTGCCGGCCACCGCCCCCCGGGCGTATTCGGCCATCTTGCGCATCACCAGGTCGGCGGCCTCGTTCCACTGCACCTGGATGGCACGCACCGGGCAGACCGAGATGCAGCGGCTGCAGCCGGCGCATTTCAGCGCATCGATGAAGGCGATTCCGTCGTTGATGGCGATGGCGCCATGGGCGCAGGACGTGATACAGAATCCGCAGCCGGTGCAGGCCTTGGCCGACACCACCGGAGCAACGGTGGAATGCTGCACCATCTTCCCCTTGCGGCTGGCGCAGCCCATGCCCAGATTCTTGACCGCACCGCCGAAGCCGGTCAGCTCGTGGCACTTGAAGTGCGACAGGCAGACCAGGGAATCAGCCTCCACGATCTCCCGCCCCAGGAACACCGAGCGCAGCAGCTCCCCCTTGACCGGCACCTCCATCTCGGTCACCCCCCGCAGGCCGTCGCTGATGATCAGCGGCGCGCCCACGCAGGCATAGGCGAAGCCGTTCTCGATGCCACAGGTCAGGGCCGAGACCGCCTCCTTGCGCTGGCCGGGGTAGAGGGTGGACGAATCGGTCAGAAACGGCTTGGCACCCAGCTTCTTGATCTCCTCCACCACCCTTCGGGCAAAGACCGGGCGGATAAAGGTGTGGTTCCCTTTCTCGCCGAAATGAATCTTGACGGCAGTCAGATCCCCCTCGCTCACCCGCTGGTCCAGGCCGCACAGGGCCAGCAGCCGGGCTATCTTGTCGAACAGGTTTTCCTTGTGGCCGGTCCTCATATCCGCGAAAAAAACGGTGGACATAGACTGATACCTCCCGAATGGCGAAAAATTGACAACGGTCAAGGTTGTTATACGCTTTAGTGGTTATTGTCATACCACAAAACAGGTTTCACCACACGAAAATGAATACAACGACCAAGGAGGCGGCGGAAATGTTCTGTAATCAATGCGAACAGGCGGCAAACGGGATCGGGTGCAACGTATCGGGCGTATGCGGCAAGAAACCGGAGGTAGCAACCCTGCAGGATCACCTGCTGTACGGCTTGAAAAGCCTTGCGCTGTACGCCGACAAGATCGGCCGAAACGCCGAGATCGACCGCTTCACCATCGAGGGGCTCTTCACCACCGTCACCAACGTGGACTTCGACGCCCCTCGTATCAGCAAGGAGATCAGCCGTTGCTATGAGCTGAGGGAGAAGGCCAAAAGCCTTGCCGGGACAACTATTCCGGGCGACGTTGCCGCCTGGCAGCCAGCCGCCGATCTGCAAGGCCGGATCAAACAAGGCGAGGCCTACGGCATCAACAGCCAGCACGACAACGAAGACATCCGTTCCGTCATCGAAATCCTGATGTACGGCCTGAAAGGCATGGCCGCCTATATGGATCACGCCATGATCCTGGGCAGAAGCGACGACGAGGTGATGGCCTTCTTCCAGCGGGCGCTGGCAGCCACCACCGATCCCAACCTGGGGCTGATGGACTTCGTTGGTCTGGCCATGGAGTGTGGCAAGCACAACCTGACCGTCATGGGACTTTTGAACAACGCCCACACCGACGCCTATGGCCACCCGGTTCCCACGCCGGTCCAGCTGGGCACCAAAGCCGGCAAAGGGATCCTGGTCTCCGGCCATGACCTGAAGATGCTGGAGGAGCTGCTCAAGCAGACCGAGGGGAAGGGGATCAACATCTACACCCACGGCGAGATGCTGCCGGCCCACGGCTACCCCGGCCTGAAGAAATACAAGCATCTGGCGGGCAACTTCGGCGGCGCCTGGCAAGACCAAGCCAAGGAGTTCACGGAGTTCCCCGGCGCCATCATCTTCAACACCAACTGCATCCAGCGTCCCGCCGATTCCTACACCGACCGGCTCTTTACCTGGGGCCTGGTGGCCTGGCCCGGCATTTCCCACATCGACGGCTGGGACTTCTCCGCCGTGATCACAAAAGCCCTGGAATGTCCTGACCTGCCGGAGGCCCCGGGCAAGGAGATCCTCACCGGCTTCGGCCACAACGCCGTGCTGGGGGTGGCGGACAAGGTCATCGACGCGGTCAAGAGCGGCGCCATCAAACACTTCTTCCTCATCGGCGGCTGCGACGGCGCCAAATCGGGGCGCAACTACTACACCGAGTTCGCCGAGAAACTCCCGAAGGATACGGTGATCCTGACCCTGGCCTGCGGCAAGTATCGCTTCAACAAGCTTGACTTCGGCGATATCGGCGGAATCCCGCGGCTCCTGGACATCGGTCAGTGCAACGACGCCTACTCGGCCATCCAGATCGCCGTGGCTCTGGCGGGCGCTTTCAATTGTGGCGTCAACGACCTGCCGCTCTCCATGATCCTCTCCTGGTACGAGCAGAAGGCGGTGGTCATCCTGCTGACGCTTTTGCACCTGGGGATCAAGAACATCAAGCTGGGACCGACCCTGCCGGCCTTCATCACTCCCGCCGTGCTCAGCTTCCTGGTGGAGAACTTCAACATCGGCCCGATCACCACGGCCGAGGCTGACATCAAGGCCATCCTGGGATAAACGGAAGGTCAGACAGCCGTGATTCTCAACGAACGCCCCGCGCCTATTGCGCGGGGCGTTCGCTTTCCCGGAGTAGTTCAAAACGATAGAAGACGGAAGAAGAGCAGGTATGCTACAAGAGTCATGAATAACGGTGAATCACTGGAGGGGGAGGGCAGGGATATGGATCATTTCAAGGCAAGGATCGCAAAACTGCTGGTGGAGTTCTTCGGCAACGACTACCGCCGAATTAACCATGCCCTGGAGGTACTGAAGTACGCGGAAAAGATCCGCGACGACGGCCAGGAGTGCGATTACGAGATCCTGGTGGCCGCGGCACTGCTGCACGACATCGGCATCAAACGCTCCGAGGAGCTGCACGGCTACAACAATGGCAAGACCCAGGAGGAGTACGGTCCTCCCGTTGCGGAGGAGCTGCTCAACGGGATCGGTTTTCCCCCTGAAAAGACGGAGAAGGTCTGCCGGATCATCGGCAACCACCACTCCCCCTCGCGCCATGACTATGCCGAGCTGAAGATCCTCAAGGAGGCCGACCGGATCGTGAATAGGATGGAGGGGGACTGAACGCTGCCGCGCCCCACAAAAACCTTGAACAGCCAGGGAGGTTTGACGTAGACTTTGCCCCATGTCGATCCAGGAAACCATCGTGGACAAAGTCCGCGAAAACCGTCGCATCTCCGCCGATGACGCGCTGTCGCTGTTCGCCAGCAACGATCTGCTGGCCATCGGAGAACTGGCCGCCCTGGCCAACGAGCGTACAAACGGCAAACACGTCTTCTTCAACGTCAACCGCCACATCAACCCCAGCAACATCTGCGTCAACCGCTGCGCCTTCTGTGCCTTCTACCGTACCGCCGACCAGGAGGGGGCCTACGCCCTGACCAGGGAGGAAATCCGGCACCGGGCACTGGAGGCCCGGGCCGGCGGCGCCACAGAGCTGCATATCGTCGGGGGTCTGCATCCCGACTACCCTCTGGAACATTACGAGCAGATGCTTGCCAGCCTGCGCCAAACCGTACCGGAACTGCACCTCAAGGCCTTCACCGCCGTGGAGATCGACTACTTCAGCCGCATCTCGGGACTGGGCGTGGAAAAGGTACTGGAGCGACTGAAAGCGGCCGGGCTCGGCTCCATGCCCGGAGGCGGGGCGGAAATTCTGGTGGAGGAGGTACGCCGCAGGATCTGCCCGGAGAAGATCTCCGGGGCCCGCTGGCTGGAGGTAATCGCAACGGCCCACCGGCTTGGGGTGAAGAGCAACGCCACCATGCTCTACGGCCACCTGGAGACGGCCGCCGACCGGGTGGCCCACATGGAACTGCTGCGCGACCTGCAGGACCGGACAGGCGGTTTCCAGGCCTTCATTCCGCTGGCGTTCCAGCCGGAGAACTCCGCCCTGAACCTGGGCATCAGCGGCACCTCCGGCCTGGACGACCTGAAGACCCTTGCCATTTCGCGCATCTTCCTGGACAATTTCGACCACATCAAGGCCTATTGGGTCATGCTGGGGGAGAAAATCGCCCAGGTCTCCCTGGCCTTCGGGGTCAATGACCTGGACGGCACCGTGATTGAGGAGAAGATCGGCCACGACGCCGGCGCCCCCTCGCCCCAGGCCCTGACCAAGAGCGCCATCATCCGCCTGATCAGGAAGGCCGACAAGGTCCCGGTGGAGCGGGACACGCTCTACCGCCCCCTGGCCAGCTATTGAGCCGCGATCGCCCGAGCGGACACGAGCCTCACCCTTGCCGCACCACCATAACGTCCGCCAAGGCGGCCAATCCGACGGTCTGCTTCACTCCCTCCCTTGACCCCCGGGTGGCCGCGGAACGGCTCTCCCTGATCCTGCGTTCCCCCATCGACCCGGCCCCCTTTGCGGGCCGTCTGCGCCGTCTACTGCACCTGTCCGCCGCCTTCACCGGAAGCTGTCCCCCCCCCTGGCCCGCCCCCGGTCTGGCGCTCACCCCCGAGCTGCACCGTCACAGCGAACTCTGGCTTCCCCTGGCGCAGATCACCCCCGCCTTCCGGCACTTCTACCGCCATGCCCTGACCCGCGAACCGATTTTTTCCAGCACCCCCTTCGCCACCGCTGCCAGCTGGGCCGGGATCGTTTCCCTGTTCCCGCCCGATTCGGGCTGGCCGGTCAACCCGGCCCTGCTGCTGGAGCGGCTGCTGGACGACGGGCGACTCCGCCTGGAATTTCTCTGCTGGTCGTTCATGCCGCGCCGTTTCTACGGCAACGGCACGGATCGTTACCCCGGCCAGATGGAATTCATCCGCGACTGGCTCGGGCGGCAGGAGAGAGGAAGAACGCTCCGCTGCCTGGACGCGGCCTGCGGTGACGGGGCAACGAGCTACGCCCTGGCGCGGCTGGCGCTGGAGCAGGGGTGGCCGTCGGAGAGGCTCTGCATCGAGGGGTGGACCCTGGATCCGCTGGAGGTGTGGGCCGCGGCCCACACCCGTTTTCCCCATGACCCATCCCGGGGACAGCCCCTGCGGCAGGCCCTGGCAGCGCTGTCCCCGCACGGGGTGGGACGCTCCCTGCGCTTCAGGGCCCTGGATCTGGAGACGCCTCCTGACCATGGAGAGCGGTTCGACCTGATCATCTGCAACGGACTGCTGGGGGGACCGATCGTCAACCACCCACTCTCCATGGAACGCATCACCCGCAACCTGGCGGCACTGCTGCACCCCCAAGGCCTTCTCCTGGTGGCGGACCGCTTTCACGGCGGCTGGAGAAAGAGCATTCCCGCAGAGATGCTCGAAAAGCTGCTCGGGTCGTGCGGCCTGCGCGTTGCAAAGGCCGGCGAGGGGATGGCCGGATTCCGGGCGCCTTGATCCGCGCCCTCGCCGGGAACGAGCATCGCCGCCCGGCACGGTTGACACTGCATAGCCCATGGGTTATGAACAAGGCTGGACAGGAACACAATCGGCAGGGGAGACGACTATGATCATCGTAACCGGTGGCGCGGGCCTGATCGGCAGCGCCGTAGTTCACAGACTCAACCAACTGGGCCGGGAAGACATCCTGGTGGTGGACCACCTGGGCTGCTCGGACAAGTGGCGGAATCTGTCGGCGCTGCGCTTCATGGACTACATGGAGAAGGACGACTTCGAGGCGCGCATCGCCGCCGGTTCCCTGCAACGCAAGCCGCTGCGCGGCGCCAGCGGGGTGGAGGCGGTCCTGCACCTGGGGGCCTGCTCGGCCACCACGGAACCTGACGCCAGCTACCTGATAAGGAACAACTTCGAGTACACCCGCAAGCTGGCCATGGTCGCCCTGGAAACCAACGCCCGCTTCATCTACGCCTCCAGCGCCGCCACCTACGGCAACGGCGAGAACGGATTCGAGGACGAGGAACAGAACCTGCCGCTGTTGCGCCCCCTGAACGCGTACGGCTACTCCAAGCAGCTTTTCGACTTGTGGGCCCTGCGCCACGGGCTCCTGGGCAAGATCGTGGGGCTGAAGTACTTCAACGTCTACGGACCCAACGAGCAGCACAAGGGGGAGATGCGCTCCCTGGTGTTGAAGGCGTTCGAACAGATCGGGGAAACCGGCGCCTTACGGCTGTTCAGGTCCCATCGCCCCGACTACGCCGACGGCGAACAGCTGCGCGATTTCATCTACGTCAAGGACGCGGCGGCCGCAACGGTCCACTTTCTGATCAACCGCCAGGCCAACGGCATCTTCAACATCGGAGGCGGGAGCAGCGTCAGCTGGAACAGGCTGGCAACGGCGGTGTTCAGCGCCATGGAGCGGCCGGTCAACATCCGGTACATCGACATGCCGGAATCGATCCGCGACAGCTACCAGTACCGCACCTGCGCCGATATCGCCAAGCTGCGCGCCGCGGGCTTCACGGAGGAGACGACCACGGTGGAGGAGGGGGTAGGGGATTACATCAGGAACTATCTCGTTCCCGGAAAACGGCTGGGGGATTAGGAACTCGCCCCGCGTCGAGCTGACGGGGTTGAGTGGCTGGAACCGTGGGGCCTGAAACAGACGGGGGGGCCGTACTTCAGGCCCCCGTTTTGCGTGACAGCGGATGAGTAAACTGCATCCAGTTAAGAGGATGGGGGGAATGAAGGTACTGATTGTCGGCACCGGCTTAAGCGGATGCACACTTGCAAGGCTTTTGAAGGACAGGGGCCATGACGTTGTAATGATAGAGAAGGAAACGCACATCGGAGGCCTGTGCATAACAAGAGTAAATGATGACGGCATTAAATACGAACCGTTTGGCGCCCGAACCTTTCACACTTCAAACGAATCCCTGTGGCAGTATGTCCGAACATTTGATGAGTTCAACGGTTATATCCACAGAAAAAGCATGATCATCGACGATCAGCTTTTTCCCTTCCCCTTGACGCTTGACTCATTGGACAGGTTTGAACAGAAGGAACGTATCCTGGAGGAGTTGAATCACAGACCAAAGGAAGTGGACCGCACGAATTTCGAAACCGCCTGCATATCGATTTTCGGGAAAACGCTCTACGGCTATTTCATTAAAAATTACAGCGAAAAAATGTGGGGCATGGAGCCGAGGCAGCTGACCGCTGAATGGGCGCCCAAAAGACTGGAACTGCGGAGTGACAATGAAGACAGCCTGTTCAGGAACCAATGGCAGGGCCTGCCTGTTCATGGCTTCACCTACTTTCTGGAGCAGATGATAAAAGACGTTCCGGTGCGCGTGAACGAGAACAGCTATGACAGCGAGGAGTTCGACGTCGTGGCAACCAGTGCCCCTCTCGATGAAACGCTCAACTTCAGGTACGGGAGGCTGCGCTACCGGAGCGTCAGCTTCAGCTACGAAAAGTGCGCTTCCTGGGAAAACCCCCTGTACGGAACCGTGAACCTCCCCCAGCACGACCGCTATTTCAGGAAGTGCAACTTCAACACCCTGCACAGACAGCCGAGCCAGTACCACTATATTCAGTACCAGCAGGCGGTCGAGGCCGACGGGTCCGGCAATCCGGCCATGTATCCCGTCAACACCGAACAGCACGACGCGGTGTTTGCCCGTTATCTCAGAGACATATGCGGCACGAAGAACATATGCCCCCTGGGACGGCTGGGCCTGTACAAATATCTTGACATGGACAAGGCAATGGAATGTTCCATGGCCCTGCTTCCGCTTGTGGAGGCATACACCAGACTGACCCCCGCAGAACGATACCGGCGCATCGCCAGGATACGACAGACGGTATGAAGCTGACACGCACCGGTCTGCTACGAATCAATTTTCGCGACTTCCTTCCCCACGAAAAACGCCGCCTGCGATGCAATTTCAACTGCTCGTACTGCAACCAGCAGGACGTACAGCAGATCGAATTTTCCGAACGGGAATTCAACCTGGCAAAAAAGGTGTGGAGCAGGCTGTCAGCACTTGAAGATCACATTATTGTCAGGTTGAATTTCGACGGCGAGATTCTGGTGGACAGATGGGCACGGGAAATCTGGTACCATGTCAACAGTATGCCTAACGTCAGGATCTGCGAACTCATCACAAACAACTCAATTGACCCTGATCATTACACAGACAGGCTTGATCTTACGAAAACGTCGTTCAACTGCTCCTTTCATCCCGAGTTCATAGCAATCGGGCGTTTCATCGAACACTCCCTGAAGCTTATGGAGAAAGGGTGCCCGCTTTTCGCGACCATGGTCGTCAAACCTGACATGGTGAGAGAACTGGCCGGCATTTCCGCCCGCTTCAAAGAAGCAGGCATACTCTTCAAACCGTTACTGCTTTTGGAAGCGACCCCAACCAGAGGCCCCTGGCAGCGACTCATCATAAAAGCATCCCGGGGCATCTTCACTACCGGACCGTACAGACTGCATGAGTTGCGGGAAATCAGACGCCACTACTATTCGGACGAGGAATTCCAGTTTCAAAACGGAAGAAAGACCAGGGGAATGCTCTGCTCCGCCGGGATTGACATGGTTAACGTTTTTCTCGACGGTTCTGTCATGCGCTGCTTCGGCTCCAGGCTGGGGTCGGTTGACGAACTGTGCGACGGAGCCATACAGCTCAGGAAGGAACCCTATCCCTGTTTCGCGGCCACCTGCCAATGCCCCACCCACATGATATTCCTGCAGGAGTTCCGGGATCGTTACAGACTTTCCGACGTATTTGCCGACCACTATGAAACAGGTTGATTGAAATGAAAACAAAAACGTTAACGCGCCGTATCCAGAAAAGAGCAGCCAAGACCACCTGCTATCTGCAGACCCTGTTTTCCGGAAAAAGGACGCGGCCTGCGGGAGACCGCTGTAAATGCCTGTATGTTTCTCCGGTGGGGAGCAATGGGAAGGATTTCCTTGCAAAGACGATCCACAGCTTTGGAACCGACAGATTTGACTACCTGATTTTCAGTTATGATGGTACTAGGTTTGAAGAGCCGGTTTTCAGCCGCTGCCACGTCATCCATGAAAAGGGACTGCGATGGGAGTTCATGAAAAAGTACGTGACCCCCTCGTACTGTGAAGCATACGACTATATCTTCGCTTGGGCGGACGATATCGACATCGAAGATTTTTCGATTGACAATTACCTGCGTATTGTTGCTCGAAACGGACTCGAACTGTCGCAACCGGCATTGACCGCCACGTCATTTTACAGCCACAAGATTACCCTGAGACAAAACAACATCCGATTCGGCCGGTTCACCGACTTTGTAGAAATTATGATCCCGGTATTCGAGAGGCAGGCCTGGGACAGATTCTGGAACTCCATAATGACCACTGCCAATGGATGGGGGTGGGGATATGACTTGTTTGCCAGATCAAAATGCGGATACAGGCGAATGGGGATAATTGACTGCGAGACTGTCCGCCACACACGGAACCAGAGATCTCCCGACACCAAGACACTGACGGAATTTGAAAATTACGTCAGAGACAACGCATCACAGCACCGGATGTCGCTGAAGATCTCCTACGGCGGCCTGAAATGAATCACTCCCCCGGACTTCCGTGGAGACACCTCCAACCTGGCTGGTGCGGCTTCCGGCGACGAAGATCCGTCCAGACCTACTTGAAGAGGTAGGTTCCCTTCAGCCGCATGATCCGGCCGCAGGCCTGGTCGATGCGCTCCCGGCTGATCTTCCCGCGCTCCACCATGCTGCGCACCAGGGCGATGGTACGCGGCGCCATATCCTCGCTGTTCTCCTTGTCGTTAGCCAGCAGCACCAGGTCGACCCCGGCGTTGATCGCCTTTTCCAGAGCGGTTTCCAGGTTGTAGTGCCGGGCGATCGCCCCCATATAGAGATCGTCGCTGGCCACCACGCCGTCGAAACCGAGGCGTTCGCGCAGTATGCCGTCCAGGGTGCTTTTCGAGAGCGTGGCGGGATCGTCCGGGTCGAGGGCCCCGTTAAACGTGTGGGCCGTCATGATCATGTCCACCTGTCCCCGATCGATCAGCTGCCGGTAAGGGAGCAGTTCCCGTTCGCTCCAGGTGGTGCTCACATCGACGAACCCCAGATGGGAATCGTCACGGGAGCTGCCGTGACCGGGAAAATGCTTCAGGCAGGTAACGATATTCCTGCGGTGGTGGCTCCCGATGACTTCGGCGGCATGGGCAACGACCAGATCCGGGTCCGCGGAAAAGCTGCGCTGCTTGAACGCGATGACCGGATTGTCCGGGTTGACATTCAGGTCAACCACCGGCGCCAGGTTCAGGTTGATTCCGTATTCCGCCAGGGTGTCCGCCACCCTGTCCGAGGAAGTGCGCGTCAGGTTCAGGTCGTTTTTCTCCCCGAGGTACGACGCGGAGAGTGTGGGCGGAAAACCGTAGCGCTCCTTGAGCCGGGTAACAATGCCCCCCTCCTCGTCCACGGCGATAAAAATCGGGGTTTCGGCGGGGACGGCGCGCAGGGCAACGGTCAGCTCTTTCAGCTGGGGCGCGGAGGAAATGTTGCGGTCCGTGATCCCCAGATCGGCGTTGTTGTCGAAAAGAACCACTCCGGCGATGCCGTAGCGGCGGATCGCCACGGCAATCGGGCTGTCCGGGGTAATGGTCTCGCCGGGGAAACCGATCATGAGCATCTGACCGATCTTACGATCCAGGGGCCAGGAACGCCAATCGGGCTGCTGACCCGTCACGGCCCGGGTGGAAGCGGCACACCCGGCCAGCATCGCCAGCGCCAACAGGCACAGTCCCACCATGGCCAGTCCGCGCGGAACACCGCGAAAGCCACGGGAACAACCACGGCGCAGCACATACGTCTGTTTCATGTTCATCTCCCATCCATCGTTATCAACGAGTTTCCCGGCTTAGTCTTGCGGCCTCCGCGGTCGTCAGACGACCCCCCAGTTCGTGCCAGCGGAAACAGTCGGTGGTGTGGTCGTTGACCATACCAACCGCCTGCATGAAGGCGTAGCAGATGGTGCTCCCCACAAAGGAGAAGCCGCGCCGCTTCAGGTCACGGCTGAGGGTGTCTGAGAGGGGGGTGCTGGCCGGAACCTGCGAGACGGCGGACCAGGCGTTCTGGATCGGACTCCCCTCCACGAAGCGCCAGAGATAGGCATCGAAGGAGCCGAACTCGTCCCGCACCGCCAGGAAGGCGCGGGCATTGGTGGTTGCCGCGGCGATTTTGAGCCGGTTACGCACGATGCCCGGATGTACCAGGAGCTCCGCACGCCGCGCATCGTCGAAGCGGACCACCTGCTCGGGATAGAAATCGGCGAAAGCCTCGCGGTAGGCATCCCGCTTTTTCAGGATGGTAATCCAGGAGAGCCCGGCCTGGGCACCCTCCAGGATCAGGAACTCGAACAGCAGCCGGTCGTCGTGCACCGGAACGCCCCACTCCTGGTCGTGGTACGCCCGGTAGAGCGGGTCGTTCCCGGCCCAGGCGCAGCGGACAGTATCACTCACTCCTCACTCCTCACGCGATATTCCTACAGCATCCCCCGCTCGACGAAACTGAGGTACTCGCCATCGCCGATGATGATGTGATCCAGCACCCGGATCCCCATGACCTCCCCCGCCTCCTTGAGCCGCCGGGTGATGCCCAGGTCCTCCTGGCTGGGGGTGGGATCGCCGGTGGGATGGTTGTGCACCAGGATGACCGCCGCGGCCGATTCCTTCACCGCCGGGCTGAACACCTCCCGGGGATGGACGATGCTCTGGTTCAGCGACCCCTCGGACACCTGTACCCGGCGGATGATGCGGTTCTTGCCGTCCAGAAGCAGCACCAGGAAGTATTCCTTGCGGCAGTCCCGCAACTCAAAGTGGAAGTAGTCGAACACCTGGCGAGGCGAGGTGAAGCGGTCCATGCTCTCCAGCCTGCGTCCCTGGAAACGGGAGGCCAGGGCGAAGGCGGCCTGCAGACCGGCCGCCTTCGCCAACCCCATCCCCTTGACGGCGGTGATTTCGGCCAGGTCGGCGTTGCCCAGCTCGCGCAGACTGGAGCCGAACCGGCTGATCAGCTCCCGTCCCAGATCGATGGCGCTCTTTCCCGTGGCGGTGTCACCGGTGCGGATGATCAGCGCCACAAGCTCCGCATCGCTGAGGCTGGCAGCTCCTCCCTTCAGCAACTTCTCCCGGGGGCGTTCGTCCTCCGGCCACTCTCTGATTCCCGCGCACATCGGCCGTCCCTCCCTGGGGGAGAGTATACCAGAGTAAGATTATGGGATGATGCCGGTCAGGAGCGCCGAAACAACCGCCCCACCGGCGACGAGACGGTACCAGACAAAAGGAGCGATGCTGTGTTTCTGTACAAAGCGCAACAGGAAGGCAACGCTGATGTAGCCGGTAATGGTGGAGGTGAGTATGCCGATGGCCAGCGGCAGCCCCTCGCCGGCCGGGATCCCCCGTTCCAGCAACGCCAGCATCTTGAACAGGGCCGCACCGGCGACGATGGGGAGCGACATGAGAAACGAGAAGCGCGCTGCTCCCACGCGGTTGAAGCCGAGCATGAGCGCGGCGGTGATGGTGATGCCCGAGCGGGACACTCCCGGAATCAGCGCCAGGCTCTGGAACAGGCCGATGACAACGGCGTCGACCACGGTCAGCTGAGCAATAAAACGCCGCTTGCGGCCGAGCAGGTCCGCCAGCCCCAGGCCGACACCGAACAGTATCAGAAACAGGCCGATCAGGAGGGGCCGGGAACGGAACAACTCCTCCAGCTGGGTTTCGAACAGCATGCCCACCAGTGCGGCAGGCAGGGCCGAGGCTACCACCAGGAACGGCAGCCGCCGGGCCGGCGTATCGAGGGAGCTGGTGCGCAGGGCATCAACGACGGCAACGAGCATCTCGATAATGTCGCGCCGGAAATAGACCGCCATGGCCAGGAAGGTGCCCAGATGCAGGGCCACGTCGAAGGTGAGCCCTGATTCGGGCCACCCCAGAAGCCAGGGAACGAGCAGCAAATGGGCGGAGCTGCTGATGGGGAGCACCTCGGTCAAACCTTGCAGGGCACCCAGGAGCAGGGCGTGGAACGGATTCATGGCTGGAGCTTCCTTCCGGTGGTCAAAATGGGTCCGTACGGCCCGGGAACCGGGCGGTCGTCAGCATACGGCAAGACACCGCCGAAGGCAACCGGCAGCAACTGATCGCCGTAAAACAACAACGGAATCGTAGCCGGTTCGTGACATTTTTCTGGGAAGGAAATGAAAATCATGCTATGTGTGCTGGGTTTTCATATCACGTTCCACGGCAGCACAGAGGAGGCACGACATGTTCGGACTTATCCCCAAAGATGAGAAATTCTTCAAGCTTTTCAAAGACATGACGGAAAACATCATTGAGGGGGCCAAACTGCTCAAGGAGATGCTGGACAACTTCGACAACCCCGCCGAGAGCCAGCGCAACATCAAGGAACTGGAGCACAAGGGCGACGCCATCACCCACTCCATCATCAAGAAACTCAACACAACCTTTGTCACGCCGCTGGACCGCGAGGACATCTACGAACTGGCTTCCAAGCTGGACGACATCCTGGATCTGATCGACGTCTGCGCCCAGCGGGTGATCATGTACAACGTGGAGAGCATCCCGCCCCAGGCAAAATCCCTGGGCTTCATCATCCTGCAGTCCTGCATCGTGGTGGACAAGGCGGTGGCCATGCTGGGCAAGCAGTCCAACGAGCAGCTCTTCGCCCTCTGCGTGGAGATCAACGCCCTGGAAAACGAGGCCGATCGGGTCTGCCGCGAGGCCATCAGCGTGCTCTTCGACGAAGAGAAGGATCCCTTCCAGCTGATCAAGTGGAAGGAGATCTATGAAACCCTGGAGAAAGCCACCGACAAGTGCGAAGACGCCGCCAACATCCTGGAAAGCGTGGTGGTCAAGAATGCTTGATCCCGCGTTCGTCATGCTCTGTCTGGTCATCGCGGCCGCCCTGGCCTTCGACTACATCAACGGCTTTCACGACACGGCCAACGCCATTGCCACCTGCGTCTCCACTCGGGCTCTCTCCATCAAAAGCGCCATCTTCATGGCGGCAACGCTCAATTTCGCCGGCGCCATGGTCTCCACCAAAGTGGCCTCCACCATCGGCAAGGGGATCGTGGACGGCGCCAACATCACCCAGATGGTGGTGCTGGCCGGTATTCTGGGAGCCATCATCTGGGATCTGGTCACCTGGTACTACGGACTCCCCTCTTCCTCTTCCCACGCCATCATCGGCGGCATCATGGGTTCGGTCTTCGCCCACGCCGGCCTGGGCGCCCTGAAACTGGATGGACTGAAAACCATCGTACTGGCCCTGGTGCTCTCCCCCATACTGGGCACCCTGATCGGCTTTCTGTTCATGTTGGCCATCTACTGGACCTTCAGGAACAGCGCCCCCGGCGGCCTCAACAAGGTTTTCCGTCATCTGCAGGTGGCCTCGGCCGCCTTCATGGCCTTTTCCCACGGCATGGCCGACGCCCAGAAATCCATGGGCGTAATCACCCTGGCCCTGGTCAGCTACGGTTTTCTGAAGACCTTCTCCGTTCCCTGGGAAGTCATGGTGGCCTGCGCCACGGCCATGGCCCTGGGTACTGCCGGTGGGGGGTGGCGCATCATCAAGACCGTGGGGCGCGACTTCGTCAAGCTGCAACCGGTGCACGGCTTCTGCGTCGAAACCGCTTCGGCCGGCGTCATCATGGGCGCGGCCGCCTTCGGCATGCCCACCAGCACCACCCATGTGATCACCTCCACCATCCTGGGGGTGGGGCTCTCCAAGCGGATTACCGCGGTCAACTGGAAGGTCGCCCAGCGCATCGTGGTTGCCTGGGTGCTGACCATCCCGGCTTCGGCGCTGGTTTCCTATCTCACCTACCAGGTGCTGAGCCCGATCCTGGGTAAATAAACCACCAGGGCGGGCCAGACGGCCCGCCCTACTCCAGCTCTTCTCCCACCTCTTCCATTTCCCGCGTCAACTCGGCCTGCACCTCATCCCTGCGCCGGGAAAACACCACCAAACCATAGCAGAGAAAATAGGCCGCGACCGCGGCTGCGAAACCGATCAGCGAGCAGCCCAGGAGCAGCGGCTCGGCATGTCTGACCAGCAGCTCCATGACTCCCTGCCAGTCCAGGCCGCGCAGGTGGAACGGGGCTGAAGGACGCCCCAGGATCAGCGTGCCCAGCCTGTAGCTGGCAAACAGGGAGGGGATGATCGTCAGGGGAGTGTTGACCCAGGCCCCGGCCAGGCAGGCCACCTTGTTAAGCCGGAACAGGAAGGCAACGGCCAGGGCCAGAGCCGTGTGCATGCCCGGAACGGGCGGGGTGAAACTGATGAAAACCCCGGCGGAGAAGGCGGCTGCGATATGGCCGGGATGGCGGTCGAGGGAGAGTATCTCCTTGATCTTATGTCTGATCCTGTCTCTGTTTATCATGGGAAGGCCAAAGTCTACGGATTCTTCGGACCACATGCAATCTAAAACGCACTCCCCCGGCACTGGACGTTTGGCTCTTCTCCATGGGAACATCTTCTGCTAAGATGCCGGACCATGAACTATGCCGCCGACCTGCATGTCCACTCTCCCCATTCCCGCGCCACCAGCCCGGAGTGCAGTCCGGCCGGGCTTGCCGCCTGGGCGGAAGTCAAGGGCATCCGGGTGATCGCAACCGGCGATTTCACCCACCCTGCCTGGTTCGCGCGCCTCAAGGAGGAGCTGGAACCGGCTGAGCCGGGTCTCTTCCGCCTCAAGGAAAGGCGCGCGCTCCCTTCGCCCCTTCCCGGAGTTCCTCCCCGTACCGCTGCGACGCGCTTTCTGCTCTCCGCCGAAATCAGCAGCATCTACAAACGCCACGGCAGGGTCAGAAAAGTGCACAACCTGCTCTACGTCCCCGACTTCGACGCGGCGGAACGAATCAATAACCGCCTGGCAGGCATCGGCAACATCGTCTCCGACGGCCGTCCGATCCTGGGGCTGGACAGCCGCGACCTGCTGGAGATCATGCTGGAACTGGCTCCCGGGGGGTTCCTGGTTCCGGCCCACATCTGGACCCCCTGGTTCTCCCTGTTCGGCTCCCGTTCCGGCTTCGACAGCCTCGAAGAGTGCTTCGGCGACCTGAGCGGACACGTCTTCGCCCTGGAGACCGGCCTCTCCTCGGACCCGGACATGAACCGCACCATCTCGGCCCTGGACCGCCTGGCCCTGATCTCCAACTCCGACTGCCACTCTCCCTCCAAGCTGGGCCGCGAAGCCAACCTCTTCTCCACCGGCCTGGACTTCTTCTCCCTGCGCGACGCCATCAGGGGCAACCACCGGGAGACCTTCCCCGGCACGGTGGAGTTTTTCCCCGAAGAAGGGAAGTACCACCTGGATGGGCATCGCTCCTGCGCCGTCCGGCTCTCGCCCGCCGAAACCCGTGCGCTGCCAGGTATGCGCTGCCCGGTATGCGCCCGGCCGCTCACCGTGGGGGTACAGCACCGGGTGGAGGAGCTGGCCGACCGCAAAGGGCCGCTCTATCCTTCCGACGCGCCCCGGCCCTTCAGCCTGATCCCCCTGGTGGAACTGCTGTCCGAACTCCTCGGCGTGGGTCCCGCGTCGAAACGGGTCATGGAGCAGTACTGTCGTGCCATTGAACTGTTCGGCTCCGAGTTCTCTCTCCTGCTCTTCACCCCCCTGGAGGAAATCGAGGCGAGCGCGCCGCTGCTGGCCGAGGCGATCGGGCGCATGCGCCGGGGAGAAGTCATGCGCACCCCCGGTTTCGACGGCCAGTTCGGGCTGATACGCCTCTTCCAGCCCCACGAGCTGGCCAGCCCCTCGGGACTGAAACCGGGCCGCCGGTCATCGATTTTCGGCGACCGCTGACCCGATTCGACGGTCCCGGTTTCTCAGCCGGGTACGGGGCGGGCGGGCCGGCCAGAAAGCGCTTGAAATGGCAGGTACGGTATGATAATTTTTGAAAAATTTTCATAAACTCACAGACTGGAAAAGGAGTCTTCCGTGAACAGCATCACGAGAACAAAATGTATGGCCGTTGCGCTCTTGTCCGTCGCCCTCTTCGCCTGCCAGGGAACCCCCGGGTCCACCACGGCGGGTAAGCAGGAGGGACAGGTGCTGGCCGAGGTTAACGGCAAGAAAATCACCAGCGCTGATTTCAACCGCGAAGTCAAAAATCTCCCTGAATACCTGCGGGCCTTGGCCAGCACTCCCCAGGGGCGCAAGGAAATGTTAGATTCCTTGGTGGTCCGCGAGCTGGCCCTGCAGGAGGCCACCAAGAGCGGCCTGGACAAGGGGCCCGAGATCGAGGAGAAACTGCGGGAGCTGAAGAAGCGCCTGATCGTGGACACCTTCCTGAAGAAGAAAGTCGAGAGTGACGCCCAGATCTCCGACGCCGACCTGAAGAAGTTCTACGACCAGAACCTGGACAAATTCAAGGCGGATGCCCAGATCAGGGCCAGCCATATCCTGGTCAAGAACGAGAAGGAGGCCAGGGACATCCTGACCCAGCTCAAGGGGGGTGCCTCCTTCGAGGCACTGGCCAAGAAGTATTCGGTGGACTCCTCCTCGACCAAAGGGGGCGACCTGGGCTGGTTCGGCAAGCGAGCCATGGTGCCGGTCTTCGAACAGGCTGCCATGGCCCTCAAGGAGGGGCAGGTATCGGATGTGGTTAAGTCCGACTTCGGCTTCCACATCATCAAGCTGACCGGCAAACGTCCCGCGGGCACGCGCCCCTTTGACGAGGTCAAGGACCAGATCAAGGCGGCCCTGCTCCCCTCCAAGCAGCAGGAAATTTTCATGAAAATCAAGGAAGAGCTCAAGAAGAACGCCAAGATCACGGTCAAGGACGATGCGCTGAACGCCCTGGATACCCAGAAGAACGATACGGCGCAACCGGCCGGCCAGGGAACGAAGTAGGTGATGCCCGCTTCGGGTTTCACGGCACAATCACTCTGACGTGACGTAACGGCAAAGGGGTGGGGCTGCGCTTGCCCACCCCTTTGCCACATGCTACCCACTGGAGAACGAACCCCCCTATGAAACGATCCGTTTTCGCCCTGCTCCCCGTCTGCCTCTGCCTGGTCCCCCTGGCAGGGTGCGCGAAAAAGCAGGCCCTCGTGAAGGAAAAGCCGCTCCCCGCCGCGGTCAAGGTGGAGCAGCCCGTCATCGCTTCCCAGCTGGTCAGCGTTCCCGGAAAACTGCTCAATGCCGTAGCCGCCACCGTCAATGACGAGATCATCACCCTCTTCGAGGTCAACCACGAGGCCCAGTCGCAGATCCGCGAGGCCGAGCGCAAGGGAGCTCTGAACGCCGAGGAGCGCACCCGCATCCGCCGCGCCGCCCTGGACAGCCTGGTGGAAAAAAAGCTGGTGGCGCAGAAGATCAGGGAACTGAACATCAAGGTGGACGACGACGAGATCGAACAGGCCATCGACGATGTCAGGCGCCAGAACAACCTCGACCAGGAGGGGCTGGTGAAAGCCCTTGCCGGCCAGGGACTCTCCTATGACCAGTATCGCGCCCAGCTCAAGGAGCAGCTGGAGCGGCTCAGGCTGGTCAGCATGGAGGTGCGCTCGCGGATTCAGGTGGGCGAGAGCGAGGTCAGGGCCTATTACACCGACAACCTCCCCACCTACAGCGAGGAGGAGACCTTCCGCGCCCGGCATATCTTCTTCAAGATCAGCGAAAAGACCCCTCCCGAGGAGTCCAAACGTATCATGAGCACAGCCCTGATGGTGCTGGCCGAAGCCAGGAGCGGCAAGGACTTCGCTGAACTGGCCCGAACCTATTCCGAGGACCCGGCAGCCAAGAAGGATGGCGGCGACCTGGGCAGCTTCAAAAAGGGAGAGATGCAGCCGGAGCTGGAGCAGGCCATTCTGGGCATGAAGGTGGGAGAGGTGAGCGAGCTGGTCTATACCCCCCTGGGGTTCCACCTGATCAAGCTGGAGGCGCGCATTCCCGGCGCTCCCAAGCCGTTCGAGGGCATCAAGTCAGAGATCGAGGAGACGCTTTACCGCAAGAAATCCGAAGAGCGTTTCAAGAAGTGGGCCGACGAACTGCGCTCCAAGGCGAGTATCGAGATCAAGGAGCTGCCGGGCTACCTGTAGGGCACGGTCGGCAAAGTGCCGGTACGATAACAGCCGCTTCATCCCGGGATGAAGCGGCTGTTATTCATTGTGGTGAAGGAGAGTTGCTACTCCCGGCGCCGCAGGTAAGAGAGGAACTTCTCGCGACTGAGCTCCTTCTTGCTGACCAGATTGGCCACCTCACGGCTCATGGCGCTTTTCTCCCCCGGCTTCATGTCATCCTTGAGCAGGGCGAAGATGGGGGTGTTGCTGCTGTAGGGATAGTGGCGGAATTTCTCCAGCAGTTCGAACACAGTCATATCCGGCAGCATCAGGGAAGCAAACGCCATGTAACGGGGGTGGATGGAGGTCAGGGCCAGCGTCTCCTTGCCGGTGTAGGCCTTGACGACTTCGAAGCCGACTGACTCGACCGCCTTGGAGAGTTTCTCCTCGCCGGTGCGGGAGACCACCAGCACCTGCAAGTCCCAGGTCTCGGCATCCTCGGTCAGACCGTAGACCGCCAAGCGCTCCAGGAGGTACTCCTCGTCCACCGGCAGGGTGAAGAAGCCGGCAATGGGAAACACTCCCCCCACTTTTCCGGTTTCACTGAGAAACACCGGCAGAACCGGTATGTTGCGGGTGAGGGGTTCCTTCTTGATCCTCAGCAGCAAACCCCATCCGTCATCGGAGAAGGGAGAGACGTCCAGCACGATACCCAACGGCCGTTCATCGGCCAGATCCTCGACCTGGGCGGGGCGGTTTCGGTATCCACCCGCGGACAGGTAGGAGCTGAGCAGTTCCTCCCGTCCCGTTCCCGGCACGACGCCCATTATCCATAATTCCCTGGTGGCGGTTTCCGGATCCATGGCATCTCCTGTTCATGAAATAGCACGTTAATAACCTGCTCACTGTTTTATCCCACAAAAAACGGGCAAGACAAGGACGGTTCCCTCAGGAATAGCGTTCCAGGACCCGTTCGATGATGGTGGTGGTGGATTTGCCGTCCACGAAGGAGACCAGCTCCACCCGGCCGCCGTAGCTCTCCACCAGTTCCCTCCCCACCACCCCTTCGGGGGTGTAGTCCCCCCCCTTGACCAGGATGTGCGGTTTCAGGGCAGCAATCAGCTCCAGCGGAGTGTCCTCGTCGAAGATCACCACGTAATCGACGCAATCCAGCGCTGCCAGAATGTGTGCCCGTTCCTGCTCGCCGATCAGAGGCCGTTTCTCCCCCTTGAGCCGCCGCACCGAAGCGTCGCTGTTCAGCCCCAGCACCAGCAGATCCCCCAGGGTGCGGGCTTTCTGCAGGTACTTGACATGTCCGGCGTGCAACAGGTCGAAGCAGCCGTTGGTGAAGACGACCCGTTTTCCCCGGGACCGCTCACCCTCCATCAGCAGCGCCAGCACGTCGCGGTTCTTGATCTTGGAATCGCTGTCCCGGTGAGCCGTGGCCACGGCATCGATGACCTCTTCAGGGGTCACGGTGGAGGTGCCCAGTTTGGCAACGGCGATGCCGGCGGTGATATTGGCCAGCCGGGCCGCATCCACCATCTCCAGACCGGCGGCCATGCCCACAGCCATGGAGGCCAGCACCGTATCCCCGGCGCCGGAAACGTCAAAGACCTCCCGGGCCACGGTGGGGATATGCACCGGTTCGGCTGCGCGGGAGAAGAGCGACATCCCCTCCTCGCTGCGGGTGACCAGCAGATGCTCCACTCCGGTCCGCTCCATGATCAATGCAGCCGCGTCAACCAGTGACGCAGTGTCGCGGATGCTCACCCCGGCGGCGGCCTCGGCCTCCCTGCGGTTGGGGGTCAGCAGCGTGGCGCCGCAATAGCGGGAAAAGTCGGTACCCTTGGGGTCCACCAGAACCGGGATGGCCCGGGGCGCCGCGGCCTCCAGCGCGGCGGCGATCACCCCCGGGGTCAGCACCCCCTTGAGGTAATCGGAGAGCAGGATCACGTCGAACGTCCCACCGTTGGCGGCGATCCAGGCGCAGACCGTTTGCTCGACTTCGGGAGCGAGGGGGGTCCGGGACTCCCGGTCGATCCTGACGATCTGCTGGTGAGCCGCCACCACGCGGGTCTTACGGCTGGTGCGGCGGGACGGGTCGCGAAAGACGGCCTCGCCGTCAACTCCCCTGCGGCCGAAGGCTTCCAGCAGGACCCGGCCGTTGTCGTCGTCGCCCACCACCGAACAGACCGTTACCCGGGCCCCCAGTTCCACCAGGTTGTTGACCACATTACCGGCCCCGCCCAGGCGCATCTCCTCGCGCAGCACGTCCACGATCTGCACCGGCGCTTCGGGAGAGATACGCTCGGCTTTTCCCCACAGGTATTCGTCCAGCATCAGGTCGCCGATCACCAGGCAGCGGACACTCCGTATCCTGGTGAAGACCGACTCGATCGATTTGCGATCCATTGTCACGCTCCGTTGCACAGGGGGATCAGCCGTTCACGATGCCCTTCCGCGCCCCCCGAACCGATGGTTCAGCCGAACAGCTCCCGCTCCACCAAGTCGCAGACGATGTGGATGACGGTGATGTGCCCCTCCTGGATAGCCGGGGTATCCGACGACGGAATCACCAGGGCCAGGTCGCACAGTTCCCGGATACTGCCGCCGTCCCCCCCCAGGAGTCCCATGGTCGGGCATCCCCGCTCCCGGGCCAGCTCCAGGGCACTCCGCACGTTGGGGGAGTTGCCGCTGGTGGAGATGCCCAGCACCGGGTCGCCTGGCAAAGCCAGGGCCTCCACCTGACGGCGGAATACCGCCTCGAAGCCGTAGTCGTTCCCCAGAGCGGTGAGGATGGAGGTGTCGGTGGCAAGGGAGATGGCCGGCAGGGCAGGGCGCTCCAGCTTGAAGCGCCCCACGATCTCGGCTGCCAGGTGCTGGGCGTCAGCGGCGGAACCGCCGTTACCCATCACCAGGAGCTTGTTGCCGTTTCTGAACGCCTCCGCCAGCAGCTCAGCCATGGCGGCAATAAGAGGCGGCATGTCACGGGAGATCCGGTCGAACAGGGTACGGCGGGCCTGAAGCCTGGTCGCGATATCAGCGATCATGGGGACACCTCTCAGGGTGGGCGCTGCCCGGGAAGCCCAGATCGCGGGCCATCCCGTCAAAGGGGAGCATCGCCGCTCCCTGGCCGAAGGGTGAACCGGGTGCATCCGACACCAGGACCATTTCCGGCTGTTCGGCAGAGAAGGCCCGCAGGGCACGTCCCGGCATCAGGCGTGGCAGGGTACACAGGCAGATGGACGTGTGCAGGGCGTCCCATCCCAGGCGGCGAAACTGGACCGCCTGGGATGGGTGCAGCAGGATGGTGAAGCGATGCCCGCGGCGGGCTCCGGCCAGAATGGTTTCAACCGCCTCAGCCAGGCTTTCCGCCCCCCGGTCGCGGCCGAAATAGACGCCAAAGTGCCGCCCCTCGCCCCAACGGGAGACGCAGCTGTCCCTGCTGGCCTGGACTTGCTCGCGGCGCCGCGCCTCCGATCCAAGCAGCGGAGCGGCGGCGCACTCCACCGTGGAGTCAAAGGTAACGCAGGCGCGGTACCCCCTGGCAACGGCGCGGCAAACGTAGTCGCGCAGACACCAGAGTCCGCCGTCCAGCTTCTCGTTAAAGCCCCCCAGCAGTATGAACAGCTCCGTCTTCAGGGCCAAAGTATCGAAGGAAAGGTCAAAGGTCTCCATCTGGCTGCACCCGCGTACCTTCCGGACGGCAACGGCGGCACCCGGCCCGCTGAAGAGCGGTGAAGCCATCCCCCCGTCGCTGGCCTGAAGCAGCGGCTCCAGCCAGCCCGGCGTCACGGTCACGTGGGGACGGACGATCAGGGCGCAGTCGCCGTCGGAACGGCTCAGGCACAGGTTGACCGCCGGCACCAGCCCCAGGTTGCGTTCGGAGGAGATCAGCAGACAGTTTTCCGCCAGCGGCTCGGAGAACTCCTCCAGCATCTGCTGGGTCCGACGATCGCAGCCATTGTCCAGAATGATAAGGCGTGCCCCGGGGGAGTGGGCCAGGATGGCGCTCAGGCAGGTGCGGGCCTGGTGCGGGTTGTTCCAGACGGGAACGATGATATCGACGGTGGGAGCTGGCATAGGAGAGAAGGCGGCACCGCCGGAGCGGTCAGGGCGCTCCGGCGGGCCGGCATCAGGGATCGGGTCAGGAGGAAATGGAGACGCGGCGCAGGAGATCCAGTTCGTCCAGCACCTTGCCGGAGCCGAGCGCCACGCAGTCCAGCGGATTCTCGGCGATCAGCACCGGCACCTTGGTCACGTCCCGCAGCAGCATGTCCAGGTTGCGCAGCTGAGCGCCGCCGCCCGCCAGGAAGATCCCCTTGTCCACGATATCGGCGGCCAGTTCCGGCGGAGTCTTCTCCAGGCAGATACGCACCGTGTCCACGATAGAGTTGACCGCCTCTTTCAGGGCCTCGCGGATCTCGTCGGAATTGACCTCGATGGTCTTGGGAATGCCGGAAACCAGGTCGCGCCCCTTGACCTGTTTGGTCAGGAGTTCGGGGCCGGGATAGGCCTCGCCGATCTCGATCTTGATCGTTTCAGCCATGCGCTCGCCGATCTGCAGGTTGTACTTCTTGCGGATGAACTGGACGATGGACTCGTCCATCTTGTCCCCCCCCATGCGGGTGGACTGGGCAAAAACGATGCCGGCCAGGGAGATGACCGCCACCTCGGTGGTGCCGCCGCCGATATCCACGATCATGTTGCCCGAAGCCTCGGTGATGGGCATCCCGGCGCCGATGGCGGCAGCCATGGGTTCTTCCACCAGGTAGACCTCCCGGGCCCCGGCCGACTCGGCCGACTCCTTGACCGCGCGCTGCTCCACCTGGGTGATGCCGGAGGGGACGCAGATCACCACCCGGGGACGGACCAGGGTCTTGCGGTTATGCACCTTCTGGATGAAGTAGCGCAGCATCTCCTCGGTGATGTCGAAGTCGGCGATAACCCCATCCTTGATGGGACGGATGGCGGTGATGGAGCCGGGGGTGCGGCCCAGCATCTGCTTGGCCTCCATCCCCACCTTGAGCACCATCTGGCGGCCGTTGGGCATGCGCTGTACGGCGACCACCGACGGTTCCCGCACGACGATCCCTTTGCCGCGCAGGTAGACCAGCGTATTGGCGGTCCCCAGGTCGATAGCCAGGTCATTGGAGAAAAATCCGAACAGGTAATCCAGTATATTCTTAAGCATCGGAATACGATCCTTTCAGCAATTAATGGAACAAAGATCGTAAAAACTAGCAGACGTACCACTGGAATGCAAGGAGTAATGGCCTGTCCCGTGTCCCTTCAGACCTCGATCCTGAATTCCGCGCCGTCTTCCACGTTACGGGCGGTGAGTTTTCCGTCAATGCTCTTCTCGATAATGGCCTTGGACATGTACAGACCGATGCCGGTTCCCTTGCCCTGTTCCTTAGTGGTGAAATAGGGGTCAAATATCCTGGGCAAGACATCATCACGGATGCCGCCGCCGTTGTCGCGAATACAGACTACCGAGCGCCGGTTCTCCCGGAGAACGGCGATGCTGATCAGCGGATTGGCCACCCTGCGTTCCAGCAGCACATCCTTGGCGTTGTTGAGGATGTTGAGCAGCGCCTGCATGTACTCGCTGGGGTATCCCTCCACCCTGACGTCCGGCTCTTCCCGGCATTCCACGCTGATGCCGCAGCTCTTCAGGCCGGGCAACAGAAACTCCAGCGAGCGGGCCACCATCTCGTTGACCGAGAAGCTCCTGCGCAACTTGTCCTGGTGAAAGAAGTTACGAAAATCGTCGATGGTACGGGACATGTAGGCGATCACATCCATGGCAGTACCCACCTCGCTGGCCATCTGCCGGGCATCCATCTCCCCCGCCTCGTACTGGAGCTGCAGGTTCTGGATTATCAGCCCGATGTTGTTGAGCGGCTGACGCCACTGGTGGGCGATATTGTTGATCATCTCTCCCATGGCCGCCTGCCTGCTCTGCTGGATCAGCAGCCGGTCCTTCTGGCGCAGCTCGTCCACCGCCTGCCTGACCCGCTGCTCCAGGGAGCGGTTCAGCTCCTCCAGCTGCTGCTGCTTCAGCGCCAGGGCCTCCTCGGCCCGCTTGCGCTCGGTGATGTCCACCGCGACGCTGCCCAGGAGGTTCGACTCGTCCGGCATGGGCAGGGGAAACTTGTAGATCTCGAAGATACGGTCGTCCCCGTAACCGTCGCGAATCGTGCTCTGCACCAGCAACAGCCCCTGGGCCAGCGCCAGGTGGTCATTCTCGGCTATGACCGCGGCCACATCCGGAGCAAACAGCTGCTCGGCGCTCTTGCCGGTCACATCCTCACAGTCCATGAGCAACTTCATATACTCATTCACGAACAGATAACGGCCCGAGGCATCCTTGATGGAAACCGCCAGGGGGAGATGTTCCAGGAACCGGGAAAAACGCAGCACCAGCTCCCGCGCCGACCCGTTGCCCCCCGCTTCCCCGGTCTCCCCGTTTCCCCGCATCCGGCACTTCCCGTTGTCGCCATCGTATCGGTACATACCTCTTCCTCCGCCGTCCCGGTCGGACGCCTCGATTTCTGAAGCGATTATAATAGTACCAATGGGCTTCGAAAGCGCAATGAATCCGCGCTATTTTACCGGAGCACCCCCCACCGTCTCCTGCGTCCCTTTCCTTGACATTTCAGCGCCATCTCTGTAATTTGAGCTGATTTTACAAAGAATTACCTGTGAGGAGATCGTTTCATGGAATACAAGGACACTCTCAACCTGCCCCAGACCGGATTTCCCATGAAGGCCAACCTGCCCCAGCGTGAACCGGAACTGCTCGCCATCTGGGAGAAAAACGACCTGTACGGTGCCATGGAAGCCGCGGGGAAGGATCGGCAGCTCTTCGTCCTGCACGATGGTCCTCCCTATGCCAACGGCCACATCCACATCGGTCACGCCCTGAACAAGGTGCTCAAGGATATCGTACTCAAGGTCAAGCGCATGGAGGGGTTCCATGCTCCCTATGTTCCGGGATGGGATTGTCACGGCCTCCCCATCGAACTCCAGGTGGAGAAGAACCTCGGCTCCAAAAAACATCAGATCTCCAAACTTGAAATGCGCAAGCTCTGCCGCGACTATGCCGACAAGTTCGTCGCCATCCAGCGCGACGAGTTCAAACGCCTGGGAATCCAGGGGGACTGGGAAAACCCCTATCTGACCATGAAGTACGAATACGAGGGGCGCACCGCCGCCGAGCTGGCCAGGTTCGCCCACAACGGCGGACTGTACCGCGGCCGCAAGCCGGTGCACTGGTGTTCCTCCTGCGTGACCGCCCTGGCAGAGGCCGAGGTGGAGTACGCCGACCACAGCTCCCCCTCCATCCATGTGCGCTTCCCCATAATCGACGACATCTCCGCGACCATCCCTGCCCTGGCGGGAAAACAGGCCTATCTGGTGATCTGGACCACC
The DNA here is from genome assembly GCA_964542535.1 of uncultured Pelobacter sp. GTDB lineage: Bacteria > Desulfobacterota > Desulfuromonadia > Geobacterales > Pseudopelobacteraceae > Pseudopelobacter. Next base: position 77,640 of record CAZIUE010000012.1, on the reverse strand, counting down.
ACCCCCTGGACCATCCCGGCCAACCTGGCCGTGGCCATGCACCCGGAGTACGACTATGTGGCCCTGGACACGGAGCAGGGGGTGCTGATCGTGGCCGAGGGACTGAAGGAGAGCTTCCTGGCCGAGACCGGCCTGAGCGGTCCGGTCATCGCCACCTTCTCCGCCACCCTCCTGGAGCGCAAACGCTGCAAACACCCCTTCTACGACCGCGACTCCGTCATCCTCTTGGGCGAGCACGTCACCCTGGATGCCGGCACCGGCTGCGTCCACACCGCTCCCGGCCACGGCCAGGAGGACTACGAACTGGGGCTGAAGGAGGGGCTGGAGATCTACAACCCGGTGGACAACCACGGCAGATACCTCTCGAACGTGGAGTTCTTCGCCGGCCAGCAGGTCTTCAGCGCAAACCAGAGCGTGATCGACAAGCTGACCGAGGTGGGGGCGCTGCTCAAAACCTCCACCATCAGCCACTCCTATCCCCACTGCTGGCGCTGCAAGAAACCGATCATCTTCCGCGCCACCGAGCAGTGGTTCATCAGCATGAAGAGCAACGACCTGCGCTCCAAGGCGCTCTCGGCCATCGGCCAGGTGCAGTGGATCCCCAAATGGGGCCGCGAGCGGATTCACGGCATGATCGAGAACCGCCCCGACTGGTGCGTCTCCCGCCAACGCTCCTGGGGGGTTCCCATCACCGCCTTCTCCTGCGCCTCCTGCGGCGAATACCTGGCCGACGGCGCCATCATGGACCACGTGGCGGAGATCTTCAGAAAGGAGAGCTCCGACGTCTGGTTCGACTGGGAGGCGGAGCGGCTCCTGCCGCCGGGGACCGTCTGCCCGAAATGCGGGGCAACCGGTTTCGAGAAGGAGAACGACATCCTGGACGTCTGGTTCGATTCCGGCGTCTCCCACGCCGCCGTGCTGGAGGACAGCCCCACGCTGCGCTCGCCGGCCGACCTGTACCTTGAGGGGAGCGACCAGCATCGCGGCTGGTTCCACTCATCGCTGCTGGAGAGCGTGGGAACCCGCGGCACGGCCCCCTACCGGAGCGTGCTGACCCACGGCTTCGTGCTGGACGGCCAGGGGCGCAAGATGAGCAAGTCCGTGGGGAACGTGGTGGCCCCCGAGGACGTGATCAAGAAGTTCGGCGCCGATATCCTGCGCCTCTGGGTCGCGGCCCAGGACTACCGCGACGACAACCGCATCTCCCAGGAAATCCTCACCCGGGTGGCCGAGGCCTACCGCCGCATCCGCAACACCTGCCGCTACATCCTGGGCAACATCCACGACTTCGATCCCGAGACCCAGGCGGTGAGGTTCGCCGACATGCCCGAGATCGACCGCTGGGCCCTGCACCAGCTGGAGCTCCTGAAGGAGCGCGTGCTGAAAGCCTACCGCGACTTTGAGTTCCACGTCATCTACCAGGACGTCACCTCATTCTGCTCGGTGGAGATGAGCTCCTTCTACCTGGACATCCTCAAGGACCGCATGTACACCAGCAGGGCCGACTCCCTGGAACGCCTCTCGGCCCAGACGGTCATGTACCGCATCCTGGACTGCCTGGTGCGGCTGCTGGCGCCGGTGCTCTCCTTCACCAGCGACGAGGTCTGGCGCCACATGCCGCCCCGGAGCGAAGAGAGCGTGCATCTGGCCTCCTTCCCGACCCTCAACCCGGAGTGGCGGGACGACCTGCTGGCCTCCCGCTGGGAGCGGATCATCAGGGTGCGGGCCGACGTGTCAAAGGCCCTGGAGCTGGCCAGGAGCGCCAAGACCATCGGCCACTCCCTGGACGCAGGCGTGACCATCGCCGCGCCGGAGGAGCTGCTGGGCTTCCTGCGCGGGTACCAGTGGCAGCTGCAGAGCATCTTCATCGTCTCCAAGGTGGAACTGGTGGAGAGCCTGGAGGGTGAATGCTGGAGCTCCGAGGCACTGCCGGGGCTCAGCGTGCAGGTCGGCGCCGCCCCCGGCGAGAAGTGCGAACGCTGCTGGTGCTACAGCGAGGAGCTGGGTACCGATGAGCGGCACCCGACCATCTGCCCCAAATGCACCGCCGCGGTCGTCTGATCATGGGACGCTGGAAGCTTTTCACCGCCATCGCGGCCGTTGGTCTGCTCCTGGACCAGGCCAGCAAACTGTACATCCACCGCACCATGGAGCTCTACCAGAGTATCCCGGTGATCGACGGCCTGTTCAACATCTTCTATATCCGAAACAGGGGCGCCGCCTTCAGCTTCCTCTCCCAGGCATCCTGGCGGCTCCCCTTCTTCATCGCCATTTCCCTCATCGCCTCGGGCGTCATCCTGGTGGCCTTCGGCAGGCTGCGCAACGATCAGAAACTGGCCCAGATCTCTTTGGCCATGATCTTCTCCGGCGCCGTGGGCAACCTCATCGACCGCGTACGCCTGGGAGAGGTGATCGACTTCCTGGATGTCTACTGGGGCGTTCACCACTGGCCGGCCTTCAACGTGGCCGACTCCTTCATCTGCGTGGGAGTGGTCCTGCTGGCCCTGGACATGCTGCGGGAGGAGCGGCGCGCCAAGCAGGCCGGTTGAGATACGACCCACAGGTATCACCTCATCGGGGACAGGTCGGCCATGCACGGCGACCTGTCCCTTTTTAGTTGCGACTCGAACACAGGGGATAACCACGTATAACGGACCAAACGGCATTCATCGACAGAGCAGTTGCTTTATTGTATGCATCATACCGATGAACTTCTTGCAAAAGTGTTCCGTTCCTGGTTCGTCAAGCTCACCACGAACGGAATGTCAGCCGCTACCAGTCCATGTCCGTTCGCCCTGAACCTGTCGAAGGGCAAAATACGCCTTGTGCATGAGGCTCGGAGGTATCGGTGTTTATCCGTATCCATCCGTGGTTACCTGCCGTTTTCAGGCCCTTTATTTTTCCTTTGCCAGCTTTTGGCGCTTGCGGGTATTATTAACCGTTTTTTTACTTTACCGACCGAGACACACAGAGACCCATGGAAGAATCCAAAAGAGAAAGACTGGTCAAGGAACTGCAGGGCATGGCGCTGGCAACCCTGGGCATCTTCCTGCTGCTGACCTTCGTATCATTCGACGCCAGGGACGTCTCCTGGAACAGCTATTCCAACCAGGGGGGCATCCATAACCTGGGAGGAAAACTGGGGGCTCAGGTGGCGGACCTGTTCTTCAGCAGCGTCGGCCTGGCCTCCCTCCTGGTTCCCCTGGCCATACTGGCCATGGCCTATACCTTGCTGCGCTTCAAGGAGCTCCGCCTGCGCTCCTACAAGCTGCTGGCATTCGGCGGGCTGATGTTCACGCTTTCCACCCTGCTGGCCTTTTCCCGGGAGACGGTCGGCATCTTGGGGCAGCAGGTGCCCACCGGCGGCGTCGTGGGAGTAGTGACCGTACGGCTGCTGAAGGGGATGGTGGGATCCACCGGAGCGCTGCTGCTGCTATTGCCGCTCATGGCAGCCTCGATTATGATCCTCTCCCACTTCTCCTTCGTGCTGTTCGCCGACACATGGCTGGAAATCCTGAAGACGAAATGGGGCGTCTGGCGTGAACGCCGCGACCTGAAACGGCAGGAGATTCAAAAGGAGAAAGCCAGGGAAGAGGGCAGGCCCGCACCACCCTCCCCATCAGCCGGTGCGGTGATCAAACCGGCCGCTGCCGCGTCTCTGGCCAATGTCTTGACCAAGGTTCGGGAGAAGACACGGCAGGTTAAATCATTAGAACCGGTGATCAAGCCTGGCATCGCTTCACCCGTGACGGCCCTCCTCAAGAAGGCGCAGGACAAGAGAAACCAGCCGGACAAGGGGGAGGCGACGCAGGAGAGCCTGAAGTTCATCACGGCCGAGGGAGAGTTCCGCACCCCTCCCTTCTCGTTGCTGGACTCCCCACCGCCGTCGGAGAAAAAGCTGGACAGCGAAGCGCTGGACATGAACGCCCGGCTGCTTGAGAAAAAGCTCAAGGATTACGGCATTAACGGCGAAGTGGTGGAGATCTGCCCCGGACCGGTGATCACCATGTACGAGTTTTTGCCTGCTCCCGGGATCAAGATCAGCCGCATCTCCGGCCTGTCCGACGACCTGACCATGGCGTTGCAGGCCATGTCCATCCGCATCGTGGCCCCCATCCCGGGCAAGGGGGTGGTGGGGGTCGAGGTGCCCAACCGGGACCGGGACATGGTCTTCCTGAGCGAAATCTTCAACTGCGAAGCGTTCCACCACAACAAGATGAAACTTCCCCTGGCCCTGGGCAAGGACATCGCCGGCATCCCGGTGGTCACCGATCTGGCCAAGGCGCCCCACCTCCTTGTGGCCGGCTCCACCGGCTCGGGCAAGTCGGTTTCCATCAACACCATGATCCTGTCGCTCCTCTACCTGTTCGAGCCCCGTGACGTGCGCATGATCATGGTGGACCCCAAGATGCTGGAATTCTCCATGTACGAAGGGATCCCGCACCTGTTGCTGCCGGTGGTGACCGAGCCGAAAAAGGCGTCTCTGGCCCTGAAGTGGGCGGTCAACGAGATGGAGCGCCGCTACCGCCTCCTGTCCGACAAGGGGGTGCGCAACATCGACTCCTACAACAAGAAGCTGGCCGGCGAAGCCCAGGAACAGGAGGAGCTGAACAGCCTCCCCGAAGCCGAGATCATCGAGGACCTGGAGGAGATCATCGAGGAAGGGGAGGGGGGTATCGCCGAGATGGCGGAGCCCGCTCTCTCTCTGCCCCGTGAGGAGCCGCTGGAACACGCCCACATGCCCTATATCGTGGTGATCGTGGACGAGCTGGCAGACCTGATGATGGTGGCCGGCCGCGAAGTGGAGGAGCACATCGCCCGCCTGGCCCAGAAGGCCCGCGCCTCGGGCATCCACCTTATCCTGGCCACCCAGCGCCCCTCGGTGGACGTGATCACCGGCCTGATCAAGGCCAACCTGCCATCGCGCATCTCCTTCCAGGTGACCTCCAAGGTGGACTCCCGCACCATCCTGGACACCAACGGCGCCGAGACCCTGCTGGGAGCCGGCGACATGCTCTTCATGCCGCCGGGCACCTCACGGCTGCAGCGCATCCACGGCGCCTTCGTCTCCGACGCCGAGGTGCAGCGGGTGGTGGACTTCCTGCGCAAGCAGGGCAAGCCGCAGTACGACAAGTCGCTCCTGGAAATGAAGGATACGGACGAGAAGGGCAGCCTGGGTGAGGACGAGGAACTGGACGAGCGTTGGGAGGACGCCCTGCGCCTGGTGGCCGAGACCAAGCAGGCCAGCATCTCCATGGTCCAGCGCCGCCTGCGCATCGGCTACAACCGCGCCGCCCGGATCATCGAGATGATGGAGCAGGAGGGGATGGTGGCCCCCAGCGACGGCACCAGCAAGCCGCGGGAGATCTATCTGGACATCATCCACGCCTACCTGGACTCCCCGCTGACGCGGTAGGTCCCCCGTTTTTCACGGGCAAACGGTAGCATGCATGTCAGAACCACGCCATGGATCGTCAAGACAACCAAATTCGCCGAAAGGGTAAAGCACGGGAAACCGTGTGGCACAAAGCCACCATCCAGGATGGTCTGGACAGCGGGGCTGTCGAAGTGACGGATGATGATCTGTCTGATATGCCAAAACCCACCGGCTTCTTGCTGGTGGGTTTTGGTGTTTTTGGGGTGGTTGGGCGGTAGAAATTTGATGCGTTTGTACGCGAAGGAGATGCTATGAACGGCGAGAACGAGGAGAAAAGATTGTTGATGGAGAATGGCTCTTTTCGTGCGGGTGAAGAGTCGAATGGCCTCATATACTGCGCTAAAAACACACAAAGCACTATTTTAATAAAGAGAATAAATAACAGTATATTCCATAGCAAAGATTTTAGTGATAGAGTCGCTACAAAGCGCTTACTACCTTATATGTTTATATATTATCTTATTATAATTGCTATTAGTTGTACTGATATTTCATTGAATAAAAATGTAGTGGCTTATTGCAACTTAGTCAAATCTATTGTGCCTTCATTTGAAGACAACTTAATGATAGCAAACAATTCTCATAAAGTATGTTTTGTACTATCTGTTAGTTGGACTTTTGTGGCACTAATAATTATGATAACGATTTTTGTGCTGTTAAAATCGTATATTATAGATATGGTTTTTCATATTGGTGTCAAAAAAATGTGTTTTAATCTAAATAGAATTACTGTTGTAAATATTATTTTTTTCTCGTTTTTTTTATTATTGATTACGTGTAGGTTTTATATTCCAAATGATATTGATGCATATGGATCATCTGGAAAATTATTAGTACTAATGCTTAAATCTGGAGTTTTTACGTCGTCAGTTTATGGTTTGATGGATATTTTCATAAGTATGATTATGTGCATTGGTCTGATTAAATTTTTTTCCGAAATAGTAGATGTTTTTGAGTAACCACTCAACTCGCAACGTGGGGCTCTGGGGTCACGTTTTGTATTTAGGTATTTATTCTTCGCTCCTTACAAGCATTGACTTTCCTGCGGAACATTATTTTCTATTACACGGCATGACGCGCCCGAGGCGACGTGCTTGATCAGTACGTCACGTCATCATTGCTCCACCCATTGCGACATGATAGGTTGAAACCGCATCACACCCACACCCTACGGGAGCCGCTTCCATGTTCACGTTCCTGCATGCCGCCGACATCCACCTGGACAGTCCGCTGAGAGGGCTGGAAGCCTACCGGGACGCTCCGCTGGAGCAGATCCGGGGGGCCAGCCGGCGGGCGTTCGACAACCTGGTGGAACTGGCCATCGACGAACAGGTGGCTTTTGTGCTGCTGGCCGGCGACCTCTATGACGGTGACTGGAAGGACTACAACACCGGCATCTATTTCGTGAACCGCATGGGGCGGCTCCGCGACGCCGGTATCCCGGTCTTCATGGTTTCCGGTAACCACGACGCCGCCAGCCAGATCACCCGGACCCTGCGCCTGCCCGACAATGTCACGCTGTTTTCCCACCGCACACCTGAAACCCTCGTCCTGGAGCACCTGGGAGTCGCCATTCACGGCCAGAGCTTCTCCGCCCGGGCGGTGGCCGACGACCTGGCCCGTCAGTATCCCCAGGGGGATCCCGGCCTGTTCAATATCGGCCTGCTGCACACCAGCCTGAACGGCCGGCCGGGGCACGAGCCCTACGCCCCCTGCACCCTGGATGGCCTGCGCTCGAAAGGGTACCAGTACTGGGGACTGGGGCACGTGCATCAGCGCGAGGAGATCTGCCGCGATCCCTGGATACTGTTTCCCGGTGCCATCCAGGGGAGGCATATCCGGGAAACCGGCCCCAAGGGATGCGCCCTGGTGACCGTGGACGACGGCCAGGTTGTGGCGGTCGAACAGCGCGACCTGGACGTGCTCCGCTGGGCGCTGCTCCGGATCGAGCCGGGCGGTTGCGACGGTGCGGACCCGCTGCTGGAGCTGGTCAGGGAGCACATCGAGGATGAGCGCCGCGGGGCGGACGGACGCCCCTTGGCTGTCCGGCTGATGCTGGAAGGTACGACCCCGCTGCACGACCTGTTCCACGAAAACCCGGCCCATTGGCATGAGGAACTGCGCGCCCTGACGGCGACGTTCGGTGATGTCTGGCTTGAAAAGGTCGTGGTGGCAACCCGGCCGCCCCGCCTCGCCCCGGTGCGGCCGGACGACGACTCTGCCTTGGCGTCGCTGAGTTCGTCGCTGGAAGAGCTGTATTTCCAGCCGAACCAGGTGCCCGATCTGGTTCCGGAATTCGGACCGCTGCGCGCCAAACTGCCGCCCGAGCTGTTGAGCGGAGACGATCCCTTTGACCCCGGTGAAGTTGAGCTGAAAACCATGCGCCAGGATGTGAAGGCACTGCTGCTGGCCAGGATCAGACAGGGGGGCCGCCGTGCGAATTAAACGCCTTGAACTGAAGGCCTTCGGCCCGTTTTCCGACCGCACCCTGGATTTCTCATCCCAACTCCCCGGCCTGCACGTGGTGCACGGCCCCAACGAAGCCGGCAAAAGCAGCTCGCTGCGGGCGCTCCAGGCCCTGTTCTTCGGCTTTCCGGCCCGCACCGGCGACAACTTCCTCCACTCCTACGACCAGCTCCTGGTGGGTGGCCGTCTCCAGGGAAGCGACGGCGGCGAACTGACCTTCTACCGCAGGAAGCGCACGAAAAACAGCCTGTTCGATGATCACGACAACCCGCTGGACCCGGCGGTGCTCGCCCCCTTCCTGCACGGGTTGGAACAAGACCTTTTTTCCACCCTGTACGGGATTGACCATGAAACCCTGGCCCGGGGCGGTCAGGGTATCCTGGATCAGCACGGCGAGGTGGGACAGGCTCTGTTCGCCGCCGGGACCGGCCTGGCTTCGCTGAAAACCGTACTGGACGATCTTGAAAACGAGGCCGGCGGCCTGTTCAGGCCACGGGGATCAAGCCAGGCGATCAGCGCGGCCCTGACCCGGTACCGGGAGCTCCAGGCCCGGATCAAGCAGGCCACCCTTTCCGGCCGCGAATGGCAGGAACACCAGCGGGCGCTGGAGGATGCCGGTGCCAGACTGGCGAGCGCCACGGAACGGCGCGACGGGCTGAACAGGGAGCGGAATCACCTGGAACGGCTGAAGCAGGCCCTCCCGTTCCTCGGCCAGCGCGCGATCCTGCTGGAGAAGCTGGCGGCGCTCGGCCAGGTCATCGAACTCCCCGCGGACTTCGGCGAACGTCGCGCACAGCTGGAGCAGCGGGAACGGGAGATCCGGATTCGCCTGGAATCCGCCCGGAACCGCCTGACGGAGCTGCGGGAAAAACGGGATGGCGTCAGGGTAAACCAGCGGCTTCTGGACCGCGGGGCTGAGATCGAGGAGCTGCAGCAGAGCCTGGGACAGCACCGCAAGGCCCGATCAGACCGGCCCCAGCTCAACGGGCTGCGCATCGGGTGCCGCAGCGAGGCCGCCGCTTTGCTGAAACTGATCCGCCCCGATAGTTCCATCGATCAGGTGGAGGAGTTGCGCCCCGCCCTTCTGAAGCGCACGACCATTCAGGCCCTGGCGGCCCGTCATGAAGCCCTGCTTCAGGGGGTGGACGCGCCGAAGCGCCAGGCGCAGTCCATCGCCAGGGACCTTGAAAGGACACTGGGTGTTCTGAAAAACCTCCCCCCGGCGATTGAGGCCGGGCGTTTGTCCCGGACGGTTGCCCAGGCCCAGAAAGCGGGTGACCTGGACGGAGAGATCGCGACCCTGCGGCGCGCCCTGGCCGGCGCCCGGAAGGGATATCTGGCAACGCGGGAACGCCTGGGGCTGTGGAGCGGCGAACCGGATTCGGCAGACGTGCTGCCGGTCCCGCTGCCGGAAACCCTTAGCCGCTACGACGAGCAGTTTCGCGCCCTTGACGACGGCATGCGGGAGGAACAGAAGGAACGTACACAGTTGGACGAAGAGCTGGGCCGCCTGACGGAGCAGCTTCGGGAAATCGAGTACGCCGCCGAGGTTCCCGCCGAAGAGGATCTGGCCAGGCAGCGGGACCGCCGGGAGCACGGCTGGCAACTGCTGCGGCGCCAATGGCTGCGCGGCGAGGATATTGACACGGAAAGCCGCGACTACGATCCGGAGCGCCCCCTGCCGGAAGCGTTCGAGCGAATGGTGGCGGTCTCCGACCAGACCGCCGACCGTCTCTACCGGGAAGCGGACCGGGTCCAGAAACATGCTTCGCTGAAAGCGAGGGCCAAGGGAATCGGACAACGGCTTGCGGAACTGGCTGAAAAAGCGGCGGGTACCGCCTCCGCCCTGAGCGCCGCCGAAGCCGGGTGGACAGAACTGTGGGCTCCCTGCGCCATCACCCCCCTGTCGCCACGGGAAATGCAGGCGTGGCTGACCGGCTTCGACAAGCTCCGGTTTCAAGTGGAGGAGGCCGGGAAGATCGCGACCTCCCTGGCGGAACGTGAAGAAAGACGGCGTAAGCTGCGGCAGGCGCTGCTGGACGAACTGGCCGCGGCCGGGGAGCACGTGGACGCCGGGGACGAAGGTCTCTCCCCGGTGCTGGAGACCGCCAGTGCCCTCGAACTCCGGGCGCGGACCGCGCAATCCAGACGTGAGACCCTGGAGGCGAGGAGCGGCGAGCTGCGGACCGCCCTGCATACCGCCCAGGCGGATCGGGAAAATTCCGAAGAGGAGCTGAAACGCTGGCGCTCACTCTGGGCTGATGCCATGGCGCCGCTGGGGATCGCGGAGACGACGCCTCCGGCGGAGGCTATCGATTTCATCGAAAGCCTCCAGATCTGTTTCGCCAAACTGAAAGAGGCCAATGATTTCCGCAAACGGATCGACGGCATCGACCGGGATGGGCGGGATTTCGAGGAAACCATCTCCAGGCTGACAACGGACATCGCGCCCGACCTGGCCGGCCAGGATGCCCTCCAGGCCGTGGCCCAGCTCAAGGCCCGCCTCGTCCAGGCCAGCCGCGACCAGGCCCGTGCCCAGCAGTACATCGAAGAAAGCAGCGACCTGGAAAAGAGCAGTGCCAAGGCGCATACGGAACTGACCGTTATTGGCGACCAGATGGCGGCGCTTCGCACACTTGCCGGGTGCGAGAGCGGAGACGGACTCGACCAGGCGGAGCAACGCTCCACCGAATATGTGAAATTGAGGGAAAAACTGGAGGAGATCGAGGTTTCCCTGGGACGGATCTGCGAGGGGATTCCCCTCGCAGATCTCGAAGAGCAGGCACGGGAAATCAACCCGGACGACATTCCGGGGCGGATCAGGACGCTGGCCGATGAGATCGAGGGGCGCCTCGACCCGGAAATCCGGCAGCTGTCCGAAATCATCGGCCGGGAGAAAAACGAACTGACCCGCATGGATGGCGGCGGCCGGGCCGCGGAACTGGCGGACGAGTCCCAACAGGAACTGGCGGTGATCCGCCGCCTGACCGAACACTACATCCGGCTCAGGCTGGCCGCGAAGGTTCTGCGGGAAGAGATCGAGCGTTACCGGCTTGAAAACCAGGGGCCGGTGCTGACCATAGCGTCCCGCTATTTCAGCCACCTGACACTGGGGTCGTTCAGCGGCCTGCGCACCGACATCGACGACCAGGAGCAGCCGGTGCTGATCGGTGTTCGGCCCAACGGAGCCTGGGTGCATGTTGAGGGCATGAGCTCCGGAACCCGCGACCAGCTCTACCTCGCCCTGCGCCTGGCGACGCTGGAATGGCGCATCGGCTCGGGGGAGCCGATGCCATTCATCGTGGATGACATTCTGATCAATTTCGACGACCAGCGCTCGAAAGCGACCCTGGAGAGCCTGAGCGGTCTGGCGGAAAAGACCCAGGTGATTCTCTTCACCCACCACGACCGCGTCGTGGAAGCCGCCCAGGCGCTGAACCAGCCCGACAGGGTGTTCGTGCACCGCTTGTGATTTCTGGTCGTGAGATCGGGATCCTTGTCGGTCACTCTGTTCGGTAGTGCCCCACCCAACGGGCGGGGAGGAACCACCGGGAATATGCAGCGATCCGAAGGCGGCGATCCAGCGGCATGATTGTGCCCGGGCAGCTTTGTTTTGTCGCGATTGTATGCTATGTTGCCGTAAAACTACGATTAGTACAGGGAGGAACGGTAGTGAAATTCAACGACGTTACCCGTGGAACCGGTCTTGAAGAGCATGGCATCACCAACGCGAACCTGATCTACTGGACCCCGCCGACCTCCGTGCTGTACGAGCAGATCATCAAGCGGGGGGAGGGGCTGGTTTCGCACATGGGCGCCCTGGCCGTGAAGACCGGCCACTACACCGGGCGGGCCGCCAACGAGAAGTTTATCGTCGATGAACCCACCTGCCATGAGAACGTCGCCTGGGGCAAGGTCAACAAGCCGTTCGACCCGCAGAAGTTCGACGAACTGTACAAACGCATGCTGGCCTACATGGACGGCCGCAACCTGTTCGTCCAGGACTGTTTCGCCGGCGCCGACCCGGAACACCGCATCCCCCTGCGCATCATCACCGAGCGGGCCTGGCACTCGCTGTTCGCCCGCAACATGTTCATCCGCGCCACGCCGGAGGAGCTGGAGCATCACGAGCCGCGGTTCGCCCTGATCAACCTCCCCGGTTTCCACGCCATTCCCTCCATCGACGGCACCCATTCCGAGGCCTTCATCATCGTCAACCTGGGGAGGAAACTGATCCTGATCGGCGGCACCAGCTATGCCGGCGAGATCAAGAAGTCCATCTTCACCATCCTCAACTACATCCTGCCGGTGGAGAAGAAGATCCTCTCCATGCACTGCTCGGCCAACGTGGGACCAAAGGGCGATTCCGCGGTGTTCTTCGGCCTCTCCGGGACCGGCAAGACCACCCTGTCGGCCGACTCCACCCGGGCCCTGATAGGCGACGACGAGCACGGCTGGGACGACAAGGGGCTGTTCAACTTCGAGGGGGGCTGCTACGCCAAGATCATCCGGCTCTGCCCGGAGAGCGAACCGGAAATCTATGCCACGACCCGCAGATTCGGGACGATCCTGGAGAACGTGGCCATCAACACCCGCACCCGCCGGGTGGACCTGGACGACGACTCCTTTACCGAGAATACCCGTGCCTCCTATCCTCTGACCCACATCCCCACCATCGTCCCCTCGGGGACCGCGGGCCATCCCGCAAACATCATCATGCTGACCTGCGACGCCTACGGCGTGCTCCCCCCCATCGCCCACCTGACCAAGGAGCAGGCCATGTACCACTTCCTCTCCGGCTACACCGCCCGGGTGGCCGGCACCGAGGCCGGAGTCAAGGAGCCCACCGCCACCTTCTCCACCTGTTTTGGCGGCCCCTTCATGGCCCTCAACCCGACAGTGTACGGAGAACTGCTGCGGGAGAAGATCTCCCGCCACAACGTCTCCTGCTGGCTGGTGAATACCGGCTGGAACGGCGGGCCCTACGGGGTGGGGGAGCGCATCAGGATCAGCTATTCCCGCGCCCTGGTCAACGCGGCCCTGGACGGCACCCTGGCCAGCGGCAGCTTCGAAACCGATCCCTTCTTCGGGCTGGCCATTCCCACCAGTTGCCCCGGAGTTCCCTCGGAAATGCTCAACCCGCGCAACACCTGGTCCGACCCGGCCGGGTACGACGATACCGCCCGCAAGCTGGTGGCCATGTTCAGGTCCAACTTCGCCAAATATCAGCCCCATGTCAGCGCCGAGGTGGCCAACGCGCTGTAGTGCCATGTAAGTACAACGAAAGGGTGCCTTGCCGTACGGCAAGGCCCCCCTTTCGTCCTTGAAAAAAAAGCCCGCGGAACGAATTCCACGGGCTTGTCCATCACAAGATGGTGTTGCTTCGGCTTAGTGCTTGGGAGCTTCAGCAGGAGCACCAGCGGTAGCAGACATGGGAGCCTGAACCGGCTTCGCTTCGGGAGCCGGAGCTTCTGCAGCCGGAGCTTCAACGGCGGGAGCCGGAGCAGCTTCTTCTTTCTTCTTGCAGCCAGCGGTGAAAGCGACGGACAGAGCAAGTACCATTGTCAGGGTGATCAGTTTTTTCATGTGTGACCTCGTGTGGTTGAATTTACCATTGGACGCAAATGCGCATGGCTTTAAAATCGATTTACGATCATACTCGCCAATCCAACAATGTCAAGCTGTTTTTGTGGATGTTCGAGGGGTAACAACAAGTGGTGGGCAGACACCGCGTTATCAATGGTGAAAACGCCCCATCCGTCCCTTGTGGGCGGGTGTCGGCGACCGGTGGCATTCGAAGCAACGCAGTTCCCTGACCTTCTTCATCTCCAACGGAGAGACATCCTTCCCCTTCGGCTGCATAGTGTATTCAGGGGTCTGGAAAGCCTGGCGGCCGCGTTCATCAGCCACGGTGGCCGGCTGGTAGGCGACCCGCCAGTTGGCGCCGATCTCCACGGTATGGCACTGGTCGCATCCGCCCGGCGGGGGAATGCTCTTCCAGGAAGTAAACATGGCGCATCCCGCAAGAGCGGCTGCAACAACGGAACTCAACAGCAGAACTGGTTTCATGGGGTCTCCATCCTGACGTGAGGGTGTGCGTACCCTAGCACAGCTCCGGTAAAAAAGACAGTGTTCATGCCAGGCGTATGCGCGTAAGCAGCCGCAGCGCGTTATCCGTGGTCGTTCTGGCCAGATCAGACACCAACATACCACGGATGCCGGCCACCGCAACCAGCACCTGCCACAGGCGGTCGGGCCGGTTCGGCTCTCCCCGGAACGGTTCGGGCGCCAGGTCGGGGGCGTCGGTCTCCAGCACCAGGCTTTCCAACGGGACCCGGGCGGCAAGGCGCGCCGGCCGAAGCGCATCCTTCCAGGTTACCGTACCGGAAACGGAAATGGCGAATCCCAGCCGGATGAACTCCCGGGCCATCTCCGGAGAACCGGAAAAGGCATGCATGATCCCCCCCACCCGTTCCGCTTTTTCCTCCCGGAGAACTGTCAGCGTCCGCTGGAAGAGGCGCCGGCAATGCACCAGAACCGGCAGTCCCAGCCTGATCGCCAGGCGCACCTGCTCCCGGAACGCCCGTTCCTGCCGTTCCAGGGGAACGGGGTAGCAGGGGTCCAGGCCGATCTCCCCCAGAGCGACCCCAAAGTCGGCAATCCGCTCCAGCCGCTCCAACACAACCCCATCCACCAGATCGGCATGCAGGGGGTGGATGCCGAAGGCCGGAAACAGGGCGGCGTGTTTCCGGGCCAGTTCCGCCATCCGCTCCCAGTCGTCGGGGTGCACTCCGGGAACGACGAAGCCCACGACACCGGCACGATGGGCCGATTCCAATACACCGGGAAGCTCGAAACAGAGCGGCGGTCGGTTCAGGTGGCAGTGGGTGTCCAGCAGCCTGATACCCTCACTGGAACCTGTCTCCATCGTTGTGGGACACATGGGGATGGACCTCCGTGACCGGTTAACCGTGACCCGTGACTCACAAGCCGTGACTGGTGACTGGTGACTGGTGGCACGTCACGAGTCACGGCTTTTACAGAAACCAGCCGAACAGGTTGACCAGCTTTTCCAGTATGCGGGTCGAAATCCCCCGCTGCTCGTGCCTGTCAAGGGTAACGGGCCGGGACGACATGACCTCGCGCTCCACTACCTGACGGATCTGGGCACCGAAGGAGGTGCTGTCGATGATGCCGTTGATCTCGAAGTTGCGGTGGAAACTGCGCTGGTCCAGGTTGGCGGAGCCGAGGATGGTGCGCTCGCCATCCACCAGCATGACCTTGGCATGCAGGATGCCATCCTCCAGCTCGTAAATCTCCACCCCTCCCTTAAGCAGGGCTCCATAGGAGCTGCGCCCCACCAGCAGCACCAGCGGCACATCGCTACGTGCCGGCAACAGCAGCCGCACCCGCACCCCGCGCCGCACCGCCCGCAGAAGCGAACGGATGATCCTCGGTCCGGGGACGAAGTAAGGATTGACGATCAACAGATCCTCGGAGGCGGAGGCGATGTTGACCAGGAAGGCATGGCGGATATAGGAGCTGCGCTGGTGGGGGCCGCCGCTGACGAAGGCAACATTGGCCTCACCACGCGGGAAGTCATCCTGACCAGATCCCGGAAGTTCGGGAAGATCGGGAGACCGTCCCAGTTCCATCAGCCAGGTCTCCCTGAAGATGTCGATCAGCTCCCTGAGTGCGCTTCCCGCCACGCAGAAACCCAGGTCGCGAAAACTGAAGGGAGGGGGGATGATGCCGGCATATTCGTCGCCGATGTTAAATCCTCCCAGAAACGCCCGCTGGCCATCGACAACCATCATCTTGCGATGGTCGCGCCGGTCGAACCAGCGGATGCCGCGCCGGAACGAGGGAGGATTGAAGGGCAACAGCTCGATCCCCTGCTGGGCCAGGGAGCGGAAGAAGGACGCCGGGGTTTCCATACAGCCGATGTAGTCGTAGACCAGAAACACCCGTACGCCGCGGCCGGCAGCCTCCACCAGCGCACCGGCAACGGCCGAGCCGGTACGGTCGTTACGGATCAGGTAGTACTCCAGCAGCAGGTACTGTCGCGCCGACCTGATTGCGGCCAGAAACTCGCTGAAAAAGCTCTCACCGTCCGGCAGGAGTTTCACCCGGTTGCGCCGGTAGGTTACCGGCGGGGGAGGGGTGCGGGTCCGCTCCAGCCGGCGCATCAGCCGCGCCAGCCGCTTGTTCTGTCTGAAATAGGTTTCTTCCATCATGAACACTCAATGCTGGCAGCGGGGGCAATACACGGTGCTCCGGTTGCCGAGCCTGGCCGCTTCAAGCAGGCCGCCGCAGCGGGTGCAGTTCCCCTTTCCCTTCCCGTACACCTGGAAGTCGAGGGGATGATAGCTGACCGTGGCCTCTTCCACCCGGTAGGTGCTTCCCAGATCCATCGATTCTTGCAGCACCTCCCGGATGGCAACGACCAACCGATCACATTCGGAGCGGCTCAGGGTGGACGCAGGCCGGTCGGGGCGGATACCGGCGCGGAAGAGAGCCTCGTTGGCGTAGATATTGCCGACCCCGGCGACGATTGCCATATTCATGATCAGCAGCTTGACCGCCACCCGGCGGGTCCGGCTCACCCGGAAGAGGTAGTCGCCGCTGAATGCCGCGGTCAGCGGTTCGGGGCCGATTCCGGCCAGGAGCGGGTGTTTGTCGAGGCTATCCATCGTCCAGGCAATGGTGCCGAACTTGCGCGGGTCGTGGAACCGCAGCACCGAACCATCGGTAAAGACGACGTCAAGATGATCGTGCTTGCCGGGAAGCTGAGGGGTATGGAGCAGCCGGAGGAATCCGGTCATCCCCAGGTGGACGATGAGCCATCCGGCTTCACAGTCCAACAGCAGATACTTTCCCCGCCGCTCCACGGCCCGGATTGTTCGACCCTTCAGGGCTTCTTCCAGCTCCGGCGGGACCGGTAAGCGGAGCTTGGGCGCACGGACATGCACCCGCTCAATCACCTTGCCCAGCATGTCCCGCTCCAGCCTGCGTCTGGTGAGTTCAACTTCGGGAAGTTCCGGCACCCGTTTCCTCCAATGAATAATCGCTCTCATCCCCTCTCACAAAGGCACGGCAAAGATCAATCCGATTAGCCTATGGTTACGTCAGGCTGTTTTTTGCTTCATTCCGATGTCGAGCAAAGCCTCCGGATGCAAAGCAGCAATTCTAAGCAAGACTCTTGCCGGACCTTCCGGTTTACGGCGGCCTTGTTCCCAGTTGCGCAACGTTCCCACACTGATCCCGACAAGGTTGGCAAATTTATCCTGCGAAAGGCCGAACTGTTCGCGCAGGGCGCGTACCTCTGTTTCTGGAAATTCAAACGAGCGGGAAGGTTCAGCTTCTCCTTTCATGATTGCCGCACCCTGCTTCACGCTTTCCAGCAGTTCCTGAAATAGTTCATCTTTCATGGTATTCCTCCTCAATAACCTTCTTGAGTAATTTGAGTTGATCTTGGGTCAAATTGTCCTGCACGTTCTTTGGGTACATGAACAGGAGCAATATGGTTCCCCGTGCAGTAAACCAATAGTAAATCACCCGAACGCCGCTGCTTTTGCCGCGCCCTTTCAAAGCCCATCGAATCTTTCGAAGGCCTCCACCACCGGAAATAACTTTTCCGGCGTCTGGTCGATCCAATAGCGTTGCCTGAAAAAGACGGTATTCGTCGTCGGACAAAGTTGATGATAATTGCCTTGTAAATATGGGGGTTTCAATGATGACCATGAGGAGACTATACGTCAATGGCGCAGTACAGTCAAGAATGGTTCAGCCAATCAGACATTGCCAGGGGGGCTTGGGGGGCTAACAGGGCCATGCCTTTTTGCTTTCTTGTAACAAAAGTCAGAAAGGCACACCTGACCCCGTTGATTCCAGCTCGTTCAACTCGCCTTTGGCGATGAACTTTTCGAGTTGCGACAAGGCCTTGGTATAGTTGGCGAGTCGCTGTTTCCAGCGGATGTCCTGGCGCTGCATGGCTGCTGGCTCCTGATACGCTGTGGTGTGACAGGCGATGTAACAACGCTTAATCAGATCAGCATGGCAAAGGGATAGTAGTGCCACCTCCAGTTGCTTTTGCAGTTCGCACCCCACGCCCAGATACTTGAATCTTACCGCCTCACGTAAGAAAGGTAATAGCTTTGCCCGCTTGTTCCCATCGTTTGATCTGCCATTGCAGTTTTCCTTCCTCTGATGCGTGGGCGACTACGATTTTGGTTGCATGTCTCACGATCCATTCATTGCGTCGCGCTGCAATCTCTACCGATAGCCGGCGTGTCGTATCGTCAATGCTGACCACCACCACATTCCCCGCCGCCGCAGCCTGCCGCTAGGCCAGCGGCAAACGAGCCTGATCGAGCTTGCGGGATATAACGATAATGCATGGCGCACCAACCGTTAACAGAACTTCAAGCACTGAAAATTCGAGCGGTGAGTGAAACCCTCCGATGACCGGCTTTCTTGTCCGGGCCTGTTCAACTGCCCAATCCATGCCCGCCCGAACTGCCGCATCGGGACATGTGCGGGAAGCAAAAAATGCCGTCAGGGGGTATTCGAGGAGTCCGGCATTGCCAAGTCCCCATTCTCCCCCCTCCAGAGACCAGACAGATAATGACGGTTTTTTCATATTGTTGTTTTCAGAGGTTTTTCTGGATTTTTACAGTTAATTATCTCGCGTGAAAAATAACAAACCGGTTCATCCATGTCAGTTCACCGCACGCGGGAGCGGTGTTTCTGGACCGGAAAAAGTGCGCATTGAAACCTGTCCCTTTGGCTCCCTGTGATGAGTTCATCTTCACCGGCACAAAGCTCTGACCGGATAATTAGCAAATTTACAACATTCCGATATTTGAGCGTTTTTTTGCATTAATGCGTTTAATTATCTTCGTCGCTGGATAATAAAACTCCTTGTACAGATGGCTGGACCGGCTTCACATAGGAGGTATAGCGCTTGGCCGGGGAAGGCTGTTGAACCAGAATCCCCTGTTCAACCCACGACTTGAGCATCTTGGACGCCTTCAAGGTATCGACTCGTGCAATACGACGCAGATCGGTATTGGCCAGGGCACCGTTCCGGTCGATCCAGTCACTGACCTCATCCCAGATGGTTGGCCGTTCCATGTTGAGCAGTGTAACGGTAATTCCTTCGTTGGCAGCCTCGGCGTACTGGCGATATTGGGGTGGATAGAGATGGGCGCTGGCCATTTCGGCAAACATCATCGGCACCCCCTCGTTAAGATCGAAGTTGGGGGGTACGGGGAAATCCCGCAATGTTTTGGCAATCAATGGATTACGTGCCGTGGAGCCGGCCTTGGCGATGTTGGCCGGAGTGATGTTGCCGGGGAAGACGCCGGGGCTGTCCACTTCCATCCGATCATCGAAGATGCGGATCAGGATGTCGCGGTTCAGCCGGTAGTCGCGATGGATGACGGCGTTGACGATCGCCTCTTTCACGACCCGTTCCGGGTAACGATGATGGGCCTTAAAGCCGCTGGAAGCCAGTTCCACCCCGGCGGCTAGTTCGTCCAGCACCACCCGCACCGCCTCATCGATCAGACGGATGAGCGGGCCACGCAAGGTGCGCGGTGGCTTCTTCATGTTCGGCTTGGCGCCGGCTTCGGCGGCTTTCCCCTGGTAGACAATCACACGCGCTTCAGCTCGCGTGCCGTGAGCCGCCAGAAGGCCGCCAGGCTCCTCGGCAAAGAGAAGAACCGCCGCACGGCGCGGCAGCCACTCGTTCGCCACCTTCACAGCCAGCCCCAACTGCGCCATCTGCTCCTGCAAAGGGCGGGTACGGCTGAAACCGCGCGTTGCTGCAAATTCGGCCCAGACCGTCGTGTCAAGCAAGCTCCAATCCACCGGCACCGGTTCACTCTCGGCGCTGCGCACGCCACGCCGGTAGGAGAGTTCGGCTATCTCCGTCGCATTCATCTCCCTGTTACTTGCGGTACCCCTCGTCCAGGTCCCGTCATCAACGATGGAATGGACCTTGTCGCTCTGGGGAACCTGTACCAGCACGACCTGCCCGGCGCTGCCGTCGCGCAGGGTGCAGGGAAGGCGCACGAAGCGGACGGTCTCGATGGGGGGATTGTACTGGGTGCGGATCTTGCGCATCAATTCGTCCAGCGCCTCGGGGTTCTCCTGGATGCCGAAGAGACGGGCAGCCCCCTTCCCCTGCTTCTCGTCCGCCACCCCCAGGGCCAGCACGCCCCCCTCGGTGTTGGCAAAGGCGCAGATCGCCTCCAGCAGCTTCCTCACCACCTTGTTGTCGCCCATCCGCTTGAATTCCAGGGTCTTGCTCTCGTGGGCGGCCAAAAGGCTCACGATGCGGGGTACGGCCTGTTCGGGGGTGAGGGTGATATCATTCATCGGCAGGCTCCAGTGTTGTACAATCTAGCTCCAGCATGGTTGCGTATCTAAAATATCTCCATCGTCTCGCCATCCTCGCCCCCCTCCGACGGCTCGGTCTCAATATATTCCCACATTTCATTCCGGTGCAGCCAGATGGGTCGGCATTTTGCCGGATAAACTCATCCACGTCCATACCATCGATGGTCGGCGGACGTCTGACCCGCTTCTGCTTCCCGTTCATGAATATGGTCATGTACTCCGCCCTCCGCTCCCTCTTTCGCGTCTTCTCGGCGGGAGTCGGTTTCCACTTGGCCACCATTCGTCCTTCATGTCCAACGTCTATGAGTGTGACCTGCGCGGCAGGTTTTCCGCCGCGACCGAGTCCACACGAGAGTTGGGACATCTCCTTTTCTTGAAATGTGAATATTAAAAGGGTGTCCCTAAATATTTCTCCTGCGTGCTACGTTGTATTTCACAACAAATCGTGCTACATTGTATTTCACGAGAGGAGTGTTAAATATGTCAATCAAACCGACTACGACAATACGCATCGACCTAGACGTCAAGAGACGCGCCAGCGAGGTGTTCGACGAGATTGGCATCGGCATGTCCGCCGCAATTAATACCTTTCTCAAAGCGGTGGTTCGCGAGGGCACCATGCCATTTGATATAAAGACAGAACGTCCAAAGCCACACACGAAATCCGGAAATGCGACTCTCAATCGTGCGTTCATTACCAAGAAGGATGAATTCTATACGCAGTACGAGGACGTGGCTAGAGAAATGGTGAAGCATAGAGAGCAACTAAAGGGAAAGACCATACTTTGTAACTGTGACGATCCTTTTGAGTCGGCTTTCTTCAGGTTTTTTGTGCTGAATTTCAACAAGATCGGGCTCGCAGGGCTAACATCCACCTGTTACGCCGGATCCCCAATGGCGGGACAAGAATATCCACTAGAGGGAGAGACTGACGCCTATAAGGCGGTAGTAACCGAAGTGCCTGACGAGACGCTGGTGAGGCCGGACGGTTCACTGGATTTAGAGTCCTTGTTTGCCATGCACGGCAACTCTCTCGTGCATCTCACTGGTGACGGTGATTTTCGGTCGGACGAGTGCGAAGCTTTGCTTAAGGAAGCCGACATAGTGGCCACCAATCCACCCTTCAGTCTCTTCCGCGAGTACATGAGCCTGCTAGAGCGTCACGAAAAAGATTTTATTATTCTTGGCAACATGAACGCGGCAACATGCAAAGAGGTCTTCCCGCTCTTTCGTGACAATAAAGTCTGGTATGGAGAATCCATCCGCTCCGGGGATCGCAAATTTTATGTACCCGATGGCTACCCGCTAAACGCCGCCGGCTGCGGTATAGATGAGAGAGGACGTCGCTTCATCCGGGTGAAGGGCGTACGCTGGTTCACCAACTTGGACACCAGTAGGCGGCACGAGCCCATAGCATTGACCCATCGCTACACTCCGGACGAATATCCACATTACGAAAACTACGATGCTATCGACGTCGGGCGTACCCAAAATATTCCCGTCGACTACGACGGGGTTATGGGGGTGCCGATCACGTTCCTTGATAAATACAGCCCGGATCAGTTCGAGATTGTTATGCTTGCCAACGGCAATGCACGCACCAACGTATCTTTCAAGACCCTTACAGAGGTAGGGTATCGTCCTCACGCTGAGGATAGGGGAGGTGTCGGCATCATCAACGGACGGCGCGTTTATGCACGAATCCTTATTCGCAGGAAATCCTTATGAGCTGCAGAATGCGCGTACCCTGCGCATATCAAGGCGGCAAGCAGCGCGTAGCGGCTCAAATTGTCGACCTTCTTCTCGACGCAGCCCCCGAGCCGAACTCGCTATTCTACGACCTATGCTGCGGATCGGCAGCGGTGTCCGTCGAACTGGTTAACAGAGGCGTCGACCCATCACGCATTTGGATGCTCGACATTAGCTCTTGGGGGTCCTTCTGGTCTGCCATTGGCTCCGGTACATTTAACATGGACGCATTTGATCAGTTTTTGTCCGCGCTGCCGAGAGATAAACGTGATTTCAAGGCTCACATGTCGGCGCTTTCGGCGCTCCCGGTGGGGAACCATGAAACAGAACTTTATCCAGTGCTTCAGGCCTGCTCTTTTGGAGGCAAACAAATTTGGCGCGACGGAGAACGCTGGGCGAATGCTTGCTTCCGTGATTACTGGGAGCCAACCGCAACGAGCATACGCCGCAGCCCTGCTAATCCGATGCAACCATCTCCGACCGAGCTGCGCCGCCGAGTCGCGACTCTCGTGAGTGGAATGAAAGGAGTGACCTGTCTTAACATGGATATCTTGACGCTCCTCAACGACCCTTTGCCTAGCAATGCTGTTGTGTATGTAGACCCGCCATATCAAAGCACGACGGGTTATGCATTCGGCTTCGATGTAACAACGTTCATAAACCGCTACCGCGAAGTGAATCAGGCTCCGCTGTTCGTTTCCGAAGGAATCCCGCTGAGTGGCAACGCCTTGCTGCTCACATTCGGCGGGGCAAAGGGTGGTATTAGTGGGACCCGGAAAGGGAAACATCAAGAATGGCTAAGTCGCTTCTAAAGCAGTCCAAGCTGTCTAGCTTGGCTTGTTCTCCCATTTCGAGCCAAGATTCTTGAAGCTTCCCGGAAATTCTCGAGTTCAGATTCTGGGAATACAGACATGGAGTAGTAATCATCCTGAATCTTAGTAAAGGTAATTATCTTTAGTTGCAAGTAGAGCTGCAGCACGCCTTTGTTATTGTAGCGTGCACCTTCTGCGGCATTAAGGTCTTTAAAGACTTCAGTGATCTTAACATTAGAAGAGCTTTTCCCATGTATCTGGAGGCGCCACGTGCCGTTTGCTTTATCTCCAGCAGGAAAAAGTATTGTGCTACCTGTGTAGTCAACCCCTTCGAAGTTGAGAGTGATATTTTTTTTCTTGGCAGTATCTGTAGGATTTAGACCAAAAAACTGGACACCACCGCGCATGAATCCGGGTTCGCCAAGATCAAGAGAGGTCCCTGTGGGGTCGCCGCGCTCAATCAGGGACTTCATTGACAGATCAAGGATATTTCGTGAGTCGCTAGTCATGCTCCTGGTTTCAAACCAAATAGTCTGGCCCTCGTCGTTTAGGGCAGTAGAGATAGGGCTAACTGGTGCCACGGGAGCCGCGGCCGTCTTCTTTTTCTTTGGCATGGCGACGTGCGGTAGTTTTGCTGGAGCACCATTACCAAATAGGCGTTCCCCAGTTCCATTCTTTGTCGCAGCTTTCGCGAGGCGCACTTGATCGGCGACTTCTTTAGATATATAGCCGTTTTGAAGGAGCTTATCTATGTCGTCTTGTGTGCCAATTGACATGAATGAGTCTTTGAGTGAGGTCAGCTCCCTGATGTAGTCTTCCACCCCACTTAGTACTCCCATCTCATTGGCATTCGACCTGTCTACCGGGATGAGTACTGAGCTTTCGAAGTTTGTCCACAGACCGCCGCCGGTCAGATTGTGTGATCCAACCACCACCAGCCCTTTGTCCTTCCCTACAAATTGGTAGATTTTTGGGTGGAATGTCTGACCTTTTTCAGAGTGAACAACATTCAACGAATCAGTATGAAGTAACAAAGCTGTAAGAGCCTCATACGACGTCCCACCAAGGTCAATGCCCACGTACGCATTAACTTTTCCACCTCGTTTTCTGAACTTTTCGAGTGCATCCTTGATTCTGAGGACACCGCTATTTTTGGCGAAAGCGACTGCCATGTTCAGAGTGTGGTAGTCCGGCACGTCGAGCAACTCAATCAGACGGTTTCCAAGCTGCCCGGAAAAGGGCTGGTTCATAAGCTCCATTAAATCCTCCTTCGAAGATTGATACACCGTGAAAGCAAGTCTCGAAAACCGGCCTAGGGACCTGAGCATACGAAACTCAAACATTCTCCGCAAGCCAACCAAGCCGTGTTCAGCCCAGATACTGCCCCGGCTCTAGACTGTCGCCAGTCCATCCAACTATCTATTGGCCGGTTCACGCGCGCGCGTGAACCGGTGATCTTCCCGAATGGAACAATTTACCACCACCATAAGGCCCCGCCGGAGCGCGAAATCCTCTACCTTTTCAGCCGCTCCCTGACAAACTCGATCGCCCCCGGCACCTGCTCCCAGAACTCCCCCGCATCCCGCCAGTAGTACCACGCCTGGTCGGCGCCGCCGACGGTGTAATGCCCCTCGCGCATGTTTCTCGGTCGCGCATGGCGCGCCTTCACAAGCTCTTTCGCAACGAGCGGCAACGCTGAAACCGCCTGACCGAGCGCCTTTTCCGCCTGAGTTGTTCGCTTCAGAGCGACAAGGGCCAGGACCCTGCCATATACCGTTTCGGCCATATGGTCGTCAGCTGAGTCCTCGCACACCGCCAGCACATCCTTGTACATCTTCAGTTTCAGGCAGCAATCCACCACGAGCGCACGCACCCCCTGGTTGTCGCCCGGATTCAGGGCCATAATCGTCCTGAAGATGGAGAGTGCCATCTCGGTATTGCCACTCCTCATGTGCTGAAGACCCACGGCATGATAGGCCCGCAGAAAGGGACGGTTTTCGATCCAGCCCCATTCCAGCTTGTTGCCTGCGGCGCTGAACTGCTCGATGAAGCACTGCATGCCGATGTTAACCGCCTGTTCCCACAGCAGACTGGCCTCCAGCATGTTGCCGCGCTGTTCGAGAAGCATGGCCAGGTGATGATACACATCGATGAAGTTGGGCGCCTCATGCAACAGCTCCCGTAAGTGCTGTTCCAGTTCCGCCGGTGTGATACCGCCGCAATCTTGCGCATCAAGCAGGTCATTGAATTTCATCGCTATTTCATACGGTACGTCCGCGAAGCGCCACTCCTTGTCCCCGAGTTCTTCGAGCGCGGCGCTGTTGTTTGTAGGAGTCTTTTTTATGGGCTTTTTCATCGGCATCTTCCTTTCAGTTATCATGTGCATCTACAGCGGTTGAAAAACAAAAAAGCCGCCCCGTCAGATTTTCACTGACCCGGACGGCTTATCATTTCAACCGTTGTACCCACCCCGCACAATCACACCAGGCTCTCCCCGCTCATCTCCCTGGGCTGGGGGAGTCCCAGGAGCTTCAGCATGGTGGGGGCGATGTCCGCCAACCGCCCCCCCTGGCGCAGGGTAACGTCCCGGCGGCTCTCGTCCACCAGGATCAGCCAGACCGGGTTGGTGGTATGGGCGGTGAACGGCTCGCCGTTCTCGTCCATCATCCGCTCGGCATTGCCATGATCGGCGGTGATCAGGAGCCGCCCCCCACGGGCCAGCAGGGCGTCGGCCACCCGTCCCACACAGACGTCCACCGCCTCCACCGCCCTGATTGCCGCCTCCAGCACGCCGGTATGACCCACCATGTCGCAGTTGGCAAAGTTGAGGATGATCACGTCGTGGCGGTTGGCCTCCAGGCGGGAAAGCAGCTCCTCGGTCACCAGGTAGGCGCTCATCTCCGGTTTCTGGTCATAGGTGGCCACATCCTGGGGGGAGGGGATCAGGCAGCGCTCCTCTCCGGGAAAGGGGGTCTCAACGCCGCCGTTGAAGAAGAAGGTGACGTGGGCGTACTTCTCGGTCTCGGCGATGCGCAGCTGGCTGAGCCCCGCGTCGCTCAGAACCCCTCCCAGCAGGTTGGTCATCTCCAGCTGGGGGAAGGCGACGGGAAGGCCGAAGGTGGCGTCATACTCGGTCATGCAGACGTAGGAGGAGAGGCGGGGAGGGGAGGGGCGCTGGAAGCCGTCGAACTCCTCCAGGGCAATGGCGCGGGTGATCTCCCGGGCCCGGTCGGAGCGGAAGTTGAAGAAGATCAGCCCATCACCGTCCCGGACCGTCGCCACCGGCCGGTTCCCATCGGTGCAGACCGTGGGGAGCACGAATTCGTCGAACACCCCGGCTTCGTAGCTTGCCCGAATGGCCGCTCCTGCCGA
Organism: uncultured Pelobacter sp.; assembly: GCA_964542535.1. Lineage (GTDB taxonomy): Bacteria > Desulfobacterota > Desulfuromonadia > Geobacterales > Pseudopelobacteraceae > Pseudopelobacter. The sequence goes on along the minus strand of CAZIUE010000012.1, from coordinate 51,399 downwards.
GGAAGAGTGCTCACCCTGGCCCAGGACCATGGCGTTGTAGGCCAGCTCCACCCGTTCCCAGCGGTTGTCGCGGTCCATGGCGTAGTAGCGCCCCATGACCGTGGCGATCCTGCCGCAACCGGTACGCTCCATCTCCCCCTCCAGCCGGGCCAGGTAATCGGCGCCGCTCTGGGGCGGGGTGTCCCGGCCGTCCAGCAGGCAGTGGACGAACACCTCGGTCAGCCCCTCCCGACGGGCCAACTCCAGGATGGCATAGAGATGGGTCTCGTGGGAGTGCACCCCGCCGTCGGAGAGGAGCCCCGCCAGATGCAGCCTGCCGCCGGCAGCCTTGATCCTGCTGAGGCACTCCAGCAGCACCGGGTTGGTGAAGAAGTCTCCGTCATCGATGGCCTTGCTGATGCGGGTCAGGTCCTGGTAGACAACCCGTCCGGCGCCGATGTTGAGATGCCCCACCTCGGAGTTGCCCATCTGCCCCTCCGGCAGCCCCACCGCCATCCCGGACGTGGCGATCCGCACATGGGGGTAGGTGGCCAGCAGACGCGTCAGGTTGGGGGTTCTGGCCAGGGCTACGGCGTTGTGATCCGCATCGGGGTTGATTCCCCAGCCATCGAGAATCATCAGCACAAGCGGTTGTTTCATCGCATATATCCCTTCGTGTAAGCAGTACTATCAGGCAGGGCAGGGCGGCGGATTCACCGGGACCGTGCGCAGTGTCTGCCGCTCCCCGTCAGGGGATGGATGCATCCACGGCGCAGTATCCGTGGGAGTTCGCCTGGGTCAGTGGTGGTACGGCTCGTTGTTGAGAATGGTGAAGGCGCGGTAGAGCTGCTCCAACAGGAACACCCGTACCATCTGATGGGTGAAGGTCATGCGTGAAAGGGAGATCAGCCGGCCGCGACGGCGAAACTCGTCGGAAAAGCCGTAGGCGCCGCCGATGACAAATGCCATCTCGGCCGTACCGCTGTCGCGCTGCCTGCCGATGAAGGCCGCAAGGCCGGGAGAGTCCATCTGCTCGCCCCGCTCGTCCAGCAGGAGCAGCGTTGCCCCCGGCGGGATCTGCTTCGCCAGCCGCTCGCATTCGCGACGCCGCATCTCCTCGGCCATGGCCCCTTTCTCGTCCCGAACCTCCACCAGCTCCAGGGGGGTGTAGCGACGGATTCTCCCGTCATAGTCGGACACGGCCTGCTTTACCCACTCTTCGCGACTCTTGCCGACCCAGAGGACGCGCAGTTTCACGCTATTCGCTCTCTCCGTGGGGCGCGCGCATGGCGGCGGGCAGCTCCAGTTCCGTCGCCTGGTGCCAGAGCCCGTCCAGGTCATAGTAGCGCCGCATTGGTTCGTGGAAGATATGGACCAGTACATCACCGTAGTCCATGACGATCCACTTCCCCTCGGACTCGCCCTCGATGTCGTTGACCTTGCCGAATTTCTTCAGACCGATACGGACGCTGTCGGCTATGGCCTGAACATGGCGGTCCGAACCACCCGAAACGATCACCAGGTAGTCGGCAATGGTGGAAAGTTTGGCTATGTCCAGTGCTCGGATGTCGAAGGCTTTCTTGTCAAAGGCCAGCTCGGCGCACCTGAGGGCACGCTCCCGCGAGGTAAGGGGGCTGGTGGGCGTATCCGGCGTATCTGCTTTGTTCATGGACATTCTGAATAGATCCTCTGTTCCTTGATGTACGCCTCCACCTGGGGAGGGACGAGATAGCTTATGGAGTTACCGGCCGCGGCCAGCCGCCGTATCTCGCTGGACGAGATGTCCAGCAGGCAGCCGGCGAAAAAATGGACGCGGGTGCCGGCCCGATGCTCCAGGCTGCGGGAGGCGGGAGTATAGCGAAGTTCACCCCTGATATCAACCGGCAAAGCCGCCAGGGGATCGCTGACCTGGCGGCCGGGTCGCTCCACCACGATCAGGTTGCAGGAGCGCAGGATATCGGCGTAGCGGTGCCAGGTACCAAGCTCCAGGAACGAGTCGCTGCCGATGATGAAGTACAGGTCCGCCCCGGGATACTGCCGGCGCAATGCCGCGATGGTATGGATGGAATAGGACTTTCCCGGGAGCTCTCCTTCGATTTCCGACAGCTCAAAGGCGCGGTTTCCGGCGATGGCCAGCCTGACCATCTGGCAGCGCTGATGGAAAGGGATCTCACCGGCCAGCGGCTTGTGGGGAGGATCGGCCACCGGTATGAACAGCACCCGGTCAAGGCCGCACAGCTCGCGGGCCTCTTCGGCGATGCGCAGATGCGCCATGTGCACCGGGTTGAAGGTGCCGCCCATCAGACCGATTCTCATGACGGACACACCATTACCGCGACACTCTCTTCTTCCTGAGGATCAGCAGAGCCAGCGCCTGTACAGCATCGTTGGCCAACCCGCGAAGCTCTTCCATAACCCTCCCTGGATCACAGGTTTCGGCTGAGACCATCAGGACCGCAACCGTTCTGTCGCGCAGAACCAGCGGCAGAACGAACAGGGGAGTGTCGCCGGAGAGCCCCAACAGATCGAGAATCCGTCGGTTTTCCGACGTGTCGATGAGGTGGCCCAAAGAAAAACGTCCACTCGCGGCCACATCACACACCACCGACGATTCTCCCAGAATCAGGCTTCCCATGTCTCTTGAGTCGAGCATCCTGCCGTTGCTGACCCCACGCCAACCGGCGGCAACGCCTCCACGAAGTTGAAACAGTGCACCAGTACCGAAGGCGTGTGCAACATACTCGATCAGCAGGTTACCCACCTCGTCCGCGGTACGTGCCTGAGCCAGTTTCCCGGTGATACGTTCCGGAGCTGGAGTTATCGCCGCCTTATCGGCGAAGACCTCGTTCAGCGAAGCGCAATCCTCATATTCCTGCTCTCCTCCTGCCCCATTCAGCCCCGGCTTCTCTCTGGTGTCGATCTTGCCTCCGTGTCCAGAATATCGACAAGGCGTTCCGCGCACGAGCATGCGGTAGCCCGCCTCGCCGCCACCAATGCGGTAGTATCTGGCATGGGCATGGGAGATATGGGCATCGGGCGCGATAAAGGGGAGCACCACATGGCCGCTGGCAAAGGCTACCTCTTCCTGGGCCCTGAAGTCGTTAGGGTCGCTCATGGCCAGCCCCAGGCGGTTCCGTTCAAGGCGGAAGGGCATAACCCGGTGTCTGATCGCCAGGGAAGGGTCGAAACTCCCCACGACCTCGGCCGATATGGCCGCCAGTTCGTCCCGGCCGACGCAGGGGAACCCCAGCTTGCGGCTCAGGGTACGTCCCAGGTCTTTTTCCGCCACATAGCCCAGTTCCATGAGCGCGCTGCCAAGCCTGATACCGCAGGAGGACTGACTCTTGAGCGCCTCCTCCAGCTGACCGGTGGTGATCAGCCGCTCCCGGAGCAGCAATTCTCCCAGTCGTACGTCCATTAGCAACTCCCTTGCCCGGTGTAAAGGCTCCCCGCATGGACACTGCCCTGTAGTGACGGGTACCTATTCATCGCCGAACCCATGGCTGCACCTGATAACGAAACGCGGTCTCTGGCGCACTTCCTGGTAGATCCTCCCCAGGTACTCACCCAGCACGCCGATTCCCAGGATGATGATACCGGCACAGAAGAGCAGGAGCGCAAACAGGAGCAGGCTCCATTCCATTACGGCCCCCGCAAGTATGCCCATCACCAGCACCACCAGCGTCAGCAGACCACCCAGAAGGGTGGTGGCCACTCCAAGGCGGCCGAACAGCCGCAGCGGCACAACCGAGCAGGAGGCGATCCGGTCGATGGCACGGCGTGCACTGTTGGAGAGCGGAACCGTCCTCTCAACGCCTCGATCAGAGCAGAGTCCCCGGATTTCAGATGGGTTGGAACAGAAGGAATACGCAAGCACCGGGATGCTGGTGGTGGTTTCCCGGCAGCGGTTGACCGCAGCGACGATGTTGTGACGATAGGCTCGCAGGCTGCCGTCGGGATCGGTCATGCGCATGCCGGTCAGGGCACCTGCGGCCAGGTCGAGCAGATGCTCCAGCACCCGGCGCAACGGACCCTGTCGAGGCTTCTGGCGCACAACACCCACCAGGTCGCGGCCCCGTTCGATCTCGGCCACGAGTCGCGGGATCTCTTCCGGCGGATCGCTCAGATCAGCCGCCATGGTGACGACGACCTCTCCACGGGTCCTGCCAAAGGCGGCCAGAAACGCCATCTGCCGGCCGAAGCGGGCGCTGAGTTCGATGATCCGGACACCCGGATACTCCCGCGCCATGCCCAGGAGTATCTGTTCCGAGTTGTCGCGGGAGCCGTCATTGGAGAAAATGATCTCGAACGGCCTGCCCAGGCCCTGAAGGACCGGATAGAGCCGTTCCATGAGAGGGGTCAGGCCATATTCGTCATCGCACACCGCAACGACGATGCTCAGGTAGGGGCGACTCATCGGCTGTTCCTGTTCTCAGGCTGCCGCAAGCTCAGCCAGCAGCACCTGGCCGTAGAGCCCTTTCTGCCAGTCACGCATGCCGGCAATGCCGTCCAGCGCCGCCACACTGTCGGGATTGACGTCGGCAATCCCCTCCAGGAGCCAGTTGGGCGCCACCACCCCCGGTTCGAGCCCCAGCCTGCGGCTCTCTTCCTGGCGCCATGACTTGAGGCACTTGATGCGTTCCTTGGTGCCGTCGGCCGGTTCTTCCCGCCGCTGCCGGGGAAACCGGGGCAATTCCTGCTCGGGAAGAGCCATGGCGACGGACACGGCCGCCAGGATACGCTCTCCGAAGCGCTGGATCTGCCCCGGGGTCATCCCCTTGATGAACGACAGTTCGGCCTGGGAGCGTGGTTTTTTTTCGGCGATTTCCAGCAGTGTATCGCCGGAAATGACCTTGAAGGGGGGACGGTCCAGCTCTTGTGCCTGACTGTCGCGCATCTGCAGCAGCGCTTCCAGCACCGCCAACGCCCGTCCCCGGAGCTTTCCCGCGCCCTTGCAGGAGAGAAACAGCGGACCCTGCTTCTCGGTGACCCGGGCCTGGCAGACCAGACGACACTCTTCCTCCAGCCAGGCCAGACGTTCCTTCTCCTCCAGTTCAGCACGCAGCAGATCGTACAGGCGCAACAGGTCCGCGGTGTCTGCAACGGCATAGGCCCGCATCTCGGGGGAGAGCGGTCTCCTGCTCCAGTCGGCCTTCTGGTACTTCTTGTTCAGTTCGATGCCGAAACGCGCCTTGAGCAGCGCGGCCAGTCCGAATTCGGTGATTCCCAGAAGCCGCGACGCGATCATGGTGTCGAACAGGCTGGCAACCTCGATGCCGAAATCCCGGTGCAGAGAGCGGATGTCGTAGTCAGCCCCGTGCATGACGATCAGTATGTCCCGGTTACCCAGCGGAGCCGCCAGAGGCGACAGATCTTCCAGCGCCAGGGGATCGATCAACCAGCTCTCACTTCTGGTTGATATCTGGATCAGACAGACTTTTTCGCGGTAGTGGTGCAGCGAATCCATCTCCAGATCCACGGCAATCTCCGCTTCATGATTGAGAATGCCGGCAACCTGGGCCAGTCTCCCCCCCTCGGTTATCATTTCGCAGGCCCCCGCCTGCCGTTGCTCTGGTGTCAAACGGTAAACTCCCTCAGTATGGTGTACGTTGTCGTGCGCTGGGCCGCCCTGAATCCCGCACCGGCGATCAGGTCAACCATCTGCTCGCGGGACATGCGGAAGCGACAGCCCGCGGCGGCCACGACGTTTTCCTCCAGCATGGTGCCCCCCAGATCATTCGCGCCGAAGAGCAGTGCCACCTGGGCCATTTTTGCTCCCTGGGTGACCCAGCTTGCCTGAATGTTGGGGATATTGTCCAAAACGATGCGCGACAGGGCCAGCACCTTCAGATACTCGACTCCGGTGGCCGTTTGCCCCCCCAGTTCGGTATTGCCCGGCTGGTAGGTCCAGGGGATGAAGGCGGTGAACGATCCGCCGTCGTCTTGCAGCTCCCGGACCCGGAAGAGGTGTTCCACGATATCCTCCAGCCGCTCGCCGCAGCCGAACATCATGGTAGCCGTGGTAGGCATGCCCAGCCGCGCCGCCCTGAGCATCACGTCGCTCCACTGGCGCCAGCCGATCTTGTTGGGCGAGATGACGTCGCGCACCTGATCCACCAGGATCTCGGCGCCCCCTCCCGGAACCGAATCCAGTCCCGCGCGCCACAGACGCTCCAGGGTCTCGTCGATGTCCAGCCCTGACGCCCTGGCTATGCAGGTGATTTCGGCGGGCGAGAGCGAATGGTTCTGTACTGCGGGAAAGCGTCTCCTGATCTCGCGGAACAGCTCCTCGAAGTAGTCGATGGTCAGGACTGGATTGAGCCCCCCCTGCATAAGCAGCTGGGTTCCTTCCAGTTGAACCAGTTCTTCGATTTTGGCGAAGATCTCGTCCGGCGTCAGAACATAGGCATCGTCGCTTGCCGCATCCCGATAGAAGGCGCAGAACGCGCAGCGCGATTCACAGATGTTGGTGTAGTTGACGTTACGGTCAACAACGAAGGTGACCCTGTTGTCGGGGTGGAGACGGCGGCGGATGTGGTCGGCCGCCCGGCCCAGCGCCAGCAGATCGGCGCCGTGCAGGAGACGGAGCGCATCCTCGCGCTCCAGGCAGTGACGGGAGGCAGGTATTTCACTCGTGGTCGTCGTGGTCATTCACTCTGCTGTATCCCTCTCCATGGTATCTCCTTCCATCCCCCCTATCGGGGGGGATGACCGCGGTTCGCGGCGCATTCCCTGTTCCATTGGCCGGTTTCAGCGGAGCTTCAGGAACAGCGTCTCCACCGTACCGGTGCCGCGAAAACGGACTTGCAGGCGCAGTTCCCGGACCGACGGCGCCTCACCGGGGAAATAGATGAACCCACTGGCCAGGGAACCGTTGGGGATTACCTTCCCTTCGACCCCTTTTTCACGCAGGTCTTCGGCGATCCTGAAACCACGACCGCGGTCGGCCTCGCTCCCCGAGGCGCCACCGATCACCGCGCCACCGGCTCCGCCAAGAACGCCTCCCTTGGCGGCGGCTTCACCGACACCATGGCCGGACACGATTCCCACGGCCAGCCCCAGCAACGCACCGGCGGCCGCGCCATAGGCGGCTCCCTTGCCGGCTCCACCGGCGACTGCTCCCCCCTGCGTGCCTCTCTCCACCCGTTCGACCGCTTCGCTATTGGAGAGGATCTTCCAGTAACCGTTGTTCGTGTCCACCAGAAAGGTCTGGCCGGAGACGATCTCGACTCCCTGTCCGCTCCTGTTGTCGATAACAACCTGCACCGGAAGCACGCCGGTACCGCGGATGTTGAAGCCGAACGTCTCCTTGGCTTTTATCTGTTCGTGAAAGGCTTCGCCTCCCACCATCAGCCCCGAAAGGTTCTGGTAGTTGGAATATTCCTGGGGCGGCCTGAACGGTGCCACCCGGTTTTCATAGGTGGCGCAGGCCGACATCTGGGCCGCAACGAGCAGTGCGCAGAGAATCTTCTTCATACCCCGTCCTCCCATGACGAACGTCGAACCATGTGAACCACTTTAGTTCAGAATCCGTTCATCCGCAACTTCAATCTGGACCGCAACAACCCCGAAACCATGAAATCGACCCAGAAGCGCCAAATACTCGATATAAGCGCGTCGAAGCAAAAACCCATGGCAGAGCCTTACCAAAATCACGAAAACAGCTCACAGGGTCCGTTTTTTAGAGCACTGTTTCGGCGGTTCCGCTTCATTCCAGAGGACGTATGCCGACCAGCGTACGTTCGCCGCTGTTCAGCGGCAGCCGATAGGGTTCGAAGGAACAGATCCGGTGACCAAGGGATGCGAGAGCATCACGCGTCTCTTCCCCTTCCGCTTTTGCGGCAGGCCCCTTCATGGCAATCAGCCTTCCTCCGGGAGCAAGCAGGGGAGCGACCAGGCGTACGAACAGGACGAGGTCGGAAAAGGCGCGCGACGTGATCAGATCAAAACGCCGGCCATGTAAGGCATGCAGCGACTCGACCCGAGCGTGAAGTGCCTGGAAGTTGTCCAGGCACAGCAGGCGCGCCGCATGGCGCTGGAAGTGCACTTTTTTTCCAACCGCGTCAACGGAAACAACACGGATGTCCGGCCGCGCAATTGCCAGGGGAATCGCGGGGATTCCCGCTCCCGAGCCCACATCCAGCACATCCTGTGCGTCGCCCAGGTGTCGGGCAAGAAAGAGCGCATCGGCGATATGCTTGGTCGCTATCCCGTTGTCATCATGTATGGCGGTCAGATTGACCCGGCGGTTCCATTTTTTCAGTTCCTGCGCGAACAATTCGAAACTGCTCAGCTGCTCTCCGTTCAAGGCAAGGCCCATTTCGTCGGTGGCACGGCGCAGGATTTCTCGAAACCCGTTCATGACCGCTTCCCGGCGCCTGCCCGGGCCTTGAGCGTGATGGAGAGCACTGATATTGCCGCCGGCGTGACACCGGGAATGCGCGAGGCCTGCCCCAGAGTATCGGGCCGGATCCTGGTGAGTTTTTCCCGGACTTCGCTGGTCAGCCCGTTGATGGCGTCATAGTCCATATCAGCCGGGATGGAGCTGTGCTCCAGTTTCGCTGAGCGCCTGACCTGCTCAAGCTGCCGCTCTATGTAGCCCTGGTATTTGATCTGGATTTCCACCTGTTCGCGCACCACTGCCGGTGTTTCACGTGAAACGATGTCAAAGTGGAGCAGGTCGTCGTAGCTGAATTCGGGCCGCCGCAGCAACTGTTCGTAGCTGGTTCCCTTCTGAATCTCCGCCGAGCCCTTTTCAGCAAAATAGTCCTGCTCGACCAGGTTCATGCTGACGCGTGTTGTGGCCAGGCGATCACGCTCGGCAAGAATCATGTCCTGCTTGCGCAGATAGACCTCATAGTCGGCTTCTTTCACCAGTCCGACACGGTACCCGATCTCACGCAGCCGCTGGTCGGCATTGTCTTCCCGCAGCAGTAGCCGATACTCGGCGCGCGACGTAAACATCCGGTAAGGTTCCCTGGTCCCCAGGGTAATCAGGTCGTCTATCATGACACCGATGTAGGATTCGCTGCGTGACAGCACCAGCGGCTCCTCTCCCCTGGTGCGTCTGGCTGCATTGATGCCGGCCAGGAGCCCCTGGCCGGCGGCTTCCTCGTATCCTGACGTGCCGTTGATCTGACCGGCATGGTACAGATTGACGATCGTCTTGGTTTCCAGCGACCTGTGCAGCTGGATCGGGTCCACGTAGTCATACTCAATTCCGTAGGCCGGACGCATAATCTCCGCCCGTTCCAATCCCCGTATGGAGCGATAGAAGGCGATCTGTATATCGATGGGTAGGGAAGTTGACATGCCGCTGGGATACATCTCCACCGTATCCAGTCCTTCTGGTTCGATGAACGTCTGATGTCGGTCCTTGTCGGGGAAGCGCACGACCTTGTCCTCGATGGAGGGGCAGTAGCGGGGACCGACACCTTCGATGATACCGGCATACAGCGGGGAACGGTCCAGACCGGAGCGGATGATGTCATGAGAGCGTTCATTGGTGTACGCGATATAACAGGGAACCTGGCGCAGAGTAATGCGGTCGGTGGAAAAGGAAAACGGCTGGGGTGGATCGTCGCCATGCTGCACTTCGAGCCGGGAAAGATCGATACTGCGCCCGTCCAGCCGCGCTGGTGTCCCGGTCTTGAGGCGACCGACCCGTAATCCCAGCTGTTTGAGCTGATCGGAAAGTCCGATGGAGGGGAGATCCCCGGCACGCCCCCCCTCATAGTGGGTAAGTCCGATGTGGATCAGGCCGCGCATGAAGGTTCCCGTCGTCAACACTACGGTCTTACCCAGAAAACGGATGCCTGCGCGGGTATCAACTCCCCGCACCTGGGTGCCGTCACAGTACAGCGCCGTGACTTCACCCTGCTTCAGGTGCAGGTTGTCCTGGTTTTCAAGCACCTGTTTCATGCGCAGCCGGTAGAGCTGCTTGTCGGCCTGGGCACGGGATGCGCGCACGGCAGGTCCCTTCCTGGTGTTGAGGATACGGAACTGAATCCCGGTGGCATCGATGTTCCTGGCCATCTCACCTCCCAGGGCATCGATCTCCCTGACCAGATGTCCCTTGGCCAGTCCACCGATGGAGGGATTGCACGACATAAGCGCCACGGCATCCAGATTGATGGTCAGGAGCAGGGTGGAGCACCCCATACGCGCCGCGGCAAGCGCAGCCTCGCATCCGGCATGCCCCGCACCGACAACAATCACATCGTAGTCAAACTCGTAGGTCATCATGTATGGAGTCTCCCCCGTTTCACGTGAAACATCCGCCGTACCAGGCTCTACTTGCCGATACAGAAGGACGAAAAGATCAGATCCAGTACGTCATCGTTCGTAACCTGGCCGGTCAGCTCACCAATAGCGGAGAGCGCCTCCCTGAGGTCAAGGGCCAGAAGTTCCAGTGACACACGGGAGTCGAGGCCGGCAAGGCAGCGCGTCAGGCTCGCATCCGCGCTGCCCAGGGCATCGCGATGGCGAACCCGGGAAATAGTCACGAACTCCCTGTTGTCCACGGCCTGTCCTGAGACGAACAGGGCGCGCACACTGGCCTTGAGTTCTTCCACTCCATCTCCCGATGCAGCGGAAAACGAGATCCGCGGTAGTTCCAGACAGTCCGGCGGCAGTTCAAGAGCAACGGGAAGGTCGGACTTATTGATTGCAGCCACAACCCTGCTTCCCCGCAGGGCATCGAGGATGAGGCGGTCCTCGGCGCCAAAGGGGCGGGAACCGTCAAGAACGAACAGGACCAGGTCAGCCCGGGGGATCTGTTCCAGGGCACGGTTGATCCCCTCCTGTTCGATCATGTCATCGGTATGTCGGATTCCTGCCGTGTCCAGCAGACGTACTGCCAGCCCTCCCAGGTTAACCGTCTCCTCGATGATGTCGCGGGTGGTCCCGGGGAGGTGGGTAACGATGGCGCGATTTTCGTTCAATAATCTGTTAAGGAGGCTGGATTTGCCGGCATTGGGTTTACCGATAATCAATACGGAAATACCCTCGCGCAGCAACCGCCCCTCGTCGAACCCCTCAAGGAGGGAGATCACCAGTTCCCGGGCGCCGTGGATGGATGAGCGGATGCTGGCGGTATCGGTTTCACCCAGATCGTCTTCGGGGAAATCGATGTACGCCTCGACCAGGGCCAGGGCATGCAGGATCAGGTGCCGGGCCTCATTGATGCGGGAGGAGAGGACGCCTCCCCGCTGACGCTGTGCCAAGCCGAGAGCCGCGTCGGTCCGTGCGCTGATGATGTCGATGACCGACTCGGCCTGGACAAGATCGATCCTTCCGTTGAGAAACGCCCGGCGGGTAAACTCGCCCGGTTCGGCGAGCCGCGCTCCACTCTTCAGGACCAATGACAGGATCCGCTCCACAACCAGCATGCCGCCATGGCAGTGCAGTTCCAGCACATCCTCGCAGGTATAGGAACGGGGTGAGCGCATGATAACCGCCATGACCTCATCCACAACCTGACCGCTTTCAGGATCAACGAGTGTACCATAATAAAAACGGTGGCTGATGAGGCCACCGTTTCGCGCCGGTCTGAAGAGCGTATCCGCTATGGACGATGCACTCCCGCCGCTGACGCGGACTATGCCGATGCCGCCGTTGCCGGGGGGAGTGCTGATCGCCGCTATGGTATCCCGCATGTACATTGTCGCAACTCCGCGGTTACACGCTCAGTCGTGCACCAGTTTGTTGATGTACATCTGCTGACCGATGGTGAGTATGTTGTTCAGCAGCCAGTACAGAACCAGACCCGACGGGAAGTTGAGAAACATGAACGTGAACACCACCGGAAGGGCGAGCATCATTTTTGCCTGCATCGGATCCATGCTGGAAGGGGTCATCTTCTGCTGGATGAACATGGTTGCTCCCATCAGAAGGGGCAGGGGACCGATGACAAACGGAAATCCCAGCATCTGACCAAACAGGTTGTCCGGTCCTGAAAGATCGGTAATCCAGAAATAGAAAGGAGCATGGCGAAGCTCAATGGAGAACATCAGCGCCTTGTAGAGGGCGAAGAAAACGGGAATCTGAACCAGCATGGGCAGACAGCCGCCCAGGGGATTGACCTTGTGGTCGCGGTACAGTTCCATGACTGCTTTGTTGAGACCTTCCCGGTCATCCTTGTACTTGTCCTTAAGCGCAGCCATCATCGGCTGAATCTTCTGCATGTCCTTCATGGACTTGTAGCTCTTATGGGTCAAGGGGAAGAAAAGAGCCTTCAGGATCACGGTTATGATGATGATCGAGACACCGTAGTTGCCCACGTAGCGGTAAAAGAACTTGAGGGTATAGAGGAGCGGCTTGGCAATGACCGTGAACCACCCCAGGTCCAGGGACTGCTCCAGGGAGTTGCCCTGGGCCTTGAGGATATCGATATCCTTGGGGCCGACGAACAGCCGGTGCACGACCGAAGCCGACTGACCCGGCATGACCGTGACCCGGGGAGAGGAGACGGTGGACTCCAGAAAACCGGCGCTGTTCTTCTTTACCTCCACCGTTGCGATGCTGCCCCCCTCGGAAAGGATGGCGGTAAGGAAATACTTGTCGGCAAAACCGGCCCACTGCAGACTCTTGTCGTAGACCTTCGCTGCGGCGGAAACGTCCTTGAGCTTGTCGCTCTCCAGACTGTTGTTGCTGAACAGATAGGAACCGGCTGTTTCGAAGCGGTTATCTTTTGCGCGTACCTGACCCGGATAGGTGATGACCTGCTGGAGCGCGCCCACAAGCGGCACCGCCATGTTGTTGATAACCTGGGTTTCAAGCCTGATGCCGTAGTCGCGACCGCTGAAGGAATAAATCTTCCGGACCGTGAACCCCTGTCCGGAATTGTGGGTAAAGACCAGCTGTTTCCTGTCGGTCGCGGAAAGCGTCAACGAAGAAGAATCTGCGACAAAAACGGCTCCCTCGGGGAGATAGAAACCGTTCGCGCGGGTTGAAAAGGTGAGCACGGACGGGTCGGCATCGGAACCGATGACAACCGGTTGGGCATCGGGGCGATTCTGTTCGCGATACTTGTTCAGGGTCAGGCTTTTGAGAGCGCCGCCGCGCGATGAAAATACGGCCGTGTAGAGGTCGTTACGGACGGTAACGTCCAGACGCTGAACAGCCGTGGGCTGCGCCGGGATGCTGGCCGCGGGCTGAGAACCGGCCGCGGGTTGCTGGAGAGCCGGGACTGGCGCTGAAGCGGAGGATCCCGCCGGAACCTGCTGAACGGTCCTCTTGTCCGGGGCGAACAGCAGAGAAAACGCATAAAAAACGGTTATGGAAAGTATGACTGCCAGCAGAGTACGCTTTTCCATGGAAACTCCAGTCTGATCGTGTTTATGGTACGGGGTCGTATCCCCCGGGATGAAAGGGGTGGCACTTGCAGATTCTCAGCAGCGTGAGGCTGAGCCCCTTGGCCGGCCCGTAACGCAGGATTGATACTCGGGAATATTCGGAACAGGAGGGATAAAAACGGCAGGTCTGCGGCAGAAACGGTGAAATCAACCGTTGGTACAGACAGATTACAAGGAGCAGACTTCGCGTACACATGGAGATGCGTCCATACGCCTGAAGGCTTTTTCAAGTTCGCGCCGCACGCCGTGGAAATCCATGGTTGCCGATTCGCGGCGGGCAATCACGTTTATATCCACCGGAGGAAGGGACCTGCTGGTGTGTCTGAACGTTTCTCTGACAAACCGCTTGATTCTGTTGCGGACAACGGCGCACCCGATTTTCTTGCTGGCCGTGATTCCCAGACGCGGCAGACCACGACCCGTGTCCTGCCAGACAACGAGAAACCCCGTGACGGTAATCTTTGCGGTAGCCCTTTGAAGTGTAACAAAATCAGCACGTTTCCTCAGTCGAAGGGACTTTGGAAACGTGCTGGCGTCGTCCACACCTGAGCAGGCGGTGATATTACTTGGTGGCAATGCGAACAGCCAGGCTCTTGCGCCCTTTCGCTCTCCTGCGCTTGATCACGAGTCGGCCGTTCTTCGATGCCATTCTCACCAGAAAGCCGTGGGTCCTTTTGCGGGAAATGTTGCTCGGTTGAAATGTTCTTTTCATGGTTTCACCCCAGATAATGTTTTTCAGGAATCGATTCTTTAATCATAACAGGCCATACTTGTCAAGTTCATTTTCAGAACGGCAAAGCCCGGAGTACTTATTTGCCTTGAAAAACAGACCGGCCTCTGTTACCCTTCAGCAGCGAAAAAATGCGTATAATTTCAAATAAATATATGTAACTTATTGAAATAATATGTAAAAAAGTTATCAACAGATGTTGAAAATCTTGTTGATAACCCACCCCGTTTTCCACAACTGTATACATAACCCTGCGTATTCCATCGGTGATTCACCCATCACCCGGATGTTGATAACTGTTGTCATTTACCTAGAGAATTGCCGCGACCTCCACTATGCACGATGCCTGGCGACAAGCCACCGAAAACCTCGAAAAGGTGCTGTCGGAAAGTGACTTCACAACCTGGATACGGCCCATATCCTACAGTCACGCCGACGACACGACCGTTTTTCTCGCGGTTCCCACGCTCTTTTTCAAGGAGTGGATAGAGGAACATTACCAGCAGGTGCTCATCGGCGCTCTGTCCGTCACCGCGGGGAAGAAGTATTCCATCGATTTCGTGGTTCAGGAGGGTGGCCAGGAAAGCGAGCTTCCACAACCCGAGGACCTGATCATCAAGGTCCACCAGGAAACCGAGCAACCGGCAGCCAGCCAGCCGGAAGCCAGTTCCACCTCACTCAACCCCAAGTACACCTTCGACCTGTTCGTCAGCGGCACGGGCAACCAGTTTGCCCATGCGGCTGCCATGGCGGTGGCCAACAATCCGGCGGATACCTACAATCCGCTCTTCATCTATGGTGGAGTCGGCCTGGGCAAAAGCCACCTTCTCAACGCCATCGGCCATACCATTCTGGCTAACTCACCGGAACTGAACGTCTGCTACTGTTCCGCGGAAAAGTTCATGTACGAAATGGTCAACGCCCTGCGCCAGAAACGCATGGACCAGTTCAGGTCCCGGTTCAGGAGTCTTGACGTGCTGCTGGTGGACGATATCCAGTTCATCTCCGGCAAGGTGGGTACCCAGGAAGAGTTTTTCCACACCTTCAACGCCCTCTACGACATGCAGAAGCAGATCGTGATCACCTCGGACAAGTTTCCGCGGGAGATCTCCGATCTGGAGGAACGGCTGCGCTCGCGCTTCGAATGGGGCCTGATCGCCGATATCCAGCCGCCGGATCTAGAAACCAAGATCGCGATTCTAAAGAAAAAGTCAGAGATTACCCGTATCCAGCTTCCCGAGGACGTGATCTACTTCCTGGCCTCCAGCGATACGCGCAACATCCGCGAACTGGAGGGCATGCTGATCCGCCTGGGCGCCTACAGCAGCTTGCAGGGTATTCCCATTACTCTGGATATGGCCCGGGACAACCTGAAGGAGATCATCGGCGACCGGCGCAAGGACATCACCGTTGAACTGATCCAGAAGGTGGTGGCAGAACAGTTCGGGCTCAAGACAGCCGACCTGAAGTCCAGCAAACGCTTGAAAAACATCGTCCAGGCGCGCCAGATCGCCATCTGGCTCTGCCGCGACATGACCAGTTTTTCCTATCCGGATATCGGGGCGAAGTTCGGGGGAAAAGATCACTCCACGGTGATCTATGCCGCCAAAAAAATCGATCAGGCACTGAAAGATGACCCTAAACTATCGAGAATAATTGAAGATATCAAACTTATCCTCCTCAAGTAGGGATAAGCTGTTGATAGCCTGTGCAACGATTGTGCATAACCGGGGTGCTGTTGAAAAGCCCAGTGAAACGACCCGAATCATCAACAGACACCGCTCCGGATTTACCGCAACGGAACAGGCAGTTAAACCGTTTTCACCAGATTCGCGGCTCCTATAACAACAACAAGGATTTTCTTTTTTTATAAAAGATACTGACAGTAAGGAGTGACCGATGGAATTCAGAATTGACAAGGAAGTCTTCCTCAAAGCGCTTCAGAAGATCCAGGGTATCGTCGAAAAGCGAACCTCCATGCCGATCCTGTCAAACGTACTGCTGGAAGCCAGCGAATCGTCTCTCCACGTCACGGCAACCGACCTTGAAGTGGGAATGAAGAGCACCTACCCGGCCGAGATCCTGTCTCCCGGAAGAATCACCGTAGGCGCCAAAAAAATATACGAAATCGTCAAGGAACTGCCCAACCAGGAAATCAGCTTCACCGCCAAAGACAACGACTGGGTGGAGATAAAATGCGGCAAGGTCCATTTCAACATCGTCGGCCTGGCAGCGGATGAATTCCCCTTCTTCCCCGACGTGCAGGAAGAGAACCTGATCGAGATTGAAAGCTCTCTTCTGGGGGTAATGATCGAGAAAACCTCCTACGCCATATGCAACGACGACACGAAATACAACCTGAACGGCCTGTTCACCAAAACGGATGTGGGACATGACGGCGAACAGCTGCTCAGAATGGTAGCCACCGATGGTCACCGCCTCTCCATTGCCAGCTGTCCCCTGAAGGGGAACATGGGCCAGGAACTTTCCAAAGGGGTGATCCTTCCCAAAAAAGGGGTCTACGAGCTTAAGAAAATTGCCGAAGAAGTGGATGGAACACTGCTGTTCGGCTTCATGGACAACAGTGCCGTTGTCAAGCGAAGCGACTCCTACATGGTCATGCGCCTGGTGGACGGAGAATTCCCCGACTATAACCGCGTCATTCCCACATCCAACGATCGCAGCATCATCATCAACAGGGACGATTTCATCCACTCCATACGCAGGATGGCGATTCTCTCCAGCGAAAAATTCAAAGGCATCATGCTGGAGATATCCAGCTCAACCATCAAGATCTCATCCAGCAACCCTGAGTTGGGCGATGCCATGGAAGAAATCGACATCACCTATGGCGGCGAACTATTCTCGGTCAGATTCAACGCCCGTTATCTGCTGGACGTACTGGCGGTTACTGAAACCGAGTTCGTTGAAATGAAATTCCGCGACGAGCTGGCGCCTTCCATCATCCAACCCGACAAGAGTGACAGCTTCCAGGCGGTGATCATGCCCATGAGGCTCTGACAGCAGCGAGATGCGCCTCACCAGAATAGCCATTGCCGATTTCCGCAACATCGCATCGTTGCGCTTCACGCCGGGCCAGCGTTTCAACCTGATCCACGGCCGCAACGGCCAGGGCAAGACCAACCTGCTGGAAGCGATCTACCTGCTGGGAAGTCCGCGCTCATTCCGTACCGCGCGCCGCACCGACTTCATCAGACAGGATCAGCAAACGGCGCGCGTGCAGGGAGAAATTGAATCAGGCGGCATCACCGGCTGCATCGACCTGAACATAGAAAGCGCGGGACGTCGGGTCGAGCTGGACGGAAAGGGAATCCAGCGCGCCTCGGACCTGTACGGCAGACTCACTACGGTGGTGTTTTCCCCCGACGATACCGCCATGGTCAGATACGGACCCGAGACGCGGCGGCGCTATCTGGACCACGCCATCTACATGTGCGACATCGGCTATCTGAACTGCTGGCACGCGTATCAGCGTATCCTCAAGCAGCGCAACCAGCTGCTGAAGAACAGCGACCGGAACGGTCTGGATGTCTGGACCGAACAACTTGCCGAAACCGGAGCTGAAATCATCATCCGCCGCCGCGGTTTCGTAGCCGGGTTGACCGATATGCTGCAACGCCACTACGGGAACATATCCGCCGGTGAGGAGACGGCTTCCCTGGATTACCTGCCGGACGGCATCGCCAGCCAGGATAGGGACGATGTTCGCGACGAGCTGCTCTCCCTCTTCCGGCGCAGCCAGCAGACCGATTTCCGCCAGGGGAATACCAGCGCCGGACCGCACCGCGACGACCTGCGCTTCCTCCTCAACGGAAAACCGCTTAAGACATTCGGTTCCACCGGCCAGCAGAAGAGCTTCGTACTGGCGCTGAAGATGGCGGAAATCGATAACCTCGCCACCATCTTCGGGGAACCGCCGCTGCTGCTGCTGGACGACCTGAGCTCGGAGCTGGATGACGCCAGGAGCGGCAACCTGCTGCATTTCCTTCAGAACAGGGACATGCAGGTATTCATGACAACCACGCAACGATCACCCGCCCTGCCGGGCGGCACGCTTCATTGCGCCGTGTTCCGGGTGGAACACGGCAATCTGACGTTTGAGGGAAATGAACAGCATGAGTGAACACAACAACGTGACACAGAGCGACGCCGAAGAGTACAGCGCCGATAACATCAAGATCCTGGAGGGTCTGGCCGCGGTACGCAAACGACCGGCCATGTATATCGGCTCCACCTCCAGCGCGGGCCTGCACCACCTGGTGTACGAGATCGTGGACAACTCCATCGACGAGGCCCTGGCTGGTCACTGCGACAGCATCAGTGTCACCATTAACGTGGACGGTTCAGTAACCGTAATCGATAACGGTCGCGGTATCCCTACCGACATGCATCCCACCGAGGGGAGATCTGCCGCGGAAGTGGTCCTGACGGTACTGCACGCCGGCGGAAAGTTCGACAACGACTCCTACAAAGTCTCCGGCGGTCTGCATGGTGTCGGCGTCTCGGTGGTCAACGCCCTTTCCCGGTGGCTGGAACTGGAAATCAAGCGCGAAGGGAAGATATTCCGCCAGTCCTATCGCCGGGGCGATCCGGTGGCTCCCCTTGCCGAGACCGGTACCACCAGGAAGCGGGGCACCAAGGTCACCTTCATGCCGGACGAGGAGATCTTCGAAACCACCGAATTTTCCTTCGACGTGCTCTCCCAGCGCCTGCGGGAACTGGCCTTCCTGAACGCCGGCGTGCGCATCAAGATCAGCGACATGCGGGTGGAGGGCAAGTCCCACGAGTTCTACTACGAGGGGGGCATCAACTCCTTCGTGGAGTACCTGAACCGGAACAAGATCGCCCTGCATCCCAAACCGATCTACTTCCGGGGAGAGAAGGGGGGGGTGGAGACCGAGGTCGCCATGCAGTACAACGACTCCTTCGACGAAAAGATCTTCTCCTTTGCCAACAACATCAACACCCACGAAGGAGGCACCCACCTGGTGGGCTTCAAGGCGGCCCTGACCCGCACCATGAACGCCTACGCTGCCGCAAACAACCTGCTCAAGAAAGAGAAGGTATCCATCTCCGGCGATGACCTGCGGGAGGGGTTGACCTGCGTCATCTCGGTCAAGATCCCCCAGCCCCAGTTCGAGGGACAGACCAAGACCAAGCTGGGCAACTCCGAGGTCAAGGGATACGTGGAGTCCCTGATCAACGAGAAACTGGCCCAGTTCCTGGAGGAGAATCCCCAGGTGGCCAAGCGCATCCTGGAGAAGTCCATCGAGGCGGCCCGGGCCAGGGAAGCGGCCCGCCGGGCCCGCGAGACGGTGCGGCGCAAGGGCGCTCTGGACCTGGGAGGACTGCCGGGCAAGCTGGCCGACTGCCAGGAGAAGAATCCCGAACTGTGCGAACTGTACCTGGTGGAGGGTGATTCCGCCGGAGGCTCGGCCAAGCAGGGACGCGACCGCAAGTTCCAGGCCATCCTGCCGCTGAAGGGGAAGATCCTCAACGTGGAGAAATCTCGTTTCGACAAGATGATCTCCTCCCAGGAGATACGCACCCTGATCACCGCCCTGGGAACCGGCATCGGCAAGGAGGATTTCGATATCTCCAAGCTGCGCTACGGCCGCATCATCGTCATGACCGATGCCGACGTGGACGGTTCCCACATCCTGACCCTGCTGTTGACCTTCTTCTACCGCAACATGAACGAGCTGATCCAGCGCGGCCACCTGTACATCGCCCAGCCGCCGCTGTACAAGGTGAAGCGGGGCAAGAAGGAGATGTACCTGAGGAATGAAGCGGCCCTGCAGAACTTCCTGCTGGAGGAGGGGGCCGAAGACCTGGTACTGAGGCTGGAAAAGGGGGACCGGAGTTATCTGGGACAGCAGATCATCCCGGTGATCCGCCAGTTCATCGACAACCGCGCCATCTTCGACAAGGTGGTCAAGAAGGGGATTTCCCCCGAGCTGCTCTCCGTTATCGTCCGCGGCAACGTGCCGGCCGGCCTGGAGGAACTCTCCCAGGTGGTGCCCTACCTGGAGGGGATGAAAGCCCTGGCCGACAACGGAGAGTATCAGGTGGAGGAGGAGCGGATCATCTTCTACATCGGCAACATCCGGGCCATTATTGACCAGCAGATCCTGGGGGTCCTGGCCACCCACGAATACGAGCTTCTGGTGGAGAATCACCACAGGGTAAAGGAAACCATGGCCGACGGCCACGCCTACATCGAGCAGCAGGCAGGGGGCAAGGTGCTGCTAGAGACATCCAACCACGAAGAACTGCTGGCATTTTTCCTTGAGTACGCAAAAAAGGGGCTCGCCATCCAGCGCTACAAGGGTCTGGGCGAGATGAATCCGGAGCAGCTCTGGGAGACCACCATGAACCCGGAAAACCGGGTGCTCTTGCAGGTCAAGATCGAGGATGCCGTGGAATCGGACGAGATCTTCACCATCCTGATGGGGGACCAGGTGGACCCGCGCCGGGAATTCATCGAGACCAACGCGCTGAACGTGGTTAATCTGGACATTTAATTAATCCGCACGTGGCATCACGCCACGGTTCGCGGAGAACACAGAGTGCTGTTCCCAAAAGTAAGGCTCAGATTCTCCGGGCTGGCATGGCGGTATGTACCGCTGATCCAGTAGTTTTTCGCTGAGAACTCCGTGTACTCCGTGGCCAACATACGAGGTAGTAATGATCACCACTCCGAACAACAAGGTTGCCGTCAATATCGAAGACGAGATGAAACGCTCCTACATGGACTATGCCATGTCGGTCATCATCGGCCGTGCCCTGCCGGACGTGCGCGACGGACTCAAGCCCGTGCACCGGCGCTGCCTGTACGCCATGTACGACATGGGCAACGACTGGAACAAGCCGTACAAGAAATCGGCCCGTGTGGTCGGTGACGTGATCGGTAAGTATCACCCCCACGGCGATACGGCGGCCTACGATACCATCGTGCGCATGGCCCAGGACTTCTCCCTGCGCTACACCCTGGTGGACGGCCAAGGAAACTTCGGCTCCATCGACGGCGACCGGCCGGCTGCCATGCGGTACACCGAGATCCGCCTGCGCCACCTCTCCCACGAGCTTCTGGCCGACCTGGACAAGGAAACCGTCGGTATGGCGCCCAACTATAACGACGAGTTGCTGGAGCCTACGGTCCTTCCTTCAAAGTTCCCCAACCTGCTGGTGAACGGCTCCACCGGGATTGCCGTGGGCATGGCCACCAACATCCCCCCCCACAACCTGGGCGAAGTGATCGACGGCATCATCGCCGTGATCAACAACCCCGATCTGGCGCCTGAAGAGCTGTTGGCCCTGATACCGGGTCCCGACTTCCCCACCGGCGCCACCATCTACGGCCGCCAGGGGATCCGGGACGCCTACACCACCGGCCGCGGCATCATCCAGATCCGCGCCAAGGCCCATATCGAGGCAGCCAAGAAGACGGAACGCCAGTCCATCGTGGTCACCGAGCTTCCCTACCAGGTCAACAAGGCCCGCCTGATCGAAAAGATCGCCGAACTGGTAAAGGATAAGAAGATCGAGGGGATCACCGAGATCCGCGACGAATCCGACCGGGAAGGGATGCGCATCGTCATCGAGGTCAAACGGGACGAGAATGCCGAGGTGCTGCTCAACCAGCTCTTCAAACTGACCCAGATGCAGAGCTCCTTCGGCATCATCCTGCTGGCCATCGTGCACAACCGCCCCCGCATCCTTTCGCTCAAGGAGATGATCGACTGCTTCATCGAACACCGCTGCGAGGTGGTCACCCGCCGCACCAACTTCGAACTGAAGAAGGCTCTGGCCCGGGCCCACATTCTGGAGGGTCTCAAGATCGCCCTGGACTGGCTCGATGCGGTGATCGAGCTGATCCGCTCCTCCGCCACTCCTCCCGAGGCCAAGCAGGGGCTGATGGAGGGGACCTTCGCCGATGCCGCATTCCTGGCGCGACTGGAGCTTCCCCGCCCGGCGGGGTACGATGACGGCGTCCATCTGACCGAGATCCAGGCCCAGGCCATCCTGGAGATGCGCTTGCAGCGCCTGACCGGTCTGGAGCGGGACAAGATCCTCTCCGAGTACGACGAAATCATGAGACTAATCGCCCGCCTGCGGGAGATCCTGGCCTCGGATCGGGAGATCTTCAACATCATCATCGCCGAACTGAGCGAGATCAGGGACAAGTTCGGCGACACGCGCCGCTCGGAGATATCCGACACCACCCCGGACATCTCCCTGGAAGACACCATCGTGGACGAAGAGATGGTGGTAACCATCTCCCACTCCGGCTACATCAAGCGCAGTGCCGTGGACCTGTACCGCTCCCAGCGTCGCGGCGGCAAGGGTAAGACCGGCATGAAGACCAGGGAAGAGGATTTCGTCGAACAGCTCTTCATCGCCTCCACCAAGGACTACCTGCTCTGCTTCACCGATGCCGGCCGCATGTACTGGCTCAAGGTGTACGAAATCCCCGAGGGGAACCGCACCACCAAGGGGAAGGCGGTGGTCAACCTGGTCAACGTGGGGATGGAGGAGAAGATCACCACCATCCTGCCGGTGAAGGAGTTCAGCGAGCATACCTACCTGTTCATGGCCACCCGCAACGGTGTGGTCAAGAAGACGCCGCTGATCGAGTACTCCAACGTGCGCAGCGGCGGCATCATCGCCGTCAACCTGGACGAGGGGGACAAGCTGATCGGCGTGGCCCTTACCGACGGCAGCAAGGACGTGTTTCTGGCTTCCCGTAACGGCAAGGCCATCCGCTTCGGCGAGCAGGACGTGCGCTCCATGGGACGCGTCACCCGCGGCGTGCGCGGCATGAACCTGAACGAGGACGACCACGTGATCGGCATGGAGATCGTGGACAACGACGTGCCCGGTTCCACCATCTTCACGGTCTGCGAGAACGGCTACGGCAAGCGCACCGACCTTGACGAGTACCGCGGCCAGAGCCGGGGCGGCAAGGGGATCATCACCATCAAGACCAATGCCAGGAACGGCTGCGTGGTCAACGTCATGCAGGTGGCCAATGACAACGACCTGATGGTTATCACCGATCAGGGCAAGATCCTGCGCGTGCCGGTTTCCGGCTTCTCGGTCATCGGCCGCAACACCCAGGGGGTACGCCTCATCACCACCGAGGAGAAGGAGAAGGTGGTGGCGGTGGCCCGTCTGGCCGAACAGGAAGAGGACGACGAGAACGAGGGGAGCGACTAGGGGCACCGTGCGGAGCACCGATTCTCCGGCCGCCCCATGAACCGTACCACAATCATGAGCAGACTCTCTTCCATCGATACCTCCCTGAGGGAGCGGCGGCGCATCATGCGGCTGCTGGAGTATCTCAAGCGGGACGACCTTTCCACCGACCAGATGGAACGCATCGGCAGGCGTCTGCAGAAGTCGGGGCGGCGGGCACTGCGTCCCCTGGTGCGCAAGCTGTGGCGGGAGAAGAGCGGTACCGCCCTCTACCGCTACACCTGCATGCTGGATTTCTTCGACGACCGGCAGTGGCTGGACCAGCTGGTGCAGATCACCCTCCGGCGCACCGACCTGGACGAGCAGGGGCGCATGGCGCTTCTGGATGCCCTGCACGACTACGGGGTGGATGTGACCGCGCCCCCCTTTGCCGGCATGACCGGCTACGGCGCCAGCTCTCTGGAGGGGTTCATCACCGATTGCCTGAAAGACGGCGAGCCGGGACTGGTGCGTTTCATGGACATGTTCCTGGATGCCACCGACGAGGTGCGTGGGCAAATGACCCGGCGGCTGTCGGAGGTGGGCACCCCCGATGCCGTGTCGCTGCTGGAGATCCTGCTCTCCTTCGAGCGGCCCGAGGTGGTGCGCGAGGCAATCAGCTCCCTGGGGAGAATCAGGAACGGCCTGGCTCTGACGGTTCTGACCAGCGCCGAGAAGCGGCACGAGGGAGATGTGGCAACCCTGATCCGGCGCAGCATCAGGCGGCTCTCCTTCATGGGAATCAGCCAGCCAGCCCAGCTTCCCCCTTCATTTCCGGTGCCGCTGCCGCTCTACCAGGTGCAGGCCGGTCCTGTGGATATCTACGGCTCCCGGTCGCTGCTCTTCACCTGGCACATGGACGATGACTCCTACGCGGCCCTGTTGCTGCTTATCGGAGAATCCGAAGGGATCATCAACGCGCTGAGCTACCGCATGAAGGATGCCCAGGAGTACGATGCGGTCCTGCGGGAGGTTACCTCCGGCGAACTGCTGGACCCGGTGGAATCCTCCTATGCCCTGGCGCTGCTGCGGGACGCCCTCTACACCAGCCGCACCCACGGCTACTATCTTCCCCCCGACTTCTATGTGGACATGCGCCTGTTCGATCCCGGGTCCCTTAATCCCGAGACCTATATCCCCCGCTTCAGTCTGGTGCATCTGGAGGGGATCGTCGAGCGTATCCCCGGCTATATCGTCGGCAGCGGTGAACTTCTGGACACCCCCGTCCTGGAGGGGTGGCTGTTGTCCGAACCGGAGGTGTACGATGCCGCCGAACGACTGGCCGAGCTGGAAGGTGAAGCGCCTGGTGGCCGCCTGTCGGACGACCAACTGGATACTGAACTGAGCGACTTCTGCGCGCGGCTGATTGTCCCCCGGCGGGCCGAGATCGTCAAGAGACTGCTCCTGACCGCCGATTATCTCCAGCAGACCGGCGCCGAACAGCAGTTGGTCCAGCACACACTGGCCACGGCTCTCAGCCTAGTGGGCGGCTTCGTCCCCGAGGTGCGCCACCCCTTTATCAGACGTTTGATTCTGGACAGTATCGAGACGGCCCGCCAGGCCCTGGCCGACGGGTATGACCTGCGATTGGAGGAAGGGTATGACGACGAAGGGTAGTCCACTCAGGGTGGCGGTGGTCGGCGGCGGCAGCTGGGGTACGGCCCTGGCCAACGTGCTGGCGCAAAACGGCCAGGATACGGTTCTCTGGGTTCATGACATCGAGCTGGTGGACGAGATCAACCTGCGTCACGTCAATCCGCTGTTCCTGCCAGGTATACCGCTCTGCCCGACTCTTGTCTGTACCTCCAGCCTGTCCCAGGCCCTGGAGGGGCGCTCGCTGATCATCCTGGTCACGCCGGTGCAGGTCATGCGCGGCGTCCTGGACCGGGCCACAGGACTGATCGCAGCGGACGCAACGGTGGTCAACGCCTCCAAGGGGATCGAACTGGATACCCTCAAGACCGTATCAGGAATCTGCGCCGAATTCTTCGGCGCGGATTTCCTGGAGCGATACGTGGCCCTCTCCGGTCCCACCTTTGCCCGCGAGGTGGCCCAGGGGCTCCCCTCCCTGATCGTGGCCGCTTCCCGTGTCGAGTCCCGGGCACGCCTGGTGCAAAGCGCCTTCAGCAATCCCTCTTTCCGGGCCTATACCAACAGCGACGTCATCGGCGTGGAGCTGGGGGGGGCGGTGAAGAACGTGATCGCCATCGCCGCCGGTATCTGCGACGGTCTCGGGTTCGGTCACAATGCCCGGGCGGCGCTCATCACCCGCGGCCTGGCCGAGATGAACCGGCTGGGACTGGCCATGGGGGCCCAGGCTGCCACCTTTGCCGGTCTGGCCGGCATGGGCGACCTGGTGCTCACCTGCACCGGTGATCTCTCCCGCAACCGTACCGTGGGCTTCAAGCTGGGGCAGGGGATGCGGTTGAAGGACATCCTGGCCGAGATGCGTATGGTGGCCGAGGGGGTCAAGACTGCCGAGTCGGTCTTTCAGCTCTCCCGCAACTTGGGGGTGGAGATGCCCATCGTGGAGAAGGCCTACCGGATCCTGCACGAGGACAAGCCGGCCAAGGAGGCGGTGATGGAGCTGATGGCCCGGGCGCTGAAGGCGGAGGGGTAGGGGACGTTATTGTCCATTGTGGATAGCTTGCCGGTCCGTTCCCGATATGAAGGACAATGACCATGGCGAGGGATCGAGGAAAAGCGCCGGTCACAGTAGCCTTGTGATGCGGCGTTTTTTCTTTTTTTAGGTCAGACAGCCAGTTATCGCCAAACGCGCCGTGGAAATCGCCATCGAGCAGGACGGGCAGGCGGCTTTAGCCTTTATCGAGGAGAATTCATGAGCAAAGACCTGACAAATTCCGCAATTCATCGCCAGAACATTCTCAATAATACGTATGCCCTGCAGGAAATCGAGAAGGCGACCCATATCACCGGTATTCCCTTTGAGGGAAAGACGGTGGTACTCAAAGAACAAGTAGCCGACTTTTTTGAAGTTTCCATTCGTACAGTGGAAAGCTACCTGTCCCGTTTCGAAGCAGAACTGGTTCGCAACGGTTACGAGGTTATCAAGGGTAAACGACTGAAATCTTTAAAATCCGTCCTGCAGGGAATGGATGTTCCCGAAACATACTTCGGGAACATCGCAAAAGCACCGCAATTAGGCATACTTGACTTCCGCGCTTTTCTAAACCTGGCCATGCTGATGGTGGAAAGTGAACGGGCGCGTCTGCTGCGCCAAGCGATCCTTGATATCGTCATCGACACCATTAACCTGCGTACCGGTGGCGGCACCAAGTACATCAATCAGCGCGATGAGGATTTTCTGCATTCCTTGTTTGTGGAAGAAAATTACCGCAAGCAGTTTACAGATGCACTGCGAGATTGTGTGGATATGGGCAATTTGAAGTACCCGATGTATACGGACAAGATTTATGTGAGTATCTTTCGGGAGAAAGCTAAGGAATATCACAAAATCTTGCGACTACATGAGAAGGATAGCGTGAGGGATACGTTCTATGCGGAAATTCTTGATCTTGTCGCCTCGTATGAATGCGGATTAGCCGAAATGCTGCGCAGTGCGTCTGGCTCAAAAGGGAGGGCATTGTCAGTTTTGGAGGTTGATATTCTATTCAAAGAGTTTGAATCGCTACCCCACTGGAAACCGCTGATTGAAAAGGCCCGCAACAAGATGGCTAGCCGTGATCTGGCTTTTCGGGATGCGCTGCATAACCAATTGCAAGAGTACATAACACCATTGCGGGCGGAAGAGTTTGAACGATTTCTGGGCGAAAAGAGTAAGGAACTTGCCGAACGATTGGATGACGCCAAAGACGTTATGAAGCGCCTGAAGGAACGGGAATAGTCATGCCAATCATCTATCTGACACTCGATCAGGCCATAGAGGTACATCGCAAAACAGTTGAAGTTAGTGGCGGCGGAGCTTTAGGACATTTGGAACTGGGTAAGTTGGAAAGTGTTTTGGAGCATATCCAAAATGATGACTATTACCCAACATTTGAAGAAAAGCTTACTCACCTGTTTTTCAGCGCCTGCAAGTTTCACTGTTTTCAGGATGGCAACAAAAGGATTGCTATCACTCTTTGCGCTAAAATGCTCTTATTAAATGGATATTTATACTGTTCAAGCTCTTTTATTCGTGAAATGGAAAATATCAGTTACCATGTTGCAGCTGGTAAAATAGGCAAAGAATTGTTGATGGAGATTATTTCGGCAATAATTGATGGTGAAATGGATTCAGAACCACTTAAACTCAAAATATTAGAAGCAATCTCAAATTGCACAAGTCTTAGAAACTGATCAGAATATTTTACCTAGGTTAAATAACAGTGTATTTCATTGCATGCAAAAAATTATCGCTATTTTTAGCATGGTTGTCAGACTGTTCAGGAGCGGATGAAGCAACTCTACGAACAGAAGGGATACCACAAGGAGTGGGTCGATAAGCGTCTGCGGGGAGATTCCGCAGGGATATCGAGCAGCAGAGCGGAACGCCGGTGGTGAGCGGTTCCAATTTCAAGGAGATGGCGCGGAAGAGAGATAAGAAACTGACGTAGAACGGACATCTCAACCAAGGGAGATTTTTTGTGACAACTATTCTTCTGTTCATCGTGGTGGCGTTGCTGGCTGTCGCCGTTATTCTCCTTCTCACCCTTCTAAAAAAATCATCCCAAAACGACATCTCCTCCCTTGCTCCCCGCCTTGATTCTTTTTCCCTGACTTTGGACAGGACGGAACGGGCCGTGCGGGAAGAGGCGGCCCGGAGCAGGGATGAATCAGGGAAGGCGGCGAGAGATCAGCGCCAGGAGCTTGCGGAGGCCTTCAAGGGCTTCGGTGGAACTCTCTTGCAACGGATAGGTGAAGCCGCCGGCTTGCAGAAGATGCAGCTCGATACCTTCTCCACTCAACTCTCCGCCTTTACCCAGGCCAGCGGTGAAAAGCTCGACGCCGTCCGCATGGAATCAGCGATCGGGGCCAGACAGCTTCGGGAAGAAGTCGTTGCCACGCTGAACAGCATTTCCGAGACCATGGTCAGGACATTGAGGGATCTGGCGGTTGCGGAAAAGGCCCAACTTGATACGTTCTCCGGGAAGATCACGCACCTGACCCAGATCAGCGGTGAAAAGCTTGATGGTATCCGGAGCGAATCCGCCATGAGCGCCAAACAGTTGAGGGAAGAGGTCATCGCTACGTTGAAGGGGATAACGGAATCCACTACGACCACGATGGGCGAGATGGCAAACCAGCAAAAAGCCCAGCTGGAGTCCATGTCTCTGGCCATCGGCACGCTTTCCGAGTCCAACGGGAAGAAACTGGAAGAGTTGCGGACCGCGGTGGAAGGCAGGCTCCAGAGCATGCAGGCCGATAACGCCAAGCAGCTGGAACAGATGCGCCAGACCGTTGATGAAAAACTCCAGGGCACGCTGGAAAAGCGTCTGGGAGAATCGTTCAGGCAGGTGAGCGAGCGGCTGGAACTGGTCCATAAGGGGCTGGGCGAGATGCAGGTTCTGGCCTCGGGGGTCGGTGACCTGAAGAAGGTGCTCACCAATGTGAAGACCCGCGGGACCTGGGGGGAGGTACAGCTGGGCGCGCTCCTGGAGCAGGTTCTGACTCCCGATCAGTATGTTGCCAACCTGGCCACAAAAGGGGGGGGCGAACGCGTGGAGTTCGCCATCAGACTTCCCGGACAGGGGAACGACCGGGAGGAGGCCGTGTGGCTTCCCATAGACGCCAAGTTCCCGGTGGAAGATTACCAGCGGCTTGTGGAGGCTCAGGAGCGGGGCGACCTGGATGGGGTCGAAGGAGCGGGCAGGCAGCTGGAGCTGCGGGTAAAATCCTGCGCCACGGATATCTGCTCCAAATACCTGAATCCACCAAAGACCACCGATTTCGCCATTCTCTTTCTGCCGGTGGAGGGGTTGTTCGCCGAGGTGATTCGGAGAACCGGCCTGACGGAGCTCATACAGCGCGAGTGTCGCGTCGTTATTGCCGGGCCGACCACGCTCTGGTCCATTCTGAGCAGTCTCCAGATGGGCTTCCGCACCTTGGCCATCCAGAAGCGCTCCAGCGAAGTCTGGAACCTCCTGGCCGCGGTGAAGACCGAGTGGACCAAATACGGTGATGTGCTGGAGTCGGTGCAGAAGAAGCTTCATCAGGCTTCGGAAACCATCGAGAAGGCCAAAACCAGATCACGGGCCGTTGGGAGAAAACTAAAGGATGTGCAGGAACTCCCGGTCAGTGAGGCGAATGCCATGCTTCCCCACAGTCTCCTGGCGGATGAAGACGCAGGGGGCGGTGATGCCGGATCGGTCGGCTAGTACCTTGTAATGCTTATTTTTCGCACCCAACCCCTCCAAACCTCCCCTTATCAGGGGAGGCTTCAAGGCTTCCCTGGTAAGGGGGGACCGAGGGGGGGGCAGATGATACGCGTAACAAATGAACACAAAGGAGATAGCATAAATGCGCATCGGACACGGCTATGACGTCCACAAGCTGGTCGAGGGGAGAAAGCTGATCATGGGGGGGGTGGATATACCCTGGGAGAAGGGGCTGTTGGGTCATTCAGATGCGGACGTGCTGCTGCACGCCATCGCCGACGCCATCCTGGGCGCCCTGGCGGAGGGGGACATCGGCAAGCACTTCCCCGATACCGACCCGGCCTACAAGGGTGCCGACAGCCTGAAGCTGCTGGAGCACGTGGGGAATCTGGCGATCGAGAAGGGGTATTGCCTGGGAAACCTGGATGCCACCATCATCGCCCAGCGTCCCAAGATGGCCCCCCACATCATGACCATGCGGGAGAACATCGCCCGGGTACTGAGGAGTACAGTAGACCGGGTCAACGTCAAGGCCACCACCGAGGAGGGATTGAGCTTCACCGGCAGGGGAGAGGGGATCTCGGCCCACGCCGTGGTGCTGATGATCGGGAAAGGGTGATTCAAACGACGTAGGGGCGGATCTGATGGCCCGCCCCTGAATCAATCTTCACAACCTTCTTGTGCTCTCCGCCTACAACCCCTTCTGGGCCAGTTCCTCCACCAGCTTCTTCTGGTCGCTGTTCAGCCGTTCCGGCACGTGCACGGAGATCTTCACGTAGAGATCCCCTTTGGTGTTGGAGGAGAGGGTCTTGACCCCACACCCCTTCAGCCTGATCTTGGTTCCGGGCTGGATGCCGGCCGGCACCTTGATCCGCTTGTCCCCATCAAGGGTGGGGACATCCAGTGATACCCCCAGACAGGCGGCGCTGAAGGGGATGGAGCGCTCCACGAACAGGTCGCCGCCGTCCCGGGTAAAGACCGGGTCGGGCAGGGTACGGATGACCAGGAACAGGTCGCCCGACGGACCGCCCCCCTCGCCGGGGCTCCCCTTGCCGCTGATGCGGATCCTGCTGCCGTTGTCCACGCCGGCCGGGATCTTGACCTTCAGCTCTTCCCGGACGCCGTTGCGGCGGAAGGCGATCACCTTCTCGGCGCCGCTTACCGCATCGCGGAAGCTGACGTCGGTCTCCATCTCCAGGTCCGCGCCCCGCTGGGGCCCGGGCCTGAACCCTGCCCGGCCGCCGCGGCCTCCCCGGCCCATGCCGCCGCCGAATGCGCCGCCGAACAGGCGCGAGAAGATGTCCTCACCCCCCCCCATGCCCATGTCGCGGAAGGTCCCGCCGAAATCGAAGTTGCGGAAGATGTCCTCCTGGCTGTACTGCTTGTGGAAGCCGCTGGAACCGAAGGTATCGTACTGCTCCTTCTTCTGCGGGTCGGAGAGCACGGCGTAGGCCTCGTTGATCTCCTTGAACTTTTCCTCGGCCGACGTGTCGCCCGGATTGCGGTCAGGATGGTACTTGACCGCCAGCTTGCGGAAGGCCTTCTTGATCTCTTCGGGGGTGGCTTTCTTGTCCACTCCCAGGGTCTTGTAATAATCGGTCTGTGACATGGGTGATTCCTTTGCTGGGTACTACGGGGATTTGAGCACAATGTAAGTCGCCTTACTCGGCATGTCAATACGGCCGGCCCGACCTTGACAGCCACTTTTCGGCCACGTACTATCCGGCACGGGAGGGATCTGTCCCATGAAACGAGTCATCATCATCGGCGGCGGCATATCCGGCCTGGCCACGGCCTGGCTGCTGCGGGAGAAGGCGCGCCTGGCGGAGCGGGAGCTGGAGCTGATCCTGTTGGAGAAGGAACATCGTCCCGGCGGCAAGATCCGCAGCATCCGCGAGGAGGGGTATCTCTGTGAATGTGGTCCCAACGGCTTCCTGGACAGCAAGCCCCAGACCCTGGAGCTCTGCCGTTCCATCGGCGTTGAGGCCAACCTGCACCGCAGCAACGATAACGCCCGTAAGCGCTTTATCTATTCCGGCGGTGAGCTGCACCGCCTTCCCGAAAACCCGGCCTCGTTCCTGAAGAGCCGGCTGATCTCCTGGCCGGGAAAACTGCGCCTGGCCCTGGAGCCGACCCCTTTTGTTCGCGGCGCCCCCCCGGAGGTGGACGAATCCCTGGCTGATTTCGCCCGCCGCCGTCTGGGCAGGGAGGCCCTGGACAAGCTGATCGCTCCCATGGTCTCGGGAGTCTTTGCCGGAGACCCGGAAACCATGTCGCTGGTCTCCTGTTTTCCCCGTATCGCCCAGCTGGAGCGGGAGTACGGCGGTCTGGTACGGGCCATGGTCAGGCTGGCCGGACAGAAAAAAATGGAACGGGCCGCCGGTAAAGCGGTTTCCTCCGCCGCAGGACCGGGTGGAGTGCTGACTTCATTTCGTGAAGGTATTCAGTATCTGACGGATGCCTTGACCACATCCCTGGGAGGGATCGTCAGGAGCGGAAACGATGTCGCGCTGGTACGGCGCGGCGGCAGCGCTTCCTGGAAGGTTACGTGCAGTGACGGCAGCGAGTATGACGCCGACCTGGTGATCAGCGCCGCGCCCGCCTACACAACCTCCGCCATGCTCAGGGAATGCGATGACGCGTTATCATCGATCCTGGGCCGGATCCCTTACGCCGGCATGACCGTGGTCTGCCTCGGCTACGAGCGGGAACGGATCACCCACCCCCTGGACGGGTTCGGTTATCTGATCCCCCGGAAGGAAGGGCGGAGCATATTGGGGACGCTCTGGGATTCCAGCATGTTCGAGAATCGGGCGCCGGACGGGAAGGTTCTGCTGCGCAGCATGGTGGGGGGAGCCTGCTCCCCCGAGTATATCCGGCTCTCCGATGACGAGGTGGCGGGCCGGGTCAGGGATGACCTGCGCACTATCATGGGAATACACGCCGCACCCAGCTTCATGCGCGTCTTCCGCCACCCCCGGGCAATCCCCCAGTACACCGTTGGCCACGGGGAGAGGCTCAAGGCCCTGGAGGAGCGGTTGGCCCATCACCCCGGTCTGATCCTGACCGGCAACTCCTACCGGGGCATCGGCCTGAATGACTGCGTTGCGGCTGCCCAGCGGGCGAGCGACCAGGTTCTGGAACAGGTGCGGTGAGCATGGAGCGGATCGTGAACCGGCGGGATGGAGTCGTGGCCTCCATGGAGGTTGTCCACCAGGGGGTTCCGATCCCCTTTCACTTCTGCCGGTCCCGGCGCAGGAGCCTGGGGCTGACCGTGAAGCGGGACCGGTCGGTGTGGGTCAGGGTTCCCCTGGCGACCACCCGGGAAGAGGTCGGGGCATTCGTGCTCCGCAAGGCCGACTGGATCAGAACGGTTTGGCAGCGGCTGGAGAGCCGGCCCCTGAAAAACGACTCTGAACCGCGCAACGGTGGCCTGATCCTCTACCAGGGAGAGGAGTACCCGTTGCGGGTGGAGCAGGGGAGAGACGAGGCGGTCGCGTTTCGGGGAGGCGAGCTGCTGCTGAGCACCGACCGTTGGAGCAGCCCGGATCGGCTGGCCGGCCTGATCGACGGCTGGTACCGCGAGCGGGCGGTGGAGCTGTTCCCCGAACGTCTCGTGGCCTGCCACCGCGCCATGGCACGGGAGGGGCTGACCCTTCCGGCGCTGGTGATCCGTTCCATGACCAGCCGCTGGGGAAGCTATTCCCGTCGCACCGGCCGCATCTGCCTCAACCTGAACCTGATAAGAGCGCCGCTTTCCTGCCTGGACTACGTGATCATCCACGAACTCTGCCACATGAAGGAACTGAACCATGGTCCCCGCTTCTGGAAGCTGGTCAGCCGCTACGTCCCGGATCACCTGGAACTGAGACGGAGGCTGAGACAGAGCGGGGCGCTCTGAACACAAAAAATGCCGGAGCCTCGTGATGGTCACGAGCTCCGGCATTGTCGTTCATGCTCGGGGTATTTCCCTGAAGCGTAACGCGACTCAGAACCTGATCAAAAGCCCGCCCCAGGAGAGACCGCCGCCGAAACCCATGGCCAGCACCAGGTCTCCCGGCTTGATAGTGCCGTTGTTCATGTGTTCCGCCAGAACCAGAGCAACGGACGCGGAGGAGGTGTTGCCGCACCGCTCCAGGTTGAGCAGGAAACGCTCCTTGGGATAGCCGAACTTCTTGGCGATGAAGTCGATCATGCGGATATTGGCCTGGTGGGGGATGATGTAGGTCAGGTCCGACGGCTCTACGCCTCCCTTGCGGCACAGTTCGGTGATGATCTCGGGGATCACGCTGGTGGCAAAGACGTAGACCTGCTTGCCGGCCATCTTGAAGGTGTTTTCCCGGCTGGCGATGGTCTCGGCGCAGATCGGTTTGCGCGACCCGGAGGAGGGAATCTGGATCAGGTCCCAGCCGGAACCGTCGCTGCGCATGTAGGTGCTGAGGATGCCCCGGTCAGGGGTGTCGCTGGCCCGCAGGATCGCCGCTCCGGCGCCGTCGCCGAAGAGGGTGCAGGTGTTCTTGTCCTGGAAATCCAGGATGCGGGAATAGGTGTCGGCGCCGATGGCCATCACCGTCTTGTACTTGCCGGAGCGGATGAAGTTGTCCGCGGTCTCCATGGCGAAGACGAAGCTGCTGCAGACCGCGTTGATATCGAAAACAAAGGCGTTTTTCGCGCCGATGTTGTGCTGCACGATGCAGGCGGTGGCGGGGAGGCTCATGTCCGGCGTGGACGTGCCCAGCACGATGCAGTCGATCTCGCCGGCATCGATGCCGGCGGATGCCAGGGCGTTCCGGGCGGCGATGGTCGCCAGGTCGGATGTGGCCTGATCCTCACGGGCGAAGCGACGCTCGCGGATTCCGGTACGGGTGTAGATCCACTCGTCGGCGTTGTCCACCAGATGTTCGAAATAGTCGTTGGAAATCACCCGTTCCGGGGAATATCCCCCACTGCCTAGTATCTGCGAATGAATCATGGTAGCTCCACTTCTTAATTGAAAATTGCCAACCACGTGATAAAGCGCGTGAAATATTCCCTTATCTCACAGCACGGTTTTATTTGTCAAACCGATTCGCCCGGTTGAACAGGAGGCGGGCGGGAGACGTTCCGGTCAGCGCCGACCGGCAGCCGCGTCGCCGCGGAAGATATCGGCCAGGGCGATACCCCAGAGCAGGGCAAAGGCGCCGAGAAGAGCCCGTCCGTAGGGGGCAACCTGTTCCAGGGCGGCACGCACCTGATCCGGGTTGGGCGTTCCGGAGGAGAACCGGGCCGCCAGAGCCGGTGCCGCGGCCTTGACCATGACGGCCAGCGCCAGGAGCAGCAGCAGGTTGGTCAGCAGGATCAGGGTGATTCCCCTGGCGGTGCGGCCGAGGAAGAGCTGTCCCAGTCCGGGGAGCAGGACGCTCAGCAACAGGGCTCGGACTCTGCGGTTCATCCCGTGCTCTCCCCGGCGACCCGCCCCAGCATGGCCACCATCTCATCGTGGATCAGGCCGTTGCTGGCCAGGATGCGGTCCTGGGAGATGGAGTAGGCCGATCCGTCGAACCCGCTGACCATCCCTCCCGCCTCGCGCACCAGCAGCACGCCGGCGGCCACGTCCCACGGCTTGAGCTTCAGTTCCCAGAAGCCGTCCAGCCGTCCGGCCGCCACTGCCGCCAGATCCAGGGCTGCGGCTCCCACCCTGCGGATCCCCCGCGCTGCCCGCTGGAACGCCATGAAGTTGTCGAAGTTGTTGACCGGGTCCGTGGCGCAGTCATAGGGAAAGCCGGTACCCAGCAGGCTCTCATCCAGGGACGGGCGGCTGGACACGTGCAGGCGGCGGCCGTTCAGGAAGGCGCCGTTCCCTTTACTGGCCGTAAACAGCTCGTCGTGGATCGGGTCGAAGATCACCCCCACCATCGGCACTCCCTCCGCTTCCAGGGCGATGGAGACGCAGAACCAGGGAAAGCCGTGGGCGAAGTTGGTCGTGCCGTCCAGCGGGTCGATGACCCAGCGGAAAGGCGCGTCGCCGCGGGGGCAACTCCCTTCTTCGGCCAGGATGGAGTGATCGGGAAAACGGGCCAGCACCTGCTCCACGATCAGGCGCTCCGATTCCCGGTCAACCTCGGTCACCAGGTCCTTGTCACCCTTCAGCTCGATACTGAACGATGATGCGAAGCGGTGTCGCTGGTAACTGCCCGCTTTGCGGGCCGCCTCGACGGCGATGTGCAGATAATCGTTCCAGGGGTGCATGGCGCTGCTCCAGGGGGAAAGAGGGGGACAGGTTGGGTACCGGAGAAGGGAGTGACTATAGCAGAACGATGCCCCGGGGGCAAGGCCGGCCGTGATTCTGCTTTGACATCGGCCCGGCTTTAAGGCATAGTTTCCGCGTTTACACACACCACCGCGACAGTGGAGCACCGGCCGTGATTCTCATCGCAAACATACTTCTGGCCCTGGCCAAGATCATGGAACTGGCCAACGGATTGCTGACCCTCTACAAGTACATCCTGTTGGCAAGCGTGATCATCTCCTGGGTTAACGCCGATCCCTACAACCCCCTGGTCAATTTCATCTACCGGGTGACCAACCCGTTGCTCAACAGGATCAGGCGCCACATGCCCGACACCGGCATGCTCGACTTTTCGCCGCTGGTGGCGTTCATTCTCATCTACGTGTTTCAGATCGCCGTGCTGGACACGGCCGTCTACTACCTTACCGACACCAGCATGGCGCTCAAACTGAGAGGTTGACCAGTAATGAAAATCACCCCGATCGATATTCAGCAGCAGCAGTTCAAAGGCAAGTTATGGGGAGGGATCGATCCCGAAGACGTGGATGCTTTCCTGCAAAGCGTTGCGTCCGAGATGGAAAACCTGGTCAGGGAGAACAACGAGCTGAAGGAGCAGCAGGCGCGCCACACCCGCGAGATCCAGGATATGGCCGAGAAGGAGAAGGATCTGCGCGAGGCCATGCTGGCCGCCCAGCGGGTAATCGAGGAGATGAAGGCTGCGGCCCAGAAGGAGGCTGCCCTGATCATCGGCGAGGCCGAGTTGAAGGCGGAGAAGATCGTGGCCGAGTCGGAGCGCCGCCTGGGAGATCTCAAGGCCCGCATCGAGGATGTGAGCCGCCAGAAGGTCCAGTTCGAGTCGAGCCTGAGGAGTCTCATTGAGTTCCATGGCCGCATGCTGGATGGCGATGCACCGTCCTGAGCCGTCCTGCTGCAGCCTCACGGAGAAAGGCCTGGTCCTAAGTCTCCACATCCAGCCGCGGGCCTCGAAGAACGAAATCTGCGGCCTTCTGGACAACTCCCTCAAGATCAGGCTGACCTCGCCACCGGTGGATGGAGCTGCCAACAAACTCTGCCGTGAATTCCTGGCCAGCCTGCTGAAGGTGCCCAAGTCCGCGGTGGAGATTATCTCGGGGGACACATCCCGCCATAAGCGGGTGCGCATTGTCACGGACGACTCGAAGGGAATCATGGATCGCATCCAGGGGCTGCTCGGCTGAACAGCGACATTCCGGTTTCAGACATTGATTACGTCACGTTGCCACAAGGTCACGGAGAACCAAGCCCGGCGCCTCGTGGCATTTTTGTACACCCCGTACCGGTTTCCCGCGTGCAGGCGAGGAACCGTAACCACATCAGGAGAGGATACACCGAATGGCTCAGGCAAAGAGCGGAGATACGGTCCGGGTTCATTACACCGGGACGCTGGATGACGGCAGCATATTTGATACGTCCGAGGGGGAAGAGACGGCCCGTGCCGACGGCTGCGGGGACGGTTGTGGAGATCACGAACATGGCTGCGATGATCACGACTGCGGCTGCGGAGCCCGGCCCTCGGGACCGCTGGAGTTTGTCATCGGCCAGGGGAACCTGCTGACCCGCTTCGAGGAGGCGGTTGTGGGGCTCGAACCGGGGCAGAGCGCCCGGGTCAGGATCGTGGCCGATGAAGCCTATGGCCAGCGTTCGGAGGAACTGGTGGCGGTGGTGGAGCGCAGCGAGCTTCCGGATGGTCTCGATCCCGAGCCCGGCGACCAGATGGAAATGGTCACCCGTGACGGCAGCGGCATGCCGGTGATGGTGACCGAGGTGACCGACACCACCATCACCCTGGATGCCAACCACCCTCTGGCGGGGATGGACCTTACCTTCGCTATCAGGCTGGTCGAAATCGTGCATCAGGCCTGAGCCGTTCGCCGTAAAAAAAGGGGGCCGCGGAATCGTTCCGCGGCCCCCTTTTTTTGTATTCCTGCTGATGCCTGCTAGCGCGGTTTGTCGCCCAGAGCCTGGGAGCCGGCCGGGGTCACGCCTATGTTCCGTGCCCCCTCCGGCAGGGTGGCGATGACGATCGTGAAGGGGAGCGCCTTGCCGGGGGCGACCTCCAGGTTGGACAGACCGCTGCCGACCTGGTTGGCCATGGCCAGCTCGATGGCGTCCAGCGGCATGCTTGACAGCTGCTGGGGGGACAGGGGGTTGCCGCAGTAGGCGTTCTTGCTCACCAGCACCTGGTCCTTGTCGCCGTAGACCATGCCCTTGACCCGCAGGGATGCCCGGGGGGTGCTGAAGCCGTTGACCGCTTCCCCCCTGATCACCAGCAGTTCGCTGCCGGTGGCCGTGTTCCTGATAAACGAGGATGTGACCGAGCGGAGCTGGATGCTCCCCGACTCGGGAACGATCATCCGTTTCAGTTTGGGGAACAGTTCCTTGCCGTAGAAGGCGGCTGCGCCGACGATGACCAGCAGCAGCAGGCCAAGCAGGGCCTTTGTCAGGGATGACGACTTGCGGCGCGAGGGGATCGAAAGAGGGGGCAACTCGTCTTCCGGTGCCGTGGTCGGGACGGCGTCGGCCGTCTCCGGTTTCGACACCGGACTGGCTGCCGCCTGCTTCCGCGGTGCCGCTTCCGCGGGAGGTGCCGGCTCGGCTATTCCGGCGGGAGTCGCGGGGGCTGCCGGCTGTACCGGGGTGTCGAAGCTGAACGTCTCTTTCTCCGTGGGGGGGGCCTGTCCGGAGGGGGGAGTGGGCAGTTCCATGGCGAAATCGAATGCATCGGCAATGGCGGCTTTGTCCGTTCCCGTTGGGGCGGTCTCGCTGTTCTCCGCGGAAGTCCGGCTCTGGGGTGCGTTCGCGGAGTCGGGCAGGCCGAATTCAAACTCCAGGGGAGGGGCGGCCTGGGCAGCGTTGTCCTCCTGTCGGGGCGGGAACGGTTCCGCGCCGATGGGAGCCTCGGGCCGCGGTTCGTTCGGCGGTTCCAAGTTCACGTCGCCGAAGTCGATCTCGCCATGCGGGGCGGCCGGCTCCCGGTGCTCTTCAGGCGCAGGCTGCTGTCCGCCGTCCGGTTCCTTGAAGTCGAACTCGTCTCCGAAGGGTGACGGCTCCTGGCGTGCCTGAACGGGGGTGTCGGCCTCCTGGGCAATGGTAGGCTGCTCGGTGGGAGAGCCGAAGTCCACCTCGCCGAAGTCGAACTCTTCCCGGGGAGCGGCCGGCGCCTGCTCCTCCTCCTCGGGAACTGGCTGCTGTCCGCTGTCTGTTTCCCTGAAGTCGAACTCATCTCCGAAGGGTGACGGCTCCTGGCGTGCCTGAACGGGGGTGTCGGCCTCCTGGGCCAGGGCAGGCTGCTCGGTGGGAGGGCTGAAGTCCACCTCGCCGAAGTCGAACTCTTCCCGGGGAGCGGGGGGGGCTTCCGCGTCGAACGGCGCGCTCTCCTGATTGGCAGCAAAGGAAAAATCTCCGGCTGGAACCTGGGACTGTTCTTCCTTCGGCGCTTCAAAGGCGTTCGACTCCACGGAGTGCTCCTGCTGTTCCTGTGCCAGGGCAGCGGCAAAGGGGCTTTCCGCGGGTGACTCGGGCGCTGACCAGGGAGGGACCGCTTCCCCCTCTGCCGTGCCCGGGGGCTGGGTCGTCAGGGTGTCCACCGGCTCCTCAGGCTGCTGTTTCGTGACCATGAAGACGTGCCGGCATTTTGCGCAGCGGACCTTGACTCCGCTCTCCTTGATCTTGGAATCATCGAGCCTGAACCTGGTCCGGCATTGTTCACACTGGATTATCATCGGCGACTCCCTGGCAGACGTGATGGAACGGCATGGCAAACCGGCATGGAACTGCCTGAAACAACGAATCCTATATCAGAAAGGGGGGTGGGTGTCAAATCATACCCCCTTCCGTCGTGAAGGGATGACGCTCTTTCCGGTACAGATTGCGGCGATGGGACAGGAGGCGCAGACGACCGGGTCGGTTCCCGTGCATCCCTGGGAAATCCCCAGGTGGGCCAAGGCGAAATCGTACCTGATGGGGTCGTCCGGGTCGAAGCGGCGCAGGGCCGCCGTTATCTCCCGTGCCGTCCGCCAGTCGGCGCTGTTCCGTCCGGTGAATCCCAGGTACCTGCCGATGCGCCGGATATGGGTATCCACCGGGATGATCAGCTGGGAGGGGGACAGGCCGGGCCAGAGGCCGAGATCGATGCCGTCGTCCGGCCGCGCCACCCAGCGCAGGAACATGCAGAGCCGCTTGCAGGCGCTCCCCGAGCGGGGTGCGGGAAACAGAAACGGGAAGGAGGAGTCCCGTGGCATGTCGTGACGGCCGAAAACCGGCCAATAATCCAGTGCCAGGACCGCGGCGCAGTAGCGGTTCAGGGATTCGGTCACATCCGGGGCGTCCCTGTCATGGCCGCGCAGGAAGAACGCCTCGACGCTGCCTGACTCCTGGAGCATCAGCCGCATGCCCCACAACAGGGCGCACAGGTCCCGGCCGTCGTTGAAGCGGTGCTTGAAGCCGGCGAAGTCGCGCACTCCCCGTGCCGGATCGAAACGCTCCACGTAGCGCCGCGGCGACGGTCCGAGCCGGGCGAAAACCGACTCCAGCGAGCGCAGGATGATACCGACCGCGCCGTAGGCGAAGGATGAGGCGATCACCGCGGCGACCTCCCGGTCGGCGGGATCGCCGTAGCGGTGGCAGAAACTGAGCGGGTCGTTGGTCAGCTGTGCCGGAGAACGGTTGGCGCAGAGCCGGTCGAGAACGGTTTTCATCTGGAGATCGTGCATGGCGTCTACGATAGCAGGAGGGACGGGGCGGGACAAGGGTCTGGTGACCCGGCTCCCCCCGGAATCCGCCATGGCCACAATCCTGTTTTAAAACAACGGTGCCTGTGGTATAGAGGACTCACAATCGGGCAGACTGAACGCGAGGTGAACGGCATGAACAACATCAGGCGGATGAATACCACGGTAACCGAGGAAGAAATCGAGCGGGTCAAGAGTCTCGACTGGGCCAGCTATTACCAGGGCTTTCCCAATATGGACGAGAGTATTAAGAGCTGTCCGAAATGCGATGTGATGATTTTTCCCCCCCAGGGTGCGGCGGAATTCATCTGCAAGCGCTGTGGCGAGGAGATAACGCTGTAGCGGTAGCCTCCGTTTGTACTCACGGATTCCAGGCACGACAGCATTCAATGATTGATGTGGCAGCTAAACCACGTCACAAAAAGGGCGCCCCCCCGCGGGTCGCCCTTTTTGTGTGCGTACCACTGCTCTGCTCACCGTCACACGTTGGCATCGCGCAGGAACTGGGCCGCATCCTCCGGCGAGGTGGGGTTGATGAAGAAGCCGGTGCCCCATTCGAAGCCGGCCGTCTGGGTCAGTCGCGGCACCAGCTCGATGTGCCAGTGATAGTCGAACTCCAGTGACTCCCAATGCCCCGGTTTTCCCGGCCGGCGGTGGGGCGGCGGCGCGGTGTGGAGGATGAAATTGTAGGGAGCGTCCAGAAGCACCCCCTTGACCCGCAGCAGCATGTCTTTGAGAGCCGTTGCCAGCTCCGACAGCTGGGCATCGTTCATCAGGGCAAAGTCATGGCTGTGCTGCTTGGGGAACAGCCTGAGCTCGAAGGGGGAGCTGGATGCGTAGGGGGCCATGATCACGTAGTTGGGAAATTCCCGCACGATGCGCTGCCCCTCCCGGAGTTCGAAGTCAATGATGTCGCAGAAGATGCAGCGTTCCTTGGAGCCGTAATAGGTGTGGGCAACCTTCAGTTCGGTGGAGGCCACCGGCGGCAGCAGCGGCACGGCGATTAACTGGCTGTGGGAGTGGTGCAGGGTCGCGCCGGCCCGCAGGCCGTGGTTCTTGAAGATCACCATGTAGCGCAGGCGGAAATCCTTGCGCAGGTCCAGGTAGCGGGCGCGGTAGGCCTTGAGGACATCACTGATCTCGCTTGCCGCCAGGTCGGCCATGGAGCGGTTGTGGTCCGGGGTCTCGATGATCACCTCATGGGCGCCGATGCCGTTCATCACGTCGTACAGTCCGTAGCCGCGGCTGTCCGGTTGCCCCTCAACCCTCAAGGCCGGATACTTGTTGGGGATGACCCGCACGCGCCAGTTGGCGGCGTTGGGCATGCCGCTGGGGCGTATGGCAAAGATCTCCGGCGGCGTCTTGTCTTCGTTGCCGTAGCAGAAGGGGCAGGAGGTCATGGCATCATGCTCCCGCTCGACCAGAAAGTCCCTCGGCCGACGGCCCCGCTCGGTGGCGATGATTACCCAGTGCAGTTTCAACGGATCCCAGCGCAGTTCCGACATGGTTCCTCCTGAAAAGCAGTGACCGGGGACGGGGGGCTGGGAACCGGTAACATCAAAAGCCTGTACTGGTCCCCGGTTCCGCGTCTCCGAATTAAATGAGCCAGTTATCCAGTTCGATTTCCGGTCCGGCGTAGTAGAGCATCAGCGGTGCGTCCGAAGGCCATCTGCCGATCTCCTCGCTGTCTCGCACCAGTGACAGGGAGGCGAAGAGCTTGCTCCGGGGGGGGAGTCCGAGCACCTCCAGGGGGATGCTGATCTCGCAGGTCCTGGCCACCTTCCATCGGCAATGACCACGGGTAGGCACCCACAGGTTGCTCTCCCTGACCAGCAGGAGCCCCTCGTCGCAGCTGATTTGCATGGGGAGGCGGTACTCGCGGTCAAAGATCAGGTGCAGGTTGAGAACATCCATCTCCCTGAGCAGGCGGGAGAGCTCCTGGATGCCGTCGATACGGAAGAAAAACGAGGTGCGGTTGTAGCCGTAGTACAGGCTCTGCAGCATGCGGTCCGAAGAGTGCATGGCCGATCCCTGGCGGGTCAGGTCGTAGAGTCCGGCGGCCAGCCACTCGAAGTAGTCGCTGACCCGGCCGTTGATGTCCGGGGTGATGAAGGCGGCCGGTTCGCGGATCAGTCCCGCAGGGCTCTTCTTCTTGATCGGCTCCAGCAGCCGGCTGGGAGGGTCCAGCCCCAGCAGGTGATGGACGTTCATCAGGTGTTGGCGGAACAGCCGGTCGAATCGGTCGCTGTGGGGGGAAAAGTGATCGTCACCGTACCACCAGAACCAGTCGCTCCCCTCGGCGGCAAAGAGGGAGCGGCAGATCTTTTCAGCGGGCTCTCCTTGGTCACCAGCGGGGCTCGTGCCGGAGAGGATGGCGGCAACGTCCGGGTTGTGGTTGACGGCGGTTTCCCGCGTTCGTGCCAGCAGCTCCCAGGCCAGGTTTTCCTCAGGATGGCCGATCCAGATGCCGAAGTTGGCGTTGATCCAGGAGCCGGGGTGGATGGCGTGCAGGTTCCCGCTGAAGCTGGTGGTGGCCAGCACGTCCGAGCAGGTGGTTAGGTTCAGGCCGGGTGAACCCGCGATGCCCGCGTACATCGTGCGCAGGAAGTCGTAGCCGTTGCCGGCGTAGTATTCCCAGGCATTTTCGCCGTCCAGAATGATCGGGATGACGCGACCCTCGCCGCCGATGCGCTCCCT
Source organism: uncultured Pelobacter sp. (assembly GCA_964542535.1). Lineage (GTDB taxonomy): Bacteria > Desulfobacterota > Desulfuromonadia > Geobacterales > Pseudopelobacteraceae > Pseudopelobacter. The sequence continues at coordinate 8,005 of CAZIUE010000012.1, read as the reverse complement.
GATGGCCGTAAGCCGGCAGCAGAGGTCGTCGGCGGCCCGGCCGGGGTCCCAGGAAGAGTAAGTGAACCCGATCAGGTCCGACAGGTGATGGTCGCGGAAGAAGATCCCCAGGTCGCCCTTGCTGCTGGAGAAACGCCAGGGGCGGTACAGCCGTTCCTTGTGATCGCCCAGCCCTCGCTCCAGGCTTTTTGCCAGCAGCTCTTCGTCCGAGGCGACCCATGAAAGCCCGCACTCGGCGATGATTTCCAGGGCCTGGTTGCTGATGGACCCTTCCGACGGCCACATGCCCTGGGGGGAGAAGCCGAACACGGTCGTGAAATAGTCGATACCGCGGCGTATCTGGGTCCGGGCATCTTCGGGACAGAGGAAGTGCGGCTGGGGGATCGCGATGCGCGGCAGGGCGCTTTGGGCGATGCGGGAATCGCACAAAAGCGGCAGAATCGGGTGATAGTAGGGGGAAACCGCCAGCTCGACGTCTCCCTGGTCGTGGAGCTTTTTGTAGAGGGGAATAATGGCCCGGACCACCTCCCGTTGGGTGGCGAAGAGCAACTCCTTGTCGGCCGGGGTGTAGCCCTCCCCCTTGGCGATCAGCTCGCCGAAGGCGGGATAACGGCGGCGGGCCGCCTCGCCGGTCCAGGCCAGGAAGAAGCAGACCTGCAAGTCCAGGAGGTCCTGGTCGCTGAAGTGCCGCATCCGGTCGCGGGCACTGCCCGGTTTTCCCTCACCGGCCATGTAAAGCAGCTCAAGGTAGCGGCGGTTCGGCTCGATCATGCGCTGGCGGTTGGCGGAAAAGAAGTTTTCCAGCAGGAAGATGCGGTCATCCTCGGGCAGGTCCGCCGGGGCGGCCGTGCCCATCTCCAGGAAACGGTCCGCGGCCGTGCCGGCGGCGTAGTCCAGGATCTGTTCGATCAGCGACGGGACCAGGTTGAACACGGCCCGTGCCCCGGGAGTATCCTCCACGATAGCCGGCATGTCGAAGTAGTCCTTGACCGCGTGCAGATAGGTCCACGGGAGCGCGTAGGCGTTTTTGACCGGATCCTTGTAGTATGGCTGGTGCATGTGCCACAGGATGACCACGTCGAGTGGGATTGACATGCGCTGCTGCTCCTTGCCGGGGATAAAGCCTGAAAAATGTCAGTAGTGTCCGGTTAGGTTCTTGCATCCTTTGTTCCTCCCCTTCAAGGGGGAGGTCAGGAGGGGGTTGGGGTTTGTTTTTCAGGGGTCCTGCCCCCTTAAACCCATCCCCACCCTATCCCTCCCCTTGAAGGGGAGGGAATCCCAGGCCATTGCAAAGACCAAACCGGACAACGCTGGAAAAATGCGGTTGCCCATGCAAAGGCGCAAAGTCCGCCAAGAAACCTATGACCTGTCCACAACAGATCCCTTCACCCCCGTGATGAGGTGTCGATGACATATCTCGTTGATTTTCTTTGCGTCTTGGTGCCTTTGCGTGAGACGACGTGCCGATGTGAGGTTAACGTGCCTCTATTCCAGCTCCTTTTTCCAGTTTTCCACCTTCTTCTGGTAGTCGCTCAGCAGCCGCTGGGCTGATTTGTGGTCCTTTCCCTCGGCCACGATGTGAATGTAGTGGCTGTGCTGGTCCGGCAGCAGCAGTACCCACTCATCGCCGAAATGAACTTTGATCCCGTCGATGAAGGTGGCCTCTCTGTCCAGACTGTCCTCGCTCATCTTGCGCATGATGCCCCCCTTCATCTCCCAGGGACAGGGGACGCTGCCGCTCAGGTAGGCGCAGTCGGGGATTTCGGCCAGGGCCCTGGAGAGCGGCTGGCCGGCGGCGGCCGCCAGTTCGATCAACCGGGCGATGGCGAACATGCCGTCGAAGGATGACTGGAAGAGCGGCAGGGCGAAGCGGCCGTCGGTGGAGCCGGCCAGGATCACCTCGCTGGAACCGGCCGCCTCCAGCATGGCCCGTTCGCCGCTCTTGGTGCGGCTGACCTGGATGCGGTTGGGGACGGCCATCTGCTCGATGATCGACGGGGCCTGTACCGGCACGGCGATCACCCCCCGCCGGCTGCCCTTCATGGTCAGGGAGGCGAACAGGGACAACAGCTCTATGCCGCTCAGGATGTGACCGGTTTCGTCCAGCAGGGTGATCGCCTCCGCCGTGGGATCAAGCCAGAAGCCGGCCTGCGCCCCCACGGAAGAGACGATCTTGGAGAGCTGTTCGAGGGCTGACTGGCGGTCCATCTCCCTCACGGAGCCGCGCCCCTCGTCCACGTAGGCGTTCAGGGCGATGACGTAGCAGCCCAGATCGTTAAGGATCTGGGGCAGGATCTGGCTGGCGGCGGAGTGGTTAAAGTCGATCACCACCGTCCAGGCGGCCTTCTTGAGCAGCTCCCGGTCCAGGGCCCGCAGGAATCCCTCGCGGTAGTAATCGGCCACGTTGTTGATGTCGGTGATGGCCCCCGGTTCGGTGTGGTGGGCGCGGCGGAAGTTCTCCTTGAAAAAGATACGCTCCACGTTCTTGGCCATGGCGCTGGAGAAGTCCAGACCGTCGCCGTCCATGAACACGATTTCCAGGGCCGCCGGATCATCCTGGGCCTGGCGGAAATGGAATCCCCCCACCTCGCCGAAGGTCTTCAGTTTGTAGCGCAGCATGGGCTGGGGCGCCAGTTTCAGGTCGCGCACGTTGACCCCGGTGGAAAGGATTCCCCCCATGAAGCAGCGCTTGAGCATGCGCGTAACCCGGCTGGAATCGCGCCCTCCCAGGACGAAACTCCCCTTGGGGAGCATGGTGCCGTAGGCGCACCCCAGTTTGGCCACGAATTCCGGGGTCAGTTCCACGTTGGCAAGCCCCCTGACGACGGCACCTTCGAAGAGCAACTTGCGCCACTTCTCGCCCCAGATCAGGTTGGCGGTGACGATGGAGCCCGGCTCCACCACCTTGCGCGGCCAGATCTTCACGTCCCGCCTGATGACCGACTCGTCGCCGATGGAGGTCTCGTCGGCGACGATGACTCCCTCCTCCAGCAGCGCTCCCTGGCCCACCAGCACGTTGGAGCAGATCACGCTGTCGTTGATGCGTGCCCCCTTCTTGACGTAGGCGTTGTCCCAGATCACGCAGCGGTTCAGCCTGGCCCCCTGTTCGATGGTGCAGTTACGGCCGATGACCGAGTCCTTGATCTGCACGCCGCGCTGGATCTGGCTGTTGTCCCCCACCACCACGGTCCCCTCCAGCCCCGATGGGTCGGCCAGGGTCACGTCGCCGGCGATGCGCAGGTCCTTGCCCACGAAGTCCAGCTTGGGCTCGTCGATTTTCAGGTTGACCCTGCCTTTGAAGATGTCGTGGTAGGCCTCGCGGTAGGAGTCGGTGTTGCCGATATCCCGCCAGTATCCCTTGGCCGGGAAGCCGAACAGGGGGTCGTTGTTGGCCAGCATGGTGGGGAAGAGGTCCTGTGAGAAGTCGAAGTTCTCTCCCTCGGGGATATACGTGAAAATTTCCGGCTCCAGGACGTAGATGCCGGTGTTGATGGTGTCGGAAATCACCTCGCCCCACCCCGGTTTTTCCAGGAACTGGGTGATGCGCTTTTCTTTGTCGGTGATCACCACTCCGAACTGGAGCGGGTCCTTGACCGAGGTCAGGGTGATGGTGGCCATGGCCTTGTTGTCATTGTGGAAATTGATGACTTTCCGCAGGTTGAAGTCGGTCAGCAGGTCGCCGCTGATCACCAGGAACCGTTCGTTCAGGTATTTCTCGGCTGCCTTGACCGCCCCGGCCGTGCCCATATCCTGCAACGGAATCACATAGGTGATCTTGACCCCGAAATCGGAGCCGTCGCGGAAGAACTTCTTGATCACTTCCGGCTGGTGATAGAGCAGCATGACCAGCTCGGTAATGTCGTGCTTCTTGAGCAGCTCCACGATGTGGAGCATGATCGGGCGGTTGAAGAGGGGGATCATCGGCTTGGGAATACTGCTGGTGAGCGGCTGGATGCGGGTGCCGAATCCGCCGGCCATGATGACGGCTTTCATAAAGGGTGGCTCCTTGCGGTGAAGTGGGTGTCGGTTTCTTCCCGGGGGCGGTTACAGTCCGACTCTGAGTTTATGGGCCTTCTTGGCCAGGACCCGATCGATCTCCTGTTTCAGCTCGGTCAGATCGCCGGATTTGACGACGTAACCGTCCGCCAGCCAGGCGGAAAAGTCGTCCTTGTAGCAAGAGAAGGCTGAGCAGAGGATCACCGGCATCTCATGGCGCTCGCGCACCAGCTTCTGCAGCAGCTCGATGCCGTTTTCGTTCTTCAGCTTTATGTCCAGAACCACCAGATCGAAGGGGGACTGGTGCAGTTTCTCTATGGCCTCGGCCGTAGTGGCGGCGGTGACCACCTCGTACCCCTCCTCCGCCAGCTCTTCCGCGTACAGGATGCGTATATTTGCCTCGTCGTCAACTACCAGGAGCCTGCTCATGGCTGCTCTCCTTTTCGGTGGGAAGTATGATCGTAAAGCTGACGCCGCCCGAGGGGGGCGCGGCAACGATGAAGGGGATATTCTGCTTATCCAGCATGGTGCGGCAGAGGGCCAGGCCCAGTCCCGATCCCATGGTGTGGGTTATGGCGAAGGGAGTCAGGAGCGCATCCAGGTCTTCGGGGGTGGCGCTTCGTTCCTGGTCGGTGATCGTCAGGTGGATGCCGTCATTGCGTGGGAAGGCTCGCAGGGAGAGCGTCTGCCGCTCACGCCCCTCCAGGCTGTCCATGATCAGGGTGCGGACACAGTAGGCCACCTGCTTGAAATCAATGCAGGCCAGGGGCAGCCCCTCCTCGGGCTCGAACCGGCAGATGCAGTCGCGCTCCAGCAGGAAATCCTGGACCTCCCGCAGCACTGCCTCCAGCAGCTGGTTAACGTCCCAGAAATCCCTGGTTGGATAGAGGGAGTCGGAGTAATTGAGGATCTCGTCCAGTACATCCTCCAGGTGGCGCGCCTCCCCCACGATGGACTCGATGAAGCTCCGCTTTGGATCAGCCTCGGGGGTGCTCTTGAGGATCGAGCGGGCAAAGCCGCCGATGACCATCAGCGGATTCCGGATGGAATGGGCGATGCTGGACGTGATCCGCCCCACCAGGGCCATCTTTTCCATCCTGACGATCAGCTCCTGCTGCTCCTTCAGCTTGTTGCCCGCCTCGGTGACGCGGCTCAACTCCACCTGCAGCCGTTCGTACAGGGAGGCCCGCTCGATGGCGAAGGCCACCGGGAAGGTGAAGTTTTCAATGGAGCGCATGTCCTCTTCGGTGATGCGGCGGTGGGTGATGCAGTTATCGACGATCAGCATGCCGACCCGGCGGTTGCGGCTGACCAGCGGCAGCAACAGGAAAGTGTCGACCCCCAGCAGGCGCGCGATCTCGGCGGAGGTGTCGGGACTGCTGAAGGCGCCCTCCACCAGGACCGGCTGCGTGCCATTCAGGGCGGTGATCAGGGGATGGTCGCTGTTGGAGAGGGGAACGGTGAGCCGTTCCAGGATGTCGTGAAACTTGGCCCGCTCGGAGTTGAGTTTGGTGGCGCGGAAATTCTGGGCCAGCCCCTGCAGGTCCAGGTCGTTGCGGGAAATCTCCTCCCAGGTCTGGTTCGCCTCTTCGTAGCTACGCGGTCCGATTGCGAGATGCCCCTGGAGCAGCCCCTGTTCGCGGTCGATGATCAGCAGGAAGGCACGGTTCATGCCGAACCCCTTGCCTGCGGTAATGGCGGTCAGGGCAACGGAGAGAACCTCTTCCAGGTCCATGGAACTTTGCAGGACCGAGCCCAGTTCGTGGAGAAAGCGGATCTCCAGGGTTTTGTTGTCCAGGAAACTGACCAGGGAGTCGATCTGGGATTTCTGGCGCTGGTGGGCGCCGTACAGGGTAAGGATGACCGGGGCTAGGAGGTGATCGCTCTCGCGGAGACGCTGCAAGTCTTCCCTGAAGCGTGGACAGTCGCAGCATTTCTCCAGGATGCGACGCTGGCGGGACACAAGCAGGGCTTCATCCCCCTCGTTGATGTTCGGGCAGTCGTCTCTCCCGATGGTGTCCCTGTTCCAGCAGCATTGCCAATCCACGTGGTGCCCCGTTACCGTATAGAGTCAATGGGCATGACTATAGCAGAGATTTCCGGAGCTTCAAGGCGTGGGGCGGAGAAATGGCCGCGGCCCGGCCGGAGGGGCCGGGCCGCGCGGATGGTTCGCGGCAGGCACGTGTGGAGGCGGGATTACTTGACGTTCCAGGTTGTCCCCTGAGGGGAGTCCAGGAGCAGGATTCCCTTCTCCAGCAGCAGGTCCCGGATCTCGTCGCCGCGCTTGAAATCCCTGTCCTTGCGCGCGGCTGCCCGCTCGGCGATCAGCTGCTCGATTTCGGCGGGGCTTATCTCCATCTGGCCGGTTTTGGCGGCCCTGATGGATTCCAGCCATGCAGCGGGCCGACTGGTGAACAGCCCCAGCACGGCGCCGGTTTCGGCGAACAGGCGGCGCATCCGGGCCAGCAGTGCCAGGGATGCCGGGCACGGGTCGTCGCCTTCCGCCATGAACCGGTTGCCGGACCGAACGGTCTCGAACAGTATCCCCAGGGCCAGGGCGGTGTTGAAGTCGTCATCCATCGCCTCCCTGAAGCGCGGTACCAGCGACTGAAGCTTCTCCCGCAGTTCCTCGCCGGCAGGGGAGAGGGGGGCTTCCCCCTGGTGGTCATCGGGGATGCTCTTCCCCTCCAGCGCCCCATCCAGGGCGGCCAGGCAGGAGTAGATCCGCTCCAGGCCGGCCCGGGCCTCGTTCAGGTTCTGGTCGGAAAAGTCGATGGGGGAACGGTAGTGGGCCGAGAGGATGAAGAAGCGCAGGGTTTCCGGGTCGTACTGCTCCAGCACCTGGCGGATGGTGAAGAAGTTGCCCAGTGATTTGCTCATCTTCTCCGAGTTGATGTTGACGAAGCCGTTGTGCAGCCAGTAGCGGACGAACTGGCAGCCGTTGGCCGCCTCGGACTGGGCGATCTCGTTTTCGTGGTGCGGGAAGACCAGGTCCTTGCCGCCGCCATGGATGTCGAAGGTGGTACCCAGGTATTCCATGCTCATGGCGGAGCACTCGATGTGCCATCCCGGCCGCCCCTGGCCCCAAGGGGAGTTCCAACTCGGCTCCCCCGGCTTGGATGCCTTCCAGAGGGCGAAGTCCATGGGGTTGCGTTTGCGGTCATCCACCTCGACCCGGGCGCCGGCCTGCATCTCCTCCAAGTTCCGGCCGGACAGCTTCAGGTAGCCGGGAAAGCTCTCCACCGCGTAGTACACGTCGCCGTTAGCCTCGTAGGCGTGTCCCTTGGCGATCAGGGTCTCGATGACCCTGATGATTCCGGCCATATGGTCGGTGGCCCGGGGTTCCACGGTCGGCCTGGCCAGCCCCAGGCGGGCCATGTCCTGGTTGAACGCCTCGATGTAGCGTTCGCTGATGGTCGCGTAATCGACCCCCTCCTGGTTGGCGCGGTTGATAATCTTGTCGTCGATATCGGTGAAGTTGCGCACGTAGGTAACGTCGTAGCCGCTGTACCCCAGATAGCGGTAGATCACGTCGAAGACCACGTTGGCCCGGGCATGGCCGATGTGGCAGTAGTCGTAGACGGTGACGCCGCAGACGTACATGCCTGCCTTGCCGGGCGTAAGCGGAACGAAGACATCCTTCTCACCGGTGAGGGTGTTGTAGACGCGCAGTGCCATGGATCGTGCCCCCTGTTGAAAAATTGCGACATTGTGCATTGTTTTGGGCGGGATGGCAAGGGGCGAATCTCCGCCGCCCGATGCTGAAGGGGCATTGCGGCGGAGGTCAGCCGCTTCCCCGAGACAGGGACGTATTCGAAGATCGGCAGGAAGCTGTTTTTTAGTTTGACTAAAAACAAGCCGGTCCGTGCCGTTAGCTGCTTTCGGGGTGCGCTGCCCTGGATAAATGGCTTGACTATTTGGTTTAATTGTGATTTTTAGCCAAGGGAGCAGTAGAGCACCACTATTTTCATTGGGGAGACAGGAAACTACATGGATAAGATCATCGACA
>CAZIUE010000011.1:0-145123 GCA_964542535.1 uncultured Pelobacter sp. | reverse complement strand
TGGCCGACATCAAGGGTGCCGGCATCGAACGCCTGGGAATGGTGACGGAGCCGGCACGGAAGTAATGACGGTCAGACGGGTCACATCCGATAGGGCGTTTGGCGCCAGTCTGTGCGCTTCCATTGTCTGTCATATCCTGTGCGGCGCGGTGCTGGTATGGTGGCAGACAATGGCGCCTCCTCCCCTGGTTCAGCAGGAAACCTACTACGTCGATGTCGTCAATCTGCCGGTCGCTTCGCCCCGTGCCGGCAGCCCCACCCAGCAGGGCGATGCGGCCGAGGCGGCTCCCCCTCTTCCGGGGGTTGAAGAACAGCCCATGGCCGTCCCTCCACCGACGCAACGGAAGCCGGCTGACAGCGGAAAAGAGGACAAACCGGTGAAGCCTGTTCTCCGTACCAGGCCGGACATGGATTCCGGATCCTTTGATAAGAGCTTCTCCCGGCTGAAGGAAAAGGTCGCTGCCGGTCAGCACGAGGCGGCCCTGGAACGTTTGCGGCGTAAGGTGGCGTCCGGCGGCAGCGGTAGCGGCAGGTCGGGCATGCCCGACGGTACGGGCCGCGAGGCGGGCAGTGATTACGTCGCCTACATCCAGTCGCGCCTGAAGGACGCCTTTCGGGACACCATCAGCTACACCAGCAGCGCACCCGAAGTTGTTGTGCGCATCTCCCTGGATTCCAGCGGCAGGCTGGCCCGAAAGAAGATCGAGCGGAGCAGTGGTGATTTGACCTTTGAGCGTTCCGTATTCGCCGCCATAGACAGGGCCAGTGAGAAGTTTCCTCCGCCCCCCGCCGGGAAAGGCTTTGAAGGAGTTTTCAAATTCAGGCCCCAGGGCATCTCCAACAGCAGACAATGAAAGTTGATACAACCGCCATGATGAGAACTCTTCTGATCCTGCTCGTGCTGTCCCTGACGCTGCCGGCCGTATCCTGGGCGGATAACGGCTATATCGAGATCACCGCTCCGGGCAACCGCCGGCTCAGGATGGCTGTTGACGTTCCTCGAAGCCAGGGGCCGTCCTCGCTCCCTGAAATGGCCCGGGAGATGGGAGAAGTGATTGCCTTTGACATGAACATGTCAGGCGTCTGCATGGCGGAAATCAAGGAACAGCTTGATCTCTCCGGCGGCCTGTTCTTCACCGAAACCGACTTCAACCCCTGGCTGAAGGGGGGATACGACCTGCTGGTGCGGGGTGAATACAGTGTCAGGGGGGACGACCTGACGGTTGAGTTCCGGCTCTTCGACGTGCCCAACCGCAAGATGATGACCGCCCGGCGCTTTCTGGGCAGGGTAAAGGACCTGCGCCGGTTCGCCCACACCTTTGCCGACGAGATCCTGCTGGCCATGACCGGGGAGCGGGGGTGTTTTACCACCCATATCGCCTTCGTCACCACCCAAGGCGGCAACAAGGAGATCGCCGTCATGGACTGGGACGGTCATGATGTCCGTCAGTTGACCAGAAATGGTTCCATCAATCTCAATCCCGACTTCTCGCCCAATGGCCGCGAGATCATCTTTACCTCCTATAAGCGGCACAATCCCGATCTGTATCGACGGCCCCTCTCCAGCCCGGCGGAGGTGCCGGTCTCCACGCGTGAAGGTCTGAATATTACCGGGGCCTGGTCGCCCGACGGATCGCGTATCGCCCTGGCGCTCAGCAAGGACGGTAACTCCGAAATCTATACCATTGCCAGGGACGGCTCCGGCCCGGTCCGGTTGACCTCCCATCCGGCCATCGAGGTTTCCCCCAGCTGGTCGCCTGATGGCTCACGCATCGCCTTTGTCTCCGATCGCCTCGGCAAACCGCAGATCTTTGTCATGAACGCCGATGGGAGCGGAGTCCGGCGCCTGACCACCAACGGCGGCTACAAAGTCAATCCGCGCTGGTCCCCCAAAGGGGACAGGATCGCCTATGCCCGCATGGAGGGGGGGGGGTTCCAGATCCACGTGATCAATGCGGACGGCAGCGGCGATACCCCGTTGACCAGCAGCGGCAGCAGCGAAAATCCGGCCTGGTCGCCGGACGGTCGCTTGATTGCGTTCAGCGGCAAACGGGGAGGGGGCGATGCCATCTACGTCATGCGGGCCGACGGATCGGGAGAGACCCGCGTCAGCACCACCGGTGGACGCAGCACCCAGCCTGCCTGGCAGCCGCGCTGATCCATCCGGCTGTTCACGGTTCGGTGCAGTACGTTCGGTGTATTTAACGGACAGGTTTCAATTTGCGATTGCAAAACGATCTTCATGAGGTATACTTTCTCCACATGTTTTTGCCTTTCAGGCGGTTTATTTCATAGTGGTAAAAAGGAGACGAGCAATGAAACGTGGAATGATGACACTGTTGGCAATGCTGGCCATGGCGGCGCTCATGGCTGCCGGGTGCGCGAACAAGGAAGTAGTGAAGGCGGAGGAACCGGTTGTGGCGCCTGCCGAGACTCCCAAGGTTGAGGTGGCCCAGCCCGAAGCACCGGCAGCCCCCGTTGAGGCTCCCAAGGTCGAGGAACCTGCCAAGGCTGAGCCAGAGGCTGCCGTTGCCACCGCATTTGAAACTGCGTATTTCGACTTTGACAAGTCCGATCTGCGCCAGGATGCCCGTGACGCTCTCTCCAAGAACGCCGACATCCTGCTGAAGACCAACACCGAAGCCAGCGTCAAAATCGAGGGGCATTGCGACGAGCGCGGCTCGGCCGAGTACAACATGGCGCTGGGTGAACGGCGCGCCAAGTCGGCGCTGCAGTACCTGCTGACCCTGGGCGTTCCGGCCAAGCGCCTCTCCACCGTCAGCTACGGCGAAGAGAAGCCTGCTCTGGACGGCCACACCGAAGAAGCCTGGGCCAAAAACAGAAGGGCTGAATTCATCATCGTCAAGTAGCCTGGGGTTACAGACGTACCATTCGAGCCGGAAAGCGCCACGCGTTTTCCGGCTTTTTCGTTGTTTCCCTCATCGGTGCAATCATGTACTATCCGCCAGACGCCGCCTGGGGCGTTGTCTCCAGTCCGGGGGGAGACCCGTACGTGAACATGGCATACCTGTATCTGGGGCTGGCGATTCTGTCGGAAGTGATCGCCACAAGCACCCTCAAATCCACCGCTGAATTCAGCAGGCTTGTACCCAGCCTTGTCGTGGTGGCGGGTTACGCGGCGGCGTTTTACTTCATGACCTTAAGCCTGCGCTTTCTGCCCATCGGCATTACCTATGCCATCTGGTCCGGTGTCGGCACGGTGCTGATCACGGCCATTGCGGCGGTTTTCCATCGTCAGTTGCTGGATCTGCCCGCTCTGGTCGGTATCGGGCTGATCGTCAGCGGCGTCGTTGTCATTAACCTGTTTTCCCACAGCGTGGGACCGTGAGAAGGGGCCTTTGCTCAGCGATGCGAGGGCATCGGATCACAGCGACCGGAGGTCGACGGTGACCGTGCGCATCACCATACTGTGCGAAAACGGCGTTGGCCCGATCTCGGGAACCCTGGGCGAACACGGCTTCTCGGCCCTGGTCGAAGCGTCCGGAAGGCCGCCGCTTCTGTTCGATACCGGCCAGGGGGCCACCCTGCTGCATAATGCCCGGCGCATGAACCGTTCCCTGGACCCAGTCCGGACGGTGATCCTCTCCCATGGCCACCACGATCACTGCGGCGGACTGTTGCCGCTGCTCAGGCAGTACGGCCCCCTGTCCGTCTGGGCCCACCCGGGCGTTTTCTCGCCGCGTTTCCGCCTCAGGGACGACGGCGAATGTATCCCCATCGGCATTCCCCACGACCGGCGGGAACTGGAAGAGGCGGGAGCACGGTTCAACCTCTCCACGGAGTTCCGTCCTGTTGCGGAGGGAATCTACCTTACCGGTGAAGTGCCGCGTCTGACGTTGTTCGAGACCGGCGATCGGGGCATGTTCCTCGATCGCGCCGGCCTGCGGCCGGACAGCGTGTCTGACGACCAGTCGCTGATCCTGGAGAGCAGGCGGGGGCTGGTGATTCTGCTGGGCTGCTGTCATGCCGGACTGATCAATACCCTGGAATGGGTCAGGCACTGCACCGGAAGGGATGATGTCTTCGCGGTCATTGGCGGAACGCATCTGGGATTTTGTACTACCGAACAGCTGGATGCCACCGTAGAGGCGTTGAAGCGGTACCGAATCCGTAAGCTTGCCGCCAGCCACTGCACCGGTTTCCGTACTTCTGCGCGTCTATGGCGGGATTTGCCCGCGCAGTTCCATCCAGCCCATGTCGGCTATACCCTGGAACTCTGACGCCCCACGTTCTCCGGTCAACGGATGGCCGCAACATCCCGCTGGACAGGCTTTCCCCTGCTCTGCTAATGTACCTGATTCATGAAGATAAAACGGCTGGAAATCTGCGGTTTCAAATCGTTCGCCGACCGGGTCGTGCTGGATTTCCAGCAGCCGGTGACCGGCGTGGTCGGTCCCAATGGCTGCGGCAAGTCCAACATCGTGGATGCCATCCGCTGGTGTATGGGAGAACAGTCGGCCAAGAACCTGCGCGGCAAAGCCATGGAAGACGTGATCTTCGCCGGCAGTGAAACCCGCAAGGCCCTGGGAATGGCCGAGGTGTCGCTGGTCTTTTCCACCGAGGACGGTCGTGCGCCGGCAAAATACCTGGAATATGCCGAGGTTCAGCTTACCCGACGTCTCTTTCGGGACGGCGAAAGTGATTACCTGATCAACAGGACTCCCTGCCGCCTGATGGATATCACCGAACTGTTCATGGATACCGGTGTCGGTACCAAGGCCTATTCCATCATCGAACAGGGCAAGATCGGCATGATCCTGCATTCGCGGCCCGAGGAGCGGCGCTTCCTGATCGAGGAAGCGGCCGGCGTGACCAAGTTCAAGTCCCGCAAGCAGCAGGCCCTGAAGAAAATCGAAGGGACCAGGCATAATCTGGCCCGACTGGCAGATGTGCTGGGTGAGATCAGGCGGCAGCTGGCGTCGCTGCAACGACAGGCGAAGAAGGCCGAGAAGTTCCGCGAGTTCCGCGACGAACTGCGGGAGATCGAGCTCTTCTTCACTGCCCATGAGTATCGCTCCGCGCTGGAGCAGCACCGGTTGACGGAATCCGAGCAGGCCGCGCTCAACGAGCGCATCCGCTGCGCTTTTTCCGAAACCGCCCTCTCCGAATCCTGCGTCGAAGAGGCGCGTCTTGCCTTGGTGGAGGCGGAAAAGGGGCTGTCGACTGTCCAGGAGGAGGCCTATCGTGTCAGGAGTGAGTTCAGCGCCGCCGAAAACACGCTGGAATTCCAGCGTCGGGAACTTTCCAGCCTGACCGGCCGCCTGAGCCGCCTGGAGTCGGAGGCAAGCGAGCTTGCGGCGCGCCAGCGGGAATGTTCTACCCGGCGGGAGGCGTTGGAGCAGCGCCGGGACTCGTCAATCGACGAGTCCGAGGAACTGCGGGCACTGCTCGTGCGGGAAGAGGAGGACCTGGTCCGGCAGCAGCAGGGCGAACAGGAGCTGTCACGGCTCCTGGAGGTGCGACGGAAGGAGCTCTTTACGGTGCTGTCCGAAACGGCCCAGTTCAGGAATCGCGCCGAAAACGCCCAGAAACGCCTGACCTCCCTGGGAGAACGGCTGGAGCGCCAGATCCGGGAAGGGGTTCATCTGGCGGAGCGGTATGAACTGGCTAACCGCCAAGTGCAGCAGCTCGTCACTGAAATCTCGTCCGGAGAACAAGAACGGGAAGAACTCCAGGCGGAGCTGTCCGGCCTGCGCCGACGGGAGCAGGAGCTGAAAGAACGCCTGCCGGCCCTGGAGGAGGGGTGGCAGAAGCGACGCGATGAGGTGAGCCGCGCCTCGTCGCGCCTGCACTCCCTGCGGGAGCTGGAAGCGCAGTTTGCCGGCTACGATCAGGGGGTCAGGGCATTGATGCAGTCCCCTGAGTTGCGTCCGCGCTTCAGCGGCATGCTGGCCGACCAGGTCAGCGCCCCCCCGGAGTTTGAGGCAGCCCTGGAGGCGGCCCTGACTGATCGTCTCCAGTGCGTCCTCTGCCGCGACGAACGGGACGCTTTGGTGGCCCTGGAGTTCCTCAAGAACGATAATGCCGGGCGGGCAGGTCTGGCCCTGCCGCTTGTTATGGAGGAAACGTCTCCGGTGACGGTGGATCAGGCTCGTCCCCTGGGGGAACTGGTCCAGGTGACCGGTCCCCATGCCGGGCTGATCCGCCACATCCTGGGCGGAGTCATGTTGACCGACGCCCTGGACAGGGCGCTTGAGCTGGCCAGAATCCATCCCGCTCTCGCCTTCGTCACCCGTGACGGTGACATGGTCAGTCAGGGGGGGATTGTCAGCGGCGGTTCCAGCGAGCAGGTCCGCACGGGAATCATCCACAAGAAACGCGAGATCCGGGAACTGGAAGAGCGGGTGGGCGGTCTGGAGCTTCAGGTGGCGGAGATCGAGGCTGAACGGGACCAGGTGCGGCATTGTGCCCGGGAGGTGGCCGAGGAGCTGAAGGGTACTTCCGCACTGCTGCACCAGGCAGAGCTGAAGTTGGCCGGCCTGGTCAAGGATCTGCAACGGGCGCGCGACGAGATCGCCCGCACCGAGGAGCGCCGGGACGTGCAGGCCCTGGAGACCGAGACGCTGAACGAGGAGCGGGAGGCCCTGGAGGCGGAGCTGCGCCTGAGCCGCCAGAGGGTGTCCGCGCTGGGTGAAACCTCCCAGGCTCTGGATCAGGAGGTCAACCGATTCAGAGATGAACTGGATGCCTGCCGCGGCACCCTGGCCGCGGTACGGGAACGGGTTACCGGCATCCGGGTTCAGGTGGCGACCCTGACGGAACAGCGCGAGGCCAGCCTGCGGAGTATCGGCGACCTGGAACACCAGGCCCGGGACCTGGAACGCCGCATGGCCAGCGACCGGGACGAGCTGGAGCGGGGAACCGCGGAGCGGACCCGTCTGCAGGAGTCTATTGAAGCGGCTACGGAGCGGCTGGAACAGCTGTTCCGCGGCCAGGAGTCCGGTGCCAGGCAGTTGGAACAGGCACGCCAGGCCTATGAACACGCCCAGAATGGCATGGCTGCCGCCGAGGCGCGGGCAAAACACGCCCGGGAGGAGAGCGACGCTGTCCGCCAGGCCCAGGCAGAGCTCAACCTGCGTCTTTCAACCCTCTCCCTGACCGTGGAGCGCCTGGAACAGGCGCTGCGGGAGCGTCACCGCCTGGACCGGGACCAGGCCCTGGCCCGTCTGGAAGACGCGACTTTCGACGAGGCCGCCGGCCGGGCGCGCCAGACGGAGCTGCAGCGGCTGCTGGATGAGATGGGCGAGGTCAACCTGATGGCCATCGACGAGTACGCCGAGATGGAAGAGCGCTTCGGCTTCCTCTCCTCCCAGCGTGACGACCTGGAGGAGTCGCTGCGCAGCCTGCAGCAGGCCATCCAGCGTATCAACCGCACCACCCGACAGCGCTTCCACGAGACCTACAACCAGGTCAACGCCACTTTCCAGGAGGTCTTCCCGCGCCTGTTCTGCGGCGGCCGGGCGGAGCTGAGGCTGACCAACGAGGACGACCTGCTGGAGACCGGCATCGACATCATCGTTCAGCCGCCGGGCAAGAGGCTGCAGAATGTTACCCTCCTCTCCGGCGGCGAGAAAGCCCTGACCGCGGTGGCGTTGATCTTCTCCATCTTTCTGATCAAGCCGACCCCCTTCTGTCTGCTGGACGAGGTGGATGCGCCGCTGGACGACGCCAACATCGGCCGTTTCAACGACATGGTGCGCGAGATGAGCGCGGTTTCCCAGTTTATCATCATCACCCACAACAAGGCGACCATGCAGGTGGCCGACACGCTCTACGGCATCACCATGGAGACGCCCGGCTCATCGAAAGTCGTTTCGGTAAAACTGCACTGAGCACACAAGGAGCCTGTTTGTATGCCGTTTCGCTCTATTCTGGAAGAGCTTGTCAACCGCACTCCCGCGGCAGTGGGAGCGATCCTGATCGATTGGGAGGGGGAGGCGGTGCAGGAGTACTGCCACTGCACCCCTTACGACATCCGCTTCATGGCCGCACACCAGGCGATCATCCTGGGACGGCTCAGGGAGTGCGGCTCCTGGCGGGACGGCGCCAACCGGATTCAGGATTTCGTGATAACCACCGAGCAGGCCCACCTGATCATCGGCGGCGTTGATGACGACTACTCGCTGATGATCTACATCGGCCGAGACTGCCCGCTGCTGCTGGCCCTGCGCCATTTCCGCCAGACCATCGCGGCATTGAGAAGGGAGATATGATGGAACAGACCAAGAAGAAGGGGTTCTTCAGGGGGTTGATGGACAAGCTGAGCGGTACGGTGGCTCCACCGGTGGAACCGTCCGAGCCTGCCCGGGAGCAGGAAACTGATTACCTCCGGGAAGAGGCGTCGCCCCAGCCTGAGCCGGAACCCCCTGCTCCCATAGAAACGCCCGTGGTGCCGGTTCCTCCCCAGCCTCCCCCGGTCGAGCCTCCTGCCAAGCCGGGTTTCTTCGAGCGGCTCAAGCAGGGGCTCCAGAAGACCAAGGACGGGCTGGTGGGGCGTATCGATGCGCTGATCCTGGGAAAAAAGGAGATCGATGCCGAAACCCTGGAAGAGTTGGAAGAGATCCTGATTACCTCCGACGTGGGGGTCAAGACTACGGTGGAACTGATCCGTACCCTGGAGCAACGCCTGGGGCGCAATGAGCTGAAGGACGGACAGGCACTGAAGGGTGCCCTGAAGGAAGAGATCCTCCAGCGTTTGAACGCCCACCACGCCCACCTGGACATCGCCAGCCGGCGCCCCTTCGTGCTGCTGGTGATCGGCGTGAACGGCGTGGGCAAGACCACTACCATCGGCAAGCTGGCATCCCGCTTCACCTCCTCCGGCACGAAGGTTCTCCTGGCAGCCGCCGACACGTTCCGCGCCGCGGCGGCCGAGCAGCTGGTGGCCTGGGGTGAACGTTCCGGGGTGGATGTCATTCGCCACAAGGAGGGGGCCGATCCCTCGGCGGTGGTCTTCGACGCCTGCAAGGCCGCAGTTGCCCGGGACGTTGATATCCTGATCGTTGACACGGCGGGCCGCATGCATACCAAGGTCAACCTGATGGAAGAGATGAAGAAGATTCGTCGCGTCATCTCCCGGGAAATCCCGGATGCGCCCCACGAGACCCTGCTGGTGGTGGATGCCGCCACGGGTCAGAATGCCGTTTCCCAGGCCAGGCTGTTCAAGGAGGCTGCCGGTGTCACCGGTATCGCCCTGACCAAGCTGGATGGAACGGCCAGGGGAGGCATCGTGGTGGCGGTCAGCCATGAATTCTCACTCCCGGTCCGCTACATTGGCGTGGGGGAGGCGATCGACGACCTGCGGGACTTTGATCCGCGGGAGTTCACGGATGCGCTCTTTCAGGCCTGAAAAGCGGGAGCGCCAGGAACGGAACGGACGGCGGGAACCCCGCAATTTCGCACAATTAGGCCTTGACTTCGTGTATACACACGAGTATAGTTGTCTCCCCCGAAAGGAGATTCAATCCATGAATCAGGAGCTTTTTGAATCACTTGAAAACAGGGTCGGCGACCTTGTGGAAAAATATCGCGCACTGAAAGAAGAAAACGCTCGGCTGGCGGAGGAAGTGGAACGATCCGCGGCTGAACGGGAAGGCTTCAAATCCCGTATCGACGCCATTTTAGGTAAGCTGGACGGGATCTGAGCGGGGTGAAGGTCTCCCACTCCGTCACGGTACTGGGCCGGGAGATCTCGGTCAGGAGTACGGCACCGCCGGCCAGGGTCCAGGAAGTTGAGTTGTTTGTCAACACCAGGCTGCAAGAGATTGGATCGGCGCTTAAGAGTGGCGATGCGCAGTTGGTGCTGACCTTGGCGCTGCTCAACACCGCCGAAGAGTTGCTGGATATGCGGAAGTCGTATGAAAACGACGCGTCTCTCGAAGACAGGCTGCGGGAGATGCTGCGCACGCTGGAATCGGCCTGAGTGATTGGCACGAGGTCTCTTCAGGGAGACTTGATCATATATTCGCACCAGAAACGATCAGTCCCGGGCGCGCGCGATGACGGTCGCCCCCCTTTGCTGATATACGGACGCAGTGGAATATATCCTCAACACAGGGAAGGAAGCGCTCCTCGCGTACAGGAAGCAGAGCACCACCTTTTTCCACGGCACTGACGAGCCATTTCCCCACCTTCTCCCCCCCTGATCACTCACCCGGGCATTTTTTCCCCGGGCGCTATCACTCCCCCCGTGCACGGTATCACGATCCTGTTTGCGGAATCATGAGGAACCATGCCCAAACACTCGCTCCGTCACCAGATGCTGGCGCTGCGCCGCTCCCTCGGTCATGACGAGTGGCTGCATGCCAGCTCCCTGGCGCAGCACCAGCTGATCTCCCTTGAGGAGTACCGTCTGGCCGGGTGCATTGCGCTCTATTCGCCGATCCACAATGAGGTGGACACGTCCCTGATCCTTGAGGCAGCCTGCTCCGCCGGGAAACGGACGCTGTACCCCGTGGTCCGCGGGCGGGAGATGCTGTTGTGCCAGGTCGAACATCCCGGGGAACTCAGCCGGGAGGGGGCTTACGGGATTCTGGAACCCTGCGGCAACGGTTGTACTCACCAGGCCCGGGAGGCCGACCTGATCGTCGTCCCGGGCCTGGCCTTCGACGCCAACGGTCACCGGATCGGTTACGGCAAGGGCTTCTACGACCGTTTTTTGCGTCATCCGGGGCGGCGGAGCACCCTGGTCGGGTTGTGCCACGATTTTCAAGTAATTGACGGCAGTCTCCCTGCCGAAGTCCACGATATCCGCATGGATATCATCGTCACCGGGATGCGGATCATTCGCTGCGGAAGTAACCGGAGCCACTGTGATGGCTCGGATTCACATAGAGGAGGTAGTTGAGATGCAGGTAAGCATATGGATGCTGGTCATCACCGTGCTGGCGGCCGTAGCGGCCTATTTTGCCGGAAGCAGGGTCAACAAGAAGGATTCCGGCCTGATCGTCAAGCAGTCCGAGGAGCTGGCCGCCAAGATGATTGACGATGCCCGGCGTGAGGCGGAAACCATCACCAAGGAAGCGGAGCTGAAGGCCAAGGCTGAGATTATCGAGGCCAAGGCAGGTCATGACCGGGAGATTACCGAGAAGAAGAAGGACCTGCAGAGCCTGGAGAAACGTCTGCAGCAAAAGGAAGAAAATCTGGATAAAAAGTTCGGCCTGATCGAACAGAAAGACATGGAGATTCTGAGGAAGGAGCAGTCCCTTTCCGCTCGGGAGCAGAGCCTTTCGGCGCGGAACGAGGAGTTGAGCCGGGCCGCCGAGGTGCAGCAGGCCAAGCTGGAGGAGATCTCCGGCATGTCCGCCGCCGAGGCCAAGAAGGAATTGATGCAGACCATGGAGGACGAGGCCAAGCACGATGCCGCCAAGCATATCAAGGCCATCGAGGAGGAGGCCCGCGAGACGGCCGACAAGAAGGCCAAGGAGATCATCTCCCTGGCGGTGCAGCGCTACGCCGGCGAGTACGTGGCCGAGAAAACCGTGTCGGTGGTGCCGCTTCCCTCGGACGAGATGAAAGGGCGCATCATCGGCCGTGAGGGGCGCAACATCCGCGCTCTTGAGGCTGCCACCGGTATCGATCTGATCATCGACGATACCCCCGAGGCGGTGATCCTCTCCGGCTTCAACCCGGTCCGCCGCGAGGTGGCCCGCATGTCCCTGGAGAAGCTGATCGGCGATGGCCGCATCCATCCCGGGCGCATCGAGGAGGTGGTGGCCAAGGCCACGGAAGAGGTGGACCTGGGAATCAAGGAGGCCGGTGAACGGGCCGCCTTCGACCTGGGAGTGCACGGCATCCACCCGGAGATCATCAAGCTGATCGGCCGGCTCAAGTACCGCACCTCCTACACCCAGAACATCTACCAGCACTCCCTGGAGGTGGCTTTTATCTGCGGCATCATGGCCGCCGAGCTGGGGGTCAATGTCAAACAGGCCAAACGCGCCGGTCTGCTGCACGATCTGGGCAAGGCCGTTGACCATGAGGTGGAGGGGTCCCACGCCGTGATCGGGGCGGACCTGGCCCGCAAGTATGGCGAGTCGGTCAAGATCGTGCACGCCATCATGGCCCACCACGAGGATGAAAAGCCCAACAGCGTACTGGCCGTGCTGGTTCAGGCCGCCGATGCCCTCTCCGGCGCCCGTCCCGGCGCGCGGCGCGAGATGATGGAGACCTACGTCAAGCGGCTGGATGACCTGGAGCGCATCGCCACCTCCTTTGGCGGCGTCACCAACTCCTTTGCCATTCAGGCCGGCCGTGAGATCCGCGTGATGGTCTCCAGCGACCATGTCACCGACGAGCAATCGCTGATCATGGCCCGGGATATCGCCAAGAAGATCGAAGCGGAGATGACCTATCCCGGCCAGATCAAGGTCAACGTGATCCGGGAAACGCGGGCAGTGGAATATGCCCGTTAAGATCCTCTTCATCGGTGACATCATCGGCAAGCCGGGTCGGCAGGCGCTCTCCCGCCACCTGGACCGCCTGGTGGACCGCTACTGCGTCGATCTGGTCATAGCCAATGGCGAGAACGCAGCCGGCGGTTTCGGCCTGACCGTGGATACGGCCAGGGAATTGTTCGACCTGGGAGTGCATGGCCTGACCAGCGGCAACCATATCTGGGACAAGAAGGAACAGGTGCCGCTGGTGCTGGCCAGCCAGCGCATCGTCCGTCCGTCCAACTATCCCGAGGGGGTGGCCGGCCAGGGGAGCATGATCCTTACCACCCCCGGCGGGGTCAAGGTGGGGGTTCTGAACCTGGAAGGGCGGGTGTTCATGAAATACCTGGAATGCCCCTTCAGGACCGCTGACCGGGAAATCGAGCGGCTGCGCCAGGAGACACCCATCATCCTGGTGGATTTCCATGCCGAGGCAACCTCGGAAAAGGCCTCCCTGGGGTGGTACCTTGACGGCCGGGTCAGCGCCGTGATCGGTACCCATACGCACGTGCAGACCGCGGACGAGCGGATCCTGACCCAGGGGACGGCCTACATGTCCGACGCTGGCATGACCGGCAGTTTCGACTCGGTGATCGGCATCGGCAAGGACGAGGCCATCCGCAAGTTCCTGACCCAGCTGCCGGTGAAGTTCGAAGTACCAAAGAAGGATATCCGGCTGAATGGTGCCGTGATTACCGTCGATGAAACCAGCGGCAGGGCGCTTGCCATCGAGCGCATCGCAATCAGCTGCTGAGAAAACAACCTTTTGCCACAGAGGACACTGAGGTCTCAGAGACCTAGAAATTTCACATATGCCATTTCCTCGTAGGGGCGATCCCGGCGGGTCGCCCCGGTTCTGATGGCAATGGTGTCGGCATGCCAACAGGGCGAGGCACCGCCTTACCCCCTGATTTGGTACATTTTGTTTTTCTGAGTCCCTCAGAGAATATCATGGCAAAGAATTTCTCTGTGCCCTCTGTGGCTAACATTCAGAACAAGGAGTCGAGCATGTCCGTAGCCGAACAGATGGCAGTTATCAAGCGTGGCGCCGTGGAGATTCTGATCGAGAAGGAGCTGGAGGCAAAGCTGGAGAAGTCGCTGAAAACCGGCGTGCCGCTCAGGATCAAGGCCGGCTTCGATCCCACCGCCCCTGACCTGCACCTGGGGCACACGGTGCTGATCCACAAGCTGCGCCAGTTCCAGCAGCTGGGGCACGAGGTGAACTTCCTCATCGGCGACTTCACCGGCATGATCGGCGATCCCACCGGAAAGTCCGAGACCCGCAAGGCGCTGACCCGCGAGGACGTGCTGAAGAACGCCGAGACCTACAAGGAACAGGTCTTCAAGATCCTGGATCCGGACAAGACCAGGGTGGTGTTCAACTCCAGCTGGCTGAACGACCTGGGCAGCGGCGGTCTGATCGCCCTGGCTTCCAAGTACACCGTGGCCCGCATGCTGGAGCGGGACGACTTCCACAAACGCTTCTCCAGTCAGCAGCCGATCAGCATCCACGAGTTTCTCTACCCGCTGGTGCAGGGGTACGACTCGGTGGCGCTGAAGTCGGACGTTGAGCTGGGAGGGACGGATCAGAAGTTCAACCTGCTGGTTGGGCGCGAACTACAGCGGGAATGGGGCCAGGACCCCCAGTGCGTACTGACCATGCCGCTCCTTGAGGGGCTGGACGGGGTCAACAAAATGTCCAAGTCCCTGGGCAACTACATCGGCATCAACGAACCGGCCAACGAGATCTTCGGCAAGGTCATGTCCGTCTCCGATGATCTTATGGTGCGCTACTACGAACTGCTTTCCGACCTGCCGCTGGCCGAGTTGGACAAGCTCAAAAGCGGATTGGCGGACGGTTCCTTGCATCCCATGGAAGCCAAGAAAGCTTTGGGCCGGGAAATGGTGGGGCGCTTCCACGGCGCGGCAGCGGCCAGGGATGCCGAGGAGAACTTCGTCAAACGTTTCCGCGACAACCAGATCCCCGATGAGATGCCCCAGGTCGGCCACTCCCTGGCCGACGGCGCCTTGCTCCTGGCCCGAGCCATGAGCGAGGCAGGACTGACCAAGTCCAACGGTGAGGCGCGCCGTTCCATCGATCAGGGGGGGGTTAAGCTGAACGGTGAAAAAGTCTCCAACCCCAACCTGGAGCTGGTCGCGATCGGCGAGTACATCGTCCAGATCGGCCGTCGCCGTTTCGCCCGCATCGTTGTGACCGCCTGACCCGTATACGCGTTTTTTTTCCGGGGAGCGGTATCGTTGCTCCGGGCAGGTGCGGTCAGGTGCCGCCGGCGTGGGCGTCTTTTTTGCGGCCCCCGGTTAAATGCATTGACAGCCCTGCTCCGGCCTGTTACTCTACCGAAGCTCCTGTGGATTCCACGGAGTAATTTAAACAGGCAGTATCAGGAGATGCAGTACATGGTAAACGGAACGGTAAAATGGTTCAACGACAGTAAGGGGTTTGGCTTCATCGAGCAGGAAGGTGGCGAAGATGTTTTCGTGCACTTTTCCGCCATTACGGGTGAAGGCTTCAAGAGCCTCGCAGAGGGCGAAAGCGTAACATTTGAAGTCGTGAAAGGTCCCAAAGGCCTCCAGGCGGCAAATGTAAGCAAGCTATAATCCGAAGGAAATCGGAATCACACCAAAGCCCCGGAGAAATCCGGGGCTTTTTTCGTGGTGCAGGATTCGGGAACAGGAGCTGAGATGACGAACCTGATTACCGCCGAGGGGCTCGCGAAGCTTCAGGCGGAATTCGACTATCTGTGGCGGGAGGAACGTCCCAAGGTCGTGCGCGGCGTCTCCGATGCGGCCGCGGAGGGAGATCGCTCGGAGAATGCCGAGTACATCTATGGCAAGAAGCGCCTGCGCGAGATCGATCGCAAGTTGAAACACTTGGGCAGCAGGCTCAAACAGCTGAAGGTCCGCCACCTGCCGGCCAACCCGGTGACGGTCTGTTTCGGCTGCTGGGTCTCCTATGAGGACGAAGAGGGAGAGATGCGCTGTTATCAGCTGGTGGGACCGGACGAGTTCGACGTACGTGCCGGCAGGATAAGTATCGATTCTCCGGTGGGCCAGGCCCTTCTGGGCAAGCGGGTTGACGACGACGTTACCATCAGCAGACCCACTGGCGACCTGACCGTGTACATCACCGCCATCTCCGGCCAGAGGCCCTCCCCCTAGCCGGAGTGACGGTCGTGTCGCGCGCCGTTCTTCGCCGGTGCTTCCAGCCAGTAGATCTGCTTGTGGAGGGAGCGGCTCAGCTCTTCCATCCTGGCTTGCGCGGCATCGCGTCCCCTGAATTCCGCCACCAGGAAACGATTGCCCTTATCATCCTGGCGCCGGAATTGCCAGTAACCGTTCTCTCCGTTCGTGGCCCGCATGATGCTCCCCTCCCTTTTCATGGTTGTCGCCATTGATAACGGCGTCGCTGCCAGCCGGGGTGGGTCCAACGGCGCGGAGCGGCGAGCGGTCCACGATCACGGGAGCGGAGATCAAGGCGGGTCGCCGGAGATCAGCCGGCGCGCCAGGGCCCGCTCCTCTTCGACGCTGGCCACCTCCCCGTCCAGGCGGGCCTCCAGGAGGCGTTTCATGATCAGGCTGAAACCGGGTCCCGGAGCGAGCCCCAACTCCTTGAGGGCGGTGCCGTCCAGTTCGCGGCGCACGTGGCGCAGGCGGGTGATGTACAGGGATACCAGCCGCCGAATCTGCTCGCTCAGGGTTCTGGCCGCCAGATAGAGCAGCATCTCCAGCGGCAGGTCGTGGAATGTGTCGTGGATTTCGCTGTTGCGCAGCTCCTGAGCCCGTTTGAGGCGGCGCTGGAGCCTGTCCAGCAGGGCCAGGGCACGCTGGCGATGACCGAACAGCTGATGGATGAACCTAGCCGGCATGGAAAGGAGCCGGCAGGTCTCCTGGAACTCGCCGTGAGAGAGTCGCTCGCACAGTGCCAGGAAGTACACCTGCCACTGCTGGCAGGGGTCATTCAGGTACAGCAGCCGGAACCAGGTCAGAATCCTGGACGATTCGGTGACCGCACGCTCGGTTTCCGGCGTCAGTTTCAACTGGGGGTGGATAAAGGGGAGGAGGCCGAGCATGGCCATGCGCCGCACGGCGCCCAGGGGCTCCTGCTCATTAAGGATCTGGACCAGTTCGTTGAACAGCCGCACGCCTCCCACCCGCTCCAGCACCTTCATGCGCACGGTGCTGCGGATCAGGTTTTCCGTGTGGGGGGCGATGCGGAAGGAGAGCCGCTGCTCGAAGCGTATGGCGCGGAAGACGCGGGTGGGGTCTTCCACGAAGGAGAGGTTGTGCAGCACCCGTACGGTACGCTGCAGGATGTCCTGCTGCCCACCGAAGAAATCGGTCACCATGCCGAAACGATCGCTATTGATGCAGATGGCCAGGGTGTTGATGGTGAAATCACGGCGGTACAGGTCGTGGCGCAGGGAGGAACGCTCCACCGTGGGGAGCACGCCGGGAGATTCGTAGTATTCCAGTCTGGTGCTGGCAACGTCCAGCTTGCATCCGTTCGGGAGCACCACCACCGCCGTTCCGAAGGTCGGATGACTGCGGATCCTTCCCCCCTGGGCTCTGGCGAACCGTTCGGCAAAGAAGATGCCGTCCCCCTCCACGGTGAGATCCAGATCCAGATTATCCACCCCCAGCAGCAGGTCCCGTACGAAACCTCCCACGGCATACACCGGCAGTCCCAAGTCGTCTCCCGTTGCGCCCAGATCGTGCAACAGCCTGATGGTGTCCGGCGGCAGCCTGCGCTTGATCAGCGCGATGATCGAGCGGCTCCTGGGGCTGGTGTCCAGGGATTCCAGGTCGTAGAGCGCCTCGGGATCTTCCTGGTGGCCACCGTACATGTGGCGCAAGAGGTCGGTTCGAGTCACCGCTCCCACGAGTTCCTGGTCCTGGAAGACCGGCACAAAGCGTCGGTTTCCCTCCACCAGGTATTCCTGGATGTCGGAGAGCAGGGTGGAGGGAACGGCGCGCATGAATTCGGTGTGCATGAATTCCGTTGCCGGTGATTGGCCCAGGTCGTGGTACAGCGCCTTTTCCACGATCTTGCGCGAGATGATGCCGACCATGCGCTTCTCCTCCATGACCGGCATGGCGTTGCAGTTGTAGCGAGTCAGGAGGTCGCGGGCCTCGGAGATGGAGATGCCGGCAGGCATGGTCTTGACCGGCGAAGACATGATTTCGCCGGCGGTAACCCGGGGGGTTACCATCAGCCGCAGCAGTTCGTCCAACCGGGCCAGCACCTGTCTGAGGGATCGCTGGTGGACCGTTGCCGAGGCTGCCGTGGCGTGCCCTCCCCCCTGGAAACGGCGCATGATGTCGCCCACGTTGACCTCCGGAATGCGGCTGCGCCCCACCAGATAGGTACGGCTCTCCATGGCCACCACCAGGAAAAGGGCATCCAGGTTTTCCATGTCCCGCATCAGATGGGCCAGGCCGGCGATGTCGGCGATGTAGGTGTCGCTGGAAGCGTGGGAGATGGAGATGCTGACGCCGTTGATCTCGGTCGTTTTCAGGTTCTTCAGCATGGTGTTCAGGAGCCCCACCTGCTGGGTGGTCAGCTCCTGACTGATGAAGTCCGAAACCATGTTCAGCCGCGCTCCCTGCTCCAGCAGCCAGGCGGCTGCCCGGTAGTCCTCGGCGGTGGTGGGGAGGAACAGCAGCCGGCCGGTGTCCTCATGGATGCCCAGCATCACCAGGGTGGCCTCCTCGGGGCTGAGGCTCATGCCCCGCTCCCGCAGCAGGCCGGTCATGATGGAGGAGACCGCACCGCAGGGACGGATAACGCCCCCCTGGGAGCGGATGCTGGTATCCAGCACGGGGTGGTGGTCGTAGATGTGCACCTCAAGACCGGGACGGTTGAGGATCTCGGCGAAGCGTCCGATGCGGGAGGACTGCTGGCAGTCGACGATGATCAGACGGGTGATCCGGTCCAGGTCGATGTCCCGGGCGCGGGTCAGGGTAGGCAGGTAGTCGGGGTGGTGGTCGATGAAGTCGCGCAGTCCCTTTTCCTGGGAGCCGGGAAAGCTGAGGAGCGCTCCGGGGTAGAGTCTGCTGGCGGCGACCATGGAGCCCAGGCAGTCGAAGTCGGCGTTTACGTGGGTGATGATGACGTCCATGCTGCTCCCCTGGTGCGGTCGGTGGGCAAAGGCGGAGATGGATCGCCCCAATCCTGGTTCAGATGTAGCCTTACGCACCTGCGCTGTCAACGGCTTTACGCCTGGAGTTCGAGACAGAACGCGCCCGGGATGCGTGGAGGGGGATAGTAATGCTACAGGACGAAAAAAGGGGGTGTGGCCACCCCCTCCTGGTTCCGCTGCAGTATCACCACCGCCGGAGTGCGGATCAGTCGTCGAAATTTCCCGCCGGGCCCTTGTCGGAACAGATCCCTTCCGCCCGTTTGATGATCTGCTCCCTGGTCCACTGGGCCGGGTCCTCGATGCGGCTCCCCTTGGGACCCGGGTCGTGGGACCCGGCCTCAAGGATGGCCTGGATAGCCAGCGGCGCAGTGTCCGTGGCATTGAAGACGTCGGTCATGATCCGGTAGGCGAACGCTTCCACCCGCGCGGCCATGCGCTGGCGGATCTCCTGCGGCTGGGCCAAAAGCTTGTTCTCGAAGGGGAGGTTCAGGCTCTTGTAATCCCCCTTCTTCCATCCCCTGGCGTCGGCGTAGGCCACCATCTCGGCCCACAACTCCTCGGTCATCCCCTCTCCCCTGACCTTGATGAAGTTGCCGTCGCTGTCCAGCTGGGCGTTGCCGTAGTCGTTCACCTCCAGGCCCCAGGAGATCATCTGCAGGGCGGTGGCCACGTTGGCCTTGGTGGTGGCGGTCTTCTGGGCTATCTCCCGCAGGCGATCCGAACTGTTGCCCGAGGTGCCGTGCTGGGCGCCGTTGACCCGGTAGTCGGCGATGGCGGTATGAATTCCGACGGTCAGGTCCACCTGGATGCCGGCGTCGCTGGCTTCGATACCGTGGGTTGTTCCGTTGTTCAGGGCTATCCAGTCAGGGAAAATGCCGTGGGCGTTCAGGCCTTGGATCAGGAAGCGGGCCTCGGGAATCGTGGAGAGCCCGGCCTTGCCCTTGATCTCGCCCACCTCGGTTTCGAGTCCGGCCCAGGAAGGGATGAATGGGTTGATTTCCAGGTTGGCCAGCAGGTTGCGGTCATCGGGGAGATGGGAAGCATCGATGGCGATGGAGGTAATGCCCGCCTCGAACATGGAGGGAATTTCCACCTTGGCCACGGCCAGGTCCGCGTCGTTCTTGATTCCGTAGTGGTCGGCATGGATGGCAACCGGAACGGTGATCCCCAGTTCGTTGCAGAGGGCATCCACGATGCGGGCCATGTTCCAGTAGTTGACGGCGCAGTAGGCCGAACGCCCCCCCTCGGACTTGGCGATCTCGATGATTACGGCCGCGTTGGCCCGCTGGGCCGCCATGAGGATGCCGCGGATGACGAAGCAGTTGCGGCCGTTTGCCGCCAGGGCGATTGCCTTTCCCTTGGTGAGCATGGCCCGGTCGATGAATTTGCCGCTGACGAGCAGCGCCTTGGAGTTGGGAAAGAGTGAAACGATGGTGGGAGGACGCCCGATCTGGAGCGCTTTCTGAAAATCCGACGTGTAACCCATGCTACCCTCCTGTTCTGGTAATGTTTGTGTCCGTGCCGCGCACACAGGCCCAGAGTTATGCCATTTTAATTGTTTGAAATCAAGGATGAAAACGGAGCGAACCGAAACGCCTCCGCATCGGGAAAAAAGTGATTGCCAAGAACTTCCCTGCTATGGTATCGCAAATTTTCCGCTCTACCACAAGGGAGATCACCCATGACGCTGCACGAAAACCTCATATCGCTCGGTTCGGGATCCACCCGGTATCGTTACGACCAGCCCGATGCCTCGCTTTTGGAGGCCTTTCCCAGCCCCTTTGCCAAGCCGGAGCTGAATCCGGCCGGTGCCGTGGGAACCCTGCACATTGAGTGCCCCGAATTCACCTGCCTCTGTCCCATGACCGGCCAGCCTGACTTCGCCAAGATCGTAATCGACTATCAGCCCGATCAGTTCTGCGTGGAGAGCAAGAGCCTCAAGCTCTATCTGGGATCGTTCCGCATGCACGGCGAGTTCCACGAAGCCAGCGTCAACCGCATCTGCAACGACCTGGTGCGGCTGCTCTCGCCGCTCTGGCTGCGGGTGAGGGGTGAGTTCACCCCCCGCGGCGGCATCCCGTTCTGGCCCACGGCCGAATACCGGAAACCGTAATACCCTGCACCCGGCGGAAGGGGGGAGCGGTTGTTTCCTGCCTCGCCTTTGTTTCCCGGTGGAGTTGCGCGCGTTTCGTCCCGCCTGATGGGAGCGGCGCTGCTGTGGGACGGGGAGTTTTCGCTGGCCGTCCCGGGAACCGGTACCCGGAGAACGCAAGATCAAGGAGTTTTTCATGTACAGTACGTCTGATTTCAAGAAGGGGCTGGTGATCCAGCTGGATGGGGCCCCCTGTCTGATCGTGGAGGTCACGGTCCAGTCACCCACGGCCCGCGGCGCCAACACCATGGTCAGGACCAAATACCGCAACCTGATCACCGGCCAGGTGCTGGAAAAGACATTTCGCTCCGGCGACAAGGTGGACGAGGCTGACTTCGAGCGCCACAAGGGGCAGTTCCTCTACGCCGACGGCGCCAGGGGCGTCTTCATGGATCTGGAGAACTACGAACAGTTTGAGGTGGAGGAGGAACAGTTCGCCTCCCTCTCTCCCTATCTGCTGGAAGGAACGGAAGTGGTGCTGGGCCTGTTCCAGGGGCGGCTGGTGAATGTGGAGCTTCCCATGACCGTGGAACTGGCTGTGTCCGAAACCGTGCCGGTGATGAAGAATGCCACCGCCACTGCCCAGACCAAGGAAGCCACCCTGGAAACCGGTCTCAAACTGCAAGTGCCTCCCTATCTGGAGGCGGGTGAGCGGATCAAGGTGGATACCCGCGACGGCCGTTTCATCTCGCGGGCCTGATGCCCTGGCCGGCGTCCCGGCTCTTTCATGAAAACCGGACCGCCGGCCGAAAACAGTTGACAGCCCGGCTAGCCTGCTTTAACATGACTGACTCCCACGGGCCTATAGCTCAGTTGGCTAGAGCCACCGGCTCATAACCGGTTGGTCCCAGGTTCGAGTCCTGGTGGGCCCACCATTTTATCCTAAGGAAGATCCGCCGGATGCCGGCATCGCGAGAGACGGGGCGACCCATGCCATCACATCTTCAAGAGTGCACACCGAAAGGTTGCACTCTTTTTCTTTGTAGCCGATGAAATATCCAAAGATCTCGGATATGCTCGGAATTGTTTCGAAAATTGCTCCGCCTTCGTTGGCGGAGTCGTGGGATAACCCGGGCCTTCAGCTGGGAGACCCGGCTGCCCCGGTGTCTCGCATCATGGTCAGCCTGGATGCAACTGGGGACGTGATCCAGGCGGCCCTGGAATCCGGTTGCCAGCTCCTCGTTACCCACCACCCTCTGATCTTCTCCGCTCCGAAATCCATATCAACCGCAACCCCCCAGGGCAGATGCATCCATGCCGCTATCCGCGGCGGCCTTTCCATCATCAGCATGCACACCAACTACGACTGCGCCGACGACGGCCTGAACGACCTGTTGGCGCGGCGCCTCGGTCTTCGCGCCTGTTCGCCGCTCCAGGTTGCTTCCCGGCAGGAACTGGTCAAGTTCGTGGCCTATGTTCCCGGCGACTACCTGGAAGGAGTGCGCCAGGCGCTCCTGCCCCACGGGGAGGTTCTGGGCGCCTACGGCGGCTGTTCCTTCGCCGCCGCGGGAGAGGGTACCTTTACCCCACTGGAGGGGGCGCGTCCCTTTATCGGAACCGTCGGCAGCCCGGAGCTGGTGAACGAACAGCGCCTGGAACTGCTCCTGGAACGCGCTGCCATTCCGCGCGCCGTCAAGGCGCTTCTGGCCGCTCACCCCTACGAGGAACCGGCCTACGATATCTATCCGCTGCTCAACGAAGGGCGCGCCTTTGGCCTGGGACGGATCGGCAGATTGGCTGAACCGCTCTCCCTGGGCGACTTTGCGGCGCGTGTCAGCCGCGATCTCGGTGTGCCGGGGCTGCGCTTCGTGGGAGCCCCGGCCATGAAGGTGCACAAGGTGGCCCTGTGCGGCGGCAGCGGTGCCTCCCTGATGCGTACGGCGGCGCGGTCCGGCGCCCATGTGCTGGTAACCGGGGATGTCAAGTATCACGATGCGCGGGATGCGCAGGACCTGGGGCTCGCCTTGGTTGATGCCGGTCATTTCGGCACAGAGATCATCATGGTAACGGAGGTGGCCGAACGGCTCGGCCTCATGCTTGCCCAGGCGGGCTGCACGGAGTGCGACGTGCTGCCCTGTCGGGTGGAGAGCGACCCGTTCCACTGCGTGAATCACCGTTCATAGCCGGACGTGCGACACAAATAAAGAGTATCGGGAGGACGCTGTTTTGAAAAAGAGACTTGAGATGTTGGAGCAACTGCAAAAGATCGACACTCAGATCGATGTGCTGAAAAAGACCCAGAGTGGTTTGCACGACGAATTGAACGTCATCGAACAGGGGCTTGACATCGCCCGTCAGGAACTGGCCGAGCTGAACACCCAGGTTGCCCAGTTGACGGAGGAAAAGCAGGAACTGGAGACCGGCCTTGCGGCGGAGCAGGACAATATCCAGCGATCCGAAACCAACATGAAGGAAATCAAGACCAACAAGGAGTTCCAGGCCGTGGGGCGCGAGATCGCCACTGCCCGCAAAATGACCGCCGAGCTGGAAGAGCAGATTCTGCAGAAGGTGACCAGGGTGGAGGAACTGAACACGGAGATCGCCGCCAAGGCCGCCCAGCTGGAAGAGCTGGAGCAGAATTCGGCCCAACGTCGCGACGAGAAACAGTCCGAGGTCAGCGCTCTGCAGAAGGATATCGACGCTGACTCGCTCCGCCGCGAAGAGATCAGCAAGGAGCTGCCTGCTTCCCTGTTGAAGCGCTATGCCAGGCTTCGCGAACAGCGCAGCGGCCAGGCAGTAGCCTTTGCCCGTGACGGCTACTGCCTGGGGTGCAACATGAACCTTCCTCCCCAGCTGTTCAATACCCTCTACCGGGCCGATGAGCTGATCAGCTGCCCCCACTGCCAGCGGGTGCTGATCCTCAAACTGAATCAGGGGTAACGGGCCGGTAGAAAAGTAAGGTTTGGCTGAAGCAGGACAGGCGGCCGCCGCCGAGGGATCGGGGGAGGAAAGTCCGGGCTCCAGAGGGCGCGATGCTGGATAACGTCCAGCGGGGGTGACCCCAGGGAAAGTGCCACAGAGAGAAGTCCGCCTGCTTCGCGCAGGTAAGGGTGAAAGGGTGAGGTAAGAGCTCACCGGGTTCGTCGGTGACGACGGATGCCAGGTAAACCCCATCGGGAGCAAGACCTAATAGGGAGGCGTCAAGGGTGGCCCGCCCATGCTTCCGGGTTGGTTGCTTGAGGCTGCCGGTAACGGCAGACCCAGATGAATGGCCGTCACCCGGGAAGGGGTAACCCGACCCGGGGACAGAACCCGGCTTATGGACTGCTTCAGCCATTTTTTTGATTCATGCGTGACGGAGAGGCTGCGTGGAGGATCACCAGATATGGAGCCTGGCGAAGGAGGGCGCGGATGCTGCCTATGACCGGCTCCCCGACGCAACCAGGGCTCGCCTCGACGGACTGCTCGGGCGGATCATGGCCCTCAAGCAGGAGCTGTTCAGTCTCTCCGCCGCGGTGGGGAGCTCCCCTATCTGCCGGGAGTGTGGTGGCCGCTGCTGTCTGAACGGCAAGTACCATGTCAGCGTGCTTGACCTGATGGCCTACCGCAGCACCGGGACGGTCCCGCCGGTTCCCGATTTCGGCATGGCGCCGCTTTGTCCGTATGGGGGGGCCGAGGGGTGTCTGATGCCGCCCCGCTTCAGGTCCCTCACCTGTCTGGTTTTCAACTGCGAGCTGGTGGAGGAACGCATGGGATCGACCGGTCGCCAGCGTTTCTCCGTTGCTGAACGGGAGCTCAGGGAGGCCGTTGCCATGGCGGAGAAGCTGCTGGCATGCAGGGTTGGTCGGCCGCTCCTACTCAGCTGTTCGTACAATCTGCCCACGAGGATAGCGTAATGGCGACAACCAACGACATCGTTCTTGTCCACGTCGAACATAAGCCTGGATTCTATGCCCGCATCGATGCCATCACCCCGGATGTCAAACCCGGCTGGTGGCAGGTGCGCCTGCTGGTGCTCACCTTTCCGTTGCAGGTGTTCACCTGGATTCTGGATGAATACCAGCTGGAAGGGGCTGATTTCACTATGGGCGGCACTCCCATCCGCATGGAGCTGGTCGTGCCTCCCGTAGTGGATGAGGCTCCTGGCGAAGAGCAACAGCAGGAAGAGCCGCACAAGGGGTCGCGCCAGCGGGAGGGGGCCGCAAAGGTTGTGTCGCTGGCGGACCGAAGAAAAAAATAGGGTTCCAAAGCACCGTGGAATCACAAACCTTCCCCTGCGCGGGGAAGGTTTTTTTGTGGGAAATTCCTTAGGTAAATCATGTTTTTGTCTTGACACACTTCTTGGCCCCCGTTATATTTTTTTTGCATTGTGGAAAAAAGTGGAAAATGGTGGAAGAGTGTCCGATCAAGACGCCATATTCGGTGGAGAGCATCCCAGTACCATCGACAGCAAGGGACGGATCTGCATCCCGGCCAGGTTCCGGGAGGCGCTGTTCCAGGCCTGTGCCGACGAGCGTTTCGTGATCACCAAAGCCCGATCGATCAGTCTGGGTGGTGAACGGTATGCCCGCGGCCTGTCGGTTTTTCCCCTCTCCGCCTGGAACGATATCAAGCGCAAGGCGCTGGCCAACGAGGGGGGCTACACCTCCACGCAGTTGGACGGCATCAAACGACAGTTTCTGAATCCGGCCGTGGAGTGCGTCGCCGACAAGCTGGGCAGGGTCCTGATCCCTCCCTCGTTGCGCAGCCATTCCGGCCTTGAACGCGAGTTGTGGTTCGTGGGCATGGGGGGGCGTTTCGATATTTGGAGCAGGGATGCCTATGAAAGGGTCAATGACCAGGATGAGAAGAATCTTCCTGAGGATTTGACGGCGATCGGCTTTTAGATGAACGGTTTCCAGCATCTCTCGGTCATGCCGGAGGAAGTGCTCCGCTTTCTCGCTCCTTGTCCCGGTGGCAGGTACCTGGACGGCACCCTTGGCGGAGCCGGCCACGCGGCCCTGATCGCTGAGCGCTGCACCCCAGGTGGCGGCGTCCTGATCGGCATGGACCGGGACCAGGAGGCGCTTCAGGCGGCCGCGGAGCGTCTGGCCCGTTTCGGAAGCGGTGTCCGGCTGCTGCACGGGGACTTCGCGGAGCTTCGGTGCGGCCTGGATTCCCTGGGCCTGGGGGAGTTGGATGGTTTTATCCTCGATCTGGGGGTCTCCTCGCACCAGTTGGACACGGCGCGGCGCGGCTTCAGCTTTCAGCAGGAAGGCGCCCTGGATATGCGCATGGATGGAAGCCGTGGAGAAACGGCGGCCGATCTGGTGAACGGCCTGCCGGAGCGCGAACTGGAACGGATCATCAGGGAGTACGGCGAGGAGCGCTGGGCGCGGCGGATCGCCTCCTTCATCGTCAAGGCCCGCGGAGAAGCGCCCATCGAGAACACCCTGCGTCTGGTGGATGTGATCAAAGGGGCAATCCCCAAGGCAAAATGGGAGGACCGCCTGCACCCCGCCACCCGCACCTTCCAGGCCCTGAGGATCGCCGTCAACCACGAATTGGAGAGTCTCCAACAGGGGCTTAAGGACGCCATCGATCGCCTCAGGCCGGGAGGCCGGGGGGTGGTGATCTCCTTCCACTCCCTGGAGGACCGCATCGTCAAGCATATCTTCCGGGAGTACGCCGCCGGCTGCGTCTGTCCCCGCAACCTACCGCTCTGTGTCTGCGGCAGGCAGCCCCGGGTCAGAATTCTGACCGGCAGGCCGGTGACCGCCACGGATGAAGAGACCGGAAACAATCCCCGCGCGCGCAGCGCCAAGCTGCGTGCCCTGGAAAAGCTGTAAAAACACCTGGAATGGATTACTGCCGCAGGGAGGAACGGGATGTCGCAGGCAAAAACCGATTTCGGCAAGGTCGCCGCTCCGCGCGTGGTTGGCACGGCGGGGCTGTCGCTTCAGCGGCTTGACATGTTCAGGTTCGTCATGATCGGCATGGTCCTGTTGACCGTCGTGTCGGTCTTTCACGTCTGGTCGCGCTACAAACTGGTGGATCTGAACCTGGAGTTGGCCGACATGAACCGCCAGCTCAAGGAGGCTGAACAGGAACAGAAACGGCTCAAGCTGGAGGTTGCCTCCCTGCGTACTCCCTCGCGTATCGAAACCATTGCCACGGATGAGCTGGGCATGGCCCTGCCGACCGAACAGCAGGTGATCATCGTCAAATGAGAGACGAGCGGGAAAGGTGGGCCAGGGCCCGCATCGTCATCATCGGGGCCTGCTTCGGCCTGCTCTTCATAGCAGTCAGCGCCAAGGCCTTCAAGCTCCAGATCCTGCAGCATGAGGAGATGGTCAGAAGGGCCGAACGCCAGCACCAGCGCTCCGTGCCGCTTACGCCGGGGCGGGGGGCGATCCTGGACTGCAACGGCAACAACCTGGCCGTATCCGTGGAGATGTATTCCTGTTATGGGGAGGCTCGTCATATCCAGGACGTGGAGGCTACCGCCACGGCCCTGGCCCCGTTTCTGGAGGTTACCCAGCAGGAGATCGTCAGGAAGATCAGGGGGAGCAAGAATTTCGTCTGGCTGGAACGCCGCATTCCGCCCGAGCGGGCCACCAGGATCAGGAACCTGAAACTGCGCGGCATCGGTTTCGCGCCGGAGACGAAGCGCTTCTATCCCAACTCGGAAATTGCCGCCCACGTGATCGGGTTCACCGGTATCGATCCCAATGGCCTGGGCGGAGTGGAGCTCAAGTACGACTCCATTATTCTGGGCAATACCGGTTTCCTGGTCACGGAGCGGGATGCCCTGGGCCGTGATCTGGCGCCCCGGGCCGAGTTGGTGAAGAGTTCGTCGCCCGGCAAGAATGTCGTGCTGACCTTGGACAAGAATATCCAGTACATCACGGAAAAGGAGCTGGCTCAGGCAGTAACCGCCAGCGGCGCCAAGGGGGGCATTGCCCTGGTACTGGAGCCGGACACCGGCAGGGTGCTGGCCCTGGCCAACTATCCGACCTTCAACCCCAACTCCTACTACCGCTATTCCCAGGCCGATCTGCGCAACCGGGCCGTTGCCGACAGTTTCGAGCCCGGCTCGACGTTCAAGGTGTTCCTGGTAGCGGCAGCACTGGAGGAACGGCTCGTGCGGCCCGGTGATGCACTGAACTGCGAGAACGGCAGCTACACCATCGCCACCCACACCGTTCACGACACCCACCGCTACGGAAACCTGTCGGTGTCGGAGATCCTCAAGTATTCCAGTAATATCGGAGCAGCCAAGATCGGCTTCAAGCTGGGCAGTGAGCGGCTCTCCCGCTATCTGCGCAGTTTCGGTTTCGGCGAGCGCACCGGCATCGATCTCCCCGGCGAGGCGCCGGGGAACATGCGCAACCGGCAGCGCTGGTACGGCATCGACCTGGCCACCATCTCCTTCGGCCAGGGCATATCCGCTTCCGCCATTCAGCTGGCAACGGCCTTTTCAGCCGTGGCCAACGGCGGCAAGCTGATGAAGCCCTATGTGGTGGAGCGCGTCCTGGATGACAGCGGCACCGAACTGCACCGGGTCGCTCCCCAGATGGTGCGGCGGGTGATTTCGGCGGATACCGCCGCGAAGGTCACCCGGATGATGGAGACGGTGACCGACGCGGGGGGCACCGGAACCAACGCCGCCCTGGAGGGGTACCGCGTGGCCGGCAAGACCGGCACGGCCCAGAAAGCCGACCCCGTGACCCGCCGCTATTCGGCCTCCAAACGCACCGCCTCCTTCATCGGCTTCATCCCGGCGGATCGCCCGCGGCTGACCATCCTGGTGGTCATCGATGAACCCAAGACAAGTCCCTACGGCGGCGTGGTGGCGGCGCCCGCGTTTCGCGGTATCGCCCTCAACAGTCTGGCCTATCTGAAGGTCCTGCCCCACAAGGGCACCCTCAAGAAGCCCGCTACGACGCAGACCGCTTCGCGGGAGGGTGAACAGCGTGACAACATGTCGGAGGGGAGTGCCCTGGAGATGCCCGCCAACGGCGAGATCATGCCCGACTTCCGGGGCATGAGCATGCGTCGGGTTCTGCAGATAATGGAACAGCGGAACATCAACATCAGGCTTATGGGCAGCGGCCGGGCCACGGAGCAGAACCCGCCGCCGGGACAGGCCATCAGGAGCGTGGACGAGGTATGGGTCAAATTCGTCCCCTCGGCATGAACAGCCCCTGACTCGTGAACCGCACCCTCATCGGGAGATACTATGAAACTGGTCCAGCTACTGACCGTCCTTGACAATCACGAACTCCACGGTGACGGTGATGTGGAGATCGCGTCGCTTACCTGCGATTCGCGCGGCGTCGTCCCCGGCGCACTCTTCTTTGCCCTGCGGGGGGCTGCCGCGGACGGCCACGGCTTCATTCCGGCGGCGGTTCAGGCAGGCGCCGCCGCGGTGGTGCTGGAAGACGAGAGCCGTGCTCCGGCCGGCATTCCCTGGGTCAGGGTCAGTGACGGTCGCGCAGCCATGGCCCTGATGGCGGCTGAGTTCCATGGCAATCCCACGGCCTGCCTGCCGCTGATCGGCATCACCGGCACCAACGGCAAGACCACCACCACCTACCTGATCGAGGCGATTCTCAAGGCCGCCGGCATTCCGGCGGCGGTGCTGGGTACCATCAGTTACCGCTTTGAGGACAAGGTCATCACCGCTTCCCACACCACGCCCGAATCCACCGAGTTGCAGGCCGCCTTCCGTCAGTTGGCCGCTGCCGGGGCGCGGGCGTTCGTGATGGAGGTTTCTTCCCACGCCCTGGAGCAGAGGCGGGTGGACGGCTGTCATTTCGACCTGGGCATCTTCAGCAACCTGACCCGGGATCACCTGGACTACCATGGAACCATGGAGAGCTACCTGAACGCCAAGCTGCGTCTGTTCACCGAGCTGCTCAGGCCGACCACCGCAAAGCCGGTACGCCGCGCCGCCGTGAATCTGGACGATGAGCAGGGGGCGACGGTGGCGTCCCGCTCGGCTTGTCCGGTGCTCGGCTACGGCGTTGGCCGGGGAGATGTGCGGGTCGAGCAGGTTTCCCTAACCGTGGACGGCATCCGCGCCAGGCTGGTCACCCCCGCGGGGAGCATCGACCTGTCGTCGCGCCTGCTGGGGCGCTTCAACCTCTCCAACATCCTGGCCGCGGCATCCGCTGGTGTCGCCCTGAATCTGCCCTTGGAGGCGATCCGCGACGGCATCCGGGATCATGCCGTTGTGCCGGGACGCATGGAACGGGTGGAGAACCGCAGCGGGATCACGCTGCTGGTGGATTACGCCCATACCGGCGATGCCCTGGAGAACGTACTGGCTACCCTGGGGGAGGTTGCCCTGGGGCGTATCATCACCGTCTTCGGCTGCGGAGGGGACCGGGATCCGGGAAAACGCCCCCTCATGGGGGAGATCGCCGCTCGCATGAGCGACCTGGCCATCGTCACCTCGGACAACCCCCGGACCGAAGAGCCCCTTGCCATTCTGGAACAGATCCGCGCGGGTATCACCCCCCTGGGGATTCGCGAATACCGCCCGGAGGAGCTGGCGAACGACACCGGTGCCGGTGCCGGAAAGGGATTCGTCATGCTGGAGAACCGGCGCGAGGCCATCCGGCTGGCGGTGCGCCTGGCAAAGCCGGGGGACATCGTGCTCCTGGCCGGCAAGGGACACGAAGATTACCAGATCATCGGCAGGACCAAGCACCACTTCGATGATCGTGAAGAGGCCAGACAGGCGCTGGCGGAACGGGAAAGATAGATGCTCAGCATTGGGGAGATAGCTGCCGTCACCGGTGGTGTTGTCCAGGGTGATGCCTCGGCCAGGGTCGGCGGTGTGTCCACCGATTCGCGCACGGTTGCACCGGGAGAGCTGTTCGTGCCGCTGAAGGGGGAACGCTTCGACGGCCATGATTTCATCCCCCAGGTCACCGCCGCCGGGGTCGGCGCGGCCCTGGTCGAGCGGAACTACGCAGGCGAGATACCGACCGGCCTGACTCTGGTCAGGGTTGCAGATACCCTGCATGCCCTGGGAGACCTGGCCGCGGCTTACCGCAGGCGCTTCACCCTGCCGCTGGTGGCTGTCACCGGCAGCAACGGCAAGACCACCACCAAGGAGATGCTGGCCTCTATCCTGGAACAGACCGGACCGGGACTGAAGACGGCCGGTAACCTGAACAACCTGATCGGCCTGCCGCAGGTGCTCTTCCGTCTGGACGGCTCTCATACTTGGGCCGTGCTGGAGATGGGCATGAGCGAGCCGGGCGAGATAGACCGCCTGGCGGAGATCGCCGCTCCCGGCATCGGTATCGTGCTCAACGCCTGCCCCGCCCATCTGGAGAGCATGGGCAGCCTGGAGGGGGTAGCCCGGGCCAAGGGCGAACTGCTGCTGCGGCTTCCCGCCGGAGGCAGCGCCATCGTCAACGCTGATGATGCCCTGATCGTCGCCCAGCCGTCGCCTCCTGGGGTGCGGCGGATCTCCTTCGGCCTGGGGGAGTCCGACGTGCGTGCCGCGGATATTCGTTCCCGGGGCATCGATGGCCAGAGCTTCCTGCTGTACCTGGAGGGGAAACCGATTCCGGTGGACCTGCGTTCCTACGGTCGACATGCCGTCTACAATGCCCTGGCCGCGGCCGCGGCGGCCCATTGCCTGGGACTTTCCGCCGATCTGATCCGCTGCGGCCTGGAGCGGTTCCGCCCCTACGACAAGCGCTTCCAGCTGGAGCGCCTGAAGGACGGCCTGGTGTTGATCGATGACAGCTACAACGCTAATCCCGCCTCCATGGAGGCGGCCTTGACCACCCTGGCGGAACTCAAGGGGACGGGTCGTGCCTTCGTGGCCCTGGGGGATATGCTGGAGATGGGCGGCAACGAGGTCGAACTGCATCGCAGCCTTGGGGTGAAGGCTGCCGCCGTGGCCGACCGGCTCTACCTCCGCGGCCGGCTCATGGCCCATGCCGCCGAGGGGGCTCTGTCGGCTGGCATGGATGCCTCCCGGATCATCTGCTGCCCGGAACAGGCCGAAATCGCAGCCAGCATCGAAAGCCTGGCACAGCCGGGGGATCTGGTGCTGGTCAAGGGATCGCGCGGCATGCGCATGGAGAAGGTGGCCGAGGCGATCCGGGCGAAGCGCCCGTAGGGGCGGTCCCGTGTGGCCGCCTCCTTTGTTGGGGCGCACGGTCCGTCACCTGAAACGGGGCGTAGGTACATAACATCGCGGCGCGGGCAACCACACCGGTTCGCCCCTTCACATAGGAGTATCCCATGCTGTATCACCTGCTCTATCCGCTGGCCGGCAACGTCAAACTGTTCAATATCTTCAAATACCTGACGTTCCGAACCATCTACGCCATGATCACGGCGCTTCTGGTCTGCTTCGTGCTTGGTCCCTGGGTCATCCGCCTGCTGGAGGGGCTACAGGCCCGCCAGGTGATCCGCACCGACGGTCCCGAGTCGCACCTGCAGAAACAGGGGACGCCCACCATGGGAGGGGTGATGATCCTGGCGGCCATCGTCATTCCCACCCTGTTGTGGGCCGACCTCTCCAACCAGTACGTCTGGACGGTGCTGTTCGTCACCGTCGGTTATGGCCTGATCGGTTTCGTGGATGACTACAAGAAGGTGGTGGAGAAGAACCCAAAGGGGCTCTCCCCCCGTCAGAAGATGTTCTGGCAGTTGCTGCTGGCCGGAGCGGTGGGAACCTTCCTGTTCCTCAAGCCCGGCTTCACCTCCCAGCTCTTCGTCCCCTTCTTCAAGAATTTCCACCCCGATCTCTGGTTCTGGTACATCCCTTTCGTGGCCCTGGTGATCGTAGGCGCCAGCAACGCGGTCAACCTGACCGACGGCCTGGACGGCCTGGCTATCGGGCCGGTGGCCATCAATGCCGCCACCTACATGCTCTTCAGCTACATCGCCGGCCACGCCACCCTGTCGGCCTATCTCCAGGTTCCGCGGGTGCCGGGCGCCGGAGAGCTGGCCGTGCTCTGCGGCGCCATGGTGGGCGCCGGTCTGGGGTTCCTCTGGTACAACTCCTATCCGGCCGAGGTCTTCATGGGAGATGTGGGCTCCCTCTCTTTGGGGGGGACCCTGGGAACCATCGCGGTGATCACCAAGCAGGAAATCCTGCTGGTGATCGTGGGGGGGATCTTCGTGATCGAGGCACTGTCGGTGATTTTCCAGGTGGGCTCGTACAAGTACCGCGGCAAACGTATCTTTCGCATGGCGCCGATCCACCACCACTTCGAGTTG
Source organism: uncultured Pelobacter sp. (assembly GCA_964542535.1). Lineage (GTDB taxonomy): Bacteria > Desulfobacterota > Desulfuromonadia > Geobacterales > Pseudopelobacteraceae > Pseudopelobacter. The sequence continues at coordinate 112,179 of CAZIUE010000011.1, read as the reverse complement.
AAGGGGGTGGCGGAGCCGAAGATCATCGTCCGTTTCTGGATCATCACCATCATCCTGGCCCTGGTGGCGATCTCAACGTTGAAGATGCGCTAGCGGCCGGGAGAGAAGTTGTCGCTTACGAATCGATCCGCGGATATTCGCCTGTATCCGGGTTTGTTCCGCGTTCCATTGCCTGTGGGGTTTCGTGTTTGATCCGGGGTTTGCCACGTTTGGGGGGAGCGAGAGAGGATGGAGTTGAACGGCAAGAACGTACTGATAGTCGGCCTGGCCAAGACCGGGGTCTCCTGTGCCCGTTTCCTGGCAGCGCGGGGAGCGCGGGTGACGGTAACCGACATGCGCGACGAGGCGACCCTGGCGGGGCAGTTGGCCCTGCTGGCGGGCTTCGATATCCGGCGTGAGCTGACCCGCCACGATGAGAAGAGCTTTTCCGGGAGCGACCTGATCGTGGTCAGCCCGGGGGTGCCCTGCACCCTGCCGCAGCTGGTCGCGGCCCGAGAGGCCGGGGTGGAGATCCTGAGCGAGGTGGAGCTGGCCTCCCGTTTCATCAGGGCACCGCTGGTGGCCATTACCGGCACCAACGGCAAGACCACCACCACCACCATTACCGGTGATATCTTCCGGGCCAACGGCTTTCGCACCTTCGTGGGGGGAAACATCGGCACGCCCCTGATCGAACTGGCGGAGTCCGCGGAACCGGTGGAACGGGTGGTGGCGGAGATCAGCTCCTTCCAGTTGGAGTGGATCGTCGGTTTCCGCCCCACGGTGGCCGCGCTGCTGAACCTGAGCGAGGATCATCTGGATCGCTACGCCGGCTATGACGAGTACATCGCGGCCAAGCTGCGCATCTTCGAGAACCAGACCAGCGACGACTATGCGGTGGTCAACGCCGACGACGAGCTGGTCATGGAACAGAGCCGCAGCCTCAGGGCGCGGCTGTTCCCCTTCAGCCGGAAACGCGAGCTGGAAGAGGGGATCTTCCTGCGGGACGGCATCATAACCTGGCGCCACGACGGCCGGGAAGAACGTTTCCCCACCGACGGCTTCCGCCTCCAGGGGGTGCACAACCTGGAGAACATCATGGCGGCCCTGGCCTGTTCCCTCGTGCTGGGCTGCCGGCCGGCCGACAGCCTGGCCTGCGTGCGGGAGTTCCAGGCCCTGCACCACCGCATGGAGTTTGTGCGCGAGTTGAACGGCGTCAGCTGGTACGAGGACAGCAAGGCCACCAACGTGGGGAGTGTGGAAAAGGCCCTGGAAAGTTTCCATACCATTACCCTGATCGCCGGGGGCAAGGACAAGGGTGGCTCCTACGCCCCGCTGGCCCGGCTGGTACGCGAACGGGTACGTCATCTGGTGCTGATCGGCGAGGCCGCCGGACGGATGGAGGAAGAACTGGGGGCACTGACCGACACCCGCCGGGCAGCGACCCTGGAGGAGGCGGTGACCCTCTCCGCCGCCATCACCCCCCCCGGCGGAACGGTCCTCATGTCGCCCGCCTGCTCCAGCTTCGACATGTTCCGCGATTACGAGGAACGGGCCCAGCGCTACATAGCCGCGGTCAGGGCGCTGTAGGGAGAAATTCGGGCGGGAACCATCCCGGACCGTTCCTGTTTTCGTGATTGTTCGTAACGGTATGTGATTCAAGTTCCTGACGAATTGTGCGTGGACGCGTATGCTCAAGAAACTGGAAAATTACGACTTGGTCATCATGGCCATGGCCATCGCCCTGACCTGCTTCGGGGTGGTGATGGTCTTTTCCGCCTCGTCGGTCATGGCCGACAAGCGCTACCATGACGGGTTCTACTTCCTCAAGCGCCAGGGGATGTTCGCCGTTATCGGTCTGGGGATCATGCTGGGGGTCATGCGCGTTGAGTACCACGTCTGGAAGCGGCTGGCGGTGCCGGCGCTGCTGCTCTGCCTGGTGCTGCTGATCATGGTGCTGATCCCGGGCATCGGCGGCAAGGCGGGCGGGTCGTCACGTTGGATCAAATTGCCCGGTTTCAACCTGCAACCCTCGGAGATGGCCAAGCTGGCCTTGATCATGTACATGGCCTATTCCCTGGAGAAGAAACAGCACAAGATCAAGGAGCTGATGTCGGGGATCCTTCCCTACATGATCGTCCTGGCGATCCTGATCGGCTGCCTGGCGCTGCAACCGGACCTGGGGGGGGCCCTGACCCTGGTGGCGGTTGCGTTCATCATGCTGTTCGCCGCCGGCACGCGGCTGTCCCACATCCTCTCCATGATCCTCCTGGCCCTGCCGCTTCTGGCCCTCAAGTTGAGCCACGGCTACCACAAGGGGCGTATGGAGGCCTGGAGCGATCCCTGGAGCGATCCTGCCGGCAAGGGCTTCCAGATCATCCAGTCCTGGCTGGCCCTGGGCACCGGCGGGCTGTTCGGCCAGGGACTGGGGGAGGGGAAGCAGAAGCTGTTCTACCTGCCTGAGGCGCACACCGACTTCATCCTCTCCGTGGTGGGGGAGGAACTGGGCTTCATGGGGGTGCTGGTCATTGTCGCTATGTTCGTCATGCTGGTGTACCGCGCCCTCTGCATCGCCGCCGCCGCCCCCGACGCCTTCGGCCGCTTTCTTGCCCTGGGTATCGCGGTGCTGTTCGGCATCGAGGCAACGGTCAACATGGGGGTGGTGACCGGCCTGTTCCCCACCAAGGGGCTGGCTCTTCCCTTCATCAGCTATGGCGGCAGTTCGCTGCTGATCAGCCTGTTCGCCGTGGGCATCCTGTTGAATATCTCGTCAGGGCTGAAGATTACCCCCATCGGCCTGCCGGAGGGCCAATGAAGCTGATCATTGCCGGAGGCGGCACCGGCGGCCATCTCTTTCCCGGCATCGCCGTGGCCGAGGAGTTCGTCTCCCGTGACCCGGCCAACCGGGTGCTGTTCGTGGGTACCGAACGGGGGATCGAGGCCCGGGCCGTTCCGGCCGCCGGCTTTTCCCTGGAACTGATTTCGGCTGCCGGCATCCGCGGCAAGGGGATGTTGGGCAAGGCGCGGGGGGCCGGCATGATGTTCACCGGCTATCGCCAGTCGTGCCGTCTTTTGGATGCGTACCGACCCGATGCGGTGCTGGGTGTGGGGGGGTATGCCTCGCTCCCCATGCTGATGGCGGCCCGCGCCAGGCGGGTCCCCAGCTTCATCCACGAGCAGAACGCCGTGCCGGGCATGACCAACCGGCTGCTCTCCCGCTTTGTGGACCGCATTTTCATCACCCTGGAGGAGTCGTCCCGCTTCTTCAACGCCAGAAAGACGCTTCTCACCGGAAACCCCCTGCGGCGCCAGATACTTGAGAAGCTGGGACCGGGGACCAGGGACCAGGAGAAGCGAATCGGGGATTCTACCGGTCCCGGGTCCCGGGTCCCGGGTCCCAGCTTCAACCTGCTGGTGTTCGGCGGCAGCCAGGGCGCGCATGCCATCAACATGGCCATGGTGGCGGCCCTGCCGCTCCTCAAAAGCGCATCCGTCAGCCTCGGCATCACCCACCAGACCGGTGAACGCGACCGTGAACAGGTAGCGGCAGCCTACGGCTCTGCCGGGGTCGAGGCGCGGGTACTGCCGTTCATCACCGACATGGCCGGCGAATACGCCCGGGCCGATCTGGTGATCTGCCGGGCTGGCGCCACCACCATCGCCGAGGTCACGGCCATGGCCCGGGCCTGCCTGTTCATCCCCTATCCCCATGCGGTGGATGATCATCAGCGCAAAAACGCCGAGGCCCTGCTCAGGCAGTCGGCAGGTTTCATGCTGCTGGAACGGGAACTGTCGGCAGAGCGCCTGGCCGGCCTGATCCTGAAGCTTGCCGGAGATCCGCGGCTGGTGCGGAGCACGGGAGAACGGGCCTTTGCCATGGCCCGCCTGGACGCAGCCAGGATCATCGTTGACGAAATATTCACACCAACCAACTGAAAAGGTCGTCCCTCTATGTACGGAAAAATCGAAAAAATCCACTTCGTCGGCATCGGCGGCATCGGCATGAGCGGCATCGCCGAGGTGTTGCTCAACCTGGGCTACACTGTGTCCGGTTCCGACCTGCGCGGTTCGGACATTACCGAGCGCCTGGCCCGCCTGGGGGCGGAGATCGCCGTCGGCCACAAGGCGGACAACCTGAAAAACGTGGACGTGGTGGTCATCTCCTCCGCCGTGCATGACGACAATCCCGAGGTGGTGGAGGCCAAGCGGCTGCACGTGCCGGTGATTCCCCGGGCGGAGATGCTGGCCGAGCTGATGCGCATGAAGTTCGGCATCGCCATCGCCGGCACCCACGGCAAGACCACCACTACCTCCATGGCCGCCTCCATCCTGGGGCATGCCGGCATCGATCCGACCATCGTCATCGGCGGCAAGCTGAACGCCATCGGCACCAACGCCCAGCTGGGGCAGGGGAAGTTCCTGCTGGCCGAGGCGGATGAGTCCGACGGCTCCTTCCTGGTGCTCTCCCCCACCATCGCCGTGGTCACCAACATCGACGCCGACCACCTGGACCACTATTCCGGCGGCATCGAGGAGATCAAGGACACCTTCGTCAAGTTCATCAACAAGGTCCCCTTCTACGGCATGGCGGTGCTCTGCCTGGACGACCCCAACATCCGCGCCATCCTGCCCAGGGTCAAGAAGCGCTACGTGACCTACGGCCTCTCCTCCCAGGCCGATATCCGCGCCACCCATGTCAGGCACGAGGGGTTCACCACCAGTTTCACGGTCCACTACAAGGGGTACCGCCTGGGGGATGTCTCCTTCACCATGCCCGGGGCGCACAACGTGCTCAATGCCATGGCCTGTATGGCCGTGGCTCTGGAGCTGGATGTCCCCTTCAGCGCCATCCAGGAGGGGTTCTCCCGCTTCGGCGGCGTGGGGCGGCGCTTCACCATCAAGGGTGAGTGCCGGGGGATTACGGTGGTGGACGACTACGGCCATCACCCGGCAGAGATCAAGGCAACCCTGGCAGCGGCGCGCCTGGGATGGCCGGAGCGGCGCATCGTGGCCGTGTTCCAGCCCCACCGCTACACCCGCACCCACGAGCTGTTTGGCGAGTTCGTCACCGCCTTCTTCGATGCCGACGTGCTGATCCTGACCGACGTGTATCCGGCCGGGGAACAGCCCATCGAGGGGGCCACGGCCGAGCGGCTTACGGCGGAGATCCAGCGCCACGGACAGAAGGAGGTCACCTGGGTCCCCAACCGCGAGCTGATCCCCCAACATCTTCTGGGCATCGTCAGGGAGGGGGACATGGTCATCACCCTGGGGGCCGGCAGCATCTGGCAGCAGGGGGAGGCGCTCGTGGCGCTTTTGGAGAAAGCCTCGTGAGCCTCTCCGGCCTGACCATGCGCGGCCTGCTGCTGCGCGACGAACCCATGGGGCGGCACACCTCTCTCCGGGTGGGCGGCCCGGCCGATCTGTATGCCGTTCCCGAGGATGCCGACGACCTTGCCGCACTGCTGGAGCGGCTCAGGGAAGAACGCATTCCCTGGCTGGCCATCGGCAGGGGGAACAACCTGCTGGTGAGGGACAACGGCATCCGGGGGGCGGTGATCTCCCTGGAACGCTTCAACGGCATCGTAAAGTGCGGCGAGGGGCGCATTCGCACCGGAGCCGGGGCCGAGAACCTGGCTGTCGTTCGCTTCGCCCAGCAGTTGGGCCTGGGGGGGATCGGTTTCATCTCCGGTATCCCCGGTACCATCGGCGGCGCCGTCAGAATGAACGCCGGCGCCTACGGTTCGGGGATCCTGCAGTGGACCGAATCCCTGACGCTGCTGCGGGACGGGACGGTCAGGGAGTTTGGGCGCGACGAACTGGAGTACGGCTACCGCTTCCTGAAGCTGGAGGCGGGAGACATCATCCTGGCTGCCCTGTTCAGGCTGGAGCAGCGGGAGGCTGAGCAGACCGAGGAGGAGATCCGCCGGGACCTGGAACTGCGCCGCGCAAAACACGGCGTCGGCTTCCCCAGTGCCGGTTCCTTCTTCAAGAATCCTTCGGGCCGGACCGCCTGGCGGCTGATCGACGCGGCCGGCATGCGCGGCGCCCGGGTGGGGGGCGCCCTGGTCTCGGAGGTGCACAGCAACTTCCTGGTGAACGCCGGAGACGCCACGGCCGGGGATTTCCTGGAACTGTCGCGCCGGGTGAAGCAGGCCGTGCTGGCCGACAGCGGGGTGACCCTGGAGGAAGAAGTACGCATCGTAGGTGAGGAGTAACGCGAGATGAACGATATCAGATCCGAAAAGATTGCCGTTCTCATGGGTGGGCTCTCGGCCGAGCGGGACGTTTCCCTGGCTAGCGGCGCCGCCGTTCACCAGGCCCTGCTGGCTAGAGGCTTTGATGCCGTTGCCGTTGATGTGGGCCGCGATCTGCCCCAGGTCCTGAGCCGTGGGGGGATCGGTGCGGCGTTCATCGCCCTGCACGGCCGCTACGGCGAGGACGGCTGCGTTCAGGGAGTGCTGGAGCTGATGGCTATCCCCTACACCGGTTCCGGAGTCCTGGCCAGCGCCCTGGCCATGCACAAGCTCTATAGCAAACAGGCTTTCCTCAGCGCCGGTATCCTCACCGCCCCCTTCCACCATTTCCGGCGCGGAGAGACGGTCTCCCTCCGGGACCTCTCCTTCGGCCTGCCGCTGGTGGTCAAGCCGGTGCAGGAGGGGTCGTCGGTGGGCATCTCCATCGTCAAGCAGGAGAGCGATCTCCAGGCCGCCGTTGAGCTGGCCTTCCGCCATGACGACGAGATCCTGGTGGAACAGTTCATCAAGGGGCAGGAGGTGCAGGTGGGCATCCTGGACGACCGCCCCCTGGGCGCCATCGAGATCGTGCCCAAGAAAGAATTCTACGATTTCGAGGCCAAGTACACCGACGGCATGGCCGAGCATATCTTCCCCGCCCGGCTGGAGCAGGGGGCCTACGAAGAGGCGCAGCGGGTCGGCCTGGCTGCCCATCGCGCCCTGGGGTGCCGCTGCTACAGCCGTGTGGACCTGCTGGTGACCCCCCAGGGGGAGAATTACGTGCTGGAGGTCAACACCCTGCCGGGCATGACCGCGCTCAGCCTGCTGCCGGAGATCGCCGCCAAGGGGGGAGGGATCTGCTTTGAGGAGTTGGTGGAGCGGATCATCCTCTCCGCCGGTCTGTCGGTAAAGACGGGTTAGGGCCATGCGGGACTTCGCCTCGCCCCGATGCCAGCGCACGAAATCCTCCGCCAACAGGGCCAGGAAGCAGCGTGCACCGCTCAACCTGAAGAAGTACCTGCGCCCCCTGGGGCTGGGACTGCTCGGCCTGGCAGGGGTGGCGCTGGTAGGCGGGACGCTGTATGCGGGCTACCGGAGCCTCTTCTCCCTGACCCTGTTCCGCCTGAAGGAGATCAGGATCTCGCCCACCCGGCACCTGAGCCGGCAGGAGGTGATGGCCATCGCCGACCTGGAGCCGGGGCGCGACCTGCTGCGTCTTGACCTGAAAAAGATGGGGGAGCAGCTGACCCAGAACCCCTGGGTGGAGACGGTGCGCATCCGCCGCTTCTATCCGGACGGCCTCACCATAACCCTCAGCGAGCGCGAGCCGCTGGCGGTGGTCAACATGGGCTATCTCTACTACCTGGACACGAAGGGGACTATCTTCAAACCTCTGAGCCAGGGGGACCGCCTGGATTATCCGGTAGTGACCGGCTTCAGCGAGGATGACCTGAGCAGCGATCCGGCCGGCATGAAGGAGGCCCTCAGGGCCACCTGCGAGCTCCTGACACTCTTGCGCGGGAAATGTTCCTTCATTTTGGCCGACGTGTCGGAGATCCACTACGACAAGGGGTACGGTTTCACGCTCTTTACCGCCTCAGGAGCGCTGCCGGTCAGGGTCGGCGCGGCTGATTTTGCCGCCAAGCTGGGGCGTTTGTCGCGCATCTACCGGAATCTGATGGAACAGCAACAGTCGATCCAGTACATCGACCTGGATTACAACGATAAAATCGTCGTCAAGAAGATCTGATCAAACTACATGATGTCACAGGACAGGCAGGGGGAAGCATGTCAGCAACGCGAAGAGACAATCTGATAGTCGGTCTTGATATCGGCACCACCAAGATCTGCGCAATCGTCGGCAATGTCACCGAGGACGGCATCGACATCGTCGGCATCGGCACCAGCCCTTCCAGCGGCCTGCGCCGGGGAGTGGTGATCAATATCGAGAGTACCGTGGGGGCCATCCGCAAGGCGATCACCGAGGCCGAACTCATGGCCGGTTGCGAAATCAGGTCCGTCTATGCCGGTATTGCCGGCGGTCACATCCGCGGCACCAACTCCCAGGGGGTCATCGCCATCAAGAACCGCGAGGTCAACCAGGAGGATATCCGCCGGGTGATCGACGCTGCCAAGGCTATCGCCATCCCCATGGACCGGGAGGTGATCCACATCCTGCCCCAGGAGTTCATCATCGACGAACAGGACGGCATCCGCGAGCCGCTGGGGATGAGCGGGGTGCGGCTGGAAGCCAAGGTGCACATCGTCACCGGCGCCGTTGCCAGCGCCCAGAACATCGTGAAGTCCTGCAACCGCACCGGCCTGGACGTGGCCGACATCGTCCTGGAACAGCTGGCCTCCTCCGAGGCGGTGTTGTCCGCCGATGAAAAGGAACTGGGGGTCTGCCTGGTGGATATCGGCGGCGGAACCACCGATATTGCCATCTTCGCCGACGGGGCCATCAAGTACACTTCGGTGCTCTCCCTGGGGGGCAATCACCTGACCAACGACATCGCCGTCGGCCTGCGCACCCCCATGGCCGAGGCCGAGAAGATCAAGATCAAGTACGGCTGCTGCCTTTCCAGCCTGGTGGGGAAGGACGACAAGATCGAGGTGCCCAGCGTGGGAGGGCGCAAGCCCCGGGAGCTGTCCCGCAACGTGCTGTGCGAGATTCTGGGCCCCCGGGTGGAGGAGATCTTCTCCCTGGTGAACCGCGAGATCATCAAGTCCGGTCTGGAGGACTCCATCGCCTCGGGAGTGGTTATCACCGGCGGAACCAGCGTCCTGGAAGGGATGCCCGAACTGGCCGAGCAGATCTTCAACCTGCCGGTGCGGCGCGGCGTGCCCCAGCGCATTGGCGGCCTGGTCGACGTGGTCAACTCTCCGGTGTACGCCACCGGCGTCGGTCTGGTGGTGTACGGCAGCCGCAATTCCGGCGTGAGGGAATTCCCCACCGCCAAGCCGGAGAGTCGGCTGTTCGGCTCGGTGCTGGGGAGGATGAAGTCCTGGTTCCGAGAGTTTATCTAGGGCGGGATGGTGCCCGGCGTGGGGAGTCTTTTGCATAATTATGTCGAAGGCGGTGAGACGGTTTTTTACTTTCAAAATGGATGAAAATGTGCTTAAAGTGAGCAGCGCGGCGAGGGCCACTGACTGAAGGGAGGAGCGGGATGTTCGAATATGACGAAACCATAGAGCAGGGTGCGGTCATCAAGGTTATCGGTGTGGGCGGCGGCGGCGGAAACGCCGTGAATACCATGATCGCCAGCACGCTGGATAAGGTCGATTTTATCGTTGCCAATACCGATGCGCAGTCGCTGCGTATCTCCAAGGCTCCGGTCAAGATCCAGCTGGGTCGCGAACTGACCAAGGGGCTGGGCGCCGGCTCCAAACCGGAAGTGGGCATGAACGCCGCCCAGGAGGACCGGGATACGCTGCAGGAGACCATGAAGGGTGCCGACCTGGTCTTCATCGCCGCCGGCATGGGAGGCGGCACCGGTACCGGCGCTGCTCCGGTGATCGCCGAGGTGGCCCGCGAGTCCGGCGCCCTGACCGTGGGGGTGGTGACCAAGCCGTTCACCTACGAGGGAAAAGCTCGCATGGACCAGGCCGACCGGGGCATCAACGAGCTGAAGAAACATGTTGACTCGCTGATCATCATCCCTAACGACCGTCTGATCAGCATGGCCAGCAAGAACATGTCGCTGTTCGACGCCTTCAAGCCGTCCGACGACGTGCTGCGCCAGGCCGTACAGGGGATTTCCGAGCTCATCACCTCCACCGGCCTGATGAACCTGGACTTCGCCGACGTGGAGACGGTCATGAGCGTGCGCGGCATGGCCATGATGGGCATCGGCACCGGCACCGGCGAGAACCGGGCCGCCGACGCGGTCAACTGCGCCATCTCCAGTCCCCTCCTGGAGGATAACGACATCTCCGGCGCCAAGGGTGTTCTGGTGAACATTACCGGCTCGGAACAGATGACCATGGATGACTACAACACGGTCAACCGCATCGTCCACGAGAAGGTGCACCCCGAGGCCAACATCAAGATCGGCGTGGTGCGGGACGACAACCTGGGTGAAACCATCAAGGTGACGGTGATCGCCACCGGCTTCGGCGACAACTTCGACGCAGAGACCGGCCGCGACCTGCGCAAAAACGTGCTGCCGATGGCTGAAAAAACCGCTCCAGCCAAGAGCAACCTGGATATTCCCACCTTCAAGCGCGACCGCCAGCAGAGCGAGGGGATCAGCCGCGTCCGTCCCCAGGCAAGTTTTGTCGCCCCCTATGTCGATGAGGATGAGGACCAGTACGACATCCCCACGTTCCTGCGGAAAACCATGGATTGATCAGACCCCTTTTCCGAGGGGATGCGTTCCCCTCCCTGCGCCCGGCTCTCGGTTCCCCCTTCCTTGAGAGCCGGGTTTTTTTGTGCCGGCCGGTTTGGCGCCAGGATGGCCCATTCGCGGCCGTGAGCCGCAGGCGTGGAGGCCGGATCTGGATGGCTTGGGCACCGGCATCAGCGGTGCGGCGTATGCTCCCGCCCTGCCAGGGCCAGCTGAAACTCCCTCCTGAGCATCTCCTTGTCCGCGCTGGCGATCAGGTCCCAGGGGAGAGGCTCGTCCAGGGGGATGGTCCGCCGGACCAGTGCATCCGTGTCCAGGCCGCAACTCCGGGCAGCGCTCTTCAGGCTGGCGCCGTCGGCCATAAGCTCCAGCAGGGGGGCGCAGCGCCGGTCGCCCCGGGAGAGCAGGGACTGGAGGTAACACCCCTTCAGACTCTCCACCTTGAGTCGAAGGTTGGCCATGCCGCGCAGTCCCTTCCGCAGGTGGTCCAGCTTGGCCTCCAGTGAGGGGAGCGGTTCCATGCCGCACCACTGAAAGGGGGTGAACGGCTTGGGGATGAAGGGGTTGATGGAGAGGGTGATCTCCCCCAGCCTGCGGTTTGCCCGCGCCCGCTCCAGCACCCGCTGACGGATAGCGGAGACCAGCCGCAGCAGTTCGTCCAGGTCGGCCTCCGTCTCCGTGGGGAGGCCGATGATGAAGTAGAGTCGCAGGTTGAGGATGTCGCGAGCGATGATCCGGTCGCACGTGTCCAGGATCTGCTCCTCGCTCAGGTTCTTCCTGATCAGGTCGCGCAGTCGCTGGGACCCCCCCTCCGGCGCCAGGGAGATGGTCTTGTGGCCGGAGGCCACCAGGGCGTCCAGCATGTCCGGGTCGATGCGGTCGATGCGCAGGGAGGAGACCGACACGCCGGCACCGTGCTCCACGATGTGGCGGCAGAGGCGGCCGATGTCGCGGTAGTCGGAGACTGCCGCCCCCACCAGACCGATTTTGCGGCGCAGGCCAAGCCCCCGCTCCACGGCGGACATCAGCGCCGGCAGCGGCTGCTGGCGGAAGCTGCCGTAGATGAAGCCGGCGGCGCAGAACCGGCAGCCGCGGGGGCAGCCGCGGCTGACCTCCACCAGGTACATGTCGCCGAACTCGGTGTTGTCGGTCAGGATCGCCGTCTCCGCCGGGGGGTGCTGCTCCAGCTCCGCGCAGACCCGCGAGACCGGGCGGGCCATGCCCGGCTCGTGGTCGAATCCGGTCAGTCTGCCGGAAGCGTAGCGGGGATGGTAAAAGCGGGGCACATAGATGCCGGGCAGTCCGGCCAGGGTTGCGAGCAGTTCCCGGCGGGAGTTGTCGCCCGGCGCCATCAGCCGCGCCACCAGGGGAGGCAGGATCTCCTCCCCCTCGCCGACGCAGACCAGGTCCAGGAAGTCCGCCACCGGCTCCGGGTTGAGGAACAGGGCTGCCCCGCCCGCCATGACCAGGGGGTGGGACCGGTCACGCTGGTGGCTGTAGAGCGGGATCCGGGAGAGCCGGAGCATCAGCGGCAGGTTGAGGTAGTCCGGCTCGAAGGAGATGGAGAAGGCGATCAGGTCGAAATCGGACAGGGGGCACCGTCCCTCCAGGGAGAAGATCGGCTGACCGTTGCGCCGCAGCTCTTCCAGCCGGCTCCGTTCCGGCAGGAAGGCCCGCTCGCAGTGGATACCGGGAGTGCGGGCCAGCAGGCGGTAGACGGTCTGGAACCCCAGGCTGCTCATGGCGGCCCGGTAGTGGTTGGGGTAGACGACGCACATCCTGAGCTGGCAGCGCTCGCGGCTGGGCTGGCAAAGATTCCGCTCCTCCGCCGTCGCTTCGGTTCGTCCCCTGGTCGTCGATCTGCCCATGCCTGCCTCCCTGGTGATGATTGCGGCGTTCGTCCCCGACCTGGGGCGCTGCCGCGCTATGCGCATGGTTGCACGGCGGCGACCGGAGAGGCAAGGGAAAACAGGGGCGGGCGCCGCATCGACGCTGTATCCTCTTCGCCTGTTCCGTGCTATAGAAGAGGTCGCGTGCATCATTCTACAGTCAGGAGACCTGCCGACATGAACGATCTTGAGGGAGCCTTCAGATCTCTCTTTGAAACCAACATGGGGATGCGACCCTGCCGGCCGGAGGGGGGAGAGGGGAGGGAGCGGGTGCTGGTGTTCAGCGACAGGATCCGTGAGGACGAGACCCCCTCTCCGGATGACCGGGACCGCCGTTTGAGGCTGAACGACACCGCCCGGGCCGCGGCCCGTTTCGCCGACCGCTGCTGGGGGGGGGGCTCCTTCGTGGAATTCCCCGCCACGCCCGCGTCGGGGGTAGAACCGCCCCAGCAGCTCTGGCGGGCTACCTTCGGAGACCGGGCCGTGGATGAACTGCTGCATGACGGACTGCTGGAGAGGCTGCTGGCCAAACGGGCCACGGATCGGGATGTTTCCCGGGCCGGTGAGATCGTCCTGGCCCACCGGGGGGATGCGGTTGACGTGATCATCGCTATGAGCAACAACTCCACCAGCCACACCCGCTACCGGGCCCTGGCCAACCATTCCGGCGCCCGCTTCGCCAGTCTGCCGCATTTCGACCCGGACATGTTTCACGGCTCCATGACCGTGGACTGGCAGGTCCTGGCGGCCCGTACGGCCCGTCTGGTCCAGGCGGTCAATCAGGCTGACTGGCTGCTGGTCGCTACCCCCAACGGCACGGACATGCGCATCTGCAAACGGGGGCGCCAGGCTGAGGGAGACGACGGCCTCCTGACCGCTCCGGGGAGTTTCGGCAACCTCCCCGCCGGCGAGGTCTATCTGGCCCCCCTGGAGGGGGAGAGTAGTGGGGTGATGGTGATGGAGTGGGGCCCGACCCGCAAACTGGACCGGCCGCTGCGCTGTACCGTGGAAGAGGGGCGGGTGGTGGCCCTGGAGGGGGATGAACAACAGCGGGAACTTCTGGAGGCCAGGTTCGCCGAGAACGTCGCGTGCCGCAACATCGCCGAACTTGGCATCGGCACCAACGACCGGGCCAGCCGTCCTGACAATGTGCTGGAGGCGGAGAAAATCCTCGGTACGATCCACATCGCCCTGGGGGACAACACCGGCTTCGGCGGCACGGTCAGCGCCCCTTTCCATGAAGACTACGTCTTCTATCGCCCCACCCTGACGGCGGTCATGTCCGACGGCAGCCGGAGGCTGATCATCGATGACGGAAACCTGCTGGTATGATATGACACAGTACCCTCTCGGCCTGGTATGCCACTGAACGCTCCCGAGACGTTCGAGAGCCTGATGCGCGGCGTGCGCACGGTCAACGTGCGTCGTTGGCTGCCGGGCCTGGCCATGCTGCGCCGCTACGACCGCCGGCTGCTGGCGAGCGACCTGGCGGCGGGGGTGGTGCTGGCCGCCCTGATGGCGCCGGTGGGGATCAGCTATGCCGAGGCTGCCGGCCTGCCGGTCGTCTGCGGCCTGTACGCCACCATCGTGCCGCTCCTGGTCTATGCGCTCCTGGGGCCGAGCCGCATCCTAGTGCTGGGGCCCGATTCGGCGCTCACGGCCCTGGTGGCGGCCACGGTCATTCCCCTGGCCGCCGGCGATGCCGGCCGGGCCGCTCCCCTGGCCGCCCTGCTGGCGCTCTTGTCCGGAGTCCTCTGCGGTCTGGCCGGTGCCGTCCGTTTCGGCTTCATCACCGATCTGCTCTCCAAGCCGATCCGCTACGGTTACATGAACGGTATCGCCCTGACCCTCATGGTGGGGCAACTCCCCAAGATGCTCGGGTTTCCGGCCAGTGGTGAAAGCTTTCTGGAACTCTTCGCAGCCCTCCTGCGGGGGGTGCGGGAAGGACTGGTTAACCCCGTGGCCTGTCTGATCGGGTTCTCCTGCCTGGCGCTCATGGCCGGCGGCCGGCGCTGGTCGTCCCGTTTCCCCGGGGTCCTGGCCGCCCTGGTGATGGCCACCCTGGCAGTCCACCTGCTCCCCCCGGGGGAGGTGGCGGTGGTGGGTGACCTGCCCCAGGGGCTGCCCTCATTCCGCTTCCCGGTGGCCACCCCGGCCGAATGGCTCTCCCTCGGTGCCGGCGCCCTGGCCATCGCCCTGGTGACCATCGCCGAGATGAGCGTGTTGTCGCGTATCTACGCCCTCAGGGGCGGTTATTACGTGGACGACAGCCAGGAACTGGTCGCCCTTGGCTTTGCCAATCTTGCCTGCGGGTTCTTCCAGGGGTTTCCGGTCAGCTGCAGCGCCTCGCGCACGCCGGTGGCGGAGGCGGCTGGTGCCAGGACCCAGATGACCGGCGTGGTGGGCGCGCTGCTGATCGCCCTGCTCCTGCTCTTCACCCCCGGCCTGATGCGCCACCTCCCCCTGGCCGCCCTGGGAGCGGTGGTTGTCTTCGCCTGCGGCTCCATGGTGGACATCCCGTCGGTCCTGCGGCTGTACGGGCTGCGGCGCAGCGAGTTTGTTCTCTCCCTGGTCTGCTTCCTGGGGGTGGTCTTCCTGGGAGTCATCCAGGGAATCTTCACCGCCGTGGGCATGGCGCTCCTGGCGTTCGTCTGGCGCGCCTGGCGCCCCTACTGCGCCGTGTTGGGCCGCATCGACGGCATCAAGGGGTATCACGATATCAGCCGCCACCCCGAGGCGCGGCTGGTTCCCGGCCTGGTGCTCTTCCGCTGGGATGCCCCCCTGTTCTTCGCCAATGCTGAGATCTTCCGTGAGCAGGCCCTCAGGGCGGTCTCCTCGGCTCCCACCCCCACCCGCTGGATCGTGGTGGCGGCCGAGCCGGTAACCGATATCGACATCACGGCCGCCGACGTGCTGGCCGAGCTGGACGACGAGCTGGAACGCTCCGGCATCGAACTCTGCTTTGCCCAGATGAAGGGGCCGGTCAAGGACCGCCTCAAACGCTACGGCCTGTTCACCCGCCTGGGAACCGAGAATTTCTTTCCCACCATCGGGCAGGCCGTGGACTGCTATGTGGACAGATTCCACGTGGACTGGATCGACTGGGAGGATGAGGACCTGCCGGTGGCCTGAGCCCCCGCACTCCCTCCCACCTGATCACCGCCACCATCTCCTCAGGAGAGTTTCCCATGAACGCATACGGCCCCCTCTCGCTCGGTTTTTCTCCCTGTCCCAACGACACCTTCATGTTCTATCCGCTGGTGCATGGCCTGGTGGATACCGCCGGCCTCTCGTTTTCCGAGCGGCTGGAGGATGTGGAGACCCTCAACCAGCTGGCCCTGGCCGGCGAACTGGACGTGAGCAAGGTTTCCTACCATGCCCTGGGGCACATCCGGGACGATTACGCACTGCTGCGCGCCGGCAGTGCCCTGGGGCGCGGCTGCGGGCCGTTGCTGGTTGCGCGACAGGACCGGGATCTCCGGGACCTGCGCGGCAAAACCATCGCTGTGCCGGGGCGCTACACCACCGCACTGCTGCTGCTGCGCCTGTTCGACCCGGAGCTCGCACATTTTCTGGTGATGCCCTTCAACGAGATCATGGATGCGGTGCTTGCGGGGGATGCGGATGCCGGTCTGATCATCCACGAGTCCCGTTTCACCTATCAGGGCTTTGGCCTGCGCAGCCTGCTGGACCTGGGGGAGTGGTGGGAGGGGGAGACCGGTCTGCCGATTCCCCTGGGGGGCATCGTCGCCCGCCGCTCCCTGGGGGCGGCGGCCATCGCGACGGTGGAGCGGGCCTTGCGGGAGGGGGTGGCCTTTGCCCGCAGGCATCCGGAGCAGGCGGCCCGCTATATCGGCGAGCATGCCCAGGAGATGAGCCGCCAGGTATGCGCCGCCCATATCGACCTCTACGTCAACGACTTTTCAGTGGATCTGGGAGACGAGGGGGTGCGGGCCATCCACTGCCTGATGGAACGGGGGGAGCGGGCCGGCATCATCCCGGTTTCCCGGGCGCCGCTCTTCTGCGACGCCGGCTGAACCGCTCGGGTCACGGGAGGGGCCGTCGCGCCGGAGCCGGCGGATGAGGTCGGCATGAGGGGATGGGGGAGACGTCGCCGGGCCCGGTTGATGGCCCCTGCATGCGGAGTAGGGGATGCATGATGCCTGACAGGAAGTAAAGCTGACGGGGACGGCCGGCGATATCGCCGGCCGTCCCTGTTTTCGGCTCACGGGCGGTAGTACTTCCGTGCCTCGGGTATCAGGCGCTGGAGGTTCTGGATGCGGGTGGCGTCCGCCGGGTGGGTGCTGAGAAATTCGGGCGTTGCCTGTCCGCTCTTCTGGGCCGCCATACGCTGCCAGAATCCCACCGCCTCGGCCGGATCATAGCCTGCCATGGCCATGAAGACCAGCCCCAGGTGATCGGCCTCGTTCTCCTGGAGGCGGCTGAAGGGGAGAATCGCCCCGTACTGGGCCCCCACGCCGTAGGCCGCCATCCAGAGCTGCTGGGTGGCAGCCGGCTGGGTCGACAGGGCCGTGGACAGCGCGACGCCTCCCATCTGGGCCATCAGCCCCTGGCTCATGCGCTCGTTGCCATGCTCGGCAATGGCGTGGGCGATCTCATGCCCCATGACCACCGCCAGTCCGGCCTCGTTTTTGGCCACCGGCAGGATGCCGGTATAGACCACCACCTTGCCTCCGGGCATGCACCAGGCATTGACCTGCTTATCCTCCACCAGGTTGAACTCCCACTTGTAGTTGGCCAGGTTGGCGCTCAGGTTGTTGGCCTTGAAGTAGCGCTCCACCGCGTCCTGTATCTTCAGCCCGACCCGTTTGACCATCTGGGTCTGTTCCTGGTTGGTGCTGAGCTTGTGCTCCTTCAGGAACTGGTCGTACTGCTGCAGGCTCATGGAGAGCATGGATGAACCGGGAATCAGGTTAAGCTGGGAGCGGCCGGTGATCGGCACGGTACTACATGCGGCCAGGAACAGAAGAGAGGCGATGGCGATGAGATGACGGTATGGCATGGGTAACCTCCTCGGGAATTCGGGCTCTTGGATACACCCAGTTCTATACAACATTCGCGGGAAGCTGTCCATGCCGAGGGAGGGCATGTGAAACGCGGACGAGGGCGGGGGGAGGCGCGCTCCGCCCTCGTCCGCGTTTCCCGTTCCGTCCGTTCAGGTCAGGCGTTGCCGGGTTTCGCGCGTTCGGCCTTTTTCAGCAGTGCGGCAGCCAGGGGATGGCTGTTGTTTTCGGCGTACTGGGCTGCCGTTGTTCCGGCCGAGGTTCTGATGCAGGGGTTGGCGCCGCCGTCCAGCAGGGCCTGGATGGTCCTGTTGCAGCCGTAGATGGCAGCCAGCATGATCGGCGTGTGCCCTTCGCGGTCACGCACATCCACGCCGGCTCCCTTGTCGATCAGCATGCGGACGATGTCGGTGTGGCCGTTGGCTGCGGCATAGTGCAGTACGGTCTTGCCCTTCAGGCTGGTGGCGGTCAGGTCGGCGCCGCGACGCAGCAGGTCCGTGACGAAATCCTTCTGTCCCTCCTTTGCGGCATTGATCAGCGGCGTGTGTCCATGACGGTCTTTTGCATTTACGCTTTCCATGTGCATTTCCTCCTGATGGTGGTTGCCGGACGTGCGTGTCCGAGGTTCATGGTTGCAGTGACTGTGGAACTGCCCTTGCTGAATGACGGGGATGCTGCTGCCTGCTGAACGGTGCGGGAAAACGACGGAAAACTGATCTGAACGGGTGGGGTGCGTGGCGTGTGTCTGGTGTGGCAGGGGGATGCTGGCGTGGGCGTGGGAGAGGGGATCGCGGTCGGGGGCCTTGCGCTGCCGGACCGCCAGTCTCCACCCGGCTTGCCCGGGCAAGATCAGCGTGGCCGGCGGCTCAGCTCCGTTCCGCGCCCTGTGCGACGCTATGTCGGCATCACCTGGTATCATCGGGACCTGTCACCTGTCTGTTGGAGGAGAGGAACCAAGACGTAACTTTCTATAACACACCCGGGAAGCGAACACCACTGCATTTCTCTTTTTCCGGACAGGGAAATAACCGCTTGTGTCCATGGAGAACGGGACAGTATAATGCCGCCACGGAGGGCAAGCTATGGAGGTCCACAGGGCCGAGTTTGTAAAAAGTGCGGTAAACCCGAAGGATTATCCCCCCGAGGCATTACCGGAGGTGGCCTTCGTGGGGCGCTCCAACGTGGGTAAGTCCTCGTTGATCAATGTTCTGGCCGGCCGCAAGTCCCTGGTCCGCACCAGCTCCACGCCGGGAAGAACCCAGCTGATCAATTTTTTTGACATCAACGGCATGCTGACCCTGGTGGACCTGCCCGGGTACGGCTACGCCAAGGCCCCGCCGGATGTGCGCCGGCAGTGGGGTCCCATGATCGAGACCTACCTCGCCCGGCGCGGCAACCTGCGGGCCGTGGTGCTGATCCTGGATATCCGCCGCATCCCCTCGGACGACGACCTGCGCATGCTGGGCTGGCTGGAGCGCTACGGCATCCCCCCCATCCTGGTGCTGACCAAGTGCGACAAGCTCTCCCGGGTCGAGCGGGCCCGCCAGACCGCCCGCATCGCCGCCGTTGTCGAGCGGGACAAGGGCGCGCTCGTGCACTTCTCGGCTCTCTCCCGCGACGGCCGCGACGCCGTCTGGCAGGAGGTCCTGCGTCTGGCCCTGCCGGATTCGGGAGAACAGGGTGATCCCGAAGAGGGCGACGCAGCAACCAAACAGTAAATTCAAAGAGGTTGATCCGCGTCATCCGCGTACCAGCGTTTCCCGGCTCTCTCCTTCAAGGAAGGTTGTATGAAAAAAACAGCGGCAACGGGCGTGGCGCCCGCCGGCTCGACCCCGCCGGCCATGCCCGACATGCAGAAACGGCCTGACCACCGCCGCATCCCCATCTCCAAGGTGGGGGTCAAGGACATCTCGTATCCCATCGTGGTCATGGACAAGAACCGTTCGCTCCAGCACACCGTGGCGCGGGTCAACATGTACGTGGACCTGCCCCACCAGTTCAAGGGGACCCACATGAGCCGTTTCGTGGAGATCCTGAACCGCTACCGGGAGCAGATCGCCCTGGACAAACTTGAGACGATCCTGGAGGAGATGAAGGCGAGGCTCGGTTCGGCCAGCGCCCACCTGGAAATCCAGTTCCCCTACTTCATCGACAAGCGCGCCCCGGTTTCCGGCGCCAGGAGCCTGATGGAGTACAGCTGCGAGTTCACCGCTTCCATGACCGATTCCCTGGACTTCGTCCTGGGGGTCAGGGTGCCGCTCACCTCCCTCTGCCCCTGCAGCAGGGAGCTGGCGGCCTACGGCGCCCACAACCAGCGCAGCGTTATGACCGTGCGGGTGCGCTACCGGGATTTCATCTGGATCGAGGATCTGGTGGAGCTGATCGAACAGTGCGGCAGCAGCCCGCTCTACTCCCTGCTGAAGAGGGTGGACGAGAAGTACGTAACCGAACAGGCCTACGAGAACCCACGCTTCGTGGAGGACATGGTGCGGGAGGCCTACTCCCGCCTGGCCGCGCTGGAGAACATCACCTGGTTCTCGGTGGAGACGGAGAACTTCGAGTCGATCCACAACCACTCGGCCTACGCCGCGGTGGAGCTGGACCGCAGGGGCTGAAACGGGCGGTGGTGCCGGACAGCCGTCGGGAGGAACGCGTTATCATGAAACCTGTTCTGGTCATCACCGCCATGCGCCAGGAGGCTAAGCTGGTGGAAAAAGCCCTGGTACATGCCTCGCGGCTGAAGAGCCCTGGCTTCACCACTCTGAGCGGCATGCTGGGCGGTGTGGCGGTGGTGGTCTGCGCGGCCGGGGTCGGCAAGGTCAATGCGGCTGCGGCCACTGCCGCCCTGATCGAGCGCCACCGCCCCTGCCTGGTGATCAACACCGGCTGCGCCGGCGCCTATCCGGGAAGCGGCCTCGCCATCGGCGACCTGGTGGTGGCCGGCACCGAAATCCTGGGGGACGAGGGGGCGCTGACCTCCCCGGGGTGGCTGGGACTGCGGGAGATGGGGGTCCCCAGCCTGACCCAGGGCACAAGGCGCTACTACAACGAGGTGCCGCTCTCCTGGCATGTGTCCGAGAAGGCCGTGCAGCTGGCGGATTACTGCGGCATCCCCCTGGCCCGGGGACGCTTCGTGACCGTCTCCACGTGCAGCGGCACGCTGCTCAAGGGGGAGGAGATGACGCACCGTTACGCCGCCCTGGCGGAGAACATGGAGGGCGCCGCCGTGGCCCTGGTCTGCCTGCGCTACGGCATCGACTGCCTGGAGATCAGGGGGATCAGCAACCTGGTGGAGGAGCGCAACCTGGAGACCTGGGACATTCCCCGGGCCGTGGAGGCTGCCCAGCGTTTCGTACTCAAGTACCTGGAGGAGATGGACCGCCCTGAAGTCCCCCCGCCGCTTCACTGCGTGGTCCCGGACGTGTGAGCAGCGTTGTCCCGGAACGGGCGTTTCCCACGTGGCGCGCCCGGGGAACGTTGCACTCCTGTCTCTTGAACTCCCGTCTTCCGTCTTCTCTGAAGCCTCTCCGCCCTATGATTTCCGCCAAACTCTGGCACACTTTTAAGCGGCGTCCCGCCGTTCCCCCGATCCGGACGCCGCTGAACGAGGAGGAACAGGTGAGAATCGACGACACCTCTCCGGTGCCGCCGCGTTCCGGCGGAGCGGTGAGGGGATCATGAGGCCGGGATTCGACGAAGCAGGGGGGAAGGGAAGATGCCGGCAGGAGGAGATCGGCGCCTTCCCCCTGGCCGACGGCTCCACCCGCTTCCGGGTCTGGGCGCCCCGGGCCCGGAAGGTGGCGGTGCTGTTAGAGGACGGCTGCCGCCCCCCCGTGCCTCTGGCCGCCGAGGAGTACGGCTACTTCAGTGCCGCAGTCCCGGGGGTCGGTCATGGCGATCTCTACCGCTACCGGCTGGACAACGCCGGCTCCTACCCCGATCCGGCCTCCCGTTCCCAGCCCCGGGGGGTACACGGCCCCTCCCAGGTGATCAACCCGGAACATTTCTCCTGGCACGACCGGGAGTGGCGCGGCATCCCCCTGGAACGCTACATCATCTACGAACTGCACGTGGGCGCCTTCACCCCCCAGGGGACCTTCGACGGCGTTATCCCTCACCTGGACTACCTGGCCGAGCTGGGGGTCACCGCCCTGGAGCTGATGCCGGTGGCCCAGTTTCCGGGAGAGCGCAACTGGGGGTACGACGGCACCTTCCCCTGTGCCCCCCAGAACAGCTACGGCGGCCCGGACGGACTGAAGCGGCTGGTGGACGCCTGCCACGGCCGGGGAATGGCCCTGATCCTGGACGTGGTCTACAACCACCTGGGGCCGGAGGGGAACTACCTGCACCCCTTCGGCCCCTATTTCACCGACCGCTACCGCACCCCCTGGGGGGACGCGTTCAATTTTGACGGACCTGACAGCGATCCGGTGCGTGACTACGTCATCGCCAGCGCTCTGCGCTGGGTTGAGGAGTACCACGTTGATGCCCTGCGGCTGGATGCCGTCCATGGTATAGTTGACTGCGGCGCCCGGCATATCCTGGAGGAACTCTCCGATGAATTGCACCGTTGCCGGCACACCTTGGGGCGGCCCGTGCACCTGATCGCCGAGAGCGACCTGAACGACGTGCGGGTGATCCTTCCGCCGGAACGGGGGGGGCATGGAGTGGACGCCCAGTGGAACGACGATTTCCACCATGCCCTGACGGCGCTGCTCACCGGAGAGCGGAGCGGCTACTATGCCGATTTCGGCTCCTTCGCCCACCTGGTCGCTGCCTTCCAGCAGGGATTCGTGCTGAACGGCGGCTATTCCGTTTTCAGACGGCGCCGCCACGGCAGTTCCGCCGCCGGGTGCACTCCCTTCCGGCTGGTGGTCTTCTCCCAGAACCATGACCAGGTGGGCAACCGCATGGCCGGCGACCGGCCCCAGGCGCGCCTCGATGCGGCCCGGCTGCGTCTGGCCGCCGCCGCGGTGCTGCTCTCTCCCTGCCTGCCGCTGCTCTTCATGGGAGAGGAGTACGCCGACCCGGCTCCCTTCCCCTATTTCGTCAGTCACGGCGACCCCGACCTGGTGGCAGCAGTGCGGGAGGGACGCCGGCGGGAGTTCGCGCCGTTCCTCCACCAGGGGGAGATGCCCGATCCCCAGGATGAGGCCACCTTCAACTCCGCCCGGCTGGAGCTCGGCCTGCACCGCGTCGGCGAGCATGCCCGACTCTTCGCTTTCTACCGGGGGCTGATCCGGTTACGCACGGAACTCCTGCCGGTGTCGCGTTTCCAGGGGGGGGAGATGGAACTCGCCGCCGACCAGGAGCGCCGGCTGCTGCGCATCGTGCGCCAGGCCACCTGGGGGAGCCTGCTCTGCCTGCTCAACTTCAGCCCGGACCGCCACATCCTTGAACTCCCCCCCGGACAGTGGCGCCCCCTGCCGGCCCCGCTATCAGCCGGCCGCCTCTGGCGTGAGGGAGAAGTGACCAGGGTGACGGTCCCCCCCCACGGGGTGGCGCTTTTCGGAAAAGGATAATCGTGGAACGTTTCGTCTGCATCCATGGCCACTTCTACCAGCCCCCCCGGGAAAATCCCTGGCTTGAGGCGATCGAGATCCAGGACTCGGCCTATCCCTATCACGACTGGAACGAGCGCGTCACGGCCGAGTGCTACGCTCCCAACGCCGCGGCGCGCAGGCTCGACGGCGAGGGGCGCATCACCGGCATCATCAGCAACTATGCCCGCATCAGCTTCAACTTCGGGCCGACCCTGCTCTCCTGGATGGAACGGTGCGCCCCGGATGTCTACCGGGCGATCCTGGAGGCCGACCGTCAAAGCATCCCGTGGCGCTCGGGACACGGCGCGGCCCTGGCCCAGGTATACAACCACCTGATCATGCCGCTGGCGAGCCTGTCCGATAAACGCACCCAGGTGCGCTGGGGCATCAGTGACTTCCTGCACCGCTTCCGCCGCCCCCCCGAGGGGCTCTGGCTCCCGGAAACCGCCGTGGATACGGAGAGCCTGGAGGTGCTGGCCGAGGCCGGTATCCGCTTCACCATACTGGCCCCCCACCAGGCGGCCCGGGTGAGGCGCATCGGCGGCGAGCGCTGGAAGGACGTCAGCGGCGCACGTATCGACCCTTCGCGCCCCTACCGCTGCCGTCTCCCCTCCGGGCGCTCCATCGCTCTCTTCTTCTACGACGGTCCCATCTCCCAGGCGGTCGCCTTCGAAAAGCTGTTGGACAGCGGCGAACGTTTCGCGGCACGCCTGATGTCCGCCTTTTCGCCGCACCGGCCCCATGCCCAGCTGGCGCATATCGCCACCGACGGAGAGACCTACGGCCATCACCACACCTTCGGCGAGATGGCCCTGGGCCATGCCCTGGACCATCTCGAGAACAACGGCCTGGCCCGCCTGACCACCTACGGAGAGTTTCTGGAGCTGCATCCCCCCACCCACGAAGTGGCCATCGTCGAGAACAGCTCCTGGAGCTGCATGCACGGCATCGAACGCTGGAGGGGGAACTGCGGCTGCAATTCGGGCAACAACCGTGCGTGGAACCAGGAGTGGCGTCGTCCCCTCCGGAAAACCCTGGACTGGCTTGGCGGACGGCTGGCGAGCTGCTATGAACGGGCCGCGTCGCGCTACCTGCGGGACCCCTGGCAGGCGCGGGATGACTACATCCGGGTGGTGCTCGACCGTTCGCCCGGGAACGTGGATGCGTTTCTGGAGCGTCATTGCCCGGTTCCCCGGGAGGAAGGGGCCGAACGGGAGATCCTCCGGCTGCTGGAGATGCAGCGCCATGCCATGCTCATGTTCACCAGCTGCGGCTGGTTCTTCGACGAGCCTTCGGGACTGGAGACGGTGCAGATCCTCCGGTATGCCGGCAGGGCGATACAGCTGGCCGAAAGCTGGTGCGGCCGGTCCGTACGGGCGTCGTTTCTGAAGCGCCTGGCGCGTGTCGTCGGCAATCTGCCTGAACTGGGCAACGGGAGCGACCTGTTCGCCCGCTTCGTGGCTCCGGCGGAGCTTGACCTGATCCGGGTCGGGGCCCACTATGCGGTCAGCTCGATCTTCGAGGAGTACGGCGATCAGAGCGAGCTGTTCTGCTACCGCGTCCGGCGGGAAGATTTCCTGCTGGTCCCCGCCGGACGGATGCGCCTGGCCCTGGGAAGGGTCGCCATTCGCTCCACCGTCACCCGTGATGCCGAACAGGTCAGTTTCTGCACCCTCTACTTCGGTGACCATGCCCTTAACTGCGGCGTTCGTTCCTTTCTGGGGGAGGACGCCTACCAGTCCATGAAGCGCGAGGTGCTGGCCGCCTTTTCCGTGCCCGACGTCGCCGCCATCATCAGGCTGATGGACGCCCATTTCGGCATGCACACCTATTCGTTGAAGGACCTGTTCCGTGACGAACAGCGCGCAATCCTGAAGCTGGTCATCGCCGGTACCCTGAAAGAATTCGAGGAGAGTTTCTCCTCCCTGTTTCTCTCCGGCAGGAGCCTGATGACCTTTCTTCGGGAGACCGGCATGCCGGTTCCGCGGCGCTTCATGCTGACCGCCCAGACCGCCCTCAATCTTGAGCTGCGTCGGGCGCTTGCCGCCGAGGTCATCGACGGAGAGCGGATCAGAGCCATTGTCCGGGAACTGGAGGAGTGGCGCGTGGAGGTGGATCAGGTGGAGCTGGAGCTGCTTGTCCGCCGCAGGCTGGAAGAGACCATGCGGGCCGTGCGGGATCAGCCGCGCAACGGCCGGCTGATGAACGCTCTGCTTCGTCTGCTGGAGTGCTGCGACGGGGTGCCGCTCAGACTGAACCTGTGGCATGTCCAGAACCTGTTCGTGGAGATGCTGCGTTCCGGTTTCCTCCTCCCCGGTCCCGGGGATGAAGGGCGGGACGGCCGGGATGGGCAGGTGCGGGAACTGGGACGGCTGCTGCATTTCAACGTCCCGGCCCTGCTGGCGTCCCGGGGAGGTGAAGGGTGAACGGCGCGGGACTGAGGATACCGCTGGCCAGCTACCGGTTGCAGTTCAACGCCGCGTTCCGCTTTGACGATGCACGCCGGATCATCCCCTACCTGTACGAGCTGGGCATTGGCGACATCTATGCCTCCCCCTACTTCAAGGCCCACCCGGGCAGTCCGCACGGCTACGACATCCAGGACCACACCTGCCTCAACCCGGAAATCGGCTCTCCCGAGGAGTACGACGGGATGGTCGCCGAACTGGGGAGCCGGGGCATGGGGCAGATCCTGGACATCGTGCCCAACCACATGTGCATCGAAGGACAGGGCAACGCCTATTGGATGGATGTGCTGGAAAACGGCCCCAGTTCCCCCTATGCGGGCTTTTTCGACATCGACTGGCACCCGGTCAAGCAGGAGCTGGAGAACAAGATCCTGATCCCGATCCTGGGTGACCAGTACGGCACGGTGCTGGAAAACGGTGAACTGTGCCTGTATTTCGACGAAGGCTCCTTCTTCGTTTCCTACCATGATCACCGGCTGCCCGTAATTCCCAAGACCTACGGCCGGATCCTGGCCCCGGGGATCGGGGCCCTGGAGGAGGAGCTGGGAGTCGATGCCCCCCAGTTCCAGGAGCTGCTGAGCATCATCACCTCCCTCGGTCACCTGCCGCCGGTTACCGAACAGGTTCCCGAGCGTGTCGCCGAGCGCTACCGGGAGAAGGAGGTCGTCAAGCGCCGCCTGTGGAGCCTGTACCAGAACAGCGGCGCGGTGCGGTCGTTTATTGACCGGAACCTGGCGCTGTTCAACGGAACCAAGGGTGATCCGCGCAGCTATGACCTGCTGGACGACCTGCTGCGGGAACAGGTGTACCGCGTATCCCACTGGCGGGTGGCCACGGAGGAGATCAATTACCGTCGCTTCTTCGACATCAACTCCCTGGGCGCCATCCGGATGGAGGAGCCGCGGGTCTTCGGCGAGACCCACCGGCTGATCTTCGAGCTGGTGGCCACGGGCCGCGTCAGCGGGCTGCGTGTCGATCACGCCGACGGCCTGCGGGACCCGGAGGAGTACTTCCGCAGACTCCAGGCGGCCTGCGGCGCGCTCCTGGGCTCTGTTCCGCCCGTGCCTTCCGCCGGGGGGGACGGGGAGGCAACGGGGGACCGGGAGCCCGTCGATCCGGTTCCCTTCTACGTCGTGGGGGAGAAGATCCTGCTCAAGGGGGAGACCCTGCCGGATGGCTGGCAGATTGTCAGCACCACCGGCTACGAGTTCGCCAACCAGGTCAACGGGCTGTTTGTTGAGAGCCGCCATGCCAAGGCCTTCGACAGCCTGTATGCGCGCTTCGTGCAGCGGCGCGTCAACTTCCCCGATGCGATGTACGAGAAGAAGAAACTGGTGATGCAGGTGTCCATGTCCAGCGAAATCAACACCCTGGGCCACTACCTGAACAGGTTGTCGGAGCAGAACCGCCACACCCGCGACTTCACCCTCAACAGCCTGATCAAGGCCATCGTGGAGGTGATCGCCTTTTTCCCGGTGTACCGCACCTACATCAACGGTTTCGAGGTCACGGAGCGGGATCGCCAGTACATCGAATCGGCGCTCGGCCGGGCCAGGAGCAGGAACCCGGCCATAAGCTCCTCGGTGTTCGATTTCGTCAGGGATGTGCTGCTGCTGCGCTTCCCCGAAAGCCTGGCCCCTGATCAGCGCCGGTCCTGGCTGGATTTCGTGCTGCGCTTCCAGCAGATCACCGGACCGGTCATGGCCAAGGGGGTGGAGGACACCGCCTTCTACAGCTACAACCGGCTGGTCTCCCTGAACGAGGTGGGAGGGAGCCCGGAACGTTTCGGCCTTACCCTGGAGGCGTTTCACGGCCAGAACCTGAAGCGCTGCAAACAGCACCCCTTCTCCATGCTGGCCACATCGACCCATGACACCAAGCGCAGCGAGGACGTGCGTGCCCGTATCAACGTGCTCTCGGAGATACCCGACCCGTGGCGGGAGGGACTCTCCCGCTGGAGTCGTCAGAACCGCCGTTTCCGGGTCGTCGTGGACGGCAGGCCGACCCCCAGCCGCAACGAGGAGTATCTGCTCTACCAGACCCTGGTGGGAACCTGGCCCTTCCCCGGAAGCGGGGACGACGAGTTCCGGAAGTTCCGGCAGCGCATGGGTGAGTACATGCTCAAGGCCATGCGCGAGGCCAAGGTCCATACCAGCTGGATCAGCCCCAACGTTCCCCACGAGAAAGCGGTGCTGCGCTTCATCGATCTGATCCTGGACGACTCCCGCCACAACGCCTTCCTGGCTGATTTCTCGTCATTCCAGGAGCTGACGGCCGCCTGCGGCATCTTCAACTCCCTGTCCCAGACCCTGCTCAAGATCGCCTCCCCCGGCATCCCCGACTTCTACCAGGGGAGTGAACTGTGGGACTTCAGCCTGGTGGACCCGGACAACCGCCGGCCGGTGGACTTCGGCCTGAGGATGGAGGCGCTGGACGACCTGCTGCGCAGGGAGGCTGGGCAGGATCCCCGGGAAACCGCGTGCCAGCTGCTGGCCTGCCGTTGGGACGGGCGCATCAAGTTGCATCTGATCCGCGCGGCACTGGCGTTCCGTCGCAACAACCGGCCCCTGTTCGAGGCGGGCCGCTACCACCCCCTGGCAGTGGAGGGGCGCCTCCAGGAGCATGTCTGCGCCTTCCTGCGTTCCGTTCGCGGCGCATCGGTTCTGGTGGTCGCGCCCCGCTTTTTTACCCGTCTGATAGGGGATGCAGCCGGACTCCCCCTGGGCCCCGGGCTGTGGGGAGATACCCGGCTCGTGCTCCCCCGCGAAGAGTCGGGAGCCTCCTATCGCAACATCTTCACCGCCGAGAGGGTGACCGTTTCACCGGACGGAGCAGCGGCCTGCCTCCCCCTGGGGGAAATCCTGGCCTCCTATCCCGTGGCCCTGCTGGCGCGAGGTGCCGCTTGATCCGAGTCCCCTGTTTCGCGGCCCTGTCCCGCCTGTGTGTTTCCCGCCTCTCCCGCGTATCGCCTCTGTCGCGGCGGTGCGCCTCCGCGCTGTTGGTCGCGCTGCTGCTCTGCCTGCTGCCGGCTGCGCCCCTGTTGGCGGCCCGGGCTGTGGAGCTGGAGGTGAAGGGGGTCGAGGGGGAGGCCCGGGACAACGTGCTCGCCTGGCTGGCCCTGCCCGAGGAGCTGGACCAGGGAGACGATGTTGACCGACTCTGGCTGGAGCGCTTTTCCCGCCAGGCGGAGGAGCGGGCCAGGACCGCCCTGGAGCCGTTCGGTTACTACCATGCCCGGGTTTCCGTCAGCCTGAAGGAGTCGCCGGAGGTCCTGCGCCTGCTGGTCAGGGTCGAGCCGGGTCAGCAGCTGCGCCTGAGCGACGTGCGGGTCAGTCTGAGCGGGCCGGGGGGAGGGGAGCGGCGCCTGCGGCGGCTGGTGGAACAGTTTCCCCTCAAAAAGGGGGACGTGCTGCTGCACCAGTCCTACGAAGAGGCCAAGGCAACGCTTCTCTCCCGGGCACAGGAGATGGGCTACCTGGACGCGGCCTACGCGCGCCACGAAATCCGCATCGCCCAGGGTGCCACCGGCGCCGTGATCGAGCTGGCCCTGGAGACGGGGGGCAGATACGCCTTCGGCGAGACCAGCATCGAGGGGGCCACCGACTATCCGGACGACTACCTGCACCGCCATCTGAGCTACGCCCCCGGCCAGTTTTTTTCCCATTCCCGCCTGGGTGCGACCCAGCGCAACTTCACCAACTCCGAACGCTTCCGGGAAGTACAGGTGACGACCGGAACGGCCGACGCCGCCTCCCTGCGGGTGCCGGTGATCGTGCGCCTGGCCCAGGCGCCGCGCATCACCCTGCGTCCCGGCATCGGCTACGGCACTGATACCGGCGGCCGCTTCACCGTCCGCTACCGCGACCTGAACCTGTTCCACCTGGGGCATGAGCTGAACTCCCAACTGTTCCTGGCCGAGCGGCTGCAGGGACTGGCCGTCGGCTATGTCCAGCCCAGCCCGCGGAACATCAGAAGCGCCACGACGCTGCAACTGAACCTGCAACGGGAGGAGACGGATGCTTACACCAGCAGGATTCTGGCCCTGGAACTGGCCCGGAGCCACGGCTTCGCTAGGGGGATACTGGGGACGGCCTATGTGAGGGGGCAGTACGAGGATTACCGGGTGGGGGACCAGGATGACAGCGCGCGGCTCCTGCTGCCCGGGCTGCGTCTGTCCGTCGACCGTTACGACAACCCGCTGCGTCCCCGGCGCGGGTACCGCTACAGCCTGGAACTGCGCGGAACCCACCGCATCCTGGGCTCGGATACGGAGCTGGTGCAACTCCTGGCCGGGGGGAGTCACGTGCTGGCGCTTCCCGGGCGCTTCCTGCTGCGGACCCGGGGAGAGGCGGGCGTCAGCCTGCTGGGCGATCACATGAGCGCCATTCCGCCGACCCTGCGTTTCTTTGGCGGTGGCGACCGGAGCGTGCGCGGGTATTCCTACAAGTCCCTCGGTCCGCGCGATGGTTCGGGGGATGTGGTGGGAGGCAGGCAGCTCCTGGTCGGCAGCCTGGAACTGGAGCGGGCCATCTTCCGTGACTGGAGCCTCTCGCTCTTTTTTGACGCAGGCAACGCCTTCGACTCGTTCTCCTCGCTGAAGCTGTACCAGGGCGCCGGGGTGGGGTTGCATTACTACTCCCCCGTGGGTGCCCTGAACCTCTCCCTGGCTCGGCCGCTCAACGGCCGCCACTCATCGCTGCACGTGCACTTTACCGTGGGGTTCGAACTGTGAGGCGGCTGGTCAGGGTGATCCTGGTGCCCCTTGGAGCGGTCGTTCTGATGGCGACGCTCGCCGTGGGGCTGGTGTGGCTGACGGCTACCCCCCAGGGGGCCGCCTGGCTGGTGGCTTCGGCTTCTTCCTTAAGCCGGGGCGCTTTTTCGGCCGATGTGGTCTCGGGCCGGTTGTGCGACCGGCTGCTGCTCCAGGGGGTGCGGCTCTCCCTGGGAGAGCGGCGGCTGGAGGCGGGACGGCTGGAGCTGCGGTGGAAGCCGGAGCTGCTCTTGACCGGTACGCTTGGCCTCCAGGAATTACACCTGGAGCGGGTGCGCATCCGGGACGATGCCCCGGACGACGGTGCGACGCCCGACCTGGCTTGGCCGCGCATGCCGGCCTGGAGCCGTCTTCTGGACGTCATGGTGGCCCGCCTGCGGGTGACGGACCTGGTCTATCGCCGGCTGCGGCACGAGCCGTTGCGGCTGGATTCCCTCTCCTGTTTCCTGGAGTGGCGGGATGAACGGCTCTCCCTGGAGAAGCTGGTGCTGGATGTGCCCACCGGCCGTCTGGAGGGGAGCCTCGCGGTCGGCTTCGGCGCTCCGGAGCTCAGGGCCGACCTCCTGGCCGGTCTGAAAACCCCCGTGGCGGAGATGAACCGCTTCAGGCTGCGGCTGGAGCCGGGACCCCGGGACAAGGGAGAAGAACTTTGCGCCCGGCTCTCCCTGACCGGGGGAATGGCCGACGCCGGGAGGGTGGCGCTGACCGGGGAGCTGGGCATGACGCCGGTCGGCTTCAACCTGCGCCGGCTCCGGCTGGAGCGGCCGGGCCGCAGGGGCAGCCTGAGCGCCGACGGGTCCCTGACCCTGAAGGCCCCCCGGCCGCTCCTGTCGCTGCGGCTGCGCCTTAAGGAGCTGGACCTGGCTCCCGAGCTGCATCTGGCCACCAGCCTGTCGGGAACCCTGGATCTGGCCGGAACTCCCGAAGCGTATCAGGGGCGGTTCAACCTGGCCAACCAGGGGGAGGGATGGCGCCGGGTCAGGCTCTCCGGCGTCTGCCGGGGCACGGGCCATGATCTCAGGCTGGCGGAGCTGAACGGCTCGCTCCTGGACGGCGCTTTGTCCGGCCGCCTGGATCTGGAGTGGCGCGACGGTCTGCTCCTGGCAGGGGAACTCTCCGGTCGGGGCCTCAACCCGGCCAGGATCTCTCCGGAGTGGAAGGGGAGCCTGAACCTGGCGCTGTCGGGGCGGGTGGCCCGGTCCGCCGGCGGTCGTCCGTCCGGCCGGGTCAGTGCCTCCCTGCTGGAGAGCCGCCTGCACGGCCAGACGTTGACCGGCGAGCTGCGGGCCGCCCTGGTTGACGGCGATCTGGGGCTGGAGCGGCTCCTGCTGGCAGGCAACGGCTTCGATCTGCGCGGCTCGGGCAGACTGAGTCGGCGCATCGACCTGCTGGCCCGGGTCAGGGATCTTTCGCGGCTGATACCGGGGGCATCCGGAAGCTGCGGGGGGGAAGGGTGGCTGGCGCTGAAGCGCGGCCGCGTCAGCGGCGCCATGACGGCCCGGGGGAACGGACTGGACTGGGGGGGGATGCATGCGGACCGGGCCGGTCTGGACGCCCGTCTGGAGGACGGGGACGGCTTTCCCCTGCGGCTGGACGCATCCCTGGAAGGGGTACGCCGCGCCGCGCTCAAGCTGGCGGCGGCCCGTCTCAGAGTGCGGGGGACTCTCGCCCGCCACGACCTGGAGGCCAGCCTGGGCTCCGCCGGTAACGGGGCCCGCCTGGGGCTGGTCGCCGGCTACGGCAACGGCGTCTGGCAGGGGAATCTCACCCGGCTTGAGGGACGGGACGGCACCGGCGCCTGGAACCTGGCAGCTCCGGCACGGTTTTCCGTGGCTTCCGGGCGGTTCCTGCTTGCTCCCCTGCGGCTCGTTGCCGGCCCCTCAGAGTTTCTGCATATCTCCGCGGACCTGCGGGGGACCCCCCTGACCGGCCAGCTGCATGCACAGTGGGGTGACCTGAATCTGGCCAGGAGCAGCCTGTTCCTGGCCGACGCCCGCCTGAGCGGGACCAGCTCCGGTACCCTGACCCTGGGGCTGTTGCCGGGCGAACGGCTCAGCCTGGAGGCACGGGCTGCTGCCCGGGGGAACCTTGCCCTTCGGGGCGCCAGTCTCGCCTTCCCCCGTCTCCGGCTGGACCTCACCGGCGGACAGGGGGGGGTAGCGGCCCGCCTGGAACTTGACACGGAGCGGGACGGGCGCCTGCGGGGCTCGTTCTCCTCGTCCGCTCCCCTGGGACGGGCGCTGCCGGAGCGGGGAACCCTGGCCGCCCAGCTGGAACGGATCGATCTGGCGCTGCTCGCCCCCTGGCTCCCGGCCGGTACCGGTGCCGAGGGGCTCATCAGCGGGCGGGTGACCGGTGAGACCATGGCGGGGCAGCGTTTCAGGCTGGACGGCAGCGCCCTCCTCTCCGGAGGGACCCTGCGCCGTGCGACTCCCGATGGCGAACTCAGGCTGCTCTTCAGGAGCGCGGAGCTCAGCTGGGGCTGGCAGGGTGAGGAACTCACCGGCCAGCTCTCCCTGGCCATGGAACGGCACGGCCAGCTGCGGGCCGGTTTCCGGCTGCCGGTGGCGGCGCGTCTCCCCCTGGCCCCCCGCGGCGGCGATCCCCTGAGCGTCTCCCTCACCGGGCGTCTCCAGGAGCAGGGGATACTGGCGGCCCTGTTCCCCGGCATGGTGCGGGAGACCGGCGGCGAGCTGGACCTGGCGTGCCAGGTCAACGGCAGCTGGGATGATCCCCGACTGGAAGGGAGGCTGAACCTGGAACGGGCCGGCGCCTACCTCCCCAGTGCCGGCATCCGGCTGAAGGATGTGCGCCTGGCGGCGCGCCTGGAGCGGGACCTGATCCTGATCGAATCCCTGCACGCCGGTTCCGGTGCCGGCCGGGTCAGCGCCACGGCGCGCATCGCCCTGGCCGGCTGGCGGGTGAGCAGCCTTTCCGGCACGGTGCGGGGCGAGAACTTCCAGACGGTCAACGTCCCGGAGCTGCGCCTGCTGACGTCGCCGGAGCTCAGGTTCGAGGGGACCCCCCAGCGGATCAGCGTGCGGGGTGAGCTGCGCATTCCCGAGCTGCGCATTGCCGACAGCTCGTCACGGACGCGGATCTCCCCCAGCAGCGACGTGGTCAGGGAGGGGAGGAGCGCGCCGGAGAGTGCGACGCCATCCCCGTTGCTCGACGCCCGGGTGCGGGTGGTGCTGGGGGAACGGGTCAGCGTGCGGGCATCCGGTATCGATGCCAGCCTGGGGGGAAGCATGGACCTGACCATGAACGGGCTGGAACAGATCACCAGCAGCGGCGAGATCAGGGTTACCAAAGGGCGCTTCCGCACCTACGGCGTGAACCTGGAGATCGTCCGGGGCCGCCTGTTCTTCACCGGCGGCCCGATTCACCGGCCGACCCTGGATTTTCTGGCCCTGCGCACCGTCGGCGACGTGCGCGCCGGCGTAACGGTCACCGGGACGCTGCAACGCCCGGTCACCAGGCTCTACTCCGAGCCAACCATGCAGGACTCGGATATCCTGGCCTATGTGGTGCTGGGCCGCCCCCTGGGGGGGGACTCCGGCCAGACCGGCCTGATGGCGAAAGCCGCCGGCGCCCTGCTCGGCTCCAGCCAGGCCTCGGTGCTGTTGGACCAGGTCAAGGAGTATCTGGGGTTGAGCAGCCTGGAGATCCAGGACGGCCTGGGAACGAACGGCTCCACCATGGGCTACAGGCCGCTGCAGGGGACCCTGGGGGAAAGCGCGACGACCAGCCAGTCCAGCGTTGCCGAAACGACCCTCAGCGTGGGCAAGTATCTGACCCCCCAGCTCTACGTCAGCTATGGCCGGTCGCTGTTTTCGGGAAGCAATCTGTTCAGGTTACGCTACGATATCTTCAGGAACTGGCAGATCGAGACCCAGACCGGCAGCGAGAGCAGCGTCGATCTCTACTACAAGCTGGAATTTCGCTAGGGGCGCGCCGGTCCTGGCACAAGGAGGCGCCGTATGCGTGACGGACGGTCCTGCGGGGTGCTGCTGCACCCCACGTCTCTTCCCGGCCCCGGGGGAATCGGTTCCCTGGGGGAACATGCCCGGCGTTTCGTGGACCTTTTGCGCGACATGGGAATGTCCTGCTGGCAGGTGCTCCCCCTGACACCTCCCGCCTGCGGCAATTCCCCCTATTCCGCGTTCAGCGCCTTTGCCGGCAATCCGCTGCTGATCGCCCTGGAACGGCTGGCAACGGAGGGGGATCTGGCCGGCGTGGACCAGGAGCCGGACTACCCGGAGCACCGGGTGGATTTCGGTGCCGTTATGACGCGCAAGACGGAGCTGCTGCGGCGGGCGGGGGAGGCGTTCCTGGCAAGGGGGGACGGGAGCCGGGAGGAGGATTTCCGGAGGTTCTGCGCCGACAGCCCCTGGCTTGGGGAGTATGCCCTCTTCATGGCGCTCAAACGCCGCTTCCGGGGCAGGGCCTGGAACTGCTGGCCGGACGGTCTGGCGCGCATCACCCCGGGGGAGCGCCGGTTGTGGGAGCGGCGGCTTGGTCACGAACTCGACGTGCAGTGCTACCTCCAGTGGCAGTTCGCGCGCCAGTGGCGGGAGCTTCGGGGATATGCCAACCGGAAGGGGATTGCCGTCATCGGGGACATCCCCATCTTCGTTGCCTATGATTCGGCCGACGTGTGGAGCAGGCGGGAGCTGTTCCTGCTGGACCGGGCGGGCGCACCGACGGTGGTGGCCGGCGTGCCTCCCGACTACTTCAGTGCCAGCGGCCAGCTGTGGGGCAACCCTCTCTACGACTGGGAGGCCATGGAGCGGGACGGCTTCGACTGGTGGATCCGGCGCTTCCGGGCCAGCCTTGAACTCTTCGATGTCATGCGGGTGGACCACTTCCGCGGGTTCGAGGCGGCCTGGCAGGTGCCGGCCGATGCCGCCACAGCCCGGGAGGGGCGCTGGGTCCGGGGGCCGGGAGAAAAACTGTTCGACCGTGTCACGGAGGTCCTGGGAGAGCTCCCGATCATCGCCGAAGATCTGGGGGTGATCACGCCGGAAGTTCTGGCGCTCAGGGACCGCTATCGCTTCCCCGGCATGAAGATCCTTCAGTTCGCCTTTGACGCCGACCTGGACGACCGCGACCTGCCCCACAACCACGTTCCCCGCGGTGTGGTGTTTACCGGCACCCATGACAACGACACGACCCGGGGATGGTGCGCGTCCCGCTCGGACGCGGAGCTGGAGGAGCTTGCAACCTACCTGGGGACCAGGGGGGACGACTGCCCCGGCGACCTCATGCGCGCCGCGCTCATGTCCGTGGCCGCTACCGCCATCCTGCCGTTGCAGGACCTCCTCGGCCTGGACAGCGGGGCGCGCATGAATATTCCCGGCACCCCCTGGGGGAACTGGGAGTGGCGTTTCACCTGGGAGATGATCCCGGAGGGGCTGGCGGCGGAGATGCGGCGCCGCCTGGAACGTTACGGCAGGGTACGGCAGGGAGGAGACGCCCATGGGACACGAGGATGCGCTGCTTGAGGATAACCCCTTCTGGTACCGGGATGCCGTCATCTACCAGCTGCACATCAAGGCGTTCGCCGACTCCGACGCCGACGGCATGGGTGATTTCCGCGGCCTGATCGGAAAGCTGGACTACTTGCAGCAGCTGGGGGTTACGGCCATCTGGCTGCTCCCCTTCTACCCCTCCCCCTTGCGGGACGACGGCTACGACATCTCCGACTACTACACCGTCAACCCCAGCTACAACAGCCTGCGGGAGTTCAGGCAGCTGCTGCGCGCGGCCCACAACCGCGGCATGCGGGTGATCACCGAACTGGTGCTCAACCACACCTCGGACCAGCACCCCTGGTTCCAGCGGGCCCGTCGCGCCCCTCCCGGTTCGTCCCTGCGCAACTTCTACGTCTGGAGCGATTCCCCGGAGCGGTACGCCGAGGCGCGCATCATCTTCCAGGACTTCGAGACCTCCAACTGGACCTGGGACCCCCTGGCCAAGGCCTATTACTGGCACCGCTTCTACTCCCACCAGCCTGACCTGAACTTCGACAATCCACGGGTGCAGGCGGAGATGCTCAAGGTGATCGACTTCTGGATGCGCCTGGGGGTGGACGGGGTCAGGCTGGACGCGGTCCCCTACCTGTTCGAGCGGGAGGGAACCAACTGCGAGAATCTTCCCGAAACCCATGCCTTCCTGAAAAAGCTGCGCGCCCACCTGGACTCGTCCTTCAAAAACCGCATGCTCCTCTCCGAGGCCAACCAGTGGCCGGAAGATGCCGCCGCCTATTTCGGCCAGGGGGACGAGAGCAACATGGCCTTCCATTTCCCGCTCATGCCGCGCATGTTCATGGCCATCGAGATGGAGGACCGTTTCCCTATCATGGATATCCTGGACCAGACCCCGGCCATTCCGGAAGGGTGCCAGTGGGCCATCTTCCTGCGCAACCACGATGAGCTGACTCTGGAGATGGTCACCGACGAGGAGCGGGACTACATGTACCGGGTGTACGCCTCGGACCCCCGGGCGCGCATCAACCTGGGAATCCGCCGCCGCCTGGCTCCCCTGATGGGCAACAACCGGCGCAAGATCGAGCTGATGAACATCCTCCTCTTCTCCCTCCCCGGGACCCCCATCATCTATTACGGCGACGAGATCGGCATGGGGGACAACTACTTCCTGGGGGATCGCAACGGCGTGCGCACCCCCATGCAGTGGAACCCGGACAGAAACGCCGGCTTCTCCGCGGCCAGTCCCCAGAAGCTCTACCTGCCGGTGATCATCGAGCCGGAGTACCATTTCGAGTCCATCAATGTGGAGACTCAGGAACGCAACCCCTCTTCGCTGCTCTGGTGGATGCGCCGCACCATCGCCCTGCGCAAGCGTTTCCGGGCCTTCAGCCGCGGCAGCCTGGAGATGCTGGCCTCGGACAACCCCAAGATTCTGACCTTCATGCGGGAGTACGAGGAGGAGCGGATCCTGGTGGTGATCAACCTGTCGCGCTTCTCCCAGTCCGCTTCCGTGGACCTGTCGCGTTTTGCCGGCATGGTTCCGGAAGAGGTCTTCAGCCGCAACCGCTTCCCCGTGATCCAGGAGAGCCGCTATCATTTCACCGCCGGCCCCCACGACCATTTCTGGTTCGTACTGCGGGGGGCCGAATCGGGGGGGGACGCGGGCGACGAGCCCCCCCGGATACGCCTTCGGGAGGGGCGCCCCTGGTGGGACGTGCTCAGGGGAAAAACCGGGGAACGCTTCTGCGCCTCGGTCATGCCCCGCTACCTGCAGCGGGTCTGCTGGTTCTTCGGCACGGGACGGGTCATCACCCAGATCAGCGTGGTCGATACCTGTGAGCTCAGGCGGGAGGACGAGCTGTTCCTGCTGGCCTTCGTACAGGTCTGTTACACCGAGTGGGCGCCCGAAATCTACCAGGTCCCCTTGGTATGGCTCTCCCAGGAGCGGGTGCAGTCCCTGACCGACCGTCCTCCGCTCTTCGTCATCTGCCCGCTCGTCCTGGGTGAGGTGGAAGGGGTGCTGTGCGACGCGGTCTACTTTGAGGAGTTCCGCCAGCTGCTGCTGGAGCTGATGAGCTCCCGGGCCACGCTGCACGGAGCCGGCGGCTCCCAGCTGGTGGGGCTGAGGGGAGGCGCCCTGACCAGGAACAGCCCCCCCCGGGGAGAGCTGTTCCCCAGCCGGGTGGCTTCGGTGGAACAGAACAATTCCAGCATCCTCTACGGCGACCGGCTGCTGTTCAAGATGTACCGCAAGCTGGAGAGCGGCAACAACCCCGAACCGGAGCTGCTGCGCCATCTGGCGGGCAGGGGCCGGTTTCGCAACGTGCCGGTATATGCCGGCATGATCGAGTACCGTACCGAGGGGGGCAAGACCTACGATCTGGGTATCCTGCAGACCTATATCCGCTGCCATGGCGACGGCTGGCGCAACACCCTGACCAGCCTGTCCCAGTTCATCGAGCTGCTGCTCGCCCAGCGCCACGACCTGCCCCGGCTTCCGGCTCGACTCCCTTCGCTCCTGGAAGTGGTTGACGGCGGTATTCCGGAGCAGTACCGGGATCTGGTGCGCGGCCTGCACCTGGAGATGGCGGTGCTGCTGGGACGCCGCACCGCGGAACTGCACCTTGCCCTGTCGGGGGCCGCGGGCGACGGCGAGTGGAGTCCGGAGCCCTTCTCCACCCTCTACCAGCGCTCCCTGTTCCAGTCCATGCGCGGGCTGGTGCGCAGAAACTTCCAGCTCCTGGCGGCGCAGCTGCCCCAGTTCTCCCCGTTGGTCCAGGCCCGGGCCGGACGGGTCCTGAATGCGGAGGAGGAGCTGATCGCCTTTCTGCGCGCCATTACCCTGCGACGCTTTGCCACCATGAAGAGCAGGATTCACGGCGATTTCCATCTGGGCCAGGCCCTGTTCACGGGCAAGGACTTTGCCTTCATCGATTTCGAGGGTGAGCCGTTCCACTCCCTGAGCGAACGGCGTCTGAAGCGTTCTCCCCTGCGTGATGTGGCCGGCATGATCCATTCCCTGCATTTCGCCGCCATGACCATGCTGGCCCACCAGGTCGCCGGCAATCCCGACGATGCCGCGCTGCTGGAACCCTGGCTGGAAGCCTGGGCGGTTTACGTGGGAGGAACCTACCTGCGGGGGTATCTGCAGGCCATGAAGGGCTCTCCCCTGGTGCCGGCCGACCGGGAAGAGCTGAGGATCCTCCTGCGCTGCTTCCTGATCCAGAAGGTCGCCCACGATCTGGGGCGGGAGCTGTACCGCCGCACGGGCGGCGTTGATCTGCTCCTGCGGGGGATGGAGATGCTGCTGCGGGAGTGTCGCCAGGCATGAGGGGCGTGGCCGGGAGGACGCCCCGACAAGGGCGCTGACGAGAGGAGGACGTATGACGCGCATGCTGGTCCTGCTGATCCTTCTGGTGCAGCTGCCGCTGGCCGGAGTCCGGGCCGAGAAGGGTAACGGTGCCTCCGCACCCGGAGCGGCTGTGGGGGGTGGCGGTTCCCCTCCCCGGGCAGGGGTGGTGACCCTGGAGGGGAGGCCGGTGCTGACTCTGAAGGCCGGGGTACTCAGTTTTTCTCCGGAGGAACGCGCCAGAATCATCACCGGTCGTCTGGAACGGCTGGTGCGGGACCCCCTGTTCCACGGCCGGAACCTGACGGTGGTGGATGGTGAGGTGGGCAGTGACATCGTTGTCGGCGATACGATCCTGATGACCGTCACCGATGCCGATGCCATTGCCGAACGCAAGGCGCCGCCCCTCCTGTCCCGCGAGTTCTGTGCCCGCATCAATGCCGTTGTGGAGGCCCGCAACCGGGAGTACAGCGCCCACGGCCTGGTGCTCGCCTCCCTCTACTCCCTGGCGGCCACCCTGGCCCTGCTGGTCATGCTGTACCTGATACGGCGTTCCTTTCCCCGCCTGGTGGCCCTGATCGATTCCTGGCGCGGCAGCTACATCAGGGGCATCCGCATCCAGTCCATCGAGCTGATCTCGGAGGAGCGTATCGTTATGGCGGCCCACTCGCTGCTGCGCGGGCTCAGGCTGGTGCTGCTGCTGGGGCTTTTTTACCTGTACATCCCGCTGTTGCTGAGCTTCTTCCCCTGGACCCGCGGCATGGCGGCGCGTCTTTTCGAGTATCTGCTCACGCCGGTGGAAAAGGTGGGCAGTGCCGTCCTGACCTATCTGCCCAACATCTTCTTCCTGCTGGTCATCGGTCTGTTCACCCATTACGCCATCAGGCTCACCCGCGCCCTGTTCGCGGAGGTGGGCAGGGGAACCATCACCATCCCCGGGTTCTTCTCCGAGTGGGCCGATCCCAGCTTCAAGATCGCCCGCTTCCTGATCCTGGCCTTCGCGGCCGTGGTGGCGTTCCCTTATCTGCCCGGCTCCGGTTCTCCGGCCTTCAAGGGGATCTCGGTCTTCCTGGGAGTGCTCTTCTCCCTGGGCTCCACCTCGGCCGTCGCCAACGTGGTGGCCGGGGTGATTCTGACCTACATGCGCGCCTTCAAGCTGGGGGACCGGGTCAGAATCGCCGACACCGTGGGAGACGTGCGGGAGAAAAACCTGCTGGTGACCCGGGTGCGCACCATCAAAAACGTGGATATCACCATCCCCAATTCCATGGTGCTGGGGAGCCACATCATCAACTACAGCTCAACCGCCCAGGAAAGCGGCCTGATTCTCAATACTACGGTGACCATCGGCTATGACGCTCCCTGGCGCCAGGTGCATCAGCTGCTCATGTCGGCGGCCCGCGCCACGGAGAATATACTGGAGTCTCCGGCCCCCTTCGTGCTGCAGACCGCCCTGAACGACTTCTCTGTCAGCTACGAGATCAACGCCTACACCGGGAGGCCCAACGAGATGGCGCAGACCTATTCGCGCCTGCACCAGAACATCCAGGACGCTTTCAACGAGGCCGGGGTGGAGATCATGTCGCCCCACTACTCCACCCTGCGGGACGGCAACCGGACCACCATTCCCCAGGAGTATCTGCCGCGGGACTACCGGGAACCGTCGTTTCGTGTTACACGTGTGGCTGGAGAACGGCGCGGGGAATGTCCCGCTGCGGAAGGAGAGGAGGTGCGCGGATGAACGGACAGGGGGGGGGAGGTGCGGCGGCCCTGGCGCGGCTCGTGTGGCAGCGGCTGAGGGCGCGGCTGGCGGAGTACATGGACGGCAAGACGCGCGACGTCAACCACCGGGAGGTCATTGCGGAGCTGGCGCGGCGGGCGGAGATGAACGAGGGGTATCTCTCCTCCATCCTGCTGGCCAACCTGATCGCGCTGCTGGGACTTCTGACCAACAGCGTGGCGGTGGTGATCGGCGCCATGCTGATCTCGCCGCTGATGTCGCCGATCTTCTCCCTGGGGCTGGCCTTCACCATGGGCGACCTGGTGCTTTCCCGTCGGGCTCTGCGCACCATCGTCTCCAGCATCATCCTGACGGTGGCGGTGGCGGCGCTGTTTACCCTGCTCTCGCCCCTGAAGGTGGCCACCCCCGAGATCCTGGCCCGCACCCGCCCCAACGTCTACGACCTGCTGATCGCCGTGTTCTCCGGCACCGCCGGAGCACTGGCGCTCTGCACCCGCAAGAACTACCTCATCACCACCACCGGCGTGGCCGTGGCTACGGCGGTCATCCCTCCCTTGAGCGTGGTCGGCTACGGTCTGGGCACCTGGCAGCCGGGCCTTGCCGCGGGAGGCTTTCTGCTCTTCTTCACCAACCTGGTGGCCATCGTGATCAGCTCCGACGCGGTCTTCTACTTCTACCGCTTCCGGGGGAGCATGGCCGCCGAGAGCGCCTACCCGCTCCGGCGCCGGCTGCGGCTCATGGGAGGCATGCTGGCGGTCGTCTCCATCCCGCTGGTCGTTACCCTCGTCACGGACATCCGCACGGTGAACCTCACCCGCCGCACCGAGAGCGTGCTGAAGAGCAGGCTCAACCATGCGCACCGCTCCCGTCTGACCGGGGTGTCCATCGACGATTCCCGTCCGAAACTGACCGTGCTGGCCTCGGTCAACACGGTCGCCTATCTTGGTGACGAGGTCCGTGCCGGGATCGAAAAACAGCTGGCCGGCCGCATCGGCAGGCCGGTCAGCCTGGAACTGGAACAGGTCATCGTCCGTTCCGGTGCGGTGGAACCCTCCTCTCCGTTGCGTCAGGCTGCCCCCCTGGCCACCCCCCGGCCCGAGACACTGGCCGTCCTACGGGAGAAGAGCATGGCGCGCCTGAGCGAGGGGTGCCGCGAGATTGAGTCGTACATCGCCCCCTTCAGGCTGGCCGGCTGCGGTCTCAGTTTCTCTGACGGGGACGAACCCATCGGCGTACGGATCAGCATGCAGCGGGACGACCTGCCCGGGCCCCAGGAGTTGCGCTGGCTCACGACCGTGCTGGAGAAGCGGCTTCAGGAGCGTATCGAGCTCAGGGTTGAGACCCTGCCGCTGCTGCCCCTGCCCGCCTTCGACGACCAGGACCAGCTGGACCAGCCCTCGCGAACCGCCCTGGGTCGCCTGGGTCGGCTGGCCGCCCAGCTGCCCGAATACCTGATCCATCTGGAACGACCCGTCCGCGAGGGGCGCGCCGACGCGGTCCGGACAGGGCGGCGGTTGGCCGTACTGCGACGCTACCTGGTGGATGAGCTGAAGATAGGGGATGAACGCATCAGGGTTCAGGCGGGAGACGGGAAGACGATCAGGGTCGCCTTCAGGAAGTAGTTGTTTTCAGGGGGATGGCGCTATCCCCGCTGGCCGAAGATGGCCGTGCCGACCCGCACCAGGGTGGCCCCCTCGGCGATGGCCGCGGAAAAATCGCCCGACATCCCCATGGAGAGCTCGCGCATCTCCACCCCTGGTATGGCCTGGCTATGGATCAGTTCCGCCAGCCGGCGCAGGGCGGCGAAGCAGGGGCGCGCCGCCTCGGGGTCGTCGAAGAAGGGGGGCATGGTCATGAGCCCCCTGATGCGCAGGTTGGGCAGCACCGCGATGTCGCGCACCAGCTGCACGGCATCCTCCGCCGTGGTGCCCGACTTGGTCAGCTCGCCGCCGATGTTGACCTGCACCAAGAGGTCGCAGACGAGGGAGAGCCTGCCCCACTGGCGGCTGATCTCCTCCGCCAGGGAGAGGCGGTCCACGGAGTGGACCATGCTCACCAGTCCGGCGATCTGCCTCACCTTGTTGCTCTGCAGAGAGCCGATGAAGTGCCATTCCACCGGTTCCTTCACCTCAGGCGCCTTGGCCCGCAGCTCCTGGACGTAGTTCTCGCCGAAGATGGTCTGCCCGCCTTGGAACGCCTCGATCACGTCGGCCGCGGGGCGGGTCTTGGACACCGCTACCAGCCGCACCTCTTCCGGGTCGCGTCCCGCTGCCAGGGCCGCGGCCCGGATCTCCTCTTTTACCTCCGCCAGTCGTTCGGCTATGGACATGAATACCCCCTGTGGTTATTCCGTGTCAGGGCAGGGCCCGGGCGCTCTGCAACAGCTCGTACAGCTCGGTCATGGGGAGGCCGATCACGTTGGTGTAGGAGCCGGTGATGGAACGGACGAAGTGCACCGCCCCTCCCTGGATGGCGTAGGCCCCCGCCTTGTCCAGGGGACAGCCGGTGGCGATGTAGTCTCGGATCTCCCGGTCGCTCAGCTTCTTGAACAGCACCTGAGTGGTGACGCTGGTGGTCAGGCAGTTCTCTGTGTCGCGGTCAAAGACCGTGATGCCGGTGATCACCCGGTGGGAACGGCCGGAGAGGGATTCCAGCATCTCCCGGGCCTGCGTCTCGTCGGCCGGCTTGCCCATGATCCGCTCATCCAGCGCCACCACCGTGTCGGCGCCCACGAAGAAGCGCCCGGCGTTCAGGGTTGCGACGGCCAGTGCCTTTTCCCGTGAGAGGCGCATGACGTGCTCCTCCGGCTGCTCGTTCGGGAATGGCTC
Source organism: uncultured Pelobacter sp. (assembly GCA_964542535.1). GTDB lineage: Bacteria > Desulfobacterota > Desulfuromonadia > Geobacterales > Pseudopelobacteraceae > Pseudopelobacter. The sequence goes on along the minus strand of CAZIUE010000011.1, from coordinate 68,516 downwards.
CTCGCAGATGTCCGCCGGAACGACGGTGCAGGCGATGCCGGCCAGGGCCATGAGCTCCGAGCGGCGGGGAGAGGCGGATGCGAGTACGATGGGTGCGGTTGCGTGGGGCATGGAAATGGGTATCCTGTCTTGGTTTGAGTTGTGGGGTTCCTACGGTTTTCTGCGGCGGCGCTCCCGGTGTGCCCTGACCGCCAGCAGGACCCCGGGGATGATCAGGAGCCCCAGCAGGATGTGCAGCGGCGCGGCGTTGATGATGCCGTAGAAGAGCGATGCCACCCCCATCAGCGTCAGCAGCACGTCCAGGGAAATGAGCATACCGATCAGCGAGGCTTCCTGATGCTGTTTGGTGCTGTCCATGGCGGGCCTCCGTGGGGATACGCCCCGGTCGGAATTACCAGGGGAAAATCTTGCCCGGGTTGAGGATGTTGTTGGGGTCCAGGGCCTGCTTGATCGCCTTCATGGCTGCGATCTGGTCCGGGGTCAGCTCCAGCTGGATGAAGGGCGCCTTGGAGAGGCCGACGCCGTGCTCGCCCGACATGGTGCCCCCCAGGTCCAGGGCTGCCTGGAATACCTCGCGGATCGCCTGAAGGGCCTTCTCCTCCATGCCGTCGATTCTCTTGTCCACCATGATGTTGACGTGGATGTTGCCGTCACCGGCATGGCCGAAGTTGACGATGGGGATGTCGTGGCGCTGCCGGATCGTCTCGATGCGGCGGATTACGTCCGGCACCTTGCTGCGCGGCACTACGATGTCCTCGTTGTACTTGTCCGGGTTCACGTCCCGAAGGGATGGAGACACCAATCGACGCACTTGCCAGAGCTGTTCCGATTCGGCATTGTCCCGTGCCGCCCGGAATTGCACCAGCCCCAGGGGCCTGATGATGTCGTGGATCTGGCTGGCCTGCTTTTCGATCAGGTCACGGTCGCCATCCACCTCGATCAGCAGCACCGCCCGCCCCTCGGCCGGTATGCCCAGGTTGAAGCGCCGGTCCACGCACTGCAGGGTGGCGTAATCCATGAACTCCAGGGTGGTGGGGATGATCTTGCCGCCGATAATGGATGAAACCGCCTTGGCTGCGCCATCGATGGAGTCGAAGATGGTCAGCATGGTCTTCTTGGCGTCCGGGTAGGGGAGCAGTTTGAAGACGATCTTGGTGATGATCCCCAGGGTGCCCTCGCTGCCGCAGAGCAGCTTGGTCATGTCGTACCCCACCACCCCCTTGTAGGTCTCGCCGCCGGTGCGGATGATGGCGCCGGTGGGGAGCACCACCTCCAGCCCCATGACGAAATCCTTGGTGCAGCCGTACTTCACCGCCCGGGGGCCGCCGGCGTTCTCGGCCACATTCCCCCCCAGGGTGGAGAACTTGAGCGAGGCCGGATCAGGGGGGTAGAAGAGTCCCAGCTTCTCCACCTCCTGCTGGAACCGCTCCGTGACCACACCTGGCTCCACCTCGGCGATCAGGTTTTCGGTGTCGATGCGCAGGATGCGGTTCAGACGGGTGGTGACCAGCACGATGCCTCCCGCCTTGGGGAGGGCGCCGCCGCTGAAACCGCTCCCCGCGCCCCGGGGGAAGACCGGGAAACCGGCGCGGTTGGCCAGGCGCAGGATGGCAGCCACCTCGTCCGCGGTGCCCGGATGGACCACCGCTTCCGGCAGAAATTCCATCTGGGTGGCGTCATAGGAATAGCAGATGAGTTCCTGGCGCTCGGTGGCGATGTTGTCCGTGCCCACGATGGCGACAAGCTCCTGGAGTACGTCCGGTTTCAGCATACAGATACCTCTTGTGTGACGATTTCATGCGGACCTGTTACGATACATGAATGTTGCTCTTCCGCGCAAGACCGTTGTGGCTGGCCGTCAAACAAAGCGGTTGATAACGGGGGGGGCATGCCGTACAATATCCGACCTTGTGAGGAGGTCGTTTCGTGGTTGATCTGCTGTTGATAACCGACATACCGCGCCTGCGGCAGCTGTTCCTGCGGCTGGAGGACGATCCCAACCTGCGCCTGCGGGTGGCCAGCAGCCTGGAACAGGGGGGCGAGGAGATCGTTGCCGACAAACCGGCCATGGTCTTCGTGCAGGCTCACGTTTCCGGCTTTTCGGCGGAGATCCTGCTGATGCACCTGAAAAAGCGCCTTGGCAGGCGCCGCACCCGCTTCGTACTGCTGGCGCCCGTGGAGCAGGTCAACGATGCCGTCCTCAAACAGTACCACGGCTTTCTGGATACGTCGCAGGACGATTTCCAGGTGCTGGGTGCCCTCAGGGATATGGTTGCCGTCCAGACGGCCAAGGGCAGGAAACGCTCCCCCGGGACGGAGACGCCGGCGGCCGCGGTTTCCCCGACGGTCGCGGCTTCCCCCCCTGCCGAAGAGCCGGACCTCCGGGAAGCGGAGGACGTGCCGGACCGCGTGGATTTCCAGATCTCGCCCGCGGCCTTTTCCCCCCAGTACACGCGGGAACTGGCAGCAACCACGTCCGAACCGGCTGAGTCGCCCGAACCGGCTGAGTCGGCTTCCGGTGAGGATTCCGGGAACGTGACGGCCAGGTCCCGGTTGTCGGTCTATTCCCCGTTCACCAGCTCTCTGGAGAACGCCGTGGACGAAATCCGCCCCTGGGAACAACCCGGCGAACGCCTGGAGAGGCAGCCCCTGTCGCGGCATGGCCGGTACGAAGCGCCCCGTACCGACGTCGAGGAGGGGGGGCTTCGCTCCCGGTACGGAAGCTTCCTGCTCTGGGCCGTACCGCTGGTGGTCGTGGTTCTGGTCGTCACCCTGCTGCAGCACGGCGGTTCGCGCCGGAAGCCGCTTGACGTGGCTCCTGGGCCCCCGGCAGCGGAAGCACCCCGCACCGTTGCTCCGGCCGGTAAGGATGCGGGACGGGACGCAGCGGTACCTGCCCCGGCTCCGGCAGCTGTGCCGCGCCTCACCAGCCTGCCCCCCTTCATCCCCCGGGACGGCTTTGACAAGCGTTTCGGCACTTCCAATCCCGGCTGGGAACGCTACATGGGGGTGGTCACGGAGTTCAAGGTCTTCCGCGAGGGGAACTCCATCAAGGCCATCCAGGTCATTGACAAGGGGGGGCAGGGTATACCCGACGGTTTCATGAAAGCTTCCCTGGCCCAGCTTGGCGGATTACGCCCCTTTGTCCCGTCTTCAGCGGAGAAACGGGACGGGTACGAGATCCAGCGCGGCCAGATCGGCGCCAACCTCAAGGCGGTCTTCTACCGGGACCTTTCCGGGGGAAAACTGCGCGCCTTCGTGGTTACCTGGCAGTAGCCTGGTGTGAGCGGCCGATACCCTCCCTGAGGGTATCCCGGGTCTGTGACGCGGCAGACAGGGAGACGTTGCGGACTCAGGAACATGCAACTGTCTTTCCCGGCTCTCTCCGCGGACCGGTTTTTCCTGCCCGTTTCACCTCCCTTCATAGCGTCGGTGCTCATGGCGACGCCGGCATGCACCACGAGTCCCGCGGCTCAACATTTGACAACCCGGTCAGTTTTGAGACCCTTTTGGCTCCGTACCAGAGGCGGACTCCGGTTGCAGCGGGGTTTTCCGCCCACTCCCCATCAAAGGAAGGCGTCATGGCAAGTGATTATTTCGTGCCAGAGAACCTCCGGCGTTCGAAGGAGCAGAGCGACGGGATGCTGGAATGGCTACGCGGCAGGGGCCGGGCGATCATCATCATCCATGACAACCCTGATCCGGATTGCCTGGCATCGGCCATGGCCCTCAGCCAGCTCATGGCGGTGAAGCTCAACCGGGAGGCGCTGATCTCCTTTTCCGGCATGATCGGTCGCAGCGAGAACCTGGCCATGGCACGGGAGCTGGGCATCAAGCTCACCCCCCTGGAGACGGTGGATCTGGACGGGTTCAGCGTTATCTGCATGCTGGACACCCAGCCCGGTACCGGCAACAACTCGCTGCCTGCGGGCCGGCGGGTGGACATCGTCATCGACCACCATCCGGTACGCGCTACCAGCAGGAGTTGCCGCTGGATGGATATCCGCGAGGAATACGGCGCGACCGCCACGATCCTCTGCGAATACCTGCTGGCGCAAAACGTCGGCATCGGCACCACGCTGGCCACCGCCCTCTTCTACGCCATCGGCTCAGAGACCCAGGACCTGGGAAGGGAGGCCAACCGCCCCGACCGGGATGCCTATCTGCGCCTCTTTCCCCTGGCCAACAAGCGGCTTCTGTACGAGATACGTCACCCCAGACTTCCCATCGAGCATTTCCTGACTATCCATCGCGGCATCGAGAACAGCATCAGGTACGGAAAACTCCTGGTGACGAACCTGCGGGCCATCTGCTTCCCCGAAGTGGTGGCCGAGATGGCCGACTATCTGGTCCGGTTGGAAGGGATCGAGACCGTACTCTGCATGGGGCACTACAACCAGGAGCTGATCCTCTCCATGCGCACCACGAATTCGGGACTGAACGCAGGAGACGTCATCAGGACGATCGTGGATGGCAGGGGAAAGGCCGGGGGCCACGGCATGATGGCGGGGGGGAAGCTGGAGCAGGTCTCCTCCGACCCCGACGGGCTGCGGGAGGTCGAGGCGTGGCTCACCGGGAGGCTTCTGGCCGAACTCTCCCTGGAGGGACAGCTCCCGGAGCGGCTGATCCGGGAGTAATATTCACATGCCGTTTTCAGGTTCATCCCCCCGCCCCTGAGGACGAACAGTGGGGGGGGCATGGAAGGGGGTCAGGGCGATGACAGACGAATGGTTCGATATTGTTGATGAAAACGGAGCTGCCGTCGCTAGGGCCACCCGTGCCCGCTGTCACGGCGGCTCGAAATTGCTGCACCCGGTGGTGCATGTGCACGTCTTCAGTTCCCGGGGGAAGCTGCTGCTGCAGAAGCGGAAGCTGACCAAGGACATCCAGCCAGGCAAATGGGACACCTCCGTGGGGGGGCACATCCAGGCCGGAGAAGCGTTGGAGGACGCTGTTCGGCGAGAGGTGCTGGAGGAGATCGGGATAGAGATCGATCCGAGATCACTACGGACGATTGGCCGCTATCTGTTCGAATCGGACATCGAGCGGGAGTACGTCTACTCCTACGCCTGTACCCACGACGGGCCGTTCCGCATTCAGGAGGAGGAGATCGACGAGGTCCGTTTCCTGGGTAGCGCGGAGATCGATGCCCTGATCGCAGCCGGTGAGACCACGCCGAACTTCAACCGGGAGGCGGTGCTGTTGCGGAAAGAGAAGTTGTTGGAGGAGCAGGCTATTGCGCGTTACTCCGGACTCGTCGAATCCAGGCCTGACTCTGGCATGCCTGCCGATGAGGTGTCGCCATGAACTGGATCGTTCTTATCCTTGCCGGAGTGTTTGAAATAGGTTGGGCGATCGGACTGAAATACACCGATGGTTTTACGCGGTTCTGGCCAACCGCCGGTACGGTCCTCTCCATGGTGATCAGTGTTGGACTGCTGGGCATTGCGTTGAAGACGCTTCCCGTTGGCACCGCCTATGCCGTCTGGGTCGGTGTCGGTGCTGTTGGTACGGCGGTACTTGGGATCATCCTGTTTGGCGAGCCGGTGACTGTCGGGCGGCTGCTCAGCCTCGCGCTTATTCTCGCGGGTATTGTTGGCCTGAAGCTGGCTTCTCCGGCCTGACTGGCTGAAATGACGGCGGGGCATGGGGTGGTGCCGGTGTGCCGACGATTCCAGGTACGAAAGAAACTGTTCCCGATCTTTCTGGTTTTTAAAAATTTCCTTCCGTTCGTTCCCCCGCGAGGTGACGTGGTAGTGCGCGCCGGGAAATTCAATGCGTAACGGCCTGCCCATGTCTTTGCTCCTGTGATCTCTGGTTGATGATCAGAGGAAAGTCTAGCAGGGAATGGGGTTTGTCAAATGTGTAGGTCTGACACCTATGTCTACCCTCCATTGATTAATGACGTTCTGTGGAAAAAGGCAAGACCTGCCCCCCATTACGTGTGCGTGCCCCGGTCTTTTCTGAAGCTCCCTTACTTCAGCCTTGCGCTAAGATAATTCATAGAATCGTCGAGATTCTCACCTTCCCATATGATTCGGCCGTTGAAGCTGACGCAGCCAGTGGAGGGCTGATATAGAAACTCGGGGATAACACCTTTCATGAAGTCGCCCTTAATCGTTTCCTTCAGGTAGAACGTATTGGTTACTCCCAATTTGTTGGGTCCGATCTGTTTCTTGAGTCCGGGGGAATGGGCAAGGTGGTACCCATCATCAATGGAATTGGCGGCGTCGTCAATCGTTTTGCTTGCATAGCTTGCGGCGCGCAGACTCTCATCCACTACTTCAGCGTCTTTGGCAAACGTATACTCAAGGAAGCGATTCTTGAAGTAGAACCAATCACTGGTGAAAACCGGCACGATGCGCGCTTGCTCATTGCCGACCGTGTCCTTGAGAATACCGATCAGTTCAGCGACATTTTGTTTAGCCCAGACAATCAACACACTTCCATTTGTGCCGCCGGACAATTGATCGTCTACCACTTGGTGCTGAACTGTGCCCAAACCAGCGTTGCGAAGTTTTGGATGTTCCGGCTGGTGCTGATTCTTGAAAATTTCAGGTTGATAGCCGACTTCTGCATCAATGAATACCGGCTTGCCACCAACCATTTTCACGTTTTCGGAATGTAGATCCCACAGGCCAGCAATGAATGCGAAGCTGATAGCTTCGATGACTGGCTGCTTGTCGTTAGTAAGATAGCATTGCCACGACTTCAGGTAGGTCAACAGATTTTCTTCTACATATTGAACGATCGATCCATGATCTGTCGATGTTGCCATATTAATGGTAGTAATTGCATTGTCACCCAGCTTCGCCTTGACATTCAGTTGCTCGGCCACCGAGCCTTTGCCTTTGCCCAGCACAGCTTTTTCAAAGCTGCGGTTATCCGGTTTCAAGACAACACGTCTCGTTTCTTTGGTTACCGGCCCCGGCCGTGTGAGGCTGTCGACTGACATGCCTTCTTCAATAGATTTTTGCCGAGTGATTCTCAGGTCAAGGAAGGAAACGCCTAGGCCGCGTTCGTGCAATTCTGCACCGGTCAGATGAATTCCTAACGGTTCCACTACATAAACGCCAGGTTCTGTCTTCAAAGCAGAAACCCAATACTGGACATCGCCGGAAAGGCTTTCAGCTCCTTCCTCCAGCCGGTTAAGAGCAGAACCCGCCCATTTTTGAAAGCTTTGGCTGTGTTCGTAACTTGTCACATTTCCTCTTGCAGGATTTCTGAACATTGGCGCCAGGACACGAACGTTTTCCCGCGAAGGGATCAGCAGCTCTTTTTCGTTAATCTTTCTTTCTCCTGACTGCAAGGCCTCCATAATATTCTGTAAAAGCGATGTTTCATTAGCAATGGGAGTAGCCATAAAAAAGGCCTGGATTGGCTGCGTACCAGACTGAAGTCCGGTTTGTACCTGCATAGGAATATCCGATCCCCATCCTTCACCATCTGCATTAACGGTATGTCGCCCGGCTCGCGCAGCTTCCTCCCCCATCACGTCCGCCCCGGAACGATCAAGATCAATGGGGTCAGACTCGATTGATTTTGAGGATGACTGCACCATCTGCACCGCCATTCCCCCCATCACATCCGCCTCATGCTCCAACCCCGGATCATCATTCACCGGCACCCCATCCTTCATCTGCATCGTGGACTGTACCCTCCCCTGGGCCTGCTGCACCACATGCCAGGCTTCATGAGGCAGGTGTTGTTCCTGCCCCGGCGCTACATGGATATCGCTCCCCTGGGCATAGGCCAGGGCATTGAGTTGCGCGGGCTGGGATGAGTTGTAGTGCACCTTGACACTATCCATGGACATGCCGGAAAGGGATTCGATGCCGGTCTTGAGACTGTCCGGCAGGCCGGTGTTGTTGGGCTTGGCGACGGGTTGTTGTTCCAGTTGGGTGGTGGGCGCGGAGACGAACTTTCCTTGCAGCGGCTCCTCGTCTTCGAGTCCCTCGCCCTGGGCAACGTCAAACGTTCCCTGTAGAGGCTCTTCCTCCTCAATCCCCTCGAGTTGAGCGGTGGCGAACCTCCCTTGCAACGGCTCCTCTTCCTCGGTCTGCAACTGCGCCATATCACCGAACATCCCCTGCAACTGCTTACGCTGGGTTGCCATTAGCGGACTATTGAGGATGCGGCTGGCCATATCCGTTTGCGCCGAAAGTTGCGCGGATTTTCCCTGCGCCACATGGCCGGCACTGGCAGCATCCCGGCTTGTCAGTTCTTTCTGAACTCGTTCCATGTTTCCTCCCTTACGGCAGGTTTTCCTGCTGCATGCTTGCTGCGAGTTCCTGGGAATATCAAGATCAGCGCGGGGTCAGGCCTTGTGTTTGCGTAAAAACATCTGATTCGGAACTATCCCCAAACAAAGGTTAGCTCAGATTTTACCTCTTAATATCGTTTCGCCAATCTATACGTGATGAAGATGGTGGTCAAATTTTCTAATTATTTCATTGATAGAGTTGAACAGGTGCTGGATGGGACGGAATAAAAGAGGGGGTGACGCACCACATGGCGTCACCCCCTCTGAAAACGGTGCTACCGATGCCGGAAACTCAGCGCACATGATCCTCCGGATAGGCGCCGATGGAGTGGATGGAAAGGTCGGCGCCGGCGAACTCTTCGTCTTCGCTCAACCTGATGCCGATCGTCTTGTTGAGAATGCCGTAGACAATGAAGCCGCTGGCCAGGGCGAAGACGATGGCCGACAGGGAGCCTGCCAGCTGGGAAACGAAGCTGACGCCACCCATGCCTCCCAGGGCCTGCTGGCCGAAGATGCCGGCGGCGATGCCGCCCCAGGAGCCGATCACGCCGTGCAGCGGCCAGACCCCCAGCACGTCATCGATCTTGAGCACCTCCTGCTCCAGGTGGAAACCGTAGACGAAGATCAGCGAGGCGATCATCCCCACCACCAGGGATGCCAGGGGGTGCATGATGTCGCTGCCGGCGCAGACGGCGATCAGGCCGGCCAGGGCGCCGTTGTGCACGAAACCGGGGTCGTTCCTGCCGGCCACCAGGGCGGCCAGGATGCCCCCCACCATGGCCATCAGGGAGTTGACCGCCACCAGGCCGGAGATCTTTTCCAGGTTGCCGGCGCTCATGACGTTGAAGCCGAACCACCCCACTGCCAGAATCCAGGAGCCGAGGGCCAGGAAGGGGATGTTGCTGACCGGGATGGGGTGGGATTTGCCGCGCACGTAGCGTCCCATGCGGGGAGCAAGGATCAACACCGCCGGCAGGGCGATCCAGCCGCCGATGGAGTGCACCACCACCGACCCGGCGTAATCGTGGAATTCCGCTCCCCCCAGGGACTTGAAGAATCCCTGGAGCATCGAGGCGTTCCGGCCCCAGATCAGCGATTCGAACAGCGGGTAGCAGAGCCCGGCGAAGATGGCGCCGGCAATCACCTGGGGCCAGAACTTGGCCCGCTCGGCGATGCCGCCGGAGATGATGGCGGGGATGCAGGCGGCGAAGCAGAGCAGGAAGAAGTAGTGCACCAGGTCGTAGCCCTGGTTCGGCCCCATGAGATCGCTGGCCGGTTTCAGGAAGGAGATGCCGTAGGAGATGGGAAAGCCGATCAGGAAGTAGACTACGGTTGATACGGCCCAGTCGGTGAGGATCTTGACAAAGGCGTTGACCTGGTTTTTCTTGCGCACCGTGCCCACCTCAAGAAAGGCGAAGCCGGCGTGCATGGCAAAAACCATGGCCGCCCCCAGCATCAGGAACAGGACATCGGCGCTGCTTTCCAGGCCCGTCATCGTCGACATGGTCTCCATACATACCCCCATTGGTATCTAGTGAATATATGCCCTTCTTTGGGCATGCCGGGTGGTGATTAAGCAAAATGAGGGCCAACTCGTTTTTTGCGCAACGGCCTTGTCACGACCGGCGGGAAGATGGATCGAATCGTATCGGCTCTGCACTGATATTGGGCGTCGCGCCAAAAAAACAGGCAGCAGTGTTACGCCATTGCCCAAGGGGGCTGCCTGCACGATCGCCCCATAACGGTATGGTCCGGCTCTGGCCCCACGGCGGGCTTTTCATTCCGCGCGCAACCGGCTAGTATGTGGCCCATGGCTCTTGAGGACAAGATACGGCAACTGCCGGCCGCGCCGGGCGTGTACATCATGCGCGATACCGCGGGCGAGATACTGTACGTGGGCAAGGCGCGCAGCCTGCGCCAGCGCGTGCGCTCCTACTTCGGCGCGTCAGCCGATTCCCGTTATCAGGTCAGGTTCCTGATGGCCAGGTGCGCCGACATCGACATCGTGCTGACCGATACGGAGAAGGAGGCCCTGCTGCTGGAGAATACGCTGATCAAGCAGCACCGCCCCCGCTACAACTTGGACCTGAAGGACGACAAGACCTACTTCTCCCTGCGCTTGGACCCGGCCGAGCCGTTCCCCCGCTTCACCCTGGTGCGCAAGATCCCCCGTGATTCGGCCCGCTATTTCGGTCCCTATGCCTCGGCTTCGGCTGCCCGGGATGTGCTGCGCCAGCTCTTGCGCATGTTCCCGTTGCGGCATTATCCCCTGACCCGCTGCATGGCCCGCAAACGCCCCTGTCTGTACCACCAGATCAACCAGTGCAGCGCCCCCTGCGCCGGCCTGGTAACCGCAGCTGACTACGCCATGCTGGTGGAGGGGGCCATGCTCTTTCTGGAGGGGAAGAGCAAGCAGCTGGTGGCGGAGTTCAAGCGACGCATGCTGGAGGCTTCCGACCAGCTGCGCTTCGAGGAGGCCGCCCGCTGGCGCAACCTGTTGCGCTCCATCCAGGTCACTGTTGAGAAGCAGAAGATGGTTACCCGTGGCGGGGACTGCGATGTGCTCGGTTTCCACCGTGACGGTCCGCGGCTGCAGCTGGCGCTGCTCTTCATCCGCGGCGGCGTGCTCAGCGGGAGCCGCCAGTTTTGCCTGAACTGGGAGTTGGACGACGCCGAGGGGATCGCCTCTTTCCTGCGTCAGTACTACCGGCAGGGGACCTTTGTTCCGGATGAGATCCATCTGCCGCTGGAGATCGAGGACCGGGCCCCCCTGGCCGAACTGCTGTCCGAGTCCAGGGGGAAGAGGGTCGTCATAGCCCGGCCGCTGCGGGGTGTCAAGCGCGAGCTGGTGGAGCTGGCCGGCAAGAATGCCGCCACCCAGGTGCGGGAACGGGACGAGAAACGGGCCGCGGCTGATGCCGTGCTGGAGGCGCTGCGGCAACGGCTGAAGTTGACGCGCCTGCCGCGGCGCATCGAGTGCTATGACATCTCCACCATCCAGGGGCGCTTCTCCGTGGGGAGCGGTGTGGTCTTCAGCGATGGCCGTCCCGACAAGCCGCGCTACCGGCGCTACCGCATCCGTCATGTGGAGGGGCAGAACGATTTTGCCATGCTGGCGGAAGTCTTCTCGCGCCGCTTCAGGCCGGAGAAACTGGAGGCGGAGCCGCTGCCCGACTTGGTGGTTGTTGACGGCGGCATCGGCCAGCTGAACGCCGTCGCCCAGATCGTCGCCGAGCTGGGGCTGGAGGGGCGCATTGATCTGGTTTCGCTGGCCAAGAGTCGGGTGGAGCGGGATGCGGCGGCAGAGGAGCTTCAGAAGAGCGACGAACGGGTCTTCCTGCCGGGGCGCAGGAATCCGGTGGTGCTGCGCCAGAACTCAGGTCCGCTTCTGCTCCTGGCAGCCATCCGCGACGAGGCGCACCGCTTCGCCATCGGCTACCACCGCACCCTGCGGGGCAAGGAGGGGATAGCCTCGGCCATCGAGGGGGTGGCGGGCATCGGCCCGAAGCGGCTCAGGGCGCTCCTGAAACGCTTCGGCAGTGCTCGGCTGCTGAAGGAGGCCAGCCTGGAAGAGATCGTCGCGGTGGAAGGAATGAGCCGCACGGCGGCGGAAGCCGTCTTCGGCTGGTTGCACGGGGAGCAGGGTGAAAGGAGTGAGGAGTGAGGAGTGAGGAGTGAGGAGGCTTGCCGGTGCGGACGTGAAAAAGCCCACCTCTTCAGTCGGTGGGCTTCGTTTCCGTGTACTGTACCCTTTTCGGGCGTTTCTCCGATTCACGATCTGATCGGAGCGGGATTACGTGCTATGTCTGCGTCGAGCCGGGTGGAGAGTCTCCCATGTGAGATACAACCTCCTTTGTGGTGTGGCTTTGACATCCCTATGGTTGAAGTATAGGCAGCCCAGCCGGGAAAAAACAGTCTGTTTATATTTTTTTTGTGCACGTATACTAGCAAATTGTGAGCGCGCCCCGCCAACTCTCCCGCGCCTGACGGGACTCCGGACGCCTCGCGTTGCCGGCGGTACCGTCTCCCGGCCGTTTCAGGACGCTTTGCCCCTGGCACAAATTCTGTTACTATTCCCCGCCATGATCCCCGCCCTTTCTTTCAACCTGCTGACCATCCTGGGCCCCACCGCCTCGGGTAAGACCCGCCTGGCCGTTGCCCTGGCGAAAGAGCTGGGGGGAGAGGTTGTCTCCGCCGACTCCCGCCAGGTCTTCCGGCACATGGACATCGGCACCGGCAAGGATCTGGACGAATACGGCGAGGTCCCCTACCACCTGATCGACATCCTGGAGCCTGGGGAGGAGTTCAGCGTGTTCGCCTTCCAGCGGCTGTTTCTGGAGGCTTTCGGTGAGATCTGCGGTCGGGGACGGCTGCCGCTCCTCTGCGGGGGGACCGGCATGTACCTGGATGCGGCACTCCGGCGTTATCGCATGCGGGAGGTCCCCGAGGATGCGGCCTGGCGGGACTCTCTGGCGGGAGTCAGCGACGGGGAATTGGCATCCAGGCTGCGGGAGTACCGACCCGGTCAGCATAACAGCACCGACCTGCTGGACCGGCGCCGAACCATCCGCGCCCTGGAGATTGCCCGTTTCCAGGCGTCACAAGGGGATGACGACGAACCGTTTCCCGATCTGCGCCCCCTGGTGATCGGCATCCGCTGGGAGCGGAGCGAGCTGCGGCGACGGATCACGGAGCGGCTGCGCCGACGGCTGGAGAGCGGCATGCTGGAAGAGGTGCGGCGGCTGCACGACAGTGGCGTGGCGTGGGAGCGCCTGGACTCCTACGGGCTGGAGTACCGTTTCGTGGGGATGTTCCTGCGGGGCGAGCTTAACCGCAACGACCTGTTCCAGAGGCTTAACAGCGCCATTCACGACTTTGCCAAGCGCCAGGAGACCTGGTTTCGCAGGATGGAGCGCAACGGAGTGGCGATCACCTGGGTCGCCGGGGAGGGGGATCCCCTGGCCGAGGCCAGGGGGGTGATACGTCTGACCGGGTGAGCGGGGGTGGCAGTTGATATCTGCTTACGTCCGTGCTGACGGGCTCTTTCTGTAATTCTAGGCTTATTTCGCTACAGCCGAAAAGCTTAGCCCTCCGGACTTCAGACTGTATCGGCTGTGTTCGCTCCATTTCACCAGGAATTACGACGAAAGAGCCCTGATGCACTCATTCCGGCAGCTCTCAATTGCTCTGTTTGGGTTAGACCAGCTCCAGGGCGCTGAAGAAATAGGGGATCTCGAAGGCGGCGGTTTCCGGGGCGTCGGAGCCGTGGGCCGAGTTCTCGCTCAGGCTGAGGGCGAAGTCCCTGCGGATGGTGCCCGGTTCGGCATCGGCCGGGTTGGTGGCGCCCATGAGCCGACGCCAGTCGGCGATGGCATTCTCCTTCTCCAGGCAGAGCACGACTACCGGGCCGCGGGACATGAAGTCACACAACTCGTTGAAGAAGGGGCGTTCCCGGTGCACGCAGTAGAATCCCCCGGCCTGTTCCCTGGTCAGCCTGATCTTCTTCATGCCGACGATGGTGAAGCCGTTGGTCTCGATGCGGTCGATGATTTTGCCGGTCAGCCCGCGTTCCACCGCGTCCGGCTTGATGATGGCGAATGTGCGTTCCATGGTTTCTCTCCTTGGTGTAATGGCAACGTCACCGGATAGCACTCCCCTTCCGGGCCTGTCAAGGGTTTTGCCTCCCGGGAAGGGAAGGTCTTCCGTCCCGCCCTTGCGCTTTGCGGACACAATCATTACTATAACGGGCAGACGGAGCGGCATCACATCCGCACGAAGCGAGGAACATACCATGAACACGCTCAAGACGACGTTCCTGATGGCACTGCTGACGGTCATGATGGTCATGATGGGAGGCGCCCTGGGGGGCAGAAGCGGCATGACCCTGGCCTTTGTCATGGCTGCCGGCATGAATTTCTTCTCTTACTGGTTTTCGGACAAGATGGTGCTCGCCATGTACGGGGCCCGCGAGATCAGCGAGCGGGACGACCCGCGTTTCCATGGCCTGGTGCGGCGCCTGGCCCAGCGGGCCGCTCTCCCCATGCCCAGGGTGTACGTGATCGACTCCGACACCCCCAACGCCTTCGCCACCGGCCGCAACCCCGAGCACGCCGCCGTGGCGGCCACCACCGGCATCCTGCGCATCCTGAGCGAAGAGGAACTGGCCGGAGTCATGGCTCACGAACTGGCCCACGTCAAGAACCGCGACATCCTGATCCAGACCATTGCCGCCACCTTTGCCGGAGCCATCACCTATCTGGCCCACATGGCCCAGTGGGGCGCCATGTTCGGCGGCCGCGGCGATGATGACGACGGCGGAGGCATTGCAACGCTGGTGATGGCCCTGCTGGCCCCCATTGCCGCCATGCTGGTGCAGATGGCCATCTCCCGCTCCCGGGAGTACGGGGCCGACGCCGGCGGGGCCGCCATCTGCGGCAACCCGCTCTCCCTGGCCAATGCCCTGGCAAAGCTGGAGATGGGCAACCAGCGGGTCCCCATGAACGCCAACGCCGCCACGGCCCACATGTTCATTGTGAGTCCCTTGACCGGCGGAGGCCTGATGTCCCTCTTTTCCACCCATCCCCCCATGCAGGAGCGCATTGCCCGCTTGCAGGAGATGGCCCGGACGCGCCGCTTTTGAGCGCCCCGGCCCTGATGAACCGCGCCAACCCGCGCCAGGCGGCCTGTTCGCTCCTGCTGCGCATCGAGCGGGAGGGATGCTACGCCGACCAGCTTATGGACCGAGAGTTGGAGGCGGGGGGACTGTCCGGACCCGACCGGGGGCTGTTCGCCGAGCTGGTTTTCGGCGTGCTGCGCCGCCGGGGAACCCTGGATCACCTCCTCTCCCACCTGGTCAGCCAGCCGCTCCCCCGCCTGGAAACGCAGCTGCTGATCCTGTTGCGGGTCGGGTTGTATCAGCTGGTCTACCTGGACCGTATCCCTCCTTCCGCGGCGGTCAACGAATCGGTCAAGCTGGCCAAGGCGGCCATTCCCCGCGCCAGCGGGCTGGTGAACGCCGTATTGCGTTCCTACCTGCGCCGGGGGAACCAGATCCCCTTTCCCGATCCGGAACAGTTGCCTGCGGAGTCTATCGCCGCCCGCCACTCCCACCCGCTCTGGCTGGTGCGGAGGTGGATCGACCAGCTGGGGACGGAGGAAGCGGAGGCCCTGGCCGAAGCCTTGTCGCGGCAGCCATCCCTGACCCTGCGGGCCAACACCCTGCGTATCACCCGGGATGACCTGGTCACCCGGCTGGCGGACAGCGGTATCCGGGCTACTCCGTGCCGTTTCTCTCCCCACGGCATCCAGGTGGCGGGGCGTCACCAGATCGCCTCCCTGCCCGGCTTTCGGGAGGGGCTCTTCGCCGTGCAGGATGAGGCCTCCCAGATGGCGGGATTGCTGCTGGACCCCCGACCGGGGGAGCGGGTGCTGGATGCCTGCGCCGCGCCGGGAGGCAAGGCCACCCACCTGGCCCAGCTGATGGCGGACCAGGGCGAACTGGTGGCCGCGGACGTGTCGGCTTCCAAGCTCCCCCTGATCAGTGACAGCGCCCGGCGGATGGGGCTCACCATCATCGCCACCCGCCGGGCCGATCTCCTGGAGGGCGCGCCGTTTCCGGCCGAATCCTTCGACCGGATCCTGCTGGATGCTCCCTGCTCCGGCCTGGGGGTGATCCGCCGCAACCCTGAAGCCAAGTGGCGCCTCGGGCCGCAGGATGTCACCCGCCTGGCCGCGACCCAGCAACGGATGCTGACGAACGCCTTCCGGATGCTCAAGCCGGGGGGGCGGCTCCTCTATTCCACCTGCTCCACCAGCCGCGAGGAGAACGAGGGGGTGCTGGAGGAATTCCTTGTCCGGCATGGGGACGGCACTCTGGAAGACCTGAACCGACTCTTCCCTTCCTGGAGCGAGCTGTTCACCGGGGAGGGGATGTTGCGCAGCTGGCCCCATTGCCATGACATGGACGGTTTCTTCGCTGCCCGTCTGCGCAAACGCTGAGCACGGGGGTAGCGTTGTTCGCGGGTGAGCGGCCGCCTGGCGCAGCCCGGTGACGGAGGTGCTGGTGCGGCATGAACCCGACGAGCACGACCCGCGGAAACACGAGATGTAACACGATTCATACACTTATATTCTGGGAGTCCCACTGCATGAAAAAGATTGCCCCTTCGATTCTCTCGGCCGATTTTTCCCGCCTGGGGGAAGAGATCCGCAGCCTGGAGGCAGCCGGCGCCGACTACGTCCATGTTGATGTCATGGACGGCCACTTCGTCCCCAACATCACCATCGGTCCGCTGGTGGTGGAAGCCGCCCGTCGGGTGACCGACCTGCCGCTGGACGTGCATCTGATGATCGAGAACCCGGACCGCTACATCCCCGACTTTGCCGCCGCGGGCGCCGATATTATCGTGGTGCACGCCGAGGCGGTCTATCACCTGCATCGCACCGTGCAGCTGATCAGGTCCCTGGGCAAGCGGGCCGGGGTGGCCCTCAACCCTGCCACGCCGCTCACCTGTCTGGAGTACGTCCTGGACGACCTGGACCTGGTGCTGCTGATGACGGTCAACCCCGGTTTCGGCGGCCAGAGCTTCATCGAGGTCTGCCTGCCCAAGATCCATGCCCTGCGGGCCATGCTGGACCGCAGGGGGTGCGAGGCGGAGTTGGAGGTGGACGGCGGGGTCAAACTCTCCAATATCGCGCGCATTTCCCATGCCGGAGCGGACGTGTTCGTGGCCGGTAGCGCCGTATTCGGCAGCCAGGATTACGGGGCCACCGTTGCCGAGATGAAGCGGCTGGCCCGGGAACCGCTGCTGTAGCCTCCGCCGGGGCCGCTTGAACGATCCGTTTCCGCTGCCGGTGGGGGCCTTGTCGTCGCTGTTTTTTCAAATTGTGTTTGGCGGAGAATTGGGATACAAGCGTGTATGCAGTTTTCGACGCCACGCGGCAGGATGCGCTGCCGCAGCCGATATCAGGGATGATGTATCCACGCCATGTCCGATCCGCCCCTTCTTCCATGATCCGGGGTGTTGGAGTGGCGTTTTTTATTTCCATGCAAGCGGGCCGCCGGCCCGGGGAGAAATGCCTGTGAAGAGAGTGTCACTGCTTACATACGCGCGCTGCCTGCTGTTCGCCCTTGTCCTGATCGTTGCCGCATCCGTCCCGTCCCGGGCCGCCCAGCCCGTCCTGCTCCCGGGGCCGCCCCTGGCTGAGCGTTGGTTCGGTATCTACGTTGATAACGAGCGGGTCGGTTTTTACCACCAGAAGATCGCCGAGACCGAGGACGGATACCGGATGGAGGGTAACGGCAGCGTCAGCCTGAAGGTGATGGGGTTCTCCAAGGAAGCCACCTCGCGTGAGGTGTATCAGGTCGGCAGAGGGCTCAACCTGCGTTCCTTCGAGATCGAGCAGAACGTCAACGGTCAGTTCTCGCGTCTCTCGGGCAAGGCCGGCAGTTCCCTGCTGCGCGTGCGGGTGGAAAGCAACGGCAGGAGCAGGGAACGGGTGCTGCGGGTCAAGGAGAACGTCTATCCCGGCCCGGCGCTCAACCTCTATCCGCTGATGCAGGGGGCCGCGCCAGGCAAGAACTTCACGATCCTGACCCTCGATCCTGAGGAGGTCAAGGTCAAACAGGTCAGGATCGACGTCCAGGGAGAGGAGCGGACACCCGACGGCCGTCCCGCCCTGAAGCTGCGCAACGATCTCTACCCCTTCGTGAACAACGACATCTGGGTGGACCGGCAGGGGAACACGCTCATGGAATCGGTGCGCGACGGACTGGTGGTTACCAGGGCCGAGGAACGGGACAGCCTGGGGGCGTTCGTGGGCTTGCTGGCAATCGGGCGGAAGGATCTGATCCTGGATTTCAGCCTGGTGCGGGCCACTCCTTCACTGAAGAACCAGGCCAGGCTGACCGGCTTGTCCGTGGAGATCAACGGCTGGAGTGATGGCCTGCCGCTGCTGCAGGAGGGGGGACAGGCCGTGGAGAAGGGGGGGGAGGGACGAATCCTGGTTCGGACCGGCTCCCTGCTTCCCGTGAATCAGGACAAGGGAGATGCTTCCGTGGCCGCGCCGGGGGAGCGCTATCTGGAACCGGCCGAGGCGATCGAGTCCGCCGCGCCGGAGATCAGGGTGCAGGCCCGCTCTCTGGCTGACGGCAAGACGGGCCGGACGGAGGTGGCCCGGGCCCTGGCCGGCTGGACCGCCACCTGGCTGAAGGACAGTCTGGACGACGGCGGCAGCGCCCTGGCCAGCCTGAAGTCCCGCAGCGGCAACTGCCAGAGCCATGCCCGGCTCTACACTGCCCTGGCCCGGGCAGCGGGTATTCCCACCCGTTTCGTGTCCGGCCTGGTCTCCCAGGAGGGGAAGGGGTTTCTCTACCACAGTTGGGCCGAGAGCTGGCTGGACGGTCGCTGGGTGAGCGTGGATCCCACCTACAACCAGCTTCCGGCCGATCCGACCCACCTCAAGCTCTTCGAGGGGCATACCCGCAACGACCTGGCGCCGATCATTGCCATTATCGGCAAGATCGATATCAAGGTGCTCGATGCCCGGTACTGAACCGGCATCACGCAGCCTGTCCATCCTGGTCGTCTCCTACAGCGGGGAGACCAGGGAGGCACTGGCGGCGAGCCTTGCCGCCAGCCATGCCGGCGCCGTTGTCTGCGAAACCTTCCGTCAGGCGGAAGACTTGGCTCTGGCGGGACGGTACAACGGCCTGCTGGTTGACCTCCCCTCCATGGTCAAGGCCAAAGGAGAGGAGAAGATCGTTGCCTGCACCCTGGCCAACTTCTTCCCCTGTCTGCGGGTCAGGGCCATCGGCAGCGCCCTCGTCCCCATGGCCATGCCGGGAGGCGCCCGTCAGGACGGGAGCCTGAACGATTTTCTGACCAAAACCTGCCCGGCGTTCGTCCCGCGTGCACTGCGCGCCCACCGCAGGCACGCCATCTGCGCCCAGACGTTGCTGGTCTGGCAGGGGGAGGAGGTCCGGGGGGTGACCCTGAACATCTCCTGGGGGGGGGCGTTCATCATGGATACCCGGGCAGAGCGCTTTCAGACCGGCGAACAGGTGACTGTCCGGTTTCCGCGCTGTGGCGGAACGGCCCGGGCGATCATTCGGCGGGTGGTGCCCTGGGGAATGGAGAACCCGCCCGGCATCGGCGTCAGCTTCCAGGAGATGGACCAGACGCTGGAAACGGCTCTGGCCGGAATCCTCAAGACCCGCAGAGAGTTCGACCGCGACCGGCTGGTGGCCTGACCGCCCTGAGGGGCGCGGTGACCCTTCTGAATCAGGAACGGGGAGCAGGCATGACCGCCTGCTCCCCGTTCGCACGTCTGATGATCTGATGATGCCCGAAACAGGTCAGCTCTCCCACGCTTCGACAAAGCGTCTGATATTCCGCCCCGCCTCCCTCCTCATCCCGGCGTTCCAGGGGCCCACCGCCACCAGGCGCAGGTTGGCCGGCGTGAAGATCGCCCGGGCCGTCTCCCGGATGTCCACACAGGTCACGCCGGCAGCCTCAGCCTGATCCTCCTCGATGCTGCGCACCACCCCCATCAGTTCTCCCCAGCCGTAGCGGCCGCCGATCTCGTAGGCGGAATCGCGGCTGTACTCAAGGTCGAAGACGTAGGATTGCCGCACCCGCTCCAGTTCCGCCGTGGGCACCGGTTCACTGATGATGCGGGTGATCTGGTCCAGGGTCTCCCGGACTGCCTGACCCAGGGTTTCGGGAGCGGTGGAGAGGTCGATGGCCAGGCAGCCGGTCTCGTCGTAGGCGCCGATGGCCGCCTCCACCGAGTAGACGATGCCCAGTTCCTCCCGCAGGCGCAGGTGCAGGCGCGAGCTCCCTCCGCCGGCCAGCAGGCGTCGCAGCAGGCGCAGGGCCATGAAGCGCGGGTCCCCCCGGCGCAGGCCGAGGAAGGCCAGCTGCATGGTCATCTGGCTGTCTGAATCGTGGACGAAGCGTATCCGGGGGGTCCCGTAGCGCCGGGTCGCCGGAGCCGGCGGGCAGGGCGCTACGCCGCTCCATTCCCCGAACACCCGTGCGGCGGCATCGAACACGCCCCGGCACCGCACCGGCCCGGCAACCACCAGCACCGCCTGGGAGGGGGTATAGAACCGGGCCAGGTGCCGCTCCAGGTCGGCCTGGCTGATGGCGGCGATGCTCTCCAGGGTGCCGATGGTCGGCATGCCCAGGGGGTGGCGCGGCCAGAGCATGCGGCTGACGATGGTGTCGGCGTTGATCTCCTCCCCCTTCTCGTTCAGGTCCTCCCGTGCCTCCTCGGTGATGATGCGCTTCTCCACCTCGATCCCCTCCAGCAGCGGCCTTATGACCATGGAGGCGAAGATTTCCATGCCGCGTTGATAGTAGTCGGGGTGGATCCGGGAATAGTAGCAGGTGGAATCGGCGTCGGTGGATGCGTTGGGTGCGCCGCCGATGGCCTCGAAGGCGTTCTCGATCTCCTGGGAGGATGAAAACTCCTCCGTGCCGCGGAACAGGATGTGCTCCAGGAAGTGGGAGAGCCCCTCCCTGCCGGCCGGGTCGTTGCGTCCCCCCACCTTCAGGTAGAGGGCCAGTTCGGCCGCGTGCAGGTGCGGCATCTCCACGCAAACCACCCGCAGGCCGTTGTCAAGGGTATGGGTATGGGGCCTGATCATGACAGCGCCTTCCGGATCAATTCGATGCGGCGCTTGTATTCGTCGGGCGAGAGGAACCGTTCGTCATGCGGTTCCGACCAGATGGGGCGCGGCCAGAGCTCGTCGGTGGCGAAGCGGGGCACCAGGTGCCAGTGCATGTGCGGCACCATGTTGCCCAAGAGCTCGTAGTTGATCTTGTCCGGCTGGAAGACGGTCTGCAGGGCCTGGGCCACGCGGCTCACCTCCTCCATCAGCTCGCCGCGCATGCGCGGCCGCAGGTGGAACAGCTCGGTGACGTGCTCCCGGGTGAAGAGCAGCACGTAGCCGGGAAAGAACTGGTCCCGGTTGAGGGTGACGTAGGAGTGCTTGAGCGGGATGATGCGCAGGTCGCTGTCGTCGTTCCAGCGGTTGCACAGGGGGCAATCGTGTCTGGTCATGGTTCCTTCTTGCGTGGGATATGGGAATAAAAGCCGTAACTGGAAAACCGTGACTGGTCACGAGCCACCAGTCACGGGTGTTACAACGTCAGCGGTGCCAGCGGGTGCGCAGGCGGGCCAGCTCCCTGCCGCTGCCCTGGTTGACGATCTGGTGCAGGCACCAGGGGACATCCCCCGACTCCATTACGGCGCAGCGGGAGACGACCGTCTCGCCGTAGAGCACCTCGGCGCGAAAGGAGATCTCCAGCTCCGTCAGGCAGGCCGACGCGATCTCATCCGGGACGCTCTCCAGTGCCCAGCCTGCGAAAACGGTGTTGTTCACGTGGTGGTTCAGGTCCAGGTTGCCCCGCAGCACCCGGAACTCCAGCTCCGGCACGGTGGCGCCGGGAAACGGCGGCAACGGCGAGAAATCGTCCTCCACGGCTCTCTGCTCCAGCAGCGGATAGGGGGGCAGGTTCCCCCCCAGTCGTACCGGCCGGCGGGTGGCGAGGCTGATCATGGCCCATGAACTGCTGGCCCGCCCCAGGGGGGCTCCCGTGCCGTCGAACAGCTCGAACTCGCGGCAGGTGAAGATCCCCTCCCTGAGCGACGGCCAGGTGCGCAGATGCACCACCTCCCTGGCCCGGGGGTAGCGCTCCACCAGCAGGTGGATGCGGGAGATCACCCAGGTGAATCCCCGGGGTTTCAGGTCCCCGGCTGACACACCCAGCTCCAGGGTGTGCATGCTGGCGGTGGTCTGCATCAGATTGAGCAGGGTCACCGGCCCCAGGGTGCCGTTGTGGTCCAGTTCATGAAACAGGACCGGAAAGCCCCGTTCGAACAGGGCGCTTTCCGGTGCCTGGTGCGTGCTATTCATACCTGAGCGCCTCGATGGGGTTGAGTCCGGCCGCCTTCCTGGCCGGGTAGAAACCGAAGAAGATCCCCACGCCGGCCGAGAAGATGAAGGCGATGCTGACGGAGCCGGTGGAGATCAGCGTGGGCCAGGAAAGGATGCGCGAGACGACCATGGCCCCGCCGGTCCCCAGCAGGATGCCGATGATGCCGCCGATCATGGTCAGGAGCACCGCTTCGGTCATGAACTGCAGCAGGATGTCCTTCCTCCTGGCGCCGATGGCCATGCGGATGCCGATCTCCCGGGTCCGCTCCGTCACCGAGACCAGCATGATGTTCATGATGCCGATCCCCCCCACCACCAGGGAGATGGAGGCTACCGTACCCAGCAGCAGGGACATGGCCCGGGAGGACTGTTCAGCCACCGCCAGGATCTCGGACAGGTTACGGGTGGAGAAGTCCGGCTCCCGGTCGCCGGTGATGCGGTGGCGCTGGTTGAGCAGGGTGGTGATCTCTTCCTCGGCCCGCTCCAGCAGATCCTCGCTCCTGGCCTTGACCAGCACCGCTCCCACCGTATTGGGGAAGGGGGAACGGGTCAGGTTGCGCTGGGCCGTGCGCAGTGGCACGAAAACGGTGTCGTCCTGGTCGCTTCCCTGGGGAGACTGCCCCTTGGGTTCCAATACCCCCACCACGGTGAAGGGGATCTTCTTGATGCGTACAATCTTGCCGACCGGATCGGCGGAACCGAACAGGTTGTCCGCCACCGTCTGTCCCAGCAGGCAGACCTTGGCGGCCCCCTCCACGTCCTGCCGGGTGATGCCGCGGCCGTTGCTGGTCCACCATTCCCTGATGTCGAACAGCTCCGGGGTGGCGCCCATGATGATGGTTGACCAGTTCATGTTGCCGTAGACGACCATGCCGGAGCTGCGTACCGTGGGGGCTGCGGTCTCCACCGAGGGACACTCGCCGGCGATGGCCCGGGCATCGTCGCTGGTCAGGCTCTGGGCTCCGCCGCTGCCGCTGCGCAGGCCGCCGCTGGTGGTGGAGCCGGGGATGACCAGGATGATGTTGCTGCCGATGCTGGCGATCTGCCGGGAAATGACGTGGCTTGCTCCTGCGCCCACCGCCATCATGGCGATCACCGCCGCGATGCCGATGATGATGCCGAGCATGGTCAGGAATGAGCGCATCTTGTTGGTGCGCAGGGCCCGCAGGGCGATTTTCAGGGTTTGGGTGAAGTCCATGCCTGGCCCGTTGTGTCGCTGACGACTATGCCGTCGCGGAAGGTGATCCTGCGGCCGGCGTACTCCGCCACGTCGTTTTCATGGGTGACCATGATGATGGTGATCCCCCGGCGGTTGAGGAGGGTGAACAGGTTCATGATCTCTTCGGTGGTGACGCTGTCCAGGTTGCCGGTTGGCTCGTCCGCCAGGATCACCGCCGGATCGTTGACCAGGGCCCGGGCGATGGCGATGCGCTGTTGCTGGCCGCCGGAGAGCTGGCTGGAGTGGTTGTTTTCCTTCCCCGCCAGCCCCACCTGCTCCAAGGCCGCCAGGGCCCGTTCCCGCCGTTCCCGGGAGGAGACGCCGGCATACAGCAGGGGGAGCTCCACGTTTTCCACGGCAGGTGTGCGGGGGAGCAGGTTGAACCCCTGGAACACGAAGCCGAGCTTGCGGTTGCGAAGTCCGGCCAGGCGGTCAGGGGCCATGTTTCCCACGTCCAGGCCATCCAGAAGGTAGCTGCCGCTGGTGGGGCGATCCAGGCAGCCGAGGATATTCATGCAGGTGGATTTGCCGCTCCCTGACGCGCCCATGATGGCCACGAACTCGCCGGAGGAGATGGAAAAGGAGATCCCCTTCAGTGCCTCGAATTGCTGGTCACCCATGGCGAAGACCCGGCGAATCTCCCTGAGCGAGATCAGCTCCGGCATGGCTAGAAGCGCGGTCCCATGGGGGAGCCGCCCGGTGTGGCGGTCTTTTTCCTGTTGCCGCCGATCTGCTCGATGATGACCCGCTCCCCTTCCTTCAGCGTTCCTCCGGTCAGTTCGATGCTGCTGTTGTCGGCGATGCCGGTGCTGACGTTGATCGCCACCGGTTTACCCTTCGCAAGGAGATATACCTGCTGGCTGCCGGGCGTGGTTGCCGGACGGCGGGAGGCGGACGGAGCGCCGGGACGGCTGCTCCTGGCTTCATCCGCTGCGGGCCGGGGCCGGAAACGCAGGGCAGCCAGGGGCAGCCTGAGCACGCCATCCCTGCGGGCCACCTGGATGGTTACGTTGGCGGTCATGCCTGGCTTCAGCTTCAGGTCGTTGTTGTTTACGGTCACCAGCACCACATAGGTGACCACGTTCTGGGTGATCACCGGCGCGTTACGGATCTGGGTCACCGTTCCCCTGAAGGAGTGCTCAGGATATGAGTCGACGCTGAAGGTCGCGCTCTGGCCGGTGCTGATGCGGCTGATGTCGGCCTCGTCCACGCTGACTTCGATCTGCATCTTGGTCAGGTCCTGGGCGATGGTGAAGAGGGTGGGAGTCTGGAAGGAGGCTGCCACGGTCTGCCCCACATCCACGGCCCGGGATATGACGATACCGTCCACCGGCGAACGGATGATGGAGTAGTTCAGGTTGGTGCGGGCCTGCATGAGCGCCCCTTCGGTCTGGGCCACCGTTCCCCGGGCCGCCTCCACCGTCGCGCCGGCGGTCTGGTAGGCAGTCTCCGCCGCATCGTAGTCCCCTTGCGAAATGACCCCCTCCTGCAACAGCTTCCGGTTGCGTTTCATGGTTCGTTCGGCATCCACCATGGTCGCCCGGGCCTTCTCCAGGTTGGCTCTGGCCACCAGGTTGTTCCCCCGGGCCTGCGCCACGGCGGCCCTGAACAGGGACGGGTCGATCTCCGCGATCGGCTGCCCCCTCCTGACCGGAGAGTTGTAGTCAACGTACAGCCGGTGGATCGTACCGGAGACCTGAGTGCCCACCTGGACCGTGGTCACGGCGCTCAGGTTGCCGGTGGCGGCGACGCCGGCAACGATGGTTCCCCGCCGGACCGGGACGGTACGGTAGCTGATTTCCGGCGCCCGCCTGGCGTAGATGAACAGGGCGACTCCCGCCGCCAGCAGCAGCGGCAGGGCTATGAGCGCGGTTTTCTTCATGAAATGATTCTCCGGAGGGTTTCCCGTACAGACGGGCATGATAACAGAAAAGTTACAAAAAAAAAGCCCCATGTCCGAGGACCGGGGCTTTTCAGGGAACGCCCGCCGCGGTTACGCGGCGGGCCAGCTATGGCAACCCTCTTTGCAGTGGGATACCGGACGAATCCTGAAGTGTGCAGTCCACATGGTCGGGTCTCCTTTCGTCGATTGAGGTGTAACAGGATGGTTTTTATCTTAATATGGTTTCGGGATTTGTCAAAGGTTTTTTTGTGGAGATCATACTGTTGCACCCTGTCATCTGCTCTCGTCTCTTTCCGTGAAACAGCGCCTGGTACTGGTTACCAGGACCTGTGCTTCCACGTTCCGTTGCATTATAGCTGTTTGGGTTTCGATGGCCGGCTCCGGAGTCTGGTTTCTCTCCGGGAAGAGTTTTATGCATCTCGATGGTCGAAGAGACGAGAGTTGGTTCGAACTGCTGCGAAGCGGTCAAGGAGAGTCTCCTGATGTATTCATGTCGGGATGCTGTCTGAAGCATGAACGAGAAAAGCCCCGCACTGCCGCGGGGCTTTCTGAAAACATGCGCCTGGTGACGAATCAGAATGTATAGTTGATGCCCGTACGGATGATGTCTCCACGCACACCGGCCTTGACCGGGAGATTGTTGTCGACACGATACGTGCTCCTGCCCAGGTCATAATACTGGTACTCGACTTTGAACGAAAGGTTCTTCCAGACGGCATATTCGGCGCCAACACCCACCACATACCCGGCCTTCCACTTGCCTTCGCCGTTTTTCGCGGTCCCGCTCGGAGGGATGGCCGCACCCCATGTATCGACAGTCTCGACATCCGTTTTGGCCACTGCAAGGCCGCCCGTGCCGAAGATAAAGAGGCGGTCGAAGGCAAGCCCCAGGCGACCGCGCACGGTTGCCAAGGCATCAATGCTCGATTTGGCGCGGAAACGGGGGTTGGGGCAAGGGCCGTCGCCACCCAGATCCGCCCAGTCGAAATCTGACTCAATCCCCCCTACGACAGCGGGTATTCCGCCCTGATAGGCAAAAAACTGCATGTTTGCCCCCACGGTTCCCCCGATCAATCCCCCGTTGACATGGTGGTCTGCCTTTGTAATTGCGTTGACATAATCCCAGTGTGTTTCGCCCCAGCCGTAACCGCCGTTTATGCCGGCATAAAATCCTGTCCAGTTATGCGGTGCATTGTCCGCAGCCAGTGAGGGGACTGCCAGGGCGATTAATCCAAGCACGACCAATCCGACAAAATTCGTTTTCATGACTCCTCCTCGTGAACGTGAATTGGGTGGTTCGGGAACATGACCACCAAATGGATATATACCACAAGCGCATGAGATCACAGCATGGCCTCTGGCCAATTTCCGGTTCATTGGCCAGAGTTGCGGTGAAACGCCGCGATTTTATATGACTTCATACGGAGCAGCTGTGGGGGAGTGTGCTGGGGCCAAACGCACGTTCTTACATGAATCCTGCATCCGTGATTTCGGAGATCCTCGTGCCTGAAAGAGGCGGGGCCACACTGCTGCCGCCGGTGCTGCAACCGTCCGGCCTGATGAGTTTTCGCCGAATCGTCACATGCTGCCGAACACGCCCAGGTCAGAGCCTTTCATGCAAGCTGATTAGTGGCAGGTGTTTGTCCGACTCGCGGGCGAAGTCTGATGCCGGCACTACTCCAGTAATCTGCGCTTTCGCCTCTGCGGTTCACCTGGAGGCAGAATCGGACTCATGTATCACATTAGGTTGAAATTAGCATCAAAAATCAGCACTTAGGCCGGTACAAAT
Source organism: uncultured Pelobacter sp. (assembly GCA_964542535.1). Classification (GTDB taxonomy): domain Bacteria; phylum Desulfobacterota; class Desulfuromonadia; order Geobacterales; family Pseudopelobacteraceae; genus Pseudopelobacter. The sequence continues at coordinate 41,397 of CAZIUE010000011.1, read as the reverse complement.
CTGCGCTGGCAGAAAAACGGTTACTACGTCAATCAGGGTAGTATGTGCAAATGCAGGAGATAGCCGCGTAAATACCGTCCTGGCCGAAGATCATTGATCACCGGCTCGACCAATATCCGGCCCGGGAGCGATCACCTTGACATGCCGCCTGATTCGGACTACAAGAACCAATGCCGTTGGCTGGATTGTCGGCGGAAACGATTATTTTTTCACGGAGAAGATACATGGCACCACTGGTTTCATTCGTCGGAGCGGGACCCGGAGCGGCCGACCTGATCACCGTCCGTGGCGCGCGCCTCCTGCGCCACGCCGACGTCATCATCTATGCCGGCAGCCTGGTGGACCTGCACCTGGTCAAGCGCTACGCCGCCGATGCCGATATCTACGATTCAGCCGGCATGACCCTGACCGAGGTCATCACCGTGATGATGGACTCCATCGCGGGCGGCAAAAGCGTGGTCCGCCTGCATACCGGCGACCCGGCCATCTACGGGGCCATCCAGGAGCAGATGGAGGCCCTGGACCGGCTGGGGGTGGAGTACCAGGTGGTGCCCGGCGTCACCAGCGCCTTTGCCGCGGCCGCGGCCCTGAAGCAGGAACTGACCCTGCCGGAGGTCTCCCAGACCGTGATCTTCACCCGCGTTGAGGGGCGCACGCCGGTGCCGGAGCGGGAACGGCTCAGTCAGATCGCCCGCCTGGGGGCCACCATGGTGATCTACCTCTCGGTGGGGATGATCGAGAAGGTGGTGGAACAGCTGCTGGAGGGGGCCTACACCCCGGAGACCCCGGCGGCCATCGTCTGCCGCGCCTCCTGGGAGGACGAGCAGATCATCCAGGGGACCCTGGCCGATATCGTCGACCTGGTGCGTCAGGCGGGTATCGACCGCCAGGCCCTGATCGTGGTGGGGGATGTGCTGGCTGCCCGTCGCGAGGGGTTGAAAGCCAAGTCGCTCCTCTACGACGGCGACTTTTCCCACGGCTATCGCGAGAGGGCCGTTGCCTGACATGCGCATCGCCGTTATTGCCATAACCCGCAATGGCGGCCTGCTGGGAGAGAAGCTGTGCCAGGGACTCCCCTGCGCCGTGCTGCACCTCTCCCGGCGCTATGCCGGCCAGGGGGGAAAACGTGCCCGGCTCTTTGAGCCCGCCGATCTGAAGGAACTGGTTTCGTCCCTCTGGCGTGAAAACGACGGCCTGGTCTGCATCATGGCCACCGGCATCGTGGTGCGCAGTATCGCGCCGTTGTTGAAATCCAAGGAGAGCGATCCGGCGGTTGTGGTCATGGATGACGCCGGAACCTTTGCCATCTCGCTCCTCTCCGGCCATCTGGGGGGAGCAAACGAACTGGCCGAGCGCTGCGCCTTCATCATCGGGGCCCGGCCGGTGATTACCACCGCCACCGACGTTAATCAGCTCCCCTCCTTCGACATGCTGGCCAAGGAACAGGGGTGGCTGATCGACGACATCTCCCGCGTCAAAACCCTCAACCGGCTGCTCCTGGACGGTGAGGAAATCGCCGTGGTGGATCACGAAGGCCGGTGCAGGGCCTGGTTTCACGGCCAGGGGAATCTGAGATTCCACGACACCTTTTCCCAGGCCCTGGCCAGTTCCGCCCACGGCTTCCTCTTTGTCACCAACCGCCACCTTCCCCCCCAGACCAGGCCGGACAATCTGCTGATCCTCCGTCCCCGCAACCTGGTGCTGGGGGTCGGTTGCAACCGCGGCACCCCGTTGGAGGAGATCGACGAATTCGTGGGTACCCAGCTGCGCCGGATCTTCCTCTCCCTGAAGAGCGTGCGCTGCGTTGCCTCGGCCGAGGCCAAGCGGGATGAGCCGGGGCTTCTGGCCTTCGCCGAGCGCCACGCTCTGGAGCTCAGCTTCTACGGGAGCGACGAACTGAACCGGGTGACGGTCCCTTCCCGGCCATCGCCCCATGCCATGGCCGCCATCGGCGCCATCGGCGTTGCCGAACCGGCCGCACTCCTGGCCTCGGGGGGTGGTCGTCTGGTGCTGCAGAAGGTGAAATCTCCCAACGTCACCCTGGCGGTGGCGGAGATTCCCGGAGGGGAACATGACTGATCCCACGAACCGGCCGTTGATCGGTGTCACCATGGGCGACCCCTGCGGCGTCGGGCCCGAGATCATCGTGAAGGCACTGGCCGATCCGCGGGTGCGGACGCGCTGCGTGCCGCTGGTGATCGGTGACTGTTCGGCCCTGGAACGGGCCACCCGTATCTGCGGCGCGGCTCTGCCGCTCCGGGTGATCGAATCGGTGGAAGAGGCGCGCCTGGTTGAAGACGGCACGATCCCGCTGCTGCAGCTTACCCGCCTCGGGGAGGAGGACCAGGTCTACGGCCACCCCTCTCCGGCAGCCGGAGCGGCGGTGTACGACTATATCAGCAGCGCTACCCGTCTCTGTCTGGAAGGGAGGCTGGCTGCCATGGTGACCGCCCCCATCAGCAAGGAGGCCATGAACCGGGCCGGTTACCACTATCCGGGGCACACCGAGCTTTTGGCGGAGCTGTGCGGCACGGACAGCTCCGTGATGATGCTGGCCGGAGAACTGCTGCGGGTCAGCCTGGTAACAATCCACGAGGCGCTGCGGGATGTCCCCTCCCTGATCAGCGTCGAGCGGGTGCTGACCACCATCCGGGTGACCCGTGACGGTCTGCGGCTCCTGACCGGAAAGGAACACCCGCGCCTGGCGGTACTGGCCCTCAATCCCCACTGCGGCGAGGGAGGGCTGTTCGGCGACGAGGAGGCACGTGTCATCGCTCCGGCCATCCGGGCCGCGCAGGCAGAGGGGATCGATGCCCGGGGGCCGCTCTCCGCCGACACCCTGTTCCACTTCGCCCGCCAGGGGGACTACGACGGGGTGGTGGCCATGTACCACGACCAGGGACTGATACCCCTGAAACTTCTGCATTTCGACGACGGGGTCAACATCACCCTGGGACTCCCCATCATCCGTACCTCCGTGGATCACGGCACCGCCTACGACCTGGCGGGCACCGGCAGGGCATCCAGCCGCAGCATGCTGGCCGCCATCGTCATGGCGCTGGACATGGCTGCCCGGAGATAACCGGCCGGAGAACGCCGCGCCGCGCCGCCCAGCATTCCTCTCGTGCACCGCCCGGTGACTCCACTCTTCGCTTCGTCTTCGGACAATCGACTCATCCCGCGCACCCGTGAATCTTCATGATACGTGCTCTTCGACTCCGGGCTTCCCTCCCCTTGAAGGGGAGGGTGACATGCCTTGGCCAATCGTATATGACTATCTGACGTGCCGGAGAAAGCAGAGCAAACAGCTCATTACGTGTCTGTTTTCTTCGCGTGCTTCGCGGCTTCGCGTGAACCACCGCTGTATCCGGGGTGCATCTATTCCATGGTCGTGGAGAATGGTGATGACGAAACGAGATGAGTGTCCGGCGGTTTCCATCCTGATGCCGGTGAGAAACGAGGAGCGCTTCCTGCCTCAAGCCCTGCGCTCGGTGATCGCCCAGACCTTCGCGGCCTGGGAACTGGTGGTGGTGGATGACGGCTCCAGCGATGGCACCATCCGTATCCTGGCCGAGGCTGCCTGCGCAGACCGGAGAATCCGGGTGCTCAGCACCGGCGGTGAGGGGTTGGTGGCGGCCCTGAACCGGGGGCTGGCGGCCTGCCGGGCACCGCTGGTGGCCCGCATGGACGGTGACGACGTCTCTCATCCCCGCCGGCTGGAGGAGCAGGTCGCTTTCCTGACCGCCAACCAGGAGGTGGGGCTGGTTGCCTGCTGTTTCCGCCATTTCCCCCGCCATGGGGTGGGGCTGGGCATGGCCGGTTACGAGAGTTGGCAGAACGGTCTGCTGAGTCATGAGGCGATCATGGCCGACCTGTTCGTGGAATCCCCCTTTGTCCATCCCAGTGTCGTATATCGCACGGGAACGGTGCGCGACTTGGGCGGCTACCGGGCGCTCGGCTGGGCCGAGGATTACGATCTCTGGCTGAGGCTTGCCGCGGCCGGGACCAGATTCGCCCGCCTGGAGCGGCATCTGTTCTTCTGGCGGGAGCGGCCGGACCGGGCCACACGGACCAGTGCCGATTACACGGCCGAAGCTTTCCGGCTCTGCAAGCTGCATCATCTGCTGAAGGGGTTTCTCGCGGGAGAGCGGGAGGTGATCTTGGCCGGGGCCGGCCGGGAAGGGCGGGCATGGTGCCGTATCCTGGGGGAAGCGGGGATACGGGTCTCAGGCTGGGTGGATGTGGACCCGCGCAAGCTGGGGCGGACCCTGCACGGCGCTCCGGTGCTCGGCCTGGACCAGGTCCGGGCCGACGGCACCAAGCTGCTGATGACCGTGGGGGTACGGGGCGCCCGCGCGGTCGTGCGGCGCTGGGCCGCGGAGGCCGGATTTCGGGAGGGAACCTCCTCCCTGTGCATCACCTGACCAGGGAGGGCAAGGATGGGTCGCGTTGCGTTTCGCTGAAAGACATCCCCAAAGCACAAGGTATGGGAGGCCGCCATAGTTCGTTCATGGCCCCTCTTTCCGGGGGGGCGTCTTCTCCTCGATCCTTTGTCCGCAGCAGGGGCATACCCCTCCGGTTGGTGGGGGGCGCATCATCTCGGTGGTGACGATGCCGGTGGGTACGGCGATAATGCCGTAGCCGATCACCATCAGCAGCGAGGCTAGTATCTGTCCCAAGGGGGTTTCGGGTGCAATATCACCGTAGCCGACGGTGGTCATGGTGACGATGGCCCAGTAAATGCTTTTGGGGATGCTGGTAAAACCACCCTCTGACCCCTCGATCAGAAACATCAGGCTGCCCACAAATACCACGATGGTCACCACTGTGGTCAGAAATACCGTAATCTTGTAGCGGCTGCGTTTCAGGGCCTGCCATAGGTTGCTCCCCTCGCCCATGAACTGGACCATCTTGAGTACGCGGAAGATGCGCAGTACGCGCATGATACGCACCGTGCTGAGAAAGTGCAGGCCGGGAAAGAAGAGACTTGCGTAGCCGGGCAGTATGGCCAACAGGTCCACCAGTCCGTAAAAACTGAAGGCATAGCGTGCTGGTCGGCGGGCGCTGTAGAGCCTGAGCAGGTACTCGATGGAGAAGAGGACGGTGATCAACAACTCACCACTCAGCAGCCACGCCCCCCACTGCTCGTGCCATTCCGGGATGCTGTCCAGCATCACCAGCAACACCGACAGCAGGATGAAGAAGATCAGTGTCAGGTCAAAAACCTTGCCTGCCGGTGTATCGGCTTCGAAGATGACAACGTAGATCTGTTCACGTATGCCGCTGAACTTGTCAGGCATCTGTATCTCCCCTTGCCGCGCCCCCTTCCTTCTCCCTCCTGTCCCATTCTCCCGCTGCCCCCAGTTCGTCGCAGACACTTTTCTTCCAGAGCGGTGTGCCGCTGAGATAGGCCGCCCGACCCAGCATGTGAGCCGCGATCGGCGCGGTCAGCAGGGTGAAGGAAATGATAGAGAATACCTTTCCCGAGACGGGCGTGCTGTCAAAGAAGAGCGCGACCGCCGCCAGGATGAAGCTCGCCCCCAGGGTGGACGCCTTGGAAGCGGCTGAGAGGCGCATGTAGATGTCAGGCATCCGGACGACCCCGATGGCTGCCACCAGGATGAAAAAGGTGCCCGCCCCCATCATGATACCGACGATGCTTTCATGCATTACTGCTGCTCCTGTTGAGGTAATAGGCGAATGCCACGGTTCCCAGGAAGGTTATCAGGGCCAGCACAACTGCCGCGTCCAGGTAGGAGGGCTCGTTGCTCGCCACGGAATAGACGGCGGAGATGGAAATGATGATGGTTGCCATCAGGTCCAGAGCCACTACCCGGTCCGACAGGCTCGGCCCCCGCACGACCCGGTAAAAGACGATCAGCAGCCCGGCCCCCAGCAGAGGCAGGATAATCAGGGTGACACCGTCGCTCAGGGTCATCGGAATATCTCCATAACACGCCTTTCAAAGCCAGTTTTGATTTCCCTTACCAGGTGGGCCGGATCATCGATGTACATGGCATGTACGTAGAGTGTCTTCCGGTCGTCTGAGACGCTCAGGCTCAGGGTCCCCGGCGTCAGGGTGATCAGGGCCGACAGCAGGGTGATCTGCGGGTCGCTCTCCAGGTCGAGGGGGACCGCCACGATGCCGGGGGTCATGTGGTGGCGCGGAGTCAGTACGTCGTGGGCCACACGCAGGTTGGCGATTACCAGTTCGCGCAGGAAAAAAATAACGAAGCCGGCAATTGCCAGCAGCTTGCTCCGGTACTCCGTCGACTTCTGGTCCTGGCGGCCGATCCAGAGTACGCACAGGCCGAAGCAGAGGCCGGTAAACAGCCCTCCGACGGTGAAGGAGCCGGTCAGGGCCATCCAGGCCAGCCCCAGCAGGATGTTGGCCAGAAAAACGGTCACGGTCGCACCCCCAGGACGGCAGTGATATAGCCGGCCGGTTCCAGCAACTGACCGGCGGCAACAAGTGCCAGCCGGAAGAACGGTTCGGCGCCCAGGCCCATCGCCACCGATACCAGCGCCAGTGCCAGGGACGGTGCGTATACCTGCACGCCGGAGAGAACGGTCATGGGGTGCGGACCGGTTTCCTCCCCGGGGGGGCGCGTCTTCCAGAAGGCCTCATTCCAGATTTTGGTCATGGAGAACAGCGTCATGAGGCTTACCAGCAGGGCCACCATGGTCAGCAGGTAGTGCCCATGGCCCAGGCTCGCCGTTATCAGGGCCAGTTTGGCCCAGAATCCGGACAGCGGCGGCAATCCGGCCATGGACAGCGCGGGCAGCAGGAAGAGCACCGCCAGAAAGGGACGCTGGTGGTACAGGCCGCCGGAGCGGGGCAGTGCGCTGCTGCCTGTCAGGCGGGCCACGATGCCCGTTGTCAGAAAGAGGGCGGATTTCGCGGCGATGATATGGAGCATGAAGAATATGGTTCCGGCCAGAGCCAGTGGTGTCATGAGGCCCAGCCCCATCAGCAGGTACCCGATCTGGCTCACGATGTGAAACGACAGCAGACGCCGCATCTCGTACTGAACCATGGCGCCCAGAACTCCGATCAGCATGGTCAGCCCCGCTGCCGTCAGTATGATGACCTGACCGGAGATCGCCTCCTGAACGAAGATCAGGGTGAACATTCTGATCAGAACATAGATACCGACTTTTGACAGCAGCGCCGAGAAAAGGGTCGTCACCGCAATCGGCGCGGTGTGGTAGGAGGCGGGCAGCCAGAAATGAAACGGAAAGACCGCCGCCTTGATGCTGAAGGCGCTGAAGAGCAGGGCCGCTATGATCGGTACGGTGCCCGTATGTTCCGTTTCGCGCAATTGAACCGCCACATGGGCCATGTTGAGGGTGCCGGTCACGCCGTAGAGCAGGCCGATTCCAGCCAGAAAGAAGGCCGAAGCGGTCAGGTTGAGGGCCACATACTTGATGGCGCCTTCTATCTGTTCCCTGCGCCCCCCCAGGGCCAGCAGCACGAAGGAAGAGATCATCAGTACCTCGAACCAGACGTAGAGGTTGAAGAGATCACCGGTGAGAAACGAGCCGCAGACCCCCAGCAGGAGCACGTGCAGCAGGGGGTGGTATCCGAGCGATTCCTGACCTGCATCCGCGTCGGTCAGCGAATAGACCGATACGGCCAGCCCCATGAAGCCGGTTGCGGCTATCATCAGGGCGCTGAAACCGTCGGCGACCAGGGTAATGCCGAAGGGAGCCGGCCAGTTTCCCGCCTGGACGTTCAGAATCCCGTTTTCGCTCACCTGCGCCAGCAGGTACAAGCCGGCCGCCAGCAGGGATGCCGTTCCGCAGACCCCCAGCATGCGTTGCAGGTTCCTCCTTCTCCAGGCAAGGAGCCCCGCAGTTGCGGTGGCAAGGGGGATCAGCAGCGGAACAAAGAGCAGGTTATTCATGGGACGTCTTCTCCGGCGCCCGGTTTTCCGTGACCATTTCGTCCTGATCGTCGCTTCCCACCGTCTGGTAGACCCGTTTGATCAGTACCAGGGCAAACGCCTGTACCCCGAAGCTGATCACGATGGCGGTCAGGATCAGGGCCTGGGGAACGGGGTCGGCGACGGGCGTCAGCGGAGCGAGCTCTTCCAGCGGAATATGGGGCGGTCTGCCGCGGGTCAGTCTCCCCACGGTAAAAATCAGCAGGTTGGCTGCGTTTCCCAGCAGGGCCAGGCCGAAGATCATCTTGACGATGCTCCGCCGCACCATCAGGTACATGCCCGTGGTGTACAGTCCGGCAATAACCACCGCCAGTACGCTTTCCATTCACTCCTCCATCAGCGTGAAGATAATCAAAAGGGCAATCCCGACCACAAGCAGATACACTCCCGCGTCGAACAGCAGCGGGGTGCCGGCGTGGCCGATACCCGGAACCGGCATGCTGCTCCAGGCAGCGGTGAGAAAGGGAAGCCCCGTGAAGAGCGGGAACAGTCCGCTCGCCAGCGCCATCAGCAGTCCTGTTGCGACCAGCCGGAGGGGATTCACCCGCAGCAGCCGGCGTCCCTCCTGCTCCCCGTGGGCCAGGCTGTAGAGCGCGAAGGCGGCCGCCGCCACCAGCCCTCCCACGAAGCCTCCCCCAGGCTCGTTATGCCCCCGCAGCAGCAGGAAGAGGGAGAACAGCAGCATCAGTGGGAGCAGGATCCGTATGGCGGTGGCAAGGATCAGAGAATACATGGTTAGCTCTCCTCCCCGGCCCCTTTCTTCAACAATCCGTATACCCCCAGGGCTGCTACCGCCAGGACGGTGATCTCTCCCAGTGTGTCCAGGGCGCGGAAATCCACCAGGATAACGTTGACCACGTTCCGTCCATGCCCCGCGGGCAGGCTCTGCCGGAGGAACCAGTCGCCGATGTGGGGGAACATCGGCCGGGAGACCGCCATCAGTACCAGCAGCCCCATGGCGCAGCCGATGGAGAGGGACACCAGCAAATCCCGCAGGCGGGACAGGGGTGAAGAGAGGGGCGTAAAGCGGGGTAAGCGGTACAGGACCAGTACAAACATGATGATGGAGAGCGTCTCGATGCAGAACTGGGTCATTGCCAGGTCCGGTGCTCCGAAGATGATGTAGATCAGGGCCACGCCGTACCCCACCGTGCCGAGGGCAGCCACGGCGGCCAGGCGAGACCTGGTGGTGGCCGCCATCAGGGCGCCCCCCAGGATGACGGCTGCGGTCAGCCATTCGTGGAGCCCGCCGTCGGGGCGTTGCGGGGTGGGCAGGGAGGCCGACCCTGAGATGAGTGCAAGACACATCAGGCCGACCGCTCCCCCTACTACGGTCATGAGGTAGTGACGCAGACAACCGTTCTGCAGAGATGCTGTCAGGAAAGCTGCGAGCCTGGGCAGACCTTCGAGCATTCGTGCGTACATCTGTTCCGGTCCCCACCGTCTGGCGCCTTCCACAGATGGCAGCCGGTTTATGAGCGGGATACGGCCGGCGGCAATGGCAAGGCCCGCGGCCAGGGTGCCCAGGCTGAGCACGAGGGGCGGGTTGATTCCATGCCAGAGAGCCAGGGCAACGGGAACAGGGGTGGCAAGCGTCTTTTCCACCGCCGGCGCCACCAGCCAGTGCCCGAACGGAGCGGGAAACAGCCCGATCAGAAGGCCGGCCAGGGCAGGGGCAAGGACGGGGATCCAGAGATGCGCCTCCACCCGGTGAGGGGGTGGGCCAGGCTCTTTTCGCTTGCCGAAAAAGGGAGCATAGCCGGCCATCAGCGCCGCCACGATTGCCAGGGCGTTTGCGGCTGTCATGCACGCCGTGGTCAGCGTCGGCCAGAGAGGAGCCTGGAGCGTCGTTTCATAGAGCAGCTCCTTGGCGATGAAACCGGCCAGGGGGGGGAAACCGGCCATGGACAGAGCTGCCGTGAGCGCGCCCGCCGCCACCCAGGGGATGCTTCCGGCCAGTCCCCCCAGGCGGGATATATCCCGGCTTCCGACGGCATGGTCTACTGCTCCGGCAGCCAGAAACAGGGAGCTCTTGTACAGGGCGTGCACCGGCAGCAGGAGCATGGCGGTCGTGACGGCCAGCGGGGTTCCCAATCCCAGCAGCAGGGTCAGGGTACCCAGGGCGCTGACGGTGGACCAGGCCAGGATCTGCTTCAGGTCGTCGCGGAGAATGGCCGTTGCCCCTCCCAGCAGCATGGTCGTGGCTCCGGCCAGGGTCAGGCAGACGAGCCACTCCTTGGTGCCGCCCATTGCCGGCGCAAGGCGCGCCAGCAGATAGATTCCCAGTTTTACCATGGTGGCCGAGTGCAGATAGGCGCTGACCGGGGTAGGCGCGGCCATGGCGCCCGGCAGCCAGAAATGGAAGGGAAACTGGGCCGACTTGGTAAACGCACCGCTGAGTATCAGGAGCAGCATGGCCAGGTAGTGGGGGTGGGCGCGCAGCACGTCACCGCTGGTCAGAATGGTTTTCAGATCCATGCTCCCCGCAGCCCGCCCCATCAGGACGATCCCGGCCAGCAGGGCCACCCCCCCGGCGCCGGTGACCAGCAGCGCCTGGAGCGCCGCGTCGCGTGAAGCCCTTGTCTCGTGCTCGAAGCCGATCAGCATGAAGGAACAGAAACCGGTCAGTTCCCAGAACATGAAGAGGGTCAGCAGATCTCCCGCCAGCACGGTTCCGAGCATGGCAGCCATGAACGCCAGGATCAGGCCGTTGAATCGACCCAGATGGCGATGGTGGCGCAGGTACGAAGAAGCATAGATCAGCACGATGACGCCGATGCCGCAGATCAGGAGGGCGAACAGGATACTGAGGCTGTCCATGACCAGGGTACAGGTGACTCCCAGAGAGGGAATCCAGGCGTAGCTCTCCTGCTGCACCGCGCCCGATGCCGCTGGTCCGGTCCGAGCCAGGAAAAAGCAGAACAGGGCCAGCGGCGGGAGCCCCCACAGCCATCCGGCCCGACGGGGGATGAGCTGCTGCAGCAGTGGGGCGAGAAGAGCCGTCCCGAATGATATCAGCAGGGCAATCAGCATGGTCATGACGTGTTCCTTCGGTAGTGGCGGTCGTACCTGATGTCCCGTGTCCGCTTGATGCCGAAAACCGAACTCTTTCTGTTCAGTGAGGCAGGAAGGCTGTTTTTCTGAGAGGGAGACGGTGCGCCCCGTGGTGCTACAGCCGTCGAAGCGATACGTGCATACTCTGTCTCCCCGGAAAGCAGTGTCTGCGTCTTTGCTGCACTCTCGGTTAACGGGACAGGCGAATGCTTTCGTGCTGTATCTCCTCGCAATGGCAGTTGATTCCGCTACGCGGTTAACGGTAACAGCTCCTAACTATACCAGACTTCTCCGGGCCGCGAGACGCCCGGCTCTGGGAATGTGTTCAGGAATTGTCGTGCGGGTATGCGCGGGAACTCGTTGCGAGACGGTGGGAAGGAAACACGAGGGGAGAGGGAGAAGCTGTTCCTTCAACAACTTCATCTGCTTGGAAATGCTGTGTTTAAGCGAACAAAATCATGAAAAGGCAGCAGGAGAAGAGTTGTCAGTTTTTGAGGGAGTTCAGGATCTTTTCCGCCACATCCTTGCCGCTGATGCTGTAGCTGCCCGCTGCAAGCTGGGCCCTGATGGCGGCGATTTTCTCCCGCCGGGCCTGGTCTTCGTCGCCGGTTGCGGCGGCCCGTTCTCCGGCGAGGGGCGAAATGTCCACGCTGAAGGCCGCGGCCTCTTCCCGGTTCTGGACTGACTGCTGATCCGAGGCGCGTGCGCTGGCCTGTGGAGGATGAACATCCCCCCTTCCGGGGGGAGTGATGGGTGAATTGTCTATTTTCATTGGCATTTCCCGCTTTCCACTGGGATGGTTCCGTCTTGTGTAGTTCCCATCGACAGTTCTCCCGCCAAACTTTACAAAGAAACCGCCGCTCACCTGGACTGGCTTCTCCCGTTGTCCGTGGCCCGGGGCGCCCCGTCTCCCCGGCCCAGGTCCAGTTCACGAACCGGGCCGAAGGTTGCCAGTGGCTTGTCAAAGCGTGTCCCGTCACCCACCACCAGGATCTTGAGGGCTTCCGGTTTCAGATACCTGCGGGCGGCGGTCAGCACGTCCCGTTTCGTCACCCGGGCGATCCTGTCCCGGTAGGTTTCCAGGTAGTCGGCCGGGTAGCCGTAATATTCCAGCCGGGCCCTCTGGAGCACCACCGCCGCCGGGGTGGTAAATCCGAACATGAAAGAGTTGATCAGGTAGTCCCGGGCCGAGGCGAGCTCCTGGTCGCTGACCTCCTGGCGGGTCATGGCGGTGATGATCTCCCGCATCAGGGAGATGGTCATGGCGGTGTTCTCGGCCCTGGTTTCGGTTTCGGCGATGAAGCTGCCGCTGAAGTCGCGGCCGATGTCGAAGTGGCTCTCGGCGTTGTAAGCCAGGCCCCGGTTGGTGCGGATCTCCATGGTCAGGCGCGAGGTGAAGCCGCCACCAAGGATGTAGTCCAGGACGCGTACGGCGTGGATATCCGGGGCATCCTTGGTCGGTCCCAGGTGGCCCATGCGGATCACCGACTGGTTGACGGCTTTGCTGCCGTGGAAAACGTCCGCTCTGAACTCGGCCGCCGGTTGGGGAATCCGCTGCGCGGCAGGGGGAGCCGCGGGGCGCCGGGTACCGAAGAGACGGTTCAGCTCGCGGATCAGGGGGGCGCGCTCAAAGTCGCCGGACACGGCCAGGATCATGTTGTCCACGCGGAAGAAACGGCGGTGAAAGTCGATCGCCTCCTGGCGGGTGATGGCTTCAAGCGAGGCGAGGCTCGGCGCCTCCCCCAGGGGGTGGCCGGCGTAGATGGCCCTGACGATCTCCCGGTTGGCGATCTCTTTGGGGTCGTCGTTCTGGCGGCGCACTCCCTCGATCATCTGCCGCCGCACCAGCTCCAGGCGCTTTTCGTTGAAATTGGGGCGCAGGAGCACGTCGGCGAAGATTTTGAGGGCGCGGCCGCTGTTCCGGCTCAGGCTGGTCATGGATACCGTTCCCATGTCCTCGGCAATGCCGCTCTCCACGGTGGATGCCATCAGCTCCAGCTCCTCGTCCAGCTTTTCCGGAGCCAGGCCTCCGGCACCGCCGTTGCGCATGGCGCTGCCGGTCAGGCCGGCCAGGCCGGATCTTCCCCGAGGGTCGTGCACCGAACCGGTGCGTACCAGCGCGGTCATGCTGATGATGGGCAACTCCGTATCCCGCAGCAGATAGACCGGCATGCCGCACGAAAGAACGACCCGCTCGGCTCCCGGAATCTGGAAGCGCAGTTCGGGAAAGGCCATGTTTCGGGGGTCGGCCTTCTCTCCGCCCGCGGCGAAGGCCGATCCGATCGTGCAGAGCGACAGGCAGATGGTTATGATCAGGCGTTTCATTTTACCGTCCCTTCCTGTGTGGTGATGAAGCCGACCATGCGGTTCTCCCTGGTGAAGTAGTGTCTGGCAACCCGCTGGATGTCGGCGGGAGTGACCGCCTCTACCCTGCGGCGGTACTCAACCATGTAGCGCCAGCTTCCGGTCAGGGCCTCGAACTCGGTCAGGTTCCGGGCCAGGCCGCCGTTGGTGCCCATGCGCCGGGCCTCCTCGAATTCGATGTTGTTCAGTACGCGGGTGAGCTCGTTCTGGCTGACCGGCTCCGCCTTGAGCCGCTCCAGTTCGGCCAGGATTGCCTGCTCCACTTCCCCGACCGAGTGGGGAGCCCGCGGGTCGGCGTTGATCACCAGCAGATTGGGGAAACGGCTCCCCGGCGCATCGAACACGGTCAGATCGCCGGCGATCTGCTCCTCGATGACCAGTCTCCGGTACAGCCGCGAGGTGCGGCCATGGCCGAGGATGCGGGCGATGAGGTCGAAGACGTAGTCGTCCGGAGCGCAGATGGCCGGTTTGTGGAAGCCGATCATCAGGGTCGGCTGGGCCGGGGCCACCAGCTCGATGCGCCGTTCGCCCCCCTGGGCCGGTTCCTCCGCCGTTACCGGCGGGGGCTGCGTGCCGGGAGGGATGGCGCCGAAGTAGCGCTCCACCAGGGCGATGGTCGCTTTTGGGTCGATATCCCCCACGATGGCCACGATGGCGGACTGGGGGCCGTAGTGGTCGCGGAAGAAACGCTCCGCCTTGGCGCGGGTCAGATTCTCGATATCCGACATCCAGCCGATGGTGGGCTGTCCGTAGGGGTGGGACAGGTAGGAGGAGGCCAGGAAGGTTTCCCACAGCTTGCTAACCGGGTCGGCTTCGTAGGAGCGGCGGCGCTCCTCCATCACCACCGCCCGCTCGGTGTAGAACTCCCGCAGCACCGCGTTCTGCATCCGGTCCGATTCGATGGCGGCCCACAGCTCCAGCTTGTTGGAGGGGAGGCTGATCAGGTAGGTGGTGCCGTCGCGGCTGGTGAAGGCGTTGTACCCCACTCCCCCGTTCCGGGAGTAGAGCTCAAAGAACTCATCCTTGATGGCGTACCTGCCCGCCGCCGCCTCCAGCTCAGCCAGCTCCCGCGTCAGGCGTGCCACCAGTTCGGCATCGCCCCGCTCCTTTTTGGCCTTTTCCGCCACCAGGGCCTGGCCGGTTTGTTCGATCCTGTCCAGAAGTGGCTTCTCGGCGGCATAGTCACGGGTACCCAGGGTGGTGGTCCCCTTGAAGAGCATGTGTTCCAGGAGGTGGGCGATACCGCGCTCGTCGCTCCGTTCGTCCACGCTCCCCACCCGGAAGCGGATCCAGGCGGCAACGGTGGGCGACGTGTGGCGCTCCACCATCAGAAGTTTCATCCCGTTCTTCAGGGTATGCTCGACGACCTTCTCCTCCAGAGGGGAGATGGCAACGGTTTTCGTGGATTGGGCCTGGGGCGGCGCGGCCTGGGGCGTGCCGCTCAACAGGCAGAGGGCGAGTACAAGGGGTGTCAATAGACGCATGGGATAGTTCCTCATAGGGTGTGGGTCAGAAGAGTGAAAACTTCACGTAGCGGCCGGGGTTCTCCCTGATGTCCTTGACCAGGATCTCGACGGAATCCACCATGCGGTTGAGCCGCTCGTACAGTTCCTTCTCGTTGATGGTCTTGCCCAGGGTGCCGCTGCCGTCGTTGATGCGGCCGGTGATCTCCTCGATGGCCCTGACCGATCTGTCGGCGCGGTTGATCAGGGAGAGCCCCCGGTCGTACAGCTCGCGGTTCGTTATCAGCATGCCGATGGTTCCCTCCGGGGAGGTCAGCTTGCGGTTCAGTTCCCGCACGTCGCCGGCGGCCTGCACGCTGGTGTCGGTCAGCTGCACCAGCCTGGTGTAGAGGGTCTGGTCGTGGATCAGCTTGTTCAGGGTCCCCTCGGAGTTCTGGATGTCCCGCAGGGTCTGGTCGGCGCGGTTCAGGATGCTGACCAGCCGGTTGTAGGGCGTCGGGTCGCGGTTGAGTCTTCCCAGGGTTCCCTGGCCCCGGTTGATGGTGATGGTCAGCTCGCTCAGTTCGCGGGTCAGGTTGACGATGTTGGCGTAGAGCGTCGGGTCGGTGGTCAGCTTGCCCAGGGTCCCCTTGCCCGTGGTAATGCTGTCCACGATCGTGTTCACCCGGTCAAAAGTGCTCCCCGCCTTCTGCACCACGTCATCCAGCTTGGGGGTGGACACGCCCCGCAGCCGGTGGGGCGGCGCGGTGGAGTAAAAGCGGGAAGGGATTATGTCCACGTATTTCTCTCCCATCAGGCCGCGGGTCTTGATGGTGATCCTGGAGTCGGGGCCGATCTTGCGCAGTGCCTCATGCTCGGCCTCGATGAAGATGGTCACCTCGTTGGAACTCTCCGGGGCGACAAACTCCACCGCCGTCACCACCCCCACCTCAACCCCGGCCAGCCAGACCGGCGCCCCTTCCTTCAGCCCGGCCACGTCGTCCATCGTCACCTGCAGCTTTCCCTTGGGGGTGAACATCTTGGTCTTCTGCCCCATGAGCAGCACCCCGCCGGCGATGAATACCAGCGCCAGGAGGATGAAGATGCCGGCGCGTACCTGGGCCCAGCCTATCAGGTTGCTTCGTTCCATAGGATAATCCCGTGCTTCCGTTGTGTCACGCGAACAGCGACTGCTCGCCGGGGGCCAGAAACTCCCTCACGTCCGGGATGTCGCAGTTCCGTATCTCCGCCTCGCTCCCCTCGAACAGCATGCGCGCCTGGTGCAGGAAGGTGAAGCGCTCCGAGGTGGCGAAGGCGGTATCCAGGTCGTGGGTGACCATCAGGGTGGTCTTTCCCTCGGCCTGCAGGCGCTGGATCAGGTTGCGGATGTTGTAGACCCCGATGGGGTCCAGGCCGGTGGTCGGTTCGTCGAAGAAGATGTACTCCGGGTCGGCGGCCAGGGCTCGGGCGATGGCCACCCGCTTCTTCATGCCGCCGGAAAGCTCCGCCGGATAGAGATCGATGGCCTGCTCCACGCCGACGAAGCTGAGCTTCTCCCGCACGACGCGCTCGATCTCGGCTGCGTCCAGGCGCCCCTCCTCCAGCAGGCGGTACCCCACGTTCTCCCCCACGGTCATGGAGTCGAACAGCGCCCCTCCCTGGAAGACGATGGAGATGCATTTGCGCAGTTCCATGTAGCTGGATTCGGGGAGGCCGGTGATGCACTGGTCGCCGATGAAGACCCTGCCCGAGCAGGGGTGCAGGAGCCCCAGGAGCAGCTTCAGGATGGTGGTCTTGCCGGAGCCACTGACCCCCAGGATGGTGCGGTTGACTCCCCGTTCCAGCCGGAAGTCGAACTCCTCCAGGATGGTTCTGCCCCCCACGGAATAGCAGAGTTTTTCCATGCGGATGGAGTCGGCGGAGCTCATGGGAGCGAGGTTCCCCCCATGGCCAGGATGACCTGCCACTGCTCCGGCGTCACCGGCTGGACCGAGAGGCGGCTCCTGTTTACCAGCGGCATGTCCGCCAGGAGCGGGGTAGCCTTGATCTCCTCCAAGGTGACCGGCTGCGCCATCTCCTTGAGATAGCGGACATCCACCATGTACCAGATGGGATTGACGGGGGATGATTTGGGGTCGAAGTGCTCGGAGGCGGGGTCCAGGGCGGTGTGGTCCGGGTACCCTTCCCGCACGACGGTGGCCAGGCCGACCACGGTCGGCCGGGGAATATTGCTGTGGTAGAACAGCACCAGGTCGCCGGCCTTGATGCTGTCCCGCAGCAGGTTGCGGGCCTGGAAGTTGCGCACCCCGTCCCAGGGCTCGGTCATGTCAGGGCGGTTCTTCAGGTCGTCGAAGGAAAAACAGCCCGGTTCGGTTTTAAACAGCCAGTGATTCATCTGCTCCCCGTTACTGCCTATGGTTCTTGATTGATACCAATAAATATTATACGCTGATACCGCAATGCATTGATGGAGGTCAACTCATGCAAAAAAATACCAGTGTTACCCTTGGCAAGCACTACGAGAACTTCATTTCCCAGCAGGTTCTCCAAGGACGTTTTGGTTCAGCAAGTGAGACAATCCGTGCCGGTTTGCGCCTTCTGGAAGAACGGGAAACCAAACTATCCTTGCTACGCCGTGCACTAGTCGAGGGAGAAGAAAGCGGCACCGCTGATTATTCTCTCGAGAGCTTACTTTCTGAACTTGACGGCGAAAGTTAAGCTGATGCCCACGTTTACCCTCACAAACATGGCGAAGGAAGATTTGAAAGATATTGCTAAGTTCACGCAAAACCGCTGGGGGCGTGAACAGCGCGACTTGTATCTACAAATGCTGGACGTCTCATTTCATCAGTTGGCTGCCAATCCGCTCAAAGGCAAGGATTGCAGTGATTTTCGACGTGGCTACCGGAAAATGATTGCTGGAAGCCATGTGATCTTCTATCGTCAAGCGCTAATCGATGCTATTGAGATTGTTCGTGTTCTGCATGGGCATATGGATAGTGAAGCACGACTTTCTGATCCGTAGTCAGGGAAGCGTCCCTGGCTTTTTCCGCCGGATGCGCCACCACATCAGCGCGGCATCAGCGCGAACACACCCCAGCCCAGGTATTCACGCGTGAAGGTGGCGTGGCGCACGGGTTCCGAGGTCAATTGGGCTCGAACCTCACTGAACAATTCGTCGTCGGGATTGGCTTCAAGCCAGCGGCGTATGGTGAGCCATTTGGCAGCCTCGTATCTGTCCCAACCGTCCTGGTCGGCCAGAACCATTTCAACCACGTCGCAGCCGAGGCGTCCGAAAGACGCGATAAGTTCCGGAAGCGTGAGAAAGTCGGAGATCGAGGTGGCGAGACACCCCCTGGCAACATCTTCCGTCGGCGGCACCTGCCGCCAGTAGGGCTCGCCGATGAGGATGATTCCCCCGCTCTCCAGGCTCCGCGTCAGAAGCTCGATGGTTCCGGCGACTCCCCCGCCGATCCAGGTGGCGCCGACACAGGCTGCCACACCGGCCTTTTCGTCCGAGACGTAGCCTGCGGCATCATCATGGATGAATCTGACCTGATGGGCAACGCCGAGTTCTTCGGCGCGGAGCTTCGCCTGCTCAGTGAACAACCGGCTCATGTCGATGCCGGTGCCGATAACACCGTAATCCCGTGCCCAGGTGCAGAGCATCTCCCCCGAACCGCTGCCGAGGTCGAGCACCCGGGTCCCCGTTTCCAGCCGCAGCGCCGCGCCGAGAGTAGCGAGCTTTTCGGATGTGAACGGGTTGTGGATGCGGTGAGCGCTTTCGGTGATGTTAAAGATCCGTGGAATGTCCATTTTGGGAAATGTCCTTATGCGTTAAACAGGGATAACCCCCTGCTTTTTTGTGAAAAATGGGGAAGTGTCCCTGTTGTTCTGCGAGTTGATTGAGCCGTTAGAACAAGCTATTTCTTAAGTATTGAGACCATGTTTGAAACGTCAACCTTACCTTTTTCTGAGTTGTTGTATTGTTCAAGAAGCCACAGCGCTTCACCGCAGCCAGCATCTTGTGGGTTTTGAACGGCACGTTTGGAGAGCATTTGCATTGTTGCCTGCATAACGTTTTTTGCTTTTTCAAAATGTGCTGAATTTTGTACTAGTTGCATCAACTCTGGATAATTGCTTTTGAATTTAGACACAGCTTTAGTGGCTGCTGGTGCATGATTTTTATCAAAACGCTGACACAATTCGTCAACACCGTATGTAATTTGATAGACACGTGAAACAATATGAGCTTTTTGACGCTCACTTGTGTTGTCTGCTGCTTCAACAACGCTCATTGAGCATAATAAAAAATAGCAAACATAAATGACTACTAGCGATAACAACCTCATAGATTACTCCCTGTTATTCCTTTCTTTGCTACTCTTGTTAGGGTTTGCTGAGCACACTTTTTAACCAGATTCCAAACAAGGTAAATGCACCAGCGGTTATTGCAAAGATTTGCCAAGCTTGAGGAAAGCGGCGGGGTCAGGCATTGAAGGCTTGAACTTACGAATCGCTTTCAAATCTTGAAGGTGCTTGACTCTACTTGTTGCCCCGTTCAACCCTGCCGAGACTTCAGCCATACCCCTTCGGCCCTTCCCTCACCACGTTCAGCTCCGCCAGGTCCCGTTCGAATATCTCCCAGAGGTTGAGCGTAATCCCCAGCAAAGACACCAGCGGTAGCTCCCCGTGCCACGGGAAAACATCCGCCCGACCGTATCTCCCCTCCACCAAGCGGTAGCGCTCCACCAGATCGCCCATCGGGTCAACCAGCAGATATTCCGGAACACCGAAACGCTCGTACAGCTCCAGCTTCAGCTTCCTGTCCATGAAGGAGCTGGAAGGGGAGAGCACCTCCATGACCAGGTCCGGCGCGCCCTGGATGTTGGCGTCGGTGATCCTTCCCTTTTCGCACACCACCAGCACATCGGGCTGGACAATGTTGTAGTCGTCAAAAACCACATCGGTGGGGGCGATGAAGGGGACACACGGCTTGCCTTTCAGCTTCTCCCGAATCAAAGCATACAGATTACCCGTAACCTTCTGGTGCCTGATGTTGGGGGCTGCCGACATGCGCAACGCTTGGCCGTCGATGAGCTGCCAGCGCTCCTTCTCCGGCCACTGCTTGTATTCGTTCCACGAAAATCGATGAATTTTATCCTCTGCGGGAAGGGTCACGGTCTGAACCTCCTTGTGAGTCCGGGGAAAACGGTCACCTGAACGCCACGAAGAACTTGGAGATGAAGAAGTCCGACACCAGGATGGTGACCGAGGAGAGCACCACCGCCTGCTTGGCCGCCGCCCCCACCCCCTCGGCGCCGCCGCGGGTGTTGAGGCCGACATAACAGCCGGTGACGGCGATGATCAGGCCGAAAAAGAGCGGCTTGACCAGCCCCTCGATCAGGTCCTGGAAGACCATGAACTGGGAGAGGCCGCTGATGTACATGATCGGGTTGATGCCGTATCCGGCAGACATGACGTATCCCCCCACCAGGGCGATGACGTCGGTAACCACGGTGAGGAGCGGCATGGCCAGCAGCATGGCCTTCAGGCGCGGGGTTGCCAGGCGCTGGACGATGTCGGTCCCCTCCACCCGCATGGCATCCACCTGTTCGGTGACCACCATGGTGCCCAGTTCGGCGGTGATGGCCGAACCGCCCCTGCCGGCCACCATCAGTGATGCCAACACCGGGCCCAGCTCCTTGATCATGGTGGCTGCAACCATGCCGCCCACATAACTGGTGGCGGCGAAGGGCTTGAGCTGGATCAGGGCCTGTAGCGCCATGACCATGCCGGAAAAGAGTCCGGTCAAGAGGCAGATGAAGAGCGACGAGAAGCCCAGTTTGTCGAACTGGATCACGAACTCCCGGTAATAGAAGGGGCGCCGGAAGATGCGAGCCAGCATCCCCCCTCCCAGGCTGAAATAGCTCTGCAATCCGTGGAAGAAGCGGATCAGCATCCTGTCGACAACGGCGATGTTCATTGGTCAGAGCGCGGCTTCCAGTGCCTCGCGCGCCTCGCTGATAAAGATGAATTCCAGGTCGGTGCGCACGTTGTCCGGGATGTCTTCCAGATCGTCGCGGTTGCGCTCGGGGGCCACGATCTTCCTGACCCCTGCCCGGTGGGCCGCCAGGACCTTCTCCTTCAGCCCGCCGATGGCCAGGACCCGGCCGGTGAGGGTGATCTCGCCGGTCATGGCCACGTCGCGCCGGGCCGGTTTTCCGGTCAAAAGCGACACCAGGGCGGTGACGATGGTCACTCCGGCGGAGGGGCCGTCCTTGGGGATGGCGCCTGAGGGGACGTGCACGTGGATGCCGTGGTTCTCGAAGGCGGAAGGTTCGATACCGAAATCCACGGCATGGGCCTCGATGTAGGAAAGGGCCGCCCGGGCCGACTCCTTCATCACATCCCCCAGGGAGCCGGTCAGGATCAGCTCGGCCTTGCCCGGCATGCTGGTTGCCTCCACGAAGAGGATGTCGCCGCCGGACTCGGTCCAGGCCATGCCGGTGACTACGCCGATGCGGTCGTTCTCGGCGGCCACTTCGTTGTGGAATTTGCGCGGTCCCAGGAGCTCGGCCACCACCTCGGGGGTGATGGGGGAGCGCAACGGCTTCTTCTGGGTGATCTCCTTGGCCAGTTTGCGGCAGATGGTGGCGATGGTGCGCTGCATGTTGCGCACTCCCGCCTCCCGGGTGTAGTCGGAGACGATCTTGACGATGGCCTCGTCCAGAAATTCCGGGGGCGTCTCCTTGAGGCCGTTCTCCTCGATCTCCCGCTTGACGATGAAGTTGCGGGCGATGTGCAGCTTCTCTTCAGTGCTGTATCCCGCCAGGCGGATCACCTCCATCCTGTCCTTGAGGGGGCCGGGGATCGGGTCCATCTGGTTGGCGGTGGTGATGAACATGACCTTGGACAGGTCGAAGGGGACGTCCAGGTAGTGGTCCTGGAAGGAGAAGTTCTGCTCCGGGTCCAGTACCTCCAAAAGCGCCGAGGCCGGGTCACCGCGGAAGTCCTGCCCCAGCTTGTCGATCTCGTCCAGCATGAAGACCGGGTTGTTGCTGCCGCAGCGGAAAATCTCCTTGATGATCCGGCCGGGGAGCGCACCGATATAGGTGCGGCGATGACCCCGGATCTCGGCCTCGTCCCGCATCCCCCCCAGGGAGATGCGCACGAACTTCCTCCCCAGGGAGCGGGCGATGGACTTGCCCAGGCTGGTCTTGCCCACCCCCGGCGGGCCGACGAAGCAGAGCACCGGTCCCTTCATGTCGTCTTTGAGAGAGCGCACCGCCAGGAATTCCAGGATGCGTTCCTTGATCTTCTTCAGGTCGTAGTGGTCCTCGTTGAGGATCTCCTCTGCCCGGATGATGTCCAGGCTGTCAGTGGTGGAGCTGTTCCAGGGCATGCCGGCCAGGTAGTCCAGGTAGGTGCGCGACACGGTGTACTCGGGTGAGGCCTGGTTGATCCGCTCCAGCCGTTTCAGCTCCTTGACGGCGATCTTGTGCACCTCCTCGGGCAGGCCGGCTTCTTCGATGCGCTTGCGCAGGTCGTTCATGTCCGCGGTGCGGGCATCCTCCTCACCCAGTTCATCCTGGATGTGCTTCATCTGCTCCCGCAGGATGTACTCCTTCTGGTTCTTGCCCACCTTGCGGTTGACCTCGGTGTTGATCTCGCTCTTCACCTGCAGGCGCTGGACCTCGTTGGTCAGGTAGACGTAGACCTTCTTGAGCCGTTCCAGGGGATCGATGGTCTCCAGCAGTTCCTGGAGCCCGTCCAACGGCAGGTTGACGTACAGCGCCACCAGGTCCGAGAGCCGGGCCGGGTTGTCGATGTAGTCGATCATCTTCATGACGTCGTCGGGAAGCGGCTTGCCGTGGGAGAGGGCGATCTTCAGCAGGGCGTTCAGGCTCTGCACCAAGGCGTCGGAGACCATCCCTTTCTCCACGAACTCCCGCACCAGCTCGCAGTGGGCTAGGGGGACGTTTCCCGAGGTGTCCAGATCCAGGATACGCAGGCGGTTCAGCCCCTCCATGGTTATCTTGAACTTGGCGTCGCCGATCTTAGTGATCTTGTTGATCCGGCAGAGCGTGCCGATGCTGCGGTAGTCGCCGGTCTGGCCGCCGTTGGAGGCGTCCCCCTGGCGCATGGCCACCGCCACGAGGTTCTCGTGGGTGCTGGCCATGGAGAAGGTCAGCATGTCGCGCTCGTCCACGAAGAGCGGGAAGATCATGTAGGGAAAGGGAACCAGTTCTTTCTGCAGGAAGAGGGGAAGCTTTTCGGGGAGTACCATGTCGGTGTAGGGCATAGGGGATCCTGGGTCAAAGGTGGTGTAGTGGCGCGGCTCGTCCGGGCACCGATGCGCTGCGCCCTGTGGCGGCTTTGCTTCGGTCGCGGGTACGGCCTCCTTTGGGTGGGAGTCGTCCGTGACCGTGATGCCGGGCGCCGAGGTGGCAAAACTCTAGCATGTTTTCGCCGCAATTCAAAAGGGTAAACGATTACAGGGGGCGTCCCTGACGAACCCGGCTCCTGACCAGTCGCACCGGAGCCTGCGTGCCGGCCAGGTCGCGGTAAAGCAGGGTCAGGAAGCGCACCGTGACCAGGCGGTGGATCAGTGCCTGGGTCAGGCGGTAGAGCCAGAAGCGGACAAACGAGGGGGAGGGACCGCCCAGGATCAGCGGGCAGAAGTCGCACAGGAGCAGGGAGACCCTGATTCCTTCGGGGCTCTCTTCCGCGCCGAAGCGCAGCTCTCCCCGGTGGCACTGGCGGGGCTGGACCAGCACGCCGCCGCGGATGCGCAGCACCGACAGTCCCCCGCGGGAGTCGTCGGGGGGGAGGAAGCTGATCAGGCTGATGGAGCTGGTGAGCAGGCGGAACTCCACTCCGGCTTCGGTGGCGGTCGGCCGGATCAGGCTCAGGGTGCAGGAACGGATGTACTCCAGGTAGCGTTCCCGGATGGTCCCGGGGGTGAGGCCGCGGGCGATGGCGGGGGGGAAGACGCTCCACTGGAGGGAGAAAACCGAGGAGTCCTCCTCCAGCACCTGCTGGCAGGCGATCGTCTGGCGCCGGGAGCGGGACATGGGCTATCTGGTCAGGCGCCGGATCAGGGCGGCGTGCTGGGGGTAGCGGCACGCCAGTTCTCGGCGGTCGGCCATGCGGAAGTCGGCGAAGTCGAAGCCGGGGGCCACGGTGCATCCCACCAGGGAGAAGTCGCCCCGGGGCTCGGCACCGAACCAGCAGCCGGCCGGGACCACGCCCTGGAACCGCTCCCCCCGGGAAGGGTCGCGGCCCAGCAGCATCTCCTCCCAGCGGCCGTCGGGGTACAGAATGTGCACGGTCAGCGGGGTGCCCTCATGGAAATGCCAGATCTCGTCGGACTGGATGCGGTGCAGGGCCGATATCTCCCCCCGCGGCAGCAGGAACAGGATGGCGGTAGCGAAGCAGCGCGCTCCCGGGAAGCGTTCCGGCAGGGCAGGGGCGGGGATGGTTTCGCCCGAACGATAGGTCTCCCGGAACCATCCCCCCTCCGGGTGGCGGACGAGGCCGAGGGTTTCGATCCAGAACGGGGCGTCGTGGGGTGAATGAAGGTTGGTCATGGGAGCATCTCTCTTCCTGGTCGTTCTCCGGTGGTCTGCGCGGGGGGCTACAGCAGCCGTATCTCCAGTGCCCGCACGATGAGCATCTCCTGGCGGAAGTGTCGGGCCAGCTCGGCCCGGTAGGTCTGCCACCACTCTTGTTCCAGGGTGTCGCTCATGATCTCGTAGATGACGATCTCGTCGCGGATGGTCTGGGAAGGGGTCTCCCGCCAGAGCCCCTCGGCCGGCGAGCGGATGAAGGCGGTGATGCCGCCGAAACGTTCGGTCAGCTCGTCCCGGACACGGGCATAATCCCGCTGGGGAAAGGGGTTGCCGCCGTTGTCGTACAGCGGGAGGAGGATCTGGATCAGGTGCATGGCCCCGCCTTTCTAAACCCCTCTACCGGTTCTCCCGTGGTCCGGGGACGCCGGTTTCGGCCTCCAGGAACCCGGCCAGTTCCGTCAGCGAGTCGAAGACCATGTCCGGCCCTGATTCTTCGATCTCGGCGCGGCTACCGTAGCCGTAGGTGACTGCCGCCGTCAGGACGCCGTTCCCCCTACCGCCCAGGATGTCGTGGCAGCGGTCTCCCACCATGAGTGTCGTTGCTGGGTTCAGGCTCTCCGTCCGGAGGATATGGGCGATCAGCTCTCCCTTGTGCGCGCAACGGCCGTCCAGCTCGCTGCCATGGATGCCGTGGAAGAATCGGGAAAGGCTGAAGTGGTCCAGAATCGGCGCGGCGAAGACTTTCGGCTTGGCCGTTGCCAGGAAGACGCGCAGTCCCGCGTCCCTGATCCGCTCCAGGGCGGGGATGCTCTCCGGGTAGAGTTCGTTCTCATACATGCCGGTTTGCGAGAAGCGTTCCCGGTAGTATGACAGGGCCTGGTCGAGCAGCCGATCGTCGCTCGTTTCCAGCAGGAGCGCGAAGGAGTCCCTGAGGGGCGGGCCGATGCACCAGGTGAGATGGTCCTCGTGCGGCGGGGTCACGCCCAGTTTTTCCAGGGAAAACCGGATACAGCGGGTTATGCCGGCCTTGGGGTCGGTGAGCGTTCCGTCCAGGTCGAAGAGGATGGTGGTGATGGTCATGGTTTTTATTCGCCGAACGATATGGAAAATAGAGGGAGGGGAATCTCTAGGGCAGAGATACGTATACATCCCTGCCCTCAACTTTCAGGGAATTCTCTCAATACTGCCGCTTTAAGTTCTTCCGCAAGTCTGACGGCCTGACGGGCCACATCTTTGTCGGCTGATTCTCCTGGATAACGATATTCAACGGCATAGGCGTTGAGGATTGCCAGCGCGGGTCTGTGCAGTTCAAGCGTGGGATGACGTTCTTGCAGGAGATCGAGCAGAAGGGAGAGATTGTGCGTTTTGCCGAATGGTATAGCCTCTTCCTGCAACAGGGCTTTCAGATGTTTTTCGGCACATTGTTGGGCATGAAAGCAGGCGGCATCATAGTTGGGAGCAGAGCGGGCGCGCAATTCCCGTTTGGCGGTCGCCATGTCGCCATCCGCTTTCCGAATCCATTCAGTGGTGAGGGGCTGCATACAACTCTTTACCTGTGGCAAGTATTTCACGCAGAAAAAAATCGTTCTGTGTCAGACGCTCCCTGATCTGGCGGGACGAACGGACGATGAGTTCAACAGGCAGGATCGGTTTCAGGCGGGTAATGATTTCGGCGGCAACCCGTACTCCCGAGACCTCACCCGGCATGACAACCAGAAGGTCAACATCCGATTCCGGGCCGGCGTTTCCCTTGGCATAAGAACCGAACAGGATCACCTTTTCGGGCAGGAACTCGCGACCCACGTCAGCAGCAAATCTCTGAATGTCCGCAATTGCCACAGTAGCCATGTCTCCCTCCCCTCTGGTTACTATCACAAAAGGATAGGCATCGCAACGGACGTGCTGTCCTGTCATCACCCGTCTTAATCCGCATATGGCCCAAGAAACCTCTCGCCGTTGAAATGGATCAGGTGCTAAGGCGCGTCAGCAACCCATACTTCCGTTTCCCAGGCGATTTCACCAAGGTATCTGGCCATGATGGAACGATTCGGAAAGGCGGTGGCATATACCAGACCGGCCCTGGAATTGGCGAAGAGTCGAGACAGCTCGGCGTGTCGTTTGCCGTCCACGGGGCCGTGGCTGGTTACGGACTCGGCAAGTACCAGCCAGTCTCTTTTCGGGCAGAACAGGACCACATCGGGCATTTTGCCGTGTGAGTCGACGCTGATACCGAGCTTGCGCAGCAAAGGCGCATCGAAATAGCCCCACTTGTCGCCGGTATCTCCTGCGTAGATCAGCATGCCGCCGGGAACGAATCGCGGTGCGAATTTCTCGATGATGTCCCGTATCAGTTCGCTATGCTCACCGGGACTGAGGGTGATCTTTTTTCCCCTGGCGATTGCTACGGGTATCCGGTTCTGTTCCCGTTCCATTGCGTACCGTGCCGTGAGTGTCTCGCGATCGGCACGGTAGGATGTCAGATTGTCGTGCCAGGCCGAAGTGCCAAACGAGCGAAGTAATGCCAAAACGGTATCTTCGATCTGGTACACGGCTTTGGGGCTGTTTACCGGGCGGTCAGGTTTGTCTGGATTGTACAGCGCGATTCCCGCGGCCACAAACTGGTGCATGGTTTGTCGTCTGACGGTTTCCCGGGTATTGGGGGCGTATTCCTTTTCGTAGTGCTGGCGCGCCCAATCCATGATGGGCGTTATTCCCATGAGCGGATTTTCCGATTGTCGCCATTTTTTGCCGAGCGAAAGATTCAACAGGGCAAGTAGACAGAGCGCGGAACGCTCGTTTTGCTGTGCCCGCGGCATTCCAAGGGCAGCCAGGATAGTGAGTGCGTCACTGATGCGCTTCTGGGCTTTGGTTCGATTCCTTCGGAAAGTCTCTCCATTTCGCCGTCAATCATATCCTGGGTCAACACTTCCTGCTTGATCGCCCATTTCCCGAGTTGCATGAGGGCTTCCCGGCTCGGATAGTTCATCTGTTTCAGATCGGTTGCATTGACCTGAGTGTGACCACTGAAACGCCGGAAATTGTCATCAACCGCCGTTGAGTTGAGGAACACGGCAAGCCCCCACGCCAACTCCTTCGGTAATGGTTTCTTGTCGCAATGGAATACGTTCAGGTGATTCTCCAGGCCGAGCTTCTCCGCCGTGCCAAACACGGCTGGATCAACGACGCTCGCCACGATCCTGCGCCGCTCTTCTTTTGAGGAGAAACGGCGGACCAGGGTGTAATAACCATTTGGATACAGCCATTTTTGCGTGTCCTGACAATCTTGGATCGCGTTGGGTTTTTTCCCGCCCGCGATTGGCCATTGCAGAGACTGTCCCTTGAAATGACACGGGTACACTAACGGCACCGTCCCTGCTTCGGGCATGTCCCTCACATGATCTTTCATACGGAAATCCACGACCGGCCCGGTCGATACCTGTATTCCGATTTGGGGAAGGGTGTGGTTGAATGTGTGCGTATCGTTAAGGAAATCGGTTTTCGGAAACGCGGGGATATGTATGAAACGTTCTCTGCTGTTATCGAATACTATGCGATCGAAGGGATAATCAGAAATGCACGTATCGGAGAAGGTGTCGTCGGTGGAAGTGGAGATGGTAACGTTTTCCTGCCGTCCCCCCCTTTCCAGGGCCATGATGATATTCTCTTGCAGAACCTTGTCTTCCTTAAAAGCCTTGTCTCTGGAGCCGAAGAGATGAATTCTCCTGATTGCCGCGTGGCTCAGCACGAATTTCCGAAAAGGACGGTAGTAGGGGCCGTTGCAAAAACTCCTCGGAATGATCGCAACCAGGTGTCCTCCATTTTCCAGCAGGAGCAAGGATAAGGCAACGAAGGCCGAATACAGATTAACCGTTTCGATTCCAACGGTACGGAGAGAAGCCCGGTGGTGTGAAGAACTGGAAATTTTCTTGTAGGGGGGATTCATAATACAGTGCGTGTAGGTTTTCACCTGCTCCGGCCATAGGCTCTGCATCGACGACAGATCGTTCGACGCTTTGGTTATGAAGTCGTCTGCACACATCCTCCATGTCATGGAGCCGTTGTTTTTTGCAATGGCTGTTTCACACAGCTCGAGAGTCTTCTTCAGATATGAACGCATTACCGGATCTATCTCGTAAGCGTCCACGGCAAGGTGACGGACTGTCTTGCTTGTGCAGAACTGTTCGACAAAAGCGGATGTCAGACTGCCGACCCCCGCGCCCGGGTCCAGCAGTCTAATGTCTGGCCGTAACAGAGGGGGGAACAGCGAAACCATGAACGAGGCAACCGTGGCAGGGGTCATATACTGACCAAAAGCGCTTTTCGTTTCCAGCTTGAGGCCTGCATTCGCTATTTTTCTTGATCTGTCCGTCCGGGACAGAAGATTCAAGGATTCTTCCGGTGCTGTATCAGGCATGATGTGCCCCTGTTTTCGCTATTTCGTCGGGTAGTTGGTATTCGTTCATGGGGCGATCCGGTCCGGTCGAGCCCTTTGGGGGCGGGTGCATGATGTACGGCTCACAACCCTACCGGGAAAAACCCGATTGCCCCGAACAGTTTCACGGCGCCACTATAACAAAATATCGGTATCTGCTGCATGTATTTTGGCCTCATGGCGAAATCAGCCATTCAGAATATGCGCGAGTACACGTAATGATGTCTGCTACCTGCCCATGTCCCCGATTTTATATTGCATTCACTGTTCCTCTGTGGCACGTTTCCCCCACTTCTGGAGGAACCGCCCGTGCCCCACAAACCCCGCCTGTTTGCCATCGGCGACATCAACGCCTTCTTCGGCCTGATGCTGGACAACCTCAGCGATCTGGTGATCATGGCGGCCATCCTCACCGGCGTCTTCGGCATGCCCCGCGACCTGGTGCTGGGGAGGATGCTGCCGGGAAGCGCCATGGGGGTGCTGGCCGGGGATCTGCTCTACTCCTGGATGGCCTGGCGCCTAGCCAGGAAGAGCGGGCGCGACGATGTGACCGCCATGCCCCTGGGGCTGGATACCCCCTCCTCCTTTGGCATGGCCTTTGGCGTGATTGGCCCCTGCTACCTGGCCAGCAGAGATCCACTCCTGACCTGGCAGGTGGGCATGGCGGTGATCGTCATGATGGGGCTGTTCAAGATCGCGGCCTCCTTCTTCGGGCCGACGCTTCGACGCCTGATCCCCCGGGCAGGGCTTTTGGGGAGCATCGCGGCGGTGGCGCTTTTGCTCATCGCCTACCTGCCGTTCCTCAAGCTGTTCGCCTCGCCGGTGGTCGGTTTCCTCTCCCTGGGGATCGTCTTTATCTCGCTTTTGGCCCGCTTCAAACTCCCCCTGCGCCTGCCCGGCGCCCTGGCCGGCATCCTCTGCGGCGTGGTCGCCCACTATCTGCTGGGCGCCTTGGGCCTGCTTCCCCACGGTATGGCTGCCCTGCCTCCCCCGCCGGAACTGGCCTTCCACCTGCCGCTCCCCACCTTTGAATTCCTGTCCGGCATGACCCGCGCCTTGGACTATCTGCCCCTGGCGATCCCCTTTGCCCTGGCCACGGTGGTAGGCGGGGTGGATGTGACCGAGAGCGCGGCGGTGGCCGGCGACGACTACAACACGCGGGACATCCTGCTGGTGGAGGGATTCGCCACCCTTCTGGCCGGCATGTGCGGCGGGGTGATCCAGTCCTGCCCCTACATCGGCCATCCGGCCTACAAGGAGATGGGGGGGCGGGCCGGTTATACCGTTGCCACGGCGCTGTTCATCGGCCTGGGGGCGGTGTGCGGCTACCTCTCCTTCTTCGTGGGGCTGCTCCCCGAGGCTGCCGTGGCGCCGATCCTGATCTTCATCGGCATCGAGATCATGGCCCAGGCCTTCGAGGCAACGCCGCGCCGACATTTCCGCGCCGTTGCCATCTCCTTCATCCCGGTGGTGGCCTGCCTGGTTTCGATCCAGTTCAGCCAGCTCTTGTCCGCATTGGGCAAGGGAATTTCCGACTTGTCCGGTGAGCTGCTGGCCAGCTACAGCGCCACCATCGTGCTGGGGAACGGCTTCATCGTCACCTCGCTCCTGTGGGGGGCGGCCTTCGCCCATGTGCTGGATCACCGTCCGGCCCGGGCGGCGGGGTATCTGTTGGTCTGCGCCCTGTTGACCCTGTGCGGCGCGATCCACTCTCCGCTCCCCAGCGGAGCGCTCTTCTCGCCGCTGGGACCGCCGTCGCCCCTGGTCTGGCACCTGGCCGCCGGGTACGCGCTCATGGCCCTGACCTTCGTTCTCCTGGAGGCGGGAAAGGGGAAGCAGGGGGCGTAGCAGGTCGGGGACGGAAACCGTTAACGTCAGTACAGCGGTTAGCCACAGAGGGCACAGAGAACATCGAGGAACTGCTCCGGTCCCCATTTCGTTCTGGTACATCTGTCGGCTACGGCAGAATTGATTTTTCTCCGAGATCTCTGTGTGTTCTGTGTCCAGTTTTTTTGTGATCGAAATAGCACTGTGATTCCGTCGGGCTGGGGCGGCTGTGCGGGGTAGCCGCTTCTGTCGTATTCTTGTTATTCCAAGGGGCTATGGCACACTTGGTGCGTTATGGAACCAACAACGGGAAAAATACTGATCACCGGAGCGACCGGGTTTATCGGCAGGCGGCTGACAGCAGAGCTGGTGCGGCAGGGGTATGACGTGCGCTGCATGCTGCGCCGCGATGCGCCCGACCTGCCCCGGGAGGCGGAACAGGTGCGGGGGGACATGCTGGCACCGGCAACCCTTGACGCCGCCCTGACGGGGATCGATACCGCCTATTACCTGGTGCACTCCATGACCGCCGGCAGGAGCGGTTTCGAGCAGCGGGACCGCACGGCGGCCGAAAATTTCGTGGATGCCGCCAACCGGGCCGGCGTGCGGCGGGTGATCTACCTGGGGGGACTCGGGGAGACCGGCGATGACCTGTCCGAGCACCTCAGGAGCCGCCTGGAGGTGGCCCGTATCCTGTCCGGCGGTTCCTTTGCCACCACCTTTCTCAGGGCCGCCGTCATCATCGGCGCCACCGGCGCCTCCTTCGAGATGGTGCATTATCTGGTGAAACGTCTGCCGGTGATGATCACGCCGCGCTGGGTCTCCACCCGCTGCCAGCCCATCGCCGTGGACGACGTGATCGCCTACCTTGGCGGCTGCCTGACTGATGAACGGACCGCCGGCGGGACGTTCGACATCGGCGGTCCTGACGTTGTGACCTACCGGGAGATGATGGAACGTTTCGCCCGCATCCTGGGGAAACGGCTGTACATTCTCCCGGTGCCGGTGCTGACCCCCCGGCTGTCGTCCTACTGGGTCGCCCTGATCACTCCGGTGCCCCCCTCGGTCTCCATGCCGCTCATCGAGGGGTTGAAGAACGAGGTCGTCTGCCGCGAGAATGCCATCCGCCGGATCCTGCCGATCCCGCTCACCCCCTATGACGAGGCGGTGGCCAGGGCTCTGGCGGAGTTGAATACGCCGGGACGTCAGAAAAACACGATGCATTGAGGGATGTGGGGCCATGGGAAACGTCGAGGCCTCACCCCGCCCTGACCCGCGAAGGGCAGGGGCGCCACCGCCCGCCGTGGACGGCGGGACGATTCAAACTGCACACAAGGAGGTATCTGACATGAAAAAAATCGGTGTTATCCTTTCCGGCTGCGGCGTGCGCGACGGCAGCGAGATCCACGAGGCGGTCCTGACCCTGCTGGCCATCGACACCTGCGGTGCCGAAGCGGTCTGCATGGCCCCCAATGTGGAGTTTCCCGAGACGAATCACCTGACCATGCAGGAGACCGGGGCAAAACGCAATGTGCTGGTGGAGTCGGCCCGCATCGCCCGCGGTAACATCCGTGACATCAAGGAGGTGAAGGCATCCGACCTGGATGCGGTGATCCTGCCGGGCGGCTTCGGGGCTGCCAAGAACCTGTGCGACTTTGCCGTGAAGGGTGCCGCCGCCACGGTTAACCCCGAGGTGGCCCGCCTGCTGAAAGAGATGGCTGCCGCCCAAAAGCCCATCGGCGCCATCTGCATCGCTCCGGTGGTGATTGCCGCTGTCCTGGGACAGGAACTTGCCCCCACCGTCACCATCGGCAACGACACCGCTACCGCGGCGGAGATCGCCAAGACCGGTGCCGTGCACCAGGAGTGCCCGGTGACCGGCGTGGTTGCCGATTGCGGCAGGATGATCGTCACCACTCCCGCCTATATGCTCGCCGACCGCATCTCACAGGTGCACCAGGGGATCAACACGTGCGTCAGCGATCTGATCAACATGATCTCCTAGGACAGCTGAGGCGCGAGTCGCCACGATGTGGCGGCTCCGCCGAGGGGAGTCGTCCGTGACCGCCTGTGCCCTGTTCGGTCTGTTCGTCATCGAGACCGCCTGTGCCTACTGGTTGCGCCATATCAACCTGGAACACCTGAAGCGCAACGGCACGGTCGTTCCCGCAGGATTCGAAGGAGTCATCGACCAGGAACGGCTCCGTGCCAGCACCGCCTACACCCTCGATTCCAGCCGCCTGGCGCTATGGGAGTCGCTGTTCAACAACCTGCTGCTGATCCTGTTTCTGTTCGGCGGCTTGCTGACGCTGCTGGACGGTTTCGTGGCCGGCCTGACCCCCCTCCTCATGACCCACGGAATGCTTTTCTTCGTTGCCATGACGTGGGGACAGGCCCTGTTGGACATCCCCTTCGACCTCTACGGGACCTTCCGCATCGAAGCCCGTTACGGTTTCAACACCACGACGGCGCGACTCTGGATCGCCGATTTCCTCAAGTCCCAGGCCATCGGAACCCTGTTGCTGCTGTTTCTGCTGGGAGCGGCTTTCTGGCTGATCCAGCGGAGTCCCGGTCGCTGGTGGATCTGGGTCTGGGCATTCATGGCCGCTTTCAGCCTGTTCATGATGTTCATCTCCCCCTATGTGGTCGAGCCGCTGTTCAACAGGTTCGAGCCGGTCAGCGAGCCGGGGCTGGAGGACGAGGTCCGTAGCCTGATGGAAAAGGCGGGACTCAGGGCAGGGCGGGTGATGCAGATGGACGCCTCGAAACGCAGCAGACACTCCAACGCCTACTTCACGGGTATCGGCAGGGTCAAGCGCATCGTGCTCTATGACACCCTGATCCGGCAGATGAGCCATGGCGAAATCCTGGCGGTCCTGGCCCACGAGGTCGGTCACTGGAAGAAGGGGCACGTGTGGAGGAGCCTCTTCTGGGCGGAACTGATGGCTCTGGCCGGGTCATGGCTCTTCTTTCAGCTGCTTAACTGGCCGGGACTGCCGGGACTGCTGGGGCTTCCGGCGGTCATCTCCCTGCCGGCCCGGATGGTGGTGGTCGGCTTCCTGGCATCGCTGGCCCTGTTTCCCCTTACCCCCCTGGGCTCCTGGTATTCCCGTCGCCATGAATGGGAAGCGGACCGCTTTGCCGCAGACCTGACCGGGAATCCCCAGGACTTGGCTTCGGCCTTGGTCAAGCTGTCGGCGGAGAATCTCTCCAACCTGTTCCCCCACCCCCTGTACGCCTGGTTTTACTACTCCCATCCGCCGGTAGTGGAACGGGTGCGCCGCTTGCGGGAGTCATTCCCGTTACGCCGGCCTTACTCCTGAGCGGGCACCGGTGCTGCCGGTCGATCGGGACCAGAAGCAGTCGGTAAACGACGGTACCGGCGCTGACGGCCGGGATCCCCCTGGGCCCAGAGTCCTGTCACGGGACTCCGGGTTGTGCCGGCCGGGATTATATCCGTTGACATGCCGGTGGAGTTTGGCTAATCTTTCAGCCAGGTTAAGCTGCATTACTTCCCCGTTTTGGTTCCTGCGACATGAAACCTTTTCTGCGAACCGTACGCCATATCATCGTCTGCTCCCTGATGCTCTCCGTCCTGGCCGGCTGTTCCGGCAGGGATGGCGGGCCGCTGTTCTACGAGTCCAAACGCAAGGGGGGAGAGGCCGATGCGCCGGTCAAGGATGTCCCGGCCGATATCCTCGCCACCCAGCGGGCCTTCAGCCAGATTGCCAGGAAGGTCACTCCCTGCGTGGTCAACGTCTCCACGGTGGGCAAGAAGATGGCAGTCCAGCCCTTCTTCCAGATGTCGCCGCTGTTCGAGGACTTCTTCGGCGGCCCCCGGTATCGGCAGAACAAGAGCCTGGGCTCCGGCTTCATCATCAGCAGGGACGGCTATATCGTCACCAATGAACACGTGATCCGCGACGCCGAGAGCATCCAGGTGAAACTCTCCAACGACAAGATGTACGATGCCAAGGTGGTGGGGAGCGACCAGAAGACCGACATCGCCGTGATCAAGATAAATGCCGCCGATCTCCCCGTGGCCGTGCTGGGTGATTCCGACAAGCTGGAAGTTGGGCAGTGGGCCGTTGCCATCGGCAATCCCTTCGGCCTGGACCGCACCATGACTGTCGGCGTGATCTCCGCCACCGGCCGCTCCAACGTGGGGATCGAGACCTACGAGAACTTCATCCAGACCGACGCCTCCATCAACCCGGGCAACTCGGGGGGGCCGCTCCTGAACGTTTACGGCGAGGTGATCGGCATCAACACCGCCATCGTTGCCGCCGGCCAGGGAATCGGGTTTGCCATTCCCGTTGCCATGGCCAAACCGATCTTCACCCAGCTGATCGCCAAGGGAACCGTCAGCCGGGGGTGGATGGGGGTGAGCATCCAGCCGGTTACGGAAGAGTTGGCCCGTTCCTTCGGTCTGCGCCAGGCAAGGGGCGCCCTGGTCAGCGGGATCATGGCCGGCAGCCCGGCCGACAAGGGGGGGATGCGCCAGGGGGATGTCATCACCGCCTTTAACGGCACCGAGGTCAAGGACCCGGCCCACTTGCAGCGCCTGGTGGCCGAGGCAGGTCTGGGCAAGCCGGTCAAGGTGACCGTGTTCCGCGACGGAAGGAACGTGGCGCTGGGCATGACGCTCGTGGCGGCGGATTCCTCCTCCAGAAGGGAATCCGGCGAAGAGGAACGGCAGACCCAGGCCGATCCTCTGGGGCTGGTGGTGGAGGAGCAGGAGGGGGGCGGCGTGGTGGTCGTTGATCTGACTCCTGACGGCCTGGCCGCCGATGCAGGGGTCCGGCCCGGCGACCTGATCCTGTCCATCAACCGTGTCCGGATCTCCGGCCTTGCCGCCTACCAGAAGGCGGTCCGCCAGACCCGGGGCCGCACCCTTGTCATGCTTGTCCGGCGGGGTGATGCCAGCATCTATTTTGCCCTGAAGAGCAGATGATACGGCCAGCCGTTCATCACTAACTTCTCACAAGGAAAAATGAGCCATGAACGTGATCGATAATTCCGAACAGGCCCGGCGTCTGGCGAGAGCCATCATCTCCGATATTGCCATCTACAACAAGGAGAAGGTGGAAAGCGGCATCAAGAACGATGACATCTTCGAGACGCTCCAGGAACAGCTGGAAGAGGGGCGGCAGCACTTCTTTTCGCGGGTTGCGGCGGAGCTGAAGCCGGAGCAGATCTTCGACCTGGCGGTGGTGGACGTACTGATCAAGCGGGCCGGAAAGATCGAGTCGTCCATCTGGTAGCCGGGACACCGGCTCCCGCGGCACATGGATAGGGGCGCACCTCTGCGTGGGGTGCGCCTTTTCTGTTCACCGGCAGGCCGCCGAGGATGGATATGGATAGATCGACATGACGGCATAAGAGACGCAGCCACCCTGGCGATGAATGACGTTGTGTCCGGTTCGCATGGTTGTATTCGTGGTTATCCCCTGTGTCCGAGTTGCTCCTGATTTTTTATAGATTTACACAGAAATGACCGTTTTCCCGTTTGCCGCGACGCCTGCGTTCACGGCCCATGGGGGCGCATCGCAACGATGCGCGACAGAGAGGATGGATACGATGAACCTGGTAGTTCCCCTGGAGTCCGAGCCGCTCAGGCTGGACCTGTATCTCAGCCGCGAGCTGCCCGGCGAGACCCGCTCCACCATCCAGCGCCTGATCGAATCGGGCAACATTCTGGTTGACGGCAGCGTTGTTCGCCCTTCCCTCAAACTTAAGGGGGGCGAGTCCATATCCATTGAGCTGCCGGAACTGGTGGCGGCAACGCCGCTGCCTGAGGCCATCCCCCTTGAGGTACTCCATGAGGATGGGGATTTGATCGTGATCAACAAGCCGGCCGGCATGGTGGTTCATCCGGGGCCGGGCAACAGCAGCGGCACTCTGGTCAATGCCCTGCTGGCCCACTGCACGGACCTGTCCGGCATCGGCGGGGAGCTGCGCCCCGGTATCGTCCACCGACTGGACAAGGGCACGTCCGGCGTCATGGTGGTGGCAAAGAACGACCGCAGCCACCAGGCGCTGTCGGCCCAGTTCAGTGTACATTCCATCAAACGCATCTACCAGGCTCTGGTGTACGGCAGCCCGCGGGAGGATTCAGGACGGCTGGAAGGTGTGATCGGCCGCCATCCCACCGACCGCCTGCGGCGTTCCGGGCAGGCGCGGCAGGGGAAACGCGCCGTCACCCGCTGGCGGGTGCGCGGACGCTACGGCAGAATCTGCCTGGTGGAGCTGCGCCTTGAGACCGGTCGTACCCACCAGATCCGGGTGCACATGAGCGAGGCCGGCTTTCCCTTGCTGGGGGATCCGCTCTATCCCGACGGCGGCCGCTTCAACAACATCGTCGACTCACGGCTGCGCAAGCTGATAACGGCTCTGGGCAGGCAGGCCCTGCATGCCCGTACCCTGGGCTTCGTCCATCCCTCCAGCGGCGCGTATCTGGAGTTTTCCGTGGACATGCCTGCGGACATTGCGGCCCTGCTGGAATACCTGGAAGGCCAGGCCCCTTAGCCCGTGTATGCCTCCTCGCGTCGGGTGTCGTGCCCGGCTCGGCAGGGGGCTGATTTCGTATTCGTACTTGTATTCACCAGCCGGTGTGCGCTATTTTTCCCGGGCAGCGAATGCCAGATACCTCCTCCCGCGGCCATGCAGCGCGCGGAGGGGAGCACGAGAGGATAGAGAACATGGAGAGAAGAGCGCCGTCATCCGGCGGCAAGGGGCTGTTCAAGGTTGTCCTGCTGCTTGTCGCCACCCTGGCCGTAGTCTCCGCGCTGGGAGTGGGCGGCTACCTGTTCTATCTGCTGGCCCGTCTCCCCCGGGTCGATCGCCTGGCTGACTACAAACCGCCCATCGTGTCCCAGGTGTTCGGCGACGACGGCAGCCTGGTGGGCGAGTTCTACCTGGAACGGCGCATCGTGGTTCCGGTGGAGCGCATGCCGCGCAAGCTGATCCAGGCCTTCGTGGCTGCCGAGGATGCCAGCTTCTATTCCCACCGGGGCATCGATTACTTCGGCATCATGCGCGCCGCGATCAAGAACCTGGTGTCCATGCGCAAAAAGGAGGGGGCCTCTACCATCACCCAACAGGTGACCAAATCCATGCTGCTCACCTCGGAGAAGAAGTTCTCCCGCAAGATCAAGGAAGCCATCCTGGCCAAGCGCATGGAGGAGAAGCTGACCAAGGACGAGATCCTCTACATCTACCTCAACCAGATCTACATGGGGGGGGGCGCCTACGGCGTCCAGGCCGCGGCCGAGACCTATTTCGCCAAGAACGTGGACCAGCTGAACCTGGCCGAAATGGCCATGCTGGCCGGGCTGCCCAAGTCGCCAAACGCCTATTCCCCCATCAAGCACCTGGGGCGGGCCCGGGAGCGGCAGGCCTATGTGCTGGACCGGATGGTCAAGGAGGGGTACATCACCCTTGCCGAGGCCGAGCACGCCCGTGCTACCCCCATCTCCATCCATCCCATGAAGAAGGTCAACAACGAGCAGTCGGCGTACTTCCTGGAACATCTGCGCATCCAGTTGGAGTCGCGCTACGGTGAGGACCAACTCTACAAGGGGGGGCTGAAGATCTACACCACCATGAACGCGGCCATGCAACGCGCCGCCTACGAGAGCCTACGGGCCGGTCTCAAGGCGGTTGACAAGCGTCAGGGGTTCCGCGGACCGCAGAAATACCTTCAGGCCGAAGAGGTGGACCCCTTCTGCGCCAGGATCGAATCGGGGATCGATTCGGCCGTGCTCAGGACCGGCGAGACCTACCAGGGAGTGGTGGTGGGGGTCAATCCGGCCAAGGGAGAGGCCATGGTCAGGGTGGGGGACCGTACGGGACTCCTCAGCAGGAAAAACATGTCCTGGGCCGGCCGGTTGGCCCTGGTCAACAGCTATGACCCGCCCCGCAAGGGGGGCAAGGCGCTCTGCCTCGGCTCGGTGATCGAAGTGGCGGTGGTGGCCCCTGAAATCGACCGGCATGGCGCCCAGTTCAGTCTGGACCAGACCCCCCAGGTGCAGGCGGCCCTGGTGGCCATCGATCCCCGCAGCGGCGGCGTCAAGGCCATGGTGGGCGGCTATGACTTCAGGAAGAGCCAGTTCAACCGGGCCATGCAGTCGAGACGCAACGCCGGTTCGGCCTTCAAGCCGTTCATTTATGCCGCTGCCCTGGACAAGGGGTTTACTCCCGCCACGGTGGTCGAGGATGCGGAGGTGGAGTACCCCGACGGCTCCGGCGGCGTCTGGAAGCCGAAGAACTACGACGGCATCTTCAGGGGCCCGGTTACCATGCGCCAAGCTCTGACCGACTCCATCAACATCGTCAGCGTCAAGATCATGGACCAGATCGGCGCTCCTTATGCCGCCGACTATGCCAAGAAGTTCGGCTTCACCAGCCCCATCTCACCCAACCTGGCCCTGGCGCTGGGAGCCGCGTCGGTTTCGCCCATGGAGTTGACCGCCGCCTACGGAGTGTTCGCCAACAAGGGGGTCTCCATGCCGGTGTCGTTGATCACCCGGGTGACGGACAACGACGGCGTAGTGCTGCAACAGGACTCCGCTCCGGTGGCGATATCGGTCATTTCGCCTGAAACCTCCTATGTTATCACCAACCTGATGCAGAGCGTGGTATCCAGCGGTACCGGACGCCGGGCATCCATTGTCGGCCGCCCGGTAGCGGGAAAGACCGGCACCAGCAATGACTCCAAGGATGCCTGGTTTATCGGCTATGTCCCCCAACTCGTGGCCGGTGTCTGGGTCGGCTATGATCAGGAACGTTCGCTGGGATCGGGGGGGTCGGGCGGACAGGCGGCAGCCCCCATCTGGGCCGAATTCATGCAGAAGGCGGTCGTTGATCTGCCGGTTGAAGATTTTGAAGCTCCTGAAAACGTTACCTTCGTGCAGATCAACCCTCGCACCGGCAGGCTTGCCCGGGAGGGCACGCCGGGTGCAATCACGGAATGCTTCGTCAGGGGGAGTGAGCCGTCCGGTTACGACGGGGAATGATGTGCTTCCGTCAAGCGAAAGCGTAGATATGGGAACGGGCGTCCGGATAGCCGGGCGCCCGTTCTTCTATTTATGGGGGATGAGCAATGCGTCCACGCGTCAGAGCGTCACATCTTCGGCCAGCCCCTCCCTGCGCCTGACCACCGATTCAACCTTGTCCCAGTCCACCTGTTCGGAGAGCTTGCGCTTCTCGATCATCTGGCGAGCCAGGTCCTGCAACTCCATACCCCTGTTGTAGGCATCCTGGTGCACCTCCAGAAAGACCCGCCCCTCTTCGGTGACCGCCAGCTTAACCGGTTGGTAGATGATCTCGCCCGGCGTGTTCACCCTGACCTCATCAAAGAACTCCTTCATCTGCTCCGGATAGACCCTGATGCAACCGTGGCTGGCAAAACGATAGATAGAGCCCGGCATGGTGGTGCTGTGGATCAGGATGCCGGGCAGAGATGTTTTTATGGCGTATTTTCCCAGCGGGTTGCGGGGGCCGGGGGGGACGACGGTTTTAACGTCCTTTCCCCTGGCCTCCATCTCCGAGCGAATCGAACGGGGAACGTACCAGGTGGGATCCTTCTGCTTGGCCACGACCCTGAATTTCCCGGTGGGGGTCATCCAGTCGAAGCTGGTTCCCTTCCGGGGCACTCCCAGGGCTACGGGAAGGGTGGTAGCCAGTCTGCCTTCCTTGAAGTAGTACAGGGTGCGGTCGGGGATATTGATGACGATGCCGTGGGACATGCGACGGGGAATGATCTTGCGGTTGTTGTAGACGAGCTTCCGGCCCGGTTTCAACGATGTCGGCGAAGCAAGCCTGTTCAGCATGATCAGGTGCTGCTGACTCACTCCCAGCTTGGCGGAGATCAGCCTGAGCGTGTCCTGTTTTCTGACGGTGTAGACGGAGGTTTGTCCCACCAGGTGTCTGGAGACGATGCCGTCCTGGGCCGCTGCCCCGTCCGTCACCGGGTCCGCACCGTTCCCGACATCGTCCCGGGCGGGCTGTTCGGGAGCTTCTTCCCGCGACGAGACGGCGGGGGGGGGAAGCGAAGGGGCCGTACCTTGGCCGGCCAGGGACGAGAACAGTACCCGGCTCTTCTGGATGCAGAGCTGGTAGTAGCGTTCCGCCATTTCCTGGTCATCGTTGCGCCGGTACCTCTCGGCCGTTGCGAAGGAAGTGTCGATGCTGTTTAGTTCTCCCGTGAGCTCCCGGGAGATGGCTGCCTGGCGCAGAGATGTCATGGCCGAGAGGGCGCTGTCGCGGGAGTCTGCGCGGCAGAGCGAGGCCGTTAGCA
Organism: uncultured Pelobacter sp.; assembly: GCA_964542535.1. Classification (GTDB taxonomy): domain Bacteria; phylum Desulfobacterota; class Desulfuromonadia; order Geobacterales; family Pseudopelobacteraceae; genus Pseudopelobacter. Next base: position 457 of record CAZIUE010000011.1, on the reverse strand, counting down.
GGAGGGCGGCTCCCGCCAGGGAGGCGCAGCGTGCGCCTCTGGTCCGGAATGTGCTTCGGGGTCGTGATGACATGATGGCAGCATATCTACCCCAAGTCGCGGAAACAAGGCAACTGCTTATTTGCTCGCCGACAGCTGCTGGCTGATCCATTGCGCCCGACTCCGTGACTCCTCCTGTCTCCGCATGCCTGAACGGCCTGCTCCGCGGCGTGGGACGGTTCGGCGGCAGCTTGCCCGGACTGACGGTCGCATCGCCGGTGGCGGTGTTGTGGCCCTGGCTACTGTCAGGTACTCCGGTAGTCCGGCGTCACGGATTCTGGTTGCGGTTTCATGCCGGTGACAGGGCAATCACCTCCCGGAGCTCACCTCGTGCGCGTATCGTTGTTTTTGTTGTTGATCGTGGTGGTTCTGTTTATGGTGTGCGCGGTGAAAGGGTATTGCTTCTTAATAGTTGCTT
>CAZIUE010000010.1:0-175844 GCA_964542535.1 uncultured Pelobacter sp. | reverse complement strand
TGCTCTGGCCCCAATCGCCAAGTCAGCTACCCACAAATTCTGCTGAAGAACCAAAATTAAAGGATACGAGGACGGAATCGGAACTGCGGCGAGGTTTTTTGCCCCCTGCGGTATTACCTTGGATCACGCCGGAAACCTTTACGTCGCCGATATGGGAAACTCAGCCATCCGTAAGATAACTCCTGCCGGTGTTGTAACCACATTATCAGGAAAAGCGAAAAAGGGTGGATATGCGGATGGTATCGGCGAATCAGCACGGTTTAATAATCCGCAGGACATTGTGGCTGACGCGGCTGGTAACCTGTATGTAGTGGATTTTAGCAATTACGTGATTCGCAAGATCACCCCTGCGGGTGTTGTTTCCACGCTGGCCGGAACTCCAGGCATGAAGGGGCATGCCGATGGCAGAGGTTTAACCGCTCTTTTTAGTATGTTGCTTGCTATCGCCACAGACATGGCCGGAAATATTTATGTTGCTGACGAATTTACTATTCGTAAGGTTACACCGGATGGGACGGTCACAACTCTCGCCGGGAAAGCCGGTAAGCAAGGGCATGAAGATGGCCCGAATGAGCTAGCTCGGTTCGATTATCCGTCCGGCATCACCGTCAATGAAATGGGTGATATTTTTGTCTCGGATTTTGGCAATGGCGCCATCCGCAAGATTTCGAGGAATGGCATGGTAACCACAATTGCGGGGAAATATGCTGCTGATCACCCGCTCCTGAGCGCAATGGGATTTCGTCAAGTGAACTTCTCACACCCTCGTAAAATTATTACCGATAAGTCCGGCAATCTGTATGTCACCGATTCCGGCGTCATTAAGAAAATCACGTCGGATGGAGGGGTCTCCACTTTTGTCGGGGGGGGGAGCGGCAGCAAAGATGGCCATGGGCAAACGGCAGGGTTTGGCGGTCTTGGTTCTCTTGTAATTGATGAGGTAGGTAACCTGTATGTAACAGATACAAACAACCATACCATTCGAAAGATTACACCGACGGGTGATGTAACAACAATAGCAGGGGTACCAGGCGTTCAGGGAATTGTAACTGGCATATTGCCGGGTGGACTGGATTCGCCTTTCGGCTTGGCCCACATCGGCCCCAATACGTTCGCTATTACGACAGGAAATGCGGTGCTGAAATTGGTGACTCTGTAGCATTTCAAAGTGCAGTGACTCAGGGGGTCAGCAGTGACTCAAGGAACCTACGGTGCCTGGCATTGAAGTATTGAACTTTCGGCGGGGTAAGGCTTACGGGGGGCCGCCCTGGATAAGAACGTGAACTGTCGCTAAACAGCCGCAGCATTTCCATTACGGACACCAACAGGCTGGCTCATTCCACCGGTATCCAGATCTCCGTACGCAATCTTTCCGGCTTTGTGCGACGCGGGTCGCGGTTCAGGTACACCTCGAAACAGGGCTGGTCACGCAGGGTAGAGTCGCTTGCGGGGAGCCAGGTACCGAAAATGGCGCGGTAGACATCCGCCAACCCTTCGTAGGGCCCTTTGTGGAGAAACACGGCAAACCTGCCGCCGGCGATGACCTGGACCCCAACATCCCCCTCCGGCTGGACCTCGCCGGAAAACGTGACACAGGCATCGTAACGGATATTCTCCGCTTCGGTGATCGTCGGATCGTCGTAACCGATGCCGATGGCCCGCGTGTCCGGTGTTATGATCCGATTCCTGTAGGCGAACCGCATCACTACTTCCCAGGCTTCCTTGGCCGCATCGCCATACGCTCCGGTTTTCCTGACGTAGAGCACCGGCGTATCTCCCAACTCCCGAAAACTCGCTTTCATCGCAACATCTCCCGTCATACTGCATCGTTCCACAGAGAATGGACCGGCTCCCTGCCGGCACCATCGGTATTCACTGGGGCTCACGCCAAAATGTTCGCGAAAGGCACGGGCAAAGGCTGCCGGCGTTTCATATCCCACGCTCAACGCCGCCTCGATCATGCTCTCGCCCGTGGTCACTATCCGCATGGCGGCATGCTCCAACCGCACACGGCGCACGTGGGCATTCACCGTTTCCCCGACAAAGGCGGAAAAAATACGGTGAAAATGAAATGGCGACAGGCAGGCGATTCCGGCCAGGCACTCGATGGTCAGCGGTTCATCCAGATTTTCCCGGATATACGCCAGCACTCTTCCCAGCCGTTCACGATAGCTGTCAATGGTAGTTGGACGCATGGACCCTCCCGTTGTATCGACTCACCATAGCATCGGCAGAGATGGTGCGCTATTCAGTGTTTGCGGTTTTTGTGATGCAGGCCAGATGAAAAGGAAGCAAGAAAGGTGAGAAAACGGGAAGTCCCCCAATCCTGGACCTCATTGTATTCCGGGCAAGCGCACAAGCCGCATGTGTTCCGGCATCTTAAGCTCTCGTTTCGTAACACGGGGCTTGCATAGCAACCTTGACTGCATCAATGAATCATTTTCCATCACCCTCCGTCCACCACGCACATATTTTAAGCACATAATTCTTCAGAGCGTACCGACACCACAGCCCCACCCCTCATGTACCCACCATTTTAATGAGATGAGTGGAAGCGACAAGGATTGGCTATTAATTTGCTAACGCTACATTGCCATGTTCTCAATGAAGGAGAAGGTCGATGCCTATTTCACCGAAGAGTCGCATCATCTTGTCTGTCGTCCTCACGTATGTACTATTCTTCGCAATCCAGGTAATCATTGCGACAACCCGTTTCCCGGACATCGTTCCTCCGTCGCTTGCCAGGTCATTGTGCGCCTATTATTGTGGTGTCAGCGCGGCCTGCCTGACCGCACTTGTGCTGATTCTGGCGAAATCGCTCGGCACAAGGGACAGAATGCTGGACATTGTTCTGGCCAGGATAGAAGAAACCGGTAGGGGACATATCCGGGCGAATCCGACCGGACGGAACACGGAAATCGAGGGCGCCTTAGGTTGCGCAATTGACCGGATGTGCAATCACCTTGATCAGAGCCTGTCCAAAATCATTGCCGCATCCGGCAGTATTCATGGTTCCACGACCAACCTGCAGACTGCTTCGGAAGAATGCGCCTCAATGGCCTCCCATCAACAGAATAAGGCTCAGACCATCGCAACGGCCGCGGAAGAGATGTCTCAGACCATTGCCACCATTGCCGGAAACGCCTCCACCGCAAATGTGACATCCCTGGGTGCCCTCAAGATTGTTTCCGAAGGCAAGGAAATTGCCGGACATGTGGTTGAAGCCGCATCACGTGTGGAAGCAACGACGGAAACATTGGCCGACGGTATTGATCGTTTGAGCAAACGTGTTGTGGAAATTGAAGATATCGTGGCGGTGATCGAAGAAATTGCGGACCAGACCAATCTGCTCGCATTGAACGCCGCAATAGAGGCGGCCCGTTCCGGTGAACATGGACGAGGATTTGCGGTAGTAGCCGACGAGGTGCGCAATCTGGCCGCCCGCACCATCAGGGCAACCACTGAGATTTCCGGTAAAATTACCGCGGTTCAACGCGAAACGTTCAACACCTCATCGTCGATGCAGGAGTCGCTCCAGCAGGTTCGGACCGCGCGCGGCCACATCGGTGAAATGGAGGATTCTCTCTTCCGCATCACTTCGTCATTCGAAAGGGTCAATGACCAGATTGCCCAGATCGCCACAACGGTCGAACAGCAGGCCGCCACTACACAACAGATTGCCGTATCCATTGACGAGACATCTCACATTTCCGGAGCACTCTCCTCCGTCTCTGAACACGTCATGCAGGAGACCAGACGCCTCGCCTCCGTTACTGACGAGTTGTTGCTGGTCCTCGGTTCGTTTCGCCTGGGAGCACATTATGAGGCGGCCGGCGCCATCGAAGAAATGGCAACGAGCGAAAAGATCGTTTCCATGAACAGGGGGTTACAGGAACAGGAAATGCGCGCAGCGATGAAACGCCACCCCTATGTGGAACTTTTGTACATAACCGATGCCAACGGCCGCCAGATCACATCCAACATCTCCACATCCTCACATGCAGTGTCCACGTCATACGGCAACGACGGTTTCGGCATGGACTGGTCGAATCGTCCATGGTTCAAAGGGGCCAGAGACGGCGGTTCAACGTACATTTCAGAACTGTACCGGTCGGTTGCCAGCAGTTCGTTCTGCTGCACCATTGCCGTACCTGTCCGCGCAGCGGATGGGCACCTGGTCGCCGTCCTTGGCGCCGACATCAGCGTCACAATGCTCAGCAGCCTGGGATGACGCTATCGGGTATGGCAACCACGTCACCACCTCCAGGTGCCCCCCATACCCAAAAGGAGCCTGCGTGACGATTAACGCTTTGAACAAGAAAGAATTGTTTGAATCTATTCCGCTGCCGCTTACGGTTACGTCTGTTAACGGTGATAGAATCCGCTATGCCAACAAGCCTGCCATGGATCTGTTCAAGCCGGACACCACTGGCCCGGATTCCGAATCCTGGTCCCCCTATGACGCCATCGCCGTACAGGAACAGCGCGAAAACTTTTTCTCGCTTCTCAACGACAAGAAAACCATCGATGAATACGACCTGCTCCTGCGCCTGCCGGGAAATCCCTACTACTGGGCCCAGGTCTCGGCTCGGCTGGTAACCTATCATGGTAAAAAGGCATTGCTGACCCTGTTTACTCCAATCAATCACCTCAAACGCCTGGAAGAAGGCGTACGCAACGAAAAAGCTTTCTCCCAGGCGGCTCTGGACAGCCTGCCGGGAATTTTCTTCATGATCGGAAGTGACTTCAGGATTCTCAGCACCAACAGGAATTTCGACCGGTACCGGAATTCGAACATCTCCGAAACAACGCCACACGCCATAGAATGCCATTTCCCCGCTGACCAGAGGGAAAAGGTCCGCGCCATGATCCATGAGGGATTCCGCAATGGCACCGCCGAAGAGGAGGTCTGGCTCCAGCGGGAAGCAACCAGGAGCATCTACCTGCTTACATCCCGTCTCTTTCTCCTGGGGGGCGAAGATTGCCTGATTACGGTTGGCCTGAATATCAGCGCCCGGCGCGAGGCAGAAGCCACGCTGGAACTGTGGGGCCGAGTATTTCAGTGCACCTCGGAGAGCATCATGATTACCGATGCCGAATACCGAATCGTTTCAGTGAATAAGGCTTTTTGCGCCACCACGGGATACAGGGAGGAAGAAATCGTCGGGCAATCGTCGACAGCGCTCAAATCCGATTCACATGACGGCATCTATTTCCGTCAGCTCTGGCGTGCCATCAGACGCCGTGGATCATGGCAGGGCGAGTTCTGGAGCCGCAACAAAAACGGCGGGGTCTCACCCCAGTGGACGGTAGTCAATACCGTGCGGGACAAGAATGACTCGGTGATCAACTACATCGCTCTTTTTACCGACATCAGCGCCCAGAAAGCGCAGGAGAGCCACATTCAGCATATTGCCCACCATGATGCGCTCACCAATCTGCCAAACCGCCTGCTCTGCATGGAGCGCCTGATACTGACCCTGCAGCAGTCGCAGCGCAACAATCGCAAGGTTGCGGTGATTTTCATTGATCTCGACCATTTCAAGAATATCAACGATTCCCTCGGCCACCATGTGGGGGATTGCGTCCTGGTAATGGCGGCAAACCGTCTCTCCATGAGTATCCGCGATGGAGACACGGTCAGCCGCCTGGGGGGCGACGAATTTGTCATCATCCTGTCGAATATTGATGGCACCGGCCAGGTTATGAAAATTCTTGAACAAAGACTTCTGCCGTTGATGCGGCAGCCATATGACGCGGGAGGATATGAACTGCATTGTACGTGCAGTATAGGGGTCAGCATTTTCCCGGAGGACGGTTCAGACAAGGACACCCTGCTGAAAAATGCCGACATTGCCATGTACAAGGCAAAGGAGGCCGGGCGAAACAGTTTCCACTTCTACACGGAAGAAATGCATTCAAAGGCAATGCAGCGTCTCAGCATTGAAACCAGTCTGAGAAAGGCTCTGGAGCGTGATGAACTGCGTCTTCACTATCAGCCGAAACTGGACGCGCATACCGAAAAGCCATGCGGGCTTGAGGCTCTGCTGCGCTGGCAGCGCTCAGATACCACCTTGATTTCACCCATGGAGTTTATTCCCATTGCCGAGGAGACCGGCCTGATCATTCCCATCGGTAAAATGGTTATCCGGCATGCATGCAGGCAGATTTCCCAGTGGAATGCGGAAGGGCTGTCCTGCGCCAGTCTTTCCATCAATGTTTCGGCAGTCCAGTTACGGGATAAGAGGTTCGTGGATGACCTGGTGGAGCTGGTCAACGAGGAAGGCGTATCCCCGGACAGAATCGAACTGGAACTGACCGAAACCATGCTGATGGAAGATGCGGTGCGCACCATTCGGGTAATGGAAACCCTCAAAGATAAAGGGTTCCAGTTTTCAATAGATGACTTCGGCGTCGGCTACTCGAGCCTGAACTACCTGCACCGCTTCCCCATTGACCGCCTCAAGATCGACAAATCGTTTGTCAGGGGGATGCTGGACAGACCCGCCGACCTGGCCATCATCAAAGCCATTATCGGGCTCGGTCACACCCTTGACATGAGAGTTATTGCGGAAGGAGTAGAGAACGAGGAACAATTCAAGGCACTACGGGCTTCGGGGTGCGACGAAATTCAGGGATATTTCATCAGCAAGCCGTTACCGCCGGACCAGGCCAAGGCCTGGCTCCAGTCCAGGCAGAGTCAAGCATGATCGTTACCGGAAGCATTAGAGTGCGTCTCCGGTTCGGATCGACGACACTGCCGCAGACCGACAGGAATCGCTCCTACAAGACCATCTCCCGGCACATTCATTGAATGCTGGTCCGTGCCTTCTACGGCACCCTCCACATCCCCCTTCTACCCCGTGCGGCCCTCCGCGGCGAAGGCGGAGAGGGAGTCACAGTACGCTTCCAGCGCTTCCCGGATGTTCTCCAGGTCCTTGACGGTGGGCGCCCCCTGCCATTCATAATGCCCCACGAGGTCCCAGCCTGATTTCACGGTTTTGGCTTCGAAATCCTTTTGGGCGCCGCCGACCCACCCGTAGGAACCATACCGAAACACCTTCTTGTTGGTGACCCGTTTCAGCAGCAGTTCGTCCATGACATGGGACATGGGGGGGAACACCTTGTATTCGTAGGTGGGCATCCCGAAAATCAGTCCGGCCGATTTCCAGGCGCTCGCCAGGATGTAGCCGATATCGTCGCCCGGAGCCTGGAAGACGTGAATCGGAATGTTCTTTTTCCGCACGGTTTCCACCACCGTATTCAGCATCGCCTTGGTGTTGCCGTACATGCTGCTCCAGATGAGCGTGACCTCCCGCTCGCCCGGTCCCTTGCCGTACCGGGCGTATCGCCGGTAGTGGTCGATGATGACGGCGGGGTTTTCCCGCCAGATGATGCCGTGGGAAGGGCAGATGACCCGGACGTCGATCCCCTGGAGTTTTTCCAGCCCCCTCAGCACAAAGGTCGAGAAGGTGGCAACGATGTTTGCATAGTATCTGAGAGCTTCCTTTTCAAAAAAGTCGTGCGTGTCTGCCGACAACTGGTCGTCGAAGACCGCGTTTTCCTCGACCTTGCCATAGGAGCCGAACGCATCGCAGGAAAACAGCAGCCCCCGTTTGCGCTCATAGGTCATCATCGTCTCCGGCCAGTGGATGTTGGGCGTATCGAAGAATTGCAATTCATAGTCACCGACCTCAAGGATCATGCCGTCGGTGATGGCAACGGCCCGTTCGGGCGGAACCGAAGCAAAGGCCTCCAGAAGGGGAACCGCCTTGTGCGTGCAGTAGATTGTCGCCTTCCTGTTCCGTCGGCAGAATTCCCCGAGCCAGCCGGCATGATCGGGCTCCATGTGGTTGATAACGATAATGTCGATGTCTTCGATTCCCAGCAACAGCTCGCCCATCTGCTCGGTGAATGCCCGGGGAAAGTCCATGACATCCTGGGTCAGGTCGATCAGAACATTCTTCTCGGACTTGATGAGATACCCGTTTATGGAAATGCCGTGGGGAATCGGCCAGATACCTTCAAAGAGGTAGTTTTTGTCCTCGATGTTGACGGAAAGTCGGTACACGTCATCGACTATCTTGTGAATGTTCATTGTTTCGCACCTCGCCCTTTCTGGAATTCTGACAGCCTGGTTATGAGTAGATACCGCGTATGGACAACCACTTCAATAGGTAATGACGGATTCATGCCGGGTATCGGGAATCCATGCGGATGCCATCTGCGCGCCTTAGCTCCGATCCTTCCCCGGGACGCGCCTAGTACCCCCGTGCAACTCCTGCGTCTTCCCATGGTCCCGCCGCGAACAGTTCAGGGAGACAACCTGCTCCGGGCAATGCCCTGACAACCGACCGGCCGTTTCAGCACTTGCATTTCCCCATGAATATGAACCACAATTGACCCTTGCCGCTCGCCCACGGCATACGAGGGGCGAGGGAGTGGACAGAAGGGGAGCGTACATGTTCGACGGGATTTTCTGGGACAACGACGGGGTGCTGATGGAGACCGAGCACCTCTACTATCAGGCAAATGCCGAGGCCCTGGCCCTGGCCGGGGTGGAACTGACCCTGGAGGAGTTCTGTCGCATCTCCCTGCGCCAGGGTGAGAGCGTGCTCGACCTGGCCGCCGGGCCGGGACAGGGGGAACGGGGAGGAAACGGGTTGCGCCGGGTGCGCGACGAGATCTACTATCGCCTGCTGGGGGAGGAAGCGCGGGTAATGCCGGGGGTACGGGATACCCTGGAGCAATTCCACGGCCGGCTGCCCATGGCCATCGTCACCAGCTGCCAGCGGGACAATTTTCTGCGCATGCACCGGGAGAGCGGGCTTCTGGACTACTTTGATTTCATCCTCACCCGCGAGGACTACGGCGCAAGCAAGCCTGACCCGGAGCCGTACCGCACCGCCTGCGCCCGGGCCGGGCTCGACCCGCGGCGCTGTCTGGCCATCGAGGATTCGGAGCGGGGCGTCGTCTCCGCCAGCCGGGCCGGGCTGACCGTGGCCGCCATGCCGGGCGAGCTGAACCGGGGGGGCGACTTCAGCTCTGCCCGCTGGCTGCTGGAGGGGATCCACCAGCTGCCGGTGCTTGTGGGGTTCGACCAGGAATGAGAAGAACAGAGGATGCTCCGGCCTGTCCGGAATGCGTCCGGACGCGGAAGCCTCCTCAGGGGGCGGTCGCCCCATGCCTGGCCTGAGACGCAGGGGACGGACGACGGCCCGCAGGGCGCCTTCAGCGCACGCAGGTACCACCCAGGGTGGGATATTTTACAAGGGGGTCTGAAACCGATGAGCGAACAGATGACTGAGAAGATCGACGCGAAACAGCTGGCAGGGCAGAATTTCCGTGAGGGGTACAACTGCGCCGAGGCGGTGGTGCGGGCATTCCGCGACCTGCTCAAGCTGGATATTTCCGACGACGCCGTACGCATGGCAACCGGCTTCGGCGGCGGCCTGGGACACGCCGGCTGCCTGTGCGGAGCCCTCACCGGCGCCACCATGATTCTGGGCCTGCTCCAGGGGCGGGCTACCCCGGCGGAGAGCCGGGAGCCGGCATACGCCAGCGCCAACCAGTTCCACGCCCTCTTCAGGGAGAAATTCGGCGCCACCTGCTGCCGCGTGCTCAACCCCCACCCCTTCGACACCAAAGAGCACCTGCGCAACTGCCTGAAGATCACCGGCGGCACCGCGGAACTGCTGAGCGGCTTCCTGGCGGAACAGGGGCTCGCGAAGCCGAGCTGACCCGTTGCCCTCACCCCGCGGCGTTCCATGAAGAGGCGCGCCGCGGGGACACATCCATCCCCCCTTCCTTTCCTGCCCCTTTCCCCGCGAGTCAATCCTCAGGCAACTCCCCCCACGCAGACATACGTGATCTCCAGGTACTCGTCGATGCCGTAGACCGACCCCTCCCGTCCCAGGCCGGACTCCTTAATGCCGCCGAAGGGAGCAACCGCCGTGGAGATCAGGCCGGTGTTGAGCCCGACCATGCCGTACTCCAAGGCCTCGGAAAGCCGCCATGCGCGGACCTGGTCGCGGGTATAGCAGTAGGCCGCCAGCCCTGACCCGGTGTCGTTAGCCAAGGCGATGGCCTCCTCCTCGCCGGAGAAGCGGAACAGCGGCGCAACCGGGCCGAAGATCTCCTCCCGGGCGAGCAGCATCTCCGGCGTCGCCTCAGCCAGTACCGTCGGCTGGAAGAAGGTTCCCCCCAGGGAGTGCCGCCTCCCTCCCACCACCAGGCGGGCCCCCTTGGTCAGGGCATCGGCGATCAGCTGCTCCACCTTGAGCAGGGCGGCCATCTCCATCAGCGGCCCCTGCTGCACCGAATCGTCCCTGCCGTCCCCCACCCGCAGTTCCCTTACCCTGGCGGAAAACTTTTCACAGAAGGCATCGTAGACCGCCTCGTGCACCAGAAAGCGGTTGGCGCAGACGCAGGTCTGGCCGCTGTTGCGGAATTTGGAGACCATGGCCCCCTCCACCGCAGCTTCCAGGTCGGCGTCATGGAAGACGATGAAGGGGGCGTTCCCCCCCAGCTCCAGGGAGAGTTTCTTTACCGTTCCGGCACACTGGGCCATCAACTTCTTGCCGGTCTCGGTGGAGCCGGTGAAGGTCAGCTTGCGCACCAGAGGGTTGGAGGTCAGTTCATCGCCGATCTCGGCCGCCGATCCGGTGACCAGATTGAGCACTCCGGCGGGGAGACCGGCCCGAATCCCCAGCTCCATCAGGGCCAGAGCAGATAGGGGGGTCATGCTGGCCGGCTTGAGCACCATGGTGCAGCCGGCCGCCAGGGCCGCCCCCGCCTTGCGGGCAATCATGGCCGCAGGGAAGTTCCAGGGGGTGATGGCGGCACAGACCCCCACCGGCCGTTTGAAGACCAGGATACGCTTGTCATGCTGGTGGGGCATGATCACGTTGCCGGTGATGCGCGGCGCCTCCTCGCTGAACCACTCGATAAAAGAGGCCGCGTAGGCGATCTCCCCCCGGGATTCGGCCAGCGGCTTACCCTGCTCACAGGTCATCAGCAGCGCCAGATCTTCCTGGCTGGCCATGATCAGTTCGTACCAGCGCCTGAGGACACGCGCCCGCTCCCGGGCCAGTGTTCCGCTCCACCCCGGCAGGGCCGCGGCGGCGGCCCGGACGGCCCGACGGGTCTCGGCCGACCCCATGCGGGGGACGGTGGCGATGATCTCGCCAGTGGCCGGATTGGTGACATCCATGGTGGCACCGGAGTCGGCATCGCACCAGGATCCGTTGATATGGCAGCGCTGTATCAGTAAGGTGGGATCGTTCAGCGTGATCATTGGCAGCTTCTCCTTGACTACGGGAATGGTACGGGGACCTTACGGTTACGTCCGGCTTGAGGTCTGAATGAATTCGGCTATGGTTTACCAAGCGGCCACGACCATACCGTGCCGCACACTTCGGACACGCGAGGTGAACGCCATGACCCCATGCGCGCAGCGGCACGCCGGCCGCCACCCCAGGAGCAGCAGGGGAACCTTCCTGCTCCTGCTGTTGCTCTGTACCCTTCCGGCCTGCTCCCTGGTGGAGATCCGCACGCAGTCCCAGCGCCTGGGCAATGCCAGCACGATCCAGGGGACGGTCACAAGCTCCGCCAGCAGGAAGGGGCCCGTGGTTGTCGCACTGTACCGGTTCGAGAACAACATCTGCATGCTCAAAACCATGATGCAGGCCAGCGCCCGGAGACAGTACCGCTTCTGGGTCGATCAGGGCAGGTTCGCCGTCGCCGCGTTCGTGGATGCCAACCACGACGGTGTCTTTCAGTGGGGGGAGCCCTGGAACTACGTCGACAGGCCGGTGGAGGTCGTACCGTCCCAGGCCAAAGCCCTCACCCTGGAGGCGCTCTCCATTTCCGACACACAACCCGTTCTCCCCGCAATGCTCATAACGGGCAGGAACCTCTCCTCTGCGGCCGCCAACCTTGGTAAAGTCGTCGGGCTCGATGACGCGATCTTCTCGGCCGACAACTACACCATGGGTATGTGGCGTCCGCTGGATTTTCTCGCCAGGATCGGCGGCGGGCTGTTCTTCCTTCAGGAATACCGGCACGACAGGGTTCCGGTCATCTTCTTCCACGGGATCAATGGCGGGCCCACCGATTTCGCCCCCCTCATCGACCACCTGGACAGGAGCCGTTTCCAACCCTGGGTGATTTACTACCCCAGCGGCCTGATGCTGGATGTCGTCAGCGAATATCTCGTATCGGACATCATAACCCTCCAGAACCGTTACCGGTTCGACAGGTTCATCATCGTGGGTCACAGCATGGGCGGCCTGGTGGCCCGCTCGTTCGTGAAAAAATACGTCGAAGAGCACCCCGAGCGCCTGAACAACCTGGTGTCGGTCATGACCATCAACAGCCCCTTGGGGGGAATGCCGAGCGCAGCCGTCGGGGCAAGGGCCCCCATCATGGTCCAGTCATGGCGCGACGTCGCCCCGGAGAGCGATTTCCTGAGGGATATCAACTCCTGGTCCTGGCCCGCCGCTATTCCCTACTATCTGATCTTCTCCAGCGACGGAGGCGGGGGGGACGGGGTGGTGCCGTTGAAGCAGCAACTGCCGCTGAAACAGCAGCGGGATGCCGCGCGCATGTACGGATTTTTCGACAGCCACGTGGGTACGCTGCGCAACCCGGCTTTCCTGGAGCTGTTCGCCTCGCTTCTCCGCCAGGGATACCGCCAGCCCCACTCTCCCTAACTCCAGTTTCAAATCAAAGATGATATCAAGGCGGCGAGGAAGAAGGCGACGGAGGCGTACGAGAATAGTACGTTGAGGAGCCTTCGACGAGCCAACGAAGAGAGCGCTTTGAGTTGGAATTGGAATAACTGCCGGGAGCGGCCCCAGCCATTCTCCCCTCCGGCTGCCGCTCCGCTTCCCTGAGCAGATCGTTCACCAGCCGGTGAACTCGTTCAGGCTGGCGACCCTCATGGAGTAACGGTCCAACTCCCTGATGCCGAAGCGCTCCCTCCGCCCCCACCTGCCGCTTCCAAGGCCATCTGGCATGTATCGAAATTCGGCAAAGGGAGATTACGCCGCACGCGCCATGCCTGGCGCACACGGAAAAAGGGCCGGCTTCTCCGCCAGCCCCGTGACTGCGTGCCTCCACACAGGAATATCCTGTTTCAGCCGGACTGAACGCTACAACCTGAAGCGTTGGACAAGACCGGTCAACTCCTCCGCCTTGCCGGACAGCTCGACTGCCGCCCGCGCAGCGTCATTGGTGCTCTGGGATGTCTTCTGGATAATTTCGCTGATGTGATGAATGTTGTTGGTGATCTCGCTCGTCGTCGCCGTCTGCTCTTCGGCTGCCGTGGCAATCTGATTCATCTGCATGGTCACGGCATTGACCTGTTCCAGGATCTCATGGAGCGCGGTTTCCAGGCCACCGGCCTCACTGATCCCCTGCTCCGTCCCCCGCACCTCTTCCTCCATGGAGACGATCGCCGTTTTCGTCTCAGCCTGGATGACCCGAATCATTTCACCGATTTCCTTGGTGGCGCGCGATGTCCTCTCGGCCAAGGCACGCACCTCATCGGCCACGACCGCGAAGCCCCGGCCCTGTTCACCTGCCCGAGCCGCTTCTATGGCCGCGTTCAGGGCCAGAAGATTGGTCTGATCGGCGATATCTTCAATGGTAGCCACGATTGCGCCGATCTGGTCGGAGCGACTCCCCAACGACTCCACTATCCGGGCATTTGTCCTGGTCCCCTCGCCACGGTTGCGTATCCCGTCAACCGTACGCTTGACGACATCGAAACCCCTCTGCGTCGTTTCAGCCGCGTGCTTGGCACTGTCGGCGGCCTGGTGACAATTATCGGCGATATCATGGGACGTGGCGGCCATTTCCTGGCTGGCAGTAGCCACGGTATTGCTCTGGGACGCCACCTCATCGGTACCGGAAGAGATTACCACGGAACTGCCGCGCAACTGAGTAGCGGAGGTTGCCACCATGACGGCGGTTGATGACACCTGATCGATGGTTGTGCGCAGCTTTTCGCTCATGCTGCGAAATGCGTTGCTCAGCTGTCCGATCTCATCCTCAGAGCGGTGATCGATACTGACACGCAGATCGCCTTCGGCGATCTGCTCCGCCTGGGAGACGAGACCTGAAATCGGAACAGTAATGGAGCGGGAAATCAGAAACCCCATCAGAAAGGCAACGACAACCCCGATCCCTGTCAGGCCGAGCATGACCCAGCCGGCGCGCTGAGCGACCCGAGCGTTGTCAGCGGAGAGCCGTTTCGCGTTTGCCACCAGAAATTCCGACAGCTTGTCAATTGTCTCGATTTCACCACGCGCCGTTGTCGTGGCAACACCGCTGGTGCTGATCATCTGTTTCGCCTCGGCATAGTTGCCGCTGCGCGCCGCATGGAGCAGTTTGCCCAGAATCGGGGTAAACCTCTCATGGGCTTCCTTGAAGCCGGTAAAAAGCCTTTGTGCCTCTTTGTTAGGAAGCGAAGCCTCCAGAGACCGGATCCCCTGATCGATCTCTTCCTGGAACTTTTTGATGCGGGAGTCTGTTTTTTCAAAAACCGTGCTCTCCGCTTCGTTCAGGATGTCCCGGGTATACAGCACCCTGATCCTGTTGCCGGTCGCATTGATCGCACCGACACGTTCCAGGGGAACCGCTCCCTTTTCATACAGAAACCTGTCGTTATCTCTCAGTTTATTGACCTGGGTATAGCCGAAAACCCCAACAAAAAGGGTAATCAGGGATATCAGGAGAAACGCGAAAAGCAATCTGGTACTGATTGTTATGTTGGTTAGCATGGGCCGCCTCCTTGGTGATCAGTCCACCTTGTCTGACATCAGTATGGAGCCGAAGACACCTGATGTAACGCAGGCACCGTACACCATCGGCCTGCCGGGTCGACCGGTATCCTCCATCAGGCGCCTCTCCGGGACTGCTCCAGCAACAGTTCCGTAACCAGCCCGGTGAACTCGTTCAGGCTGGTGACCCTCATGGAGTAACGGTCCAGCATCCTGATCCCGAAGCGCTCCTCGATGGCCGCGACAAACTCGGTATAGGCCAGGGAGTCCAGCACATGCCCCGCCAGCGGCCATTCCGGGTTGATCGTATCCACAACACCCTTGTCTGCTCCGAGTTTCAGCATCAGGTTCTTCAATTCCGCGGCCACATCCATGTTCGATCTCCTTTCATCTGGCATGCAGCGAAAATCGGCGGGGAGGATGTCGTGCATTCGCGGAACCATCCACCCGTCGTTTCAGGACAACGAGACGAGTACGCAGAGTATACGGGGCATGTCCCCGGAATCAAGAGCTTTCCCCACAAAAATGAGCCGGTCCCACACCTCAAACCGGCCCAGCCGGAAACGTCGGTCATCTCCGGGGTCAGGATGAGGGGGACGGAGGTGAAACGACCGTGCCGAGGATCTGGTCCACCCGGCTCCCATCCAGGGTCTCCTCCTCCTGCAGCGCCTTGGCCAGGAGATCCAACGGTTCCCGGTGGGAGAGCAGAAGTTCTCCGGCGCGCTCTTCCGCCCGGGAGATGAAGGCGGAAATTTCCTGGTCGATGCGCCAGGCCATGGCTTCGGAGAAGGTCTTTTCCTCGGCCAGCTTCATCCCCAGAAAGGGATGTTCCTCGCCGCGGCTGAAGGTCATCCCTCCCACCTTTTCGCTCATCCCCCATTGGCAGACCATCTTCTCCGCCAGAGAGGTGACCTGCTTCAGGTCCCCCTGGGCGCCGCTGGAGACCTCGCCGAACACCAGCCGTTCCGCCATCCTCCCCCCCATGGCCACCGCCAGCCGGTTCTCCAGGTAGCTCTGGGAATAATGGTAGCGGTCGTCTTCGGGGAGCTGCTGGGTCACCCCCAGGGCCATGCCATGGGGGATTATGGTGACCTTGTGAATCGGATCTGAGCCGGGGAGCAGCCTGGCCACCAGGGTGTGTCCCGCCTCGTGATAGGCGGTGATGCGCTTCTCCTCGGGGGAGATGACCATCCTGCGCTCGCTCCCCATGAGGATCTTGTCCTTGGCTTTCTCCAGATGCTCCATGGTCACCGCCGCCGCGTTCTCCCGCGAGGCCAGGATGGCCGCCTCGTTAACCAGGCTCTCCAGGTCGGCGCCGGTCATGCCGGGGGTGCCCCGGGCGATCACCCCCAGGTCGATCCTGCCGTTCATGGTGATCTTGCGCACATGCACCTGGAGGATCTTCTCCCGGTCGCGCCAGTCAGGGCGCTCGATCACCACGTGCCGGTCGAAGCGGCCGGGCCGCAGCAGGGCCGGGTCGAGCACGTCGGGACGGTTGGTGGCCGCCAGAACGATCACCTCCTCGTGCTGGTCGAAGCCGTCCATCTCCGAGAGGAGCTGGTTCAGAGTCTGCTCCCGCTCGTCGTGACCGCCGCCGAAGCCGGCGCCCCGACTACGGCCAACGGCATCCAACTCGTCGATGAAGACGATGCTGGGAGCAGCCTTCTTGGCATTGGTGAACAGGTCCCGCACCCGGCTGGCGCCGACCCCCACGAACATCTCGATGAATTGGGATGCGGAGATACTGAAGAAGGCCACCCCGGCCTCTCCGGCCACGGCCCGGGCCAGGAGCGTCTTGCCGGTGCCGGGTGGCCCCACCAGCAGCACCCCCTTGGGGACCTTGCCGCCGATGCGGGCAAACTGCTTGGGGTTGCGCAGGTAGTCCACGATCTCCTTCAGCTCTTGCTTGCTCTCCTCCATCCCGGCCACATCCTTGAACGTCACGGCCATCTTGTCCCCGGCCAGATAGGTTTTGGCTCCCGAGCGGGAGAAGCCTCCCATCATCCCGCCGGGTCCCTGGCTGCGCATGGAGCGCATCCCCACCCACCAGATTGCGATCAGGATCACCCAAGGCGCCACGTAAATCAGGGCGTTGAGCAGCAGCGAAGGTTCGGTGGACTGGGCACTCACGTCCACCTTGCGCGCCATCAGCTCCGGCATCAGGGTCTGGTCGTCGAGACTCGGCAGGACACTGCTGAAAACGGTCACCTCACGCTGCTGCTCTCTCCCCTGGACCTGGGCGGCAACCTTGGTCATGGCGCGGAATTCGCCCGTGACGGCCGTGCCCTTGAAGGTTATCTTCCTGATATTGTCCAGCGCCAGTTCGGCCCGCAAGCGGCTGTAGCTGATGGGGACCACCAAGGCACTGCGCTGGGCGAAGAACATGTTGGTGAGATGAAAGACCAGCATGAACAGCAGTATGGCGAACAGCGGTCTCCAGAAGGTTTGGTTCATGATCGAACGCCTCGGCATTATCCATTGGATATGGGTCAGATATAGTGTAGCCTTGTCATCGGATTTCACAAGGTTTTCACCCGACCGGCATTGGATCTTCCCGTGCCGGCGCCGGAGCCTGCGCATGGCGGAGCGGAAACGGTGCGATCCGGAGAATAATGGTGGACGGCCGCCCCGGACCCCGCTAGAGTGGTGGCCGTTCCCACAGGGGGAAATCATGCATCCGGAGAAACTGCACGCGTTCGTCCTGTCAGCCATCGACTACGGCGACAGCGACCGGATCGTATCGCTGTTCACCCTGGAGCAGGGGCGGCTCAAAGCCTTTGCCCGGCGGGCCAGGAACAGCCGCAGGCGCTTCGGCGCGGCCCTGGAGATCTTCGCCCGCATCGAGGCGCAGGTGGTGGTCAAGGAAGGACTCTCCGGGCTGAGACAGGCGGAAATCCTCGGCATTTACCCCCGCATCAGGGGAGACCTGGAGCGGATCGCCAACGCCCTGTATGCCTGCGAATTGGTGGACGTCATGACCCCCGAAGGGGTGCCCCTGCCCCGGTTGTTTCGCCTGCTGGCCGCATACCTGGAGCGCTTGGAAGCATGCGCGGCCCGGGAAGAGGAGCGGCGCTTCTTCGAGCTCAACCTGCTCAACATCCTGGGGTACCGTCCATCCCTGGAGTCGTGCGGCCGCTGCGGCACCCCCTTTGACGAGCAGGGCGCCTTGCTCCTGGACAGCGGTGAACCGCATTGCGGCACCTGTGCCGGCCACGGAAGGCGGGTATCCCACCAGACCCTGGCACGGCTGCGAGCCTGCCTGGGTACCGGAACCTTCGGCCTGGTACATTTTTCCGCCGAGGCACTGGCGGAAGCGGGCACGCTGCTGGACAAGGCACTGGCTCTTCATGCCGGCCGCCGCCTGAAGAGCCTGGAGTTCCTCTGCCAAGTCAGCTAATAGCACTCATTTTTTCGAGAAAAGGAACACGATGAAAAAAGAACTGTATGTGGGAAGCATCTCCTCCAGGGCCACGGAGGATGATCTCAAGAAGCTGTTCTCCATTTCCGGCACGGTCACCTCCATCCACCTGATCAGGGATACCCAGAGTGGGGAATTCAAGGGGTGCGGCTATGTGCGGATGGCCACCACTGAACAGACCAGGGATGCCATCGAGACCCTTGACGGTGCCTTGCTGATCGACAAGGTGCTGACGGTCAGCATGGCTCGCCCTCAGCCGCCCCAGAAACAGCGCCGCCCCGGTAACAGCCGCCGCGGACCGGTGGGGAAGCGTTCTCCCCGGGGCGGCACGAGCTGAGGGGACATCCCCTGCTTCGGGGATGACAGGGCCGTCCAGTGCCCGTTCTGACGCGCCTGACACTTCTGCCGTCCCCCCTTCTCCGCTTCCGTCACTCCACTACCGCTCCCGCATCGCCCCCCTCCGGGCGACACGGGAGCCATTCCCTAGCTCAACATCCTGACGTGCTTCACAGGTTCCTGCCGGCACACCCGCACGCCCTCCCAGACACACAAAACCCTGTTGTCCCCCCTCCCCGTTCCGAGTCGGGCTTCATCGACAAGAAAAAAAGATCGGCTATACTTGGTTCCAGACAATTAAGCGAAAAATTATACATATCGACACCGCCCGCGGGAGGAACGCGAACGGGTGCCGCGAACAGAACGGTTTTCTGAAGGCCAACGACGCACAAGAAGGAGGCTTCTATGAAAGCGCTATGGGTTTTGCGGTATATCCTGATTGCTCTTGTCCTGACGGCATGCGCCACGACGGTGAACAACCCGGCACCTGTCCAGGGCTTGCCGCAACCGGCCGATTCCAGTGTCAGCGAATACCGGATTCGCGCCGGTGACCTGCTCGACATCAAATTCTTCTACAACTCGGAACTGAACGAACAGGTTACCGTCCGGCCCGATGGCCGCATCTCCCTCCAACTCGCCAACGACCTCATGGCCGGCGGCCTGACACCCGCCGAACTCACCGAACAGTTGAAAAAAAGATACGCAACCGAGATCGACAACCCCGAGATCACTGTCATCGTGCGGACATTTTCGTACCAGAGAGTCTTTGTCGACGGCGAAGTCTACAAGGCGGGGCTGATCCCTCTGGTAGGACAGATGACCGTATTGCAGGCCATCACCCAGGCAGGGGGCAAGAAGGATTCCGCCTTTCTGGAGGGGGTGATCGTCATCCGCCGGATGCCTGGCGACAAGCTGGCGACCATGCAGCTCAACCTGGAAAAAGCCATCGATAACAGCGACATGAGCCAGGACATCGCCCTGGTGCCCAACGACATCGTCTTTGTCCCCAAGAGTACCATTGCCAACGTCAACGTCTGGGTTGACCAGTACATCCGCAAGAACATCCCCGTTTCCATGGGGGTGACTCCATTCTGACGAACACAGGGGGCGGTCATGAAAGGCACGGCAAAGAATCCCGTACGAGACGCGCACGGCACAAGAGAGTTCCTGACCATCGTGTTCAAGCGCAAGAGACTGATCCTGGGCGTATTTTTTGCCATTTCCGTTACGGCAATCGCGGCGTCCTTCCTGATCACCCCTGCCTTTGAGGCACGATCAAGCCTTATGGTCAAGCTCGGCAGAGAGTACCTGAACCGCCCCGAGGTGGGCAGCAACACCCCGGTCATGTCGCTGAACCAGGAAGAGGTGACCAACTCCGAGATCCAGATTTTGAAGAACCGCGACCTGATCGAGAAGGTGATCACCACCCTCAAGCTGGAAAGCGTCTATCCTGAATTGAGCAAACGGTCACCCGCACGGATCAGGCCCCTGGACATGGCCATCGAACGCTTTGAAAACGACCTGACCGTGGAGGGGATGCGGAAGACCAACGTCATCAATGTGTCATTCCGGCACCCGGACCCCCAGACCGCCGCCAGGGCGGTGAACCTGTTGGTGGAACTGTTCAAGGAAAAACACTTGCAGGTATTCAGCGATCCCAAGTCCTCGTTCCTCGAAACGCAGCTCATGACCTACGACAAGAAACTGAGGGAATCGGAAAGCAGGCTTCAGGAGTACAAGCAGAAGGCAGGCGTGTTCTCCCTGGAGGAACAGAGAACCCTGCTGCTCACGCAGCGCAATGAGCTGGATACGGCCCTGAAGGGAACCCGCCACACCATTTCCGAACTGTACAAGCGGATCGCCAGCCAGAAACAACAACTGGCCAGAATCGCTGCCGGACCGGCCCGCTACACCAGTACGGAGCGGGACAGGATCATCGTCGAAGCCAAGTCCAAGTTGCTCACCCTACAGCTCAACGAACAGGAGCTGCTCAAGAAGTACACCGAAAACAACCGCCTGGTGGTCAATGCCCGCAGGGAAATTCAGATGGTCAAAGACTTTCTGAGGGACCAGGAGTCAGACATCGTCGCCAAGGTAAAAACAGGCAACCAGGTGTACCAGAGCACCGAGCTCGAACTGAACAAGGCGGAAACGGAGCTGAATGCCCAGAAGGGTAAGGCCCAGGCGTTGAATCAGCAGCTGGCCGAAGTTGACGGGGAAATCCGCGCGCTCGACGCATCGGAGAAGAACATGCAGACACTGAAACGGGATCTGCTGCTGAACGAGAAGAACTACCAGACCTATCTTGAAAAAGCCGAGGAAGCCCGCATCACCGTTGACATGAACCGTCTCAAGCTGGCCAATATCAGCGTCATCCAGAAGGCAACCCCGCCGGTCGAGCCGGTTAGCCCCAAAAAACTGCTCAATGCCGTCCTCGGCATCGTTGTCGGGGCTCTGGCGGGGCTGGGGCTGGCGTTTCTGTCCGAGTCGTCGTCATACACCTTCACGACCCCCGAACAGGTGGAACACCGCACCGGGCTGCCCGTGCTCACGAGCATCGCCCAGCACGAGGGGTAGGGTCCCATGTACTTGCGTTTCTTCAACATGAAACGGGAGCCCTTCAACATCACTCCCGACCCGGCGCTGCTCTTTCTCAGCCACAGCCACCGGGAGGCGCTCGCGGCGGTGATTTCCGGCGTGAACCGCAGAAAGGGTTTCGTCGCCATTACCGGAGAAGTCGGCGTGGGAAAGACCACCGTCATCCGCGCGTTTCTGGAAAAAGTCGACCGCCGGAACCTGAGGGCAGTCTATGTCTTCGACTCGAACATCAGCTTCAAATCCCTGTTGAAAACGATTTTCCAGAATATCGGCGTGGCACCCCAGTGCGATGACCTCTCCGATATGGTCAGACAGCTGCACCTGTTCCTCATCGAGGAATACCGCGCCGGTCGCAATCTGGTGCTGATCATCGACGAGGCCCAGAACATGCCGCTGGAAACCCTGGAAAACCTGCGCATGCTCTCCAACCTGGAAACATCCACCGACAAACTGATCCAGATCGTCCTCTGCGGACAACCGGAATTCGAACAGAAGCTCAACTTGCATGCGCTGCGCCAGCTCAACCAGAGGATCGCCATCAGGGTCAGGATTCTGCCGTTTTCGGCCCAGGAAAGCCTGGACTACATCAACCACCGCCTGTCACGCTCCCTGACGGATGACAGCACTCCCTTCACCACCGGCGCCCTTTCCAGAATCGTCAAGAAGGCGGGAGGCGTCCCCCGGGTAATCAACATACTGTGCGACAACTGTCTTGTTACCGCCTACGGCAAGCAGCAGAAACGGGTCACCTGGCGGGTGGCACGGGAAATCATCGCCGAACAGGGGGGGGATGGCTCCGGGAGATGGCGGTTGGCCGGTACCTGCCTGGCGGGGATCACGGCTGCCGCGCTTTTCCTGTGGGGCTACGTGCATTACGGCAACACCCGCACCGCGTCGCAGCCGCCCCACGTCTCTGCCGGTCAGGCGGCACGGAGCCTGCCCCGGCCGGCCGCACTCCCCATGAAATCCCCTGTCCGGCAGGACGTCAGTCCGCTCCAGGAACAGACAAAGCCCCCTGAGGAGAACCGGCACCTCCCCCATGGCCAGGCCGGACCAGACACCGGGGACAGCTACACCGTCAGGGTCGCCAGGAGAGGCGACACGTTGGCGAAGCTGGTTTCGGAAACCTACGGCTTCGTGGACCCTGGGTTGTTAAGACAGGTCAAGCAACACAACCCGGGCATCACCGACATCGACATCATCCGCGAGGGGGAAAAGATCTATTTTCCGACACGGAAACGCTAGTCCGGGAGCACACGCCCACGGACAAGGAGAGCAGCCATGAGCAATATCTATGAGGCGCTGGAACAGGCGCAGCGAGAGAAGGGAGGAGCGGAGGTCCCGCACGTGATCTCCATCCCGGATGATGTCACGCCACAGGAACAGCAGCCCCACGAACGGGAACGAAGCAAAGGCGCCAACGGTGCATCCATGGATACGGAGATGTTCTGCCTCTACCAGAACATCGAATATCTGCTGCCCGACACGCCCGAGAAGGTCATTCTGTTCATGGGGTTCCAGGGCGGAGAGGGCGTTTCCACCATAGTCCGTGATTTCGGAAGAATGGCTGCCGCCAGGCTCGACAAGCGGGTGCTGATCATGGATGCGGCCCACCACAACCCTTCCCAGCACCTCTACTTCAACCTGAGGGGCAAGGCCGGCTGGAAAGACATCATGGGAACGGGAGAACCGGTGGACAACGCCTGCCATCAGTCCGACAGCAGCAACCTCTTTCTCGCCCCCATCTCTCCCCAGCAGAGCAGGGTACCCCATGTGTACGACCATCCCGCCGCCACCGGGTTCCTGAAAGAGGTGAAGGACAAATACGACTTCATCCTGATCGATTCCGCGCCGGCGATAACGTCGCCCGACAGCATAGCCATATCCCGCTTTACCCATGGCGTCATCCTGGTCGTGGAGGCCGAGCGCACCCGCTGGCAGGTGATTGAGAGCGTCAAGGACAAGATCGCCAGAAACGGGGGAACCATCATCGGCATCATTTTCAACAAACGCAAATACTACATCCCGGACTCGCTCTACAACCGGCTGTTTTAATATGGTCATACCAGCTTGAACCGACGAGGTGCCAGCCATGGCGGAAAACCTGGCGACAAAAAATGGCTTTACCATGGTGAACGGCTCGGCCGCCTGCAGAGTGGAAAACGTGCTGACAGAGGAGAGTTTCAAACACGTCCTGTATCGGGAGAGAAAGCGGGTGGAGCGCTCGGGAGAGTCGATGCTGCTCCTGCTGATCGACCTGAGTCGTGTCGAGGAAGGTACGGAAAGGGACGAGGTGCTGAAACTCCTGTCCGCTCCATTGCAGGTCCCCATCAGGGATACCGATGTGTGCGGCTGGCTTCAGACCGGCGAAATTCTGGGCATCGTCTTTACCATTATACGGCGCGATGATCGCGACCAGGCGAGCCGCATCGTGGAACGAAGGGCAGACGGTTTTCTCCGCGACCATCTTTCTCCGGCGCGGTACGCAAAGATAGGGCTCTCGGTTCTGGCGTTCCCCGAAAAGCCGGGAGAAGATACGGACCGGGAACAGTCACCCCGCTTCAACCCGTTCTTCTATCCTGAACTGTTTCATAACGCCACCGGCGGGCGAGCCGCCGAGGGCGCCAAACGGGCCATGGACCTGCTGGGCAGCTCCCTGGCTCTGCTGCTGTTCTCGCCGCTGCTGATCTTCACGGCGCTTCTGGTCAAAACAACCTCTTCCGGGCCGGTTCTCTACCGGCAGACCCGCCTTGGACTGTTTGGCAGGCCGTTCACCTTCCTGAAGTTCCGCTCCATGCTGGTCAATAACGACGACAGGATCCACCGCGACTTCATCCGCGACTTCATCTCCAACCGGGTGGATCCCCAGGCCGCTCCGGAGAGCGGCCACGCGGTCTACAAGATAAGGCGCGACCCGCGGCTGACGCCCATCGGGCGGTTCCTGCGCAGCTCCAGCATCGATGAACTGCCCCAGTTTTTCAACGTTCTCAAGGGAGAGATGTCCCTGGTGGGACCGCGGCCGCCGATCCCCTACGAGGTCGCCGAGTACGATATCTGGCACCTCAACCGGATTCTGGCCCGGAAACCGGGAATAACGGGATTATGGCAGGTGAGCGGCAGGAGTTCCGCCACCTTTGACGCCATGGTGCGGCTCGATCTGCAGTACATCCGGACATGGTCGCTGTGGCTTGACATCAAGATCCTTCTGGCAACCCCCCTGGCGGTGCTGCGCGGCAAAGGTGCCTACTGAGACAAGGAGCGGGACTGAAAAGAGGTGAGCATTCATGCTGAATCTGGGCATAATCGGCTACGGCTACTGGGGTCCCAAAATCGTCAGGAACTTCAGCTCCGCACCAGGGGCAACGGTGGTAACGGTCTGCGACAGGGATCAGAAGGCACTTTCGCGGGTCAGAAAAGAGTTTCCGGCCATGCATGTCACCCAGGATGAAGAGAGTACCATTGCGTCGCCGGAAATCGACGCCGTGGCGATCGTCACCCCGGTTTCAACCCACTTCGACCTGGCCAGAAAGGCGCTTCTCAACGGCAAGCACGTTTTCATCGAAAAGCCGTTCACCGCCAGCACCGCCGAGGCAACCGAGCTGATCGAACTGGCCGAGCGGAAACGGCTGATCATTATGGTTGACCACACCTTCCTCTTCTGCGGGGCGGTGAAGAAGATCAAGCAACTGATCGACGACGACGTGCTTGGCGAACTGTACTACTTCGACTCCATCAGGATCAACCTGGGACTGTTCCAGAAAGACGTCAACGTGGTCTGGGACCTGGCCCCGCATGACTTCTCGATCATGCACTACCTGACCAATCAGGAGCCGGTGGCCGTGGCAGCCACCGGCATGTCACATTTCGACAACTGCATCGAAAACGTGGCCTACATTACGGTCTATTTTCCCGGCAACCTGATCGGCCACATCAACATCAACTGGTTATCACCGGTCAAGATCCGCACCACCCTGATCGGCGGTCACAAGAAGATGCTGGTCTGGAATGACCTAGTGGCTGACGAGAAGATCAGGGTCTATGACCGCGGGGTGGAAAACGGCAACGGGCTCAGCAAGGAGAACATGAACAACTTTCTGATGCACTACCGCATGGGAGACATGTGGGCGCCGCGTTTCGAACAGATCGAAGCGCTCAGAAACGAGGCCGATTATTTCGTCCAGTGCGTGAACAGCGGCACGACGCCGATCAATGACGGAATCGCCGGCATGAGAGTCGTCAGGATGCTGGAGGCGTCGATCAAATCGCTGAAAAACGGTGGTATAACCACCTGCCTGTAACGTTTGTCCGACACACAAGGAGGCTGGCATGGGCGACTATCTCTGCATCGCCGAGGATGTCAGGCTGGGAAAAAACGTCAGCCTGTCCAAATTCATCAACCTGTACGGCTGCGAAATCGGAGACAACACGAAAATCGGCGCCTTTGTGGAGATCCAGAAAAACGCCCGCATCGGAAGCAACTGCAAGATATCCAGCCACACCTTCATCTGCGAGGGGGTGGTCATCGAAGATAACGTCTTCGTGGGGCATAACGTCACCTTCATCAATGATCTCCTACCGCGGGCGACAACAGCCGAAGGAACGCTTCAGACTGAGGCGGACTGGGTGTGCGGTATGACCATCGTCAGGCGCGGAGCCTCCATCGGCTCCAGCGTCACGCTTCTGTGCGGCATAACGGTGGGCGAAAATGCCATTATCGGCGCCGGCAGCGTTGTGACCAGGGATGTTCCGCCGAACACGGTCGTGGCGGGTAACCCGGCCCGCTTCCGGAGAAGCCTGGAACCATAGGAAGCCGCCAGCGAACCCGCGAAACAACACCGGGGCAGGTGCCGCCGGCAGGCAAATGCACAAGAGCGAAGGAGCGCAGGATGGCACACATACCGTTTCTCGATCTCCATGCCCAGTATCAGTCGATCCGCGGCGAAATCACGGCGGCGATCGAACAGGTGCTGGACAGCACCTCCTTCGTCGGTGGCCCTTTTGTGGAACAGTTCGAGCAGGAGTTCGCCCGGTTCTGCGGCTGCGACCATGCGGTGGCGGTCAGCAGCGGCACGTCGGCGCTTTGGATGACCCTGATCTGCCTGGGCATCGGAACGGGTGACGAGGTCATCACCGTACCCAACAGCTTCATCGCCACCGCCGAAGCCATCAGCCTGTGCGGCGCGCGCCCGGTATTCGTCGATGTGGAGGAGAACAGCTGCACACTCGACCCCGGCCTGCTCGACGCGGCCCTCACGCCGAACACAAAGGCCATTATCCCGGTGCATCTCTTCGGGCAGGCCGCGGACATGGATCCCATCATGGCCTTTGCCAAACGCCACGGCATTGTGGTTATCGAGGATGCCTGCCAAGCCCATGGAGCCCTCTATAAGAACAAGCCGGTAGGCTCCATCGGCGAGGCCGCCTGCTTCAGCTTCTATCCGGGCAAAAACCTGGGCGCCTACGGAGAGGCGGGCGCGGTAACGACCAACAACGCCGAGCTGGCTCGCGCCATCGCCATGATGCGGGACCACGGCCAGTCACGCAAATACTATCACCGCATGATCGGCTGGAACGGCCGTATGGACGGAATCCAGGGAGCGGTCCTTGGCGTGAAGCTGAAACATCTTGCGTTGTGGAATGAAAATAGGCGGCGGCATGCGGCGCTGTACCACGATCTTCTGCACGGCCAGGAGGAGATCATGCTGCCGGTGGAGAAGGAGTATGCGCGGCACATCTATCACATCTACGCGATCCGGGTGGGAAACAGGGATCGGGTCCTGGCGCGCCTGACCGAGCGGGGAGTCGGCTGCGGCATCCACTATCCGCTGCCGATTCACCTGCAGGAGGCCTATGCCCCGGCCGGGCAGAAACGGGGGAGCTTCCCCGTGGCGGAACGGAGCGCCGAACGGCTCCTTTCCCTGCCCATGTATCCCGAGCTTGACGACGAGCAGATCGAACGCGTGGCCCGGGAGACACGGCGTGCGGTTATGGGTTGATCATGACGCCACGAGGTGGAAGCCATGCGGTATCTGTCCGCGGAAGAACCGATGACCTACGTACGGATGGCGCCCCCCCGCTTTGTTGAGGCTGTCCAGGGGGCTGACTCCCCCTGGGTAGAGCCCGGCCGCGCGTCGGTGCGCATGGTGGATCCGTTGAGCTATCCGGCATGGAACGACCTGGTATGTTCCCTGCCGGGACACTCCATTTTTCACTCCGCCAACTGGGCACAGGTCCTGAACAGATCATACGGCTACCGCCCGCGCTACTTTGCGCTGTTCGACGGCGACAAGCTGCTCTGCCTCATCCCGGTAATGGAAGTTGCCAGCGTCCTGACCGGGAACAGAGGGGTTTCGCTCCCCTTTACCGATTACTGCGAGGCACTGGCAGCCCCGGGAGTATCCTCCACGGATGCCTGCGCCGCGCTGATCCAGTACGGCAGACAAGCCCGCTGGCGCTACCTTGAGCTCAGGGGGCAGGGCTGCGTCACCTGTGGTGCTCCCTCCTTTTCCAGTTACTACCGGCACGTGCTCTCCCTGACACCCGACCCGGACAGGGTTGCGGTTCGGTTCAGGGACAGCACCGCCAGAAACATCCACAAGGCCGTCAGGGCCGGGGTGAAGGTGGAAATCTGTGACAGTTTCGCCGCGCTGGAAGAATTTCGCCGTCTGAACGGCATGACCCGCAAGGCCCATGGTCTGCCGCCCCAGCCCCCCCTGTTCTTTAAAAATATCCATGACTGCATCATCTCCCCGGGATTCGGCACGGTCGTGCTCGCCTCCCACGGAGGCACGGTGATTGCCGGTGCGGTTTTTTTCCATCTGGGTGACCAAGCCCTGTACAAATACGGAGCCTCGGACCGGAGCGCCCAGAACCTGAGGGCCAACAACCTGGTGATCTGGGAGGCGATCAGGTGGTATGCGGAGAAGGGGTTCCACTCCCTCTGCCTTGGCAGGACCGACCGGGAAAACGCGGGGCTCAGGCAGTTCAAGAGCGGCTGGGGAGCAGAGGAGCGCATCATCCACTATTACCGTTTCATCCCGTCCACGGGATGTTTCCTGAGGAGAGACGTTCTCCCGACGCAGCGTTCCTTCCGTCTGTTCAGGATGTTGCCGACAGGCGTCGCGGAGCTCATCGGAAAGTTTCTCTACCGTCATGTGGGCTGACCTTCCCCCAGCGGGCCGTCCAGTGACACGACACCCCACTGCGCTCCTTCGGGAGAGCGGAGCCGAATCCCATGATGAAAAAGGCAATCATAATCGGCGCCTCTTCCGGTATCGGCAAGGAACTTGCGAATGTGCTTTCCGCAAAGGGCTACCTGCTCGGCCTGGCAGCCAGGCGCACGGCGCTGCTGGAGGAGCTCCAGGGACAGCTGGCGGAGAAATCGTTCATAAAGCGGATCGACATAGCCGATCCGGTCGGGGCGATGCAGCTGCTGGCGGAACTTGTGGAGGAGATGAACGGCACCGACATGGTAATCGTCTGCGCGGCAGTGTGTCCGGCTAATCCCGACATCAACTGGCAACAGGAACGGGATACCATCGGCATCAATGTCACGGGAGTCGCGGCGGTACTGGACCAGGCCTTTCACTACTTCAGGCTGAGGGGCGGTGGGCATATCGTGGGCATCTCCTCCTTCAAGGCCCTGCGTGGCGGCAGCAAGTCCCCGGCCTACAACGCGTCCAAGGCCTTTCTGTCAAACTATCTGGAAGGACTCAGGTTCAACGCACAGAAACGACGCATCGATATTGCCGTCACCGACATACGTCCGGGGTTTGTCGCCACGTCACTGACGTCGAAAAGGAACAGCCTGCTCGTCACGCCCGTTGATACCGCCGCCCGACAGATCTGCGGGGCGATCGAACACAGGAAACGGGTCGCCTACATTCCGGCATGGTACCGGCTGATAGCCTGCCTGATGAGTACCCTGCCCTCCGGTCTGTACCGGCGACTATAGCAGGCAAACAACGCCCACGGCGGATGCACCGCAAGGAGAGGGGCTATGTGCGGCATAGGGGGAATACTGCATCTTGCGGGGCATGCCTCGCCACCCCTGGAGCAGGTCATGATGATGCTCTCGCCCATGCGGCACCGTGGCCCGGACGAAACCGGGATATACCTGGACGGACGCGCCGCCCTCGGCAATCTGCGGTTAAGCATCATCGGCATTCCCGGCGGCACGCAACCCATCGGCAACGAAGACGGTACGCTCTGGATAGTCTACAACGGAGAAGCCTTCAACTACGTCGAGCTAAGGGAGGAACTACGAAAGCGAGGACACCGATTTTCTACGGAAACCGACACGGAAGTGGTGCTGCACCTGTACGAAGAGCAGGGAGCCGACTGTCTGCACAGGATCAACGGACAGTTTTCATTGGCCATCTGGGATTCCCGCGGCCAAAAACTGTTCCTGGCCAGGGACAGGATCGGCATCCGGCCGCTCTACTACACCTTTTCCGGGGGAAGGTTTCTCTTCGCGTCGGAGATCAAGGCGATTCTCGCCGCTGACGGTGCGCGCCCGCTGGAGCCCCGGGCGCTTGCCCAAGTTTTTACCTTCTGGTCAACCCTGCCGGGAAGAACCGTCTTCAGGGATATCCGGGAACTTCCGCCAGGGCACTGCATGCTGGTCAGGGATGTCCCGACCACTCCCCAGCCATACTGGCGTCTGACCCAGTACGCCCCGGACCAAGTGCGGAACCGCTCGCTGGATGATGCGGTGGATGAGCTTCGGGACTTGCTTGACGATGCCGTGAGGATACGGCTGCGGGCTGATGTCCCGGTGGGAGCCTACCTGAGCGGAGGTCTGGATTCCTCCATTATCACCGCGCTCGCCGCCAGGCATACCGGTGACCGGCTAACGACCTTTTCCATGGGCTTCCAGGAAACCTCCTTCGACGAGACCTCCTTTCAGGACGAATTGATTCGCACGATCGGCGTCGATCACCGCAGAGAACTGATTGACAACGGACAGATCCTCCGTTTCCTGCCCCAGACCATCTGGCACTGTGAATCACCGTTGCTGCGCACGGCGCCGGTGCCGCTCTTGCTCCTGTCGCGACGGGTACAGGCCGAAGGGTTCAAGGTCGTGCTCTGCGGCGAGGGAGCGGACGAGCTCTTTGGCGGCTACAACCTGTTCAAAGAGGCCAAGGTGCGCGCCTTCTGGGCAAAACAGCCCGCATCAACCTGGCGACCGCTGCTGCTGCAACGACTCTATCCCTATGTGTTTGACAATCCTTCGCGCGTCAAACACTACCTGCAAAGCTTCTTCTCCGTCAGCGAGGAGCAGCTGAAAGATCCGCTCTTCTCGCACATGCCGCGCTGGAACAACAGCCGAAAAAACATGGTTTTTTTCTCCGACGACCTCATGGATGCGCTGGACGGCTACGATCCCATCGAAGAGCTGAACCGCGGCCTGCCGCCCGGCTTTTCCGAGCAAGACCTGCTGTCGCGGGCTCAGGAACTCGAAATGGAGCTCTTTCTCTCCACCTACCTCCTCTCCAGCCAGGGGGACAGGGTGGCAATGGCCCACTCGGTGGAGGCGCGCCACCCCTTCCTGGATTTCAGGCTGATCGATTTTTCCCTGAGACTGCCCGGAACCTGGAAACTGAAAGGGCTGAACGAAAAGTACATCCTCAAGAAAGCATTCCAGGAGCTACTCCCCTGGCAGATTACGAGGCGTCCCAAGCAACCGTACCGGGCGCCCGTGCGCGAGCTGTTTTCCCTCCATACGGAGCCGGACGGCGGTTATGTGAACGCCCTGTTATCGGCGGCACAGCTGAAACAGAGCGGCTACTTCAACGTCAACCGTGTCGGCAGCCTCTTCGCCAGGTACCGCGGGCAAGCCAACGGGTTCACGACCGAAGCACAGAACATGGCCCTGATCGGCATACTCTCCACCCAGATCCTCCATCAGCAGTTCGTGGATGCGAATCCCGCTCGGGGAACCGACGCGCTGGAGCCGGACAGAATAATCGACGCGACCACCGGTTCCCCCCGCATCGTAAATATCCCGAGGCGACCAGGCAACGGGATGAGAGAACGATAGGGCTGTACGAACAGGTCAGCCCGAACCGGGCCGGCCGTAAAAGTATGCCAGCACCACGCGGAGGTGCCCCCATGAACAACCAGACACGACCACTAGTCCACGAGTTTCTGGAAGCCAGCGCCACGGCACATCCGGACAAAACAGCCCTCATCCATGAAGAAACGCGCACGACATACGCACGGCTCAACACCATGGCCAACGAGCTGGCATCATGGCTGCTGAACCAGGGGGTCTCCGTCGGCGACAGAATCCTGATCCTGTTCAGAAACAGCCTGGAATATGTCGTCAGCTACTACGGCGCACTCAAGGTGGGCGCCGCCGCGGTCCCCCTGAACTGCGACACGGGGACGGACAGCCTGGATGCCCTGCTGCGGGAAATCCGCCCCCGGGCGATTCTGGCCAGCGGAAAACTTGAAAGAACTCTCCGCGAGACCGCTGCCGCGGAGGGAGTCAGCCAGCTGCTCTCCCGGCCGGAGCCCGGCCGGAAAGCCTCTACGGACCACGTCCATGCCTGGCAGGATGTAATTCGCGGGAGAGCGACCGACAACCCGGGACTATCCTTGGCTGACTCATCGCTGGCCAGCATCGTCTACACCTCAGGCTCCACGGGAAAGCCCAAGGGGGTCATGCTGTCCCACCGGAACATCTCCTCCAATACCAGTGCCATCATCCAGTACCTGCACCTGAGTGATGATGACATTCAGATGGTGGTTCTGCCTTTCTTCTATGTCATGGGCGCCTCACTCCTCAATACCCATGTTGCCGTTGCCGGCACAGTTGTCGTCAACAACCGCTTTGCCTTTCCGGCCTGCGTTATCGAGCAAATGGCGAAAGAGCGCGTCACCGGCTTCTCAGGAGTCCCCTCCACCTATGCCTACCTTCTGCACAGATCACCGCTGGCCCTGTTCCAGGACAAACTCCCGGCACTCCGCTACTGTTCTCAGGCGGGCGGGCACATGTCCCGCCAGCTCAAGGAGAGGCTGTTGCAGGTGCTGCCATCCCATACGAAGCTGTACATCATGTACGGAGCCACGGAGGCCGCGGCACGCCTGACCTATGTGGAGCCGGAACGGCTGAGGAACAAAATCGAATCCATCGGCAAGCCCATCCAGGGGGTCTGTATCCGGATCCTGGATGAACAGGGGAACGAGGTGCCGTGCGGGACCACCGGCGAACTGGTTGCCCAGGGCCCCAACATCATGCTGGGGTACTGGATGGATGACACAGGCAGCTCCCACGTCCTGGATATAAACGGCTACCATACCGGCGACATGGGATTCATGGACGAAGAGGGGTACCTGTACGTGACCGGCCGCAGGAACGACCTGCTGAAGGTGGGAGGTCATCGCATCAGCATCCAAGAGATCGAAGACGCACTCATGGCCACTGAACTGGTCATGGAAACGGCCGTGATCGGCGTCGAGGATTTCCTTCTGGGAACACGGCTCGTAGCCCTGGTCGCTCCCATCGACGGGAGCACCGATCCCAAAAGCGTGCTTGCGCGGTGCATGCGGGCACTGCCCAGGCACAAGCTTCCCACGGATATCAGATTCGTTACAGCGCTGCCAAAGAACGCGAACGGCAAAATTAACCGTTCCGCCTGCCGTGAACTGTTCGATTTACCCTGACCGGGAGCGGCTTCGACTCATCTCAGTCAACGCGGGGAGTGTTCAGCGGAGAGTTCACCATGATGGCACTTCAGAAACGATTGCTCGGCAAGCTGGCCATGGTCGTTCCGGGCGGCTACTCGCTGCGGCCATGGCTGCACAGGAAACGGGGAGTCCGGATCGGCTCCGGGGTCTGGATAAGCCAGTACGTGTACATAGACGAGCTCCACCCCGAAAACGTGGCCATCGGAGACAACGTCATAATAGGGCTCAGATGCACCATATTCGCCCATTTCTACCTGGGGGGATACCGAACGCACGAAAAAGCCGGCAAGGTATGCATCGGGAATAACGCGTACATCGGCCCCGGCTGCATCATCCTCAATGACGTAACCATTGGCGAAGGGGCGGTGGTGACCGCCGGAAGCGTCGTAACCAGAAACGTGCCCCCCGGCGTCCTGTACGGCCATGCGCCGTGCGCTCCCCTGGCGCAGATTACCCATCCGCTGATACATGACGGTACCGTGGATTACCGGCATTTTCTGTTCGGCCTGAAACGGTATGGAGACGACCCGGACGGCAGCTACCGGCACCGCCAGTAACGGGCGCCGCGCGACGCAGGTCCCCTACACAGGTAAACGGAGAAGGATGACAATGAAACGGACGGTGCACGATCTGCGCGAGGCGTTGCGCATTGACCCGGAAGGAGAAACCGCGCGGATCAGCCGCATGATCCGCGAGACGATGCTGCGGCAGTTCAAACGGCGCGGGCTGGTGATCGGGCTCTCCGGCGGAATCGACAGCAGCGTAACCGCGGCGCTGGCGGTCAGGGCGCTGGGCCCGGACAGGGTATTCGGTCTCATGATGCCCGAGCGGGACTCCTCCGCCGACTCCCTGCGCCTGGGCAGCATGGTGGCGGCCCATCTGGGCATAGCAACGTTCACGGAAGAGATCACCCCCATACTCGATGCGGTCGGATTCTACCACAAGTACGATTCCGCGGTCCGCCGGGCAATCCCCGAATACGGCCCGGGCTGGCGATCCAAGATCGTGCTGTCAAACGTTCTGGAGCGGCGGGCCTACGCCTCCTTCTACCTTGTAGCCCGGCCGGAGGCGGGAGCGCCCATCAGAAAGCGCCTCTCCCTTGAGCCGTACCTGGAAATAGTCGCCGCCACCAACTTCAAACAGCGCATACGGAAAATGCTGGAATACTACCATGCGGACCGTCTCAATTATGCTGTTGCCGGAACCCCCAATCGCCTGGAGTACGATCAGGGATTCTTCGTAAAACTCGGTGACGGAGCCGCGGACATCAAGCCGATTGCCCATCTGTACAAGTCACAGGTGTACCAGCTGGGGGAGTATTTCGGTATACCGGACGAAATCAGGCGACGCACGCCAACCACCGACACCTATTCTCTGGAGCAGACCCAGGATGAATTCTACTTTTCTCTCCCCTACGGACAGATGGATCTCTGCCTCTTCGGCAGAACCAACCAGGTGCCGACGAACGAAATAGCCGATGCACTGGGTATGACAACGGAGCAGGTTGAAACGATCTACCGGGACATCGACACCAAACGCGGCACCACCCGTTATCTCCATCTTCCACCGCTTCTGGTGGAAGATGGTATACTTTCACACACACCGTGACACCCGGAAGCGACATGGGGGGAGGCGACAATCCTGTGGGCATCAGTGAAACGATACGAGCCTTTATAGTAGACAGTTATCTCTTCGGAGAAGAGCACGGCCTGACGGACGACTGCTCCTTTCTGGAAGAAGGGCTGATCGATTCAACGGGGATCATGCAGCTGGTCTCGTTCATCGAAGAGAAGTATGCCATCGTCGTTTCCGACGAGGAGCTCACCCCGGAAAACCTCGACTCCATCAACAGGGTCGCGGCATTCGTCGAAGGCAAATTGCGTCCCGGCGGAGAGCGGGCAGGAGCCTGAACGGCGCGAGGATGAAAAGGACTCGGGATGAAACGGGTATTTGTGGATTCATACTATCAGCTCAAGCCGTTTATCCCGAGGCCGGTGCAGATCATCGTCAGAAGCCGGATCAACCTGTTCAGGCGATGGCTTCACAGAAACGCGTGGCCCATCGACAGACGGGCGGGCACGATTCCCGACAACTGGGACGGATGGCCCGAGAACAAGCGCTTCGCCCTGGTGTTGACCCACGATGTGGAATCCGCGAGGGGACAGGAAACATGCCGACTGCTGGCCGACATGGAAAAAGACCTGGGATTCCGGTCGTCGTTCAACTTCGTCATCACCAACAACGTCTCCCCTGAGGTGCGCAGCCGATTGGAGAACGACGGCTTTGAGGTGGGAATCCACGGTCTCTGGCACGATCGGAGCATGTACGAATCGAGAGAAAAGTTCGCGTTTCAGGCTGCGGTAATCAATGGGTATCTCAAGAAATGGGGAGCGGTGGGATTCCGGTCCCCCTGCATGTATCACAACCTTACGTGGCTTCACGACCTGGACATTGCCTACGATGCCTCGACATTCGACACCGACCCCTTTGAGCCTCAACCCGACGGCATGCGGACGATCTTCCCGTTTTGGGTACCGGCAAATCCCGGCGGCAAGCGCATGGGATACGTGGAATTACCTTATACGCTCCCCCAGGATTTCACCCTGTTCGTTCTCTTCAAGGAGAGAACCATTGATCTCTGGCAACGGAAACTGGACTGGATTTGCGAGCATGGCGGCATGGCGCTTATAAACACCCATCCCGATTACATGGATTTTTCAGGGCAGACACGCAACTGCTCCAGCTACTGCGTGGAACACTACAAACGCTTCCTGGAATACGTCAGGGAGCGCCACGGAAACCACTGTTGGCATGTACTGCCGCGGGAGATGGCCCGTTTCTGGAGAGAGCGATCCCCCGGAGAGAGGTAGGTGCGGTGATGGCTGTTCACGGAGCTGCACCAGGTCTGGACATACAGGGGAACGGCAACGGGGAAGTGTTTCTGCTCGATCCGCTCAGCGACCCACGTTGGGATGCCTTCGTGGAACGACACCCCTTCGGGAAGATCGCCCATACTGCCGGCTGGAAAAAAGCGCTTGAGGCGAGTTTCTCAAATGTGAAGGGGTACTGCCTGGCTCTGTCCGATCAGAACGAGACCGGCCTGAGGGCGGCTCTGCCGCTGTTCGAGCGGAGAGGCTGGGTCTCCGGTCGCCGGCTGATAAGCATACCCCACGCGACACTGTGCGATCCCCTTGTTTCATCCGCCGCCGACCTGTGCACCCTCGTGGATGCCGCCCTCGGGTTGCATCGGCAGAGGAGCGTGCCGTCACTTGAAATTCGGAGTCTTGAAGCAACTGCGCTGCTGAACGACGATCGATTCAGCAGGCACCATTTCCTGAAAACCCACTCCATCGATCTGGACAAGAGCCAAGAAGAGCTGTTCCGTTCGTTCCATCGCTCCTGCGTCAGGCAGAGAATCACCCGGGCAGCAAGCAGCGGCCTGAGCCTGGTTGCCGGCCAGGATGAGTCTGACCTGAGATCGTTTTTCAGGTTGTTCGTCAAGACGCGAAAACGTCTTGGTTTTCCTCCGCAACCATACCGCTTCCTGAGCTCACTCTGGCGGGAATTCGGCGCACGTGGCACCATGTCACTCCTGCTCGCCAAGCAGCAACAGCGCATCCTGTCGGGGTTGATCCTGTTCAAATTCCGGGACCGCGTTTCCGCTGAATTCCTTGCCTGGGATGCCGGCTGCCGCGACATAAGCCCCAATCACTACCTGTTCTGGGAAGCCATCAAGGCCGCCCGGGAGGAGGGGTACGCTGTTTTCGACTTCGGCGCCACCTCCCCCACCAACAGTGCCTTGATGGAATTCAAAAAACACTGGGGAACGAAACTCGATGATATTACTCACAGTTATTGTCCAGGACAGGAAAACGACGACTATGAATCAAAAGAGCGTTCATTCCAGTACCGCATCCTGAGGAAAGTCTGTCCCCACATGCCCGACACCCTGCTGATCCAGCTGGGACGCTTATTTTACAACTACCTGTGAACATCCACCGCAATGGCTCGTCATGACGAGCCGAACTCTCCGTTGGAGTCCAGCCATGCCCACGAAAAACCACAAAAGCGTACAAGCTCGGCCCGACATGACGCCCTCCCCGCGTTCAGGCGCGCAGCACCCCTGCCAGATTTTTTCCATCCCGGATATCGTGGAGAGACAGGGGATCTTCGAAAGACTCTGGCAGCTTCGGAACCGCATCAAACGGATACTGAAAAGGCGCTACTATTTCCTCCGCAAACTGCTTTTCCAATGGAAAAGCGACCGTTCCATCGAGGCCCGCGGACCGGCAGCCCCTCCTCTGCAAGCCGGGGATACCGTGCGCGTCAAGTCGCAACAGGAAATCATGCAAACCCTGAATAACTGGCACCAGCTGGGCGGCTGCTCGTTCATGCAGGAGATGTGGCCATACTGCGGCACGAGACAGAACGTCCTGAAGCGGGTGGATAAATTCCTCGACGAGCGGGACTACCGTGTCAAGAAATGCAGGGGGATCGTCATTCTGGAGGGAGTCATCTGCCAAGGGACCAGGGATTTCGGAGCCTGTGACCGCAGCTGTTTCTTCTTCTGGCGCGAGGAATGGCTCGAACGGGTGGAGTAGTATCCGCATACACATATCAAATCCAGCAGCGGAATGAAGGGTTGGTTTCCGTTTCACGTTCCCTTTCCCGCACCGAGGAACCACAACCATGAACGCGAAAAACAAAACGCTGTGGATTGACCTGGAAAATTCACCCCATGTCCCCTTCTTCAAGCCGATCATCGACGAGCTGCGGGGATATGGTTACGGGGTAATCATTACCGCACGCGACTGCTTCCAGGTCTGCGGACTGGCCGACCTGTACGGTCTCACCTACCAGAGAATCGGACATCACTACGGAAAGCACAAACTGTTCAAGATCCTGGGGGCCGTGATACGGGCACTGCAGATGAAACAAAGCATGGGTACCCCCCTTCCCTCCCTTGCAGTTGCCCACGGTTCCCGCTCCCAGCTGCTCGCGGCAAAGATGCTGCACATTCCCGCGCTCCAGCTCTCAGATTACGAGCATGCCAACAAAATGCCCTTGTTTCTCAGTTCAGACTGGCTGATGGTCCCGGATACCATCCCCGCTGAACAGCATTGGCGGAATCCCTCCCGTATCAGCACCTATCCCGGCATAAAGGAAGATGTCTACGTTCCCGCTTTCATCCCACAAGCGGGCATACTGTCGGAACTGGGCATCTCCGAAAACG
Organism: uncultured Pelobacter sp.; assembly: GCA_964542535.1. GTDB lineage: Bacteria > Desulfobacterota > Desulfuromonadia > Geobacterales > Pseudopelobacteraceae > Pseudopelobacter. Next base: position 137,779 of record CAZIUE010000010.1, on the reverse strand, counting down.
AGATCGTAGTCACCATCCGCCCTCCCGCAAACGAAGCCCACTACCATAATCCCAAGAGTGACGATCTGTTTCATGCCACCATCACCTGGCTCGCCGGAATCGACAATCTCCGCATGGTGATATTACCCAGAAACGACCACCAGACGGATTACATAGGCAAAACATGGCCTGCCCTGATCAGTGAGCGGAAAGTCGTGATCCCCGACCGGGTGCTGGACGGACTCAACCTGATCTGGTATTCGGATCTCGTTATCAGTGGTGGCGGTACCATGAATCGCGAGGCAGCGGCGTTGGGTGTACCGGTTTACAGCATATTCAGAGGAGAGATAGGCGCGGTGGACAGGTATCTGTCTAAGAGTGGCCGGCTGACGCTTCTGGAAAACGCGGAGGACCTGAACACCCGGGTGACTCTCCGCAAATGGGCACGACCTGCTTCCCCAGACCGGGAGAACCGTCCAGCGCTGAAAGCGATCGTCGAGAAGATCCTGGAATTGCTGGAAAGAAGCCCCGGCAGTTAGACATAACAGTGCAACGGGCCTGCCGCGTTCACTGAACAAGGGGAACGTTTCTCCCCGGTGACACCACCAATGTGCTTCCGGAACGGATTTGACACCATCAGCCCAGCCATGGGGCTGCTGATCCGTGGCCGTGAAACAACGAAAAGCAACGTTCCTCCCTTTGTGTCAGCACACGGAAAGCGATGAACAGCCATGGGAGTACTCCGCTTCTTCGGCCAGCTGTTTTCACGGCACTTCCCGGACAACTCGTTGCGCGAGCGCTTTGCTCGCGGCATGGCATGGGTCGTGCTGGGATCATCCTTGAGACAGGGGGCGCAGTTTCTTGCGGGGATCGTGGCGGCGCGCTTCCTTGGCATTGCGGATTTCGGGAAACTGGCGGTTGTTCAGGGCACGATACTGATGCTAAGCGGCTTTGGACAGGCAGGGATAGGCCTCTCAAGCACCACGTATGTTGCAAGAACCAGAACCACCGACCCGAAAAGAGCCGGACGCATCATAGGTTTTTCCCTGGCGTTTACCTGTGCCATGGCATGTATGGCGGGAGCCTGTCTGGCTCTGTTTTCGCAAAGTATTTCGAGAAAGCTTCTACCGGGAAGCAGCATTTCTACGGAATTGCGACTCGCTGCGCTGTGGCTCATCTGTGAGATGATTAACAGCATCCAGTTGCGCATCCTGGCGGGACTTGAAGCATTTAACCGAAGTGCCCGGATCAGCATCTGGCAGGCATTGTTTCTCCTGCCCGTCGTTATCATGGGGGCGTACTCCGCCGGCCTGTACGGAGCAATCGTTGCATTCGCCATCATAAGCCTGGTCGGCTGTATCTTCGGACAATGGTACATCAGAACACAGTGCGCGGGCTTCTCCATCGCAATAAGCTATCACGGAGCCTGGGGAGAACGTAGTATCCTGCGGATGTCCGCACTGGTCTGGCTGAGCGGAATGGCCATGAACCTGACCAACTGGTTCGCCGGGATACTGCTGGTGCGCCAACCCGGGGGAGTCCCGGAATTCGCCCTGTTCAACGCGGCGCAACGGCTCCAGAATATTATCATCTTCATTCCCCAGAGGATTTTCCAGGTTACGGTCCCCCTCCTGTCGAACCTGTATGCGACCGGCAACAGAAGCGGTTTCAGGAAGACTCTTCTGGGGGCGGGGGGAATGGGTACGCTTTTTGTGCTGCTACTGTCGTTTCCGGTGTATCTGTTTTCCGAACAACTGATGGTCTGGTATGGGCCCGAGTTTGCCAGAGGGTATGACGTCTTGCGGATTATTGCCCTTACCAGTTGCGTGAGTGCGGCGTGGACGATAGCCTCAGCAGGATTATGGGCTGGCGAGCAGTCGAAACAGATGTTTTTCCTGGACATCGTGCGTGGCGGACTCTTGCTGCTGTTATGTTTTGCCGGAATGGCCGCATGTTCCCGGACACTGGCGCTTGCTCACCTGCACAGTTATTCCATCGGGACGAGCCTGTTGCTGCTTGCCCTGGTGCGGTTTTCGAGAAGGGGATAGCCCGACAATGGGCAAAGCCACGAGTGAGGTCATCATGTCACAACAGGTCAACGAGCATGCGGAAGGATGTATGGACTATCTCCCTGACGACGATGAGTACCGTTTCGACGGAACCGTCTCGCTGCTCGCCTCCATCGCCCTGATTGCATCATGGTGCGCGGCGATGATGGTGGCGCTGACCGTCGGCATCAACCCGGATAACGCCTACCACGATCCGCAGAGCAAGCCGGCGCTCTACTACCTCCTGCATGCAACGGGCATAGTGTCGGTCATTGGCGCGGGTATGCTGGCGGCCGTTTCCGGCCAATACAGAAGGCTGTGCCCGTCGGCCAAAATTGCGTTCTGGACGATGCAGACGGCAAGTATCTGCTGGGCACTCGTCACCTACGAACTGAAAGACTATCTTTCCTGGAAGGCGCTGGGAGCGACCGGCCCCCTGGTCTGGCTTTCCTGTATTCTGCTCTTTGCCGGCATGAAACAAACGATATGGCGTCTCCTCGGATCGGTCAGCACGACCCTCTCATACCTTACGGCCGCCCTGGCAATGTATGCCGTTGCAACGCACAGGGAAATCGATGTGAGGTTCGAATCCGGCCCCGTGCTGATTATGATCGTTCTGGCCTGGTTTGCCGGCTGGACCCTGCTGACATCGAGAAAAGCAACAGGATGGAGACTATACGTCCGGGCATTTCCCTATATCGCATTCCTGTGTACCGCCATCTTTACCCAGACCCGTTCATGGATTCTCATGGCAATTCTCCTGCTCACGGCTTTTTTGTTCATCAGGTCCCCTTCCAGCGACGAGGGTGATGAACCACGTTTTGTCCGCGGCAAAGTCATCTTGTCCATACTGGCTTTACTTCTGGTCGCCGGTGTGCTGTTCCAGAAAGAAGTTGGTACAGCCTTCGGCATGCTGGGAGAGCGCATGTATGACGACACCCGCACCGGCCAGTACCTGGAGTTTTTCGATCAGGTTCCGGCTTCCGATTTGATTCTGGGGCGAGGGCCAAACGGCACTTGGTTTTTCGGCGACGAGGAGTACCAGTATTTCGACAATTCGTTCGTGTGGATGGCGTTTATCGGTGGCGTGCCCATCCTTATCCCCTACATCATCCTGATTATCGTCCCCGGATTCCGGGCATACTTCAGGGGAGCCCGGGAAGACGATGCCGCTGCCTCGGCATTGCTGATCCTGTGGGGGATTGCCTGCCTTGGGGTAAGCACTTATTCCCATCCATCTTTAACCCCTTACAGCTATTTTCTTTGTCTGCTGGCCGGCAGATGCCACGGCTATCTCGCCGATGACGCTCAAGATGACGACAATGAATCATGAGTCCCTATCGACGCGCCCTCTTCCTGCGGGAGAAGACATAAACGTTGTCATTGTGGGAAGATTTTCCTACCCCCAGGGAATGGCCGCAACGAAACGAGTGCAGCATTTCATTGATGCTCTGCAAAGCCATGGATTCACCGTTACCCTGTTGCTGTTGGATCGGGGCGCGAAGGAGGTGTCACCCCAAGAATCGTCGGGATGGTACCGAGGGACACTGTACAGAAAAATCGGGAGCGGTTTGACGCCAGATGTGCGTCTGGTTTGGCGTCTTCCGCTCTACCTGTGGGAAGGATTCATCTGCCTGCTGCGCTGGAAAGTACGGAAGAGCAAGAATATATGCTTTTGCTATGGCAGCCCGAGTATCGAAAACATCGTGTTCGTCGTAACGGCCAAATTGCTCGGATACAGAGTAGTTTTTGATATCGTCGAGGACTATGCCGTGTTTGGCGGAGGGTTGTCCCGTCTTTCCAGGATAAAAGTAAAATCCATTTCATTATTCGAGCGTTTTTTACACCTCATCGCCGATGGGGTCGTCGTCATTTCAACGCACCTGTACAAAAAATATTCCACGTTATGTCGCAACAGGGAATCCATACGACTGATCCCGGTGTCGGCACAAGCAGATGACGGCCCGCATAAGCACTGCTTTCATTCACCGGTCAGACTCGTATACTCGGGCAGTTTTGCCACCAAGGATGGAGTGGACGACCTCATAGACGCCTTCGAATCCGTGCGGGACACCACGGAGGATATCAAGCTGTTCCTTACCGGAAAGGGAAGTGATGAACGCATGGCCCATATCAGGAAGAGAATCGAGAGGAACCCGGCAATACACCTGGTAGGGTATCTCGATGATGAGCAGTTCTACGATTTTCTCCGTGACGCGGATATCTTGTGCATGACAAGAACGAGCACCGATTTCGCCAATGCCGGCTTTCCCTTCAAACTTGGCGAGTACCTGGCAACGGGAAATCCGGTTATCGCATCAAGAAACAGCGACGTAACCCGGTACCTGGAGCATATGAAGGACGCACTGCTCACGACACCAGGGGATGTACGGGACATCGAGGAGGCCATCAGGTTTCTCATCACACAACAGGACCATGCGATCCGGATCGGCCGCTCGGGCAGAGAGAAATGCCGTATGTATTTCAATCCTTTGAACAACGGCAGGCTGCTTGTGGAGTTATTCAGATCATTATGAGCGTGACGCCGGAAAGGGAGGGATCATGCCCAAAAGCGTCTTGATTCTTTGCCCTCACCTATCTGAAAGAGGGGGCGTGGCACACTATTATTCGCTCGTAAATAAACACTTCAGATCCGATACTGTCGACGTGTCTTTTTTTCCCGTCGGCAGGTGCGGCTCCGCACCAGGTCTCGCACGACGCGTATACACAGGTATCCTGGACGCGACCAGCCTGCTTGCACGGTTCAAACGGCATGATCTGATAGTTATAAACCCTTCTTTTGACGTAAAGTCACTCGTCCGAGACGGCATCTACCACATCCTGGCTAAAAGAGTATTCAACAAGAAAACCATGGTGTTCTTTCGCGGATGGAACGAGGAAACCACAAACTTCGTCAACCGGAAGTGTCGGAGCCTGATCCGCCTCGTCTTCAATCCCGACAAGTGCCTGGTTTTATCTCGTCACTACAGGGACCTGCTGATCTCGTGGGGATATTGTCCCCACAGCATCATACTTGAAACAACAACCTACGAAGAAACGGGGGAAGAGACACACACCAACTATGCAAACCTGATGTATCTCTCCCGCTTTGCCGAGGGCAAAGGCTGTTTTACCGCAGTCAAAACGGTTGAAATTCTTGCTACAGAATTCCCTGACATAAAACTGTACATGGTTGGAGACGGGCCATTGCTGCCACAGTTGCAGCAGTACGTTTCATCCCGTGGACTGGAAGAGACCATACTCTTTACCGGCTGGCTGGAGCAGGAGAAAAAAAGCCAGGTTCTGAACAGGTGCGGAATCATGCTTTTCCCCACCAGTTATGGAGAAGGAATGCCCAACAGCATACTTGAGGGTATGGGCGCGGGGCTGGTGATCGTATCCAGGCCCGTTGCGGCCATACCGGAAATTATCATCGAGCGGGAAAACGGCTTCCTTGTACCGTCCTGCGAGCCTGAAGATTTCGCACGTAAAATAAGGCAGTTACTCAACAATAACGCGGCCTGCGAAACCATATCCTCGAACAACAGACTTAAGGCGAAAACGAACTATGAAATACGCACCGTTGTAACGAGGCTGAATGGATATTTCCGCGACGTGCTGGCCTGAATCCGGGCCGGATCGGGGTGTGGTGCCATGAACAAAACACGTAAAATCCAAAACTCCTTTAACGCCCTGTACGCCTATTGCCGGAAGGAGCGTTATCAGGGCTGGGACAACTACGACGGACTCAATGCACGGATTGTCGACAACCCGCTTTTCCACCATTCCTACCTGCTCCGTCTGGCATGGATTCAACTGTTCAAACGCTCACCAGTCAATTTCAGAAACATCACCATCGTTCCAAAAGGCTTCAACCCGAAGGGAGTAGCACTTTTTATCTCCGGTTTGCTGCTGGCGGAAAAAAACGATGAGGCGAAACAGCTTATCGAACTTCTCATGGGGTTGGCTTCACCCGGTTACCAGGCCCCGTGTTGGGGATATAATTTTGACTGGCAGGCGAGGAGATTTCTGACTCCGAAACACACGCCCAACATGGTTGCCACCGTCTTCTCCGTCAACGCTTTACTGGACTATTACGACCGTACGGGAGACCGAAATTATCTGGAGATCGCTGAACGCGCTTGCAGGTTCGTCCTCGACAACCTCATTTTCTTCGAGAATAGCGAAACACTCTGCTTCCGTTACATGCCGGGCAGTCGAAGCATCGTCTACAACATAAACATGCTCGCGGCCACTGCGCTCGCAAGAGTTTTTCATAAAAGCGGGGACCGGGTTCTCTACGAGAAATCAAAAAAAGCGATGCTCTTTGCGTTACAGGCCCTGGGCAGAGATTATTCGTGGCCTTACGCTGAAAAACGGCCATTCATCGACAGCTTCCATACCGGCTTCAACCTCGTTTCCCTGGGACAGTGGATGGAATATACCGGAGAATATCAGTGGCAACGGGAGTTCACCAATGCCTACGACTACTACCTGAGAACCTTCTGGCTGAACAACGGGTGCCCCAAATACTATAACGACTCCCTTTATCCGATTGATATTCACTGTTCCGCGCAGGGGATAATTACGCTTGTCACCTTGTCCCGCCATCGCAGCGACAGCATACACCTTGCACAGGACATAGCTGAATGGGCAATCGACAACATGCAGGATGAACATGGCTATTTTTACTATCAGAAAACTCGATGGTATACGAACCGCATCCCCTATATGCGGTGGTCACAGGCCTGGATGTTCTATGCCCTGAGTATGCTTGTTCATGCCGACCCGGCGTAGCGGTGTCGTCAAACAAAACGAGGGGAATCAATTCAGATTCCCCTCGTTACGACACGAACACCGTGGATGGAATAGTGCAGTCTGTTACTGGATAACTTTCAGATTCAGGGGGGGGAGAAGCGTTGACCCCTGATCGGCAAACTCGTATGCCCCGATATCCGGCTTGCTGCCCGAAAACGGCAGATTCACCGGATCACCTTGTTGCCACGCGATCGACTCCTTCAGGGTAATGGTATTGGTAGAGTAGTTTATTGATGAAATCGTTGCCGTCATTTTTCCGACCCGTATCGTATCTCCCTGGACAACACCATAGCCATCGGTGAAATACCTGGCATCAGATACCGTTAACGTCATGCCGGAACCACTTGCGCTCGTGACAGAAGCCAGATGTTCACCTCCATCAACACAGGGAGAACCGGACAACGGCTGGTAATCGACACCGAGGTACGGGTCCTTCTGGATATTACCCTTCCAGTGCAGGGGATCGCCTGATTCGGCACCAGCAACGCTTTTCCCTACACCACCGATACTCAGCACGTTCGTAACGCCAGAGCGATAAAACAGGTTGTTCTGAAAATAGTTATCCTTGATCGCCGAGTGGGCTTGAATCACGGCCTGGTACGATGACACGTTATTATAAATAACGTTATTTTTGTATATATTGTTGTAGGCTGTCGCCCCCGCATCCCCGTTTGTGGCCATAACGATGGGGTACCTGTAAATATTGGTTATCAGGTTGCTGTAAATACGATTGCCCGTTGCGATGTTGGCGGGATAGTCGGTATAGGCATACACCTCCGTTCCCAGGCCACTCCCCGTGGTCTCCATGTTGTCCCTAATGACGTTCCTGCGTATAATGTTGTTCCTGCTCACGTTTTTAAAGGCTCTCGGCAGGTTGGCGCAGTACGTGGTACTCTTGCCGCCGGTGATGACGTTGCTATCCACGACGTTATTAGACGCCTCAGACTGGAGGCTCATCTGGGCTCCATTAGGGTTGTTGATTACGTTATTCATGATGATGTTGTAGTTGCATGTATACCCGGGATAGGTGGCATTGTTTCCTTCCAGGGAAAGGGCGTAGTGGGTAGCGGAGCCGATCTTGTTGTTCTTGATAAGATTGTAATTGGCGTTCAGCCGCAAATTAACGGCATCGGATTGCCGGCCGGTATTGAGATGCTCAATGGTACAGCCGACAACCTCGTTATGATGGGAGTTGTTCAAAATATACAGGGCTGCCCAGGTCGAATTGGAAGTATCGGCAATGATGTCGCAATTATAAATACTTATGTGATGGGACGAGTTGGTTATCAGAACCGGATGATTATAACTGCCGTTTTTGAAGCTGAGGCCGTCGATGCGCACATAGGACTTGTTATCAGCGCTTAACCCACGGATAACCGGCCTGTTTCCCGTGCCATAGGCTCCATACACCACCGGTGTTCCACTCACTCCCGAAGCAGGCACAAGCAACTCGTCCCAGCTCCCCCCCGACTTGAAATACACGGCATCCCCGGCCTTAAGCGCGGTTGCCTTGACTTTCGCAATGGAACGCCAGGGTGCCGTCTGGGTGCCGGAATAGCTGTCGTTACCATTTACGGCGTCCACATAATAGGTTGCCGCCCAAACATGGGTTGTCGCGCCGCACAGCAGGAGTGTAAACAAAAGGATTCCCGGCTTGCTGACATTTTTTTTGCGTTTCATGGATATGCTCCTCACAATCAAGCTTCACTGGTTCGACTTCTCTTCACGGGGCAAGAAACCACAGCCCGCGCCGGTTTTCGTTGCAACAACGAGTATGCTCGTTACCGCTACTGGATGTACATGCCCGAGGTAAGCAGTTCGCCTGACCATCCACGGGGTAATGTTGCCGGGAGTCCCTTGGAATAACTGTTTTTTGCCGCAAAACCTCCTGTTTTCGCACCGCAGTCAATACTCTTCAGTTGGCTGGAGGATGGCTGAACGGCCACGTAATAGGTGTACCCTTTGGTAACACTCACGGAAGGGACGCTGACGGATTTGTACCCTGTCGAAGATACGGTCCCGACCCCCTCGGTCAATTTTTTGCCGCTCTTGTCGTAGAGCGCCAACCTGACCTGTGATGACGTACCGTAGAGACCGACGCTCACCCGCAGACTCGTTACCTTTGCCGTGGCATCCGCGACAACGGGGCTCCACATCATGTAATTCGGATTAGCCGAAAGCAGGGCCGTTTTGGCTGTCGTCGCATCGTTCCAGTGGGGGGTAATTGAGACCGCCTGGGCCGAGAAGGTTGCGGAAATGGAATGGCTGGCGGTAACATTACTGAATGTATAGCTGCTGACCGCACCGATCGATGCGCCATCAACCTCCACATCCGCTATCTTGTACCCCGTCGCGGGGCTTATGGAGAATGACTGGCTTGCACCTGAACTGACGGACACCGAACCCGAAGGTGATATCGTCCCACCTGTTCCCGCGCCGGCGTTTACCGTATACTGAACCACCGGAATACTCTTGCTCACCTCGTTGGAATAATCACTCTGATTTCCGGATACATCATAGGCGGCAGCGGCAAAGTAGTAAGTTTTTCCATCAGTCAGGTTTTTAATAGTATAACTTGTCGTGTTTCCAACGTCCACAGATTGTGAGTACGTACCCGAGCTGTTGCTGTAGTACAGCTTGTACCCGGCAACATTCTGATCCGTCGTGCCGGACCAGGCGAGGGTTGCCTGTCCCGCACGGGCCCGCGCAGGGCAGACGAGGGTTGCGGCGACAAGGGCTAACAGTGCGGCCCGCACCAACCCCGGGATAATTACCAGTCCTGATTTTGTTGAAACTGCTGTACATGATTTCATTCTTTTCTCTCCTTGTTGTCCGTGCCTGAGCAAACCGCACCTCACAAGGAGGTACTGCTTAAGCCCGGCAGCCCTGCCGTCATGTCCTGAAGTCCCAGGATTTAGACCAGTGGTTTTGCGTCCCACCCTTTCGAATGGTTTGCCCTTTTCAGGCGTACTACCAGTTCCGCTCGTTTCCGTCGTCCCACCTCCCGAATCATGCGTTATCAAACTGCCGTCGTTATTCTTCATGTACCCTCCTCGCCCCATGTCATCACAACACACCTCCGGACGCAAAAAAGCCGGGGCCGAAAATATCTCGTCTAGTGCTGGACATTTCGGCAACCCGGCTGTCTCGGTGAGACCCTGTAGGCTTTCCGTCCCATTCTCGCGAATGGTTTAGTATTATCGTCGTCTCTACAATTGTATGCGGTACGCGTCGATCGCTTTTTATTCCGCCTGCGCACCACCTGATACGTTTATTTGAGATCTTTTTTGTTGTTTTGTGATCGTTACGTGCAACACTACCAGCAAATAGCACGTAAAAATGTGGCATGTGTCACAGTTTACGCACCTGTCGCAGCAGCCAAAAACCAGCTTAACAACGACGCACCCACAACAAAAAAGCCATACAAATCAAAAACTTATACCACAACCACCCTCAGAACACCGAGCACAACACCGCTCCAAAGGAGGGCACACCTCGACACTCGTGACATGAGAGCCCATCTCAGAACAAACAAGCATACAATCAATTGATTTTTAAAATATTAAAACAGTATGAGGGGGAAATTCAGGTGGGATCAAGCCGGAGCGTAACCACCCCGGGAGAGCAACGTGTTTTTTTTAGTTAAAATGTTCGTTTTCACTGACCACTGACCCGCCACGCTCGTCAAAAAGAGAGCGCGGCCAGCATCGGCACGCCCGGAGCGGCTCGTGCCCCGTACCGGACAATCGGATCGACGCCCCCATGCCGCGGCCTGGAGATACCAGGAACCGGCCTATGGCATGCGGGACGTCACAAAGCTCTTGCAGGCGGCCACCAGGGAGGGGGCCAGGCGGGGGTTGCTGCCGAAGTGCAGGTGCACATAGGAAGCCAGGCAGTTGCCCAGGGAGTACCCCTCCAGCCCGAGGTCGTTCCCCCGCCGCGTCACCCGATAGATGCGGGTCACCTCTTCCGGCATGGAACTGATCTCCGAGTAGTGAAACTCGTGGCCCCGGGCAACTTCCCCCCGGCCACCAAGAAGGGAATCCACCTGAAATTCCACCTGGCGATACCCCAAAGCCTTGCGCCGGGGAAGCATGCGTGCCCGCACCGGAAAGATGCCGGCAAAATCGGCCAGGGGTGCGCCCCGGGAATCTTCCATCCCCTGGGTGAGATAGATCAGGCCGCCGCACTCGGCGTACAGCGGCATCCCCTGCCACGCCGCGGAACGCAGGGAGTCCAGCATGGGGAGATTGGCGGCCAGCCGTTCGGCGTACAGCTCGGGGTAGCCGCCCGGCAGGTAGACCCCGCTGCTCCCCTCGGGAAGAGCGCGGTCCGTGAGCGGAGAGAAGAACTGCAGCTCAGCCCCCGCCTCCCGCAGCAGGCGCAGGTTATCCTGGTAGACGAAGCAGAAGGCCGCATCCCGGGCTACGGCCAGGCGCACGGGAGTCTCCCCCGCTGCGGAAGCGACAGGAGCCCCCACCGTTTCGGGGGCGATATCGATGCACAGCCCCGCCAGCCCCACCAGATCGAGATGTTTCTCGGCCAGATCGGCCAGGCGGTCAAGATATTCCCGTGACAGGGGGTTATCCTCCGCCGTGACCAGTCCCAGGTGGCGGGAAGGGATCGCGAGAGCCTCGTCCCGGGGAATGCAGCCGAACAGAGCGATTCCAGGCAGAGACTCGGCCATGACCCGCGCCAAGAGCTCGGCATGGGCACTGCTGCCAACGTTGTTGAAGATCACCCCGGCCAGCCTGACGGAGGGATCGAACTCGGCAAACCCCTTGACCAGGGGGGCGGCGCTGGCCGCCATGCCGCGGGCGTTGACCACCAGCACCACCGGCGCGCCGCAGATGGCGGCGATCTGGGCGCTGCTCCCCTGGCGGGGGGAGGCTCCCAGGCCGTCGAAGAGCCCCATGACCGCTTCGATCACGGCCAAATCGGCGGCCGCGGCATGGAGACGGAAGGTGGACGCAACAAATGTTTCCGGGCACATCCAGCCATCCAGGTTGATGGAATCGTGGCCGCAGGCCAAGCGGTGATAGCCCGGATCGATGAAGTCAGGCCCGCACTTGAACGGGGCAACCACCAGCCCCCGTCGCGTGAGCGCGGCCATGATGGCCAAGGAGACGGTGGTCTTGCCGCTGCCGCTCTGGGGAGCGGCGATCAGGAAGCCGTTGATGCTCATCTCAGTTTCCTTGTCATACCGTACTGGAAGAATGCTATCAGGTGGAACTCGTCCTTGTCGTATCCCCGGGGGAAGCCCCCCACCGGGCCGATCATTCGCAGGGTGCGGAACACTTCATCATCCAGCACCTGTGCTCCCGAACTATTCAGAAGTTCCACATGAACGACCTTTCCCTCCCGGTTGAAGGTGATCCTGACCGGCGTAACCCCCTGAATACCGTTTCGGGAGGCCTCCGCTGGATAGCGCCAGACACCGTAGACCGAAGTCTCGAAACGACGCAGAAAGGAACCGAAGCGGATGTCGTCGGTGTTGAGGAACGCGGTGTCCCCCTCGGCCACATCCTTTTCGAACCTGCGGCGATAATTGTCCTCCAGCCTGGCCATCCCCCGGGAACCCGGGTAGAGGGAGGGCGGTCCGCCGGAACGCCCGGCAGGAGAACGGCGCTTCAGAAGACCCGCCACCGGCGATTCCACTCCAGCGCTCTCCTCCCGAGGCCGCCCTGTTCCCGGCAGAATAGGGGAGGCCGAGCCCGCGCCCCGTCCCGGAGCGGGACGGGCGGACGGCGATGACGGCCGCGCGCCGCGATCAACGCTGTCGCTGCCCCGTGGCGCACGTTCACGCTCCACGCGTCTCCTCGCATCCGAGCGCCGTTTCACCTCTACTTCAGGGCGCGCCGGAGCAGGGGTAACGGGCGCTCCCGGCATCTCTTGCAAATCGATGAAGACCGGCTCCCTGGGAGGTTGCGGTTTCTCGCCGGGCAGGTACACAAGCAGGGCAAACGCTCCCACATGCAGCAGGAGCGACAGGACCAGCAGATAGAGAAACGATTTTTCGACGTACCGTTCAGACATGGAGACGCACGACACACACCGGGAGAGCGACCCTAGCCGCCCGCCTCAGACCGTTCTGCGATAATGGACGAAGTAGATCCGTTTCCCTTCGGTCATGAATTTTTTCATGTATTTGGACAAGGGATACTGTTCCCGCGTGTGCCGGAACAGGTCAGGGGTCAGGGCGTTTTCAAATCCGTCGATTCCCGGCATCATCCGGGCCACGTCTTCGCCGTAGTCGTCGAAATCGGTGGCAAAGTGAAAGTCTCCTCCGGGCAGCATGTAATCCGCCAGAAAGGTCACGAATCCGGCATTCACCAGCCTGCGTTTGCGGTGACGCAGCTTGGGCCAGGGGTCGGGACAGTTGATAACCACCGTCCGTAACGACCGGGGGGGGATACAACGGGTCATGAACGAGCGCGCCTCATCCCGAACCACCCGCACGTTGTCCAATTCCAGGCCATCGATGCGCTTGCAGGTCTTGAGGCATCCCTTGTTGTAGTAATCGATGGCGATGAAATTCCAGTCCGGGTGGAGCTGCGCCACCTGGGCCATGAAGTCGCCCATGCCACAGCCGATTTCCAGGGCCAGCGGGTTGTCGTTTCCAAAGATCAGGCGCCAGTCAGGCATGGCGGTCACCTGTTCCGGAGCGAGGAAGCGGGGGGAGGTAATGGGGATCAGATTCACGTGGTACCCTTTGCATGAAAAAATAACCGTGGCAAAATAGCACAACTCGCGGCGACATTCACCGCTTTTCGCACCCCGGGTTCCAAATCGCCGGAACAATCAGGCATTCCGGGCCGATCTGCCGATTTGTTATTAACATTTGACCATCTCTATGCTATAGACGTTCCACGCAACAGGGACGGGAGATGTGCATGGAAATTCTGGGCGGATTCGCGGTAATGATGAGCATCCTCTGTTTTTTCATGGCAGTAGTGCTGTTGGTCACGCCGTTCGTGGTCTTCGCCATCAAGGGAAAGCTGGATCGGACGCTGGAGGTGCTGACCGGGATCGAAAAGCGCCTGGACGGCATCGAGGCCCGGCTCTCGGCCCTGCCCCTTGGGGCGCCGGAGCGTCCCGCCGGCACCCCTCCCCTGCCCCCGGCCCCCAACGTCCGGACGGTGCTCTGAAGTCCGCCGTTCTCCCGCCGTTTACGCGCACCGTCCATGAGCACATTATCTCACTCCGGAGGATAGAACATCTATGTCATTGTTACAGGGCAAGAAAGCGCTCATCTTCGGCATCGCCAACGACAAGAGCATCGCCTGGGCCATCGCGCAGGCGCTGCACCGTCAGGGAGCCGAACTGGCCGTCACCTATGCCGGAGAGGCACTGGAAAAACGGGTTCGTCCCCTGGCGGAATCCCTGAACGCAACCAAGATCCTCCCCTGCAACCTCACCAGCGACGAGGACATCAAAGCGGTAATCAGCGAACTCTCCACCGTATGGGACGGCATCGACATCATCATCCACGCCGTTGCCTTTGCCAACAAGGAAGAACTCAAGGGAACCATCCTCAACACCACCAGAGAAGGCTTCGCCACCGCACTGGACATCAGCGCCTACTCCTTCATCGCCATACTGAAGGAAGCCCACACCATGATGCAGGGGCGTAACGCAGCCGCTCTGACCCTCACCTATCACGGCGCCCGGAAGGTGTTCCCCAACTATAACGTCATGGGGGTAGCCAAGGCTGCCCTGGAAGCGTCGGTGCGCTACCTCTCCGAAGCCCTGGGTCCCGAGGGGATCCGGGTCAACGCCATCTCGGCCGGCCCCATCCGGACCCTGGCCTCGGCCGGGGTCAGCGGCTTCGTGCATATCCTCAACCAGGTGGAGAGCAAGGCTCCCCTACGACGCAACACGACCCAGGAGGACGTGGCCGGCTCGGCGATCTACCTGGTGAGCGACCTGGCCAACGCCGTTACCGGCGAGGTGCACTACGTCGATTGCGGCTACAACGTGATCGGCCTGTAACCCCGAAACACAGCCTGGAAACGGGGCCCTGGACGACAAAAGCGTTCCAGGGCCTCTTCGTTGCCGCCTCGTCCCGTGACTGCCGTGCTTGCCATCGGTACACGGAAATACTATCCTGACCCACAGTTCCGTTTCACGTTCCGAAAGCAGGGGAGCCATCACATCAAAGAACCATTCGGCAATCTCGCAGGGTTGAAAACCAGCCAGATCCAGTCTCTGGAACGGCTCTACCGTCGGCGCACGCCGCAGACCGAGTTCTGCACCCAGGAACTGGCCGCCCGGTTGGTGGAGCTCTCCCTCGACATCCGCCGCCAGATCGGTATCCTGATCAACCGGGCCGGCATGGTGGAGTACGTCATTGTGGGGGACGAACGGGGGGTGGTGATTCCGGAACTCAAGGACTACCCTCTGGGAAAGCGCCCCCTGCGCGGGCTGCGCCTGATCCACACGCACCTGAAGAACGAGCCGCTCAGCGAGGACGACCTGACCGACCTGTCCCTGTTGCGGCTGGACCTGGTGGCGGCCCTGCTGTTCTCCCCCGAAAAGGCACGCTTGACCGCCCAGTTGGCCTGGCTCTCTCCGGCCAGCTCCGGCCCGCCCGCCACCACCGGCCCGATCACCCCCTTCGAACGGATTGACCTGGAGTGCAACCGTTTTCTGGAGGAGTTGGAAGAGAACCTGTCCCGCTCCACGCGGGTCAGAAGCACCGGAGCCGAGGCACTGGAACGGGCGATTCTGATCTCCGTCACCGTGGAAGGGACGCGCCAGGAGGCGGAGGATTCCGTCATGGAACTGCGCGAGCTGGCCCGCACCGCCCGCATCGAGGCCCTGGACGAGTTCATTCAGCGGCCGCGCAGCCTCAACCCCCGCTTCCTGATGGGGGAAGGCAAGATGCGCGACGTGGTCATCCGGGCACTGCAACGTGGCGCCACCATGCTGATCTTCGACCAGGAGCTGACTCCGGCCCAAATCCGCTCCATCTCCGCCATGACCGAGCTGAAGGTTATCGACCGCAGCCAGCTGATCCTGGACATCTTCGCCCGCCGGGCCCAGACACTGGACGGCAAGGTGCAGGTGGAGCTTGCCCAGCTGAAGTACCTGCTGCCGCGCCTGACCGGACGGGGGGTGCAGATGTCGCGGCTGATGGGGGGCATCGGCGGTCGCGGACCAGGGGAGACCAAACTGGAGACCGACCGTCGCCGTATCCGCGACCGCATCGCCAGCCTGGAGCGGGAGCTGCAGGAACTCTCCCGCGGCCGTGACCAGCGTCGGCGGCGCCGGGTCAAGGCCCGGGTACCGATCATCTCCATTGTCGGCTACACCAATGCCGGCAAATCAACCCTGCTCAACACCCTCACCAAGAGCAGGGTCTTCACCGAGGACCTGCTCTTCGCCACTCTGGATACCTCCACCCGCAGGCTGCGTTTCCCCCGCGACCGGGAGGTAATCGTCACCGACACGGTCGGGTTCATCCGTTCACTCCCCGCCTCGCTCCTGGGCGCCTTCAAGGCCACCTTGGAAGAGTTGCGCGATGCCGACCTGCTGCTGCACGTGGTGGACGCCTCCAACCCCCGTTTCGAAGCGCACATTCAGCAGGTGAACCGCATCCTGGAGGAGCTGGAGCTGGGTGACAAACCCCGCGTACTGGTATTCAACAAGTCCGATCTTCTGGCCGGGCTGAAACAGAACGACACTCTCGCCTTCCTCAGGGTGCGCCAGTTCGCCCGCACCAACGACGCCATCATGATCGCCGCCAACGACCGTTCAACCCTTTCGCCGCTGCTGAAAGAACTCCAGCGCCGCTTCTGGCCGGACGAGCCGGTCCTGATGGATTGACAAAAACCGCGATTAACCTGTATAGTCTCGCACAACTCACACACCCCGGGATGCCATGCAGGACCTCAAACATCTGACCCAGAAAAAACGCCTTCCGGCCCTGTTCTCCTCCTCCAGGACGCACAGAGGCAACAGGAGGCTTGCTGCCTCGCGGCGGCCGGGCCTGTCCGGAGAGGAAAAGCGCCGCATCACCCGTCTGCTGCTGGCACTGGCGGCACTGGCGGTTGTTGTGCCGCTCTGCTTCCATACCCTGCGGGCCATACCCGCCGCCGCCAGGGGCGTGGCGACCTGGTTCCAGAACCAGCGCAGCCAGACCCCCCGCCTGGCGCTGGCAGCCAGACAGCCCGACGCCAGCCCCTTCCAGATCGCCACCTCACTGCTGGATTCCGCCGTCATGGACCAGGACCGCTTTACGGCCCGGACAGGCAAGGGCGACACGCTGCTCTATACCATCCAGGGCGATCTGCAGAAACGGGTCCACGACTTCATGGCCGACAGGGACGTGCCCTATGGTGTCTTTGTTGCCATCGAACCGGCAACCGGCAGGATCCTGGCCATGACCGCCCATTCGTCCATCAACCCGGAATGGGAACGCCACGCCTTCTTTGACCTCTACCCCATGGCCTCGCTGTTCAAGATCGTAACCGCCTCGGCGGCCCTGGAAAACAGGCTCATGACCCCCGACACTGTGGTGGAGTTCCGCGGCGGCTTCGTCTCCGAGAGCCCCCGCTCCTGGCAGGCTACCCCTGGCGGCAGGAACAACAGCCTGGATGTGAGCTATGCCATGGGCAAATCCGTTAACCCGGTCTATGGCAGGGTCGCGGCCGATATCGCCGGCAAGACCAACGTCATGCGCTCCGTCAACAGGTTCGGCTTCAACCAGAAGCTGCTGGCCGGCATCCCGGTCCGGGAGAGCCAGGCAGCCGAACCCCAGGACCAGCACGGACTGATGCTCATGGGGGCGGGGCTGGATCACGACGTCAAGATTTCTCCGCTGCATGCGGCGGCCATGATGGCGGCCATCGCCAACAATGGCCGAATGATGTCCCCCGGCCTGACCGAGAGCCTGATCAGTTCATCCGGAAAGGCGCGTTTCACCCACACGCCCCGCGAAGTCCGCCGCCTCGTCTCTCCCGAAACCGCCCAATCCCTGGCCCGCATGCTTTCCAGTACCGTCACCACCGGCACCTCCCGCAAAGCCTTCCACGACCGGCGGGGGCGGCCGCTTTTGGATGTGGACATCTGCGCCAAGACCGGCTCCATTGACGGAACCGATCCACCGGGACACTATTCCTGGTTCGCCGCCTTCGCGCCGGCCCGGAATCCGCGTATCGCCCTGGTAGCGCTGGTGATCAACCAGGATCGCTGGAAGATCAAGTCATCCCAGGTGGGTCAGCAGGCCCTGGCGGCTTTTTTCGAGCGGGAGGCAACTCCCTGAGAGGAGCATGAACACCCCTCACGGATGTTGCGCAAGGTAGTCGCGCAAGACAAGTCTGCCCGCCACCATCTCGCCGTACTGCAGACGCCCCTGCCACTCCCCCAGGGAGAGGATCGTAAAGGAGCCGCCCGGCAGGTCCTCGCAGAACCCCAGGTGAAAGTGCCCGGTGACAAGGCCGGAGCAGCCCATACCTTGGACGGTGCGGGCAAAGTCGCGGATAATGCGACCATAGTCCCAGCGCATTGATTTGGCTCCGTAACTGGAGCGGCTGGCGTGTTGAAGGCGCTCCCTGATACGCAGCGCCAGTGCGGGCGGAACGTGCCTGACCGCCGCGGCGGTCAGGCAGTTGCGCAGAACGAGACGCAACAGGCGGTAGCCATGGTCAGCCCGGTTGATCTGGTCGCCGTGACAGAGGAAGAGCCGTTTACCCTGCACGACGCGGATGGCCGGCCCGGTATGCACCTCGGCTGCCAGGTCCTGATGGAAGACGCTTCCCAGGTGAAAATCATGGTTGCCCTCGAAGTAGACCAGACGACAACCGCTCCGCCGCAGTTTCAGCAGCGTATCCAGCAGCGGGTCGTACTGCCGGAAGGGTTGGGAGGAAAAACCGACCCAGAAGTCGAACAGGTCTCCCATGATGTACAGGGTTTCGGTCCGGCCCCGCAGGTCGTTCAGGAAGCGCAGCAGCATGCGGTAGTTGAAATCGTCGGGGGACGCAAGGTGGGCATCGGCGAGAAAGATCGTACGCATAGTGGGGCAAATTGTGCTGTCACGCCCCGCGGAAGTCAACAAGGAATAGAGGTCTGACACATGGCATTTGTGCACAACGTTGAAATTGTCTGGGATGAGTTGCTCGACGCATTCAGCAGCGGCCAAGGAAACCGGGTCTACTTTCTGGACAACCAGACAGGTGAAATTTTCTTTGTCCCCGCCACGCTCGAAGACGATGAGTTCTGGCGGCAGATGGAGAGCAACCGGGAACGGTTCCTGGAGATCCCCCGCTTCGATTACAGCGTGGAACGTCAGATCATGAACGGCTTCATCGGCGCCATCGAAGACGCCGGACTGAAGCAACTGCTGGGCAGCTCCATTAACGGCAGAAAACCCTTCGGCAACCTGAACGACATTCTCTCGTTCTTTCCCGAAGAACTGGCACGCCTGAACGAAATCAAGGACGAATTCCTTACCAGCCGGGTCAGGCAGTGGCTGGAAGTCAACAACCTGTTTACCATCGAGACCCTCTCCGCAACCCTTTCCCGCGTCTGAAGCGGGTGCAGACGTGAGTCACCCGCTCCATGGCGCGCACCGTAGTGACTACGGCAAACTGATCGCCGTCATCCTGCTGCTCTGCCTGATGGCAGCAGCAGGTTACGCCCTGCGGCACACCGTATCCTGTTTCCTCCTCTCCTGGGTCATTGCCTATCTGCTGGACCCGCTGGTGATCAGGATCGAAGAGCGGGGTGTCCGCCGTACCCGCGCCCTGCTGGTACTGTACGCGTTGCTGACCCTCCTCAGCCTCTTCTTCCTGGCCATCATGGTGCCCAAGTTGACCATGGGATGGGACGGTTTTGTCCACGATCTGCCGCTCTACATCCAGAAGCTCAAGCAGATCGCCATGGAGTGGAAGACCAGACTTCCCGACCGCTACGGTTCGGAAGAGATCCAGTGGCTGATCGACAAAGCCTCCAGCAACATCGACTCCACGGTCCAGAGGGCGGGGGTGGTGGTCTACTCCTTTGGCAGCAGCATCTTCTTCAACATCTTCAACATCGTCCTCTCGCCGATTCTGGTCTTTTTCATGCTGTACTACAAACAGACCGTCATCGAGACCCTCAAATCCTGGCTTCCGGAAAAACGCCGCGCCATCGCCATTGCCATCGGCCTGGAGGTCAACAACAGCATCGGCGGCTATCTGCGGGGCCAGGTGATCGTCTCGATCATCGTGGCGCTGCTGGCCATGCTGGCACTGCTGTTCCTGGACATCCCCCACCCGATTTTCTGCGGCATCTTCGCCGGTGCGGCATCGGTGCTCCCCTTCATCGGCGTGTTGCTCGCAACAGTGCCGGCCCTGTTTTTCGCCTGGTTCCAATACCAGAGCATCACCCTTCTCGCCCAGACCGCCTTCGCCTTTTCCCTGATCTATTTCCTGGAGGGGTATATCATCAAGCCCCTCATCTTCAAGGAGTCCATGAACCTGAACCCGCTCATGACCATCGTCATGGTCATGGCGCTGGGGGAACTGCTGGGGTTTTGGGGGATCATGCTGGCGCTCCCCATCGCCGCGGCCATAAAGATAACCTGGGGATACTACCTCAGGGGGGATATCGAAATCTGATCCGCCGGAGAGTCACGCACACCGGCCCGCCGTACACAACAACCCCAGCACCACACGCCAGGCCAGCCGGGCGGACAGTTCCCGGAAAAGCGGCGCCGGACCGCGTTGCGCGTCGCCACTGGCCGGACGTTTCCGGAGCACTCGTATGACCACGACCATCATGAGCATCACCGGGATGTCCTGCGCCAGCTGCGCCACCCGCATCGAAAAGGCCGTCTCCGCCCTGGAGGGGGTCGCAACGGCCAGCGTTAACCTGGCGCTCCAGGAGCTGCTCGTCACCCATGACGAGGCAACCACGTCCGTTGCGGCGATCGCCGCCGCCGTGGAGAAGCTGGGCTTCTCCGTTACCCGACCGCACCCCAGGGGTGAACTGACCTTCGGCGTGCGCGGACTGCACTGCGCATCCTGCGTCAACCGCCTGGAGACGAGGCTGAACCAGGAGCCGGCCATCGACAGCGCCCTGGTCAATCTGGCAACGGAAACGGCCTTCGTCCGCTTCGACCACCGGACACTTGACCAGGAGAGCATCTTCCGGCTGGTACGGGATGTGGGTTACACACCGGTGGACCTGGCGGCCGGGGACACGTCTGCCCGGGACGAGCTCCGTTCCCAGCGCGCCTGGATGATCTTCTCGCTCCTGCTATCGCTGCCGATCATGTTCACCATGGGGATGCACCACAACCGAGCCGTCATGCAGCTCAACTGGCTCCTGGCAACGGTGCTGCAATTCTCCGCCGGCCTTGCCTTCTATCGCGGCGCATGGGCGGCCCTGCGCAGTGGAAGCGCCACCATGGACCTGCTGGTTGCCCTGGGAACCTCCGCCGCCTACGGCTATTCCCTGCTCTCCTATTCCGGCCTGCTGGGCCCCGGGCACGGGGTGTTCTTCGAGACATCGGCCATGCTCATCGCCTTCATCCGACTGGGCAAATACCTGGAGGCCCGCGCCCGGGGCAAGGCGGGCGAAGCGCTGAAAAAGCTGCTGCACCTGCAGAGCGACAGGGCCCGCCTGCTCACCGACCAGGGGGAGAAGGAGATCCCCGCCTCCCTGGTCAGGGTCGGAGACCTGCTGCTGGTGCGCCCCGGCGAGATCATCCCCGTGGACGGACAGGTGGTGGAGGGGAGCGGCGCGGTGAACGAATCCATGATCACCGGCGAGTCCCTGCCGGTGCTGAAGCAGCCCGGCGACAGCGTTACCGGGGCCACCATCAACACTAATGGCGTGCTGCGCGTGCGGGCCACCCGCATCGGCGAAGAGACCCTGCTCTCCCAGATCGTGCGCATGGTGCGGGAAGCCCAGGGAGACAAGGCCCCCATCCAGCGCTTTGCCGACGCGGTCTCAAGCTGGTTCGTGCCGGCCGTGATCGTCATCTCCCTGATCACCTTCTTTGCCTGGCTCTTCCTCCTCCACTCCCCGTTCCTGACCGCCTTCCGCTTCGCCATCGCCGTGATCGTCATTGCCTGTCCCTGCGCCATGGGGCTGGCCACCCCCACCGCCATCATGGTCGGCAGCGGTATCGCCCTGGGGCGCGGCATCCTGGTGAAGCGCGGCTCTGCCCTGGAGATCATATCCCGCCTGCACGTGCTGCTCCTGGACAAAACCGGCACCCTGACCAGCGGCATCCCCGCCATGACCGACCTGATTCCGGTTCGCGGCGTTGACCGGGAGCGGCTGCTGGAATGCCTGGCAACGGCGGAGGCCGGTTCCACCCACCCCCTGGGCCAGGCCGTGCTCAAGGCCGCGGAAGAGGCCGGCATGCAGCCGGGGCAGGCGGCCGACATCCAGGAACGGGCCGGTTACGGGATCACCTGCAGCTACGCCGGCTTCAGCCTGACGGTGGGCAACGAGCGCCTGATGGAACAGGAGGGGATCAGCCTGAGCCCCTTGAAGGTTCAGAGCGCCGAGCTGGCACGGGAGGGAAAGTCGCTGATCTTCGTGGCCGCCGGCGGGACCCTGGTGGGGGTGGCGGCCTTCGCCGACACGCTCAAGCCGCACTCGCGGCGGGCCGTGCAGGAATTGCGCGCCATGGGGATCAGGACCTGCATGATCACCGGTGACCACCAGGATGTGGCGGCCATGGTGGCCGAGCAGGTGGGGGTTGACCAGTTCGAGGCCCAGGTTCTGCCGGACCGCAAGCAGGACCTGGTCAGACAGTACCAGCAGGGGGGAGTGATTACCGCCATGGTGGGGGACGGCATCAACGACGCCCCGGCCCTGGCCCAGGCCGACATCGGCATCGCCATCGGCGGCGGCACCGACGTAGCAAAGGAGACCGGCGACATCGTACTGATGCGCGACGACCTGTTGGACGTGGTGGCTGCCATCAGGATCGGCCGGGCCACCCTGACCAGGGTCAGACAGAATCTGTTCTGGGCGCTGGTGTACAATATCCTGGGGATTCCGGTGGCCGCCGGGCTTCTCTCTCCCTTGGGCATCAGCCTCAAGCCGGAGTATGCCGGACTTGCCATGGCCTTCTCATCGGTATCGGTGGTGGTCAACTCGCTGATGATCAAACGGGTGGAACGGGAACTGTGACGACGGTCGCGAAACAAGCGGGGCGGGGAACATCCACCGCCGGCGGGGGGAGTATCGCCCACCGCCGGCGGAATCAGAGCTACAACAGGGCCCGGGCCGCCTCCAGGGCAGCGGCATAGTCCGGTTCGTCGGTAATCTCGGGGACGATCTGGATGTAGCGGATGACGTCATTTGCATCCAGGACGAACACGGCACGGGCCAGGAGCATCAGCTCCTTGATCATCACGCCGTAGGCGCTGCCAAAGGCGCGGTCACGGTAGTCGGAAAGGGTCACCACCCGGTCAATCCCCGCCGCGCCGCACCAGCGGCCCTGGGCAAAGGGAAGATCCTGGCTGATGGTCAGCACCACCACGTCCCCCTTGAGGTTGGCCGCCTCCTGGTTGAAGCGCCGCGTCTCGGTGTCGCACACCGGAGTGTCCAGTGACGGCACCGTGCAGATGATCTTCACCTTGCCGGTGTAGCTGGCCAACGTCACCGGAGCGAGTCCGTTGTCCAGGACGAAGAAGTCAGGGGCCTTGGCACCGGGTTTCAGCTCCGAGCCGAGCAGGGTCAGGGGATTACCCATAAAGGTTACGGTCCGTTCGCTCATTAACATCCTCCTCTTCAATCTTAGTATGCTGAATCAGTGGCACCGAAGACCTGCGTGCTTGCAAGAGCGGGGCCACACATCCGCCCATAGTGATGAAACCGTCGGTCCGGGTGAACCTTCCATCCAACCATCCCCTGCCGCGCAACCACGCCCAGGGCAGAGGCTGTTCAAGCACGCGGAGGTGGGAAAGCGTCACGGTGTCGGGTGGTTATGTACACCCCAGGGCGACCTGACCGGCGGAAGACCGGACACCGTCCTGCCGGCCCTGGAACCGGTCTTCCGGAGGCATGATAATCGCTGCCTGGCTGACCCGATGCATATCCAGGAAATGCGTTGCCAGCCGATAGGTCAGCCCCCACAACACCGGCGAACCGGGCCAGGGGAGCCTGATGGCCGGCACATCGAACGCTTCGCCGCCAAAGCGCACCGGAGCGATGAGGCGCCGCCTCGGATCGTCCAACTCATCCAGGTCGGCCCAATAGATATCCTGGACCTCGCCGTTCAGCGTAAGCCTCGGCCGGGAACCGTTCAGCCAGTAGACGAAGCAGGAAACCTGCACCGGCAGGTGCGAGCCGCGTACCACCGGCATCTGTCCCAGGTAGCGCGCACCGGACAGGTCGAGGCCGATCTCCTCGGCGGTTTCCCGCTCCGCGGCCTGACGCGGTTCCTCGTCCGCCTGCACCTTGCCCCCGGGAAAGGCGATATTGCCGGACCAGGGATCGTTCTCGTACAGCGCACGCTGGATGAAGAGCAGCTCCAGGCCGTTCCCGCCCTGGCGCAGGATCATGGCCACGGCGGCCCGGGTGGCGGTCTCGCCGGCGACTGTGGCATGGTTTTCAGCCTGGCGGTGGCGTTCGAGCTGGGCGGCAATGGCATCAAGGGAAAACGTCATCTGTGCAACACCTCGCTTCGGAACCGGACCTCTTACGCGACATCCGGCAACCGCCCCAGGGGGTCGGCGCCGCATTTTTCAGTTCCAAGCATACTACAAAACGGAAATTCGCCAATAGGGCGGACAAAATGCGCTACGGTTGAGGATCATTCGAACCGCCCCTTGAACTCCTCCACCACCCGGCGCAGCAGAGCCAGTTCTTCCCGTAGCGACTCGACCTGCTCTTCCAGGCGGGCGATCCGTTCACCTTCCTCCTCCATTCCCCCGCGCCGGCCCGCAGTCTCGGCCCCGTCCTCCTCCCCGGCGCAGCGAGGCACTCCGCCCAAAAGCTGGGCATACCGCGCCTCCTTGCGGCCGGGCTGGCGTTCCAGCCGGACTACCAGCGGCTCGGGCCGCTCCGCCAGTTCCCGCAGCACCGCCTCAACGTCCGCCAGTTGGGCGAAACGATGCATCCGCTCCGCCCTGGCGCGCAGTTCACCCGGGGTCTGGGGACCGCGCACAAGCAGTTCGCACACAAGTGCCAGCTCCGGCGGGAGCAGTCCCAGCCGTTCAGCCAGCAGATGGCGGTATTTGGTTACCCGGCCGCCATCGGCGGCAACCACGGCCAGCTGCTTGAAGCGAAGCCCTTCCAGCGCGGCCGTAACCGCGGCCTCGTCCAGCGTCATGACCGGATCGCGGTTAGACTTCTGGTTGCAGGCGCTGCTCAGGGCATTCAGGGAGAGCGGATAGTATTCGGGAGTAGTCAGCTCCTTCTCGATCAGGCAGCCGAGCAGTCGCAGCTCGGTGTCGTTCAGGCTCATCTCCATGGCACTACTCCTGGGTCGAATCAACGGACAACGCGTCAGATACTATAGCAGTCCGCACGGAAAAAAGCAGCAGCATGTTAGTCGCGCCGGACGGTCGAGCCCCTTGACATCCCTGCCGGGAGCGGGCATTACCTATTCACTGTACCCTCACACACGTGACGCCGGAGACCGCGTGCCAAAAAGAGCCGCAACCACAGCGCCGCCACCGGTAGTACACCCGTCAGCCCAGGTGGCCGTCGCCGAACCGCCCCATGCCGCGGAACAGGTCCGGGCAGAGGGGGAACCGAGCGCATGGCTGGCTCCATGGGCACGCCCCCATCCCGAAGGGAGATCCACCAATGAACAGGAAGGTTGCGAGTGCGTTCCTGGCCTGCCTGGCCCTGGCAGTGATACTGTATCTGGTTTTCCGGACCCCTTCGGGAACAGATGACGGACTCAAGGTGTCCGGCACCGTTGAAGTCACCTCGGTCGAACTTTCCTTCAAGGTGGGCGGCCGCATGAGCCGGCGCCTGGTGGACGAGGGAGAGCTGGTAAGGGGGGGACAGCTGGTGGCCCAGCTGGAGGATGACGAACTGCGGGAAGAGCTCAACGCCCGTTCCGCCGAGCACCGCGCGGCCGGCGCCACGCTGGCCGACCTCAAGGCCGGCAGCCGACGCGAGGAGATCAGACAGGGAGAAGCGGCCCTGGAGCGCCTGAAGGCCGACGCGGACAAGCTCTCCCGGGATGCCCTGCGCCTGGAGAAGCTCTACCGACGCGAGGTCATCCCACTCAGGGAACTGGAGGCGGCCCGTGCCGGCCGCGACGCCTCGGCGGCCGCGGTGCGCGAGGCCACGGAGCGCCTGCGGCTCCTGCGCATCGGTCCGCGCCCCGATGCGGTCCAGGCACTGCAAGCCCGGCTCGAGGCTGCCGATGCCGCCCGTTCCCTGGCGGAGACGCGCTTCTCCCAGAGCCTCCTCACCGCTCCCCAGGCAGGCCTGATCCTGTCGAAACATGCCGAGGCAGGGGAGATGCTGGCCCCCGGCTCGCCGGTGCTCACCCTGGGCCTGATGGACGAGGTCTGGCTGCGGGCCTATATCCCGGAGACAGACCTGGGACGGGTGGTGGTGGGCCAGAAGGCCCGCGTCAGCGTCGACTCCTGGCCCGGACGCACCTTCCCCGGCAAGGTCAGTTTCATCTCGCCCCAGGCCGAATTCACCCCCAAGAACGTGCAGACCGAGAAGGAGCGGGTCAAGCTGGTCTACCGCATCAAAATCACCCTCGCCAACCCGAAGATGGAGCTGAAACCGGGCATGCCGGCCGACGCGGTGATCGAAACCGGCAATCCATGACCATCGTCGCCCGCAATCTGAGTAAACGTTTCGGCGACCTGACCGCCGTTGACGACCTTTCCCTCTCCATCCCCGCCGGGGAACTGTTCGGCCTGGTCGGCTCGGACGGGGCCGGCAAGACCACCATCCTGCGCATGCTCACCGGCGTCATGGACCCCAGCGGCGGCGAGGCGCGCATCCTGGGGCAGCCCGGCACCGATCTGACCGCCGTGCGGGGGGAAATCGGCTACATGAGCCAGCGCTTCGGCCTCTACCCCGACCTGACCGTGGGGGAAAACATCCGTTTCTACGCCGACCTGTTCGGCGTGCCGGCCGGGGAGCGGAAGCGGCGCACGGAAGAGCTGCTCTCCTTCAGCGCCATGGCCCCCTTCGTGGGGCGTCAGGCGGGCAGGCTCTCGGGCGGCATGAAGCAGAAGCTGGGGCTCTGCTGCGCCCTGATCCACGAGCCGAAGGTGCTGTTTCTGGACGAGCCGACCAACGGGGTCGATCCGCTCTCGCGCCGCGATTTCTGGCATATCCTGGGAGACCTGCGCGCAAAGGGGGTCACCATCCTGGTGGCAACCGCCTATCTGGACGAGGCGGAGCGCTGCGACCGGGTCGGACTGCTGCACCAGGGGAGGCTTCTGGCCTGCGACACCCCCGGGAACCTGACCCGCGGCCGCTCCTTCCCCCTGGAGGAACTGGTCATCTCCAGCATCGCCGGTCCCGACCATCCTGTTCCGGAAGCGGGTACACCGGCAACGCCGCGGCTGTTCCCCGCCGCTCCTCTCCGGGATGACCAGCACCCCTGTTCGGTCAGCCTGGAGAGGCTCACCAAACGCTTCGGCGACTTCGTTGCTGTGGACGACATCAGCCTGAAGGTCCCGGCCGGCCAGATCTTCGGCTTTCTGGGGCCCAACGGAGCGGGAAAATCCACCACCATCCGCATGCTGTGCGGCATCCTGCCTCCCAGTTCGGGCCAGGGGAGCGTGGCCGGTTTCGACATCACCACGGAACCGGAGCGGATCAAGGAAAACATCGGCTACATGAGCCAGCGCTTCTCCCTGTACGAGGAGCTGACCGTGGAGGAGAACATCGCCTTCTATGCCGGCGTCTACCGTCTGCCAACGGAAAAGCGCCGGGAGCGCAGCGAGTGGGTGATCCGGATGGCCGGTCTGTCGGAGCGGCGCGCGGCTCGGGCCGGCGAACTCTCCGGCGGCTGGCGGCAGCGCCTGGCCCTGGGGTGCGCCATACTGCACGAACCGCCCATCGTCTTCCTGGACGAACCCACCTCGGGGGTCGATCCCTTGAGCCGTCGCAGGTTCTGGGAGCTGATCTACTCCCTGGCCCGGGGAGGAGTCACGGTCTTCGTCACCACTCACTACATGGACGAGGCGGAGTACTGCGACCGGCTGGCCCTGATCTATCGCGGCAGACTGGTGGCCATCGGCACCCCCGACGAGCTGAAGGCCGAACAGGCAGCAGCCACGGGACGGGCAGCCAGCCTGGAGGACGTGTTCATCGGCCTGATCGAGAACGAAGAACGGGATGAGAGGAGCGGAGTCGGTCCACGCCGACACAACGACTCATGATTCCGCATCGGCAGTCGGTACTGTCTGCATTCGTGCTGACGGGCTTTTTCCGCAATCAATGACGCCTGAACACCGGAGAGCCTGAAAGAGCCGAGGCCACAACGCCGCCGACGTTGCAGCCGTCAGTCCGGGCAAGCTTCCGCTGAACCGTTCCATGCCACGGAACACGCCCAGGACAGAGGCCTTTCAGGTAGGAGGCGCCACGGATTCAGCCCCCCTCCCCCCGTGTGAGGTGCTTGATCAGAGAGCGGCGTGTTACGTTTCCAGGTTAAAGGTAATTCCAGGGCTTGATGACGTCACTACCGAGAACCGCCCCCACACGGCTTCTGACTGTATCGGTTGCTACTGCTCCTTTTCACCAGGATTCACGGACAAACAGCCCTGATGCCCAACTCCGGCAACTCTCAACTGCCGTTTTCAGGAAAACTGTGCTATGTAGCCCCACACGGGTAATCGTTCCAACACAGGAGAACGCATGGAGACTGCTACACAGACCAGATACCGTTCACCCCTTTCGGTGACGGAGTTTTTCCACCTCCTGTGTAAGGATCACCCCCTCCCCATGCTGCTGGTCGATCCGCGCAACGGCCACATCGTGCGAGCCAATGACGGGGCCGGCGCGTTGCTGGGATCCCCCCCCTCCCTATTGGAAAACATGGGGGTGGCTGATCTCCTGGGAGAGGCATCCTCCTCCCTCAGCCCTGTCGATCCGGCCAGGCAACGGCTCTTCACCCACCGCACTCCCCGGGGAGAGACACACACGTCAGAGCTGACTCCCCTGCTCCTGCATCTGAGTGACGCCGAGGTGATCCACTGCATCCTCCGGGAGGTGACCGACTGCGTCAGAGCCCGCCAGGAGCGTGAAGACCAGGAAATGCTCAGGCATCAGCTGGAGGTTGTCGTCCATGAGCGCACCCGCCAGCTGGATGAGACCCTGGCAAACCTGCGCCAGGAGAGCCTCAGACGGCGTCAGATAGAAAACAACGTAACGTCCATGAGGGAGAATCTGGAACAGCAGGAGCGTGCACGGGTGGCCCGGGACATCCATGACGGCATCGGCCAAACCCTGCAAGCAATCAAACTGCAGCTCAAGATGCGCCAGGCCCGCTGCCAGTCAGGGGAGCCGTGCTGCGGTCAGGCCCTGAATGAGATTATTACTGAAATCGGCTCAGCCTCCGCGGAACTGAGGGAAATCATTATGGCCCTGCGGCCGCTGTTCCTTGAAGACACCGACCTGGACATGGCGGTCAGGTCACTGTGCGAGCGGAGCGCGAAACGGACCGGCCTGGACATACGGGCGGAATGCCAGGGCACGTTCCGCGGTCTCGGTTCATCCTTCAAGCTGTCCATCTTCCGCATCTGCCAGGAAGCGCTGGCGAATATCGTCAAGCATTCCGGCTGCAATTCGGCACTCATCCGCCTGGAACGCGAGCCGCATACCATGCGCATCACCATCCGTGACGACGGCAGAGGAGGGGTCTCCTGCCCGACCATCATCAGCCAGGAGGGGTCGGGACTGGCTATCATGCGCGAACGGGCCGAACTTCTGGGCGGCGCCCTATCCGTCATCTCGCCACCCGGCATGGGCACCGCCATCACCGTGGAGGTACCGTTGCAATGATCCGGGTTCTCATCGCCGACGACCACGTCATGTTCCGCCAGGGGCTCATCAACCTGCTGACAACCGCCGAAGACATCCATATCGCCGCCGAATGCGGCGACGGCGCCACGGCCCTGGAACTGATCCGCTCCATGGAACCGGACATCGCCGTGCTGGACATCACCATGCCAAAGCTGGACGGCATCTCCATCACCCGCGCCATGGGGAACCTGGGGCTGGCGACGAGGGCGATCATCCTGACCATGCACGACGACCCCCTGATGTATGGTCGGGCCGCCAGCGCCGGGGCGCACGGCTTCATCCTCAAGGACGATGCCTACGAGGAACTCCTGAGCGCCCTGCGTACCGTGGCCGCAGGAGGAACCGCCATCAGTCGTGCCATACAGCATGCCGCAATCGAGCCGGAGCCGCCCGTGTCGGAGCTGACGGAACGGGAGAGAGAGATCCTGGGGCTGATAGCCCACGGCTGCACCAACCGCATGATCGCCCAACATCTGGGCATCAGCATCAAGACCGTCAACAACCATCGCACCAACCTGATGGGCAAGCTCAACCTCCACTCAACTGCCGAACTGGTCCGCTATTCCCTCCTGACGGGTGGCCTGTAGCCCCTCTCCACGCTCCCCCACAGCTGCTCCCCTTCCCCACCTTGTCGGCAACATTCCCGGCACCCCACCTCCGCGCGCCCGGCGCCCCTTCTAGGGTGTTCATCCTATTGTCACTTCCCCCCGAGAGCGGTATGCATATAAATCGGGTGTTTGTCGTACACGCGCTCCCAGGCCGAGTTCACGACAGTTACCCGCCGGAAGCGCCGCCCCTGACGCCCCCCAAAGCCGCAGTAACGAGGAGAGGAAGATTATGCCAAGCCATACGATTTCCCCCCCATCCAGGCACCACGGCAGCAGCACAGCTCCGGAAGCGCTTCCGGCGAATCGGAGTCAGCAGCCGGACCTGGGCAGCGGGCTACCCCCTTTCGAATTGCAAGTGGGGTCACACGCCATCCACGGCCGGGAAAAACCGCACTCCCGGAGCGACATATCGTTCCGTCGCCAAGGGGAGTTGCAGACACTGAACAAGGAGCTGCAGGCTGCCAACAGCGGCTTGCGGGAGGCGAACCGGAAGCTCAGCCGCCGCGTCTTGGAATTGGAACGAAGGAACCGGGAATCGGCCCATCCGACCAATGAGTACCTGCCAGGAGACGACCGGTATATAAGCAGCATCATTATCGACCCGCACCTGCGAATTGGCGCCTTCAACCCGGGCTGTGCCCGACTCTTCAGGCTGCTGCCCGAAGATGTGGGCCAGCCTGTAGACCGCCTCACCCGCAACCTCTGGAACCGGGATGAGTTTTTGAGCGACATCCTGGCGGCGTTCCAAAACGGTCTCCCCATCACACGGGAAACCCGCCGCGGCAGGGAGTCATGGTTGTTGGCCCAACTCGCTCCCGCATGCGACCGGAAGGGTCGGGTGGAGGCGCTGGTCGTCTACTTCAGGGACATTTCAACATTCAAACAAGAGCAGGAGCGCAACCGACTCCTGGCGCGGATGTTCCAACAGAGCAACGAGGCACAGCTCATAACCGGCGCCGACGGCCGGATCATGGGTAGCAACGACAGCTTCAATCAGCTGACCGGCTACACGGGTGAAGAGATATTCGGCCGCACCACCCGGCGACTGCTGGCTGGCAAAAACGCAAAGAAGCTCTTCGCGACGCTGGCCGAAACGCTGCGCAGTGGAAACCACTGGCAGGGAGAGTTGCACATCAGGAACAAGGACGGAAATGTCCTTTCCACCTGGGCAACCGCAACCCCCCTGAGAGACGAACAGCGAAAAACAATCAGCTACACGGCCACGTTACTCGACTTCACTGCTCGGGCAGGACGCGCACACGACAACGAGTACCAGGCCAACCATGACGCACTGACCGGTCTCCTCAACCGCTTCAGCCTCATGCAGCGCCTGTCCCAATCGCTGGAGCAGGCCAGACGCGACAATCACCGTCTCGCCGTGCTCTTCATCGACCTGGACCATTTCAAGGAGGTCAACGACTCCCTGGGGCACCACATGGGGGACCTGCTACTGGTCGAGGTCGCAGCCCGCTTGGTTGCCGCGGTGCGCGCCTCCGACATTGTTGCCCGGCTGGGTGGCGACGAGTTCGTGGCAGTGATGCCCCACGTCAACTCCGCCATCGATCCGGCCTATCTGGCGGACAAGATCCAGCGCACCATCTCCCTCCCCTTCCTGCTTGAAGGCCACGAGATCGCCACCACTCCCAGTATCGGCATCAGCGTGTTCCCCGACGACGGCGGGAGCGTGGAAGAGTTGCTCAAAAGCGCCGATACGGCCATGTACCACGCCAAGTCCCAGGGGCGTAACAACTGCCAGTTCTTCATGCAGGAGATGCACACCATCGCCCGCGAACGGCTCCTGCTGGAGCACGACCTGCGCCTGGCGGTGGAACGCAACGAATTCGTCCTGCACTTCCAACCACAGATTGACCTTACGACCGGTTTGGTGGTAGGTGTGAAGGCCCTGCTGCGCTGGCGGCACCCCGTGCGCGGCGTCATCACCCCCGACAGGTTCATCTCCACCGCCGACGCCTCGGGGCTGATCCTGCGCATCGACCACCTGAGCCTGGAGATGGCCTGTCGGCAGCTGGTGCAATGGACTAACCAGGGTCTGCCGCGCATCAGTATGACGGTTAAGCTCTCCGCCCGGCAGTTCAGGCAAAAAACGCTTACGGAAAACGTAGCCCACATCATCTCCGTAACAGGCATCAATCCACAGCTGCTGGACCTTGAAGTTACGGAAAGCGCCGCCATGGGCAACCCGGACGAGACCATCCGCCAGCTTGAGCGCCTGAGCCAGCTGGGACTGAAGCTTTCCATCGACAATTTCGGCGCTTGTTACTCATCCCTCAGCTATGTGCGGCGCTTTCCGATCAACCGACTGACCATCGACCGTTCCTTTGTAAAAGGGGTAGAATCCAACGACGGCGACGCTGCCATCGTGGCGGCCACCATCTCCCTCGCCCATAGCATCGGTAAGCAGGTTAGCGCCAAGGGGATCGAAACGGAGGCCCAACTGACCCTGCTTGCCGCTCAAGGGTGCGACGTGGGACAGGGATACCTTTTCAGCCGTCCCCTTGCGGCGGACAGGATCGTGGAATTTATCCGCCGCCATGCCAGTCGGGCGGTGTGGGAGCGAAACGGAACACATCTGGGGATCGTGGCTGCTCCGTTTCGTGCGGAAGTAACACCAGCGACGTTCAGTTCAGGAGAGTAGCATGCCAGCAGCAGATCCGATTAATGAAGAGACAACCGCGCCCATCTGCAGCTACATCGTCGGCATCGGCGCCTCCGCCGGAGGGCTGAACGCACTGGAGCAGTTTTTCGACAACATGCCCCCCACCAGCGGTATGGCGTTCGTGGTCATCCAGCACCTTTCGCCGGACTTCAAGAGCCTGATGGACGACCTGCTCTCCCGCCACACCTCCATGGCCATCAACCGGGTGACCAACGGCATCGATCTCAAGCCAGACACCATCTACCTGATCCCCCCCAAAAGCCAGATGACGGTCAGGGAACAGAAGCTCTATCTGACCGAAAAGACCTCCAGCCAGCATCTGGAGCTCCCCATAGACATCTTCTTCAAGTCACTTGCCGAAGACGTGGCCGAGCGGGCCATCGGCATCATCCTCTCCGGCACCGGCTCCGACGGCTCCCGCGGCATCAGGTTGATCCACAACAACGGCGGCCTGGTGCTGGCCCAGTCGCCCGAGTCGGCCCAGTTCGACGGCATGCCGCGCAACGCCATAGCGGCGGGGGTATGCGACATGATCCTCCCGCCTGACCGTATGCCGCGCGTCCTGGTGGAATACGCCGCCAATCCCCTCCTGATGCGCGGCAAGCTGCGCCATGACCTGGATGTGTTCGAGGACGAAGGGGAGTTCGCCGAGATTTTCGCCCTCCTGCGCCGCAGCTACGATCTGGACTTTTCCAAGTACAAGGGTTCCACCGTGGGGCGCCGCATCAGGCGCCGCATGGAGTTTCGCCAGATTCCCGAGGTATCGGACTACGCCTCGATCCTGTCCGGCGACCATGGAGAGCTGGAATCGCTCTACAAGGACCTGCTGATCGGTGTCACCGAATTTTTCCGCGACAAGCAGGTCTTCCGCTACCTGGAGCAGGAGATTGTGCCCAAACTGTTCACCAGGCTGCAGGCCGGAGAGGATCTGCGGGTCTGGTCAACGGGCTGTGCCACCGGGGAGGAAGCTTACTCCCTGGCCATCCTCCTGGCCGAACGGGCCGAGGACATGGGTTTCATGGGCAAGATCACCGTCTTTGCCACCGACGTGCACCGCTCATCGCTGGATATTGCTTCCCAAGGAGTTTACGAACGGGAACGCCTGACCAACGTCAGCCCGGCGCGCCTGGAGCGTTTCTTCAGGAAGGAGGGTGGCAACCTGTTCCGGGTAAACGCGGAGCTGCGCAAGATTGTGGTCTTCGCCCCCCACAACCTGCTCAAGGACCCTCCCTTTACCCGGCTGGACCTGATCTGTTGCCGCAACCTGCTGATCTACTTCCAGCCGGCCGTACAGGAAAAGATCATCTCCCTGTTCCACTTTGCCCTCAAGACGGACGGCATCCTGTTTCTGGGGACCAGCGAGGGATTGGGCGCGTTCGCCGACGACTTCGAGGTTGTCGCAGGCCAGCACAAGATGTTCCGCAAGATCCGCGACCTGAAACTGGCCATCACCCTGGACACGGTGCGCTCCGACAAGGAGCGTTCCCTGGCGCTGCCGCTCTTGCAGCCGACCCAGAGCAAGATGGTCAACCTGGACCGGCAGCTCCTGTTCGACTACGACACCCTCATGCGTAGGCACATGCCGCCCGGAGTGCTAATCAACGAGAACCGCCAGATCATCCACTACTTTGGCAACGTGTCGGAATATCTGCGCATGCCGGAGGGGCGCATCGAAAACGATATTCTGCAGTTGGCCGAGGACAACCTGCACATCGCCCTCAGCACGGCACTGCTACGGGTCACCAAGTCCCGTCAGAGCGTCATAACCCGCAATGTGCGCGTCAAGCGGGGTGCGGAAGAATTTCTGGTCGACCTGAGCGTGGAGCCGATACCGGATGACAAGAGCCGTACCAGCCACTACCACATCTTCTTCGAGCGGGTCCGGACGGCGGAGGCCCCCGAGAGCATCGACGAGAGCAGCTTCGACAGCAACCAGCAGTTCCGGCAGCACCTGCAGGACCTGGAGATGGAGTTGCAGTCGACCCGCGAGAACCTGCAGACCACCGTGGAGGAGTTACAGACCAGCAACGAAGAGCTCCAGGCGGCCAACGAGGAACTGCTGGCGGCCAACGAGGAACTTCAGAGCACCAACGAGGAGCTGCATTCGGTCAACGAGGAGCTGTACTCGGTCAACTCGGAGTTCGAGCGAAAGAACATCGAACTGAAACAGCTCAATACCGACCACGACAACCTGCTGGCCAGCATCGACATCGGCACTATTTTCCTGGACAGCCAGATGCGCATCCGCAAGTTCAACCAAGCCATCGTCTCCTTCTTCAGGCTGCTCCCCCAGGACATCGGGCGACCCATCGATCACATCGCCTATCACCTCTCCCGTCAGGAAGAACTCCTGGCCGACATCCAGCGCGTCCTGAGCGAAGGAATCTGCCTGGAAAACGAGGAAACGACCCGAGACGGCACATGCCTGCTCAACCGCATCGTCCCCTTTCGAACCGAAACCGGCCGGATCGAGGGGGTGGTCATCACCTTCACGGATGTCTCGCGGGTCAAGGAAGCGGAGATAAAGGTGACTCGCCTCAACGAAGAACTCACCAGGCTGAACGCCGACCTGGAGAGCAAGGTGGCCGAGCGGACCCGGGAGTTGCGGGAAGAAGTTCGCGAGCGCCAGAGCGCCGAGGATGCCGTGCGGGAACAGGACCGGTTCACACGTTCATCACTGGACGCCCTGACCGCCCATATCTGCGTTATCGATGAATCAGGCAGCATCATCATCTCCAACCGTTCCTGGTCCGAGTACGCCAAAAGTAACTGTTCCCGCAAATGCGCCGACGACAGCTTTGTCTGCAGCCTGTACCTGATGTGCGAAAAGCAGAAGCTCAGCCATGATTCGGGGAACGTCTCACCTTCTCCGCAGTTCCCCGCGACGGCGGATTCAAAACCGGCAGGCAATTCAGCGAAGTTTTTCGAAGGGGTCGCCGCGGCTCTGTCCGGCGAACGACCCGAGTTTGTCATGGAGTACACCTGCAGTTCGGCCAAGGGGCGGAAATGGTTCATTGTCAGGGTGAACGGGTTTGCCTCGGATGGAAGGCGCTATGCGGTCATAGCCCATGAGAACATCACTGTCCGGAAGCAGATGGAAGAGGAATTGTCCCGTAACCAGCAACAACTTAAAGAGCTCAACCGCTCTCTGGCTGAGCGCATTGACGAGACTGTGCTGGAACTGCGCAGAAAGGACCAATTCCTGATCAGCCAGAGCAGGCGGGCCGCCATGGGAGAAATGATCGCCCATATCGCCCACCAGTGGCGGCAGCCACTGAACGCGCTCAGCCTGATGCTGGC
Source organism: uncultured Pelobacter sp. (assembly GCA_964542535.1). GTDB lineage: Bacteria > Desulfobacterota > Desulfuromonadia > Geobacterales > Pseudopelobacteraceae > Pseudopelobacter. The sequence continues at coordinate 101,387 of CAZIUE010000010.1, read as the reverse complement.
GGATATCGATGGAGCGCAATCGTGCAATGAGTTGACACCGGAATACCTGCGACAATCCCTTGCCGGCTGTAATATTCTGATCCAGAAGATGTCTTCCACCATCGACGATTTCCGCAATTTTTTCAAACCGGACAAGGAAATTGTCGCCTTTTCCGCGCAACAGCAGATCAATGCCGCTATCTCGTTGGTAGCCCCGGAGTTCCGGGGCAGCAATATCGATATCCGTTTCGATGCGCCGCGTGATGTGACCCTGCTGGGGTTTCCCAATGAATTTTCCCAGGTGCTGCTCAACCTGATTTCCAACGCCAGGGAAGCGGTCAGTTCCACGGATTCGGATAAAGGGTTGATTGAAATCGAACTAAAGGAAAGCAACGGACAGGGGTGCGTCGTGGTACGTGATAACGGCGGCGGTATACCAAACGAAATTCAGGCAAGGATTTTCGAACCCTATTTTTCAACCAAAAAGCATGGGACCGGCATCGGTCTGTCCATGTCAAAAATGATTGTCGAACGCAACATGGGGGGAAGCATAGAAGCAAGCAATACCCCGGCGGGCACGGAATTCACCGTCAGCGTTCCCTTGGCACAGTTGGAGTCCTGATTCGCGGAAGAGCAACGGACAGCGGCTCGGCGAGCACACAAAGGTTGCATCCTCCCCTGTAAACAGTGATAATTCTCCCCCGGCCTGCTACGACGCCTGCATGGAGAGAAGTCTGTTCACCAGCAGTCGTGATCGTTTCACGGCAGAAACAGAGTTCACCATCAGAGCACGACATAGGGACGCAGAACAACAGCAACAAAGAGACCAAGGCCATCACAGACGGAAGAAGCGGGGCAGCCGTCCCCCATCGTCGTCATGGCGGCCCACAGCAGGAAAGAAGGGGAGGGGCGCTGCCCGGATACCGGCATGGGCAGTCCCCACTCCAGGCCGGTCGAGTACTCCCACGACCTCCAGAGACCGAACGGATCACCGATCACAGCTCCACCGCGGCCCTGTGACCGCTGAAACTCACCCCGCATAAAGGCGTCCAGCCAACCAAGCCATGAACCTGCGCCGTCTGAAAGCAATTGCCGCAAAGGAGTTCATCCATGTGCTGCGCGATCCGCGCAGCCTGATGATGGGCATCGGCATGCCGATGCTGCTGCTGTTCCTGTTCGGCTACGCCCTGACCCTGGACGTGGAGCAGGTGCCGCTGGCGGTATGGGACCAGGCAAACAGCGTGGAGAGCAGGGAGCTGGTCAGCCGCTTCAGCGGCTCGCGCTACTTCGATCTGCGCATCGCCACCGACAGCTACCGGAGGATCGAGGATGCCATCGACCGGCGGGAGGCGCTGATCGCCCTGGTGATCCCCCCCGACTTCAGCCGCCGGCTCTCCCGGGGAGAGGCGGCGGTGGTACAGGCCATCGTGGACGGCAGCGACCCCAACACCGCCACCATCGCCCTGGGATACGCCGACGCGACGGTCCAGACCTACTCGCACCGGATCGCCATGGAGCAGCTGCGACGGGCCGGCGTGAAGCCGGACCGAATTCCGGCCCTGGAGCTGATCCCCCGGGTCTGGTTCAACAGCGACATGGTCTCCCGGAACTTCATTTTTCCCGGTCTGATCGCGGTGGTGATGATGATCATGGCCGCCATCCTCACCTCCCTCTGCATGGCCCGCGAGTGGGAGAACGGCACCATGGAGCAGCTGATCGCCACGCCGGTGACCCCCGTGGAGCTGATCGCGGGCAAGCTGGCTCCCTACGTCTGCATCGGCATCCTCGACCTGGCCCTCTGCATCTGCGTGGGGCAGTTCGTCTTCGGCGTGCCGCTGCGCGGCAGCCTCTGGCTGCTCACCCCCCTGGCACTGCTGTTCCTCTTCGGCGCCCTCTCCTTCGGCATGCTCTTCGGCATCATCACCAAAAGCCAGCTGCTGGCCAGCCAGCTGGCCATCGTCACCACGGTCCTGCCGGCCTTCCTCCTCTCAGGTTTCATCTTTCCCATCGAAAACATGCCGGCGCCCATCCGGGTGGTGACCCACATCGTCACGGCCCGCTACTTCGTCTTCATCCTGCGGGGGATTTACCTCAAGGACACGGGGATGGAACTACTCTGGCCGGAGGTGCTCTTCCTGGCCGGCTTCGGGGCCATCGTCATGGCGCTGGCGGTCATGCGCTTCAGGAAAAAAATCGACTAGCCACGGACAGACACAAGGAACCTAAATGTTCGAACGTCTCCACGCCATGCTGATCAAGGAGTTCATCCAGGTCTTCCGCGACCCGCGCATGAGGATCGTGCTGTTCGTGCTGCCGGTCCTGCAGACGGTGATCTTCGGCTACGCCGTGGACATGGACGTAAAAAACATTCCCACGGCGATCATGGACCGGGACAACAGCAGGGAGAGCAGGGAACTGGGCGAGATCATCTCCTCCTCCGGGCATTTCAGGATCACCCGGCGCATCGACAGCGACAGCCAGGCCCGCCAGCTCCTGGACCGGGGCACGGTCAGGGTGGTGCTGACCATCGAGCACGGCTTCAGCCAGAAACTGGCCCGGGGGGAGAACGTGGCGGTGCAGGTGCTCATGGACGGCTCTGACTCCAACACCGCCGGAGTGGTGATGGGCTACCTGGGGCGCCTCTCCAGCGACTACAACAGCCGCCTGCTGCTCGGCTCCGGCCAACGCCATCCGGAGGGAGGACCCCGCGTCGGCCGGGTGGAGCTGGCCAGCCGGGCCTGGTTCAACGAGAACCTGGAAAGCCCCCCCTTCTATGTTCCGGCGGTGATCACCAACATCCTGTTCGTGATCACCATGCTGCTTTCATCCCTGGCCATCGTGCGTGAAAAGGAGATCGGCACCATAGAGCAGGTGATCGTCACCCCCATCCGCAAGGGAGAATTCATTCTGGGCAAGACGCTCCCCTTTGTGCTGATCGGCTACATCGACGTGGCCCTGATCAGCCTGGCGGGAACCCTGGTGTTCCACGTACCGGTGCGGGGGAGCATCTGGCTCCTCTTTCTGGCCACAACCCTGTTCCTGATGAGCTCCCTGGGAATCGGGCTCCTGATCTCCACCGTCAGCCGGACCCAGCAGCAAGCCATGATGAGCGCCTTCTTCGTCATCTTCCCGGCCATGCTGCTGTCCGGTTTCGCCTTTCCCATCGAGAACATGCCCCTTCCGGTGCAGTGGCTGACCCTGGCCAATCCGCTGCGCTACTACATGGTGGTCATCAGGGGGATCTTCCTCAAGGGGATCGGGTTCACCGTCCTCTGGCCGCAGCTGTCGGCACTGTCCCTGATCGGGCTGGTGGTGCTGGGGGTGGCGGTGGAGCGCTTCCGCAAGACCCTCTCCTGACAGGATGCTCCCCTCTGCCGCCGGAAGATGCGGACCTGCCGGCGGCCAGAAATTCATTAGAATGCTGTTTACAGGACAGCCGTGCTGAGCTAGACTGATTCCCGCCGTACCCCTTCCCACTCCCCCCTGGTGTTCGAACCAGACAACCGGAGAAGTACACGCATGCACTGCATATCCGATCCCCCTGTTTCCCATTCCCCGCAGCGGGACATGGCCGGGGACCAGTTTGTACCCGAAGGGCACCCCCAGCCGACGGCGGACGAGCGCCTCCGCCGGACAGAGGAGGCCCTCAGGCTGAGCGAGGCCCGCCTGGAAAGCCTCCTGCGCATCGTCCAGCACCGTTTCGCCTCGACCCAGGAGCTGCTGGACTTTGCCCTGGAGGAGGGTATCAAGCTCACCGGCAGCAGGATCGGCTTTATCCACCGCTACGACGAACAGTCGCGCATCTTCACCCGCAACAGCTGGTCGCGCAGCGTGATGGAGGACTGTCGTCTCGCCGACCGCCAGACATCCCATCCCCTGGACAGTGCCGGCAGCTGGGCCGAGGCGGTACGCAGCCGCCTGCCGGTCATCGTCAACGACACCCGCAGCCTGATGGCGGGAATACCCCTGGGGCACGCCCCTTTGAGCCGCTTCCTCTCAATCCCGGTCTTCAGCAACGGCACGATCGTGGCAGCCATCGGGGTGGCCAACAAGCGCGACGATTACGACGACAGCGACGTACGCCAGCTGACGCTGCTGATGGACACGGCCTGGAAGATCGTTCAGCAGCGCCAGACGGAAGAGCAGCTGCGCGAAAGTGAGCAGCGGCTGCGGATCATCTTCGACGCATCCCAGGCCGGGATCCTCATGCTGGACAACCAGGGAGCGATCAGCTTTGCCAACCGGCGCATGGCGGAGCTGTTCGGCTGTTCCATGGACGAGCTGATCGGCTCCCACTATGCCGACTTTCTGCACCCCTCGGAGAAGGAGAGCGGCCATGACCGTCTGCTGCGGATGATCAGCGGCGAAAGCGACAACGCCTGTTGCGAACGTCGCTACCTGCGGGGAAGTCACGACGATTTCTGGGGCTTCGTCTCCATGAAGCGCCTGGAGGACAAAGCGGGGCGGCTGCAGTCGCTGGTGGGCATCATCGCCGACATCAGCGACCGCAAGCTGGCCGAAGAGTACCGCAACAAGGCCCTTACCTTTGTGGAGACCCTGCTGGCCCAGTCCCCCATGGCGATCCGCATCTTCGACGGCACGAGCGGCGGCTGCATCCTGGCCAACCGGGCAGCCACGGAAATCGCCGAGGGGAGCGACCAGGCCCTGCTGCAGCAGAACTTCAGACAGCTTGCCTCCTGGCGTCAGGCAGGACTCACCGACATGGCCGAGTCGGTCCTTGCAAGCGGCCTGACCCGGCGGGTCGAAACGGAGCTGCATACCACCTTCGGCACGAGCAAGCACGTGGCCTATTACCTCTCCCGTTTCATGGCCGACGACAAACCGCACCTGATGGTCATCGGCCGGGACATCTCCGAGAGGAAGCGGTTGGAGGAAGAGAACCGGCGTATCGAGGCCCAGATGCTGCACGTACAGAAGCTGGAGAGCCTGGGAGTGCTTGCCGGAGGCATCGCCCACGATTTCAACAACATCCTGACGGTTGTACTGGGCAACGCCGACCTGGCCCTGATGCAGCTCCCCCCCACTTCCCCGGCCCGGGAGAACATCGTCAGGATCAACCAGGCAGCTGGAAAGGCCGCCGAACTGGCCCGCCAGATGCTGGCCTATTCAGGCAAGGGGCATTTCGTCACCGAACGGCTGAACCTGAACACCCTGGTGAGGGAGATGCTGCAGATGCTGGACGTCTCCATCTCCAAGAAGGCCTGCCTCTGTTTCAACTTCAGCGACGACCTGCCCGATATCCGCGCCGACGCGACCCAGCTGCGGCAGGTGATCATGAACCTGGTCATCAACGCCTCCGAGGCCATCGGCGACCGGTGCGGCCGGATCACCCTCACCAGCGGTGTAAAGGAGTGCGACCGGGAGTACCTCTCCAGAGTCTGGATCGCCGAGCAGCTGGATGAGGGGAGCTATGTGGTTCTGGAGGTCAGCGACACCGGCTGCGGCATGGACGAGGAAACCGTGGCCAGGATCTTCGAGCCGTTCTTCACCACCAAGTTCACCGGCCGCGGCCTGGGCATGGCCGTCACCCTGGGCATCATCCGGGGGCACCGGGGCGCCATCACCGTTGACAGCGAACCGGGAAAAGGGACGACCTTCAGGATCCTGCTGCCGGCATGCAGGCGGGACGCGGTCACGACTGCGTCGTCGCCGCTCCGTCGGAGAAAACGGGGGGGGAACGGTACCGTTCTGCTGGTGGACGACGAAGAGACCATCCGGACAGTGGGGGCATCGATGCTGTCGCTGCTGGGATTCAGGGTCCTGGTTGCCGGGGACGGATGCGATGCCGTGGAGCTGTACCGGGAGAAGGGAGCCGAAATCGACTGCGTGCTGCTGGACCTGACCATGCCGCGCATGGACGGCGAGCAGACGTTTCGTGAACTGCGCGGGATCGATCCCGGCATACGGGTGGTCATGTGCAGCGGCTACAGCAGCCAGGATATAGCCGCCAGGTTCGAGTCCGGTGACCTGGCCGGTTTCATCCAGAAACCCTACAAGCTGGATGACCTGGAACGCGCCATCCAGGATGCGCTTGGCCACCCTCCCGTAGCCGGCCCGGCTCCGGCCTGTTGAGCTGACCGGGAATTCTCAGTAGTGCGGCGGCCGCTCGTCGTCGTCCGGATCGATGATCGACGAGGGAGCGAAGGCGCGCAGCTGCTCGCCCATCAGCCGCAACCGGCGTTCCAGGCGGCTGATGGCCTGTTCCTGACGGAACACGGTCTCGTTCAGTTCCTGGATGGTGTGTTCCTGCTGCATGAACCGCAGCTCCAGTTCGGTGATGCGTTCTTCCATGGTAGGTTTCCTCCCGTTTGTTCTGACCTACAACAACTCCCAGGCGGTCAGCTCGGCAATGCTGTGCTGGAACGTGCGCCGCGTCTCCCTGATTACGAAGGGAAGCTGGCGGGGTTCACCCACGAGCCTGAAGCGGGGCTTCAGCACCTCCCCGAGGCCATCCAGGCTCCAGACCGGCTCCTCATCCTGCCGGTGGTACCCCCCCAGCCACTCGTCCCGGCTGGTATACCGCTCCTGCCAGCTGTAGGGGGAGCTGATCACCAGCATGCCGCCCCGGGTGATCCGTTCGTGGATCGTTGCCAGGAACCGCCGCGGCGAATGCAGCCGGTCGATCAGGTTGGCCGCCAGCACCAGGTCAAAGCCATTCAACGACGCCGGCAGATCGCAGGCGTCCCCCTGCCGGAAGGTCACCCGCCCACGGACCTGCTCCAGTCCCAACCCCGCCAGGCTCACCTCCCTCCGGGAGACGATGTCCCCCTCCTCGGGGAGCTCGTAGCAGAGCCGCCCCTCCTCCCGCAGCCGGTTGGCCAGCCGGCAGAAGTTGTGGGAGAAGTCGACCCCCGTGACCTGCCGGAACCCTCCCCGGGCCAGTTCGAAGGAACTCCTTCCCAGGGAACAGCCCAGATCCAGGGCATGTCCCCGGCAACGCTTCCGAGTCAGTTCCAGACAGATCCCGGCGCAGGCCGCGGGCGCGTTGGGCACGCCGAAGTACTCCTCACCGTAATGGGCATGGCAGTACTGGGACGCCAGGCCAGCGCTCTCATAGGACGCATCATGGACGGTGTTCACGCGACCTGCCTCCTCCCTGCCGCGCCCCTGACGCTGCGAGGCACCCCGGGCTCCCGGCAATCCGGGAGCTTGTCCGGCGCACGGCGCGAAAAACGCCGTGCCGTAAAGTTTTTTGTAGACTGGGGGCGGTTTTTTCCCGTATTGTTGGTCACGCACCAGCAACGGCGACAACCCCATATCATTCTGAAAGGCACGACAATGGCACAGGCTCAGCACGGCGACAAGGTAAAATTCCACTACAGCGCCACCCTGGAAGACGGCACTGTTTTCGACTCCACCTACGAGGATTTCTGCGAAGACGAAGAATGCGGCTGCGAGGGGGAACCGGGCCCGATGGAACTCACCATCGGCTCAGGTGAATTCTTCCCCGAGATCGAGCAGGCCCTGGTGGGCATGGCTGTGGGCGAGAAGAAGAAAGTGATGATCCCTTCGGCGGACGCCTTCGGCGACTACGACCAGGAAAAGGTCTTTACCGCCAAGCGGAGCGAGATCCCCGAGGACCTCCAGCCCGAAGTTGGCGACGCCTACACGCTGGCCAACGACAACGACGAAGAGGTGGATGTGACCGTGGTGGAGGTAACCTCCGACAGCGTCACCTTCGACTCCAACCACCCCCTGGCAGGCGAGGACCTGAGCTTCGAAATCGAGCTGGTGGAAATCATCTAGGACCGTTCTCCCAGGGACCAGCGACACCAGAGGCGGCTTCCGGGACACTTTCCGGCAGTCGCCGTTTTTTTCGCCCCCGCGCCATCATCCCATGACCCCATTCTCCACCGCCGTTTTTCCCCCCACCGAACCGATCGTCGCGCCCAGGGCACCGCAAACCGGGCCGCTCCCCTGGAACCAGGGCACCACTCCGCTCATGCTCGCCCCCATGCAGGGGGTGACCAACGGCGCCCTGCGCTCCCTGTTCATCGATTGGGTCCGGCCGGACGTGGTCTTCACCGAATTCATGCGCGTCAAACCGGGCTCCGCCCGCAAACGACTCTCCGCCGTCGATCTGGCAGAAGCGGGCTCAGGCAACGCCGATGTCCCCCTGGTGGTGCAGCTGATCGGCCACGGCAGAGAAGCGCTCGTCTCGGCCAGTCAGGCAGCCCTGGATGCGGGAGCAACGCACATCAACCTGAACATGGGCTGTCCCTTCGGCCGTATGAACTCGGCCCTGACCGGTGGCGGCATGCTGCGCGAGCCCCGGGAGCTGCGGGAAGTCATCCCCGCCCTGCGCAGGGCCATCAGGGGGAGTTTCTCCGTCAAGCTGCGCTCCGGTTACGAGGACCCACGCCAGATATTTCAGCTGCTGCCGCTGTTCGAGTCCTCAGGGGTGGATTTTCTGGTGCTGCACCCCCGCACGGTACTGCAGAAGTATGCCGGTCTCGCCGACCACCGTATCACGGCCGAAGTGGTGTGCACAAGCAGCCTGCCGGTTATCGCCAACGGTGACATCCGCGATACGGCCACGGGCCGTCACGTGCTGCGGGAAACCGGCGCCGCCGGGCTGATGCTGGGACGGGGAGCCATATCCGACCCCCTGCTGTTCCAGCGCCTGCGCGGGCTGGCCCCAGCCTGCCCCGACCGCCAGGAGCGGGCGGCCATGCTCTCCCGCTACCTGGGCGAGCTGCTGACCCGCTACCAGGGGCTGTTCTGCGGCGAAGCCCAGATCCTTGCCAAAATCAAGGAGATCGTCGGCACCATCAACGACCCCACCTTTGAAAAGGACTTCCAGCATCTGAAAAAGGTCCGCTGTATCGAAATGTTCAGGGACCGGCTGGCAGGGTTGGCCTGAACCATGGAGACCGTCCCCGGCTTCGACCACCGCAAACTGCTGGAACTGGCCGCCATGCGCATGCCGTTCGGAAAATACGCCGGCCGCCGGCTGATCGACCTGCCCGAGGGGTATGTGGTCTGGTTCGCCCAGGAGGGCTTCCCCGCGGGGAAGCTGGGCGACATGCTGCGCACGGTGTACGAGATCAAGGTCAACGGCCTGGAGTACCTCTTCGACGCCCTGCGCTGAAAGACGCAACCACCAACAAGGGGGCGGCACCGGCTCGTCCCGGCACCGCCCCTGGCGGCAACCGGACAACTATAGCCCGATATTTTTCAAAAAAACAGACTGTATTTTTCTGATTTCACGGCTATAGTTTACTCAAGGTAGCGCTACCGAGACGCAGGAACAACGGTACAAAGGAGGGCCACCCTATAGAAGAAGCTGCTCCGAACCACCATAGGAACGTGCAAAATCCGTCCGGCACCGTGACAGGCGCCGGAACCACCCTTGATTAAGGGACACGGAATCATCAGACCGAAGGCCCGCGCGCGACGCGGGCCTTATTTTTTTCCCGCAGCGCGCGTGAATGCAGCCAGTTCCCAACCGCCGAAATCAGGCTCAAGTCTCTCCCAGGATGCGCCCGTACAACCGGGCGTAGCGCCGTGCCTCCCTGACGGGGGAGCAGCGCCTGAGCACGTCTTCCCGCCCCTGGCGGGCCACCCCGAGTCCCCTGTCCGGCTCGCGCAGCAGCGAGCGCACCAGATCCCGCATCCCCTCGTCATGGGCAAAGAGCCAGCCATTCCTGCCGTGGCGGATCAGAGAACGGTTCCCCGGTACGTCTCGCGCCGCAACCGGCCTGGCCATGACCATTGCCTCCAGGAGACTGTTGGCCATACCCCCCTCGAAAAACGAGCAGTTCAACACCAGGTCCGCAGCGGTATAGAGCGCTCCCATGCTGCTCCAGGGAACGTCCCCCAGAAGTCGCACCCAGGCAAGATGGGCGGCCCGCTCTCCCACGATGCGGGCATACTCCGGGTCGAGTGCGCCGCCGGCCACCAGGAGACGCAGCCGGGGAATCTCCCCGGCCAGGGGGGCCAAAGCATCCAGGGCCTCCAGCACCCCCTTCACCGGCCGCAGCGCAGCCGGCAGGAAGACCACGAATTCGTCCGCGCCGCGCCGGAAGGGCTCCGCCCACGGCAGGGGTTCGACCCCCTGGGGTATCAGGGCAACCTTTGCGGCGCAATCGGGGATCAGCTCCACCAGGCGGCGGGCCACCAGCACATCGAAGCAGGTCACTGCGGCGGCACCGCGGATTGCCCGCCGGGTGGCGGGATCATTGCGCAGGAGCGGATCGAACAGGTCGCTGCCGGTGATGGTGATCAGATAGGGGATGTCCAGGGACTCGGCAAGCCGGAGGGCGGCTGAACCGCCATGGTAGGCATGGAAAGCGTGCAGCAGCAGGGGCCGCCGCTGCTTCAGCAGCGCCAGCTGTTCCGACGGCCCCAGGCTGTCCAGGGGGATCGTGTCGGCCTGGATGCCCGCCTCGGGCAGGTGGGCGGCGATGCGCCGGACCGTGACGATGTTGCCCCGCACGGGACCGAGGCTGTAGGGAGAGATGAGCGCTACGCGCATGCCGCCCCCATGCTCTCCGCAGCGGCAGAGCCCCCGGTAATGCCGGTTCCCGTGCCGGACGGCCCGGTCACGGCCGGCAGAGCCGCTCTCCCACCCGCAGAAGACGGCAGATGCGGCTGGTGGCTGCTTCCACCAGCTCCGCGGCACGGGCCATGCAATCCTCCAGCGGCATGGGACACGAGACGATGCCCAACAGTGCGTCAATCCCCTGCTCCAGCAACTGCTCGGCGCCCGCTCCCAGCCCTCCCGAGAGACAGATCACCGGCACGCCCTGCCTGCGGGCCAGCCGTGCCACCCCCAGCGGCGTCTTGCCATGGGCGGTCTGGGCGTCGCTGCACCCCTCGCCGGTGATCACCAGGTCGGCGTTCCGCAATGCCTCCTCGAAACCAACCGCGTCCAGCACGATCTTCACCCCGGGAAGCAGACGGGCCGGGGTAAAGAAGCGCAGCCCGGCTCCCAGCCCTCCGGCAGCGCCGCTCCCTGCCTGCGAAGCTACAACCCGGCCGGTGGTCTGCTCAACGATCCGGGCGTAATGGCCGAGGGCCCGGTCCAGCTCCCGCACCATCGCCGGCGTGGCCCCCTTCTGGGGACCGTAGACGACCGAAGCCCCGTTTTCGCCGCAGAGCGGGTTGCCCACGTCACAGGCCACCTGGATCCAGGTGTCGGCCAGACGGGGATCAAGGCCGCTCAGATCCACCCGCGCCAGCCGCGCCAAGGCCGCCCCTCCCTCGGGAAGCTCGGCCCCGCCGGCATCCAGGAAACGCGCCCCCAGAGCCCGGGCCATCCCCGCGCCGCCGTCATTGGTGGCGCTGCCGCCGATGCCGATGATCAGGCGGCGCAGCCCGGCGTCAAGGGCGGCCCTGATCAGCTCTCCCGTGCCGCGGGTGCTGGTGAGAAGCGGATTTCTGCGTTCCGGCGGCAGCAGGGGGAGCCCCGAAGCAGCGGCCATCTCGATCACCGCCGTGGCCGCATCCCCCAGGACCCCCCAGCGGGCCATGACCGGCTCGCCCAGGGGACCGCTCACCTCCTGGGTGACAAACCGTCCGTGGGTAGCGGCCACCAGGGCTTCCACCGTCCCCTCGCCGCCGTCGGCAACCGGCAGGGAGACGATCGTTGCATCGGGAAGGACGGAGGCGATCCCCCGCGCCATGGCATCGGCCACTTCCACTGCCGACAGACTCCCCTTGTACGAATCAGGTGCTACGATGATACGCATGAGTCCTCCATCCCTTCTGGATGTCCGCATCCGTTCCTGCTATAGTGCGCCGCTGCCGGAACACGTCTCCCGTTGTTTGCCGTGGACCGGGAGCACGATAGACTGTCATCAGGAGAACGGAACGCCATGAACCTGCTGTATGCCCTCGACCTTCTGGGAACCGCCGCATTCGCCGCCTCGGGCGCCCTGGCCGGTATCCGCCGCGACATGGATATCTTCGGCGTCATGGTGCTGGGGGTGGTGACCGCCACCGGCGGCGGCACCCTGCGTGACCTGCTGCTGGGCGATATACCCCCCTTCATCTTCAAGGACGAGACCTACCTGTACCTCTCCCTCGCCGTTTCCTTGCTGGTGTTCATCTTCCACCGTCCCTTGAGCCGGCTCACCCACCCCTTGACCTTCTTCGACGCGGTCGGGCTGGGAACCTTCGTCGTCATCGGCACCGGCAAGGCCCTGGAGTTCAACTTCGGCTTCGTCGGCTCGGTCATGGCAGGCGTCATGACCGCCACCGCCGGCGGCATGATCCGCGACATGCTCTCCAACCGGGTCCCCATGGTGCTCCAGAAGGAGGTGTACGCCTCGGCCTGCCTGGCGGGAGGAGCGCTGCTGACCATCCTGCACCATGGCGGCGCTCCCCGCACACTGACGCTGCTGGCCTCGGCCTTCACCGTCATCGTCCTGCGGCTCCTGGCCGTGCGCCACAACTGGTCGCTGCCCCGTGCCCGCCCAAGGGGCAGACATTCCTGACCTTCCCCGGCACACGGCCCAATCCCCCAGACCGGAGCGCGGCGTCAGCGACCGGCCAGCCGCGACTCCCTCACCTGCGCGTTGTGGCGGGCCAGGCCGCGCAGGTGCTGGCGGAGGGTCAACTCGCTCATCATGCCCTGTTCCACGAAATAGCACCCCAACTGCCGCTGCATGGAGCGCTGGTGCAGCAGCAGCAGGTTGAGCTGGGACTGGGTCAGGAGCCCCAGTGCCAGGGCCCGCTCCCCGAAGGAGCCGACGATCTCGGTGGCGGCCAGGATCGCCGCCACATCGGCCTCGTCCAGCCAGCCCCAGCTCCGGGCAAAGTCCCCCAGGGGGGGACGCTGGTCCCGCTGCCAGATCATGGCCCGCACCACCGCCTGGTAGGAGACCACCCCACAGTAGTAGAGGTAGAGCCCCAGCTTCAGCTCGATGGTGGGAAAGGGACCCTGGTAGTACTGTTCCCCCGGAAGCGGGGCAATGGGCTCGACCCGGAAGACCGGCTTCCGGATGGGGGCGGCGCGGCGCAGGGGGAGGCGCGGCCGCTGACGCCCCCTGAGATATTCGGCAAGCAGGTTGTAGGCTTCCACCGAGCGGCGGAACAGGTCGGTGCGGCGGGCCTGGTCGGCGTCTTCACCGCAGGCGTCGGGATGGCACTCCCAGACGCGATTGCGATAGGCGCTCTTCAGCCCTTCCGGTTCTATCCGGCAGAGAAACTCCCTGCCCACGGCGGCCGTGGGAAACAGGATGCGGCAGGCATCCATGAGTTCAGCTTCCTGTCGTGGGGACATGGCTTCCTCGACTGGTTAACAAAGCCGCCGGAGGGCGAGCGACCGCGCCGTTGCTCTCTCCGCACGGCATCCCTATACCGCACCACGGACCGGAGAGCTATTCCAGTTCCAGCGGCGGTTCGTCCAGAAGCGCCAGCTGCTCGCGCAGCAGCAGGATCTGCTCACCCCAGTAGCGCACGCTGTTGAACCAGGGAAAGGCGGCGGGAAAGAGCGGGTCCTGCCAGCGCCGGGCCAGCCAGGCGCTGTAGTGCAGCATGCGCAGGGTACGCAGCGCCTCCACCAGGCGCAGCTCCCGCGGGTCGAAATCCCGGAACTCGCGATACCCCCTGATCAGCACCTCCAGCTGGGCCGTCCTGCGGTGGCGGTCACCGGAGAGCATCATCCACAGATCCTGAACCGCCGGAGCCATGCGGGCATCGTCGAAGTCAACGAAATGCGGCGCGTCATCGCGCCAGAGGATGTTGCCGGCATGGCAGTCGCCATGGGTGCGGATGAGGCGTACCGGGCCGGCCTCGGCCAGGATGGCGTCGATCCGTGCCAGCAGAAGCTCGGTAAGGGCGATGTAGCTCTCCCGGTACTCGTCGGGAATGAAGCGTTCCCGCACCAGGGCCACGCTCTCGTGACCAAAACCGCGGCTATCCAGGGTCGGCCGCTCCTCGAAACTCCGCAGCGCGCCGATGGCGTGAATGCGCCCCAGCATGCGCCCCAGGATCAGCAGATTGTCCAGGTTGTCGAACTCGGGTGCCCGCCCCCCCTGGCGGGGGTAGAGGGCGAAACGGAATATTCCCCGGCAAAAGAGGGTCTCCCCCTCGTCGTTGCGCCAGGGAGCCACCACCGGCAACTCCTGCTCCGCCAGGCTGAGGCAGAACAGGTGCTCCTCCCTGATCTGGCCGTCGCTCCAACGGTCGGGGCGGTAGAATTTGGCGATGAGCGGCTCCCCCTCCTCGACGCCCACCTGGTAGACGCGGTTCTCGTAGCTGTTGAGCGCCAGGGTGCGACAGTCGCAGCGGAAGCCCTGGCTCTCCACGCTGTCCATGACGAATTCCGGGGTCAGGGTCTGGAAGGGATGTGTGTTCATGGTCATGGGGTCTCTCCGCCGAACCGGCGGGCGCCGTTGTCCGGCCCGGGTCGGGGCGATGGAATCAAGGCTGTCACCATAACACTTTTCAACGGAGGAACCAAGGGGGAGTGGGAGCCCCCCTGCCCCGGACGGTAGGCGCCCCCGTGACAACCCGCTGGACGGCCAGACGCAAATGGCATATACCAGGATACCATGACGCCGGAGTGCCGCCAGACGAGCCATTGGCGGGAGAAACCGCGGCGCACGGCACCTCCCGGGGAGCGAACCATGCCCAAGGAAATAACTCACTGGATTCTGGCAGAGCGCGCGGCCCAACGGTTGACGGGAAGCAGGCTAGCCGACATCATCTCCCGCCATCACCTGGCCTACCTGGGGGGGGCGGTGCTTCCCGACACCCTGTTGCACCTGGTCCGCGGCCCCAACAGCGCCACGGCCCTCAAGCTGGCGGACGATTTCCACGACTCCCGGGGCAATAGCTTCCAGCCGCTCGTTGAGGCCGAGGCCAGATATGACGGCACCCTCCCCCAGCCTCTGATGGCCTGTCTGCTGGGGGTTGTCAGCCACATGCAGACCGACATGGTCTTCCACCCCTACGTGTACGCCCTGAGCGGCGTGGAGTCCATCGGCCGGCACTACCGGCTGGAAACCGCCCTCGATATCTACTTTCTGCGGCGGGGCGCCCGGCCGCCACTGCGGCACCTGGCGTGCGCAGCACCTCCGTCCCTGGTCCCGCTGCTGACCGACGCCATGGCCCTGCTGTTCGACCCCCGGGGAAGGCTCCACCGCCGGACACTGGAGCAAGCACTGGCGCTGCACTGCCGCATCCAGGGGATGTACGACGCCGTACCCTGGAAACTGGCCGCCCTGCTGCTGGCAACTCTACCCGGCTCCCCCGTCAGGGAACAGGCCCAGCTCTTCTACCCCCTACGGGGCGATGCCTCCGATCATCTGGCCATGATCAACTCAGTCGGCAGCTGGCGACACCCGGTCACGGACATCGCCAGCATCACCACACCGGACGGTCTGGCCGGGGAAGCCGTCGATCGGACAACGGCCATCTTCAGACAGGTGGAGCGGGCAGGCTGCCTGGCAGACGCGCTCCCCCCCGGCGCCAACCTGCTGACCGGCCTGTACGGCGTTGGCAAGACGAACATGAACAACCGAACGGAACAGGAGAACAGAACGTGAAGAACATGACTGATGGATACAAGCGGCTGGGGATACTCTGCGTGACGCTGGGCTGCCTGCTCTGGACGGCTTTCGTGGCATATGCCGGCCAGGAGCCGTACGAGATCAACCCGCGGGATCTTCCCCAGCCTTCCTATGACATCGATCTCAGGGAGTTGCGCCGGACTCCGCCGCGAAAGGCCAGGAAGGTTCGCAAACCGCGTCCCCCCCGCAGGGCGCCTGCCCCGGCTCCTCTCCATGCGGCCGACGGCGAGGAAACCAGCATCTACACCGTGCGCTCCGGCGATCACCTGTTTCTGATCCTCTCCAGTCGCTACGGCCTCTCCGACACCGCGACGGAGCGGCTCATTCCCCGGGTGATGCGGATGAACGGCATCCGCAATCCCTACCGCCTGACCATCGGACAGCGCCTGACCATCCCGCTCACCCCGGCGGGAGCGGAGCCCGCACGGAAAAACGGAGAGACGACGCCTCCCCCCTCTCCCCAGCCGCAGGCCCGGCCCGACGCCGGGGCCCCGACCACCGCAACCGGCGCCGCGACCGAGACAACAGCCCCTCCCCCCGCAACGGCAGCCCCCACGCTTCCCGGAGAGCGGCCGGAACCGTCCCTCCTGCCCCGGTTACCGGCAGCTGTCCCTGAACATCCTCCCCTCCCCGCAGCTCCGTCCCCCGCACCAGCCGTTCCCCAGCCCGCCGCACAGCCTCCGGCGACAACGAAGGCGCCCTAGGCCATGGAGGGCATGCCCCCATCGTACACGGAGCGGATGAGGCTGCAACAGGCGGCGGACGAGTTCAACCGGCGCGACTGGTTCCGTTGCCATGAGACCCTGGAAACGCTCTGGGCGGATTCTCGGGGGGAGCGCCGCCAGTTCTACCAGGGCATCCTGCAGATCGCCGCTGCCTTACACCACTGGCAGAGCGGCAACTACCGGGGCGCCATGGTCCTGCTGGACAAGGGCGCCGTGCGTCTGCGGCGCTTCACCTCCTCCCAACCGCTCCCGGCCGGAGAACTCGCGGCAGCGGCGGCCCGTTTCCGGGAAGCCCTGACCAGGCTGGGGCCGGAGCACATGGAGGATGTGGACCCGTCGCTGATCCCGCTGCTGCACCTCTCCCCGCGGAACTGAGCCCGTCCGCCGCCACTCCCTCCCGTCTCCCCGCCACGGGAAACCGCCTCCAGCCGCCCGGCATCACACCTTCCGGGCACCGGTCATGCCCGTCCCGGCCTGCCCCCATCCCTGCCGCGCCGCCGTCTGCCTGGCGGGCTTTATGTTACACTATCAGCACGGAGTTCCGCCCAAAGGCGGACAGGGGGATCGCACAGCCATAGACGATGAGGAGGCGCCATCATGGAAACGGTAACAGCCGGCTCATGGGACGAACTGCAGAGCGAACTCTTCGCCCATTCCTGGAACGACAGATTGCAGCGATTCCGCTCGCGTTTCGCTTTCCGTGGCCTCTCCAACGCCGGCTACCGCCTGGAAACGAGCCTGATCCGGCTGGGGGGAGACTATGCCTACGTCGAGCGGCACCTGCTGCGTAATTTCAGGAAGTACGCCCACCGGAGCGTGGTGGAGCGGGACTCCCTCTGGCACTGGCTCTCCGTTGCCCAGCACTTCGGTCTCCCCACGCGGGTCCTGGACTGGACCTACTCCCCCTTCGTGGCGATGCACTTCGCCACCGCCTCCATCGACAAGTTCGACCAGGACGGCGTGATCTGGGCGGTGAATTACGTCAAGGCCCATGAACTGCTCCCCGACTGCCTGCGGGAAAAACTGCTGGCCGAAGGGGCAAACGTGATGACCCTGCAACTCCTCTCCGAATCCATCAACTCCCTGGATGAGCTGGACGCCCTGGCCGGAGAAAAGATGGTGATTTTCTTCGAGCCCCCCTCCGTGGATGACCGGATCGTCAACCAGTACGCCTTCTGCTCGGTCATGTCCGATCCCCACATGGTACTGGACGACTGGCTGGCGCGGTACCCCTATCTGGCGCGCAAGATCATCATTCCCGCTTCCCTGAAATGGGAAATCCGCGACAAGCTGGACCAGGCCAACGTGAACGAACGGGTGCTCTTCCCCGGGCTGGACGGCCTGAGCCGCTGGCTCAAACGACATTACAGCCCCCGAACCCAGGGGAGCGGCGCATAGTCACCAGGCGAGACAGGGGGCAACGGATATGCTATGGTTTTCCCCGTCCGTTTCAGCACACTTCATACCCGGAGGCGATACGATGAGACACGCGCTACCCGCAGTTTTCCTTCTTTTCCTGCTGCTCTGCGCCGGGGTACCATCCCAGGCGGCATTCTTCGACAATCTGACCAAGAGCCTGGGGCTCACCGGCACGACAACCGGGGGCCTGGACGATGCAACCATCGGCAGCGGCCTGAAGGAGGCGCTCTCCACCGGCGCGGCCAGGGCGGTCACGGCCGTGTCGCAACAGGACGGCTACTTCGGCAACCAGGCGATCAAGATCCTCCTGCCGAAGAAGATCCAGTCGGCGGCGGACCTGCTGGGCAGGTTCGGTTACCAGAAGGAGGTGGACGATCTGGTGCTCAGCATGAACCGGGCCGCTGAAAAGGCGGCGCCCAAGGCAACGGAGTACTTCGTCGCCGCCATCAAGGAGATGACCTTCGAGGATGCCCGCGGCATCCTGCAAGGGGGCACCACATCGGCCACGGAGTACTTCAAGAAGAAGACCGGCGACAAGATCTTCGCATCCTTCAAACCGGTCATAGCGGACAGCATGAAAAACGTGGGGGTGGCCCAGCGCTACGGCAAGATGGTGGAGTCCTTCAACGCCATCCCCTTTGCCGGCAGCGTGGGAGCCATGGATCTGGACAGCTACATCACCACCAGGGCGGTGGACGGCCTGTTCACGATGCTGGGGGAGGAAGAGAAGAAGATCAGGACCGAGCCCATGGCACGGGGAACGGAACTGCTCAGGAAGGTGTTCGGCAGGTGAGGGAGAAACGGGGCGGCTACCGCCGCCTCCTCTGATGAAGATCGATGCTGATGTTGGGCGGCAGGTAGTACCCCGAGAAGAGATCCACCGGCGGAGTAGGGGTGGCTGCCATGCTCCCGAACGCATACTCCACGACAGCATGGCGGCCGTCATCGTCCAGCCAGACCAGCCGCCTGGTCTCGGTTCCGCTCTCCTCGTCCACCACGGAGGACCTGATGGCATGATCTCGGCACTCCAGGGGATCGTTGACCCTGATGATGGAATCCAGGCAGCGCTGGAGGCGTCGGGCCCGGGTGAGGATATCACTGCCGGCCCGGGTAAGCGCCCTCTTTCCCCCGATCTCCGACTGATCCATGGCAGCGCTGAAGGCGGTCCTGGTCCACCCTTCGCCGGCATCGGCGATCACCCAGGTAGTGACGAAGATCCCGCCGTTACGACGCTCCACGGCGGTCTTCACCCGACAGCCGGGCGACTCCTTTCCGGACCAGGTGCCGTTGCGGCCGATCTCCCGGAAGGTCTTCAGCCCGCACTCGGCAAGCCCGGGGATATCCTGGCATTCCGCGACCGAAGCCAGCGCCAGCAGAGCCGTAAGCAGTACGAATATCCGGTCCCTCATGGTAATCCTTCCCTGCGCGGTCCATGCATCACACTCCTGTACCCAGTCATCCGCGCGTCAGTAATTTCCTGGAGACAACTATACCACCATCCGGCAGCACCAGGTCGGCCCTACTTGACGGTGTACCAGAATTTCGCCTGACGAGTCCTGTCGTCCCGGAGCAGGAACTTGCACATGATGCCGTACCTCCCCTTCCGTGACAGGTCGAAGTCGGCACCGAAATGTCCATGCATGCCCATCAGGTCCCTGACCTGCTCCTTTCCCGCCGGTCCCAGCACCTTGACCCTCACCGTTCCTGCGGTCAGCGCCCTGCCACTCGTGGCGTCCCTGAATTCCACCGCGATATGATGGGTATCCTTCATGCCTCGGGGGAGTTCCATCCCCTTCATCTGCTTCCGCATATCCGTGACCACAAACGTCGACCTGACACCGCCCACAACCTCAACATGGGCTGGCCTGCCGCTGATCATGCTCTGTTCCTGATGCGCATCCCGACCATCGGCAAATGCGGCAGGCACTGCCAGCACCTGAAACGCCACTGCTGCAACCAATAGTTTTTTCACCTTGTTCCTCCTTACATCGTATTTCCGCGAACTTTCTAGGTCTCCATTCCGGAGTATCTGAGGGTGCCCTTCTTCAGGTCCCGTGTTTTCATGATGATGAAGATAACCGGTGTCATGACGAGCACATGGATGGTGGACGAGAACATGCCACCAATGACCGGCGCCGCGATGGGCTTCATCACGTCCGCTCCCGTGCCGGTGGCCCACAGGAGCGGTATCAGGCCGATCAGGGAGGTGGCCACGGTCATCAGCTTGGGGCGCAGGCGCTGCACGGCCCCCTCAAAGGTGGCCTCCCGGATGTCTTCTTCGGTAACACCTCCCCTCTGTATGCGTTTGTCCAGCGCCTCGTGCAGGTACACTACCATAACGACCCCCGTCTCCACCGCTACCCCGTACAGGGCGATGAAGCCGACCCAGACCGCCACGGACATGTTGTACCCCAGAAGCGCCACCAGATAGACCCCGCCCACCAGGGCAAAAGGAACCGAAAGCATGACCATCAGCGCCTCGATCAGCGACCTGAAGGTGAAATACAGAATCGCGAAAATGATCACAAGCCCCACCGGAACGAGTATCTGCAGGCGCTTCGTGGCCCGCAGCTTGTTCTCCCACTGACCGGACCACGAGACGTAGTAACCGGGGGGGAGCTTGAGGTTTTTCTCCAGGACCTGGCGAGCATCGGTGACGAAGCCCCCCAAGTCCCGGTTGCGTACGTTCAGGAACACCACCGAGCGGAGCAACCCCCCTTCGCTGTTGATCTCCGGCGCACCCGTGGATACATGCATCCGCGTCACCAGTGAAAGGGGAACCTGGGTCTCACCGCCGTTTGACGACACAAGAATCCTCCCGATGGCCGGGATACTGTCACGGTATTCACGCAGGTAGCGCAGGCGAACCGGGAAACGGTTGCGCCCCTCCACCACGGTGGTCAGGGATTGCCCTCCCAGGGCGGTTTCGATGACATCCTGGATATCTCCCACGTTCAGGTTGTAGCGGGCCGCTGCCTGACGATCGATGTCGATGTCCAGATAGCTGCCACCGGTCACGCGCTCGGCCACCACATCGGCGGCGCCCGGAATATCCTTGAGTATGCCCTCGGCCTGCACGGCCAGCTGTTTCAGCACGTTCAGGTCGCTGCCGTAAATCTTGACTCCCAGATCGGTGCGCACGCCGGTGGAGAGCATGTTGATGCGGTTGATGATCGGCTGGGTCCAGCCGTTGCGCACGCCGGGGATCTGGAGTTTGGCATCCAGTTCGGCCACGATATCGGCCTTGGTGACCCCTGGTCGCCACTTCTCCTTGGGCTTGAGGATGATGATGCTCTCGAACATGGAAACCGGCGCCGGATCGGTGGAGGTTTCGGCCCGCCCCACCTTGCCCAGCACCCCCTCAACCTCGGGAACACGCTTGATCACCGCATCCTGCACCTGAATCAGCCGTTTGGCCTCGGTCATGGAAATATTGGGGAGCGTCACCGGCATGTACAACAACGACCCCTCGTCCAGGGGGGGCATGAATTCGGATCCCATTTTCATGAATACCGGAATCGCGATCAGCAGCGCCATCAGATTCAGCGCGATAACCGTCTTTGGCCAGGCCAGGCACCAGCGCAGCACAGGGGAGTAAAGGGCGATGAAGAAGCGGGAAACCGGGTTCTTCTCCTCGTCGGGCATCCTGCCCCGCAGGAACCAGTAGGAGAGCACCGGCACCAGGGTCACGGCGATCACCGCGGCCGCGATCATGGCGAATGTCTTGGTGAAGGCCAGGGGGTGGAACAGCTTCCCCTCCTGCCCCTCCAGCAGGAATATGGGCACGAAGGAGAGGATGATCACCACCATGGAGGAGAAGATGGCCGGCCCCACCCGCTTGGATGCGGCGATAATCACCTCCAGCCTCCGCTCGCCCCGTTCGGCCTCGGGTAGTTCGGAAAGCCGGCGGTAACAGTTCTCCACCATGACCACGCCGGCATCCACCAGTTCCCCGATGGCAATGGCGATTCCCCCCAGGGACATGATATTTGACGTGATCCCCAAGTACTTCATGGTAATGAACGAGGCCAGGATGGCTACCGGCAGGGTCAGCACAACCACCAGGGAGCTCTGGAAATGGAGCAGGAAGAGCAGGACGATACAGACGACCACGATGCACATCTCGGTCAAAGCAGTCTTCAGCGTATTGATGGAACGGTCGATCAGATCGGAACGGTCGTAGAAAGCCTGGATGCTGACCCCCGGCGGGAGCCCTTTGGAAAGCGCCGCGATCTTCTCCTTGACCCGCTTGATGACGTCCTTGGCGTTCTCGCCGTAGCGCATGACGATGATCCCGCCAACCGCCTCCCCTTCGCCGTTCAGATCCAGCATGCCCCTGCGGATGGCCCCGCCCAGCTGCACCGTTCCCAGGTTCCTGACGTAGACGGGCGTGCCCCGCATGTCGGTGCCGACAACGACATGTTCCACGTCGGCAAGCGACTGCACATAGCCCTTGCCGCGGATGAGAAACTCGGCGTCAGCCTGTTCCACCAGCCTGCCGCCCACATCCTTGTTCGCCTTTCCCAGCGCCTCCATGACCTGGCCGATGGAAACCCGGTAGGCCTGCAGTTTCACCGGGTCCAGGTCAACCTGATATTCCCGCACGAAACCGCCGATGGAGGCCACCTCCGCCACCCCCGCTACGGTGTTGAGCTGGTAGCGCACGAACCAGTCCTGCAGGGTGCGCAGCTGCTCCAGGTCATACCCCTTCCCCTGGATGGTGTACCAGAAGACGTGTCCCACGCCGGTTCCGTCCGGCCCCAGGGTCGGCACGACTCCCGGGGGAAGCAGTGAGGCGGCGTAGTTGAGCCGCTCCAGCACCCGGGTCCTGGCCCAGTAGATGTCGGCCTTGTCGTCGAAGATCACGTAGATCATGGAGAAGCCGAAGGCAGATGATGCCCGCACCGCCTTGACCCGCGGCAGCCCCTGCAGGTTGGACACCAGGGGATAGGTAACCTGGTTTTCAACCACCTGGGGGGAGCGGCCCTGGTATTCGGTGAAGACGATCACCTGGTTGTCGGACAGGTCCGGGATGGCATCCACCGGCGTCCGGTACACCGCCCACACGCCCCAGGCGACGATCAGAGCGTAGAAGAGGACCACCACCACCCGATTGCGTGCGGAATATTCGATGATTCGTTCGATCATTGTAACCTCGGGGACTGGGAACCAGGGACTTGGGACCGGTACAGGCCTTTACCGATCCCTGGTCCCTGATATCACATCTTCATGTCATCCATGTTCAGAGGATCGTTCGTGCGGGGGTGAGCCGGTGTAGCACCGCCCCCCTCATGCCCTCCCGGAGGTTTTTGGTCTGCTGCCGGGGACTGTCCCTTTGCTGCGGGTTTGCCGCCGGAATGTTCACTGTGGTCCTGGCCGGTGCCACCTTTCAGTTGCGCTTCCGAATCGATCAGGTAGCCGCCGGAGACCGCCACCTTGTCACCCTCCTTAAGACCCGACAGGATCTGGATCCGGTCGCTGTTCTGCTGTCCGACCTGGACGTCATGCGGCTCGAACATCCCCGGCGAGCTCTCCACCCAGACCAGACGACGCTTGCCGCTGTCCATGACCGCGGTCACCGGCACGACTATCGACGAGCCCAACGGCACCTTGATGATAGCGTTGACGAACATGTCCGGCTTCAGTTTCATGCCGGGGTTTGGCATCTCTACCCGAACTTTGATGGTTCTGGTCTTGGGATCAAGGAAAGGGTTCACAAACGAGATCATACCTGAAAGCGTTCTGCCGGGAATGGAGGGACCACCTATCTCCACCCGCTGTCCGACGCGAACAAGGGCCAGATCAGCCTCGTAGATGTCCAGCTCGATCCAGACCCGGGAGAGGTCGGCGATGTTGAACAGGACATCACCCACATTAACGTACTGCCCCTGCTGGACCAGCTTCTCGATAACGATCCCGGATAGCGGGGTGTAGATGGGAAGGCGGATATTCGGCTTGCCCGCCTTTTCCAGGGCGGCAATCTGGCTTTCCTTTACCCCAAACAGCATCAGGCGCTGCCTGGCAGACGCCACCAGGCCGTCGCCGTTCTGGGAGATGGCGGGAATGGGGGAGTTCTTCAGCTGCTCGCGGCTTTTGAGCGCCAGCAGGTATTCCTGCTGGGTGGACACCAGGTCGGGCGAGTAGACTTCCGCCACCGGACGGGACCTGCTGACAAAGGAGCCGACGCTATTCACTAGTAACCGGTCGATGCGGCCGGCGATCCAGGCGGTGACCTTGGCCTGGCGTGCCTGGTCGTACTGGACGATGCCGACGGCATTGATCTCCCTGGTGAGGAGCTGCTGCCGTGCCTCCACCGTCTCCACGTTGGCCATCACCCGCTGACGGTCAGTGAGGATCACGTTAGGCAGGTCGCTCCGGCTCTCTCCGCCCGTCCCGCTGGAAGTGCCGTTCGGCGCGGCATCAACCTTCCTGATCAGCTCCATCCCGCAAATGGGGCAGGTCCCCGGCCTGTCCCTGATGATGAAGGGGTGCATGGAGCAGGTGTAGATCTGTTGCCCCTGGGACGTTTTCCGCTCTGCGGCGTGGTCGTGCTGCCGCTCCCGCCACAGATACCACCCGCCCGCAAACAAGGCCAGCAGCAGTAGCACCAGGGAGAGCACGATGTTCTTTTTTAAGGGCATGATTGACCTCGTGCGTTCAATGTTCGAGTTCCGTCCCCACCGTCGCCTCCAGCTGCGCCAGCTTCATCATGTACTCGGCCTGGGACTCGTACAGTTCCCGCTCGTAGGTGAACAGGGTCATCCTGCCGTCCAGCAGGGTCATGAAGTCCACCTTGTTGACCCGGTAGCCGATCACCGCCGACTCCAGGGACTGTTCGGCCTGGGGTATGATGCCGCTCCGGTAGAGCTCGATCAGGGTGCGGCGACGTTCCATCTGGGCCAGGGTATCGGTGATTATAAAGGAGATACCATTTTTCAGGGCGTTCAGTTCCTCCGTTGCCATCCTGGTTTCGGAAAGCGACTCGGCCTGCATGGCGCGCCGCTTCTCCCGTTGGAAGGGGAGGTTGAAGGAAAGCCCCAGGCTGAACATATCGTAGCCCGGGTCGCTGCCCATGGCGGTAGACATCTTCTCCTTGAACATGTACTCGGCGGAGAGGTTGAAATCGGGATAATACTCTTTTTCGGCCAGACGCTGGCCCGCCTCCCCCTTCTTTACCAGCAGGGCCAGGCTCTTGAGCTGGGGACGCGTTTCAAAGGCGATGGCGTTCAACTGCTCCGCGCTCCTGGTCAGGTGCGGCAGGGAGAAGTCGGGGATCGGCCCCACCGGCGTGTCAGCCGACCGGCTGAGCAGGTAGTTCAGGTTGGCCTCCAGGCTTAGGCGCTGCTGCCGGAGGGTGATGCGCATCTCCAGCATCCGGGATTTCTCCAGGCCGGCCTTGTAAATGTCCTGCTGCACTCCCTGCCCCACGGCGTACTTGGTTTCGGCAATGGTGACGAAGTCGCCCAGCACCCTCAGGTTCTTGTCGATGATCCCAAGGAACCTGTCGGCGGCCCAAAGCTGATAGTAGGTTTGCTTGACCATACGGGTCAGCTCCAACCGGCGCTCCTCCAGCGACCAGCGGTAAGACTCGGCCTCGTAGTCGGCCATTTCGCGCCGCAGGTCCCGCTTCCCCCAGAAGGGGAGCTGCTGGGAGATACCGACCACTTTGGCGGACTGGGGATCACGATCAAACACCAGCGGCTTGCGGACCAGCATGTTCTGCAGACTGAACATGAGCATGGGGTCGTCCAGGGATCCGGCCTGCCTGGCCCGGTTGACGAACATCTGCCACCTGGATTGGGAAGAGTTGAGTTCCGGGTTGTTGGCAAGCGCCACGCTCACAAGTCGATCCAGCCGTTCGGCCGGCAGGATTCCATCCTGTGCGCGGCCAATTGCGGTCGCCACAAGCAGGAACAGCACAAGCGTCATCGCACGCAGACTCTTCATTTCCCCACCTCGAACAGTTTTCGCCCCCGAACCGGGGGCAAGGATTTGGAACTGCCGGCACATATGCGCAGGCAACAGCACAGTAACGATGCAACCCTGCTTCCCACAAAGGATACCAAACCACAGGAAACAGCCGTCACATCGAAGTATAGCACCTCTTCCGGAACCAGCAGACGATCAGCACAAGCAAATGCCGCGCCACTCCCAACACGAGACATAAGCCGCTGGGGATACGGATCATAAACCACGGGGAGCACAGAGTACTACCGGGGAGAAGACATGAAGTGTCATCAGTGGTACGGAATATTCTCCTGGCACGGGAGATGGGATGGGAGAGAGCCTCTGATACGCTACGCCGGGGCCGGGGGAAACGCATCGTTCCCGCCTCACGGCGGTTCGAGCTGCGGCACCAATTCACTTGCAATATGGCGGAAGCTGGGCAACAATGCGGCGCGGACGTAGCGTATTTTGCCCCACAAGGAGACCAATCATGTCGCTGAAGGATACGTTTTTTCTGGATAGTGAGAAGAGCGCGCTGGTGGTGATCGACGTTCAGGACAGGCTCTGCCAGGCCATGAGCGAGAAGGTGCTTGCCAAACTGACCAAGAACGTCGGCATCCTGCTGGAGAGCGCCGCCGAGCTGAAGATTCCGGTGCTGTTCACCGAGCAATACGTCAAGGGGCTGGGCCCAACCCTGCCGGAACTGGTGGAGAAGGCCGCCGACGCCCCCCGCCTGGAGAAGATGACCTTCAGCTGTTGCGGCATTCCCGAGTTCATGGAACGGCTCAAGGCCAGCGGCCGTACCCAGATCGTCATCACCGGCATGGAGACCCATGTCTGCGTGCTCCAGACGGTGATAGAACTGCGCGAGGCGGGCTTCACGGTGCATCTGGTGAAGGATGCGGTCATGAGCCGGGACAAGCGGAACTGGCAGGTGGCGGTGGAGGCCATGACCCTGGCCGGAGCGGTTCCCACCTGCACCGAGTCGGTCGTTTTCCAGCTGCTGAAGGTGGCCGGAAGCGATTCGTTCAAGAAACTGTCGAAGCTGGTGCGCTAGCCCGGCCGGAACGAGATGGTGGAACAGGGGCGGGGGACGACATGTCCCCCGTTTTTTGTGCCCGGAACAGGCAACGGAGAGCGCCCAACAGGGTATGAACTCAGTTGGGGATGGTAATGGCGCCGCCGGTCTCTCCTGCCTGCCCCTGGGAGGAGTGGGCAAGCGCCCCGTTTCCCGCCACGCCGTTCCAGTTCAGACCGAGCCAGCGGCTGATCTGGGCCTGCACCTCCGGGAGTTCTTCCAACTCGGTGTGGTCGGCATGGAACACAGCGGTCTCCCGCAGGTTCTGGTCGCGGATATCCAGGGCGCTCTTCAGGTCCACCGCGCCATCGTTCTCCGTGCGCAGGAACCAGGCCTTCTGTCCTTTGCTCCCCGCGATAACGTAGATGGGCAGGGTTTTCGGAAAATCGTTGGAAAAGAAAGGGGTGGGAGGCAGGAACTTGTACCCCCCCATGGGAGAGCCCACCAGGATCAGCTTGCGTATGGGAAGCTCGGGGTGGTCGCGCAGGAGCCACTGGGTGACGATCCCCCCCATGGAAAAGGCGACGAAATAGAGATCATCGTCGGCAAGGCCGTTTTTCTGGATATGGTCGAAGATCAGGTCGGCGCAATACCATGGCCTGGCAAGGTCACTGACCGCCGTGGGAAGAAGAAACTTCACCTTTTCCGTTTCCGGGACCGAACGGGAGAACGACTCCATCTGGGCCGGGGTCATGCCCCAGCCGCCGACGAAGAAGACGACCGGCCGGCACTGTCCCTGGCGTGCCAGGGACAGCAGGACGGCAAGAACGAAGAAAAGTATCCGGAACGCTGTACGCATTGCGCTGGGGTCAATCCGTCGCCAGGGACGGAAGAACAATTCCTGCTTCACGCAGCACGACCGCCCTCCCGCGGGTGAACGGGGAAGACGACTCCCCGGGGAATCCGGAAGGAAGGGCGCTGCTCGACACGGCTGTTCCGGTCACGAGATCCCCCTGATGCTCTTGTCCGCCGGGACATCCAATGTCCCCACCTGGTTCGAGAGCACCTGCTCGTAGGCGGCGATGGTGGCGCTAATGTCCGCATCGCAGAAATCCCCCCTGCCGCACCAGTCGTCCCCCTGACGGAAATACAGGTCACGCAGTATCCCCCGGATCTCGAAAATCCCCCTCTCCCTTTCCCGCTCCACCAGCGAGGTGGCAAAGGAGAGCGCCGCCTCGAAGGCCTCGCTGTAGTACGCATCGATGATATCGTCCATGATCATGTTCGTTGCTCCTGTCCTCTGTTCCAGAAAACCGAGGGTGATACGCCGTGAGGCGGTTAGAAAAGATGGGTGACGATTTCCTGGTGACGGCCGATGCGGGGAGTGGCCGGAAATTCGCTCTTGTAGGCCAGAAACGGCACTCCCGCGCCGGCCGCGGCCCGGCGGTCCACCTCCGCGTCCCCCACGAAGAGCGCCTCGGAAGGCTGGATGGCGTAATGTTCCAGCACCTTTAGCAGCGGCTCGGGATGGGGTTTGGGACAGCTGACCCGGGAAGCGGTCATGATGCAGGAGAAGTAGCCGTCCAGGCCGAAATCCTCGATGATCATCTCCATGGACGAGGCACGGTTGGTGCAGATCGCCAGGGAGACGTGGGACCTGATCCGGTCCAGGGTCTCGATCAGCCCCTCCTCCATGCGCATGTAGGGGGCCAGTTCCCGGTAACGGATGGTCCTGGCAAAAGCCAGGGCATCGTCCCGGGCAGGATCGTTGCGGAAGAAATAGTCCATCACGTCGCCGAACGAGTAGGTGTGCAGCACCGTACGGGCCTCTTCGTCCCCGCGGTCCAGGGGGGGACGCCCCAGGTGGGCCATGATCCGGTTGTAGAAGACGTAGTTGGACTCCAGGGAGTCGAACATGACCCCGTCGCAGTCGTAGATCACGACCTTGTAGCGGCTTTTCTGCTCTGTCACTGACTGGTACTCCGGTTCTCGAGACTGTTCAGATACTGCTCCCACTCCATGGGGAGCAGATATTTCTTGTTGCTGTTGCACTGCTTGCAGGCCGGCACCACGTTGTTGCGCGACGCCTTGCCCCCCCGGGAGAGGGGGATGACGTGGTCCATGGTCAGCTCATCGGCGGAAAAACTGCCGCCGCACCAGTGGCAGCGCCCCTGGGCCACCCTGGTTTTCCACCAGCGGCTCCTGCGCAGTTCCCGGGACTTTTCCCGCTCGCGCCTGATCTCCTGATCGCCGACCTCGACGATGAAATAGTCCATTACCCTCTCCTCCGCGACACGTCCCCGCTACCCGCGCAGCCTGACCACCGTGGCCCCATCCCGTCCCTCGTGGGCGTTGCCGGGGCGGAACGACTCCACCAGCTGGTGGTGGGACAGGTGCTCCCGCACCGCCTGGCGCAGCCTGCCCGATCCGAGGCCATGGATGATACGCACCTCGGAATACGAGCCCAGGGATGCCTGGCTGAGAAAGGGCTCCAGAAGCGCCAGCGCCTCCTCCACCCGCAGACCGATCAGCTTCAGCTCCCGCTGCTCGTTCTCGGCCGCATCCACCCGCCAGTCGCCGGCCTTTGGTCGCGGCGGCTTCCTGCTCTCCCCGGTCCGGGGAACGGCCAGATCATCCAGCGCCACCTCCAGCTCCATGCTGCCGACCCGCACCCGGACCCTCCCCTGGCGGGGTAAGGTCTGCACCACGCGGCCGGTGTGTCCCAGGGAACGGATACGCACGCTGTCCCCCTCGGCCACCTCGCCCAAGGGGGTGTCGTCACCGGCCATCTCCCGGGGGGAGAGCTGCTCGGCAACCTCCGCCTCCAGGCGGCGCAGCTGCTCGACGCTCTCGCTGCGCCGTTCGCGCCGGAACTCGTCCAAGAGCTCGTTCATGCGCCGGCGGGTGCTGGAGATCAGCTCCCGGGCATCGTTCCAGGCCTTTTCCCGCGCCTCCTGCCGGGCCTCTTCCATGGCAGCCCCACGGGCCTCCAGCTCCCTGAGGGTGGCGGCGACCCGGCGCTCCTGCCGCGCCAGTTCGGCGCGGCCCTGTTCCAGCTCTTCCCGCTTGCGGTGCAGTTCCGCCAGAAGCGTGGTGAACTCTTCGCCTGCCGACCCCAGCATTTCCCGGGCAAAGCCGATCACCCGGTCGGGCATACCGTAGCGCCGGGCAATGTCGATGGCGTGGGAATGACCGGGCTGACCGCTGATCAGGCGATAGAGCGGCGTATAGGTCCGGGCGTCGTACTCCATGCCGGCATTGACCATCCCCGGCGTGGCATGCACATAGCCGATGATCTCCGACAGGTGGGTGGTGGCGATGACCATGGCGCCCCGTTCCCGCAGGTCGCGCAGCACGCCGCAGGCGATGGCTGCCCCCTGCCGCGGCTCGGTTCCGGCCCCCAGTTCGTCCAGCAGCACCAGGGAGCGGGCCCCGGCCCGGTCCAGGATGGCGGCGACACGGGCCACGTGGGCCGAGAAGGTGGAGAGGCTCTGTTCGATGGACTGTTCGTCCCCCATATCCACCAACAGGTCGTCCAGAAGCGGAACGGTGGAGCGGGCGCCGTCGGCCGGCACCGGCATGCCGCACTGGGCCATCAGCGCCAGCACGCCGGCCGTCTTCAGGGCGATGGTCTTGCCGCCGGCATTGGGTCCGGTGATTACCATCACCGCCCCCTGTTCCCCCAGGCGCAGGTCCAGCGGCTCCACCCGTGACAGCATCCCCTGGCGCTGGAGCATCAGCAGCAACGGATGGCGCGCCCCGGCCAGGCAGAGAAGCCCCTCCCGGTTCAGGGAGACCGCTTCCAGGGCATAGCAATCGGCGAACCGGGCCATGGCCGCCAGTTGATCCAGGGTCAGCAGGGTCTCGAAGCAGGAGCCGATCCCGGCGGCGTCCTGGCGGATCCAGGCCGAGAGCTGGCGCAGGATACGGATCTCCTCGGCCTTTTCCTCGGCGCTCAGGTTCTCCAGTTCGTTGACGAAGGGGATGATCTCCAGCGGCTCCATGAAGGCGGTCTCTCCGGAGGAGGAGACGTCGTGCACCACCCCCTTGACCATTCCCTTGGAGTCCATACGCACCGGGATCACCCAGCGGCCCGAGCGCTGAGTGATGAAATCATCCTGCAGGAAGATCTCGATTTTGGTGTCGCGGACGATCTCCTCGATCTTCTTGCGGATGCGGGACGCCAGGGAACGCTTGGCGCGGCGGATCTCCCCCAGCGCCGTGGAGGCCCCGTCCTTTATGGCGCCGTCATCGTCGATGGAGGCGGACAGCGGCTCCAGAATGTCGGCGAAGCCGGTCAGGGGGGGATCGAGCCCCTTCAGCTGGGGAATGTCATGACGGGGCACGAACTGGCGGGCGACATTGCCGAAGATCTCCAGCACCGGGATGAACAGCAGCAGGTCGTGCGGCCCCAGGAAGGCGCCCATTGGCCGGAGCTGCTCCAGAAGCGGCCGGATATCCTCGAATGCCTGCAACCGCAGGGTAATGCCCTGGCTGGACAAGGAGCGGATCTCCGCAATACGGCCGGAGATGGCGGCGATCTCCTCGGCCGTACCGCCGGGCACCGTTGCCAGCAGCCGGCTGCGGGAAATCCCGCTGTGGACATGCGCGGCGATTTCGGCCAGAATCTTGTCGAATTCCAGGCGTTTCAGGGTTTCGTTGCTGATCATGATTCCTTCTTCTCCGCCCGCCGTCTCCGGCGGTCCTTCTGCTTGCGCCGGCGCGCGATGCGCCGCATCTCGGCGGTTTCTCCACCGGCCAGGGCCTCGATGCGTTCCAGGAGCTCCCGGCGGGCCAGAAAACGGTTCAGCGACTGGCTCCGTTCCCGGGAGGCGGTGACGCTGATGCCGCTGGGGATATGCCGCAAAAAAACGCAGGTGGCGGTCTTGTTGACATGCTGGCCGCCGCTGCCCGGCGAGCGGACGAAGCGCTCCTCCAGCTGGTCCTCCCGCACCTTGAGCCGGGCCATCTCCCGTTGCAGCCAGCGGTTCTTCTCCTCGCTCACGGCAAAGACGGCCATGGTCAGAGTCTCCCCGAGCACCGGCGGCAGGCCTTCAGCTGGGCAACCGGCACGGCCGCGTCTTCCCGTGAGGCAACCGAGCGGAAGAGAAGGTCGAAACCAACCAGGTCGTGGTTTTTGTCCAGGATCGGTTGTCGTCCGAGCAGGTAGCCGTCACTCAGCATGGGAGCCTCGTCAGGGAACGGTGCCGGCCACGGGAAACCGGCGCTTCATCTCAAGAAGAAGCGGATTGTAGCAGCAATTCGCGGCTTTTAATATCACGATTCGACAACGGCCACAACCGTTGGCTGTTGCCGAAGCCCCCAATTAAGTGCTATACATGACAGCCGTTCACCACATCTCCAAGGATGGTCGTTCCGTGCATACATCGTTTCTGCGACGCAGCTGGGTTACCTTTTCCTGCTACATGGTCGGTTTCTACGCTTCGGTTCTCAACCGTTTCACCACCAGGGGAGCCGACAACATCCCCCCCTCGGGAGGGGTACTCCTGGCCGCCAACCACATCTCGGCCTACGAGACCATCTTCCTCCCTTGGGCCGTTGTCCGCCAACACCCCCTGCAGATGGTCTGGGCTCCCGCCAAGGAAGAGCTGTTCACCACCCCGTTGCAGCGTCTGCTCTATTCCTCCTGGGGGGCCTTCCCTGTCAGACGCGGGCGCGACGTCAAGGCCAACCGGGTCATCGAGGAGCTGCTGAAGGACCAGAAGGTCATGCTCTTCCCCGAAGGGACCAGGCACCGGGACGGCCGGCTGGGCAAGGGAAACCGCGGCGTGGGCAAGATCATCTTTGAAACCCGGCCGGTGATCATCCCCACGGCGTTGATCGGGCTCAACCGCTGGAAGTTCCCCGGCCTGGGGCAATCTGCCCGCGCGGTCTTCGGCGCGCCGCTGGATGTAAGCGACCTGTACCAGCTGCCCAACCACAAGGAGACCCACCAGCTGATCGTGGAGCGGATCATGGACGCCATTGCCGAACTCCTGAAACGGGAGGGCGCCTATGTCGGCCGGGTCTGAACTGAATCCGTGTCATCCATCCGGCGCTCCGGTGGAAATCTTCTGCGACGGAGCATGCAGCGGCAATCCCGGGCCGGGCGGCTACGGCGCCATCCTGCGCTGCAACGGCCACGAGAAGGAGATCCGCGGCGGAGAGGGACACACCACCAACAACCGCATGGAACTAACCGCCGTCATGGAGGCGCTGCGGCTGCTCAAACGCCCCTGCCAGGTCACCGTTGTCACCGACTCGCAGTATCTGGTTAAGGGAATGACCGAGTGGATTCAGGGGTGGCAACGTCGGGGGTGGCGGAACAGCAAGAAGGAGCCGGTGCTCAACCGCGATCTGTGGGAGGAACTGCTCAGACTCAGCGCCCCCCACAGTATCAGGTGGCAATGGATCCGCGGTCATGCCGGCCATGTGGAGAACGAGCGCTGCGACAGCCTGGCGCGCCAGGCCATAACGGAACTCTGACAGTCCGTCACGTATCCCTCCCTCCGCGCGCCTCTCTCCCCAAGGCATGTTCTGCGGCATGGGACGGCAGGCCGGAGGCTCTCCCGGACGTGCGGCCGCAGCGCCGATGACAGTGTTGCGGCCCCGACTCTTTTAAGCTGCTCCAGCAGTCCGGCGGCACGGATTCGGGCAAAAAAAAAGACGCCGTCCAAGGGGACGCGCCGTTCATGTCAAGCAGCCGATAAATAGTGGCGGAGAGAGAGGGATTCGAACCCTCGATACCGGTTTCCCAGTATACTCGCTTAGCAGGCGAGCGCCTTCGACCTACTCGGCCATCTCTCCGCGAACCCTGTGCCTTCAAAAAGGGAGCGTTGTTAGTATCACGCGCTCCCCCAAAAATCAAGCCAAAAGAGCGATCCCGCCGGCAGGACGAAAAAAACGGCATACCGACACACTCGCCCGAAAACCTACTTGCCCTTCTTGAGATCGATCAGGATCAGCTTGGCAACCGCCTTGAGCGTTTCGAAGACCCCCTCACCGGTGGTGGCACAGGCCTCGAAGTCGGGAACATTGGTGGGGTTCAGATCGCGCCGCATCTGTTCCACCGGCATGACGTTGGGCAGGTCGCGCTTGTTGTACTGGACCACATAGGGGAGACTGTCCAGGTCGTACCCCTGCTCCTTGAGGTTGAAGCGCAGGTTTTCCAGGGATTCGATATTGGCATCCTCCCGTTCTTCCTGGGAGTCGGCCACGAACACCACGCCGTCAACCCCTTTGAGGATCAGCTTGCGGGAGGCATCGTAAAACACCTGGCCGGGAACCGTGTAGAGGTGAAAGCGGGTCTTGAAACCGCGGATCTCCCCCAGCGCCAGGGGGAGGAAATCGAAAAACAGGGTCCGCTCCGTCTCGGTGGCCAGGCTGATCATCTTCCCCCGGGAGTCGGGCGCGGTCTTCTGATAGACGAACTGCAGGTTGGTGGTCTTGCCGCACAGGCCCGGCCCGTAGTAGACGATCTTGCAGTTTATCTCACGGGAGGCGTAGTTGATGAAGGACATCGCTCGGTTACCTCATGGTCGTTAGCTGAACAGATTATCGATATCATCGTCGGTGATCTCGGCAAAGGGGAAGTCCGCCCCCCCCCGCTGCGCGGCTTCAGCTCCCTTCCTGAGCAGCCGGTCAAAGATGGTGGACAGCTCTTCCGACGACTTCTTGACCCGCAAGCGGACAAGCCCCAGGGAAGAATTGCTGTCGAACAGCACCACCAGGATGACCCTCCCCCCCACGATGGAGATATGAAGGTTATCCTTCTCCCCCTCGTGAAACAGGATCGAGAATTCCTTTTCGCCGATCAGCTTGGCCAGCCCCCCGGTGGCGGCAATGTTTCCGGCAGTAAGCGAGGCCAGGGAGGTGGTATCGAAGCGTTCAACCTCCCCGACTCCCGAAATGAGCTGCCCGTCCTTGTCAACCAGGAAGATGACCTTGGCGTTGGACTCCTTCAGCAGCCGCTCAAGAACATTATTAACTTCCTGAAATTCCTCTTCATACATAACCATATTGGAAGCGGACATGCGCCTCTCCTTGCCCCGAAGGCGGACAGCCTGAAAATATGCAAATTATTTCACCGGGTTTTATAACAGAGTTACCACGGCGATTCAAGCATATATGCTCCATGACCCCGGAAAGATCCCGCCGGGAGCGTCTATGGGAGGGACGCCGCTGCCGTGAAATACGCTTGAGTTTGTCGGTTCCATGGGCTAGGATTTCCGCCTGCCCCGCTGCCGCACGGAACCTCCGGAGAGCCCATGAAATCTGAATTCATACCCAAGTGGATCGCCTGGGAAACCACCCAGAAATGCAACCTGGCCTGCGTGCACTGCCGCTGTTCCTCCGGCATGGACTCGTCCCAGGGGGACTTCAGTACCCAAGAGGGAAAAGAGTTGCTCCGGGAGATCGCCGACTTTTCCAAGCCGGTGGTGGTTCTCTCCGGCGGCGAACCGCTCATGCGACCGGACATCTTCGAGCTGGCGCGCTACGGCACCTCCCTGGGGCTGCGCATGTGCATGGCAACCAACGGCAGCCTGGTAACGGAGGAGACCTGCCGCGAGATGAGGGCAGCCGACATCAGGATGGTCTCCCTCTCCCTGGACGGCGGCTCCGCCGCGGTCCACGACGACTTCCGCCAGTGCCCCGGCGCCTTCGACGGGGTCGT
Source organism: uncultured Pelobacter sp. (assembly GCA_964542535.1). Taxonomy (GTDB): domain Bacteria; phylum Desulfobacterota; class Desulfuromonadia; order Geobacterales; family Pseudopelobacteraceae; genus Pseudopelobacter. The sequence continues at coordinate 66,083 of CAZIUE010000010.1, read as the reverse complement.
CCGCGCGGCGGAACTGTTCCGCGCCCATGGCCAGAAATTCCTGATCAACTCCTCCTTCACCAAACGCAACCAGCACGACATCGCCGACACCTTCAAGCTCGCCAAGCAGCTGGGGGCCACGGCCTGGTATCTGTTCATGGTCGTCCCCACCGGCCGCGGCGAAGAGATTATGAACGAACTGATCAGCAGAGAGGATTACGAGGAAATCCTCCACTGGCACTACCAGCAGGAAAAGCAGGAGCACGACATCCTCATGCGTCCCACCTGCGCCCCCCATTACTACCGCATCGTCCCCCAGAAAGCCCGGGAGGAGGGAGTCAGCTTCCAGCGTCGCTCCCTCTCCTTCTCCACCGGGGGGGGCAAAGGATGCCTCGCCGCCCAGTCCATCTGCCTGATCGACTGCTTCGGCAATGTAAAGCCCTGCTCCTACTTTCACCGCAGCGCCGGAAACCTGAGGCAGACCCCCTTCCGCGAGATCTGGGAGAAGGCACCGCTGTTCCGCGAACTGCGCGATTTTTCCTCCTACAAGGGGAAATGCGGCCGGTGCGAATACCTCTCCGTCTGCGGCGGCTGCCGCGCCCGGGCCGACGCGGTGCACGGCGACTACCTGGCCGAGGAACCGTTCTGCGACCACATCCCGATCGGCATCAGGCGAGAGCGGGAAAAATAGTCCTTCCCGGTCCGGAGAGCATTTTTGCTGTTGACAGGCCAACCGGTTCCGGGCTATATAGAAAAGCCTTTTCGCCCAGGTAGCTCAGTCGGTAGAGCAGAGGACTGAAAATCCTCGTGTCGGCGGTTCGATTCCGTCCCTGGGCACCATCATGAAACCAAGGCCTTGCGTCACCGACCGCAAGGCCTTTTTCTTTATCCGACAGAGGGACCGGCAATGCCAGGAATCGTCACCAGACTGCTGTTCATGCTGTTCATGCTGTTGCTGCTGTCGCCCCCCCAGGCCGCCCAGGCCAGGAATGACTTCATCCCGTCCGGCGGACTGGTCATCGATGTGCGCAGCGAGGGGGAGTGGAAGGCAGGGCACCTGGATAACGCCATCCTGATCCCCCACGACAGGATCGGGACGGAGATCATTGCGGTCGCCCCGGCCAGGAACACCAGGCTGTACCTGTACTGCCGCAGCGGACGCCGCACTGCCATCGCGGCCAAGACACTGACCAGGGCCGGCTACCGGAACCTGATCAACCTGGGGACGATGGAAAACGCTGCCCGGGTCCTGAAGCGGCCCATCGTACGCGAGCCGTCGGCTCCCTGACGGGGCTGCCCGCCAGTACCACCACACCTCCTCGAGACCCGCCGCCTGCGCGGCATCCATACACGAAGCAAGGAGAGCAACGTGATCCAGATCGATTTCGACAAGATGGGGGGGCTGATCCCCGCCATCATCCAGGACTACCAGAACGGTGAAGTGCTCATGGTGGCCTTCATGGACGAGAAGACCCTCAATCTGACCCTTGAAACCGGCAAGACCTGGTTCTTCAGCCGCAGCCGCAACAAGTACTGGATGAAGGGAGAGGAGTCGGGCAACACCCAGGAGGTCATGGAGGTCCTGACCGACTGCGACGCCGACAGCGTGGTCATCAAGGTAAGACAGAACGGCCCGGCCGCCTGCCACACCGGCAACCGCAGCTGCTTCTACGTAAAATGGGAAAACGGCCAGTGGGTGGAGCACTCCAACCCCCTGTTCGATCCGGCCCAGGTCTACAAGAAATAAGGGGGAGAGTATGAGCAATATGCTGAAATTCGGCATCCCCAAGGGAAGCCTGGAAAACGCCACCGTGGAACTGTTCAGAAAATCGGGCTGGCAGGTGAGTATCTCGTCACGCAGCTATTTCCCCGGCATCGACGATAGCGAGATGACCTGCAAACTGATCCGCCCCCAGGAGATGGGACGCTATGTGGAGCGCGCCACCATCGACGCCGGCATCGCCGGCCGCGACTGGGTGCGGGAGAACGAATCAGACGTGGTGGAAGTCTGCGAGATGGTCTATTCCAAGGTCTCCCGTCGTCCGGCCCGCTGGGTGCTGGTGGTCAACGGCGATTCCCCGGTCAAGGGGCCCGAGGACCTGGCCGGCGCCACCATCGCCACCGAGCTGGTGGGGTTCACCACGCGCTACTTCAGCGAGCGCAACATCCCGGTCAAGGTGGAGTTCTCCTGGGGAGCCACCGAGGCTAAGGTGGTGGACGGCCTGTGCGACGCCATCGTGGAGGTCACCGAGACCGGCTCCACCATCAAGGCCAACGGCCTGCGCATCGTCTGCGAGCTGATGGAATCGGTGCCGGTGCTGATCGCCAACAGGGCATCCTGGGCCGATCCCTGGAAGCGGGAGAAGATCGAGCAGATCGCCACCCTGCTGAAATCGTCCCTTGCTGCGGAGAATATGGTGGGACTCAAGATGAACGCTCCCGGCGACAAGGTCGAAGCCATCACCGGCATCCTCCCCAGCCTGAAGAACGCCACCGTCTCCCACCTCTACAACTCCGACTGGCTCTCCGTCGAGAGCGTCATGAGCGAAAAGGACGTGCGCCGCGTCATCCCCGAGCTGATCAAGCTGGGTGCCGAGGGAATCATCGAGTATCCGCTCAACAAGATCATCTGAGGCAGAGCAACAGGGCATCCCGCGGGATCTCCTCACACAACGCCGCAGCCCCCTGACCCGCTCAGCCGTTCCAACGGTTGAGCGGGTTTTTTGTTGTATGTGCGCACCGGAACAGATGGTATAGTCGCCAGAAAAGACACGCAGAACAGTATCAACCGCATGAAAGCGAGGTTCCATTGCCATGAACCGTGAAGCGATCATCGCTGCCATACGACAACGTGTCAGCGGCCTGCTGGCCATCTACGCATTCGGCAGTCGCATACAGGGAACGGCCGGCCCGGAAAGCGATCTCGACCTGGCGGTGCTGGTGGAGGGATATGCCGACCCGCTGCTGCTCTGGGAGCTGAGCGGCGATCTGGCCGATCTGGCCGGATGCGCGGTGGACCTACTGGACCTGCGTGCCGCTTCCACCGTGATGCAGTACCAGATCATCACCCAGGGTGAACGGTGGTGGGCTCATAACGTGCGGGCCGGGCTGCACGAGGCTGCCATACTGAGCGAGAAGACCGAACTGGACAGCTCCCGCGCCGGCCTGCTGGAAGACATTTTGAGAAAGGGAACCATTCATGGTCGATGACGTGCTGATCAATAAGGCCGCCACCATCGAACGCTGCGTCAGGCGCGCCCGCGAGGAATACGAGCGGGACACCGTATCCTTTGCGGAAGATTACACCCGTCAGGACGCAGCCATCCTGAATATTCAGCGCGCCTGCGAGGCTGCGCTGGATATGGGGCAGCACCTGATCCGACGCGACCGACTGGGTGTCCCCCAGAGCGCTCGCGATGTTTTTTCGCTGCTGGCGCAAGCGGGATGCATTGATTCAGGACTTGCCGGCAGCCTGAAACGCATGGTCGGTTTCCGCAACATCGCCGTTCATGACTACCAGAGCCTGCAACTACCCATCGTGGTCTCGATCATCGAAAGGCATCTGGACGATTTCCCGCGCTTCAGCCAGGCACTCCTGCTGCGGGACGGTCGGACACCATGAGAGGAGCGCGGCCAGCAGACGCAACGAACAAACCGGAGCAGCCGAACGGACAGCCGCATCCCCTTGCCTTTTTACTCATCCTGATCTGCTTCGCTTTCTGCCTGACATCCTGCCACGGTTCGGGAAAGGAGCCCCCCATGAATTCGAAGCCCGCACTCTCCGCGAAACCCTCCCAGGAACTGCTGAAAAAGAGCCTCACCCCGGAACAGTACCGGGTCACCCAGCAGTGCGGCACCGAGCCCCCCTTCCAGAACGCCTACTGGAACCACCACGAACCGGGCATCTACGTGGACGTGGTTTCCGGCGAGCCGCTCTTCAGTTCCCTGGACAAGTTCGATTCCGGCAGCGGCTGGCCCAGCTTCACCCAGCCCCTGGAGCAGGAGCAGATCACCAGCAGGGAAGACACAAGCCAGGGCATGCGGCGTACCGAGATCCGCTCCCGGGACGGGGACTCCCACCTGGGGCACCTCTTCCCTGACGGCCCCGCGCCCACCGGCCGGCGCTACTGTATCAACTCCGCCGCGTTGCGCTTCATCCCTGCCGAGAAGCTGTGGAGCGAGGGGTACGGCCGCTACGCGCCGCAGTTCGAGGCCAAGGGCGTGAAAACCGATGCGCCGCAGCGCGAGACAGCCGTACTGGCCGGAGGCTGTTTCTGGGGCATGCAGGAGATCCTGCGCACAATTCCGGGGGTGCTCTCCACCCGGGTGGGGTACACCGGCGGTCACCTGAAGAATCCCCGCTACGAGGATACCCACGACTCCAGGAGCGGCCACGCCGAAAGCGTGGAGGTCATCTTCGATCCGCGCAGGCTGAGCTACGAGGAGCTAGTGCGGAACTGGTTCTTCCGCATGCACGACCCCACCACCAGGAACCGCCAGGGGAATGACCGGGGAAGCCAGTACCGTTCGGCCATCTTCTGCCAGGGCGAGACCCAGCGCGTCATTGCCGAGCGGGTGAAGCGGGCGGTGGACAGGTCGGGGAAATGGCAGAACCCGGTCGTCACCGAGATCGCGCCGCTGGCGACCTTCTACCCGGCCGAAGAGTACCACCAGGACTACCTGGTCAAGCACCCGGGAGGCTACAGCTGCCACTACCTGAGGGACTGACATTCAGACCAGGGCCAGAAACCAGAGGAGCAACGGCAGGCTCCCCACACCCACAACGAAGGAGACACCAATGGAATGCAACCCCACCGGCGATAAATGCCGCTGCACCTACACCCCCGCCTGCCCCAACCGGGGCAACTGCTGCAAATGCGTGGCCTACCACCGGGAGCGGGGGGAGGCCACCGCCTGCATGTTCACCCCCCAGGGGGAAATGAGCTACAACCGCTCCCTGGCCAACCTGATGGCTGACCGCGGGATCTGCCGCTGACGCGGCGCGACCGGTATGCTGACCTACACCGTACGCCCCTCTGACCACTGCCGCAGACTGGAGAGTTTCCTCCGTTCACTGCTCCCCGGCGCTTCCTTCGCCTACCCCCGCAAGCTGATCAGAAACGGCGGCGTCAAGCTGAACAACAGCCCGTCGACGCCGGATGCCTTGGTACATGCGGGCGACCTGATCACCGTCAAGGAGAGCGCCACCCTGACCGCGCTTCTCGCCACCGAGCAGCCCGATCTGGACATCCTCTACGAAGATGACGCCATCGCCATCATCAACAAGCCGTCCGGACTGGCCATGCACCGCACCGCCGAGTTGGAAAGCAACCTGGTGGAGCGGGCAGGCGCTTTCATGGCCCGGCGCGACACCCCCTGCAAGCTCTACCCCGTGAACCGTCTGGACCGGGGCACCTCCGGGGCGGTGATCCTGGCCAAGAGTTCCTCGGCAGCCGGCATGTTCGGCAGGCAGGTCAAGGAATGCGGTCTGGACAAGCTCTATCTGGCCCTGGTGGCGGGACGCCCCGGGCATGGGGGAACCATCGACGCGCCATTGGACGGCAAGGAGTGCCGCACCGACTACCGGCTCCTGGCTGGGGGAAACGGCTGCTCCCTGTTGGAGGTGGTTCCGCTCAGCGGTCGCATGCACCAGATCCGGCGGCACCTGGAGCTGATCGGCCACCCCATCCTGGGGGACCGGCGCTACGGCGGCAGGGAGCTGGCAGAACTGGCCGGCTTTGCCCTGCACTCCTTCAGGACCGGCCTCGTCATGCCCGACGGACGGCAGCTGGTGGTCTGCGCTCCCCTCTCCGATGAGTTGCTAGCACTCTGCCGGCAGGGGGAGATAGAAACTGACTCTCTCCTGCCGCTCCTGGCGACCGTGGCGCGGAACAGGGGACATGACAACCTGACAACTATTTGATTTTTTTTGCGTCTTTCCGACGTTGCGCGAGATGAATCGTAACTTTCAGGTTCGAACACGTAGAAGGAGCCGGCATATGAAGATTGTCGTACTGGACGGACATACCCTCAACCCGGGGGACCTGAACTGGGAAGGACTGAAGGAGCTGGGGGAGACGGTGGTGTACGACCGGACACCAACGGAGCTGACGGTGGAACGCATCGCCGATGCCGAGATCGTCATCACCAACAAGACCGCCATCGACCGGAAGGTGCTGGACGCCTGCCCGGCCCTGCGCTACGTGGGGGTGCTGGCCACGGGCTACAACGTGGTTGATGTGGAAGCGGCAAAAGAGCGGGGCATTGCGGTCACGAACATCCCCGACTACGGCACCGGCGCCGTGGCCCAGTTCGCCATCGCCCTGCTGCTGGAAATCAGCCACGGCATCGGAGAACATGACCGGAGCGTGAAGAACGGAGAATGGAGCGCGAGCCCGGATTTCTGTTACTGGAAACAACCGCTGATGGAGCTGGAGGGAAAGACCATGGGGATCATCGGTTTCGGCCGCATCGGCCGCAGGACCGGCCGGATCGCCCAGGCCCTGGGGATGCGGGTCCTGGCTTCCGGCAGCAGGAGACGTCCCGAGCTGGAGAGCGACACCATGAAATACGTGGAGATGAACGAGCTTATGGAAACATCGGACGTCATCTCCCTGCACTGCCCCCTGACGGAAAAGACCAAGGGGGTCATCAACAGGGACAGCATCGCCAGGATGAAGGACGGGGTGATCATCATCAACACCTCCCGCGGCCCTCTGATCGTGGAGCAGGACCTGGCCGAGGCCCTGAACAGCGGCAAGGTCCGCGCCGCGGGACTGGACGTGGTCTCGACCGAGCCGGTGAGCAGCGACAATCCGCTGCTGTCCGCCCGGAACTGCATCATCACGCCCCACATCGCCTGGGCACCCATCGAGGCCCGCGGGAGGCTCATGGACATCGCCGTGGAAAACCTGAGGAGGTTCCTCGCCGGAACCCCGGTCAATGTCGTCAACACCTGAATCTGAAACCAGGAATAATCAAGGAGGAGAGAGATGAACGGACGGACCATATTCATTACCGGCGCCTCGGCCGGCTTCGGCGCGGCCTGCGCCCGCATCTTCGCCGAGGAGGGAAATCGCCTGATCCTGACGGCGCGCCGCACCGATCCGCTGCTGGCGCTGCAGCAGGAACTGGGGGGCAGGGCCGAGGTCCACGTCATTCCGCTGGACGTGCGCGACCGGGTGGCGGTGAAAGAGGCCGTGGAGTCGCTCCCCGAACGGTTCCGGGACATCGACGTGCTGATCAACAACGCCGGCCTGGCCCTGGGACTGGAGCCGGCCCACAGGGTAGACCTGGACGACTGGGAAACCATGGTGGACACCAACATCAAGGGACTGATGTACTGCACCCGCACGATCCTCCCCGGCATGGTGGAGCGCAACCGCGGCCATATCGTCAACCTGGGCTCGGTGGCCGGAACCTGGCCCTACCCCGGGGGAAACGCCTACGGCGGCACCAAGGCGTTCGTGGAGCAGTTTTCCCTCAATCTGCGCTGCGACCTTCTGGGGACCAGGGTGCGGGTGACCTGCATCCAGCCCGGCATGGCCGAGACGGAGTTTTCCAGGGTCAGGTTCAAGGGGGATGAGCGGCTGGCGGCCCAGGTCTACCGAGACACCGAGGCGCTGACGGCCGATGATATCGCCGAGACCATCCACTGGGTGGTGAGCCGCCCCGCTCACGTCAACATCAACACCCTGGAGCTCATGTCCATCGACCAGGCCTGGAGCCCCTTTGCCGTCAACCGCAGGAAGTAGGTCCGACCGGCCACCCGCGCAATCACCGGGGCGGACCGCCTCCGCCCCATCTTTCACCTGTCCTTCGGGCCAGCCTGATCTCGCGGCGCCGACCGGAACGCCAGACTCAGGCCCGGCCCTCCTCCGGTCTCTCACCGGCAGTGTCGCCGGCAGCGGACTCCCGATCAGCCACAACCTCCAGCAGCGCCTCCACCACCACCGGGTCAAACTGGCTCCAGGCCCTGCCCACGATGTGCGACACTACCCGCTCCTGCTCCCAGCCGGCCCGGTAGGGGCGGTCGGAGATCAGGGCGTCGAACACATCGGCAACCGCCAGGATACGCCCCCCCTGGGAAATCTCGTGACCGGCCAGCCCCTGGGGATACCCCTCGCCGTTGAACCATTCGTGATGCTGCTCCACCACCGGGATAACCGGTTCGTAGGCGCTGATCGGCGCCAGGATGCGCGCCCCGGCCGAGGGGTGACTCTTGATTAGGGCGAACTCTTCATCGGTCAGTTTGTCCCGTTTATCCAGGATGGCCTCCGGCACGGCGATTTTACCGATATCGTGGAACAGCCCCCCAAGATGAAGCAACGCCAGTGCCTGTTCGTCCAACCCCATGGTCCGCCCGATGTCGAGGGCAAGGCGGGTAACCCGCTCCGAGTGGCCGGCGGTCCAGGGAGACTTGGCGTCAACCGCGGTGGCCAGGGCTCCGATCGTCCCCCAGTTGAGCTGATTCAATTCCTCCATCAGCCGGAGGTTGTCAAGGGCAACGGCCGTTTCGTCGGCAACGTGGCGGGCGCGAGCCAGGTCCCCCTGGATCTGTACCGGCAGCTGGGAATAACCGATGCTGAGCACTCCCGTCAGCGTCTCTCCCAGGAAAAAGGGAAACAGGTAGAAGTCGTGCGCCCCCTGTACGGCCAGGGGCCGCAGCAGGGAAGAGAAGTTCGAGACTTCGGAACAATGCAGGTGACCCCCGCGGGCTTCCACCAGGTGCGCGATTTCCTCCCCTGAAAAGGGGGTCGGCCGGCCCCGGCCGGGTGCAGGATCACCGTCTCCCGCCAGGCTCAGATAGGTCCTGGCGTCCCTCTCCGGATCGGTTCCCATGAGTGACAGGGCTATGGCCTGGCAGAGTACGGCCGTGCCGCGGCTTGAGAGCGCCACGCGGACAACCGTGTCCCGGTCGTGGGCGGCCAGGAACTCCTGCACCACCCTCCCCGTTTCCCTGGTGGCGAAAAATTGCCGCTCCAGGCGGTCGGCCATGGTATTGAAGTTCTCCGCCAGCTCCTGGAACTCGTCGCCGCTGCGCAGGTCGAGGCGGACCTCCAGTTCTCCCTGGCTGAGCCGCTGGGTCCCCTGCCTGAGCGTCGCCAGGGGGAGCAGGTTGCGGCGGATGAGGATGCCGCTCAGATAGCTGACCAGGATCAGGGCCAGGCAGACCACCAGCAGGAAGGTGCGACCGAACAGCCGCAACTGCCGGAAGGCCACCTGCCGTTCCTGGCTGACCACGGCGCTCCAGGATGAGCTGAGGTATCGCGGTTCCAGGAAGGCCGTCCAGTAGCTGACCAGCTGTTCTTGCTCCCCGCCGCTCCACTCCAGTTGGCCGACCGAGGAGGTCGCCAGGCGGTTCACCACCTGGGGCAGGAAGCGCGGCGGCTTTTCGGCGGTCGTGAACAGGAGCCTGCCGGATGCGTCCACCACGCACAGCTCCGTCTCCGGCGAAAGCGAGCGCCTGACCAGGGACCACAAATAGTCGGGATTGACCTCAGCCACCAGCAGCCGATCTCCTGTCCGGTCGTCTCCGAGGGTGACAGCCAGACAGATGCGGCCGGAAGGGGAGCGGAAGAGCAGCGCCTTGCCGCTCCGCAGGTGGCGCCGTGCCTCGGGCGAGAGCCGGGGCAGGGAAATCGGGGAGCCCAGCAGGCTCGTGCCTTCCCCTCCCTCCGAAAAGAGCGAGAACGCCAGGAAGCGCTTCTCATCGTCGACGGCCTGGCCGCTGCGGAGCAGGCGGGCATCCTCCGCTGTCCCCCGATCGATGGTCTGCGCGACAGAGCGCAGTTCCACCTCCAGCAGAAAGAGCGCCTCCATGATGGTCATGCCGGCGTTCTTGCCGCTGTGGCGCAGGCGTTCCATGCCGTCGGTGCGGCTGGCGCGGGAGACCTGCACCAGGGATATTGCCGCCAGCAGGCAGATGGGAAGCAGGGCGCAGAGGACGAAGAGGCTGTAGATCCTTCTGGCGAAGACGCTGCGCAGCAGTGAGGTGCGGGTGGTCATGGCAGTCGAGCCCTTTCCTCAGAAGGTGCGCGCCAGGCCGACGAAGCCGCCGTTGTTGGCGCGGATGACGTCGTCCTGGCTGTGGGCCGCGGTGAGCGGCTTCTGGCTCAGGCCGTCCGCCCCCATGCTGTAGAGATCGTAGTCCGAGTTGAGCGGATTCAGGAAGCGGTCCTTGCGCAGCGAGCCCTTGCCCTTCAGGTTGGCCCCCTCGACCTTCAGGTACTGGTAGGGCCGTCCCCAGGGGTCCCGGGGAGGCTCCTGCCCCAGGTCTGAGAGGGCATCGGGGTAGCGGTCGTCATGCTCCGAACGGTAGACGGCGATGTCACGTTCCAGCTGGCGAATCTCCGCCACGGCCCGAGCCGCGCGGGCCCTCTCGACGTATTCCCGCGTCGTGGGGGCCGCGATGGCGGCCAGGATGCCGATCACGCTGACCACGACGAGAATCTCCACCAGCGTGAAGCCCGCCCGTCCCGGCCGACAACGGAGGATCCCGGGCGGGAGAACATGACAACCTATCGGAACCGCTGGTGACAGTGCCATGGGACCTCTGAGAACCGTATCGCATGAAAAGGGGAGCTGGGCGCGGAACAAATTCGCCGGAAGACGGGAGGCGGGACATCGGTCCCGAACGTTTTCATTAATTGGACGTTTCGGCCAGGGAGGAAAAAACTTGAGTGGGAAAAGCCGGTTCCTCTGTTCCGCCGATCCAGGACCGGATGTCACGGACCGGGAATGATTGACGGCGGGCAGGGCGCTTCGGGGGATGAGCGGCGTGACCGCCGCCAGGGACGGCGAACCGTGTTCGTGAGAGGCCTACAACACCACCAGATTGTCCCGGTGGATGACCACGTCACCGTAACGGTACCCCAGGATGGCCTCGATGCGGCTGCTCTTCTGGCCGGCCAGGCGAATGATCTCGGCGCTGGAGTAGTCGGACAGTCCCCGGGCGAACTCCTGGCCGTCGGGGCCGCAGATGCGCAGACAGGCGCCACGCTCGAAACGCCCCTCCACCCGCACGACACCGGACGGCAGCAGGCTCTTCCCCTTCTTCAGCAGCACCTCCCGGGCCCCTTCGTCCACCACCAGCCGCCCGGCGGGCTTGAGGGAATAGGCGATCCAGTGCTTGCGGCGGTTCAGGCCGGCCTCGGCAGGGAGGAACAGGGTGCCCACCTCCTGGCCTGCCATGAGGGTCATGATCACCCCCTCGCGTTTGCCCGGCACGATCATGGTGGGTACGCCGTTTTTGGCCGCCTTCTTGGCGGCCGCCACCTTGGTGGCCATGCCGCCGGTGCCGACGCTGGAGCCGGAACCGCCGGCGGCCCGCTCGATCTCCCGGGTGATCCCCCTGACCAGCGGCACCAGGGCGGCGTCCGGATTCGTGCGCGGGTCGGCGCTGTAGAACCCCTCGATGTCGGTCATGATCACCAGCAGCTCCGCCTCGGCCACGTTGGTCACCAGGGCAGAGAGGTTGTCGTTGTCGCCGAACTTGATCTCGTCCACCACCACCGTGTCGTTCTCGTTGATCACCGGGATGACGCCGAACCCCAGCAGGGCATCCAGGGTGGCGCGGGCATTCAGGAAGCGCTGCCTGCTGGCCAGATCCTCCCGGGTCAGCAGCACCTGGGCCACCTTGAGGCCATGGGGAGCAAAGGCTTCCTCGTAGGCGCGCATCAGGCGGGTCTGGCCGATGGCCGCCGCGGCCTGCTTGTGGGGGATGGTCCGGGGCTTCTCGGTCATGCCCAGTTCGCTGCGGCCGGCGGCAATGGCACCGGAGGAGACCAGCACCACCTGGCGTCCCTGCGCGCGCAGCGCCGCGATGTCGCCGCAGATCCGCCCCATGACCCCCATGTCCAGACCGCCCTCGTCGTCGGTCAGCACCCTGCTGCCGATCTTGACCACCACCCGCTTGATCTTCCTGAACAGTTCCCGGCGCATCACCACTCCTCCTCAACCCGACCCCACAGGCGACGGGCGATTTCATCCAAAAGTTCGGCCACCCCTTCGCCGGTGGCGGAGGAGAGGGGAAAGACCCGGACGCCCCGCTCCTCGAACCAGCTCCTGATCTCCGCCAGCTTCTCACGAGTCTGGGGCAGGTCCAGCTTGGTGATCACCACTACCTGCTCCTTGGCCGCCAGCTCGGGGCTGAACATGGTCAGCTCGCGGGTGACCGCCTCATACTCGGCCAGGGGATCACGCTCCGGCATCCAGGAGATATCCACCAGGTGCAGCAGGATCCCGGAACGTTCCAGATGCTTGAGGAAGCGATGTCCCAGGCCGGCCCCCTCGTGGGCACCCTCGATGATGCCCGGTATGTCGGCCATGACAAAGGAGCGGCCGTTCTTGTAGGGCACCACCCCCAGGGAGGGTTTGATAGTGGTGAAGGGGTAGTCGGCGATCTTGGGGCGGGCAGCCGAGACCTTGGTGATCAGGGACGACTTGCCGGCATTGGGAAGCCCCAAAAGTCCCACATCGGCCATCAGCTTGAGCTCCAGCCTGAGCTTGGCCTCCTGCCCCTCTTCCCCCGGCTGGGCAAAGCGGGGGGTCTTGTGGGTTGCGGTGGCGAAGCGGGCATTGCCCTGTCCGCCGCGCCCCCCCTTGAGCAGCACCACCCGTTGGCCGTTCTCGGCCAGGTCAGCCAACTGCTCGCCGCTCTCGGCGTCGCTGATCACCGTGCCCACCGGCACCTTGATCACCAGGTCGGCGCCGGACGCGCCATGGCGGTTCTTCCCCTGCCCGTTGTGCCCCTTCTCCGCCTTCTGATGCGGGCGGTGACGCAATTCCAGCAGGGATGACAGCCCGGCTTTGGCCACGAAAACCACATCCCCCCCCTTGCCGCCGTCGCCGCCGTTGGGACCGCCGAACTCGATGAATTTCTCGCGGCGGAAAGCTACGCAGCCGGCGCCACCGTGACCGGAAGAGGCAAACAGGGTTACTTCATCTATAAATTTCATGTTAATTCCCCTCCAGCCACTCCTGGATGGCTGTGAGACGACCGTTCCAGGCATCCGACAACCGTTCCTCCAGAAAGGTAACGAACAGACTGTCGAAGAGTTGAACTCCCTGCTCCAGGAGAAACATCCGCTCGTAGAAGGCAGCCTCCCGCTCGCTCATCTCCTCCACGGTGGCATCCCGCTCGATGCGTATCTGGGGACACTTGAACGAGCCGAAGCCGAAGGTTTCCGCCTTCAGGGTCAGCTTCCAGAGGTTCTCGTCCTTCTCCATGCAGATGGTGGCGCTGGTAATCTTCTTGCCACCCCTGAGGGCCGAGATCGCTTCCAGGTAGCTGTCCTGGGAGCCGGACACGGAGACCTTCTGAATTCCCCCCTCCTCGCCCCCACCCTGGAGTAGGATGCGGTCGTCGATCCAGGCGGTGAACCCCTCCCCGGAGCTGAAGTGTCCGGGACGGCTGATCCTGAAATCCCCCTCGCCGTTCAGGCCACGCTGCAGCAGCCAGAGCAGAAAGTCCCAGCCAAGCCACTGGTTGTCGCGGATCAGGGCCAGGACGGAATCGGAATTGGCCTGATTAGCCTTTTCCAGTTTTTCCAGCAACTCCCCCTCCAGCAGCATGCGGGCCCGGGCAAAGGGGTGGATCGCCAGGGGGTGCAGTCCCTCGAAGCTCTTGCGGAAGATGTCCTCGAAGCGCTCCACAACCTTGCTCCCCAAGCTGAACAGGGTCAGCACGCCGCGCTTCAGGTCCCAGACCACGTCCACCGTGGAGGGGACCGGCAGACAGCGGGTCATGAGACGCAGCTGCACCTGTTCCTTGATCTCGTTCCGCTTGTCCTTGGGGGTGCGCCGCAGGTTGGGGTGCTGGGCCAGGAAAGCCCCCTCTTCGCGGGCGGTGTGGGACTTAAGGACGGCGGCCGGTATCCGGCGCTGGTCGCGGCGCAGGGAAAAAACCAGGTAGTTGTCGCGCCAGAAGGCTGACGGGAGTTGGAAACCGGAATCATCGGGATGGTCCACCTGGCACCACCCCTCGGAGAGTTCGTCGCTGGAGTTTTCGATGGACTGGAAGGCGCGACCGGCCAGTTTCCCGGAAAACCAGTCAAACTGGTCCTGCTGGGGGATGTCGCCGCTTATGGTGAACTGGGTAATGCTGACGGTATTGGCGTAGACGCCCATGGGACATGGTTCCTTTCATGAATCGGTGGAGCGGTGAGAAGGGTCGCGCCGGTACGGTCCGGCGGGAGGGGCGAGAACGCGGTATGCACGGCTCCGGGAATACGGGACTGGTGCCCGGAGGCGACCCGCTTCGGGGGAGCGGACATGCATGAACGGGGGCGGACCGATGCCCGCCCCCGTCCGTATCTGAGCCAGAGCAGCCGTTAGTCGGCCTCAATCCCCACGTACTGGATACTGCCGTCGGGGCGGCGCAGCAGCAGGCGCACGATATCCCCCTTCTTCACCTTGGAGAGGATGGAGCTGAATTTCAGCGCGGTATCCGGGCGCTGGCCGTTGACCTCGATGATGATGGCGCCGCTGGTCACCCCCGCCTCTTCGGCCGGCGATCCCGGCTTGACCTGGGTCACCACCAGTCCCTGGGTCTCGCGGATGCGCAACCGGCTGGCCAGTTCCCTGGTCAGCTCCTGGACGGCTATGCCGAGTTTCTCGTTCTCCGCCCCGTCATCTCCCTCGTGGGCCTGTTCGCCGTCCTTCAGCTTGGCGATAACCACATTCAGGCTCTGGCGCTTGCCGTCACGGGCGAACAGGACCTTAACCTTTTTACCAACCGGCGTCGTCGCCACGTAACGGGGAAGCTCATTCCATTCGTTGATCGTCTTGCCGTCGAACTCCAGGATAACGTCGCCAGCCTTGAGTCCGGCCTGCTCCGCCGGCCCATCTTTTATAACACTTGAAACAAGTGCTCCCTTCGCAGAATTCAAGCCAAAGGATTTTACCAAATCATTTGTTAAAGGTTGTAGCTGAACGCCCAAAAAGCCGCGGGTAACCGTGCCGCTCTGGCGCAGCTGGCTGACGGTGGCGCTGGCGATGTTGATGGGGATGGCGAAGCCGATGCCACCCCCGCCGCCGGCGATGATGGCGGTGTTGATGCCGATCACCTTGCCGTCGGCGTCGAACAGCGGGCCGCCGGAGTTGCCCGGGTTGATGGAGGCGTCGGTCTGGATGAAGTCGTCATAGGGGCCGCTGCCGATCACGCGCCCCTTGGCGCTGACGATGCCGGCGGTCACGGTGTGTGCCAGGCCAAAGGGGTTGCCGATGGCCATGACCCATTCCCCCACCTGCAGGGCGTCGCTGTCCCCCAGACTGGCATAGGGGAACGCCTTGCCGTCGTTGATCTTGACCAGGGCCAGGTCCAGCTTCTCGTCCACCCCCTTGATCTCTCCCTTCAGTTCCCGGCCGTCGGCCAGCTTGACCATCACCTCGTCGGCGCCGCTGACCACGTGGTTGTTGGTCAGCACGTACCCCTGGGGATCGATGATGAAGCCGGTGCCAAGACTCTGCTCACGGCGGGAACGCTGCTGGGGCATCTCGTCGAAGAAGCGGCCGAAGAACTCCTCGAAGAACCTGTCGTGCTGATTGCTCTGCGGTGAGCGCTGGCTGCGCTGCGCCGGCTTGATGTTCTTGATCGTGCGGATGTTGACCACCGTGGGGGTCAGTTTCTTGGACAGTTCGACGAAATCCGGTCCGAGCGTCCTGGCAAACGAGGGCAGGGGAAGAGAGACGGCGAGCGTCACCACCCCGATCACGAGACGCAGCGACCACTGGAATGCTGTTGACATGCTTTCAACCTCCCTTGAGCTGATGAGAATCGAACAACGAGGGGCGGGTCGCACAGATGTCACGACGCCGCCCCTTGCCTGTTTCGTCGGCACTATAGCATAGCGCCCGAAAAAATCAATCCCCGCCGCTCGCCGCCGGCCTACCCCTCCCTGAGGATATACCCCTGGCCGCGCACGGTGTGGATCAGCTTGGTGGAGAAATTCTTGTCCACCTTCTTGCGCAGGTAGTTGATGTACACATCGATGATGTTGGTGAAGCTGTCGAAAGCGTAGTCCCAGACATGCTCGGCGATCATGGCGCGGGAGAGCACCTTGTTGGGGTTGCGCACCAGGTATTCCAGCAGGCCGTATTCCTTGGCGGTCAGGTCGATCTCGTTGCCGCTGCGCCAGACCTTGTGGGAAACCGGATCCAGGCGCAGGTCTGCAAAAAAGATCTCGGCGCCCCGGTCCTGCTCGCTGCGGCGCAACAGCGCCCTGACGCGGGCCAGCAGTTCGGCAAAGGCAAACGGCTTGGTGAGGTAGTCGTCGGCCCCCGCCTCCAGACCCGAGACGATGTCCTCGGTGGTTCCCCGGGCGGTCAGCATCAGCACCGGCATCTGACTCCCCCCCTCGCGCAGCTCCCGGATCACGGTCAGGCCATCCTTCTTGGGCACCATCACGTCCAGGATGGCCAGGCTGTACTCGCCAGACTGGGCCTGTTTCAGCCCTTCGGCGCCGTCATGGACGATGGTGACCGAATAATCGTCCTCTTCCAGCCCGCGCTTGATGAAGCCGGCAACTTTTTTTTCATCTTCTACAACAAGAATTTTCATGATATGTCTCCTTTTACACGTGGTTCCGTTTGTCGTTTTTCACGGGCCGCCATCTTGCGCAGGATTTCCGAGGCCGCCTCCTCCACCGACTTGTTCGTCACGTCGATGACCATCCACTGGGGATGCTGGCGATAGAGCCGCCGGCAGTAGGTGATCTCATCCTCCACCCGGTTATAGTCGGCGTAATTCCCCCGGGGACTCTGGCGCATGTTGATCAGGCGCGAGGTGCGGATCTCCACCAGCCGCTTGGGATCGATAAGCAGGCCGACGATTTTCTCCTGCTCGATCTGGAACAGCTCCGCCGGCGGATCGATTCCGGTCACCAGCGGCACGTTGGCCACCTTGTACCCCTTGTGAGCCAGATACATGGAGAGCGGCGTCTTGGACGAACGGGAAGCCCCCACCAGCACCAGGTCGGCTTTGTGCAGGTAGAGCGTATCCTGGCCGTCGTCATGGGTGACCGTAAAGTTCACCGCCTCCATGCGCTTGAAGTAATCGGTATCGATGCGGTGCAGAAGTCCCGGTTTCGCCTGGGAGGTGGCGCCCAGAAAACAGGACAGGCTGTAGATCAGCCCCCCCAGCAGATCCACGGCGAACATGCCGTGCTCTTCGGCCAGCTGGGACACCATCTGGGAAAGACCGGGATCCACCAGGGTATAGGCGATCATGCCCGGTTCGGCGATGGCCACGGACATGGCCTGCTGCACGTCGTTTTCATTATGAATCTGGCACAGGCGTACCACCTTGACCTCGTCGTAGTAGAACTGGGACAGGGCGGCGCGAATGACCCGTTCGGCCGTTTCACCGGTTGCATCAGATATGACGTACACGCGTTTCATGAGCTGCAACTCCCTTCCAGATCTTATTAAGGCACTGTTATATTTCTAATTAGAACCGTACTATTTGTCAAGGTTTTTGTTGCCTGCACCGAGCCACCCTGTTAACATCTCGAACTTATTTAAAAAATTGCAAGGACTCCCATGACGACCCGTTGGCTTGAAATCAGCTGCGACATCCCCGCCGACCTGGCGGATATCCTGGCCGCATACCTGGGCGAACTCTCCGGTTGCGGTGTCTGCACCGAAAACCTGGATGTGGATGCGTTCTCACCCGACGAGATCAGCCATGCCCCCATCAGAACGGTCAGAGCCTACTTCAGCGAAGAGGACGACCTGGACGCCTGCCTGGGAGAGATCCAGAGATTCCTGGACCGGCTGGCCGGGCAGCACCCGGGGCTCTCCCTTCCCCACCCCTGCGTCTCCACTGTGCGCAGCGAAGACTGGAGCAGCAGCTGGAAAGCCAACTTCAAGCCGCTGCGCGTGGGTAGGCGGCTGATGATCGTACCAACCTGGGAACAGCCGGAACTGAATCCGGACGACATCGTGCTGCGCATTGACCCGGGCATGGCCTTCGGCACGGGGGGGCACGAGACCACCCGCCTCTGCCTGGAACTGCTGGAGGAGATCATGGCCGCGCCCTCAAGCCCCGCGGTGCTGGATCTGGGCACCGGATCAGGCATCCTGGCCATGGCCGCGGCCCGCCTGGGCGCCGGCCGGGTCCTGGCGGTGGACATCGATCCCCAGGCGGTGGAGGTTGCCCGGGAGAACCTGGCCATGAACGGCATGGCAAAGCTGGTGGAGTGCGCCACCACCCCCCTGGAGTCGATCGGGGAAAGCTTCGACCTGATCCTGGCCAACATCCTGGCGGAAGAGCTGGTGCGCCTGGCCCCCTCCCTGATCCGGCGCCTGGCGCCGGGGGGAGCGCTGGTACTCTCCGGCATCCTGGCGGAGCGGGAGCAGCTGGTGCGCGGCGGTTTCGCGCTGCCCGACCTGACCTATTGCGAGACCCGCCACCAGGGTGAATGGGTAGCCATGCTCTACCGGAGAGCCTCCCAACCATGACCGGCCGGCGCTTCATGGTCCGCCGCGACGCCATCCGGGGAGACCATGCCTGGCTGGAAGGGGACCTGTTCGGCCACATGGCGCGGGTGCTGCGGCTGGGGCCGGGCGCGCCGGTCACCCTGGTGGACGAACAGGGGGGAGAACACCGGGGCACCATCCGGCAAGTGGACCGGGAGCGTCTCCTGGTGGAGATCTCCGCGTCCCTGGTTCCCGTGGACGACGGCGGAGAAACGCCGGCCATCACCATCTGCCAGGCCCTCCCCAAGGGGGAGAAGACCGAGCTGATCCTGCAGAAAGGGACCGAACTGGGGGTGCACGACTTCCGCCTGTTCGCCGGTCAGCGTTCCGTTGCCCGCCTGCGCCAGGAGCAGAAAGACGCAAAACTGGAGCGGTGGAGCCGGATCGCTACCGAGGCGGCCCGCCAGTGCGGCAGGCGCACCGCACCAACGGTCGGCTGGTTCAACGACACCGGACAGGCAGCTGCCTCCTGTCGCCACGAGCTGCGCCTGTTGCTCTGGGAAGACGAGCAGCGCCAGGGGCTGAAGGAACTCCTGGAACGCGTTTCCCGTCCGGCATCGGTTGTCGTGGCCATCGGCCCCGAGGGAGGGTTCGACCCCCGGGAGGTGCGCTGCTTCGGCGAGCACGGTTTTCTCCCCGTCAGCCTCGGCAGGCGAATCCTGCGCACCGAGACCGCATCCCTTGCCATTACCGCAATACTCCAGTATATTTGGGGAAATATCTAGCCGTCGCCCCGCTGACGGTGCGACGACAGGAGACGTTCATGAAATGTCCGAAATGCGGCTATACAAGTTTCGAGAGTAACGACAACTGCAAGAAATGTTCGCAGGACCTGACCGCCCATCGCCAGACCTATGGCCTGAAACCGGTCGTGCTCCAGGCGGACCGGCGCGAAGCCATGGCTGCGGGCATGGTGGCCGCAGCCCCCAACCCCGTGGCCACCGCGGCCCCGGAACAGCCGGAGCAACCGGCAGCCGACATGTTCTCCTTCGATATCCCCGACCAAGCGCCAAGCCCCCCGCAGGCGGCCCCCGCCGCCCCCTTCAGCTTCGAGGAGCGCCAACCCGGCGAGCCGGCTTCCCCCTTCACCTTCTCCTTCGATGAGGAACCAGCGGCCGCCACCAGCACCATCACCCCGGAGGACGCCTTCGCCGACCTGCTCGAACCGACCCACCAGACAAAGCCCGCCCCGCAGGCAACACCCGCCCCCCCCCCACCTCTGTCGGGAGACGCCCCGGGCGAATACGACCTGAGCAGCTTCTCCTGGGACGACGCTCCCGCCGAAACACCTGACGGTCGACCCGTAAAGAAAGGGGAGGACGACTTTTCCAGCCTTTTCGGCGAATCCAGCGATGCTCCCCCGAAGAAGTAGTCCATTCTTGACTCCCTGATCACGAGAGCGGGGCAACCCGCTCTTTTTCGTTTTCCCCCCAGCCCTGGAGAACCCCCGTGTCCCACCGCATCGCTATCCTGCCCGAAATCATCACCAACAAAATTGCCGCCGGAGAGGTGGTGGAACGCCCGGCATCGGTCATCAAGGAGTTGATCGAGAACGCCCTGGATGCCGGCTCGACGGACATAGGCGTTGAAATCGCCGGCGGCGGCAGGCGCCTGATCAGGATTACGGACAACGGCCACGGCATGTCCCGCGAGGACGCCCTGCTCTCCCTGGAGCGCCACGCCACCAGCAAGATCAGAAGCGACAACGACCTGGACGGGATCAGCACCCTGGGATTCCGCGGCGAGGCGCTTCCCTCCATCGCATCAGTCTCCCGCCTGCGCCTGGCAACCCGCGAGGCGGACAATCCGGAGGGAACCGAGATCATCGTGGAAGGGGGGAACGTGCGGGACGTGAGAGCCTGCGGCATGGCCCCGGGCACCCAGATCAGCGTCGAGCAGCTCTTCTTCAACACCCCGGCGCGCCTCAAGTTCCTGCGCAGCGCCGAGACTGAGGCAGGCCATGTTGGGGACAGCCTGACCCGCATGGCCATCTCCCGCCCCGACGTGGCGTTCAGCTGTACCAGCGACGGCCGCGACCTGCTGCGGGTACAGCGGGGCGACCTGCTGCGACGCCTCACCCAAACCCTGGGCAAGGGCACCGCCTCCAGCCTGCACGAGCTGTCCCTGTCCCGCGACGACATCGACATCAGCGGCTACATCTCCGCCCCCGCGGCCTGCCGCTCCACCAGTAACGCCATGTTCACCTACATCAACGGCCGTTTCATCCGCGACCGGGTGATCCAGCATGCCATCATGCAGGCCTACCGGGGAGTGATCGACCGGGGGCGCTACCCGGTGGTGGCCCTCTTCATCCGCCTTTCCCCCGGCGAGGTGGATGTGAACGTGCACCCCACCAAGCATGAGGTGCGTTTCCGCCGCCAATCGCTGGTGCACGACACCCTGCAATCAGCCCTGGAGGAGCTCCTGGGGCGCTCCCCCTGGCTGCCCGGCCCGCGGACGCCTGCTCTGCCGACTGCCGGCACGCCCCTGCCAACGAGCCAGGCCTACCGCGAGCGCATCGCCGCCGCGGCCCAGGCTTCCCTGGATGTGGAACGGCAAGGGGATACGCGCCCCTTCCACTTGGCCGGCCAACCGGAAACGGCGCGGAGCAGCCTTCCGCCGGTGGAAGTGGGAACGGTCCGGGAACCGTCTCCCCCTTTCCCCTCCCCGGAACAGCCCCGCGAAACGAGGGGGTACTTCTCCTCCCTGGGAATCATCGGCCAGTTCCATGACGAGTACATCCTCTGCCAGTCCGGGGACCAGTTGGTGATCATCGACCAGCACGCCGCCAGCGAACGGGTGGCCTTCCAGAAACTGCGTCGCCAGTTCGACTTGGACGGTGTGGAATCCCAGCGGCTGCTCTTCCCCGAGACCCTGGAACTCTCTTTCAGCGAGGCGGACACGGCCAGGCGCTTCGGCGGAGAGCTGGCCCGCATCGGCTTCGAGTTGGAGCCCTTCGGCGGCAACACGGTCATCGTCAGCGCCATCCCCCGCCTGGCGGTGGAACGGGACGCCGGCGGACTGGTCAGGGACATGCTGGCGGAGCTGACCCAGCTGGGCGCCAGTTCCGCCTTCCTGGAGGCCCGGGACGCCTTGCTCTCGCGCATCGCCTGCCACAGCGTCGTACGTGGCATGCACCGCCTGGAGGAGCGCCAGATCAGGGAGCTGTTGCGCGGCATGGACGACAGCGACTTCGCCGCCAGCTGCCCCCACGGCCGCCCGGTTTCCCACGCAATATCCCGGGGGGAGCTGGAGAGAATCTTCAAGCGCGCATGACCCGCCAGGAACTCCCCCGCATACTGGTCATCTGCGGCCCCACCGCCTCGGGCAAGAGCGAGCTTGCCGTACGCCTGGCCCGGGAACTTGAGGGCGAGATCGTCAATGCCGACTCCATGCAGGTCTACCGCGGCATGGACATCGGCACGGCCAAGCCGACCAGGGAGGAGATGGCCGGCATCCCCCACCACCTGCTGGACATCGTCCCCCCGGACCATCCCTTCTCGGCGGCCGACTTCAGCGACACGGCCGGCCGGGCCATTGCCGACATCATCCGGAGGGGAAAACGCCCCATCCTGGCGGGGGGCACCGGCCTCTACATCCGCGCCCTGCTACACGGCCTGGTGGACTCGCCGACGGGCACCGGAGAGTTGCGCCGCCGCCTGCAGGAGCAGGCACTCCAGGAGGGCAACCAGGCCATGCTGGAGCAGCTGCGCCGGGTTGACCCGGAGCTGGCCGCCACCCTCCATCCCAACAACCTGGTGCGCATCATCCGCGGGCTGGAGGTGTACCAGCTGACCGGCACGCCCCTTTCCCGACACCAGCACGACCACGGCTTTGCCGGGGAGCGCTACGAAAGCCTGACCATCGGCATCACCGTCGAACGTCCGGAGCTGTACCGGCGCATCGAGCAGCGGGTGGAACGCATGCTGGCCACGGGGCTCCTGGACGAGGCCCGTGCCCTGCTCCAGGCGGGCTTCTCGCCGGAGCTCAAAGCCATGCGGGCCATCGGCTACCGGGAGGCCTGCGCCTTCCTGGCAGGAGCGGTGGACCGTGAGGAGGCCGAACGGCTGATCAAGCGCAACACCCGCCGCTACGCCAAACGGCAGCTGACCTGGTTCAACGCCGACCCGCGGATTATATGGCTTGAATATCCGGAAAAGTTTGCTACTATTCTGCGACATTGCATTGCATTTTTTTCATGACAGGAGGGATGACACCCATGGCAAAGGCACCGTTCAACATTCAGGATCAGTACCTCAACCAGTCCCGCAAGGAGCGCGTCAAGGTGGTCGTCACCATGATGTCCGGCGACAAGCTGGAGGGGTACATCAAGTCGTTCGACAACTTCTCTGTGCTCCTGGACCTGAACTGCGATGTCCTGGTGTATAAACACGCCATCTCCACCATCACCTCGGCCAACGGCTCATTCCGCCTGCACCAGTAACCTCCGTCCCGGTCCCGCGAAGCCCTCCGGCTTCGCGGCGAGGCCCCTCTCTCCCATGCACACAAGCACCAAAATCCTTCTGGCCGTCGCCTTGGCGCTGCTCGTCCTGGCCGGCCTGCTCCTGACCTATTCGTCGTCCGTGTTCATGCAGCTCTTCATCGCCCTGGGGCTGGCCTACATCCTCAATCCCGCGGTGCGGCTGCTGGAGCGGCGGGGGATCAGCAGGGTGGCAGGCATCCTGATCGTCTTCGGCGCGGCCCTGGTGCTGGGCGGCGGCTTCCTCTGTTTCCTGATCGCCTCCATCAGCGCCGAGCTCTCCAGCCTGCAACCCAACCTGCCCGGTTATGCCCAGCGCCTCTACCAGCTCACACCCCCGGCGGTCAAGTCGTACCTGGGCATCGAGACCCCGGAGGGAATCTCGCGCCAACTGGCCGCCCTGCTCAGTCAGGCCCAGTCCCTCTCCCCCGACCTGGTCAGGCCGCTGCTCAATCTGATCCAGCAGGCCTTCAGCTCCACCGTCTCCCTGATCCTGGCCTTTCTCGGCTATCTGATCATCCCGGTGTACCTCTTCTACCTGCTGGCCGACTTTCCCCGCATGGGAGCGGCCCTGGAGTCCTACATACCCGAACGTCACCGGGCCTGGGTCCGGGAGAAGCTGGCCCAGGTTGACCTGGTGCTGTCCGGCTTCATACGCGGCCAGCTGTCGGTGTGCGCCATCCTGGCACTGCTCTACAGCGCCGGCCTGTACCTCATCGGCATCGACCTGGCCATCGCCATCGGCACCCTGGCAGGCATCACCTTCATCATCCCCTACGTGGGCACCATCCTGGGCATCGTGCTCTCCCTGCTGATGGCGCTGCTGAAATTCCACGACCTGCTGCATCCGCTGCTCTGTCTGGGGTGGTTCGGACTGGTGCAGGCTCTGGAGGGGATGGTGATCACCCCCCGAGTGGTGGGGGACAGTGTCGGACTCCATCCCCTGGCAGCCATCGTCGCCCTGCTGATCGGCGGCCAGCTGTTCGGCCTGATGGGCATGCTGCTGGCCGTGCCGGTCACCGCCGTGCTGCTGGTATTCCTCCGCTCCCTGAGCGACTACTACCGCGATTCTCCCTTCTACCGGGGCGCCTGATGCGGGGACTCCTGATCGAAAGCGTCGTACCCGGCTCCCTGGCCCATGAACTGGGCATGGCGGCGGGGGACCGCCTGCTGGGGGTCAACGGCCACCGGCTAAGGGATATCATCGACTACAGCTACTACAGTTCCGGCCGGGACGAGCTGCTGCTGGAGGTAGAAAAACCGGACCGGGAGCTATGGGACTACGAGATCCAGCGGGAACCGGAGGAGCCCCTGGGACTGATCTTCGCGGCCCCGCGGCCGGCCCGCTGCCGCAACAACTGCGTTTTCTGTTTCGTCCACCAGCTCCCCCGGGGGTTGCGCAGACCGCTTTACGTCAAGGACGAGGACTACCGTCTCTCGTTCCTGAACGGTAATTACGTCACCCTGGCAAACCTCGGGGCGGCCGACCTGAAGCGTATCGAACAGCAACGACTCTCTCCGCTGTACATCTCCGTCCATACCACCGATCCGCTCCTGCGCGGACACCTGCTGGGCAGGGATGGGCTGCCCCCCATCATGGACCAGCTGAAGCGCCTGGCCGCCGGCCGCATCACCCTGCACACCCAGGCAGTGCTCTGCCCCGGCCTGAACGACGGCAGCCATCTGGAGCGGACCATCTCCGACCTGGCGGGACTCTTCCCGGCGGTTCAGTCCCTGGCGGTGGTACCGCTGGGGCTGACCCGCCACCGCGAAGGATTGCCGCATCTTAAGGAGGTGGATGGAGCGTATGCCCGCCAGTTCCTGCATATCTGGGAACCGGCCGCCAGGGAGCTGGCCAAACGCCTCGGTCAGCCTTTTTTGTTTCTGGCGGACGAGTTTTACCTCAAGGCCGGACTCCCCTTCCCACCGCTCAGGAGTTACGGTGAACTGCCACAGCTGGAGAACGGAGTCGGCATGGTGCCGCTCTTCCTGCGCGATGCGTCCCGTACGCTGCGCACGGCCCGCAGGCTGGAACCCATGCGGGTGACGGTGGTGACCGGTGTGTCCGCCTTCGGCTTCGTGAGCAATTTTCTGGAAAAGCTGGGGGAAACGTGCGGGGTGGAGATCCTGACCCGGGCGGTGGAGAATCGCCTGTTCGGGGAGAGCGTTACCGTCAGCGGCCTGGTGACGGGCAACGACATCATCTCCTCCCTGGAGGGGGTGCGGATCGGGACGGCGCTGCTGCTGCCGGACGTGATGCTCAAGGAGGGGGAGGATATATTCCTGGATGACATGGGCCTGGAAGAGTTGGCCCGACGCCTGGAGTGCCGGGTCCTGGCCTTCGATTCCACCCCCCGGGGGTGCTACCGGGCCATCAGGGAACTGGCACGAACCGCTCACCGGCGAACCGGCCCGGAAGGGACTGCGAGCGGCGCCGGAGAGGGACTGTAGGCAGCCCGTCGACAGAATCATGGTTCGCCTTGGGGAGTCAGTTTCCCAGAAGCTCCTCGATTTTTGGGCGGTCGAAACCGACCACGATCCTGCCGTTGATCATGAAGGTGGGGGTGGAGCGCACCCCGGCACGGGTGGCGATAGTCACCTGCTCCTCCTGCAGTCTGTCGCCCCAAGGGGTGCTGACAAGTCGCGGCGCTCCATCCAGGGCGCCGGACATGGCTTGGTGGTAGGCCACCTCCCCATCCTTGCGGGAGAGGATATGGCGGACTTTTTCCCGCGACCGGGGGTGACGGGCCAGGGGATAGAAGAACACGTAACGGGTCACCCCCCCGCGGCCGTCCAGATAGCGGGAAGCCGCACGGCAATAGGGGCAGTCCGGGTCAGTGAATTCCACCACCACCCGGGGGCCGGAACCGAGCTTGAGCGCCTTGGAGAAATCCAGCTCCGCGGCTGCCGACAACGCGCCTCCCCAGAGGCCGGCCAGCAGCACCAGCGCCGCGACCGCGGCCCGCACAGCGGCACTGCCAAGTCCCGGGATCATTCCTCCTCCGCCAGAGCCGGGAGCAGGACGATGAACTCGCTCCCCTCGCCGGGGGTGCTCTCGACCCAGATCACTCCGCCGAATCCTTTGACCGTCAGGTTGCAGTAAGCCAGGCCGAGCCCGGCGCCACTGCGCCCCTTGCCCCCCTGGCGTGACTGGACGAAACGCTCGAAGATCCGCTCCTGATCCTCCGTCGGGATGCCGCTGCCCGTATCCCTGACGCTCAGCCGCACCAGCCGGCCGTGGCTGGTAAACAGCTGGGTAGCCCGGCTCGCGGCATGGGAGGGAATGGAAAGCTCCATGGCCTGCCGCGGCTCCAGGTGGTGACAGGAGAGGGTGATCATCCCCCCCTCGGGGGTAAACTTGAGGGTATTGGAGAGCAGGTTGGTGACGGTGCGGGAGAAGGCGTTACGGTCGACGGACACCCAGGGAAGCTCCGGCTCCAGATCCACGTTCAGCACGACCCCTTCGCGTCCCGCCAGCATGGCGAAGCGGGATACCACCGGCGACAGCAGTTCCCGCGGGTCCCAGGGCTGCAAGTCCAGATGCAGACGGCCCGCCTCGAAGCGGTGGATGTCCAGCAGGTTGTCGATCATGGCAACCACTTCGTTGCAGCTGTCGATGGCCGACTGCAGGTACGCGGCCTGCTCCTCGTTGACCGGTCCCAGACACCCCTCGCGCATGATGTCGATGGAGCCGATCACGGCGGTAATGGGGTTCTTCATGTCGTGGGAGAGCATGGAGACGAAATCGTCCTTCTCCCGTTCCAGGCGCTGTTTCTCCAGGCGCATGGCCCGATTGGCGACGGCCTGTTCCACCCGCTGAAGCACGTCGGAGAACTCGAACGGCTTGGAGAAGTAATCCATGGCGCCGTTTTTCATACAGTTCACTGCCATGCTCTCGCTGCCATGGCCGCTCATCATGATCACGGCCACATCGCTGCCGGTTTCCCTGATCTTTTCCAGCACCTGTACCCCGCTCATCTGGGGCATCCAGATATCAAGGAGCACCAGGGTATACTCCTTCCGCGCCATCAGTTCCAGGCACTGTTCGCCATCCCGGGCCCAGTCGGTCAGGTAGCCGGCCTCCTCCAGGTGCAGGGAGAGGATCTTGGCCACCAGCATCTCGTCGTCTACGATCAGAATCCTGTCTGCTTGCTTCGGGCTCATGGCTGTACCTGCCGGGCAGCCGACAGAAACGCCTCCGCCAGCACCAGGTCCTCGGGAGTGGTTATCTTGATGTTGCGGTAGTCCCCCGTCACGATCCGCACCTTCCCTCCGCGGCGCTCCACCAACGACGAGTCGTCGGTGCCGCTGAAACCGGCATCCTCGGCGCTCTGGTGGGCTTCGAGGATCAGG
This sequence comes from uncultured Pelobacter sp., assembly GCA_964542535.1. Taxonomy (GTDB): domain Bacteria; phylum Desulfobacterota; class Desulfuromonadia; order Geobacterales; family Pseudopelobacteraceae; genus Pseudopelobacter. Next base: position 38,791 of record CAZIUE010000010.1, on the reverse strand, counting down.
CCGAAGCGGAACGACTGGGGGGTTTGGGCCTGCCAGAGGCAGGAACGGTCGGGCGTATCCACCACATCCCCGTCCCGGACCGTCTTGATGGTGTCCTTGGCCGGCACCGCCACCAACGCCCCGTCGTGGTTGCTGGCCGTCGAGATGGATTCCCGCAGCAGGTGCGGGGTGATGAACGGCCTGACCCCGTCGTGGATCAGCACCACGTCATCGCTCAAGGCATGGCGCCGCAATGCCTTGAGCCCGTTCATGACCGAGTTCTGGCGCTCGCGGCCGCCGGGTACGATCTCGATCACCTTGGAGTAGCCACAGGGAGTGACCACCTGGTCGCGACAATAGGCGATCTCGTCGGCCGGGGTCACCAGGCAGATGCCGGTGATGTCAGGGCAGGACTGAAACACCGCCAGGGTGTGGGCCAGGATGGGCAGCCCCCCCAGGTGCAGGTACTGCTTGTTAACTGAAGCGCCCATACGCTTTCCCATGCCCGCCGCCGGTATCAGGGCAAATGCCTTGCATGCTTTCATCGTCGCTCCTCTGGGTATCGCAACCAGCCGCCGGCGCGGGGCGGACGGCGCATACCCGGACGTCAGTGGCGCATCTTGAATTCCGCAGCCAGGGTGGCGGTGACACCGCCGTCGATCAGAACCCTGCCGCCGTACTCGGCGTTCTTCTGGACCAGCTTGGAAGCGGCCTCGGCATCCCTGCGCCGGAAGGCGTCCAGGATCTTGTCATGTTCCTGCACCGACACGGCCATCCTGCCGGGCAGGCTTAAGGACATGTGGCGGAGACGCTGGAACCGGGTGATCAGACTGTAGATCATCTCCTTCAGCTTCTCGTTGTCCGAGGCATTGATGAACACAGCATGAAACTCGTCGTGGAGCTTGAAGAACCCCTTCACGTCGTTGGCCGCGGACAGCTCGGTCAGACGTACGTTGATGGAGTGCAGACGTTCCAACTCCTTGTCCGTCAGCCGTTCACAGGCCCGTTGGGCCGCATACCCCTCCAGGATACTCTTGATGGCGTAGAAATCCTCCACCTCTTTCAGGTTAAACTCGCTGACCACCGCTCCCCGCCGGGGGATCACCGTCAGGTATCCCTCGGATTCCAGCTGCCGGAACGCCTCGCGGATCGGGGTGCGGCTGATGCCGAAGCGCTCGGCCAGTTCCGGTTCCGATACCTTGCACCCTTCCTTGAGCGCTCCGGAGATGATGGCGTCACGAATGTTTTCCAAGATCTTTTCGCGCAGGGTGGGATGCTTCTCGATGGGTTTTGGCATATCCGTATCTCCGGAGAAAATTTTGGCTATTGTATACTGTATGCAAAATTTGTCAACTCTAACATTGCGTATTTGAAAAGTTTTTTCAAGTACAACCCGTTGTCCCCCCTCTTCCGGAGTCTTGCTCCGGCTCCGGCTCGACAATTTCTTGAATTTTGCGGTGCCAGAAGGTACTCTTACGGACCGCTCAGAGGTGCCCGTGGATCCCGTTCGACACCTGAAAATTTCCATCACCATCCTGCTGCTGCTGGTCTCCGCCGGAACGATCGGTTTCGTAGCCATCGAACACTGGACGATTCTGGACGCCCTGTACATGACCATCATCACCTTGGGGACCGTCGGCTTCAAGGAGGTCCACGACCTGTCCGACAGCGGCAAGGCCTTCACCATGGCGCTGATCGTGGTGGGGGTCAGCGTGCTGGGGTACATCGTGGGGAGCCTGGCCCAGATCATGTTCGAGGGACAGATCCAGCGGGTGATCGGGAGAAAGAAAGTGGAAAAGAAGATCGAGGCCCTGCGCGGGCATTACATCATCTGCGGTTTCGGCCGCATCGGCTCGCTGATCTGCCGGGAATTCTTCTCCCACAAGCTCCCCTTCGTGGTGGTGGAGAAGGACAACGAGACCCTGGAGAAGATCGACGAGGACGGCTACCTGCATCTGCGGGGGGACGCCACCCAGGACGAGTGCCTGCTCAAGGCCGGCATCATGCGTGCCAAGGGATTGATCTCGGTGGTCTCATCGGACGCCGACAACGTCTACATCACCCTCACCGCCCGGGGCCTCAACCAGGAGCTCTTCATCCTGGCCCGCTCCAGCGACGAGGGGTCGGACATCAAGCTGAAACGGGCCGGCGCCTCCAAGGTCATCTCCCCCTACGTCATCGGCGGCACCAGGATGGCCCAGTCGATCCTGCAACCCAACGTGGTCGACTTCATCGAGATCGCCACCGGCAGCGATCACCTGGACTTGCAGATGGAGGAGATCACCATACCCCACGACTCGGTTTTTGCCGGCGAGACCCTGGTCAGTTCCGGGTTTCGCAGGGAGACCGGCGTCATCATCATCGGCATCAAGAAGGCCAACGGCAAAATGGTATTCAACCCCCACTCCCAGGCCAAGATCGACGACAACGACACCCTGATCGTCCTGGGCGAACCCGTATCCATAGCAAAGCTGGAAGAGCTGATCCTCCGTACCGGACCCGGCTCCATCACCAAACAGCACCTGAAGGGGCACAGCCACCATGAATAGAACGATACATGCCCACGTCCCCTATCTGCGCCTCTTCGAGAGCCTGGACCACATCCTGCGCGAGCGCATCAACCCCGAAGTCTACTTCTCCTGCGAGGCCCTGGACGCATTCACCGAAGAGCGGCTGGCGCAGGCAGCCCGACTGCTGCAGGAGGCGGGGCTGGCCACGACCATCCACGCCGCCTTCATGGATCTGAACCCCGGCGCCGTGGACGCCACCATCCGCCAGGCCACCCGCGAACGTTTCGAGCAGGTCTTCCAGGCGGCCGAAATCCTCCGGCCGCGCGTGATCGTCTTCCATCCCGGCCTGGACGAGCTGCGCCACGGCAACAACAGGGCGGCATGGCTCAAAAACAGCATCGACTTCTGGCAGGGGTTCCTCGCGCGAGCCAGTGCCATCGGCAGCACCATTGCCGTGGAAAACATCTTCGAGAAGGAGCCTTCCTCCCTGCGCGACCTGCTGGAGGCCATCAACTCCCCCTTCTTCCGCCACTGCTTCGACGTGGGTCACTGGAACATGTTCTCCACCGTCGGCCTGGAGGAATGGTTCGCCGAGATGGGTTCTTTCATGGCCGAAATCCACCTGCACGACAACTTCGGTCAGGCGGACGAGCACCTCCCCCTGGGGGAGGGAGAGATCGACTTCGACCAGCTCTTCGACCTCTTGAACCGCTTCGCCCCTGACGCGGTCTGGACCATCGAGGCCCACTCCAACGAACGCCTGGAGCGTTCACTGCGCAACATCCGGAAATACCTGTAGTCATCCCACATACGGGGCGTTCCGGCGGCACGTGCGCCGGAACGCCCCGGTCCAAGGAACCCCCATGTCCGAAATGATCCTCGTCACCGGCGGCTGCGGCTACATCGGCAGCCACGTCGTCCGCCAACTGTCCGAATCCGGCCACCGCGTGGTGGTGTACGACAACCTCTCCACCGGCTTTCCCACCGCCCTCATCAACGGAGAGAAACTGATCCTGGCCGACCTGAGCGACACGGCGGCCCTGAACGATGCCTTCCAGAGTCACCGTTTCTCCACCGTGCTGCACTTCGCCGCCGCCATCGTGGCGCCGGAATCGGTCGCCCTGCCGCTGAAGTACTACGCTAACAACACCCGCAACACCCTGGGACTCCTGGAGGCGTGCGTCAGGAACCGCGTCAAGCGCTTCATCTTCTCCAGCACTGCGGCGGTGTACGGCTTCCCCGAGGGGGGAGTGGCCGACGAGGAGAGCACCCTGGCGCCCATCAACCCCTACGGCACCTCCAAGCTGATGAGCGAATGGATGCTCAGGGACGCCTGCGCCGCCCACGGCATGAAGTACGTGGCCCTGCGCTACTTCAACGTGGCCGGCGCCGACCCCCTGGCCCGCATGGGGCAGCGCACTCCCGAAGCCACCCACCTGATCAAGGTGGCGTGCCAGGCCGCCCTGGGGATGCGGGAGAAGGTGAGTATCTACGGCACCGACTATCCCACCCCGGACGGCACCGGCGTGCGCGACTACATCCACATCGAGGATCTGGCCTCGGCCCATCTCCACGCCCTGGCCTACCTGGAACAGGGGGGGGAGCCGACCGTCATGAACGTGGGGTACGGCCGCGGCAGCAGCGTGCGGGAGGTCCTGAACCAGGTAAAAGAGGTGAGCGGCGCTGACTTCAGGGTGGAGGAGGCGGAGCGCCGCCCCGGCGACCCGGCCTCGCTGGTGGCCCGGGCCGAGAAGATCGGCAGACTCACCGGCTGGAAGCCGAAGTACGACGACCTCCGCGGCATCGTCGCCGATGCCTGGCGGTGGGAGAGCAAGCTGGCGGAGATGACGAAGCAGTAATCTGCTACCGACTGGATTGAGAAAAAGGGCGGCTGTCGGCTATCCTGTCGTGCGCAGCCCTGCCGCTATGGCATTGACGGTTTCCAGCAAAAGGATCAGCAGTTCCTCGGCCTTGCTGTGCTCCTGGGTCGCACGGTGATGCCGCCACCGGGGAAGCAACTCGATCTGACGACGGTGCAAAAACAGCAGAGGCTCCTCCCGACGGGCAAGGGCCGCGTGGATTCTGGGGTGCTGCTCCGGAAGGGGGCCTCCGAAGAGCAGTTCCAGCATCCGGGTAGTGCGCAGATATTCATCATGAATGACCGTAAAGATCCGCTCGCGCAGCATGCCGTCCTCCACGAGAGAGGCGTACTCGCGCATCACCTCCGGATTTGCCGTGGCGATGCTGGTGGCGACGTTGCTGACGATGTAGTTGAGCGTCGCCCAGGATGAGACGTTTGCGGCGATTTCGTGAAAGGCTCTCTCATCTTCCTCCAGGAGCCGCTCCAGAGCCGTGCCGACTCCGAACCAGCCGGAAAGGGAGTAGCGGGCCTGGCTCCAGCTGAACACCCAGGGGATGGCCCGCAGGTCGGCAATGCTCGCTCCACCGCTGCGCCGGGCAGGACGGGAACCTATCCGGCTCGACTCGATGACGTCTATGGGGGTGGCCTGACGAAAGAAGGCAATGAACCCTTCACCGGTGACGAGGCTTTCGTAGGCTCGGCGGCTTGTCTCGGCAAGACGGTCAATGACCGGTTCCAAGGGGTTGGCCTTCTTGGGGCAGTGGCTCTGGGTTACGGAGACGCCCGCGGTACCGGCCAGCAGCAGCTCAAGGTTATAGGCGGCATTCATCGGGTTGGCGTATTTCTGGGCAATAACCTCTCCCTGCTCGGTTAAACGCAGGTTCCCGTCCACCGTACCGTGAGGCAGCCCCCGCAGAAAACGGCTGGTGGGCCCTGCTCCCCGACTGATGGTGCCGCCACGGCCATGAAAGAAACGTATCCCCACACCGCACTGCCGGCCAACCTCCGCCATAGCCTCCTGTGCGCGGTAGAGGCTCCAGAGGCTTGCGAGAATACCGCCATCCTTGTTGCTGTCGCTGTAACCGATCATCACCTGCTGCACCGGCGCAGTCCCGCAAAGAGCTGAAAGGGTGCGACGGGTCATGGGATGCTCCAAAAACCGGCGCAGGACGAGATGGCTTCCCTGAAGGTCCTCAATGGTTTCAAAGAGGGGAACCACCGGCAGCAGACAGACGTGACCGTTGGAACCGGCCACGGTCAGACCTGCCTCACGGGCCAGCAGGTAGACCACCAGCAAGTCCGAAAGGGCGCGGGTCATGCTTACAATCAGAGAGCCAAGGCCGTCCCTCCCCCAGACCCGGCTATGGTCGACCAGTGCCCGGTAGCAGTCGATGACGCTCTCGGCCTCACCGCCAAGTCTGGCATCGTGGCGGGCAAAGGGACGCGACGACGCAAGCTCACGGTTAAGGAACTCCAGCCGCCGAGCCTCGCTCCACCCGGAAAAACCGGTATCCCGTAGACCTGCCGCGGCCATCAGCTGCTCCACGGCCAGGTCGTGAAAGGCGCTGTTCTGACGAATATCGAGTGAAGCCAGGTGAAAACCGAACACCTCTATCGTGCGCCGCACGGGTGCTACATAGTCCCTGGCGAGTCGTAACGCGCCGGCGGCGGTCAGGCTGTCCTGCACCAAGCGCAGGTCGTTGCACAGCTCGGCAGCCAGTTGATAGCATCCCTGCCCCGGTTGCACCGAGTCAGGTTCCTTTCCGGCACTTTCAACGGGCAGCCTGGCGATCATGAGATTTATCACTTGGCGCCACGGCTCCAACGGGTTCCGCCGCAGCGCCTCTTCACCCCGGTCACCGAGGGTAGCGGCGACATCCGCGATCAGTTCCGCGAGTGGCGCCGGAACCGGCAGAAGGCGCTGGGAAAGGCTCAAACGTGCCGCCAAAGTGACCAGTTGTTCATTAATAAGGGAAACGGCGCTGTTTCGCAATTCCCGGAGAGCCTGCCTCGTTATCGCGGCAGTTACCAACGGATGGCCGTCCCGGTCACCGCCGACCCAGGTGCCGAACCGGAGACGGGGCAACCTGGGAAGCCTCTCCTGTGCATTACAGGTAAAACCGATATCCTGCCAGGCGTGTCGCAGCCGCTTTTCCAGAATCGGCAGGACCTGGGGAAAGATGGAGCGCAGATAGTAAATGATGCCGGCAAGCTCTGAGAGGACATGGGGCTTTTCAATGAAAATTTCGCCGGTCTGCCAGAGCAGCTCCAGCATTGTCTTGATCTCTTCCAGAATCTCCCGGCGTTCCATGGGGGTCCAGATTGGGTTTTCAAGCTTGACGATCAGCTGGTACAGTTCCCGCAGATGGTACAGGGCCGATGTCCGCCGGACTTCGGTGGGATGGGCGGTGAGCACCACCTCCACCTCCACGTTTTCCAGTTCGTGATGAATGGTTTCTTCAGCAACGCCCAGTTTCCTGAGTTGGGAAAGGATTTGGCCCCACAGCCCCGGCTCTTCCGCCAGTCCTGCATGGGATTCCACTTTCCGGCGCATCTGCACCGCGCTGTTCTCTTCGGCCATGTTAAGCAGCTGGAAGGCAATGGACCAAGCGTGAACCCCCCGGTCGTTGTCGGTCACCGTCGTCCCCCCCCCTTTAAACGGGAGTGAGGCGGCCAGGGAGTCTTCTCCCAGTCCGCTCAGGACTTCGGCCAGGAACTCCATCAGGACGGCCATGTCCCGTTGGAGTTTGGCTGTTTCCTCCGGCAGTGTTCTATCCTCCATACAGATCTCCCTTGGGTGTCCGGCCAGCTTTTGGTTGGGCAACTCGGTGGTGAACAGCGGAGAATACAACCGTACTAACCTGAAGTATCAGGTTATCGGATCGAATACGCCACGCTCGGGCCGATATTCCAGCAGTTCCCCCGACGAGATGTCGAAATACCAGCCATGCAGCGAGAGCGCCCCACTGGCGACCCGCTCATCGATCCAGGGAAAGGAGCGGAGATTCTCCAGGGAGAGGAGGATCGCCGCCTGCTCGGCGGCCCGGCGCTGAAGAAGTGGGTCCTTGTCGGACAACTCCGCCAGCACCCGTTCCCGGGCCGGCGCAGCGATGGACATCCAGCGGGAGATGAAACCGTCTCCTCCGCAGCCGCTGGTACCCGCCATGAGGGCATTGATGCCGCCGCACCCAGAGTGGCCAAGGACAATGATGTGCTCCACCTCCAGATGGCAGACGGCGAACTCCAGTGCCGCGCTCACCCCATGCCGGCCACCGTCCTCCTCGAAGGGAGGCACCAGGTTGGCTACGTTACGCACGGTGAAGATGTCACCCGGGGCGCAGTTGGTCAGAATGGCCGGATCGACCCGGGAATCGGCACAGCCGATGAGCATGGTTTTGGGGCTCTGTCCTTTCTTGAGATGTTCAAAATGAGTGGCTTCCGGCCCGAAGTAGTTTTCCCGGAACCTGCGGAACCCGCCAATAAAGCGCTCGATGTCCTTCATGAATCCTCCTTTACGATCCCTTGGCTGCTGTGCCGCTGCCGTAAAGGCGTTAATTCTGCAAGGGCCTCGTTGGCTGTCAAAGACAATAATGCGTGTTTCTTGCTTGTGGCAGCATCGAACCTGGCTGGTTGGTTGCTTGCCTGTCAACAAGGTGGTTAGGACGGTTTTTCAGGCTTTCAGAACGATTCGACAAACTCCCGCAGCGTGACGCACTCCACCCCGATATTCCTCAGATCCGTGATGTTGGCCTCCGCGATCTCCTGGGTCTGTGCCGAGGTGGCGTCGGTCACGTTGATGACCGGGTAGCCGTAGGCGATGGCGTCGAAGATGGTGGTCCGGACGCAGTTGGGATACTGGGTGCCGCAGATCACCAGCTGCGTGGCCCCGATCCTCCGCAGCATGAAATCCAGCTCCGTGTTCATGAAGCCGCTGAACCGGTTCTTGACCACCCGGTACTCCCCCGCCACCGGCGCAAGCTCGGCCACGATTCCGCACCCCTCGGTGCCGGGGACCACGTAGCGCTGGTCAGTGAGAAAGCCGTGGAGACGGGTGCATTCGACATCGCTCCCGTCCGCCCGGTATTCCCGCACGACGTGAAACACGGGCCAGGACTGTGCCCGGAAGAAATCCAGCAGCTGCCGTACGCACGGCACCGTGGCGTACGCGCCCGCGACGCACGCCGGCGCGCCGGGCAGGACGAAGTCGTTCTGCATGTCGATGATGATCAGGGCGTACTTTGCGTCAGGCATATTCAACTCCTGTCAACGAATGTCCGAATGTCAAACATGAACTCGGCTGGATCAGGATTGCCTTTCTGACATTGGAAAAAAAACTACAAAGGCACACCCCGTTGACGCCCCCTGCATGTGGGCAAACGTCGGGATGCTGCGAATAGATCATTTCTATATTATGGCACCGCCAACAAGCGCTCACTCCGCCACACCCGAACGATTCTCACCAGCATCCCGTCACGCCGACAGACGATCCTGAACGGCGGATATATCAACTCCCGCAGAGTCTCAACCCCAAACTCGGGAACCATCCGCCCCATGTCGGGATTGACCTGGAGCGCCTCAACCCTGGCGATGATTTCAGCGGTAAAACGCTCACCAACCTCCGGCACAAGCTGTTCAGCGTACCACTCCCGCATTTCCAGAATATCCCCCAGAGCCGACTCGGCAAAGGTAACGGTTACGCCGGTATCCGTCATGTCAGCCGCCCAGGTTCAGCCGTTTTTTAACCTCGTCCAGGCTGATTTCACGACCGCTCTCCAGCTCCATCAACCCCTTCACGACGGCCCGCATGAACTGCTGCTCTTCCTCGTGCGCCTCAAAATCCGCCACTCCCTGCACAACCGCAACCCCACGCCCGCGACTGGTCAACAGCACCGGACGGTGACTCTGCGAAACCCGCTTCACCAGCTTGCCCGGGTTGATTTTGACGTCGGTCAGGGGAATTACATCTTCCGAAAATTTTACCGTCCGCATTGGGTCCTCCATGGCTACCAAACGACCAAACAATAGCACCTGTTAACTGGTTTGTAAATTGGTACACCTTTTGAGGTATTGTAACTTTCCCCAAAGTCACCTCACCGCTCCGGCGCCAGGCGGTAGCCCACCCCCGGTTCGGTGATGATGTGGCGCGGACGGGAGGGGTCGGCCTCGATCTTGCGACGCAGGTTGCTGATATTGACCCGCAACACGTGGGGTTGCTCCCGGTAGGCCATCCCCCAGATCTGCTTGAGGATCTGGCCGTGGGTCAGCACCTTGCCGGCATGATTCACCAGTAACCGCAGCAGGTCGTACTCGGTGGGGGTCAACTGCACATCCTCCCCTTTCACGGTCACCCTGCGCAGGGTCAGATCCATGACCAAGTCTCCACTGCTGAAGATCGGCTCGGGCGCCTGCTGCAGCGAACGGCGCAACGCCGCCCGAATCCGGGCCAGCAGCTCCCCCACCCCGAAGGGCTTGGTCAGGTAGTCGTCGGCTCCTGCATCCAGGGCGGCAATCTTGTCGTCCTCCCGCTCCCGCACCGAAAGCACGATGATCGGAACCGGTGACCACTCGCGAATCCGCCTGATCACCTCCACCCCATCCAGATCCGGCAGCCCCAGATCCAGCAGAATCACATCCGGCCGGCACGCAGCCGCTGCAGCCAGTCCGGCATGCCCCCCCTCCGCCTCGTGCAGGACAAACCCCTCGTTGCTCAGCACGGTATGCAGAAAGCGCCGAATGGCCAACTCGTCATCGATCACCAGGATTCGCGCCCGGTTGTCCGCCCCACGTTCCGACATCATGGTTTGTTATCCTCCACCGCAACCAGCGGCAGGCGTATGACAATCGTCAACCCGCCCCCCTCGCGGTTCTCGGCCCTGATCCTGCCACCGTGCGCTTCAACCAGCCCCTTGCAGATGGAAAGCCCCAGCCCGGTCCCAGCGGCCCCTTCGGGAACCGGGATGCGGTAAAACTTGTCGAAGACCCGTTTCAGGTCCTGTTCCGGCACCCCCCTGCCACGGTCGGAAAGCCTGATTTCCAGCCACCCCGTGTCAGCCTGGGCAACGATCTCCAGCGGACTGGCAGGAGGCGAATACTTGATGCTGTTGTCCAGGATATTCACCAGGACCTGGGTCATCAGCACCAGGTCCATGGGGACCAGCGGCATGAGCGGCGGCATGCGCAGACGAACCTCCCGCTCTTCCAGTCGGCTCTCCAGCACGGCCAGGGCGCAGCCGACCAGGTCCTGCACATCGCACGGCTCCAACCGCGGCCGGAGCGCCCCGGCCTCGATGCGGGTCATGTCCAGCAGATTGCCTACGAAGCGGTTCAAACGATCGGCTTCACCGCAGGCGGTATCCAGCAGTTCGCGGCGCGCCGGTTCGCCGAGATGGGCTCCCTCGTCCCTCAGGCTGGAGAGTACGCCGGTAACCGAGGCCAGCGGCGAGCGCAGGTCGTGGGAGATGGAGTTGAGCAGGGCGCGCTCAAGATTTTCCCTGGCCTGGAGTATCTGGGCCTGCTCGGCCTGGCGGGAGAACTGCACCCGCTCCATGGCCATGGCGGCCTGGGTGGCAAAGGCGTCCAGCAGGCGGCGGTTCTCGGTGGAGCGGTACTCCTGATCGCCTTCCAGCCGCACCCCCATGACCCCCAGCACGTTGGAGGCGGTCTCCAGGGGGAGATGAACCAGGCTGGCCGACACCAGCGTGTCCGTGCCGCGCCCGGCCGGATGGCGGTTGCGGAAGGCCCAGTCAGCCACGGCCTGTTCCTTGAGATCAACCACCATGCCTTCGCTGGACGCCATGATATCCAGCCGTTCTCCCTCGGGGAGAAACAGGACCACCCCGGCGTTCAGCGCCTCCCCCACATGCTTGACCACCGCCTTCAGCACGGCGCCGATATCCGCGGCGCTGGCCAGGGCGCGGCTCAGGTAGTAGAGGTTGGCAGTCTGCAGCTCCCGCGCCCGTATCACCTCGGCACGCTCCCGCGCCTGGGAAACCAGCGTACTGATGACGGCGCCCACGGTGAAGAGCGCCGCAAAGGTAATCAGGTACTGGGTGTCGCTCACGGCAAAGGTAAAATGGGGCGGCACGAAGAAAAAATCAAAGGTCAGCATGCCCAGGAACGCGGTCAGGATGGCCGGCTTCTGACCAAGCCGGACGGACGCCAGGATTACCGCCAGCAGGTAGACCATGACCATGTTGATCGGGTCCAGAAAAGATCTCGACAGCTGACAGACAAACGATGCCGCAACCACCAGCAGGATGCTGGCCGCGTACCCCCGAAACCTGAACGGAGTCTGCCGCTTTCGTTTCGCATCCGCCACGGATGTTCCATCCGGCTCGAAACTGACCACCACCACATCGATCGGACCGCTGCGGCGAATGATCCGATCAACGATCGGGGGCTTGAACAGCTCTCGCCAGCGCGGCCTGTTCGGCTTGCCGATCACGATCTTGGTGACATTGTGGCGCAGGGCATAGGCAAGGGTTCCATCGATCACCGAGGTGGCGGTCACGGTGGCTGTCTGGGAGCCCAGACTCTCCGCCAGACGCAGGTCACGCCAGACATGCTCGCGATTTTCCTGGGCATGGCGACCGCTCCCCGGCGTCTCCACATACAGGGTGTACCACTTGGCCTTCAACTCCTCCGCCAGACGGCAGGCGCTTCGGATCAGCTTTTCACTGTAGGGACTGCCGCTGGCGCAGACCAGCAGCCGCTCCGTCGTGGGCCAGGGACCGGCGATGGATTGGGTCTCCATGTAGGCCCGCATCTGGTCATCAACCCGTGCGGCGGTACGGCGCAGGGAAAGTTCCCGCAACGCCATCAGGTTGCCCGGCCTGAAGAACTTCTCCATGGCCCTGGCGGCCTGGCTCGGAATATAGACCTTGCCCTCGCTCAGGCGCTGCAGCAGGTCTTCGGGAGGGATATCCACCAGCACGATTTCGAAGGCGCTGTCCAGAAAACGGTCCGGCACGGTCTCGCGCACCACCACCCCGGTGACCTGTGACACCACATCGTTCAGGCTCTCGAAATGCTGGATATTGAGCGTAGTGTAGACATCGATGCCGGCAGCCAGCAGTTCCTCCACATCCTGCCAGCGTTTCTCGTGGCGCACCCCCGGGACATTGCTGTGGGCCAGCTCGTCAACCAGGGCGATCTGCGGCTTGCGTTCCAGGACACCGTCCAGGTGCATCTCGGACAGCAGCACCCCCTGATAGCGAATCTCCTGACGGGGGACAACCTCCAGCCCTTCCAGCAGGGCATCGGTCTCGGGGCGGCCGTGGGACTCCACATACCCGGCCACGATATCGCACCCCTCCCGCCTGCGCAGGTGGGCCGCCTCCAGCATGGCGTAGGTCTTGCCCACCCCGGCGGCGTAGCCGAGGAACAGCTTCAGCTTCCCCTGTCCGGCCTGTTCCCCTTCTGCCTGGGCCAGTTTCAGCAGTGCCTCGGGAGAGGGACGATTGTCGTCGTTATCGGTCATGGTTTTCCGAAAGATTCATGGGGGATGCGTGCCCTGTGTGACAGGTGATACGGGCCTTCGGGACAATCAGCGTTTGATCAGTCTATCCAGTTCCAGGTTCAACACAAGCACATTCACCCGCGGCGCGCCGAGAAAGCCCAGCTGGCGCTCTTCGCTGGCCCGGCTGACGACCCTGGCCACCTCCGCTTCGGAAAGGCCCCGCGCCCTGGCCACACGCGGCAGCTGGAGCATGGCCGATTCGGGCGAGATGTGGGGATCGAGCCCGCTGGCCGAGGCCTGCGCCAGGTCGGCAGGTATGGCGCCCCTCACCCCGCTCTCCCGCAGCGTCCTCACCCGCTCTGTCACGGTTGCGAGATAGGAGGGATTGGTCGGTCCGGCGTTGGAGCCGCCCGACGCCAGGGGGTTATGACCGAAATTGCCGCTGGCAGAGGGCCGCGGCCAGAAGTAGTTCGCATCGGAGAAGGGCTGGCCGATCAGGGCAGAGCCTACCTCCCTGCCGTTCGTGTCGAAGATGAAACTTCCCGTTGCCTGTCGGGGGAAGATGGCCCGGGCAATGCCGGTGACCAGGGCGGGGTAGATGCCGCCGCAGATGAGGGTGAAGGCCAGGAAGAGCAGGATGGCCGTTTTTGTCTCTTTCATGGTTTTGTCTCCGCTAGTTTTTGCCTCCCCCTTTGGAAATGGGGGAATGAGGGGGATTTGCCTTTGATTGCCTTGAACCAAATCCCCCCTGGCCCCCCTTTGTCAAAGGGGGGAATTGATCACACCACCATCCCCACCACCAGGTCGATGACCTTGATCCCCACGAAGGGGGCGACGATCCCCCCCACTCCGTAGACCAGCAGGTTGTGGACCAACAGCTTTTCGGCCGGCATGGGGCGGAACTTCGTCCCCTTGAGCGCCAGCGGCACCAGAAGCGGAATGATGGCGGCGTTGAAGATCACCGCCGAGAGGATCGCGCTCTGGGGGGTCGCCAGATGCATGACGTTAAGCCTCCCCAGCTGGGGGTAGATGGAGAGCATCATGGCCGGGACGATGGCAAAGTACTTGGCGATATCATTGGAGATGCTGAAGGTGGTCAGGTTGCCGCGGGTCATCAGGATCTGCTTGCCCACCTCGACAATATCCAACAGCTTGGTCGGGTTGCTGTCCAGGTCGATGATGTTGGCCGCCTCGCGGGCCGGCTGGGTACCGGTGTTCATGGCAACCGCCACGTCGGCCTGGGCCAGGGCCGGGGCGTCGTTGGTGCCGTCACCGGTCATGGCCACCATGAAACCGGCCTCCTGGTTCTCGCGAATCAGGCGCAGCTTGTCCTCCGGCTTGGCCTGGGCCAGGAAGTCGTCCACCTGGGCCTCGGCGGCTATTGCCGCGGCGGTCAGCGGGTTGTCGCCGGTGATCATCACGGTCTTGATCCCCATGCTGCGCAGTTGCAGGAAGCGCTCCTGGATTCCGGCCTTGACGATATCCTTCAGGTTGACCACCCCCAGGATATCGCCATCCCGGCAGACCACCAGCGGCGTGGCCCCTGCCCTGGCGATCCTGTCGGCCACCTCCCCCACGTCCGCGGGGATTTTCCCGCCCCCCTGGCTCCTGGCAAAGGAGATCAGCGAGTCAACGGCCCCCTTGCGATAGCGCTTGCCATCCAGGTTGATGCCAGAGAGGCGCGTTTCGGCGTTGAACTCCACAACCTGGGCGCCGGCCGGCTTCTCCCTGCTCAGGCCGTACTTCTGCTTCGCCAATGCCACCACGCTGCGACCTTCCGGCGTTTCGTCGGCCAGTGACGCCATCAGAGACGCCTCGGCCAGTTCCTGTTCGCTGTGACCGCCCACCGGAATGAAGGCCACCGCCTCCCGGTTACCCAAGGTGATGGTGCCGGTCTTGTCCAGGAGCAGCACGTTGACGTCGCCGGCAGCCTCGATGGCCCGGCCCGAAAGGGCGATCACGTTCTTCTGGAACAGGCGGTCCATGCCGGCAATGCCGATGGCCGGCAGAAGCGCGGCAATGGTGGTGGGTGCCAGACAGACGAACAGCGCCACCAGGACCGTCAGGGAGACCGGTGTGCCCTGCCCCGCTGCCCGGACGCTGTAGATCGAGAGCGGGCTGATGTTGGCGCAGACCAGCAGGAAGACCAGGGTCAGGGCGATCAGCAGCACCTCCAGGGCGATCTCGTTGGGGGTCTTGCGCCGCTTGGCCCCCTCGATCAGGCCGATCATGCGGTCCAGGAAGGTTTCCCCCGGATTGGCGGTGATGCGCACGATGATGGCGTTGGCGATGACGGTGGTGCCGCCGGTGACGGCACTGCGATCGCCGCCTGACTCGCGGATCACCGGGGCCGACTCGCCGGTCACGGCCGACTCGTTCACCAGGGCCGCCCCGGCCACCACGTCGCCGTCACCGGCGATCGTCTCGCCCGCCTCGACCAGGATCAGGTCCCCCTTGCGCAACTGGCTGGCGCCGACCGTGGTGGAGGCACTGCCGAACTCTGGTTTCTCCAGTTGCCTGGCGCTCACGTCGCTGCGGCTCTTCCTCAGCGAAGCGGCCCGAGCCTTGCCGCGCCCCTCGGCCAGGGCTTCGGCAAAGGTGGAGAAGATGACCGTCAGCCAAAGCCAAACCGAAACCGTGCCGGCAAAGCGAGGCGGCTCCCTGTTGATGCCGGCCAGCGACAGGACAAAGGTAACCAGGGTGATGACGCTGGCGATCTCCACGCAGAACATGACCGGGTTGCGCCAGAGAGTGCGCGGATCGAGTTTTCTGAGTGAGTCGATCAGGGCTGCAGCCATGATGCGCCGGTCGAACATGGATACGGGTTCTGGTGCGTGCTTGGACATGATTCGTGTTCTCCGTGGTTTGATCCCCCCTTTGCTAAAGGGGGACTTCACTGCACCATCATCAGGTGCTCCACTATGGGGCCCAAGGCCAGGACCGGGAAGAAGGTCAGTGCCCCCACGATCAGGATCACCAGCACCAGCCAGATGACAAAGGGAGCGTGATCGGTCGGCAGAGTGCCCAGGCTGGGAGGGATGCACTTCTTCTCCGCCAGGCAACCGGCCATGGCCAGCACCGCAATCGCCGGAACATAGCGCCCGATGAGCATGGCCAGGGAGCCGAGAACGTTATAGAAGGCGACGTTGGCATTCAGGCCGGCAAAGGCGCTGCCGTTGTTGTTGGCCATGGAGGCGAAGGCGTAGAACAGTTCCGTCAGGCCGTGGGCACCAGGATTGGACATGGAAGCGAGGGCCTGCGGCGTGAGCATGGCCATGCCCGACAGGATCAGAACCACGATCCCGGCCGTCAGGATGGTGACGATGGACATCCACATCTCCCGCACCTCGACCTTCTTGCCCAGGTATTCCGGCGTGCGGCCGATCATCAGTCCGGAAACAAAGACCGCGATTACCGCAAAGGCCAGCATGGTGTAGAGCCCGGAGCCGACCCCGCCGAACACCACCTCGCCGGTCAGGATCAGAGACAGCGGCACCATACCGCCAAGAGGGGTCAGGGAGTCGTGCATGCTGTTGACCGCGCCGCAGGAGGCGCCGGTGGTGGCCACGGTGAACAGGCTGCTGCCGGCCAGGCCGAAGCGCACTTCCTTCCCCTCCATGTTGGCGCCCACCACGCCCAGTGTGCTTACCAATGGATTGGCAGCGCTCTCCGCCCATTGCAACGTGCCGAATGACAGCAGCAGCAGAAACAGCATGGCCGTCAGCAGCCCCCACCCCTGACGGCTGTTGCCCACCATCAGGCCGAAGGTATGGGTCAGGCTGGCCGGGATCAGCATGATGAGCAGGATCTCCATGAAGTTGGAGAGCGGCGTCGG
Source organism: uncultured Pelobacter sp. (assembly GCA_964542535.1). Lineage (GTDB taxonomy): Bacteria > Desulfobacterota > Desulfuromonadia > Geobacterales > Pseudopelobacteraceae > Pseudopelobacter. Next base: position 22,148 of record CAZIUE010000010.1, on the reverse strand, counting down.
GTTTTCAAAGGGATGGGCCGAGTTGGCGTTGAAGAAGCCGCCGCCGTTGGTACCCAGTTCCTTGATGGCCTCCTGGGAGGCCACCGGCCCCAGGGGGATGCTGACCTCCTTGACGGTTACCTGCTCAGTCAGCGGCTTGCCCCTGGCATCCTTCACGGGATTACCGCCGACATCAAGCCTGGGCTTGTCATAACTCGTTGATTGAACGAGAGGAATCGTTTTGTAGTCGCCGAAGTTCTGGATTACCCCCTGGGAGACCAGGAAGAGCGCGGCAACCAGCGAGAGCGGCAGCAGGATATAGAGCGTGCCACGGGTCATGTCCACCCAGAAATTGCCGATGGCGGAGGCTTTGCGCCGGGCGAATCCGCGGATCAGGGCGATGGCAATGGCCATGCCGGTTGCGGCGGAAACGAAGTTGTGTACCCCAAGCCCCACCATCTGAGTGAAGTAGCTGACGCTCTGCTCGCCGGCATAGGCCTGCCAGTTGGTGTTGGTAACGAAGCTGACGGCAGTATTGAGCGCCAGTTGCCAGCCAAAGGGGGGCAGTTTCCGGGGGGTGAGCGGCAAAAGGTGCTGGGTCATCAGGATGACGAGCAATGCGCCGAACAGCACCAGGTTGAAGAGGATCATGGACCAGGCGTAGCGCTTCCAGTCCATCTCGTCATCCCGCTCCACCCCGCAGACCTGATAGAGCAGGTTCTCACAGGGAGCAAGGATCGGCGACAGGAAGGTCCGTTCGCCCTGGTAGACCCTGGCCATGAAGATTCCCAGCGGCTTCACCAGGCTGAACAGGAGTAGGAAAAAGAATGTTGTCTGAAAAAAATCGTGCATGTTCATGGCAGTATCTCCGTCGTAGCACACTGTGCGCCACTCCATGGGCTCAGGCTTTCTTCAATAACGATAATGGCACGAGCACCCACTGCCGCTGCATGACGTCGAACACCGGGATCTGGCCAGCCCCGTACACCGGCGGCGGTACCGCGGTAACCCCATCGCCATCGTCAAGGGTATCAGCTTCGACAAATGTTTCACCCTCGTACACTCCGGTTTGCGCACTGAACAGATAGGCTTTCACGTCCGTTCTCTCCTGGTTTTTGATAACCGTCCATGGATTCATGCTAGCAGGGAAAAGATAAGGGGGGGATCAAATGGATGGAGAAACGCATCAAGAACGCATCAAGAACAAAGGAGAGTACACCGGCCTGGAGTTCACGTCCGGCCCTTCTGAAAGCTCTCGATCCGGATGTGGAAATTACCGCCCCACCGCGCGTCACGCCGAACAGCGAAGGCGTTCACGTCTTGTGACAGATAACGGTTGAGCTGCTCAGACCATGTGCATCGCCGACCGGTGGATACGGGTGCAGCGGGGATGCTCGTCGTGCAGGCCCCGGCAATGATCGATGGCCCTCGCCACCGGTATGTGGCTGGTCACGACGTACCCCTCGCGTCAGCGGGTGAATCATTCAATACAGCGGGAATCATAGGGGGAAAAGTTCGCTTGTGCCGGCATCACGAGCCGTCAGGAGGGCGGAGAACTCCGCAGGGACGACAGCCAGCGGGGGCGTTTGCGGGACGTGGAGCGGGAGGGGCCGGGGCGACGCTCGTAATAGCGCAGGATGATCAGCGTCAGCCAGGCCATGACGATCAGCCCGACGGTGAAGAGACCGTAGGAAAGCGGCCAGGGGATGGTTTTGGTCACCACCGAGAATTCGGACATGCCGCCGATACCGGCCACCAGGTTGAGCGGCATGAAGATTACGGTGAGCACGGTCAGGCGGTAGATGACCCGGTTCTGGTTGATGTTGATGAAGCCGACGGTAGCGTCCATGAGGAAGTTGATCTTGTCGAACAGGAAGGCGGTGTGGCCGTCCAGGGACTCGATGTCGCGCATGATCTGACGGGCATCCTCGAACTGGGAGTTGGAGAGGAGTTTTCGACGGATCAGGAAGGTCAGTGCGCGGCGGGTATCCAGGATGTTGCGGCGGATACGGCCGTTCAGGTCCTCTTCCTCGGCGATTTCCGCCAGGATCTTGGCCGCTTCCTCGTCGCTCATGGCTTCGCTGAGCACCTTTTTGCCCACCTCTCCCAGGGCGGAGTAGATCTCCTCCAGGGAGTCGGCCGAATATTCGGCATTGGCCGCGTACAGGTCCAGCAGCATGTCCATGCCGTCGGAGACGTACCCGGTCTGGAGGCGCGCCCGGAGACGCTGGAGACGGAAGACCGGTAGTTCCTCTTCGCGCACCGAGAAGAGGATGTCGCGGAAGAGGATGAACGCCACCGGCACGTTGCGGGAGTCCCCCTCCCGGTCCAGCAGGAAGTCGGAGTGCAGGTGAATCTCGCCCCCCTCCTCCACGTAGAAACGCGCGCTGGACTCGATATCCTGCAGGTCTTCCGGGTCGGGCAGTTCCAGGCCGAAGAACTGGCCGACCTTGCGCCGGTCAGCGGCTGTGGTGCCTACCAGGTCCACCCAGATCGGCTTGATCCCCTCCAGGTCGTCCACCGATTCGATGGTGGTCTGGCACAGGCGGCCCTGGGTCAGTTCGAAGGCGTTCACCACGCAGGCCGCGCCCAGGTAGCCGCTGTGGCTGGCCAGGGTGTCCCGGGTGGCATCGGAAACTTCGTCCAGGATCTCGTCCAGGCGCTCCTCGTCGATCTGGCCCCAGACCAGCACCAGCTCTTCCGGACTGAGCCCGTCAACGATCGCCGCTATTTCGGCTGCTTCCCAGCCGCTCAGCAGCCCACGCATCTCGGCCAGCTGCCGCCGCTGGGCAACGGAGTCGGTCAGTTCATGGCGCTGGGCAATCTGGCGGCAGAGCAGCTCCCGTACCAGTTCCTGTCTGCCCTGCAGATCCTGGATGGCTTTTCGTGTCATGTATCCGCCTCGCGCACCGACCGGACGCCCGGGGCCAGGCGTTTCCCCTTCGGTGAAAACGTTTCCGCATCCCTTATGTGTCACAGTATGACGGACATGTCACCAGAAAAAGAGCACCGGTCATTTGAGGTGCGCGGGGGTGGAGCATGAGAGGAGCAGTAGCGGCCCCCCCCTTCCACCGCGCTTCCCGGGACGCACGGGCGTGACGGCCGGGAAGCGCACAAAGGAGGGGAGAAGACCGGAATCTCAGGGGTTGTGGCCCCAGGTATCCACGAACCGGCATTTGTGCAGGTAGTTCTGCACGTTCACTTCGCCGATGATGGCTTCGGCCTCTTCGGCCGACAGGCCGATCCTGGGGCGGACCCCCATCCAGTGGGTGGCACTGGTGGTGGGCTCTTCCAGAGGGCGCGGCAGCGGCGGTCCCGGCCGGAAGAGTTCGTTCACGAACAGCATGGCCTCGTACCAGTGTGTCCGTTTGACCAGCTTGATCTCCACGAGCATGCCGTTGGAGAGGGTCTTGTCGATGATGGTTTCCTGAATCTCCACATCGTCGGGAATCTTGTGCGAATCGGACATAGCGTTCTCCTGTTCCAAAAAATCAACCTGTTGAAAACAAAAATGCCACATCTTCTTCCGAAAACGTGGACGCTGTTCCGGCTGCCGCGCTGGCACATGACAGCCAGGTACTACTTCGACCAGCCCCGCTACCCGGTCTGGGTGGTGGCTTTGCGTCATCCGGTTCCCCGGATTTTGCCCTTTCGGTATTTACCTGATATGCAAGATGTCGTGATTCCCGGGCCGACTCGCCGGGCCGTTTTGTGGTGATATATAGCGGACCGGGGCCAGTTTTGCAAACCATAAATATCCGTACCGGGCACCCGCTCCCTCCCTGCGGGACGGCCGCCACGCCCCCGCGGCCGAGGCGCCATGGCGGGAACGTCCGGTACACCGCGGTTTGTGACTTGATTTCCATGCGGTTTTTGCATAGCCTGTTGCGCCGGTTCGCTCCTGAAACAGCGAACCGCCATCACCAGAGAGGGAGACCATGACTATGCACGCAACCAGAATACGCAGGAGCATCGTAACGACGGCACTGCTGGCCCTGGCGCTGGCGTTCCTTCCGGCACTCCCCGCGGGAGCGACCGAGGGGGGAGGCGGCGCCTATCCCAACGGCGCCGAGGACTTCATGTCCGGCGCCGTGCCGCCCCCCGGCACCTATTTCATCAACTACTTCGGCTTCTATTCGGCCAAGCGTTTCAGGGGCGACGACGGCAGGAACAGGTTCCCGTTCAAGGCGGATATCTTCTCCAACACCTTCCGCCTGATCCACATCACCGACAAAAAAGTGCTGGGCGCCACCTGGGGCATGCACATCTTCGTCCCCCTGGTGAAGATGAATGTGCATACCTCACCCGGCGGCAGCGACAGCCGCGAGGGGCTGGGGGATGTCATCGTCGATCCCCTGATCCTCTCCTGGCACGGCCCAAACTGGCACCTGGTCACCGCCCTGGACATCTACTGCCCCACCGGCGAATACGACCGGGACCGGGTGGCCAATATCGGCCGTAACTACTGGACCTTCGAGCCGATAGTTGCCGGAACCTACGTGACCGACGGCGGCTACGAGGTCTCGGCCAAGTTCATGTACGACATCAATACCCGCAACGACGAGAGCGGCTACCGCTCGGGCCAGGAATTCCACGTGGACTACACCCTGGCCAAGAAACTGGGCAACCTGAGCGCGGGCCTGGGGGGGTACTACTACCAGCAGACCACCGACGACGACGCCCGGGCCGCGACCATGGACAAGGGCATGACCGTCTCCGTGGGCCCCCAGCTCAAGTACGACGCCGGCAGACTCAGTTTCACCCTCAAGTACCTGTTCGAGATGGAAAGTCACAACCGCCCCCAGGGTAACAACCTGTGGGCCAAACTCAGCTACGCCTTCTGACCGCTTGAAAAACCGGAGGCGAACGGTGTACTCTGGGACCGCGCCTCACCGCCGGCCCCCACCGGCGGCAGTCCCGCCGGCGGAAGTGGAGAATCAGCCTTGAACGATGCGACAACAGCAACAGCAGGATCGAAGCAGTCCCCCCTTCCCGGCCTGATCGTCTGGGTCTCCACCCTGGCAGGGCTGGGCCTGTCGATTGAGGCGCTGCTCACGATCTGCGGCTCGTGCAGCGTAACAGCCGGCTACCGCCTCTTCGGCATGGAATTCGGCTGGGCCGGCATCGCCTTCTTCGCGCCCCTGCTCCCCCTGCTGGCCCTGCGACGCAGGCAGGCCTGGTGCGGCTGGCTGGTGCCGTTGCTGCTGTTCGCCGCCGCGGGCGCCGAGGCGCGCTTCATCTGGATCCAGAAATACGAAATCGGCCAGTGGTGCCCCATCTGCCTCTGCCTCGCGGCCGCGGTTTTTCTGGCCTGCCTGGGCTCCCTGTGGGAGCGCCTTCATACTCTTTCAGCCAAAGGAGAATCCATGAAATCCACGCTGGTCACCCTCCTCCTCGCGTCGTTCTTTTTCGTCATCGGCCTGGGAGCCGCCACGGTCGGTGTCAACAAACAGGCCGATGCCGCCGAACCGGACCTGTTCCTGGGCAGACGCTCCAGTCCAACCACGGTCTACTTCGTCAGTGACTGGTTCTGCCCGGCCTGCCGGAAGGCCGAACCAACACTAGAGAGGATCTATCCGGAGCTGTCCCGGTCGGTCAGAATCGGTTTCGTTGATTTCCCAATCCATCGCGAGACCACCAACTTCACCCCCTACAACATGCAGTTCCTGATCAACGAAAAGGCCAAATACATGTCCCTGCGCAGGGCACTGTCCGAGCTGTCGCTCAAGACCAGAACCCCCAGCGAGGCCGAGGTGGCCGCCGCCATCGCCCCCCTGGGGGTCAGGCTCAGACCGATCAACTATGCCGACACGCTCAACGGCATGCAGTGGAACCAGAAGATCTACAACGGGTTCAACGTGCACTCCACCCCCACGGTGGTGGTAACCAACGGCACAACGTCCAGGACAAAGCTGCTGGTGGGGGGCAACCGCATCAGCCTGCCGGCGATCAGGGCCGCCATCGCGGACGTGGAGAGCAACTGACCCCATGTCCCCCATTGCCGCCCGCCCCCATATCCAGGTGGCCTGCGCCATCATCGAACGGGACGGCTTGGTGCTGGCCGCCCGGCGCGGCGCGGCCATGAGCATGCCGCTGGTCTGGGAGTTTCCCGGAGGCAAGCTGGAACCGGGCGAGACCCCCCGCCAGTGCCTGAGACGCGAACTGCTGGAGGAGCTGGACATTCGCGTCTCCCCGGGGGCAGCCCTGGAACCGGTTACCCACGACTACCCCTCCTTCACCGTGACCCTCCATCCCTTCGTCTGCGTCATGGGCAACGACCGGATCAGCCTGCGCGAACATGCCGCCATCGCCTGGCTGGAGCCGGAGCAGCTTCCCACCCTCGAATGGGCCGCCGCCGACGGCCCGATCCTGGAACAGTACCTGGCACGACGAAACCATCCCCCTGAAACGAGGTCCGCATGAGCCGTCTCCGTCATCTGGTTCTGACCCTGTCCGCCCTTACAATCATCTCCGGCTGCGCCTTTGTCACCGTTCCCCTTTCCCGCCAGCCCAGCCCGCTGGTGGAACGGGTGCTGGAGGGAGACGGTTCCCGGAAGATCCTGCTGGTGGACATCAGCGGCGCCATCTCCGAACAGGAGAAACCGGGGCTGATGGGAGGCGATACCCCCTCGACGGTCTCCCGGGTCCGTGAAGCCCTGCTGAAGGCGGAGAAGGACGACAGGATCAGTGGCCTGATCCTGCGCATCGACTCTCCCGGCGGCAGCGTAACCGCCAGCGACATCATCCACCACGACCTTTCCGAATTCAAGAAGCGGCGGGGAATTCCGGTGCATGCCTGCATCACCGGGGTGGGGGCTTCGGGAGCCTACTACGCGGCCGCGGCGGCAGACCGGATCATCGCCCATCCCACCGCCATCACCGGCAGCATCGGCGTGATCCTGATGAAATTCAATCTGGCCGGCCTCATGGGCAAGCTGGGAGTGGAGGAGCAGACGGTCAAGTCGGGGGACAAGAAGGATATCTTTTCCCCCTTCCGTAGGGCAACCGCCGAAGAGGAAAAGCTGGCCCGGGAGATCATCGACCAGCTGCACGGCCGGTTCCTGGACGTGCTCATGCACCGTCCGGGCAACAGGCTCTCCCGGGGCGAACTGGCCAGGCTGGCCGACGGCCGCATCTTCACCGCCCACCAGGCCCAGCAGGCGGGGCTGATCGACGCCACCGGCTATCTGGACAACGCCATCGCCGACATGAGGAAGCTGATCGGTGACGAGCGGGCGCGGGTGATCGGCTACTACCGTCCCGGCACCTACCTGGGGAGCATCTACGACGGCAGGGAGTCGAAAGGGGGGGTGGCCGGCATGCTGGCCGGCGGTAACGGCACCTTCGGCGGGAGTTTCATGTACCTGTGGCAGCCATGAGCAGCCGAACCCAGCCCCCCCCAAAAAAAAGGTAGATAACCACGGAGGCTACGGATACACACGGACAGATCGATACGATGGCATGCGAAAAAGCGGCACGTCTGACGATAAAAAGCGTTCTGTCCGGTTCTCTTGGTTGTATCCGTGGGTATCCCCTGTATCCAGGCTGCAACTGTTTGTTGACAGATCAAACACTCCGGCAGGGAGTGGGCATCAGCTCCGCGATGCGCGCGAAGTTTTCCACCAGCTGCCGGCCGACCCGGAAATAGTCCTCCTCCCACTCCCGGAAGGCGGCCACGAACTCCCCGCCGCGGGCGGCGGCCTCCGGGGTCCAGGAGCTCCATGTCGCCACCAGGTCCCGGTTCACCTCGGGGTGGAACTGCACCCCCCAGGCCCGCCGGCCGACCCTGAAGGCCTGGTTGTGACAGGTCCCGGTGAAGGCCAGCCTGGTTCCTCCCGGCGGGATGGAGAAGCTGTCGTCATGCCATTGGAAGCTGATGAAGCTCTGCCCCACCCCCTGGAACAGCCGGTCCCCCCTCCCCTCGTCGGTAAGCGTGATGGAATAGGTTCCCTTTTCCCCGTCGCGACCGGAATGCAGCTCGCCACCCAGCGCCAGGGAGAGGAGCTGGGCCCCCAGGCAGATCCCCAGACAAGGGACGTCTTCCGCCACCGCCCGGGCCATGATCCGCCTCAGCTCCGCCAGAACGGGGTGGCGCCGGTCATCGGCGGCCCCCATGCTCCCCCCCAGGACGATCAGCGCCGAGCATGCCGACAATTCGGGCAGTGCCTCGCCATTGTGCAGGGCAATGAGGCGCGACTCCAGTCCCTGGCGGCGCAGTTCGTCCGCAACCAGCCCCGCCGGAACCTCCCGGTCGTTCTGAATGATATGAATCATATTAGTACACCTTTCGTATGCGCAGCAGGTGCCCCAGCAACAGGCCGAGCAGTGCCGCCGTCAGACTGAACATGGCTCCCATCTTGGCTGCCCCCTGGATCACCGGATCGGAAAAGGCAGAGCCGGAGACGAACAGGGCCACGGTAAAGCCGGTCCCGGCAACGACCCCCGCCACCAGCAGGTCGCGCCGCTTCATCCCCCGCGGCCGCCTGAAGCCGAAGCGTTCCGCCAGCATGCCGAAGCCAAAGATACCGGCCGTCTTTCCCAGCAGCAGCGAGAACAGCACCAGCCAGGTCACCGTGCCGATGCTGGCAAACGCCACGCCGGCGTTGGCCAGACCGAACAGGAACAGGCCGAAATCCACAACCGCCTTCCACTCATGCTCGAACCGTGCCAGGGGAGAACGATCGCCCGGGTCGTCGTCGAAGAGGTGTCCGCTCTCCCGCACGCGGGACGGCAGGAAAGGGACGATGAACACCAGCGCCAGGGCCGGGTGCAGATGGGCCCGGTGCAGCCCCCACCAGCTCAGACCGCCCCCCAGCAGGATGTAGGGCCAGTAGCTGGTCGCGCGTTTTGTGCGCAATCCCCAGGCGAGCAGCATGCCCAGACAGGTGAGCAGCAACCAGGCCGGCGCCACCGGATGGCCGGGATCGGGATAGAAGAGGGCAATGATGGCCAGCCCGATGGCGTCGTCGGCCACCGCCAGCAGCAGCAGGTAGGAAACCGCCGGATGCCCGGGGCCGAAGACCGCGCGCGCAGCCAGCCAGGCCAGAGCGATGTCGGTGGCAGTGGGAATCCCCCAGCCGTTGCGCAACTCGGGCAGTCCCACCAGGCTGTTCAGCCCCAGATAGAGCAGCACCGGTCCCAGTACTCCCCCCAGAGTGCCGAACAGGGGGTTGACCGCCCGGGAGAGGGGATTCAGGTCGCCGCCGGGCATGCAGCTCTGGGTGATCTCCACGGCGGCGATGCCGAAAAAGAGGGTCATGAACAACTCGTTGGAGACGAAGTAAAAGGAGAGCTCCCCCCAGAAGGGGGTGGCAATGAAGGCCTGATAGCCGGCTGCATCCAGGTTGGCCCATGCGAGAGCCAGGACAACCCCGGCAACCAGCGGTACGGAAAACTCGCGCAACAGCTTGATACGTTGTTTCATCCCTGTTTCCTCCTTGAACAGCGGGGTGCAGTGTAGCACCGATTGTCCGGGCAGAAAAGGAAGAGTGCGCCGCGCGGCACCGTCCCTCCCGGTGCAAAGAAAAAGCTGGCGACCCGGGGGCGGGAACGGCTATGATTCAACGCCACGAACGAACCTGGCGCCGGGAGAGAACACCCATGAACTGCCGTGTCGGATGCGCGGCCTGCTGCATCGCCCCCTCCATATCGTCTCCCATTCCGGGCATGCCCGAGGGCAAGCCGGCCGGGATACGCTGCGCCCAGCTGACCAGGGACAACCGCTGCGCCCTGTTCGGGAGAAACGAGCGTCCGGCGGTCTGCGCCTCCCTGCGGCCCAGCCCGGAGATGTGCGGAGCCGACAGCGGCGAGGCACTGGAGCGCCTGACCTTTCTGGAACAGGAGACACGGCCGCACAGGCCGTGACTCGTGGCTGGTCACCAGTCACGAGTTTGAAACCACCTGAGGAGACCGCATGCCCCGATACGTCGAACCGCTCTTCCGGCCCCCCAGCGAGGCCCGCAGTCTGATCTTCCAGATCACCATCGGCTGTTCCCAGAGGCAGTGCGCCTTCTGCGGCATGTACAAGGGAAAGGAGTTCCGCATCCGCCCGGTGGAGGAAATTCTGGCGGAGATCGAAGCCATCCCGCCCAGGGACCGCGCCCGGGTGCAACGGGTCTTCCTGGCCGATGGCGACGCCCTGGTCTACCCCTTCGACGGCCTGGTGAGAATCCTGGACCGCCTGGCGGCAGCATTCCCCGGCCTGACCCGCGTCGGCAGCTACGCCTCGCCCCGCAGCCTGACCACAAAGGACACGGCCCAGCTGGCCCTGTTGCGGGAAAAACGCCTGGCCATGCTCTACCTGGGGCTGGAGTCGGGGGACGACGCCACCCTGGCGGCCATCAACAAGGGGTACAGCGCGGCGGAAATGGCCGAACTGGCCGCCATGGCACGCGCCGCGGGCATGAAACTCTCCGTCACCGCCATCCTCGGCCTGGCCGGCCGGGTTCGCAGCCGGGAGCACGCCCGGGCCACGGCCCAATGGGTCAACCGGGTCAACCCGGAGTACTTTTCGTTGCTGACCCTTTTCCATCGCCACAACGAGGAGTTCGTCGCTTCCCTGGACCGTTGCAGCCATGGCGAGCTGATGCTGGAGGCCCGCGACGTCCTGCTTGGGCTGCACCCTGACCATACCGTCCTGCGCTCCAACCACGTCTCCAACTTCCTCAACCTGGCGGGCAGCTACCCCAAAGACCGGCAGCGGCTGATCGACGACGTGGAGCGGGCCATCGCCCGCGCCAGAACCGTTCCCGGCTTCTTCGACACGGTCCCCTGCTACAGCGAGGAGTACTACTGACCGCTCCCGGGCCGGATGCCATCCCGCCAGCTCAGTTCGTCCGCCGCTCCCCCCTTGCCCGCCGCCGTTTTTGCGCTACAGTTATCAGGTCGTAATCACACCGTTTTACCCCTGGTTGCGACTACGGCACCCGATTTCCATTCCCACCCCGAGGTTATGCCATGCCCACTCTGACCGAACAGCAGCTGGCTGCCATCATGCCGGCCTGCCCGAACCCGGGCCTCTGGAGCACGGCCCTGAACCGGGCCATGTCCCGCTTCCACATCGACAGTCCCCCTCGCATGGCCGCGTTCCTGGCCCAGGTCGCCCATGAATCGGGACAGCTCACCCGGCTCACGGAAAACCTGAACTATTCTGCGAAACGGCTCATGCAGGTCTGGCCCAAACGTTTCCCCACCCTGGAGAGGGCGCGCGCCTACGAGAAGAACCCCCAGCGGCTCGCCAATCTGGTCTACGCCGACAGACTGGGCAACGGCAACGAAGCCAGCGGCGATGGCTGGCGCTTCCGGGGACGGGGCCTGATCCAACTCACCGGCCGGAGCAACTACCGCGCCGCGGGGCGGGGCATCGGCCTCGACCTGGAACAGGCGCCCGACATTCTGGAGCAGCCGGAGCCTGCCGCCCTTTCGGCGGCCTGGTTCTGGGAGTCCCACGGCCTGAATCCGCTGACGGACAACCGCGCCACCGATGACGACACCGAGGACTTCATCGCCATCACCCGCCGCATCAACGGCGGCACCGTCGGCCTGAAAGAGCGCCTGGCCCTATGGAAACGGGCCGTCCAGGTCCTGTCCTGAACGTGCACGAAACGGTATCGACCGCGCAACCGCCCCGTTCCCCGGGGAAAACGACACCATAGGTCCGCGGCAGGAGGGGGTCCATGAAAACGGCAGCGATTCGACTGATACAGCAGTGCCTCACCACCGAAGGGTGCGCTCCCGGCGCCCTGGACGGGCGCCTGGGACCCGCCACCAGCGCCGCGGTGACCACCGCCCTGCTCCGGCGCGGCCGCGCCCTGCCCACCGGATGGCAGGAGTGGCCGGCTACACGTCGGGCGGTGGCCTACCTGCAACTGGCCTGCGTGGAGCGGGGCATCGACGCCGGCGCGATCGATGGCTGGTGGGGGCCGCAGACCGACTACGCCCACGAAACCCTGGCGGCTCTTCTGGCCGGCGGCGAGATGCCGCTCCCCTGGCGCGACGACACCCCGCTCGCCTCAAATCCCCACAACTGGCCGGTCCAGAGCGAGGGAGAGCTGATCTCCTTCTACGGAACGGTGGGAACGCAGCAGGTCAGCCTGTCCCTTCCCTATCCCCACCGCGTGGCCTGGAATCTGCGCCAGACCATCACCAGCTTTGCCTGCCATGCCCGGGTCCGCGACAGCGCCCGGAAGGTGCTGACCAACGTGTTCGACCACTACGGCATGGAGCGGATCAGGGAACTGCGCCTGGACCGCTGGGGAGGCTGCCTCAACGTGCGCAGGATGCGCGGCGGCAGCAGCTGGTCCATGCACTCCTGGGGAATCGCCATCGACTACGACCCCGAACGCAACCAGCTGAAGTGGGGCCGCGACCGAGCCGCATTCAGCCGACCGGAGTACGCCTCCTGGTGGCGCTTCTGGGAAGAGGAGGGGTGGATGAGCCTGGGGCGCAGCAGAAACTACGACTGGATGCATGTGCAGGCGGCACGGCTGTGAGGTCGGGCCGGGAAATGCAGCCCGGCATATGGTATGCTCCTTCACAGTCGCCCCCGAGACGCCCACCCGCCCTCCCGGCGCACCGCTCAACGGCAGAGGCGATGACACGCCACCTGTTCCAGTTTCTCCGCGGGCAGCCTTTCGAAAGGAGTCCAGGCATGGCCGGAAAAATCAAACAGATGATCGACATGATTATCGAACAGCGCACCAGACACAACCCGGAACTGGTGGGCGTGGTCCGCACCAAGCTGATGCTCAAGGGGGTTGACCCCAACAGGTATACGGAGACATCGGAAGACGATCCCAAGATCGTTTCCATACTGGAGGGGATCATCAAGACCTGCTCCTGATGATCCGCGCCATCCACTCCGTGCCCAGCCAGTTCTCCCCGGAAAGGAGTTATCCATGACGATACGAAACGCATCCGCGGAACACCAGCCCCTTGATGGCGCCGTCGCGACGATCACGGCCGCCCTGGCCGGATTCGAACCGGCTCTGGTGCTATTCTTCGCCTCCCCGCTCTTCGAGGGAACAGCGGTCAGCGCGGCAATGGCTAGTGCCTTTCCCGGCGCAACGGTCTTCGGCTGCTCGTCGGCCGGAGAACTCACCACTGGCAGGATGCTGAACGGCGCCATAACGGCGTTGGCCTTTTCCCGTGAAGCCATGGGAGACGTCTGCGTCCGCGTGGTGGAGGAGGTGCGCAACGGCATGGACGTGGATGCCGCCTTCAACGCCTTCCAGGAGTATTACGGCATCTCCACCCACGACCTGGACCCGGCCCGCCACGTGGGCATCGTACTGGTGGACGGGTTGTGCCGCAGGGAAGAAGCGCTCATGGACCGCATTGGCGACCTGACCATGGTCAACTTTATCGGCGGCTCGGCCGGCGATGACTTCCAGTTCAGGCAGACCCAGGTCTTCGCCAACGGCAGGGCCTACACCAATGCCGCGGTGCTGGCACTGTTGCGGCCGACGCTCCCCTTCACCTTCGTCAAGACCCAGAGCTTCGTGCCGCTGGACCGCACCCTGCTGGTGACCGAGGCCAACGAAGAGGCCCGCGAGGTGATCAGCTTCAACGGCAAGCCGGCCGCCCAGGCCTATGCCGAAGCCCTGGGCATTACCCTGGAGGAGGCTTCGCGCCACCTGAAGCATAACCCCCTGGGGCTGATCATCGACGGCGTTCCCTTTGTGCGCAGCCCCCAGCGCATCCAGGGGAACGGCATGCTCTTCTACTGCGGCATCAGGGAGGGAATGGAACTCTCGCTCCTGGAGGCCACCGACATCATCGCCGACACCCGCGCTGCCCTGGACGAGGCGCGCCGAAAGCTGGGACGGCTCTCGGGGGTGATAAGCTTCAACTGCATCATGCGGGTTCAGGAACTTGAGCAGAACGGCCTGGCCGAGCAGTACGGGGCGCTGTTCAAGGACGTGCCCACCGCCGGTCTGGGCACCTATGGGGAGCAATTCATCGGCCACATCAACCAGACCGCCACCATGCTGGTCTTTGGCTGATGACAAGGTTTCCACCTCAGGGGAGGCACTCATGCTGTTCGCGAACATGAAGATCGGAGCAAAACTGGGACTGGTATTCGGGTTCATTCTGCTGATGCTGGTGATGATTCTCTGCGTCGGCCTCTACAGCACCCACAAGGTCAACCGCTCGGTGGAAGAGATCGCCAAGGGAAGCTACCTCAAGACCATGTATGCCACCCAGGCCGACAAGGCGCTCATGGAGTTGCAGATCTCCATCCGCATGCTGGCTATCCTCAGGGATGAGGGGGCCATCAGGCAGGAACAACAAAACATCGAACAGGACCGCGCCAGATTCAGGGAGGCGATAGCGAATCTCGAGAAGCTGGAACGGAGCGAGAAGGGGCTCAAGCTGCTCCAGGCGGCCAAGGATGCCATCACTCCGGCGGCAGCCGTCAACAATCGGGTGATCGAACTTGCCCTGGCCCAGCGCCGTGACGAAGCGGTCAGCCTGCTGATACGGGAGGGAGTCCCGCTGACGGAACGGGTCAAGCAGGCGTTTGACGACCAGCTGAACTACCAGCAGCAGGGGGTTGACGAGGCCTCCCGCAAGGCTAATGCGCTCTATTCCACAACCAAGTACACGCTGCTGGCCTCAGGCCTGATTTCGTTCCTGCTGGGACTGGGAACGGCCCTGTTCCTGATCAACAACCTGGTAACCAGGATCAACCGCGTGGCAGCGGCCATGGGGAGGGTCGCCAGCGGCGACCTGTCAACCCAGCTGCGCATCTACGCCAACGATGAGATCGGCGACTTGGGCAGGGGCATCAACGAGATGCTCACCTCCATCAGCGCCATGATCACCTCAATCCGCGACACCGCCACCCAGGTGGGAACAGCCGCGGGAACCCTGTACGCTGCATCGGAAAAGATTGCCACCGGCGCGGAAGAAGCCGCGGCCCAGGCTGGCACCGTGGCCACGGCCAGCGAGGAGATGGCGGCCACGTCATCAGAGATCGCCAACAACTGCAACATGGCCGCGGACAGCTCACGGCAGGCCAGCGACCTGGCCACGGAGGGGTTCGGCGTGGTACAGGACACGGTTAACGGCATGAACCGCATCGCCAGCCGGGTCAAGGAGAGCGCCGCCACGGTGGAGAGCCTGGGAGCCCGCTCCGACCAGATCGGTGCGATCGTGGGTACCATCGAAGACATCGCCGACCAGACGAACCTGCTGGCGCTTAACGCCGCCATCGAGGCGGCCAGGGCGGGAGAGCAGGGACGGGGATTCGCCGTGGTGGCGGACGAGGTGCGCGCCCTGGCTGAACGGACCACCAGGGCCACCAAGGAGATCGGCGAGATGATCAAGGCCATTCAAACCGAGACCCGCGGTGCGGTCGGCTCCATGGAAGAGGGTGTCAAGGAGGTCGAGCGCGGCACCCGGGACGCGGCCAAGTCCGGGACCGCCCTGGAAAACATCCTCAACCAAATCAATGCCGTTACCATGCAGATCAACCAGATCGCCACCGCAGCCGAGGAGCAGACCGCCACCACGTCGGAAATAACCACCTACATCCAGCAGATTACCGAAGTGGTCCAGAACAGCGCCGGCAGCTCCCACGAGTCGGCCACCGCAGCCAGCCAACTCTCCGGCCATGCCCAGGAGCTGCAGAGCATGGTCAGCCGCTTCACCCTGGCGTAAACGACATAACCAGCTGCTGGGAAGCAAAAAAGGGCGTGGTGCCGTATCGGCGCCACGCCCTTCTTTTCATACGGATCGCAGGGGGAAGAACGGCTAGAATTCCAGCTTCCAGTCCCGCGCTCTGCCCCGGAACAGACGGGAGATGAACGTGAGCGCAACCCGTGCTTCGCAGGCCAGATACCCCCAGAAAAACCGCTTCAGGAAATAGTTGCCCCCCCTGATCTGGAGCCACCAGCTCCTGATGTTCTCCATGGTGAACACGTTCCAGAGCTGTTCTCGGGTCAAGTGCCGGGTACGGATGTTACAGTGGTAGCCATCGTACTGGCTGAAGTCGTCCCTGTTTTCCACCAGCCCCGCGGCAAGGAGTTGCTCCCGGATCTCGGTCTTCGGATAGGGGGTGATGAACTGGCAGTACAGGGTATCCGGCCCGAGCTCCATCAGGTTGCGGAAATTGGTCCGGATCGACTGTTTCGTGTCTTCCGGGAAACCAACGATGAACAGAGCGTTGATGCCCATGTTGTGGGCCTTGAGCAGCCGTACCGCCTCCCGGTTGATCTCGATGCTGGTGGCCTTTTTCATGTACTTCAGGGTCTCCGGATCCATGGATTCGAGGCCAAGGTTGATCAGGCGGATATTGGCCCTGTCCATCAGCTCCACCAGGGCCGGATTCTTGGCGATGCCGTAGGCGCTGGCCTGAATCCCGTAGAGCATGTCGTTGAGACCGTTATCGGTTATGGCCCGGCAGATGGCGCTGAAATGCTCCGTATCGTAGGTGATATTGTCGTCCGACAGGAACACGATCTCCGTTCCGGCGGCCTTGAGGCTGCGCAGGTCCCGGATGATCCGCTCCACCGGGAAACGCCGGAATGTCGAGCCGTACATTCTGCGTATCGAGCAGAAATTGCACAGCAGGGGGCAGCCGCGGGACGTTTCGGCAACATCAATGCGCTTGCGGAAGACGTGGAAACCATCCGCCAGCCGCACCGAGCGGTCGGGAAGCGGCAGGGTCGCCAGGTCCATCAGCTCCCGGGGAGGATTATGGACCCAGTTTCCATCACCGTCCCTCCAGCTGAGCCCCCTGATGTCCGCCATGCCCTTCTCCGTGCCGAGCGCCGCCACCAGCTCCGCGAAGGTCTGTTCCCCCTCCCCGTGCACCATGAAATCCAGGGGCAGCTCCGGCGTATTCCCGGCGACCTCCTGATGCATGAGCGTCACATGGTAGCCACCGGCGACAAGGGTTGCTGCGGGAAGCTTCTTTCTGAGATAGCGTGCCAGCCGGAGCAGCGTTTCGAACTGAAAGGTCATGGCGCTCAGGCTGACCAGTTCCGGCCGGAAGGCGTCCAGAGAGCGGTCCAGCTCATCCCTCAGATCCTCCTTCACCAGCACCAGGTCAAGTGCCCGCACCTCATGATCCGGCAGACTCCCGGCCATGGAAGCCATGGCAAGGTTGGGCAATCGCATGACGTGGTCCAGCCAGTCACCGGTATCCGGCATGGCAAGCAGTAAAATTCTCATGACAGTATCATTCCCCCGATTCAGATTTTTCACGGGGCGACTGGCCGCCCCTGGCATCCCGTTCCGAACCGCCGCCCCTTAAGGGACGGCACCGGGCCACCGTCTCTCTATACCATCTGGAATAAAGATTGACAAATGAGTCTGATATCATTCCGTTTCCGCGCACACTCCTCCCCGGTCAGACGCTGTAACCGTGCCTATCCATATCTGGTACACACGCGTCAGCACCGCCTGCTCTCTCAACACCTGTATCTGGATCCTCCAAGACTAGCCACGACCAAGATTCGGACAATTAACGCCCCTGCTCCGTTACCCCCCATTCCCACATCCGGAATTGAAATGACGGGACAATCAGGGTAGAGTGCCGCAGAGTTTTTCAGCAAGGAGACACCATATGTCGCGACGCATGCCCAAGATGCTTTACGCCGACCCGCAAGGGAACATCTTCGACCACCCCGAGCTCTGCATGGCGGGCATGAACGGAAACCAGCCGGTGCTGCCGGAGGAGGTGGAGCTGATCCCGCTCCCCGAGGACAGCCGGCTCTTCACCATGCCGGCCATGCCCCCCATCGCCTGGGACCGGCGCGGGAAGAAGTTTGTCACCCTGGAGAGTGTTCCCGGGGGGAGGAGGCGGGGCCCCCAGCAGATCCAGGCCGTGGCAGCATTCATGGCCCCCGGCTACCTGCGCACCCTGCTGCCGGCCTGCGACTACTCCAGGAAGACGGAGCACCTGCCGCTCTGGTCCTACACCGCCGTGGGGTGGGACGAGGAGCAAGAGTGCTTCGTGGTGGCCGCCACCCAGGTGGACGCCAACAGCAACTGGAACCCCTGCAACTACGACGACCGCACCCTGGACCCGCTGGTGCGCGCAATGCTTGCGGAGATGCCCGACAACCGCCTGCTGGAGCAGCTGTCACGCTGCGCCCTGGACTACCACTGCTTTGCCGCCAAGAACCTCTTCTACCGCCGCTGGGAGGCGCCGCTCCCCACCTCGCCGGCCTGCAACTCCGCCTGCCTGGGGTGCATCAGCCTGCAGCCCTCGGAATGTTGCCCGGCCAACCACGAGCGGATCAGCTTCGTCCCCACCCCGGAGGAGCTGTGCCAGCTCGCCGTGCCGCACCTGGAGCAGGCAGAGCAGGCCATCGTCTCCTACGGCCAGGGGTGCGAGGGGGACCCGATCCTGCAGGCCGACACCATCGCCGAAGCAACCCGCCGCATGAAGCAGGCCACCTCCCGCGGAACGGTCAACTTCAACTCCAACGGCTCCCTGCCGGACAAGGTACGTCTCCTGTGCGACGCCGGCATGGACTCGTTCCGTTTCTCCCTCAATTCGGTGCGCGAGGAGATCTACAACCGCTACTACCGCCCCCGGGGGTACTGCTTCGACAACGTGCTGGAATCGGTCCGGATCGCCAAACAGGCCGGCCGCTTCACCATGATCAACTACCTGGTCTCCCCCGGCGTCAGCGACGCCCCCCAGGAGGTGGAGGCGCTGCTTAGCTTCGTGGCCGACACCGGGGTGGACATGCTCCAGCTGCGCAACCTCTCCATCGACCCGGAGTACTACAACCGGGAGATGGGGGTGACGGGCCGGGGCATCGGCATGTACCGACTGCTGGAGCGGCTGAAGAGCGAGTTTCCCCGCCTGCAGTTCGGCTACTACAACCGCACGAGGGAGAACTTCTTCCCCCCCGGTTTCGAGCGCGGCTGGCCGATCGCGGAGCCCTGAAGTCCCCCCCTGGGCCTCATCGGGTGGTCGAGGAACGACCATTGCGCCTGCCGGCTGATGCGGGCCGATCCGGAGCCACGCTCCGGCGGCACCAGGCAGGAGGGTTCCCGGTGATCCATGGTGACACAGATGTGCCTTTCCCACGTCAACGCATCCCAGCGACAGTCAGATTTCACTACATTTTTCCATCCACACACAATCAGCCCTTCTGCGACACGAAAGGGTGTCGTCGCTTTTAATATTAAATATCTTGACATCCTCCGTCAGGTCGACTATCTGTTGGCGGCATCGCATTAGATTTGTCTTTTAATTAAAATCAAAAACCGCATATCGAGTCGCCGAAAGGGTAAAGCACGGGTAACCGTGTGGCACAAAGCTACCATCCAGTTTTGCTGGATAGCGGGGCTGCCGGAGTGACGGATGTTGGTCTGTCTGATCAAGCCTGCCCTTGTGTTACGGAGCAGGCTTTTTTTGTGGGATAGCTATGCCGCTGAATTATTTCGCTGTGTATCAAGGAGAACTCCAATGGGGCACGAACGGTCAACGAGATTGGGTTTCATGTCTGTCTTCATGCTTTTTATCATGCTATTGCCATTGCCTGCGTTCGCGTCTACCACCTGCAGTTCCAACGGCGTAACCACCATAGGGCTTGAGTTCACGACGGATCAGTGTCTTCCAAGCAACATGAGCGATTCAACCAGCGTTCACTATGTCGACAACATGGTTGAATGCTCCGGTGGCGCCGTGTCTCTGTACGCTCCGTACGGAGACACCACCGCAACTCCCGCGGGTATCATCAATTACTGGAAAAATCAGGGATATCGCGTTTTCAGAAACAGTGCCGGCTCACACATCGTAGCCGTGCACAAATACTATACCGGCAAGATCGACGGCAAAAGCATGAGCAGTTATGCGACCGGTCAGGTCTATACCAACGTCTTCAGTCAAGGGTTTCTGAGACAACCATCCGCTCCCTGCTGCGATATCAGCATTACCTCACTGGAGGGCCCTGCCTCGCCTGCGCCGTACGGGTTTGGCGCCTATGCAATCAACGGCGGGTTTTCTACAGCCCAGGCGGTGAACTGGACTCTCACGCTTCCCGACGGGGTAACCAGGAGCGGTTCAAGCACGGGAAGCGGCACGGTAAGCTATGATTACAACGGCAAAGACGGCAGCAACAAACTACTTCGCCCCGGAACCTACGAGGCGACCCTGGAAGTGGTCAGCCAAAGCAACAGCAGTTGCAAGGCGACAAGGAATATCAGCTTTACCGTTCCGGAACCTCCCCCCAATCAATGCTCCCTTAACCTGCCTTCCGAATCCAGCGTCCATGCGGCCAGCGGCAATCTCTCACACGCTCAGGAACTGTTTTCAAGCACCGGTGGCAGCCTGCCCGCCGGACTGAGCCTGTATTACAACAGTCTCGATTCCCGCAATGGCTCTCTGGGGAGAGGGTGGAGCCACGACTATGACGCGAAACTGGTTGAAAGCAGTGACGGTTCCATACGCATCGACAGCACAAACATGAGCTACAGTCGCTACATCGCACGCAGTGGAGGGTACAGCGCCACCCATGCCGCCAACACCACGACTCTGGTGAAAAACCCCGACGGCAGTTTCACCCAGACAACCAAACAGGGCATTGCCCGTACGTTCTCAAACTCCGGCTTGCTGCAAACAATCACCGACAGAAACGGCAACGCAACCATCCTTGCCTATACCAATGGCAACCTCGCCACGGTCACCGACCCGTCAGGCCGGGTGATCACCTTTTCCTACGATGCCGCCAACCATCTGACCGGAATCGTCAGCCCGTCAGGAAAGGTGTTTGCCTTCAGCGTTGCCACAAGCCTGAACACCGTTACTCATCCCGACGGCGGTGTCTGGGGATATACCTACGATGCCAATGGTTTCATGGTCACCAAAACCGATCCGCTTGGCGCGATGATAACCTACGCATACGATAGCGCCCAGCGTCTGATCACCGCCACCGACCCGGAAGGTAAATCCAGGCAGACGACGTATGCCACCGTGGGGGGAGGCGTCAAGACCACCATATTCACCGAAAAAGACGGTGGCAATTGGGAGTATGCCTACGACCCATCAACCGGAACCCTGATCCGCAAAACCACTCCCCTTGGGGCTGTCACCAGCTACACCTACGACGCCACCGGTAACATGCTGTCCAAAACCGAGCCGGGGAACAAGACCACCTCTTACACCTATGATTCCGCCAACAATCTGCTGAGCATCACCGACCCTCTGGGCAACAGCACCAGTTACACATACAACGACTGGAATCAGGTCCTGACCGCAACCGACGCCAACGGCCACGTCACATCACTTGCGTACGACACTCACGGTAATCCGCTGCGGATAACCGATGCCACGGGGAATCGGACCGCCTTCACGTACGACTCCCGGGGCAACCTTCTGACCGCCACCGACCCGCGTGACAAAACGGTCGCCCTGACCTATGACGCGTATAACAATATCGGCTCCATCACCGACCGGAACGGAAACATCACGCGCTTCACCCATGACATCAGCGGAAACCGTTTGACCGAAACCAGCCCCGCAAACCAGGTGAGCACCTACACCTACAGTGCCATGAATCGCCTGCTTGCCATTACCGACCCGCTCAACTACGCAACCACATTTACCTACGACAAACTGGGCAATCTGTCGACCGTAACCGATGCCAATGGCCGTGTAACCGGCTACTCCCATACCTACAAAGGTCAGCCCTTAAGCGTACAAGACGCTTTGGGCAACACTACGACACTTGCCTACAGCGGCGGAGCCTGCGGCACCTGTGGAGGAGGGGGCGCGGACCAGCCGACATCCGTTACGGACGCGAGCGGCAACATTACGAGCTATGAATACGATCTCTCCGGAAGGATGGTACGGGAGACGGACCCCAGGGGCAATACCACCAGCTTCGGCTATACCCCCGATGGCACCCTGGCGTCACGGACCGACGCCAACGGCCATACCACCACCTACACCCATGACGCCGCGGGTCGTCTGCTCTCCCGAACCTACAGTGACGGCACAAGCGACACCTTCACCTATGACCCGGCAGGCAACATCATTACCGCAACCAATGCCGCCATCAGCTACACCCTGGGGTACGACGCCAACAACCGGCTCACTTCCGTAACCGACAACCTGGGCAGAACCATCAGCTATACCCTGGACGCCAGCGGCAACCGCATCCGCATGACCGCCCCGGACGGCAGAATCACCACCTATGCCTACG
>CAZIUE010000009.1:0-178140 GCA_964542535.1 uncultured Pelobacter sp. | reverse complement strand
AGCCATCGCTCGGTGCGTCAGGGCCGGTGATGGTCAACGGATCGGCGAAACAGGCTCCGCAGATTGAAATGAAAAAGACAATAGTGAATACCACGGTGTTGTTGAATGTTGTGGATTCCATCATGACCTCGTCACCATTCGCGTCTGGTTTCGTGCGCCCATTTGATCAATAAAAACAAGCTCATCCCGAATTGAGGTTTTGTTTGTCACTACCAAATTTTCGGATAATTAAATATATTTAGTATAAAACAGCTTTTTAAATAAATTAATTGTATTTGCCGTTGGTGTCAAGGCACTATTCAGGAAAGCCATTTTCCAGTGTCCTTACCACCTAAACCGCAGGTTCATTGAATATAAAAAACAGGGGTTGGGAAACTCTTGAGTGGAATTCGCGGGTAGGAAGTTGTATCTGATGTGAGATGCAACAGATCATGGAACAATGCTCTTATTTTGCGGGTCAGTTTTTGCTATTGTTATTGATGATTTCGTCAAGCAGTTCCGCTTTTGAGTGCTGGAGCCCTGAATTTGCGGTGGAGCCTTTCCTGAGCCGTAGCGCTGCCGAGCTCAATGTGGATATGTCGCGACCCGTCTTTTCGGCTAACTCCCCGAGTCTGACGGCTGGGATGTCCTGAACGATCCAGGCGGCCATGGCGCGCGCCTTGGCCGCGTTCCGCTCTTTTCCCGGCTGGATCAGTTCTTCCTCAGTCAGGAGGTACTTGCGGCAGACGGCCGTGACGATATCCCCGAGGGAGACGCGGTCCAAGGGGTGTTTCTCCGCTGCCAGGCTCTTCTCCAGAAAGTTGTCGTCTCCCAGGACGCGGCTGTCGCTCAGTCCTTCCCCATGGAATTCCGGGCGGCGCCTTCCAAAAAGCCCCTCATTGATGAATGCCCTGTAGGCGCGGACCGCCGGTTCCCTCGCAGCGGAAAACAGCGACAGCACCGGAACCGTCGTCAGCCAGGGGAGAACCTCATCCCCGCAATAGGCCCGATGGCTCGTCCAGGGGTAGTCATCCGGGTCAACCACCAGACCGATCCGAACCGGGTTGAGCTGGACATAACGTACCAGTTCCAGCAGATAGGAGTCTCCCTCGACCAGTATTGCCTTGAAGCGCCCCTGGAACAGGTGGCCGGTGCGCCTGTGGCGCCGGTTGATCCAGCCGGTATAGCGAAAGGAGAGGTTCTGCATGATGCGGGAGAGAGGGATATCCGCCACCTGGATGACCAGGTGAATATGGTTGGTCATCAGGCAGAAGGCATGGATCCGGTAGTGGAAGCGTTCGGTACCCTCCTGGAGCAGGAGACAGAAGCGATAGCGGTCCTCGTCCTCCAGAAACACGTCCTGTCCGGCGTTGCCGCGGAGGATCACGTGATAGAGGGCGCCGGGATAGTGGATGCGTTGTTTTCGTGCCATGGATGTGTCCTTGTTTGCGAATATAGCTATGTGCAAAGCCCGACCCCGGGGCGTTGTTCATGGCGATGTCAGAACCGGACGAAGCGGTTGCGGCCGCCACGCTTGGCCTGGTAAAGCGCTTCGTCGGCCCGTTTGAGCAGCGTTTCCGGCGAGTCGTTGCACTGAAAGCAGGCGATGCCCAGGCTGATGGTGACCCTGATGGTTTTTTTCTGATACGGATTCTCCAGTGCCTCGATCTGGGTGCGCAGATGTTCGGCCACGTTTTCGGCCGCATCGCAGTCGGTCTCCGGCAGCAGGCAGCAGAACTCTTCTCCGCCGTAGCGGGCGAGCAGGTCGGTTTTCCTGATGATCGCCGCCGCACGGGCCGCCACGTTTTTCAGCACCAGGTCCCCTCCCTGGTGGCCGTGGGTGTCATTGACTTTCTTGAAAAAGTCGATGTCGATCATCATCAGGCTGAAGGGGCGCGAATACCTGTTGAAACGGTCGCATTCCTCCCTGAGTCTCGACTCCAGGTATCTGCGGTTATGCACGCCGGTCAGGGGGTCGATGGTGTTCATCTCGATCAGCTTCTGTTCATAGGTGGCCAGTTCGGTCACGTCCTGAATGATCAGGAACAGTCCGCTGACGGCGTTGTCCTCTCCCCGCAGCGGCCCCATGGTGCAGCTCTGCTGCATCCGGTCAAAGTGGTAGCCGAAGGAGCTGTCCGGCTTGAAAGGGAACAGGTAGCGGTGCAGCTTCTGGGAGAAAAAAGCGAAGTTGCCGAAGGAGAGTACCGCCCGGCATTTGGTGTTGAAGCCGGGGGTGTCCAGATGCGGGAAAAAGTCGAATAGCGGCTGGTTCATGATCGTGTCGGCGGAGATGCCGCTACGGGTGGCCATCCAGCGGTTCCAGTGGCGGATGCGCATCTCCCGGTCCAGGATCACCAGGCCGATGTTGACCGTGTCGAAGATCTGGGTGAACTCCCGCTCCTTCATTCGTACTGCTCCATGAACAGTTCCAGAGCCCGTTTCAGCCAGACCACGGAGTCGTGGCTGGTAACCAGGAAGAGCAGCCCCTCGGTGTTGCGCTCGTTGAAGCGGAAGACCGTCTTCAGCACGATGGCCGTGTCATCGGAGTCGAAGCTGCTCTCCGGGAAGGCGTCGTGGGGAGTGTTGTTGGTGAGCACGCGGGGGGGGGAATAGGTGACCAGGTCGCCCAGCAGTTCGGCCAGCCTACCGACGCAGGCGCCGATCAGGATGTTGCCCACCTCCATGAGCGTTTCCCGCTCCAGGGTGTCCAGGGAACAGAGTCCCGTACTCTCGCCCTCGTCGCCGAACAGGGTGATCAGCTCCCTGCCGGCGTCGGCGTGGAAAATCATGAAGGCGCTTCCCCTGAAGTCGCCCCAGAAATTCTGCTCCAGGATGCTGATCCTGTCGTAGTCGCTGACCTGCTCCGTCAGATACCGGGGCAGCATGCGTGCCCTGAACACCTGCACCAGGGGGACGCTCAGGACGACGAAGATGTTGATCACCTCGGCCAGGTCGGCGGCGGCCTTGCCGAAGGCGATGTTCATGATCTCCTGGAGGATCTCCCGCTCGTCGCGGGACAGTGCGTCGGAGTGGCTGTCCATGGCGTTACCCGATGACTGCCGCTGCCTGGGCAAGGGCGTCGGCAATGCTGTCCTTGGTGGGGGGCTTCTTGACCACCATGAGCGCTCCCAGGCCCATCACGTTGCTGATGGATTTGGGCTGGATGTCGGCGGTGCAGACGATGATCGTGGCGGCGGGATCGAGCTTTCTGATCTCCTCGGTGGCATGGGCGCCGTCCATGACCGGCATGGTCAGGTCCATGAACGTGAGTTCGGGGCGCACCTCCCGATATTTTTCAACTCCGGCCTGTCCGTCGCCCGCCTCGAAGAGTTCATACTCCCGGTCCTTGGGCAGACAGCTTTTGAGCATTTTCCGGGAGATGGGCGAATCGTCGACAATCAGTATCCGAGTGATCATGGCGGTTGACTGCCCCCTGTTCTGGGTGGGATTGGGTATGGAATGGGCATCGGCTCCCGGACCGGTGAACCGAATGCCCTGAATGAGTACTCATTATTAGCCGATTACGTTTGAACTTCAAAGAACTATTTCGTGCGCAACCGTCTTCGTTCATCCAGCCGGTCGAGGATGACGTTGGCCAGCTCCTCCTTGGACATGAGCGGGCACGCTTCGGCGCGACCGTCTCTGAAGAGCAGCAGGGCCCGGTTGGTCTCCACGTTAAAGCCGGCGTCGCTCTGGCTGACATCGTTGGCCACGATCATGTCCAGGTTTTTCTGACGCAGCTTCGTGGCGGCATAGGCCTCCAGGTTGTCCGTCTCGGCGGCGAATCCCACCAGGAAGGGGCGCTGCTCCATGGCACCCAGCTCGGCCAGAATGTCCCGATTTCTGGTCAGGCGCAGCGTCAGCTGGTCGGCCTTCTTCTTGACCTTGGCCGGGTTTCGCTCCAGCGGACGGTAGTCCGCGACGGCGGCGGCCTTGATCACTGCGTCGCACAGGCCTGCCCGTTCCATGACCGCCCCGCGCATCTCTTCGGCGCTTGACACCGCCACCAGCTCCACCCCCGGGGGAGAGGGGATGCTGACCGGACCGCTGACCAGGATCACTCGCGCGCCCCTGCGGGCCGCCGCGCGGGCGATGGCGTAGCCCATCCTGCCCGAGGAGTGATTGCTGATGTAGCGCACCGGGTCGATCTCCTCCCGGGTGGGGCCGGCGGTCACCATGATGGTCCGGCCGGCCAGGTCACTGGCGGTCAGGGCCGACAGGGCCGACTCGAAGATAACCTCCGGAGCAGCCAGCTTTCCTTCGCCTTCCCAGCCGCAGGCCAGGGCCCCTTTTTCCGGGGCGACGAACAGGTAACCCAGCCGCCGCAGCCTGCGTTCGTTGCTCCGGTAGAGCGGGTTGGTGAACATGTTCACGTTCATGGCCGGCGCGATCAGTACCGGAGCCCTGGTGGCCATGACTGTTGTGGAGAGCATATCGTCGGCCAGGCCACCCGCTATCTTGGCGATGCAGTTGGCGGTGGCAGGGGCGATGATGAACAGGTCTGCCCGGTCGGCCAGGGAGATGTGGCCGATCTCCCGTTCGGCGATCAGGTTGAAGAGCTCCGTATGCACCGGGTTGGAGGAAAGGGTCTGGAAGGTGAGAGGAGTGACGAACTCCTGGGCCGAGCGGGTCATGATGACGTGCACGTCGGCACCCGCCTTGGTGAGCAGGCGCAGCAGTTCCACCGCCTTGTAGGCGGCGATTCCGCCGGTGACTCCCAGTATGACCCGTTTGCCGTGGAGCATGCTCGCTGCCTCCCGGTCCCGCGGGGCGGGACACTCGAAATCGTTTCCGGCCGGAAACTAGAAATAGGGGTTGTGGCGCTTTTCGTGGCCGATGGTCGTTTCCGGGCCGTGCCCCGGATAGGCCACCACCTCGTCCGGCAGGGTGAAGAGCCTGCTGCGCACCGAATCCAGCAGTTGTCCGTGGGAGCCTCCCGGCAGGTCGGTGCGGCCGATGGAGTTGGCGAAGAGCGTGTCGCCGGTGATGACCTTCTTTTCCTGTTCCAGGTAGAAACAGCATCCCCCGGGCGAGTGGCCCGGCGTATGCAGGACGCTCATGCTCAGCCTGCCGAAGCCGATCTCCATGCCGTCTTCGAGGCATGTGTCCGGATGGGGAGAATTTTCCCCGGCGATGCCGTAGCCGCGGGCGATGTCCGCGGCGCGGTCAAGCAGGGGGATGTCGGCGGGGTGAATCATAAGGCCGGCGCCGAAGCGCTCCCTGAGGGCACGGTTGGCGCCGATATGGTCGAAATGGCCGTGGGTATTGATGATGTGGACGATAGAGAGCTTCAGACGCTCGACTGCCGCGATGATGCGGGCGCTATCTCCGCCGGCGTCGATCACCACTCCCTGGCCGGTTTCCCCGCACCCCAGTATGAAACAGTTGACCCCCAGCGGGCCGACTTCCAGGCTCTCGAATATCATTGGCTGCTGCTCCTTGTCGCGTTACGGTGAATGGTGCGCCGCCCGGTCCCGTTGACAGAGACCACGGCCTGGTATAGAGTTTCGGCCAGAGTTCCCGGGAGGCCGTGGCAGTGGAGATCCCCGCCTGAACCGGGAAGAAAACCGATACAAAGGAGACGATCTATGGAACGTTGGGTTTGCACCATCTGTCAGTATGTGTACGATCCGGCCCAGGGTGATCCGGACAATGGAGTGGCGGCGGGAACACCCTTTGAATCCCTGCCCGCGGCGTGGAACTGTCCCGTGTGCGGCGCCGGCAAGGACGCCTTTGAGAAGCAGTAGTGCGGCTTCCGCATCAAAGCGCGTTCTTCGCTGGCACGTTGCCCTTGCTCGGGACAGGCTCGTCGAATGCGCCTCAGGCGTACTGATCCGTACGTCTCCGTTGCCTGCGTCCCCGTCCCTCTGGCCGCGTTTCCGGCCTGAAGCCGGATAATCCCGGAATCCTCACCCCGACCTTGCCCGGTGCGGGGTTTTTTTCTGCCCGCTCGCGCCGGGAACGGTTTCCCACCGCCGGTTGTGCCGAAAATCCCCAAATCGTCCCGCACGCTAGCAAAAGAGCTATCCAAAGTCAAGAACACCGCAGCCGTGGGAAACCGTGTTATTTCGCTTTTTTCCGACCGCGGAGGCAAAATGCGGTTTCCGTTCTTTCGCTGCTTACCATTCGGCGCGAAATGTGGTAAGCACGATGCAGTGCTGCCGGCGATCCACTTGGAACAACCCTGAACTCGGCGGCCGGGACTGCCTTCAATCAGGGGCTCTGTCCGTAGTGCTACGGCTCAGTGCGCTCCAGTCCATGAGCTCACCCACGGGGATTCGGACAGGATCGACCGTTTACGCTCCATGCAGCCGGAAGGTACGACCAGAGAGCCTTGATGTGTTCTCTCCGGTACTCTCCACCTAGCTGTTTTCAGAAACATCAGTTCGCGAAACAGAGTGCCATGCTCCCGTACCCGTACTGCCCCATAGCGGACCACGTCCGTTCCTTTCCGGCCTTTGCCGCACGCCGGCGGCTGAGGGACGGCGGCCTGTGAACCGCCCGTCCCCACAGGAGGGCTCTCTCCGATCGTACCTGCTTGCGGCCGCTCTGATCGGCGCCGCTTTTGCCGGCAATGTCTTCGCGCCCCCCCTGTACCTGGGGCTGGGGTACCTGCCCGGCAGCGTCTTCGTCATGCTGGTCCTGCGCCTGTTCGGAACCGGTTGGGGGGTGCTTGCCGGCTTGGCGGCATCCCTGGCGACTGTCCCGGCGTTCGGCTCTCCCTGGGCCGCGGTCTGGCTCTGCGCCGAGCCGCTTTTTGTCGGCTGGCTGCTGGTGAAAGGCAGAACCCGCAACATCATCCTTTTCGATGCCGTGTTCTGGCCCTTCGCGGGGGGGCCGCTGGTCTGGCTCATCTTCCGCTTCGTCATGCAGGCCGGGGCCTCCTTCAGCCTGGCGGCCATGCTGCTGTTCTGGATCAGCGGCATTGCCAATGCCCTGGTTGCCAGCTTGCTTCTGACTCACCTCCCCGGTTTGGCGCGCCGTGCCGCGTCAGCGTCGCGCCCCCTGGTGCCGATCCATCAGCTGGTCTTCACCGTTGTGATGGCGGTGGCGCTGATCCCGACCATCGTCATGCTGCCCATCCACGACCGGAGCGCGGAGCAAAGCCTCCGGCGGGAGCTGGAATTCGACCTTGAGAAGAGTCTGCGGGCCGCCGTCCAGCGGGTGGAACCTCTGCTCCGCGGCCGGGACGACCCGGGGGCGCGGCCGTCGGAATCGGATGCCGACGTGCTTGGGCGGATCCTGCTGGATGCGCGCCACAAGCCGTTTCACCGGCTCAGACTGTTTGACGCGCAGGGACGGACCATGGCGGCCACGGAGCGCGCTGCTTCCGGCGCAGGCGACTCTTTCCCGGGCTACCCGGGGGAGACGGACGTCCGGGGGTTTGTGCGCTGCCGGCAGGATGACGCGCGGCCGTGGGAACGTGGCCGGAAGACCACCTGCCGCCTTGTCATGGAACCGCGGCAGGGCAGCCCGTGGCGTGTGGTCGCCGAGACCCCTTTCGAACCCTATCACCAGGCGCTGATCGACCAGCGCGTCCGAGTGCTGATGATGGCGCTCGGCCTGAACATGCTGGCCCTGGCCCTGGCCATGTACACCTCGCGCTGCCTGGCCGCGCCGTTGGGATACCTGTCCCTGGTGACCACCGACCTGCCCGAGCGGATCCTGGACGGCACGGAGGTCCCCCTGCCCGAGAGCAGGGTAGCGGAGATCGACCGTCTGAGCGGCAACTTCAGGGCCATGTCCGATGCCCTGGCCGGTCGGTTTCAGGAGATCACCGATTACAGCGAAACTCTGGAGGAACGGGTCAGGGAGCGCACCCGGGAACTCATGCGCACCAACGAGGAGTTGCGGCGCGAGAACGCCGAGCGCACCCAGACTGAACAGCAGCGCGACCAGCTGCTGGACGAACTGGTCAACCAGCTGCGCTTCCTGCAGAAGATTATCGATGCCATCCCCAACCCGATCTTCTACCGGGACCTGAACGGCGTGTACCAGGGGTGCAACCGTGCGTTCGAAGAGAACTGGGGGCTCTCCCGCGAAGAGATCGTGGGCAAGACCGTGGGCGACCTGTTCCCGGAGGAGGCCGCCCGGATGTTACAGTCCTCCGACCATGACGGCCGGGGGCGTCCCTCCCCCCGTATATTCGAGACGCAACTGCGCTATGCCGACGGCACGAATCACGAGGTTATCGTCTACAAATCCTGCTACGACGACACCAGGGGCAACGTGGCCGGGGTGGTGGGGAGCGTGGTGGATATCAGTCTGCGCAAGCGGGCCGAGGCCGAACGGGACCGACTGGTGGTGGAATTGCAGCAGAAAAACAAGGAGCTGGAGGGTATCGTCTACGTGGCCTCCCACGACCTGCGCTCTCCCCTGGTGAACATTCAGGGGTTCAGCCGCAAGCTGCTCAAGAGCTGCCAGGAGCTGGAATCCATGCTGACGTCCAATCTGGATGAAGAGCGGCGGCAACAGCTGGAGTGGCTCCTGAAGGAGAGCATTCCCAAGTCCCTGCGGTTTGTCACCGGCAGCGTGGAGAAGATGGACGTGATTCTCAAGGGGCTCCTGCGCCTCTCCCGCCTGGGGCGGGCCGCGCTCTGTTTCGATACCCTTGACATGCAGTCGATTATGGAGAATATAGCTGATTCGATGGCCTTCCAGATCGACACCGCCGGTGCGCGCGTGGAGATCGACCGACTCGGCCCCTGTGTCGCGGATGCCGGCCAGATCTCCCAGGTGTTCAGCAATCTTCTGGACAATGCCGTCAAGTACCGCTCTCCGGACCGGCCGCTGCGTGTGCGTATCAGCAGCCAGGAGTTCGACGAGGGTATCCGCTACTGCGTTGAGGATAACGGCATCGGCATCCCCCGCGAACAGCAGGAGGCAATCTGGGAAATCTTCCACCGCCTCGACCCGGACTCCTGCCAGGGAGAGGGGCTGGGGCTGACCCTGGCGCGGCGGATCGTGGCTCGTCTGGGGGGCTCCATCTGGGTGGAGTCGGTGGCGGGTGAGGGCTCCAGCTTCTATGTGGTTCTGCGCAAACCGGCGTCGGCGGCGTGAAACGGCTTTGTTGCCGGTTCGTCGTGGAGGAGATTGTACAGGGAGGTGCCCATGAGTTTCGGGAACAGCAGGGCGGTCACCATTCTGATCGCCGAAGATGATGATGGTCATGCCGAGCTGATTTGCGACAACCTGCTGGAGGCGGGTATCAACAACCCCATGATCCGTTTCCGCAACGGTCAGGAGGCGCTGGATTTCTTCTTCGACGGCGCTTCTCCCGGCATGTCCCGCCGGGTTCCGGGCCAGGCCTATCTGTTGCTGCTGGACATCCGTATGCCCCGGGTGAGCGGCGTGGAGGTGCTCAGCCAGATCAAGGCTGATCCTCAGCTGAAGCACATGCCGGTGATCATGCTGACCACCACCGACGACCCCCGCGAGATCCAGAAC
The DNA here is from genome assembly GCA_964542535.1 of uncultured Pelobacter sp. Lineage (GTDB taxonomy): Bacteria > Desulfobacterota > Desulfuromonadia > Geobacterales > Pseudopelobacteraceae > Pseudopelobacter. Next base: position 168,714 of record CAZIUE010000009.1, on the reverse strand, counting down.
TGCTACGCCCTGGGGTGCAGCTGCTATGTCACCAAACCGGTGGATTACCAGCAGTTCTCCGACATGCTCGTCCGACTGGGGCTGTTCCTGATGGTGGTGCAGGTGCCGAGCCTGAACGGAATCCCGGCATGAATGGGCAGGAGCAGCGGCCGTAAGTATTTTCCCTAATGATAATTTCACACGCCGGGGTGTCGCCCCCTTCGGGAGAGGCTGCCGGCACGCGCGGAGGAATAGATCATATGTGCGGTATCGTAGGATATATCGGCGGCCAGGCCGCCACACCCATCATACTGGAGGGGCTGAAAAAGCTCGAGTACCGGGGCTATGACTCAGCCGGCATCGCCACCCTGGCGGACGGTGCCTCGGCCATCCGCCGCAGCGAGGGAAAACTGAAAAACCTGGAGAGGCTGCTGGCCGAACAGCCGCTGGTCGGCTCCATCGGCATCGGCCACACCCGCTGGGCCACCCACGGCCGACCCTCGGAGATCAACGCCCATCCCCACCGGGCCGGCTCGATCATCGTGGTGCACAACGGCATCATCGAGAACTACCTGCCGTTGCGCGAGGAACTCAAACGGGCCGGGCACACCTTCAGGAGCGAGACCGACACGGAGGTCATCTCCCACCTGATCGAGGATACCCTTGCCCGGGAGCCGGACTTCGAGAAGGCAGTCAGGCTGGCGCTTTCGCGCCTGGTGGGGGCCTATGCGGTCTGCATCCTGAACGAGTGGGAGCCGGGCACCCTGATCGCCGCCAAGTTCGGCTCGCCCCTGGTGGTGGGCCTGGGCAACGACGAGTTCTTTGTTGCCTCCGATATCCCCGCCATCCTGGCCCACACCCGCGAGATGGTCTTCATGGAGGACGGGGAGATGGCCGTGTTTCGCAACGGAACCGCCTCCTTCTCCACCATCGAAGGCTCTCCCCTGGACAAGAAGGCGCGTCACATCGACTGGTCGCCGCTCATGGCCGAGAAGGGGGGATACAAGCATTTCATGCTCAAGGAGATCCACGAACAGCCCCGGGCCGTGCGCGACACCATTGCCGGCAGGCTGCTGGAGGATTCCGGAGACGTGCACCTGGGAGACCTCTGTTTCGACGACAGCAGCCTGAGCCGGGTCAGGCGCATCGTCATCGTGGCCTGCGGCACCTCCTGGCACGCGGCGCTCCTGGGCAAGTTCTACCTGGAAGGCCGCTGCCGCATCCCGGTGGAAGTGGATATCGCCTCGGAATTCCGGTACCGCGATCCGGTGATTGACGCTTCGACCCTGATGATGGTCATCTCCCAGTCCGGCGAGACCGCCGACACCCTGGCGGCGCTGCGGGAGGCCAGGTCGCGGGGCGCCATGGTCATGGCCATCTGCAATGTGGTGGATTCCTCCATCGCCCGGGAGGCGGGGAGCGTCATCTACACCCATGCCGGTCCGGAGATCGGCGTGGCCTCAACCAAGGCCTTCGTCACCCAGATTACGGCACTGTACCTGTTCACCATCCGCCTGGGGCGGGCCGTGGGCAGTATCGATGCGGCAACCGGAAAGGGGATGCTGGCCTCCCTCAAGCGGGTGCCGACCCTGCTGGAGGAGGTGCTCAAATTGAACGGCCGAACCGAAAAGGTTGCCCGCAAGTACATGAACGCCCGGGATGTTCTCTACCTGGGGCGCGGCAAGAACTACCCCATCGCCCTGGAGGGGGCGCTCAAGCTGAAGGAGATCTCCTACATCCATGCCGAGGGCTATCCGGCCGGGGAGATGAAGCACGGCCCCATTGCCCTGATCGACGAGGAGATGCCGGTGGTGGTCCTGGCGCCGCGCAGCAGCTCCTTCGAGAAGACCCTCTCCAATATGGAGGAGGTCATCGCCCGCAGCGGCCGGGTGATCGCCCTCTGCTGCGCTGGGGACGAAGAGGTGGCTGCCAAGGCCGAAGATGTTATCCCGGTTCCCTGCCTGGACGAGGATCTGGATCCGCTGCTGCTCTCCGTGCCGTTGCAGCTGCTGGCCTACCATGTGGCGGTACTCAAGGGCACTGACGTTGACCAGCCGCGCAACCTGGCCAAATCGGTGACGGTGGAGTAACCGCCCTCGGGGTGACCGCAGGGGGTGCCGACACCGCCTGATCGGGACGGTGGCGTCGGTAACGGCAGGAGCGGCCTGTCGTTTGTTCCTGCTGCGCCCCCCACGAAACGAACCGCCGCCAATCGGGCCGGGCATGAAACCGGCTTCGCACGAACAAGGCCCCCCACGGGGCCTTGTTCGTGCCATCCGGCAGGGATGGTAGGTCATTGTCGATCTTCCGCTGCTGGGACAAAATTCCGTACTCCTCCCCGTTTCAATCCCCTCCATTGTATTTCATCGCGTGTAACGATGTTCCGGCGCGTCGTCATCAACGGCACACAACAAGAAAAATTTGGGTCCGAAGATGGGCTTTGGGTGTACGCGGAACGTCTTCCTTCCATGACGAATATTTTCCAGGAATCATTGATCCATGACGGACTTCCGGCCGGAAAAGCCGGGGCCAGTGCGCTCCTCTCATTGCAGCCGTCAGTCCAGATGAGTCTCCCTCGGACCGTCCCCTCCCGCGGAACAGGCCCTGGGCAGAGTTCTTTCAGGCATATACGGAGACAGGCATCACGGATCAATTTGTGGGTGGTTGCGTGGTCAGCCGGCGGTGCGGATTCATCGACCTCCCCCCATACGTCGAGGCCGGGTTCGGGCAGTGTGCAACACACGCGCGGACCTGACGGCATCCCAAGGCGCGGTGGAACCCTGTTTGGGAAGGATTTTAGGGGGAGTAAAAAACACTTGCAATTGACATGATAATGTCGTATATCCACTATCGTGTCATACAAACAGGGTGTTCTATGAATGGTCTGCGATTTTTTGGAATACCGGGAGTACGCCGGGGGAGGTGGAGGGAGGCGGGGGAACAGGCCGACGATGTGGCGGCCACAGGATGTTCCCCGTGTCTTGGGTACGAGAAAGAGATTGGGAAATAATGCGCAGTCACGGCGTTTTCGGCACCAGTGCCGGGGAAGCCGGACTCTGGGCGCCGCCGGAAATGGCGGATCTCCCCTGTTTGAAAAGGATTTAACATAGTGTGGTCATGGCGGCCGACGGGTGCTTGAATGTCGTCGGCTGATCTGTGTGGCGTCCCGCCTTGTCTGATCATATCTGTTCATCCTCGCGGCAGGTTCCCGTGTAGCACAACATAAGAATTACCATCAGTTACTCCGACCCGTCCTTCCTACAGCCTGTGCCAGGGAAGTCGGGCTGTGGGTGTCGCTGGAAACGGCGTCGCCTCCCGTGTTTGGAAAGGGGTAAACATTGCGTGGCCACGCGAGCGGCCGACGGATGTTTGTATCCGTCGGCCGCTTTGTTTGTGAAGGACGTCCCATGTGCACCAAAGCGCCGGTGTAGTAACCATGGCCTGGGCTGGATGTAGTGGCACAAACCCTGTCCCGCTCTTGGGACATTCTTTGGTGACGATGTTTGTTCCGGCTTCAACTGATGGTTTTTGTAACAAAAATTTTGAGCGCGATATAGGCAGACAAACAGCGAATAATTGAATGGTTAGTGCCGTTATGTATAAGCTAAAACAAGATTTCTACTTTAGTTACACTAAAAAACAATATTGTTTCAGTAATAATAATATGTTAGCGTTCCTTCCGCCGGATCCCATGGGCTTTAATCTGGTTTTTCCATATTTTAATTAAAGTGTGAGCGAGAACAATATTCATGAAGTAGGATGCGCTTTAATCATGCACTTTGTCAAGGTAAAATCTTTCTCAAAATATGTCTATTTTTAGCAGCGTTAGCCAATGTCATGTGAGGTTATGTTTCATAATACTGATGTTGATATTTACTCAATTGAAGTTGTCTTTTTTATTCCATTCGTAAATTTAAATACAATTTTTATACTAGTACTTTTGTTTTACTTCATGACATCGTGTGCCTGATTTTCATGGATTTGTGCTCTAAAAACGCGAACCTCGTTACCGGTTACGAGTAGGATGTTTGCCTGAAACTTCAAAATACACGTGAAGCCGGTTAGCGGATGATAGCGCTGAACTGTGCGGAATCGCCACTCATAATGCCGGAATGAGTCTGAATGAAGACTGTTGCACAAACGTGGCCTCCGGATGCGCGGCCTGGGCGTGGGTGCATTTCAGGATTGCAGCAACGACTTCACGGAAGAGGAATGGCGGGAGAGGGGGGCGTTGCCACAATAGCCATGTACGACGACCGCCCGTGGTGAACGGGGTCGGTGGAAAGGGAACGAATGTGCGCCCGGCGGCGCTGACCGGTTGCCGCCCGAGCGATTTTCCGTCCCGTTGAAAGAAGCCTGTGTCGCGCCCGGTTCCCCGTGCGCGGAAAAAAACGATGAGGTATTCCATCCCATGCGGATGGTCTGATTCCGAGTCAGAGAGGACATAAAACAATGGTTTTCAGTTATTATCCGGGCTGCACGCTGAAGACAAAAGCCAAAGAGCTTGAGCGGTATGCGCGTTCGAGCGCGGAAGCACTGGGCTGCACTCTCGAGGAGGTGCCCGATTGGCAATGCTGCGGCGGCACCTATCCGATGGCAAAGGATGAAATCGCGACAAAACTTTCATCCGTCAGGGCCCTTGTGGCTGCTCGTGACGCGGGTCGGGATCTTGTGACGGTCTGTTCCGCATGTCACAACGTGATCAAGCAGGTCAACAACGATCTGCGGACCGATGCCGACATTACGTTGCGGGTAAACAATTACCTGAAGCTGGATGTTCCCTACGCCGGTGAGGCGAAGGTCGTCCATTATCTGGAAATGCTCCGCGACACGGTCGGTTTCGACACTATCGCGCAGCGGGTCGTCAAACCCTTCAAGGGTAAAAAGATCGGCGCCTACTACGGCTGTCTTCTGCTGCGTCCTGGCAAGGTCATGCAGATGGACAATCCCGAGAATCCGAAGATTCTCGAGGATTTCATCCGCGCGATTGGCGGAACGCCCGTCATCTACGCCATGCGCAATGAGTGCTGCGGCGGGTACGTGACACTGGAAGACAAAAATCTCGCCAACAGGAAGAGCGGCGAGGTCCTTGCCAACGCCAAGGACGCCGGCGCGGAACTCTTGGTTACCGCCTGCCCCCTGTGTCTGTACAACCTGAATCAAAACACCGACGGACACGACGTGCCTGTCGCCTACTTTACCCGCCTCCTCGCGGAAGCTCTGGGTCTTGAGGTTGAGGGTACACTGGGTCCCGAGGTCGCATCGGAAGGAGACGGTGATGCATAACGGCAATGGCAACGAACGTGACGAAGTGATCAGAAGGAGCGGCGTCAATGTACTGAAGTGCATGCGGTGCGGCAAATGTTCCGCCACCTGCCCTCCCTACGCCGAGATGGAATACCATCCGCACGAATTTGTCTACATGGTGGAAAAGGGAAAGCTTGAACCGTTGTTGAACTCTTCCTCGCTCTACAAATGCCTTTCGTGCTTTGCCTGCGTCGAGCGGTGCCCGCGCGGCGTCGAACCGGCGAAGGTCGTCGAAGCGGTGCGTGTTTCGGTTCTCAGGAAAAAAGAGCAGAACCGCCTGAAGCCGGAAATGATCCCGGCGTTGCTTGATGAGGATCTGCCGCAGCAGGCGATCGTCAGTGCGTTCCGAAAATTCAGCAAATGAGGATAGAGCGATGCAAAGAATAGGCGTTTTTGTCTGCCATTGCGGCACAAACATAGCAGGAACCGTCGACGTCAGCGCAGTCGCGGCAACCCTGAAAAACGAACCCGGCGTTGTTTTCTCCACCGATTATCAGTACATGTGCGCCGAAGCGGGCCAGAACATTCTCAAGTCCGCCATCCAGGAGCACAAGTTGACCGGAGCGGTCCTCTGCTCCTGCTCTCCGCGCATGCATGAGACGACCTTCCGCAAAGCAGCTGCCCAGGCGGGAATCAATCCGTACATGGTGGAGGTCGCGAACATCCGGGAACAGTGTTCGTGGATCCACAAGGACATGGCTCTGGCAACCGAAAAGTCGATTGCCCTCGGTAAAGCAGCCATTGCCAAGGTGCACCTGAACCGACCGCTCACCCCGGGCGAGAGCCCCGTGACCAAGCGCGCTCTGGTGATCGGCAGCGGTATCGCCGGTATCCAGACGGCTCTGGACATAGCGGATGCCGGTTTCGAGGTCGATATCGTCGAGCGCGAATCGACCATCGGCGGCAAGATGACACAGATCGACAAGACGTTCCCGACCCTGGACTGCGCGGCCTGTATTCTCACGCCGAAAATGGTTGATTGCGCGCAGCACGAGAAGATTACGATTTACTCCTACAGCCAGGTCGACGAGGTCAAGGGGTTCGTCGGCAACTTCACGGCCAAGATCAGGCGGAAGGCGCGCTTCGTTGATGAGGAGAAGTGCACCGGTTGCGGTATCTGCCTGGAGAAATGTCCCCAGAAGAAGATCCCCAGCGAATTCAACCTGGGCTTGAGCAACCGTCCCGCGATCTACATCCCCTTTGCCCAGGCCGTTCCGAAAGTCGCCACGATCGACGCCGCGAACTGCACCATGTTCAAGACCGGTAAATGCGGCGTGTGCGCCAAGGTCTGCGATGCCGGCGCCATCGACTACAAGCAGGAAGACAGGATTATCGAGCAGCAGTACGGCGCGGTCGTCGTTGCCACGGGGTACAACCCGATCAAGCTCGACCAGTACGACGAATTCTCGTATTCCATGAGCAAGGATATCATCACCTCCCTGGAACTGGAGCGTCTGATGAACGCAGCGGGTCCCACCGGCGGCAAGCTGCTCCGTCCGTCGGACGGCAAGCATCCGCACAAGATCGTTTTCGTGCAGTGCGTCGGCAGCCGCGATGTTTCCGAGCGTAACGGCAAGGAATACTGTTCCAAGATCTGCTGCATGTACACGGCCAAGCATGCCATGATCATCCGGGAAAAATATCCGGACACCGAGGTGTACGTGTTCTACATCGACGTGCGTACGCCCGGAAAGGCGTTTGACGAGTTCTACCGGCGCGCCGTGGAGCAGTACAGCGTCAACTACATCAAGGGAATGGTCGGCAAGATCGTGCCCGCCTCCGATGGTACGCTCATGGTCCAGGCCTCCGACCTGATCACCAACGAGCAGCTCCGCATCGACGCCGACATGGTCGTGCTGGCCGCGGCCATCGAACCGGACAAGTCGGCCCGCTCCATCGGGACCATGCTGACCGCCAGCATGGACACGAACGACTTCTTCACCGAAGCTCACGCGAAATTGAGACCGGTGGAGAGCCCCACGGCCGGTATCTTCCTTTCCGGCGTCTGCCAGGGACCGAAGGACATTCCGGAGACCGTTGCCCAGGCCGGAGCGGCTGCTTCGAAGGTTATCGGTCTGCTGATCAAGGACAAACTGACCGGCAACCCCTGCGTCGCCCAGTCCGACGAGCAGAAGTGTAACGGCTGCTCGGCCTGCGAGAAGGTGTGCGCGTACGGCGCCATCACCTATGTGGATAAGGAATTCAGGATGCCGAACCGGACCGTTGCGGTCCGCCGCGTCGCGCAGGTCAATCCGGCCGTATGTCAGGGATGCGGAGCCTGTACGGTAACCTGCCCCTCGGGCGCCATGGACCTGAATGGATTCACGACAAGACAAATCATGGCGGAGGTCGATGCGATATGTCAGTAAGTGAAACAACGCAGTTCAAGCCGAAAGTGGTCGCGTTCTGCTGCAACTGGTGCTCCTACGCAGGGGCCGACCTTGCGGGCACGGGGCGTCTTGAGTATCCGGCGGACGTGAAGGTCATCCGCCTGCCCTGTTCGGGGCGCGTTAATCCCCTCTTCATCCTGCGCGCATTTCAGCGCGGCGCGGACGGCGTGATCATCTGTGGCTGCCATCCCGGCGACTGCCACTATACGACCGGAAACTATTACGCCCGTCGCAGGATGACGCTGCTCTTCTCGATGCTTGATTATCTGGGCATCGAACAGGATCGCGTCCGCCTCGACTGGGTTTCCGCTGCGGAGGGAGCGAAGTTCGCAGCGACCATGAACGATTTCGTGGGAGCCGTCACGAAACTCGGGGAAAACAAACGACTGGAGGATTTGCGATGCAAGCTGCAATGATCGACCAGGCAAAGGCGCTCCTCGCCGACGGGACGGTGGCCAGAGTGATCGGCTGGAAACGGGGAGAGCTTTCCTACGATATAACGCCCGCCGTTTTCGCAACGCCGGAAGCGCTGGACAAGGAGTTCCTGTACGACGATTTCTGCGGGGCGAACCTTTCCAAATACCTGGTCAAGGAATCCCGTAAAGAGGGTAAGACCCTCGTGTTCCTGAAACCGTGCGACACCTACAGCTTCAACCAGCTGGTAAAAGAGAACCGTATCCTGCGGGACAACGTGTTCGTCATCGGGGTTCCCTGCGACGGGAAAATTGATCCCGAGCGTGTCATCGCCGCGGGCGCCGCGGGTGCAACCGAGATGACCTGCGACGGCGCGAACGTGAAAGTGAAAACCCTGTATGGCGAGCAAACCGTCGCCAGGGACGACATGCTTGCCGAACGCTGCGCCTCCTGCAAGAGCCGGAAACATGTGGTCTATGACAGGCTGCTGGGTGACGAGGGCGCGGAGCGGGAATCCAACCGCTTCGACATGGTGGACAAGCTGGAATCCATGTCCGGCGACGAGCGCTTCGCCTTCTGGCGCAGCGAGCTCTCCCGCTGCCTCCGGTGCAATGCCTGCCGCAACGTCTGCCCGGCATGCACCTGCGTGGAATGCGTGTTCGACAACCCCGCGTCCGGTGTCGCGGCCAAGTCGTCCGCCGATACGTTCGAAGAAAACATGTTCCACATCATACGCGCGTACCACGTGGCGGGTAGATGCACCGACTGCGGAGAGTGCTCGCGAGTCTGTCCGCAAGGCATTCAGCTTCAGCTCCTGAACCGCAAGTTCATCAAGGACATCAATACGTTCTACGGCGAGTTCCAGGCTGGGGCCGACGTTGAAACGCTCTCGCCCGTTACCGCGTTCGAGCTGAATGACGTGGAGCCTTCGGTTGTAAGCTGCAGGGGAGGAAACAACTGATGGTCAAACTTCCTGTTACGAAACTGAATGATTTTTTCGCCGCCGTTGCCGCGTCGAAAACCCTGTTCCTGCCGGTGGACAATGCCAGCGGTCAGGCCGACTACCGGGCCTGGGAGCCGGGCCTGTCCCTGAGTGAAGCGCTCAAGACCGTGCGGAGCGCGAAAGACTTCTTCTTTCCCCAGACGGAGAATATCGTCGATTTCAAGGTGGACGGGAAGAACATCGAAGTCATCGACAACCGTACCGAGGCGGACGATTTCGTCCTGTTCGGTGTCCGGGGGTGCGACGCCGCCAGTTTTGGGATTCTGGACCGCGTGTACCTTTCCGATCCGGTGGACAGCTTCTATAAAAACCGTCGGGACCACGGCGTGGTGATCACCCTGGCCTGCACCAAGCCGGAGGCGACCTGCTTCTGCTCTCTCTTCGGCATCGATGCGACCAATCCCGGTGGCGACGTCTCTTCCTGGATCGCCGGGGACCAGGTCTACTTCGAGCCCCTGACTCCGAAGGGTGAGGCGCTTCTGGCATCGGTGAAGGATATTCTCGCTCCCGAAGCTTCGCGGGACGCCGTGGAGGCGCAGCGCGCGGAAACCGCGAAGGTGATGGAAAAACTGCCGTTCGCGAACATCAACAAGGAAAAGTTCACGCCGGAAAACCTGAATGAACTTTTCAACGCACCCGAATGGGCGTCCCTGTGCGAGTCGTGTCTCGCCTGCGGTACCTGTACCTACGTCTGCCCGACCTGCCAGTGCTACGACATTCGGGACTACGACACCGGCCACGGGATCAAGCGTTTCCGCTGCTGGGACAGCTGCATGTATTCCGATTTCACCAAGATGGCGCACGGAAACATCCGGCACACGCAGCTGGAGCGGTTCCGGCAGCGTTTCATGCACAAACTCGTGTATTACCCGTCGAACAACGAGGGCATATACGGCTGCGTCGGTTGCGGTCGGTGCGTAAGCAAATGCCCTGTTTCCATGAACATCGTAAAAGTCATGAAAACGCTCGGAGAGGACAAATAATGGAACAAGATACGCTCATACCGGTATCCGCCGTTGTAACGGATATCAGGAACGAGACCGAGGACGTCAAGACGTTCCGTGTCGTCGGTCATGACGGAAAGAAAGTGTTTCTGCATAAACCCGGCCAGTGCGCGATGCTTTCCGTTCCCGGGGTCAGCGAGGCGATGATCTCCATCACCTCTTCGCCGACCAACGAGGAGTACATGGAATTCAGCGTGAAGCGGTGCGGCGTTCTTTCCACCTGGCTCCATGAGATGGAAGTCGGGCAGAACATCACGGTGCGCGGCCCCTACGGGAACGCTTTTCCGGTGGATACGGCACTGAAGGGGAAGGACCTGCTCTTCATCGCCGGCGGCATCGGTCTCGCTCCGCTGCGCTCGGTGATCAACTACGTCCGCGACAAACGCGAGAATTACGGCAAGGTGCAGATCATCTACGGCTCCCGCTCCAAGGACGATCTGGTTGCCTATCGTGAAATCGTGGACAAATGGATGAAAGATGACGGTGTCGAGGTTTGCCTCACCATCGACAATGCCCAGGAAGGGTGGGACGGCCATGTGGGATTCGTGCCGAACTACGTCAAGGAACTCAATCCGGACCTGAACAAAACCGTGCTCATGTGCGGTCCTCCGGTCATGATCAAGTTCACCCTTGAGGCGCTCAAGGAGCTGGGCTTCAAGGACACGCAGGTATACACCACAATGGAGCTGCGCATGAAATGCGCCGTCGGAAAATGCGGGAGATGCAACATCGGCGACAAGTACGTCTGCAAGGACGGCCCCGTATTCCGGTTCGACGAGCTCGGCGCATTGCCCGCCGAGTACTGAGCACGCACGTACCGACAGAAAACGCAATCAGGAGATTACCGATATGCAAGACATGGTCAACGTATTTTTCATGGGAAAAAAGTATTCGGTTCCCTCGAACCTCACCATCATGACCGCGATGGAGTACGCGGGCTACCAGCTGATCCGCGGCTGCGGCTGCCGGAACGGCTTCTGCGGCGCGTGCGCGACGATCTACCGCATCAAGGGGGTCAGCGAACTCAAGGTCGCCCTGGCCTGCGAGACGCAGGTCCAGAACGACATGTACATCGCGACGCTTCCCTTCTTCCCGCTGGTGAAGCAGGTGTACGACATCGAAACCGTTAAGCCGACCGAGCAGATCATGATGCAGCTCTACCCCGAGATCTACAGCTGCATCGGTTGCAATGCCTGCACCAAGAGCTGCACGCGCGACCTGAACACCATGCAGTACATCGCCTACGCCCAGCGCGGCGAGTATGAAAAATGCGCGGTGGAATCGTTCGACTGCGTGATGTGCGGCGTCTGCTCGTCCAGATGTCCCGCCGGCATTTCCCACCCGCAGGTGGGCGTCCTGGCGCGCCGCCTGAACGGCAAGTACATCGCGCCTGTCTGTCAGCATCTCGCCGACCGCGTGAAAGAAATCAGCGACGGCGTCTTCGCGGAACAGATCGAGACCCTCATGGAGAAGCCGGTTGCCGAGATGAAGGAACTCTACAACAAGCGCGAGATCGAGAAATAAGGAGAAAAGTTCGCCATGTACAATCAAGACATGCTTGAATCCGTCAAAAAAGTTGAGGCTGCGCGCAAGGCTAACGCCGCACTCGAACCCCGCAGGATGACCGCCGATGAGAAGGAAACGCTGCTCAAGACCTTCCATCCCGACTACAAGGAAAGCGAATTTGAAGTCCTGAAAGTCGGCCCCAACAAGGGCGGAAAAGTGCCTATCGAGCTTGCAGCCCTGCTTCAGGGAAAGAGCCGTATCGATCCCGCTGCCATTGATCTTTCCAATCCCGACTATGACACCGACGTACTCGTCATCGGCGGCGGCGGCGCGGGTTCTTCCGCTGCCATCGAAGCCGACAATGCCGGCGCGAAGGTCATGATCGTCACCAAACTGCGTATCGGTGACGCCAATACCATGATGGCCGAAGGTGGCATCCAGGCCGCCGACAAGCCGAACGACTCTCCCGCCATCCACTACCTGGATGCTTTCGGCGGCGGGCACTTCGCCGGCAAGCCGGAGCTGGTCTCCAAGCTGGTCTGCGATGCGCCCGAAGCTATCCTCTGGCTGAACCAGCTGGGGGTGGAGTTCGACAAGGAAGCTGACGGCACGATGGTTACCACCCACGGTGGCGGCACGTCCCGCAAGCGCATGCACGCCGCCAAGGACTACTCCGGCGCCGAAATCATGCGTACCCTCCGCGACGAGGTGCTGAACCGCGGTATCCCGGTCATCGACTTCACTGCCGCGATCGAACTCATTCTCGACGACAAGGGCAACGCCGCCGGCGCGGTGCTGCTCAATATGGAGACGAAAGAGATTCTCATCGCCCGTGCGAAGACCGTCATTATCGCCACCGGCGGTGCGGGCCGTCTTCACTACCAGGGTTTCCCCACTTCCAACCACTATGGCGCCACTGCCGACGGTCTTGTTATGGCATACCGTGCCGGAGCGAAGCTGCTCTATGCCGACACGCTCCAGTATCACCCCACCGGCACCGCATACCCGGAGCAGATCTTCGGCGCGCTGGTGACGGAGAAGGTCCGCAGCCTGGGAGCCAAGCTGGTCAACTGCGACGGCGAAGTGTTCATGAACCCCCTGGAAACCCGCGACGTCACGGCTGCTTCCATCATCCGCGAGTGCAAGGACCGGAAAAAGGCCATCAGCACCGGGACCGGTGAGGGTGTATGGCTCGACACGCCGATGATCGAGCTCCTGCTGGGCGAAGGCGCCATCGAGAAACGTATTCCCGGCATGCTGCACATGTTCGGCAAGCACGGCGTTGATATCCGCAAGGTACCGATCATCGTCTACCCGACGCTCCATTATCAAAACGGCGGCATCGACATCAATACCGAATGCATGTCCGGAATCCCCAATCTGCTGGTCGCCGGTGAGGCTGTCGGCGGTGTTCACGGACGTAACCGTCTGATGGGCAACTCGCTCCTGGACATCATCGTGTTCGGTCGCGCCGCCGGCAAGAGCGCGGCGGCAGCCGTGAAGGGCGTAAGCGTCGGCAAGCTGTCGCTGGATCACGTAACCAAGTTTGCCCAGGAGCGCAAACAGGCGGGCATCAAGGACGACACCGAGTCGCCCCGTCTGCTTCCCTCCTATACGCACCGGTAACACCAAATGTCCGCGGGGTCACGGTTTCCGGGGCTCCGCGGACACCTCCCCGCCATGGCGGGGGCTCACCATCCTTCCCTCTTCCGGGTGAAGAGGGAAGGTTCACATAGATCCCCTGATTGCCGCGGTCACCGTCACGGACCGGATGAGCTTGAGGAACAGGATGGCACGGGTAAATCCCAATACATACGTGACGCCGGAATCAACCGAAAACGCTCGGAAGATGTCCTATATTCGCTTGCAGGACGCCTGCAGGCTGTGGGGCGTTCACTATAATGAAATGAGGCTGGAAGCTCTGCGCGGCAATCTTGAGGGGTGTGTCAAGGTCGGAAAGTTCTGGTACATCAGGCCGGCGACCATGGACAGGCTGCTCCGACAGCGGGGGGTGCGGTGTCAAACCCACTGACGGAGTTTCCGCTCGACGCGGACAAGGCCGGAACCATTCGTTCCGGCCTTGTCTTTTATGGTGCAAATCCGGCCGAACGGTTGACGGAGGTGCCGTGGGTGCGGCATGCGATCCGTCATCAGGGGGCGGGAATCCGCTCTCGGAAATACGTAACAACGCCCCGCGGTTTCCCGCGGGGCGTCCGTTCGTGCCTCGTTTGGCCGTGGGCCCTATCCCAGAATGGCCTTGATGTCAGCCTCGGCCGTGGTGATCGGGCCGATGTTGAAGTTCTCCACCAGGAAGCTGAGCACGGCGGGAGTGATGAAGGCCGGCAGGGTCGGTCCCAGCTTGATGTTCTTGATCCCCAGGTGCAAAAGCGTCAGCAGGATGACCACCGCCTTCTGCTCGTACCAGGAGAGGATCATGGAGAGCGGCAGGTCGTTGACGCCACAATTGAAAGCGCCCGCCAGAGCCACGGCGATCTGGATGGCCGAGTAGGCGTCGTTGCACTGACCGATGTCCAGGAGCCGCGGGATTCCGCCGATATCGCCGAAGTCAAGCTTGTTGAAGCGATACTTGCCGCAGGCCAGGGTCAGGATCACCGTATCCTTCGGGAGTTTCTCGGCGAACTCGGTGTAGTAGTTGCGCCCCGATTTGGCGCCGTCGCAGCCGCCGATGAGGAAGAAGTGTTTGATGGCGCCGCTCTTGACCGCGTCGATGACCTTGTCCGCCACCCCCAGCACGGCGTTGTGGCCGAAGCCGGTGAGGATCTCCTTGCCCGGGGCCTCCGGCAGGTCAGGACATTCCAGGGCTTTTGTGATCACGGCGGAGAAGTCCCAGCCGTCGATGTGTTTCACATCCGGCCAGGAGACCAGGCCCCAGGTGAAGAGCCGGTCGGTGTAGGAATCGGCAGGCTTCTGGATGCAGTTGGTGTTGAAGATGATGGCGCCGGGGAAGGCGGCGAACTCCTTGGCCTGATCCTGCCAGGCGCCGCCGAAGTTGCCCGCCAGATGAGCGTACCTCTTCAGCCCGGGGTAGGCGTGGGCCGGGAGCATCTCGCCGTGGGTGTAGATGTTGATCCCGGTGAATTCGGTCTGTTTGAGCAGCTCCTCCAGCATCTTCAGGTCATGGCCGGAGACCAGGATTCCCTTGCCCGCCCTGGTGCCCAGTTGTACCGGCGTTGGGACCGGGTGGCCGTAGCTGTTGGTGTGGGCGTTGTTCAGGAGTCCCATGACGGTCAGGTTCTGCTTGCCGCACTCCATGGCCAGGCCGACGAAGTCCATCAGCCCCAGGTTGGGATCGGTGGTGGCGGCCAGGGCCTTCTGGAAGAAGGCCATCACCTCGTCGTCCCCCTTGCCCAGGATCATGGCGTGATCCATGTAGGCGGCCATTCCCTTCAGGCCGTACATGAGGATCTCGATGACGGAACGGATGTCTTCGTTGTCGTGCTGGCTGTTAATGCCGTAGGCCTCACCCTGGGCGATCCGCCCCTGGAGGTCCGGGGCCGGCTGCCAGGCGGCGACCTCACCCGGAATGGTGACACCGGCCGCTGCCTTGGCTGTTTCCTTCAGCTGGTAGCAGCGGGTGATCATGTCGCTGATGCGGGTTGCGTCGAAGTCCACGTTGGTGACGGTGGTGAAGAGCCCCTCGATGGTGAAACGGTCGATCTCGGGGTGGCGTCCGATCTTGTCGGCATAGAGCGCCAGGCTCTTCAGGCCGTAGAGCAGGTGGTCCTGGAGGGTTGCCACCTCCGGTTTCTTGCCGCATACGCCCGCTATGGTGCATCCGGTCCCGTTGGCCGCCTGTTCGCACTGGTTACAGAACATTCCCATGATGAATCCTCCTGTGGTGTTTGATTGTCCGCACTAATATTAGTCTCTCTCCGTGATGCGGTTCGTTCGCGCATCCGGTTTCCAGCATACGGCACGGTCTCCCGCGTGAACTTGATCCATGTCAACAAACCTGCATTTGGCGGCTTCCGTCTGTCGTTTCCGGGGTAGTCGCCCCTCGTTCCACCGGCTACAGCCACTGTTTCGGGTATGACCGGTGGTATACGACGTTGTTGGTGAAGATGGCGGTAACCAGGAGGATGGCGGCTCCCAGCAGTACCGGAACGAGGATGAACTCCGGTCCCGCACCCCCCTGGATGCCGATCAGAGCGGTGGCTCCGCCGGGAGGGTGGGTCGTGTGGGTCAGGTTCATGGCGAAGATGGCAAGCCCCACGCCACAGGCAATGGTGAAGGGGCTGGAACCGAAGAGGGACACCATGAGCACCGCCACGCAGGCGGAGACCAGGTGCCCTCCGATGAGGTTGCGGGGCTGGGCCAGGGGTGAACTGGTGGCGCCGAACAGAAGTACCGCCGATGCGCCGAAGGAGCCGATCAGCAGCGGGTGTCCGACCAGCTGCGTTGCCTTGAGGATCGCCAGGATGCCCAGGGTGCCGCTGACAAAACTCCAGAACGCGTATTTGAACGTCATGGGCTGGCGTTCGCCCCAGAGGGGAGCCCGGCAGTGCAGGTGTATCCTGGTGAGCCTGCCGTTGAGTCCGGTGGGCCCCGGCGTTGCATGCTTCCTGTTCTGCACGGTGATCCGTCCTCCCTGTACGCGAAGATACGTCCGGCCGGTCCGACGTCCTCGGGGGCGCCGTCCGATGCGTCAACGTACCCTGAAGTCGCGCGGGAGGGTTTGACCATGGTCAAATACGGCCAAAAAAACCAGCGGTCCCGGGAAAACGGGCTGGCGCGTCCGGACAGATGCTGAATTCGGTTCGCGGCGGGATAGTGCGGGGGGGGCTGCCTTCCCGAATCTGGTTAAAGAAAGGGGAGGGGACGCGGATAGGCGCCCCCAGGGAAAGGAGGGACTGGTTGCCGGGGACTGTGGGCCCCGGCGGGCTCAGGGAAAGGGGACCGATCGGGCAAACCGGGCGCCGAAGGAGGCGCAGTCGGCCAGTTCCTGGTCGCCCGGATTCCAGAGGAGCTTCAGGTTTTCGTCGGCCAAGGTGAATCCCCCTTCCCGCAACCGTGCGGCGATCATCCCCACCGCTTCTCCGCTCCATCCATAGGCCCCGAAGGAAGCCGCCTGCTTGTTCTTGAAGCCAAGCCCCCTCATCTCCTCGAGAATCCCCGCCACTGCCGAGAGGATGCCCCGGTTGACCGTGGGCGAGCCGACCAGGATCGCCTTGGACCTGAACACCTCGGTGATGATGTCGTTCTTGTCGGAGCGGGAGACGTTGAAGAGCTTGAGCACCACCCCGGGCTCTTCCCCGCGGATGCCCTCGGCGATCGCCTCGGCCATCCTGCGTGTTCCGTTCCACATGGAGTCGTACAGGATCGTGATCCGGTTTTCCCGGTAACCGGCGGCCCACTCCAGGTACTTCGTCACGATCTGGAGCGGATTGTCGCGCCAGATCACGCCATGGCTGGTACAGATCATGTCCAGCGGCAGGTTCAGGGCCGTAAATTCCCCGATCTTCCGCTCCACCAGGGGGCTGAAGGGAGTCAGGATGTTGGCGTAGTACTTGATGCACTCCTGGAACAGTTCCTCCTGGTCCACCAGATCGTTGAAGAGCAGTTCGGTGACGTAATGCTGGCCGAAGGCATCGCTGCTGAAGAGGGTATTGTCAACCGTGAGGTAACAGAACATGGTGTCCGGCCAGTGGAGCATGGGCGCTTCAATGAAGATCAGCTCCTTTGTGCCCAGATTCAGCCGGTCGCCGCTCTTGACCACATGGAAGTTCCACTCCTGGTGGTACTGCCCCTTCAGCGACTTGACCGCATTGGCCGTGCAGTAGATGGGGGTCTCGGGGATCAGGCGCATCAGTTCCGGCAGCGCGCCGCTGTGGTCGCTTTCGCCGTGGTTGACGATGATGTAGTCGATCCCCGCCGGGTCGATTTCCCGGCCCAGGTTGCGCACGAACTCCCCCGCAAAGGGAGCCCAGACCGTGTCGATGAGCGCCGTTTTCCCGTCCCGCAGCAGATAGGCGTTGTAGGACGAACCCCGGTGGGTGGAATACTCTTCACCATGAAAATGGCGCAGCTCCCAGTCAACCTTGCCGACCCAGGTGATGGTGTCGTTGATCCTGATACCCATGTCGAACCTCCTTTTCTCGTAAAACTCAGGTCAATGACCCGTCCCGTTGTGCCTCGCAGGCCGCCAGACGCTGCTTCAGTTCCCGCTCCCGCTGCCAGCGTTCCGTCACGTCCCGCATGATGGCGGCACATCCCTCCATCTCCCCGGCTTCGTCCCGCAGGAGGACCATGCTGAACTCCAGGGAGACGCGGCTGCCGTCTTTGCGCACGCCGGGGGAGGTGAGGAGGCCGGTGGCGTAGCGGGTTTCTCCGGTCGCCATGACCCTGCGGTATCCTTCCCAGTGCCTCTCCCGCAGATTTTCGGGGATGATCAGGTCCAGGGACCGGCCCATCGCCTCGCCCGCGTCATGACCGAAGATCCGTGTCGCCCCGGCGTTCCAGAAGAGGATCGTCCCCTCCCGGTCGGCGATCAGGATCGCGTCCGCCGCATCGTCAAGTAACTGTTTCAGCCGTCGCTCCATACTGTCCTCCCTGTGTTTCAGTGCTATCCGCATATGATCTTTGCAGTGGCCTGGACGTCTCTCCCCTTCAACCTTCTTCCCCCTCCTGCCCCCTTGCAGGGAGAGGAGCCGAGGTTTCCCTCAACGAGAAGCAACGGGTTGAAGTCGCCGCTTCGGATACGGAACATGGCCGGAACATTCCGGTGCGGGCACCCCATCAGTCCGGCTGGATGCATGCGCCGGTTCCCGCGTTGCCGCGGGCTGCGTGGTATGAACCTCGTCAGCCGTTTCCAGGATACGGGATGAGATGTCAGGTACTATGGTACCAGCGCACCCTGCCGTGGCAAGCGCGCTGGGGAGCGGGGAGGGGGGACAGGAGACCGGCCGTAGCGGCGAGGGTGCCGTCAGATCCTGTCCCGATGGACGTGAAAGCTGATACGTGATCCGGTCACCGTGCTGCGGCCGGTATACAGGAAGATCGTGAGCCAGAGGCACTGGAGAGCCAGGATCTGGCGCGGGTTCCAGAGTGCCGACACCCCCTGGAGGAGCCGGGGAAGCGTGCCACCGTCGTTGCCCAGGAGCAGGGCCGTTGCCAGGGCGTACAGCGTTGCCAGCATTCCCATGATCTGATAGGCGGTGAAACGCCCCGCTCCGCGGTAATCGGCCCGCAACTGCTCCGACAGGGTGCGCCAGAGCTGGCTTGCCAGGATGGACGTCAGAAATGATGTCCGGAAATGGCCGCCAAGAAAGAGCGCGATGCCCGCCACTCCGCAGACACTGAGCAGGGTGGCGGTCAAGGCCTGGACCGGGATGACCTCCGTCGCCTCCAGCCCCCCTGCATAGGCGATTTTCCTGGTCTCCCCGAAGAAGACGAAGCAGCGCCCGCTGAACAGCCGGCGCAGCCAACCGGAACAGGACGCGAGCGGCCTGCCGTAGCAGCAACCGAAACTGATGCAGGCCAGGCGTCCCAGCCCCTCGCCGAAGCAGTAGGCGGTGGCCATGGCCGCGCAGGCCGTCATAACCGGAACGGTCGTTGCGCCGGTTGCAACGGCGGCCCGATTGTAGAGCCACACCAGGGGGGGAGCCGTCAGAATGCCGACGAAGACCGCTCCCCCCACCGTGAAGGTGTGTCTCTTCTTCTCCACCACCCTGGCCACCAGGCGCGAGGCAGGCACGTAGACCCCCAGGAGGGCCAGGGCCAGCAGCAGGGAAATTCCCGTGGGCACCCCGCGAGCCCCCATCAGCACCAGGAAGACCGTCACTGCCGCCAAGTGGGCGTTAGCGCTCAGGACGCCGTACCAGGTAAGGTTCGTTCCGCGCCAGTGGCGGGGCCCGCTTTTCCCGGTGGGCAGGGCGGCGACGATCTGCCACCCCTCCCGGGGCAGCACCCTGAATCCCCATCCCAGGTACAGAGCCAGCAGCAGCGTGGCGCATCCCAGGAGAACCGCTTCACTCATCGTGCTGTTCCTCCTCTCCCGTGTCGTGCATCATCTCGCAACCCGGCCGATCAGGGACCTGACCCTGACGTCGGTCTCCACCAGGGGGGTCCCGAAGCCTCTGCTGAAACGGCTCGACACCCCGCCACGCCCCATGTTCTTCAGCAGGTCCTCGCAGAACCTGACCCGCTGTGACTGGAACAGCAGGATGTCGGTGCTGCTCCCCGGCCGGAACAGGCTTTTGGGCCGCCCCTTTTCCAGAAACAGGCCGACCTCCATGGGACGGGGCGACTGGTACCCGTCGACGCTGTAGGCCTGGACGATGTCGCCGATCATCAGCGCCACCACCTCGATCATGGCCACCAGCCCCGCGCCGCTGCCGTGCTCCACATCGGTGTCGATGATGGTCACCACCCTGCGGTTCTTGGAAAAGGGGGTGGCCATACAGACCACGGCCTCAGGGTTGCAAGAGTGGTACTCTCCGTCGATGGCGTAGAAGTCCACCACCCGCCCCGCCACGGGGGTGTGGTTGTAGTGATACTTGTCCGGAGTCAGGCGGAAGAGGGCGAAATCGCCGTCCGCGAATCCGGCGGCCCAGTCAGTCTCCCGTTTTCCCAGGAGTTCCTCGAACCCGAAGAACTTGTCCTTGAGGAAGAGCAGCGATGTCTCCCGCAACGATCCGCACAGCACCCGGGCGTCGGCCGGAGACAGGATTGCGTCTCTCCCTTCGGGCATGGGGCGACACTGTTCGTACCTGATCCTGCGCTCGAACAGCTTGCGCAGGGTATCGAGGCTCTCCGGAGCGTCCAGCAGTTCAGCGGTATCGATGCCGTAGCGGGTTGCCAGGGGCCGGCGGGAGATGACCGGGCGGTCGAACCGGATCGCCCCCAGGATGCGCGAGACACGGCTGCTGACCAGAAGATCGAAGAGGCGGCCGCTGTTCTCACGCACGCCGTGGTAGAGCAGCCTGATCGCGTCATCGGCCACCAGCCGTTCCGTAACGACCCGGCCGCTATCCCGCTCTATGTACTGGTGCATCATCAGGTGTTTCACTCCTTGTGGTGGTGTGGGGGGCAAAGCGCAGCTCGTCGTGACGGACGCTCAACAGCAGCAGATTCATGACCTGGCGCAGGGTGCCGCTGTCCGCCCGCTCCTCCAGCAGCTCTCTCCGCGACCGGCGGAGCAGCTCTCCGCCTGGTTGTCCCTGAAGGATTGCGGCCAGGGCTTGGCGCAGATCGCTCCCTCCGTGCGTCCCGTCCAGCTCCATCAGCCGGCAGGAATCTTCCAGAAAGCCGTAGGCCTCATCCATGTGACGCCGACGCAGGGTGGTGCGGTAGTACTGTTCCGCGGCGCAGTTGAAGTCGCGGGAGTCCACCCCCAGGGGGGACTCCGCGTTCAGCTCCCCCAGGATGCCGGTGGTCAGGCGCCCCAGGGCCGAGTGGCGCGGATCGCGCAGCCGCTCTTCCAGGTCGTCCAGGGTCGGGGCCAGCCCCATCAGCTCCACCAGGCCGGCCCCCTCTTCCCTGATCAGCCGCAGCAGCGCCAGACAGTATTCGCGGTTGTGGACCCGCAGATAACCGGGATAGCGCCGACTGGGACGGGTCTGCTCGGTCCGGTCGAGGATCTTCTTCAGGAATCGGTTGGGGCTGTCCTTGCGGACGAAGAAGGTGGGGATGCCGATGGCCGCGCCGAAGAAGATCTGTCGCCGTTCGCTCTCCACGTGGGGAGTGTCGGGGATGTGACGATGCTCCATTCCCTCGGCCAGGTAGAGGTAGGCCAGGGCCGTGATCAGATTCTGCAGATCCGCCGCCCGTCCCATGTCCCCCTCGAAGGTCTCGAACTGGCTGTAGTAGCGCCCCTCGAAGCCGGAGAACCGCATCGTGCCGTATTCGCGCAGCTTGCAGAGCAGGTAGACCGACATCTGCTCGTCGAAGATCCCCATGTCGGCCAGGTCGCGGCGCAACCGGTCGTAGCTGCCCGGCTGGCCGTTCAGCGCCGGACTGCGCTCGGTGGAGAGAAGGCAGGCCAGATAATCGATCAGGCGGTAGTCCGGCACGAAGTCCCCCCGCAGGCCGAACAGGGAGCCGATCAGCCGGTCGAGCCGTTCGGGGCCGAAGGGGGTCAGGGGCTGTGCGAACACGGACAGGTCGGCCTTCGTGCGCCACCGCCTCCAGAGCATGCGCAGGTGGGTGAAGTCAAGTTCGTGGGGGAGGAAGCCCAGGGCCCGCTCGGGGTGGAAATCGGTGAAGGCCAGCCGGTAGGGGGCCGCGCTGTAGGTTCCCACGAACAGGGGGAGGAAGTGCTCGATGATCTTGATGGCCAGGTCGCCCAGCCGCTTCTCGTGGCGGGCGTCGAAGTCGCTCCCCGGGTCGGCCATGGCGTTTCCGATGCGCCTGCTGCCGAGGCTGATGTGGGTGCCGTTGTTGGCCAGGCTGATGTTGGACAGGTTGGGGAGCACCACCAGGTTGGTGGTGATGATGCCCGCGTCGCGCAGTTTTGCCACGGCATTGAGCTGGCTGCGGGAGAGCACCTGGTGGCAGAGCTGCATGTAGCGGTGCTTCTCCTCTCCCCGGTCCCAGCCGGAGAGGCAGGGGCTCATGAACAGGTCGCGGTAGAAGGAGTCGGAGACCAGGTTGTTCAGCTCCTTCTGCCGCACCGGGGGGTGGGGGGCGAAATAGGTCATGGCCTTCTGCCCCTGCTCTTCCAGACCGAACACCTGGTTGGCGTAGGTGATCAGGAACTGGCTCAACAGGAAACGGATGCCGCTCTCCCGGGCGACGGACCGTCCCATACCCAGGGAGGGGCGCAGGGGAACCACGTTGAAGGAGAAGGTCTCCGGAGAGCTGTTGTCGTTCAGGTAATGCTCCATCAGCCGGATGCCGGTTCGCCTGACGATCTCGGGAAGCCGCGGCTGTCTCCCGATCAGGTCGGCCAGCGCCAGCTTGATAAGGTAGCTGACGGGAATGCGCAGCATGTCGCCGGCGGAGGCGTCCTGGTGGGCGAAGCGTTCCGCGTCGCCGCGCCGTCCCCGTGCCGGGTCCCGCTTGTCGGCCAGCAGATCCTGTTCCAGCACCTCCCGGGCGAAGGGCGAGAGGCGGCCGCGGGGGAAGCGCACCCAGCTGTTCTCCCAGATACCGGTGGGATTGTCCGCCAGGAAGCGCTCCAGATCGGTCACGACCCTCCGGGGGAATTCCCCCGCATCTGCGCGGCGCACCATGTTGGCGAAGTAATTGGACTCCTGGATGACCAGCGGCAGGTCCACCCGTTCCCGGCTTCCGGCCACAACCGCCTGGAGTTCGTTTTCCGATCCGGCCGTTACGTCGTTCAGGGAGAAGGGGAGGGTGTCGAGAAGCGCCTCCCTGGTGTCAAACCGGACGCCCGTTCGCTCCAGGAGCTGGGGGATGGTTTCCGTCGGCGCGGTCGGAACCGAACCCTGCTTGTGTTTCACCGCGGTCAGAATGACCCGGTTCTTCTTTCCCATGGGGCCTCCGGATACGTGCCTGGGGTGGTCTGTTCCGGATTCAGGGGTACAGAAACCCCTGATTCCGTCCCGAATCGTTCAGGGATGCCTGGTGCATTAACCTCTTTTGCCGAAGGAGAGTCTCGAATTCTTCAAGCCTGGTGGTGATGGCTGAAAAGAGTGACCCGAGATTCCCGGCTGTTATGTTCGGAGCCGGTGTGTGCGGTGTTTCGCTGGCGTGCGGTGTGGTCATGGTCGTTCCTCCGTGTGCATGCACGGCTTCGTGTCAGGGGAGTCGTGCGCCTTGTTCTGATGATGCATGCTAACGGATTGAAATTACGATCCGGTGGCTGGAATGCAACCTTTTGGAAACAGGTGGTGTGTACCTGATCCAGCTGCGGTGATGCGGAGAGTCCGCACCCGAACCGTACCGGCGGGCGGCTTGAAGGTGGAAACAGACGGAGACATGGAGAAGAGAAGCGAGAAGCGGTTTCGCGTCATCCGCGCGAAGAAGGAGGAGCGGTACGTCGGAGCCGTTGTGGGGGAGACGGGATGTCGGCTGTGGTGCGGATGCGCTCCGCTTTCCGCCGGTGAGGGGAATACCAGCGCTTTCGCGCGGGTGATCCGGTTTTCGGTGCGGCGGTCAGTCACTGTCCCTGAAAAAATACACCAGCGGCCTGATGGCCAGCAGGGCTGCCAGCAGGAGCAGCGCCAGCGCGTACTGTTTCACATACTCGGCCAGGAACGCTCCCGCCACCATCCCAAAGAAAACGGCGCTCCACTTGAGCTGGGCGATTTCGGTCCATTTCCACACCCTCGGGCGAATCCATTTCATGACGACACCTCCCGGTATCAGTATATCCCCTCACGGGATTTTTTCGGAACAGGTCGTGTTGCGTCACCGGTGACCTGTAATGGAGCGCCGGGAGTCCCGGGTGGCACCCTCCTAGAGCCTGAAGAAGGCGACCCGGCCCTGGAGTCTGCCGGCCAGCCCCGACAGATGCTCCGCCGCTTCCGCGTTGCGGGCCAGGGAGGCGGCTGAGTCGAGGGTGGCATCGGATATGCGGCTTATGGTCGTGGTGATGGTCGCGGCCGTTGCCGACTGCTCCCGGGAGGCGGTGGCCATCAGGCCGATCATTTCGGTGACCTTTTCAACCTGGCCGACGATCTCCATCAGAGCCTCTCCGGCCCCGTTGGCCAGAACCACGCCCGACCGTACGTCGGCGGAACTTTTCTCCATGGATGTGGCCACCAGGGTTGTTTCGCTCTGCATGGTGCGGATCATGTCGGAGATTTCCCGGGTGGAGTCGGCGGTCTTCATGGCCAGACTCTTGACCTCCCTGGCGACCACCGCGAATCCCGCCCCGTGCTCACCTGCCCGGGCTGCCTCGATGGCCGCGTTCAGGGCAAGGAGGTTGGTCTGGTCGGCTATCTCCTCGATCACCGAGACGATCTCCCCTATTTTTTCCGAACTCAGGGTCAGGCGCTCCATGGCACTGGTCACCTCGCCGATGGACGTGGTGACCGTGGTGATGCCCGCGATGGCCTGTTGCACCACGTCGCTCCCCTGAAGGGCCGTCTCCTTCAGCCCCTGGGCGAAATCGGCTGCCGACCGGGTGTTGTGGGCCATGTCGTTGCTGGTGGCGGACATCTGTTCCGCTGCCGTGGCGATGGCGGTTGCCTGCTCGGCCTGGTTTTTTGCCTGATCAGCCATGGAGCTGGAGGAACGGAAAAGCTCTCCCGAGGCCGAGTCCACGTGACCGGTGAAGTCGGCGATCTGGGATACCGCGCCGTGCACCCGCTCCATGAAGCCGTTGTACGCCCTGCACAGGGCGCCGATCTCGTCGTC
Organism: uncultured Pelobacter sp.; assembly: GCA_964542535.1. Classification (GTDB taxonomy): domain Bacteria; phylum Desulfobacterota; class Desulfuromonadia; order Geobacterales; family Pseudopelobacteraceae; genus Pseudopelobacter. Next base: position 143,827 of record CAZIUE010000009.1, on the reverse strand, counting down.
GCGTTCCGCGGTGAAGCGGGCCCGGAGATCGTTCCCCTTTTCGGCCTGCTCCAGGGTGTCGCCGGCGGCTGTAACCGGTCTCACGATCGTCCGGTAGAGGACGACCCCGGAGATGACGCTGACGATAATGACCGTTGCGCCGACGACGATGTTCATCAGGATGCTGAGACGGAGGATGGCGTTCACCTCCTGCCCCGCCTTTTCCTGTCCCCTGTGAGCCTCCAGCACCGTTTCCCTGCCATCGGCGGCGTAGCCGATGACCATCTCCCGCAGCCTGTCGTTCACCCGGAGGGCGTCCTGCTTCATCGTCTGTTGCAGCCGTACCTTGGCGATCACCCCCTCCTGTCCCAGCAGGAGGTCGCGCATGTTCTGGAGCGACGCCGAGGCGTGGTGGAGCAGCCTGATCTCATCTCCGGCTCCGATCTTTGCCAGTCCCTGCTCCAGGGCTTTCCGGTACAGAGAGACCCGGCCGAGGAGGGAAATGATCTCCCCTTCGATCCGCTCCACCTCCGTTGGGGAGGATGCGCTGAAGAGGCGAGAGGCCAGGCCGTCGATGGTCAGGCCGGCGGCCGACAGGGCGCTGTTGTTGGCCAGGATCTCCACGGAGGCCGCTGACCGGGAGAAGGCGCTGTCCTGCCGGTGATTGGCGGAGCTGGCCTCCTTCGACGCCGATGAGACCGCCAGGTCCAGGTTCAGCAGCAGGGTGCCGATGGTGCGGTCCTTCAGCTCCACCAGAAGCGTCTCGTACTGCTGGCGGCTGGCGTCGTCCTGTCGGGACAGCACGGCGGCATGGGCATCCAGCAGGATGGGGAGTCTCTGTTTGATGACTCTTCCCGCCGCGCCCAGCTCCGTCGATTCCTTCACCAGCCGGTTGTCGAGGAAATTATCCATAATGCCGTTCAGTCTACTCTTCAGGATCGTCAGCTGCCGCTTCTCCCGCGCCGTCTGGACGGTGAGGAGGTAAGTCTGCATCTGCTCCAGGGATGATTTCAGGGTTTCCATCTCCCTGAGTCTGTTGGTGCTGCTCTTGGAGGAGTCGAAGGCGTTCACGAATACCCGTGAATAGGATGACTGGAGTCCCGTGATCCGGCGGGCCAGTTCGCGCAGCCCCGCGGCCATCTCCCGGCTCCGCTCCGTGATTACCCGGTGGGATTCCGTCACATCCGTTTCAGCCCTCAGGCGCTTCTCCGTGATGGCGACAACCTGGTCGGACATGTCGCTCAACTCCGTGGCCAGTCCGCGCTTCTTTCCGGAAAGGAGGGAGAGCGCCTCTTCCGCGCCGCGCACCTCCTCCAGAGACCGGGAGGAGAGGGCCGTGAAGCGCGCGAATTCGTCGGGAGAGGATGCTACGCTCACCTTGACCAGGTCGGCAACGCAGGCCTGGAGCGCCCTCTGGAGCTCGGTGGTCCGGATCTGGAAGGGGGTGCTGTTCCGCAGCAGGTAGCCGACCTTCCCGCGGATCAGGCCAAGGCCGGTGATGCCGACGGCCGCGTAGATCGCGACAATGACAACGACAACAGTCGCGTTCAGGATGAGCTTCGTTCGTATGGTCATGGCTGTCCCTGGGTGAGTGGAGTGCGTCCGGAAGGGCGGGGAGGTTTCTCCCCCCCTGTCGTAGTTCAGCGGTTCGTCGGAAAGGTGCCGCTTGCGGTGCGGGGTGATGCCGCTCCGGGAAGACGGCACCGGCCGTGACGGTTGCGGAATGCCGTGCAGCAGTGGTGCGGGGGGGGCGTACCTATTTGATGTAGCGGGCACCTTCGTTGGTGATGAACTCCAGCAGCCTCCGGACCGAAGGGGACGGCTCTCCCTTGGTGATGAGGAGGAGCTGGCGGGCCATCCTGGGGGCATCCACGACCTTGACGCTGTCGTCGATGAAGGCCGCGCCGATGGCGGAGATGGATTCCTTAATGGTGGCTACTTCCTTGATCTCGGCGATGTCCGATGCTTCCTCGATGGCGTCGGCCGTGTACGGTTCGCCATCCATGGCGATGCCGCGGAATGCGGCCCGGTTACCGGAGTTTTTGTGGGAGGTGACGACGATCACCTCCATGTCCGGGCCTCCCACTTCGTTCCAGTTTCTGATCCTGCCGGTGTGCAGCCCCTTGATCTGTTCCCGGGAGAGTGTGCTCACCGGGTTGGCCTTGTTGACGAAGACCTTGATCTCGTCCTCGGCGACTACGAAGGTCTTGATCTCCGGCGCGGAGAGTGCGGGGAGCTTTCGCGCCAGGTCGGCGATGGATTCCGAAGCCATGGCGGCATCGCAGGTTCCGTCCAGAAGATCTTTGGCGCCGTTGCCCGAGCCGTTCCCGGTGATGGCCAGGTCGATGCCGGTGGCTTTCTTGAACGGTTCCTGGATCTTCGACATGACCGCTTTGGTCACGGTGGACGAGCCGTTGAGCCTGATGGTTTCCGCGGCTGCATTCAGGCTGAGGGATGCCACCAGTGCCATGGTGAGTAGTGCCGTCTTCTTCATCGTTCCTCCGTGGACTGTCTGTATGTGGTTGTTGCCAACGCCGGGAATCCGTATCAGGTGGTCGGGCCCGGCTCGACCGGATTTCGCCGCCGTCGTGAAACAAGCGGGACGCCTATCGGATACCATGGGTTCATTAGAATATAAAGTTACGATATCGTTACTTTTTTTGGTGACAAGATGTAACCGGCACGTCTCCTGGCCGGTACGTCTTCGTGACATGGGGATGCTATAGTCACCGTGAAACCGTGATGTTTCTCCGTCTTAGGGAGCCCGCGAAGGTCTCGGCCCGGGACTAGGGGCCGGCGGACGGAGAAGCGGTGTGTGAACGGCAGGGGGATGCTGGGCTGGCGCTCTTCCGGGTGTTCCGGAGTCATGGGGGCTGGCCGCGAACAACAGGTCAGGGGTGCTTTTTGACCCGAAACAGGAGGAATCAGGGATGGAAGTCGTTACCGTCGCATCCTGGGAGGAGTTGCAGCGCGAACTGTTCGCACACTCGTGGAATGAGGATATCGGACGTTTCAGGTCGAGGTACGCCTTCCGGGGGCTGTCCGATGCCGACTACCGGCTGGAGACATCTCTGATCCGTCTGGGTGGCGAGTACGTCAAGCTGGAGCGGCACCTGCTGCGCAACTTCAGGAAATACGCGCACCGCAGCGTGGTGGAGCGGGACTCCCTCTGGCATTGGCTCTCGGTTGCCCAGCACTTCGGGCTCCCCACCCGCATCCTGGACTGGACCTATTCCCCCTTCATCGCCATGCACTTCGCTACCGCCGCCATCGACACATTCGACCGGGACGGCGTGATCTGGGCGGTCAACTACGTCAAGGCTCACGAGCTGCTCCCCCGCTGCCTGAGGGAGCGGCTGGAGCTGGAGGGGGCCAACGTCATGACCCTCCAGGTCCTCAACGAGTGCGTCAACTCCCTGGACGCGCTGGATGCCCTGGCCGACGGCAAGGTGACCATCTTCTTCGAACCCCCCTCCATTGACGACCGGATCGTCAACCAGTACGCCTTCTGTTCGATTATGTCAGACCCGACCCTGGTGCTGGACGACTGGCTGGCCGGGCACCCTTCCCTGGCGCGCAAGATCGTCATCCCCGCCTCCCTGAAGTGGGAGATACGGGACAAACTGGATCAGGCCAACGTGAACGAGCGGGTGCTGTTCCCCGGTCTGGACGGACTGAGCCGCTGGCTCAAGCGGCACTACAGCCCCAAAGGATAGGGAGCAGATCGCAGGCTTCCTCGCTATGTCTCCAACAAAAAACAGCTGTTTACACGAAGTTCGCGAAGAAATACAGGTGCCTCGATACACCGCTCGAAGCGCCTTTCCGAAATCATCCACCGTTGCGGTTGCCGCGGGTGACGGTGCTGACCCGTCATGGCAGCGGGACGGTGGGGAAACGTTCCCTGAGCTCCCGTGGCGGAATCCATGAGTCGCGGGCTCCGGCCTCCTCCGTCTCCACCTTCTGCCTCCGGTTGATGACGACCGAAGAGCCTGGCTGGCGTTTCGCCAGCCGCTTGACCTCGGTGGAGAGGGATGCCAGCTGGCCGTAGGAGCTGACCGGCGTCTGCAGGGTGTTGACGATGCCGATGGAGAGGGAGAGCAGGGGAAAGGTCTCGTGCTCTCCCTTGCGGTTGGTGGAGACGTAGCAGCCGGCGGCGCAGTCGCTTCTGCCGTGGAGGAGCGGGAGCTGGCGCTCGAAGTCATGGATGATCCGTGCGGCCACTTCCGCTGATCCGTGCGGTTCGGTGATGAGGATGAAGTCGTCGCCGCCGATGTGGCCGCAGAACCCGGAGGGACCGGACGATGGGGAATTGATGGCGCTGGTGATGGTGTCGCCGAGCACCTTGATGACTTCATCCCCCTTCTGGAAACCGTAATAGTCGTTATACGGCTTGAAGTTGTCCACGTCGATGTAGGCGATGTCAAAAGGGCGCCCGGAGGCGAGGCGGTTGGTGATCTCCCGCTGGATGCTCTCGTTTCCCGGTAGGCCGGTGAGGGGGTTGGCCCCCTTGGCCAGGCTCAGGTTGATCTCGGTTATGGCGCCGATGAAGCGGTTGACATCGATGATTCCCAGGTAGGTTGCGTCCCGCGCCACGCAGACATTGTCGATCCTCACCCCCTCTCCCAGCCCCTGGATGGCGCGGGCCGCCTCCTCTATGGGGGTCGAGGCCTCCAGGATCAGGGGGGGTGGCGCCATCAGGTCGCGCATCTTCTTGGAGTGGTTGATCTGGAAGGCGAAGCCGTGCATGCCGATGACGTGCTCTTCCAGGAAGATGGAACGGTTGAGGATGCCGATGATGCTCCCCGTATCCACCACCGGCAGGACCAGGAGCCCCTTCTCGGTCTGGAAGCGCTTCAGGACCACGGACAGGTTGTCGCCGGGATGGGCCGGAGGGATGGGGAGGCTGATATCGCCGATGCAGTGCGGCTCGACGGCCATTGTCCCTTCCGCTGGGGGTGCGACGGCAAGAGGCGCGGCCGGGGAGAGGGGTGCCGTTGCGGGGAGGGGGGGCGTCTCCGGACAGTGCGTGCGCAGGAAGTTTGCCAGGTGATCGGGAAGCAGCGGTTTGGAAAAGTAATACCCCTGGGCCTGGTTGCAGTTATGGCTGCGCAGAAACTCCAGCTGCTCCCGGGTTTCCACCCCCTCGGCGATGACGGTCAGGCCGAGGGCGTGCCCCATGGCGATGACGGCCTCCACGATCGCCTTGTCGTCCGGGTCATGGACGATGTCCCGCACAAAGGAACGGTCAACCTTGATGGTGTCGACGGGGAGGTGCTTCAGGTAGGAGAGCGATGAATAGCCGGTGCCGAAATCATCCACGGAAATGCCGATCCCCAGCTGCTTCAGTCGGATCAGTTTCTGGACGATCTCGTCGGAGTGTGCCATGACGACGCTTTCGGTCAACTCCAGCTCCAGGTAGCGGGGCTCCAGCCCGGTCTCCTCCAGGATGTGTTCCACCTGTTCCACGAAGGAGTTCTCCCGCAGCTGCCGGGCCGAGATGTTCACCGATACGACCGTCCGGGGCAGTCCCCCGTCCTGCCAGCTTTTGTTCTGGCGGCAGGCCTCCCGCAGGATCCACCCCCCCAGCCGCACGATCATGCCGTTCTCCTCAGCCACCGCGATGAACCGGTCGGGAGGGATAACACCCTCTCCCGGGCGTTGCCAGCGTACCAGCGCCTCGACTCCGGTGAGTTTCATGTCGTGGACTTCGACCTTGGGCTGGTAGCAGAGAAAGAACTCTCCCCCGTCGATGGCCCGCAGCATGCAGGTCTCGATGGCGAAACGCTCCATGGCTTTCCTGTTCATGGCTTCCGAATAGAACTGGAGCGGCATGCCCGCCTGTCGGGCCTGGTTCATGGCGATGTGGGCATTGCGCATGATGATGCTCGCGGTCAGCCCGTCCGAGGGGAAACAGGCAACTCCCATGCTGGCCGGCACGGCGCATTCTCCCTCCGGGGTGGGCAACGGCAGGGCGAAGATCTGCTGCAACCTGTTCAGAATTGTCGTGACATCTCCCTCGTTGGTCACCCCTCCCAGCATGACGGCGAATTCGTCGTGCCTGATGCGGGCGACGCTGTCGTGTTGACGTACGGCCGCCACGATCTTTCGGGAGAGCGGCCTGATGATGTGGCATTCTCCGCCATGGCCGAAGACGTCAACGATGGCCTTGTATCCGGTCAGGCTGATGTAGATGATGGCGGTCCTGTTCCGTGCCCGCGCGTCCTGACCGATGGTTCGTTCCAGACGGTCCATGAACAGGCTGTGATTGGGAAGGCCGGTTTCGGGATCGTAGTTGGCCAGCTTCTCGGCCTCTTCCCTGGCTTCAAGCTCCGCGGTGCGGTCGTGCACGATGGTCACCAGGCACTCCTCACCCTCCAGCTTCACCTTCCGCGCAGTCAGGCTCCCCCTGAACAGGTTCCCCTCCCGTGTCCGGAACAGGGCCTGGAAGTCCCGTACGTCACCATTCGTCTCCAGAGATGAGTCCAGCCGCAGGCGGTCGGCCGAATTCTCCCAGAGTTCCAGGTCGTTGGCGGTTCTGCCGATGGTCTCCCCTTCGGCATAACCGAAGGTCCTGGTGAAACCGCTGTTGATCTTCAGGAATACGCCGTCACGGAGCCGCTTTATGGTAATGGCATCCGGCGATGCCTGGAAGGCGGCTTGCAGGATGAGCCCGCTCGTCCGCAGTTCTCTGACGAAGAAACGGATCAGCAGGTGCAGCAGGAGAGCCGTCAGCAGGATGAACAGGGCGGGGCCGGAGAACGCGAGGAGATTCCCGGTGGGGGCCTTGGGTGCCCTGTCCGTGAGGAAGAGCCAGAGGATGCCGCTCAGGGCGTAGAGCAGCACGATGCTGAGGGGAGAGATGCGGGATACGGGAGGCTGCCGGAAGGTTCTGGCCTGTTTCACCGTCATGTGTGATCTCGTTTCAAAGGGAACGTGAAACCCCGGTACCTGGTCGTCAGGGGCTTTAATGAGGGGAGAATAGCGCAGAAGAGCGGTCGGGTGTGTGACATGTGGGTAACAATTGAGGGGGGCGTGCAATGGGGAATGGGGAACTGCCGTGCGGGACCGGACCACCTGGGCGGAGAAACGGAAACGGCTGGCGGGAAGGCCCCCGCCAGCCGTTTCATCGTGCGCTTGTCTCTGTCCTGGTCAGGAAAACTGACCCATGACGTACTTCATACCCAACTCCATCAGCCCTCCCTCGGGGATGGCGCCGTCCGGGGTGATCGTGTCGATGAAGTCGGGCAGGTATCCGGCGATCTGGCTGCTCAGCTCCTGCGCCGACAGCCCGCTCTTTTCGGCCAGGCTTGCCATCAGATCGCTTCCCAGCCCTTGGGCAACCTGCTCCGCCGTGATCGGCAGGTTCTCGCCGGTGCCGATCCAGGAGGAGATGATATCCCCCAGTCCCTTCTGCTGAAAGGCGTTCACCAGCCCGTTCACCCCTCCCGCGTCGAGGCCGGACAGTACCTCCAGGATACCGCCCAACTGCCCCCCCTGATCCCCGCCGGCCAGCATGCCGCCGATGATGTCGTCAAACAGTCCCAAATCCACCTCCCGTAGCCCCTGACGGGCTTCAACTTTATAGATTTTTTGCATTTCCCGCCATTCGACCGGATGCTGCCGCATTATAAGGGCAATTTCCCCGTTTTTCCACCCAAACCCGTCTGACGGATGGAGGTGAATGATGCGTCGTGCTGTTCAGGCTGCGGGCTGTTTCGCCTTTTTCCGCGGTTTGGGAGTCGCGCGGGGTTTTTCAACCGGGATGGTGTCGACAAGCGGTACGAACGATGCCGGATCTGCCGACTGGAGGATGGCGTAATGGGAGGAAGCAATCTTCCTGGTGATTCCATCGCTGAACAGGATCGTTGCCCGGAGGGGGGACACCTCCACCACCTTGCCGACCCCCCATTCAAGCGCTCCGGAATGACTCACTACGGTACCTCGTTTGATCGTCATGTTTCTCTCCTCTTCTGACTTCGGTTAACGGCACCTTCGTCTCAATACCGGCTAGGGAAGGACGAACAGTCAATGCCGTTGCCATCCGTAAGGCCGGGGACCATCCCGCTGTGGGATACAACGGAAATGGTCGGGAATGCGTCTCTGTCCTCAAACGGGACTCTGTTCCGTTCCTGATGGATGATTCCGAATGACGGGGCTTTCCGGAAGGGAGCCGCGCGGGCTGTTCCGGAGGATGTGGCGGGAGGGATGGAGATGGCCGGAAACAGCGGGGGCTCGAAATGCCGACAGGAACTGATTTAGGGTCGCAGTTAACCAGTCATACTACGCCTTCATCGGGGCAATAGATAGGAGTAATCGTAACTTCAAGACGATCAATGGCAGCTTCGTCCAGGATAACGGCGATGGTGCGCTGATCCATGCCTCTGGATTGGTTTAGGGCATGCTCAGGACGACGGCGTCTGGCGGTGAGGAGTTTGTTGTGTCCTGTCCGGAAACGGTCGTGAATGGCGCCGCGGTGCTGGGGGAAAAGAACCGCGTCGCCATCGAGGATTATGCGTTTCCAGGAGCGGGGAGGGTGACGGTGAGTATCGTCGTTTCCCGGCTGGAATAAGAGGTGAGTGTTGATGCCCTGTTCAAGCATACCGACGAAGCGCTCTCCGCAGCCAAAGCCGATGGGAGGAGTGGCGCGAGCGGCCTGACCCACTGTCGCTCAGGAGGGGAGGAGGGCAGCCTCATCCACCAGGGGCAGCAGAACCTTCTTCAGCTTCGCCAGGGCCCGTTCCTCCAGCTGGCGCACCCGCTCCCGCGAGATGGAAAAGTGGCTGGCGATGTCCTGGAGGGTCTGGGGCTCGTCGTTGGTGATGCGGTGCTCCACGATGTAGCGCTCCTTCTCGTTCAGTCCCTCCATGGCCTTGACCACCTGTTGCCGCATCTGAAGCTCCTGCTGGCTCTCTCCCAGCAGCTCCTCCTGGTTCATGCGGTCGTCGGCCAGGGTTTCGAGGAAGGTCAGTCCGTCGCTCTCGACGATCTGGCCATCAAGGGAGAGCTCGCCCTTCATGCGCTGCTCCATGTCGATGACCTCGTGGTCGGGCACCTTCAGCATGCTGGCGATCTCGGAGGCATCGCTGTCGCTTCCGGTCATCCTGAGCAGCGCCTCCTTGGTCTTGCGCAGACCGTAGAACAGCTTGCGTTGGGCCTGGGTGGTGCCGATCTTGACCAGGCTCCAGGCGGAGACGATGTAATTCTGGATGTAGGCGCGGATCCACCACACCGCGTAGGTTATCAGGCGGATCTTGCGATAGGGGTTGAACTTGCGCACCGCCATCATCAGCCCCACGTTCCCCTCCTGAATCAGGTCCAGCAGCTTCATGCCGTAGTGCCGGTATTCCGATGCGATCTTGACCACGTAGCGCAGGTTGGAGGTCACCAGGGTGTGGGCCGCCTCCAGGTCCTTCTCCTCGTAGAACTTCAGGGCGCAGACCTGCTCCTCCTCCTCGGTCAGTATTTTGAATTTCCGTATCTCCGCCAAGTACAACGTCAGGCTGTCGGCTACAACGGGAAGATTGGCTACCATGATACACCTCCTGCTCATGTGCGATGATTTTAGCACTCGCATGTCGAGACTGCTAAAACTATAGCAAAAGGGTTATGGGATGGCAAGGGTGAAGTGAAATGTAAAGTGAGGGAAATCGGGCCATTATGAGGTGCGTCGGTGGAACGTCCATGGCTTCCGGTGGGAAGGGGCATCTATTGGGGGCGGAACAACGGGGCAAGATTCAGGGTAACGCCAGCTCGACGCGGTTTCTCCCGCCGTGTTTCGCCCGGTACAGGGCCTGGTCGGCGGGGTGTATGCATTCATCAAGGGACATGCCGGGCCTGAACAGCGCGACTCCCAGACTCATGGTTACCGTAATGCTGTTTTCCTCCCATCGGATCGACAGATCGGCCACTCCCCGGCGTAGCTTCTCGGCAACCTGAGCCGCGGCACTCAGGTCTGTGTCGGGGAGCAAGAGCAGAAACTCCTCTCCCCCCCAGCGCCCGCAGACGTCTTCCGCGCGGATGGAGGATGTCATGAGTTCGGCAACGCACCGCAGCACCAGATCTCCGGCGACATGTCCAAAGGTGTCGTTTACCCTCTTGAAATGGTCGATGTCGGCGATGAAGACGGAAAGAGGGGTGGCGTGGCGTTCAGCTCTCCCCTTTTCCACGTCGAAACGGCTCATAATCTCCCACCTGCTGGCGACGCCGGTGAGGTGATCGGTGCGGGCGGCACTCTGGAGCATCTCCTCGGCCATCAGGGTGTGGGCGCACTCCAGCAGGGTCTCGTGGAGCTGAAACCCGTTGACCGGCTTGGTAACGTATCTGCTCACGCCGATGTTGATGGAGCGCTTCAGGTAGTCGACTTCCTCGAAGGCTGTCAGGAGGATGATCGGCACCCTCTTGTCGGTGGTGCGGATCTCTCCCGCCATGGTCAGTCCATCCATGTTCGGCGTCAGGATGTCGGAGATGACTATGTGAGGGTGGTGGCTGCGAAAGGCCTCCAATCCCTCGGCCCCGTCCCGGGCGACGATCAGTTTCCCCACGATGCGCCGGAGAAAGAGGGTGAACTGTTCCCTGGCATCCTCTTCGTCCTCCACGTACAGAACTATGAGGCTCTTCAGATATTCCCTGTCCGATATGCCGGCATTCATGGTCGTTTCTCCGCCAGGGGGGTGCTGATGGAAAACTCACAGCCGCCGTCGCTGTTTCGTACGGTCAGCCTCCCCCCCATGTTTCCTTCGATGATCATCCTCGACATGTACAGCCCTATGCCCGTACCCATGCTCTTCGTGGAGAAGTACGGATCGAAGATCTTCTCCAGGAGCGCCTCGGGAATTCCGCCGCCGTTGTCCCGTACCGTCACCACTCCCATGCCGTCCCGCTCCCTGACGGTAATGGCGATGCGCCCCGTATCGGCGCCGGTTTCGACGATCGCCTCCCGGGCATTGCCCAGCAGGTTCAGGAGCACCTGGGAGTACTCGTTCGGAAACCCCTTCAGGAGGCAGTCGTCCTCTGCCTCGATAGTGATTGAGATGTTGTTGCTCCCGCAGGCCGCATCCACCAGTTTCACCGCCTGTCTAACCTGTTCCAGGGCCGAGAAAGAGACCATCTCCTTGCCGGGGGAGAAGAAGTCGCGGAAGTCATTGATGGTGGTGGACATCTTCTGAATCAGCCGGTTGGCGGTGGCGGCCGCTTCGTTCAGATAGCCGGGGGTGAGCTCATTCTCCTGTTGGGCATACTGGATATTGCTGATCAGCATGGCCAGGGCGTTCAGGGGCTGGCGCCATTGGTGGGCGATGTTGCCGATCATCTCCCCCATGGCCGCCTGTCGCCCCTGGCTGATGAGTATCCGGTCCTTATTGCGCAGTTCGGCCACTGATGCTTCCACCCGCTCCTGCAGTGACCGGTTCAGGGCCTCCAGTTCCGCCTGCTTGATGGAGAGCTGTTCCTGGGCCTCTTTCCGCTCGGTGACTTCCCGTTCCAGCGTGGCTGTCTGCTGGTTGAGCAGTTCTTCGGTTATCTTCCTGCGGGTGATGTCAGTGTGGGTGCCGGCCGCCCTGAGCGGTTTCCCCCCGGGATCGCGGGTTACCACTCTTCCCCGGTCGAGAACCCACTTCCATGCTCCCGATTTGGTCCGTACCCGGTATTCCGCCTCCATGGAGGGGGTGCGTCCCTCCAGGTGGTCATTGATGATCTTCGTGATAGCAGGAAGGTCGTCGGGATGCACCAGTCTCTCCCAGGATTCCCCGTACGGTTCCAGCTCTTCATGGGTGAAGCCGACCATCTCTCCCCAGCGACTGCTGAAATCGATCCGGTCCTGGACCAGGTCCCAGTCCCAGAATGCTTCCTCGGTACCCGCCAGCACCAGTTTGAGCCGCTCCTCGTTTTCCGATTTTGCCCGTTCGCTGGCCTCGGCCAGTTCCTTGGCGCGGGTCAGTTCGCCGACCCTTTCGGAGATCGCCCGCGACATGGTGTTGAAGGCGGTACCCATCTGACCGATGTCGTCGTCCCCCTCGGGGAAAGGGGAGGGGGTGAGGTTTCCTGCCGCTACCTGGAGGCTCGCCGCGGTCAGGGCCGACAGGTGGCGCGTCAGCCAGGAGCCGATCAAATAGAGCATGAGCGCCGAGAGCGCCATGCCGGCAACGGCTATGGCGATCCCCTCCGTCAGCAGCCTTTGGCGAGCGGAGTTGATAAAGGAGAGGTCAAGTCCCAGATGGAGGGTTCCCAGATTCCGTCCGTTCTGGATGATGGGAAGTGCATCGTAATACCGGTTTGGGGCATGAGTGCCAAAAAACGCATGGTTGTGACTCGGTTGCGGCAGCCGCATTCCTCCCCTCCAGCCGCTTGAAGCCAGGATGGCGCCGTTCGGGTCGGTGACGACGAGAGAGACGAGCCCCCTGGTTGCTCGGCTCGTGTCGAGCACCTCCTGCACCGCGGCGACATCGCGCCGCCCCAGGGGATGCTTCAGTGCCGCATTCAGTATCGCGATCAGCTCATGCGCCTGGTGGTGCGCCTGGCCGGTCATGGCCCCTTGCAGGAGCCGCAGGTCGTTAGCCAAGAGCAAGGTCAGCACCAGAAACTCCACCCCCATGGCCAGGAGGAGCAGGCGGTAGCGGATGCTCTTTTTCAGGGAAAAACGCTTCACGGGCTACTCCGGATGCCGGTTCGAATCGTGGGATCAATCTCCCCTCCACGCGCGCCGTGAAGCACTGTTCGGGAGGGGTGTGGGTCAGACATTCTTCCGGTCCAGGTTCCGGCACTGGATCGCTTCGGCGATGTGCTCCTGCGGGTATGGTCACTGACGTCCAGGCAGGCGATGGTGCGGGCCGAAAGCCGAACCGGTGACCACATTCGAAAACGACGGATGAATCTCGGTCTCCTCAAGAGAAAAACACGGAAATCATGGACGGTCCCGGGTCTTCGGTCTGGAATTGGGAGCAGGGTGCCGAACCCGGGCAAACAGCCAGTAGCCAATAGGGGCCGCCGGTTTCGTTCTCCATCAATGTAGTGCTGCTTCAATATCCTTTTCCAGGCATTCCGGCGTTGTAGTCGGGGCGTAGCGACCAACTACAGTGCCGTGGCGATCAACCAGGAACTTGGTGAAATTCCATTTGATCGCTTCACTCCCCAGCACCCCTTTCGCTGCAGACTTGAGATACTGAAACAGCGGTGAAGCATCAGAGCCGTTGACAGTGATCTTGGCGAACAGGGGGAACGTTACGTCATAGGTGATCGAACAGAAATTCTTGATTTCGGTGATATCGCCCGGTTCCTGTGCGCCAAACTGATTGCAGGGAAACCCGAGCACGACAAACCCACGGGAGCCGTACGTGCGGTACAGCGCCTCAAGTCCCTTGTACTGGGGCGTGAATCCGCACGTGCTGGCGGTGTTGACGATCAGCATGACCTGACCGCGGTATTCGGCCAGACGTGAAAACTTTCCATCGGCTGTTTGCACCTCAAAATCATAAATGCTGGGCATGGTGGCGCTCCTCATCGTGAAGCCGCTCGGATAATGACAGGGATCAGAACCTCATTGTGGCGCAGAAACCAGGGGACTGCTATCAGCTCCCTCCTTAGTGAGTGAAGATGAATCACTAACGTCCGGTTCTGCCACCCGAAAATGCACGCGCCAGCCAGACCAAAAGCGGCGTCATGAATCCCCAGCCGATCGCCAGCAGCAGCATCCCGGTCGTTGTCGGCAGTGCCTCCGTTGCCCCCAATCTGGCCCCGCTGTAATAGGCCAAAGGTCCGCCGACGGCGCCGAAGAGTGCCGCCAGCAGATACCGTCCCCGCAGCCAGCCCAGGGAGACATTCAGGGTGGCGGCGAAGTTCAGCCAGAGGCAGATCATCCAGGGAGGACTGAACGGGCGGGGAAAGAGGTGTTGCAGCGGCGTGAAGACGTCGCCAGCCACGAAAGCCGTATCAAAAAGGAAACCGAGCAGGCCCGCCGCCAGCAGCAGCTGTACTTCACCGCGCCGATTCTCCTGAAGTGCCAGATGGACCGCCAGGACCGGGATCATGCTCAGCGGGCCGAGCCAGAGCAGTCCCCGTGCCGCTCCCAGCACTGCCGCAAACCAGGCCGCCTGGAACAGTACCACATTGATCACCGTGCGGGGCAGGCCGTTCATGGACGGCTTCCATCATTCGGCCAACGCTGGGGCACTGTGCGCAGTTTGGAGACATCATACCCCTGATTCTCCAGCTCCTTCACCAGCCTTTGGGAGTCACCCTCCGGTATCTGCGGGGTGCGCGCCATGATCCAGACATAGTCACGCTTGGTACGACCGATGACAGTCTGGGTGTATTCTTCATTGAGGTGCGTGATCAGATATTCGGCTTTGATCGGCCAGATAAACCGCATCCCCCAGGTGGAGTTGTTGATCGTGTCGACGATGAAGCCGCGCGGGTTGTAGCGCTTGAGCGGACCGTCGAAGCCCCCCTTGCGGAACGTGAAGACCGTGTCAATCGTGCCGTCGGGGTTGAGGCTGTAGGTCTCGACAGCGTTGTAGGCCTCGGTCTCAATGAAGGTCGGAATGCAGGCGATAACGTACCACGGGCCCATGAAACGCTTGATGTCGACATTGTCTACTGTCTTGAGTGGCGGCAGGGATGCGCTGCAACCTGTCATAATCAGCAGGGCAATCGTAAGCAAGGTTTGTTTCATAATGATGCACTCCTTGTCAGCGGATGCAGCAACGGCTCACCGCGATACAACGGCTTGGTGAACAGCAGTTGCAGGTCGCCGGTAAAGCGCTCCGCAAAACCACCCTCGCAGTAACAGAGATAAAACTCCCACATCCTGATAAACCGTTCGTCGAAGCCCATACCCCGTACCTGCTCCAGATTGGCATGGAAGGCATCGTTCCATTCCCGCAGGGTCCGGGCGTAATGCGGCGATATATCCTCCAGATGGGTCAGGCGCAGGTCTGTCGCACGGGCCACGGCCTCTGAGATGGCATGCAGTGACGGGCAGCAGCTGCCGGGAAAGATGTAGCGGTTGATATAGTCGGGGGCCTTCAGATAGCGCTCATAGTGATGATCCGGCATGGTGATGGCCTGGATCAGGGCGGCGCCGTCCGGTTTCAACCGTTCGGAACAGACCCGGAAATAGGTCGGCAGGTGGCGGTGTCCTACCGCTTCGATCATTTCGATGGAAACCAGCCGGTCGAACTGCCCGGTCAGGTCACGGTAGTCCTGCTGCACCAACGTGATGCACTCAGCCAGTCCCGCTGCTGCGATACGTTCAGCCGCCAGGTCATGCTGCTGTCGCGAGATCGTGGTGGTGGTAACGTGGCAGCCGTAATTCCGGGCGGCGTGGATGGCAAATCCGCCCCAGCCGGTGCCGATTTCCAGCACCTTCATGTCAGCAGTCAGCCCCAGTTTCCGGCATATCCGGTCAAACTTGGCAATGGATGCTTCCTCCAGCGTGCAGTCATCCCGTTCAAAAACGCCGCATGAATAGGCCATGGTCGGGTCGAGGAACAGCTGATAGAAATCGTTGCCCAGGTCGTAGTGGGCGGCGATGTTCCTGCGGCTGCCGGTACGGGTGTTGTCGTTCAGCCGGTGCAGCAGGCGCTGGAGCGGGACGGTCAATCGGGCCAGGCCACCCTCCAGGTGCTGCTGGGCCTCCTGATTGCGCACCATGATCCGTACCAGTGTTGTCAGATCGCTGCAGGTCCAGAGACCGTCCATATAGCTCTCACCGGCAGCTAGTGACCCCCCGAAGGCCACCCGCCGGTAAAAGTCCGGGTGCAGTACCCGCACCGTAGAGGTCAGCTCAGAGTCGTTACGGCCGAATTCCCGGCGTTTGTCCCGGTCAACCAGAACCAGATGGCCATGCCGGATCGCTGTCAGGCTTTTGAGCACCAGGCTCCGTGCCAGTTTATTGATGATGCCGTTCGTCGTTGACGCGGTCTCTGGACAGGGATTGCAGGTCTGTTCGTTCCGGTTCATTGGTGATAGCGTCCTTTCCTGATGTCAAGCTGCTCCGGGTGCGGGCAGAAGGGCACTCCTTTCCATTTCAGGCGCAGCGCCTGCCAGTAGATGGCGGCGATGACCTTGGCGGTTATGAACGGCCAGCGCAAAAGCACTCCTCCCAGATTGCCGCCCGTCAGCGGCTGCCGCTGCAGCTGGAGCGAGGCGTGAAAGAGCTGTGCTCCCTGCCGGGTGTTGGATATGCGGACGGCCAATTGTTCTGCCGGAGCGGTGAAGCGCCAGTCATAGACAATATCCATCGGCATGAAGGGGGACACGTGGAACTCCTTGTCCAGCCGGTACCGGCGCCATTCTCCGTCACGCTGGCCTGTCCGGGAATCAAGGGCCCGCAGGTACTCCTCCCCCCAGGGGGTGTTGTGGATCTCGACCAGGAACGCTTCCAGGGTCTGTCCGTCTTCGCCAAAGCAGTAATAGATGCTGATGGGGTTGAAGCAGTACCCCAGATAGCGCAGATGGGTCAGGAGACGGATCGGCCCCTGCGGTCTTCTCCCCAGCTGACGCTCCACCTCGTCACGCACCGCACGATCAAGCGGCAGAGACTGGGGGCGAAAGTGATCCGCCCGACGGAAGCTGGCCCAGTTCGGCCGCTCCACCGACCAGAGCCAGCGGCTCGCGAACACAGTCTCCAGTTCCGCCAGGTCGAGATACAGAAAGAAGAGGCTGTAGTGGAACGCATTGCCGGTCGGTGTCAGGCGTTGATGTCCGACCTGTCCGGTATACAGGCAGCTTTCCATGGCTAGAGTCCCTTCCCGAAGTGCCGGCAGACTGCCAGGGCACTGTTGACGCCGTCTTCATGAAAGCCCCAGCTCCAGTAGGCGCCGCAATAGGAGGTGCGATTGACACCGCTGATCTCGTCCCTCCGTTTTTGCGCTGCAAATGCGGCCGATGAGTAGACCGGATGGTGATAGACCAGACGGCGGATGACCGCGTCCGGAGGGATGGCTTCGGGACTGTTGAGCGTCACGCAGAAATCCACCGGTGCGTTGATGGTCTGCAGCAGGTTCATCCAGTAGGTAAGCACAACGCTCCCCTGCTGCCGTCGGGGGAGCAGGCAGTTCCAACTGGCGCGGGCCTTGGGAATCGACGGCAGCAGTCGGCTGTCGGTGTGCAGCACCGTATCGTTTTTCTGGTAGGGGATGGCTCCCAGCAGTTCCCGTTCCGCTTCCGACGGGTCGGCCAGCATCGCCAGCGCCTGGTCGCTATGGCAGGCCAAAACCAGGTGGTCGAACTCCTCCGGTTCGCCGCCGCGGGGGGTCACCACAACCCGGTTGTCGTAACGCTGCACCCGTTCCACCGGAGTCGACAGACGTATCCGCTCGCGATAGGGCTGTATCAGCGGCGCGACATACTGGCGGGAACCTCCGGCCACCACCCGCCAGGTGGGCTGATCAAGCACGTTGAGCATACCGTGATTGGTGAAAAACCGCACAAAAGCCGCTGCCGGGAAAGCCAGAAAGTGAGCCGGATCAGCCGACCAGACCGCCGCCCCCATGGGAACCAGAAACTTTTCGATGAACAGGGGCGAATAGCCGCGGGTCTTGAGGTAGTCGCCCAGGGTCAGACTCAGGTCGCTGCTGCCGTACAACTCCGCCGAGGAGCGGTTGAAGCGGAATATTTCCAGCAACATCCGCCAGAACGGCAGGCTGAACAGGTTTTTGCGCTGGGCGAAAAAACTGTCCAGATTGCTGGCACGGTATTGCAACCCGGTTGTTTCGCAAACAGCCGAGAAGCTCATCACGCTTGGCTGCGACCCAACGCCAAGGCGATCCAGCAGCTTGATGAAGTTGGGGTAGGTGCGCTCGTTGAAGACGATGAAACCGGTGTCCACCGCGTAATTTGTACCGTCATGGGTCACATCAAGGGTGTTGGTGTGCCCCCCCGGATAGTCGCCCGCCTCGAACAGGGTGATCTCATGATCCCCGCACAGCAGGTGCGCCGTTGTCAATCCGGATATGCCGCCGCCGACGATGGCGATCTTCATGGGTTACCTCCCGCGCTTCATATCCGCGGTCTGGTTTCTGTCTCCCGGAACCTGACCACATGGGTAACGGCTACTCCGGCGCCCGGCCCGACAATTTCATCGGTGTGTGCCTGTAGCACGTTTACTGCATCCACCGCGACACCAGCGCGGCAAAAAGGGTTGTAACTCCGCACAGGAAACAGCCCCAGCAGAGGTCGATCCAGACCATCCTGACCGGCCAGTTCTCCAGGGTGGCCATGTTGGTCATGTCATAGACCCCGTACACCACCAGACCGAACAACCCGCCCCACAGCAGTGACGAACCCACCGGATGTGCCTGATCGACCCTCGGCAGGGCGAACAGCAATATCCCCAGCGGCAAAAGCAGGTACACCAAACCCGCCGCCCAGTAGACCGGGATGATGGTGGCGCCGCGTACCCGGGCATACGGACCGAGCTGGGCCAGGTAAAAGCCCTGCATCAGCTTGGCCAGCCAGATGTAGTCCAAAAGCAGCGTGAACGGCAGGCAGAGCAGGTAGATCTTGAAGAGGTGCAGCATGTCAGACTCCTCCCTTGGGGGGTAGCGGGAAAAAGGGGCTGGTGCGGCGCTTGTACTCCTGGAAATCAGCCCGTTCTTCGTAGTGCTTTTCCAGCATCGGGATGCCGGAAACCTTCAGGATCAGGAACGTGATGGTCAGCGGCCCGATGATCGTCAGCACACCTCCCGACATGGTCAGGGTCATCAGCCAGATCCCCCACCACAGGGTCACCTCGCCGAAGTAGTTGGGGTGGCGGGTGTAGCGCCACAGACCGGTGGTCATCAGTTTACCCTTGTTGGCCGGGTTGCGGATGAACTTCAGCAGCTGCCGGTCACCAACGGACTCGAAACAGAAGCCGGTCACCCAGATTGCCAGCCCAAGCAGATCAAGCCACCCAAGGGGTGCTGCCGGCGCCTGGTTGACAAAGATAACCGGCACGGCCACCATCAGCAGCAGAATCCCCTGGAGCAGAAAGACCTGCAGGAATGATCGCAGCACGAACCACCTTCCCCACTCCTCGCGCCATTGCCGGTAGCGCTTGTCTTCACCTTTTCCCCGATTGCGGCTGTGAATGTGCACTGCCAGCCTGATCCCCCAGAGCAGCACCAGCCCCGAGACCAGCAGCCCACGCAGCGGGTAGATGCCGCCAGCCAGCAGCGAAACCGCCGCTGCCAGGATGAACCCCAATCCCCAGGCCACATCGGCGATATCGTTGCGGCCGCGAATCCGGGCGGCGATGAACCAGGCGGTCATGTAGACCAGGATTGAGGCAGCGGTTATCACGAGAACTTCCGTCATGCTGTTCTCCAATCTACAACGGTGACGATGCCCAGAAAACCATCTTGCCGCAGTCCGGCCTCATCCAGAGAACGGTCATAGGCCGCTGTTGTGACGCAGATACCTGGCGGTATGGGCGTGCCTGAGCTGGCCAGCCGACCGAGGACAACCGCTTTGCCGCCGACGCGGCGCAGGTCGGCGGCGGTCAGTTCCACAAGATCGATGACGAGTATGGAGGGATGGTTCATGGTGAAAAGTGGAATTCCATGACGTTCTGAAAACGTGTCACCAGGTAGATGCTTGATATCCGCACTCGGAACAGGGCGCAATTCGCCGACGCCGTGAACTCGGCCAGGTGCGGGTGGCGACGAAGGAAGGTCGCCAGTCCGGTCTCCAACTCCGCCCCACTCACTTCTTCGGCAGTCCCGAGGATAGTGGCGGCTGCCGCCCGGCTGAAATCGGTCACCTGGTTGCTGCGGTTGTCCATCAGGAGGGAAACGTGATGGTTGTCTGCCAGATTGGTCCATTTACGGGTGGCTCGGAGTGTGGCGAAAAACAACTGGCGCAGGTCGGGGGTGACGGCTACCGCCACTAAGCTGGTATAGGGACGGCTTCCGGCGTCAGTTGCCAGTACGGCCAACGGCTGACCGGTGCAGAGCTCTTTGAGAATATCATTGCTTTCAGCGTTGTAGTTCATTGATGGAGCCGCTCCTATTTTACTGTACACGATCTGTACTGTTGGGACTGATGTGCTGTACGGCTGATTCAACGCGGGAGAACGATGGTCCCCATTACGGCCACCTTGATGAGTCGGTCAGCAGTTTTCAGGCCGCAGCCGGTCAGGAATATCTTTTGTCAGCGTCCTTTCAACAGGTCGCGCTTCAGCTTTTCATCGATCGGTTCGCGCCCCAGCCAGATGCCGAAATAGGCCGCGGCGAAATCGGCCCCCTCGATGACGATCAGCGGCGTTCCGTTCAGGGCAAGTTCCGTTCCCCGTCCCGGCAGATAGGTCAGGGAGTAGCGGTCCCCTGGTGTGACGTCCCTATAGGCGGCATTGATCCGGTCGATGCGTCGTTGCAGCTTGGCACGTGCCGCCGGGGTCTGGTTGCGTTGCAGGACCGGCGCGGCGCCCTTATCGAAATCCGGTCCCTTGATCGATACCAGGTAGCTGAGCTCAAGGCGCTTTGGCACATCGGACAGGACATTTTCCGCCTTGACCCCCTCCGGCAGGTAGAGGGCCGCCACGTAGGCCTTTATAACCTTGAGATAGCGCAGCAGGGCCGCATTTCGCAGCGGCACGGGTTTGCCCCCGATGATCGTGCTGTCAGCAAAGGGAATGTTTTCAACAGTCAGGGCGTGTAACGGGGAAGGAAGGAGGAGAAGTAGTGTTGGCAGAAGACAAAGGGCGTACACAAGGCGTCGGCAGGGAGTTTCCAATGTTGAGATGATGCGCGGTGGTTGACTCATCTGGTCATCCCCCTTCAATGCGTGCGAACAGCTTCATCCTAGGGTTTCAGCTGCAAGGTAATACTGTCACGGATTGCGGTCTCACGACATACTGTCTGATTGTTTGCACTTCTAACAATGACATGGTTTTGTCGGGTTGTTATGTATTCCATGTTGGCGGGGGTATTGTGACAAACAGACGATACACGCAATATTCTATCAGGTTTTTACCGGTCTGCCGAAGGCCATCAGAACCCGGTTGACGCTGGAAAATGATGACCACAGCTACATCGTTCTGACCTGGTGCCGGTATGCACACTGCTTCCATTCCGCTGGCGTATGATGTCACCACCATCGCTGTAATCCCGGTTTACCGTTGTGGGGTATCTGTCAAAATTCACCCTGTCTTCCGGTCCAGGCTCCGGTACTGGATCGCCTCGGCGATGTGCTCCTGGCGGATATGCTCGCTTGCTGCCAGGTCGGCGATGGTGCGGGCTACCTTGAGGATGCGGGTGTAGGTGCGGGCGGAGAAGCCGAGTCGGTCGGTGACCATCTCCAGCATGCGGTTGCCGGCCTCGTCCAGCTCGCAGTATTTCCTGATGAAACGGGGCGTCATCTGGGCGTTGCAGTGAATCCTGGTGTTCCTGAAGCGCTCCAGCTGGACCTGGCGCGAACGATCCACCCGGCGGGCCACCTGGGCGGAGCTTTCCCCCTCGCTCCGGTCGGCCAGGTCGCGGAACTTCACCGCCGGGACTTCGATGTGGATGTCGATGCGGTCCAGGAGCGGACCGGAGATGCGCGAGCGGTAGCGCCGGATGTCCAGGGGGGTGCAGCTGCAGGGGTGTACCGGGTCGGCGAGGTAGCCGCAGGGGCAGGGGTTCATGGCTGCCACCAGCATTACCCGGGCCGGGTAGGTGAGGGTGATCAGGGAACGGGAGATGGTCACGCGGCCGTCCTCCAGGGGCTGCCGCAGCACTTCCAGCACGTTTTTCTTGAATTCGGGGAGTTCGTCCAGGAAGAGCACGCCGTTGTGGGCCAGGGAAACCTCTCCCGGTCGGGGGGTGGAGCCTCCGCCGATCAGTCCCACATCGGAGATGGTGTGGTGCGGGGCACGGAAAGGACGTGACGCCATTAGGGCGTTCTCCCGCTCCAGTAGTCCGCTGACGCTGAAGATTTTGGTGGTTTCAATGGCCTCGTCGAAAGACATGGGCGGCAGGATGGTGGGAATGCGGCGGGCCAGCATGGTCTTGCCCGAGCCGGGGGGGCCGATCATGAGCAGGTTGTGCCCGCCGCTGGCCGCCACCTCCATGGCCCGCTTGGCATGCTCCTGCCCCCTGACCTCGCTGAAATCCTCGCCGTAGCCGCAACTGGTGCTGAAGAGTTCTTCCAGATCGACCCGGTGGGCTTCGATGGTCTCCCTGTCGCAGAGGAACTCCACCACCTGAGAGAGGGTGACGGCGGCGATGACCTGAATCCCCTCCACCACGGCCGCCTCGCAGGCGTTCTCCTGGGGGAGGATGATGCCGTCCAGTCCGGCCCGCTTGGCCTCCACCGCCATGGAGAGGGCGCCCCGGACCGCCTTGAGGCTGCCGTCCAGGGAGAGTTCGCCCAGCAGGATGAACCGCCGCAGCTTGTCCGTCCCGACCACTCCGGTGGCTGCCAGGATACCGATGGAGATGGGCAGGTCGAAGGCGGCCCCCTCTTTCCTGATGTCCGCCGGGGCCAGATTGGCGGTGATGCGCCGGGCCGGGAACTCGTAGCCGGAGTTTTTCAGCGCTGCCCGCACCCGATCCTTGCTCTCCCTGACCGCGCCCTCCGGCAGCCCCACGGTGGCGAATGCCGGCAGGCCGGGGGCCAGATCAACTTCCACATCGACGATGATGGCATCGATCCCGATCAGGGTGCTGCTGAGGACTGTGGCGAGCATGGCAAACCTCTTGAGTTCTAAGAGTGCTATGAGTTACATGAGTTAATCCTTCAACCCATGGAACTCATGAAACTCCAGGGACTCATTGAACTCTACGATTTGAGCATGATGAACCCCATCTGGCGTCCGGTCTCTCCCTTGTCCCGACGGTAGGAGAAGAAGAGCTCCCGTTGGCAGCAGACGCACATGTCGGCCGTCTGGATTGCCGCGGAGGGGATGCCGGCCGCGACGAGCAGCTCGCGGTTGGCGGCCGCCAGGTCAAGCCTCCATTTTCCCGATCCGCTGTCTTCGGCGATTGCGTTCCAGGGGAGCCTGCTGGCGGCAAAGGCCTGCCTGACCGGCTCATCAACCTCGTAGCAGCAGGGGGAGATGCAGGGGCCGATGGCGGCCTGCAGGTCGGCCGGATCGCAGTCGAACTGCGATTTCATGGCGGCAACCGTCTTGGAAGCCAGTTGCGAGGCTGTTCCCTGCCAGCCGGCGTGTACGGCGGCAACCACCTGTTTCCGGGCGTCAAGGAGCAGGATCGGGACGCAGTCGGCCACGCAGACCCCGATCATCAGCCCGGGCTGGTTGGTGATGATGGCGTCGCTCTCCACGGACTGGAAATGGGTGGCGTCCTCGTTGGGGGCGTCGATCAGCAGGATGGCGGTGCCGTGTACCTGGCGCACGGTGACCAGGGCGTCCTGGGCCACGCCGAAAGCGCGCATGAGCAGGCTGCGGTTTCCCTCCACGTTATGCTGCTGGTCCAGGGTGGTGGTACCCAGGTTGAGGGAATTGTAGGGGGGGCGCGACACTCCCTCGTGACGGGTGGTGAAGCCCTGGATCGAGCAGGGAGGTCCGTCGAACTGGGCGGCGAGGTAGTGGACGCGGTCGGCGCGTTTGATCTGCATGGTCTGGGTCTCCTCTGGGGCGGCGAAAAATCCCTTTGCCTTCCCCGGTTCTTTAGGCTTTAATACCCGGGCGCCGTCGTTGCAGCCGGATATAGAGTACGATCAGGGCGATGCTGAACAGGGCCACCCAGAGCAGTGCCTGGTGGGAGTAACGCATGATCAGCTGCTGGTTCTCTCCGATGATGTAGCCGATGCCGGTCAGGATGGTGCACCAGAGGCCGGCCCCCAACAGGGTGTAGAGGGAAAAGTGCAGATGGTTCATGCCCGACAGCCCGGCCGGGATGGAGATAAGGTGGCGCACCACCGGCAGGAGCCTGCCGATGAAGGTGGATATCTCGCCATGGCGCAGGAAGAAGCGCTCCACCCGCTCGAACTTCTCCGGCGGGATCAGCACGTACCTGCCGTACCTGATGATCAGCGGCCTTCCCAGGTAGCGGGAGGCGAAGTAGTTGGCATAGGCGCCGGCCAGGCTCCCCAGGGTGCCGCAGAGGATGGCGCCGGCCATGCTCATCTTCCCCTGGAAGGCCAGGTAGCCGGCCGGGGGCATGACCAGTTCGCTGGGCACCGGGATGACGGAACTCTCCATGGCCATGAGCAGGAAAATGCCCGGATATCCCATGGAGCCGATGGTGTCCAGCAGCCATTGAACCAGTGCATGCATTGATGTAAGTCCCCTGTTGCGGCTGGGCCGCGGAAGTAACCGGTCCCTGGGCTGGCGGGCGTTCGGTTGACGAGCCCGGGCGGAATCGGTAAACAGCTTTTATACCCCATCTCGGGGGGAGGAGCAACTGATGTCTGTTCAGGCGAGACGGCGAGGCCAGATCCATGACTATCCTTGAACGACTGAAACGGGACGTACTGACCGGCGACGGCGCCCTGGGCACCATGTTTTACGCCCGGGGAGTCAGCCTGGAGAGCGGCTTCGAGCAGCTGAACCTGACGCGCCCCGACCTGGTGCGGCGCCTGGCCGCCGACTACGTGGCCGCAGGGGCCCAGGTCATTGAGACCAACACCTTCGGGGCCAATTATACCAGATTGGCGGCACTGGGGCTGGAACAGCGGGTCAGGGAAATCTGCCTGGCCGGGGCGAGCATCGCCCGCCAGGCTGCCGACCAGGGGAATGACATCCTGGTGGCCGGGTCGGTGGGGCCGCTGCCGCGCATCAGGGGTGACGAGACCGAGTACGATCAGGAGTCCATGGTCGAGCTGTTCCGGGTTCCCTGCCTGGCCCTTGCCGAAGGGGGGGTGGACCTGCTGCTGCTGGAGACCTTCTCATCCCTTCCCCAGCTGCTGGCGGCGGTACGGGCCGCCCGCGACACTGGGCTGGTGGTGGCGGCATCCATGGCTTTCCTGGAGGGGGGACGCAGCTCCGACGGTACCGGAG
Source organism: uncultured Pelobacter sp. (assembly GCA_964542535.1). GTDB lineage: Bacteria > Desulfobacterota > Desulfuromonadia > Geobacterales > Pseudopelobacteraceae > Pseudopelobacter. The sequence continues at coordinate 118,929 of CAZIUE010000009.1, read as the reverse complement.
TGGAAGAGTTCTGTGCCGCCATGGAGCGGGCCGGAACCGACCTGGTGGGGGCCAATTGCGGCGCCGGGCCTCTGGAGCTGGTCAGGGTGGTGCGGCGGCTGGCCGCCGTGACGGACAAACCGATCAGCGCCTATGCCAACAGCGGCTTTCCCGAATACCACGACAACCGTTTCATTTACCGTGCCACCCCTGAATATCTGGGAACCATGGCCGTGGAACTGGTTTCAGCCGGCGCCTCTCTGGTGGGGGGGTGCTGCGGCACCACGCCGGAACATATCCGCGCCATGGTCCGAGCCCTGTCCGGGAAACGCCCGGCCTACAGAGCCCGTCCCGTTGCCGTCAGCGTCGTTGAGCCGGCGCCGCGCCCCCCTGTTCCAGACAGGTCGTTCCTGGGTACCTGGGGGAGGCGCAAGGTCATCACCGTGGAGCTGGACCCCCCCAAGGGGCTGGAGTGCGGCCGCATCCTGGAGGGGTGCCGGCGGCTCAAGCGTGCCGGGGTGGATGCCGTCAACCTGGCGGAGAACCCCCTGGCGCGCCCCCGCATGGGGAACATCGCTTTGGGAAGTCTGATTCAGCGGGACGTGGGGATTCCGGTGATCATCCATGTCACCGGCCGCGACCGCAACCTGATCGGCATGCAGTCCGACCTGATGGGGGCCAGCCTGCTGGGGATCAGGAACGTCCTGGCGGTGACCGGCGATCCCGCCACCATGGGGGACCATGCCGGCGCCACGTCGGTCTTCGACCTGCACTCCCTGACCCTGATCAAGCTGCTGGCCGATCTGAACCGGGGGGTCAACGCCCTGGGCAACCCCATCGGCGGTGAGGCCGGCTTCACCATCGGCGCCGCCTTCAACCCCAATACGCGGGACATGGTCGCCCAGGCTGCCCGGCTGCGGAAAAAAGTGGCCAACGGCGCCACCTTTGCCCAGACCCAGCCGATCTACGATGCCGGGCTTTTCCAGCGTGCCCTGGAGCTGACCGCTGAGTGCGGCATCCCGCTGCTGCCGGGAGTCATGCCCCTTGTCAGCCAGCGCAACGCCGATTATCTGCACAACGAGGTGCCGGGCATCTCTATTCCCGATGCGATCCGTGGGCGCATGGCCGGGCTGGAGAAGGAGGCCGGCATGGCCGAGGGGTTGGCCATTGCCCGGGAGTTTATCGATGCCAGCTTCGACTCGGCTGGCGGCTATTACCTGATGCCCCCCTTTGGCAAGGTGGAGCTGGCCCTGGATTTGATCGATCACATTCACAGCAAGGAGAGGGACCTGTCATGGGGAGAATCGTGAATATTGTTGTCATGCTGTTCTGCGGCCTGCTCGTGGCCGCCTGCGTGCCTGACAAAGGCTTCCGCGAGGAGTTCGAGATGAGCGTCAAGGCGTACAATCGCATGCTGCGTTGGCAGGAGGTGGCTGCCGCCGGACAGCTCTACATGGAGCCGGAAGGGCGGGATGCCTTCATGGCCACTGCCGAGGGGATGAAAAAACGGGGGGTCACCGTTACCGATTTCCGCATCCTGACCATGGAGCTGCTGCCGGACCGGAAACACGGCGATGCCCTGGTTGAGTTCGATTACTACCTGCTCCCCTCCTATCGCATGCGCAGCCTGTCGTATCGCCAGGACTGGGTCTATCGGGATGTGGACGGCAGCAAGAGCTGGCGGGTGACGAGCGCGCTGCCCCCCTTCGATTGAGCGCATGGCACCCCTGGCGGAGCAGATCCGCGCCTTTCTCCTGCACCTTGAGACTGAGCGCAGCCTGTCGCCCCATACCCTGGCAGCCTATGGACGCGATCTGGAGCAGTTCTCCTCCTTCGTGTCCGGTGCGCTGGGGGAAGGGGCCGCGGCCGATGAGGTAGACCACCTGCTCCTGCGGCGCTTTATGGCCCACCTGGCCAGAAGCGCGGCAAAGAGCTCTCTGGGCCGCAAGTTGGCCGTCATCCGCAGCTTCTACCGTCACCTGCTCAGGATCGGAGCCGTTTCCCGCAACCCGGCCGAGCTGATCTCCAGCCCCAAACGCGAGCAGCGGCTCCCCTTTCACCTGAATATCGACCAGGCCACCGCCCTGGTGGAGAACCCCGCGGATGACGAAACCTACGGGCTGCGCGACCGGGCCATCCTGGAGACCCTTTACTCCAGCGGCCTGCGCGTCTCCGAGCTGACCGGACTGGACATCCGCGACCTGGACCTGACAGCCGGCATGCTGCGGGTGCTGGGCAAGGGGGGCAAGGAACGCATCGTACCCCTGGGCAGACGGGCGGTCCAGGCCGTCGAGGAGTACCTGGCCGGCCGGGGAGGGGTCGTCTCCGGCCCCCTGTTCCTCAACAGCCGGGGCAACCGGATCAACCGCCGCGGCGTGGCCCGCGTGGTGGAGAACCACGCGAAACGGATTGCCGCCTTCAAGACCATCTCCCCCCATACCCTGCGCCACACCTTTGCCACCCACATGCTGGAAGGAGGCGCCGACCTGCGTGCGATTCAGGAACTTCTCGGGCATGCCTCCCTCTCTACCACCCAGAAGTACACCCATGTCAGTCTCGACCGTCTGATGGCGGTCTATGACAAGGCCCATCCCAAGGCCCGGGCTCCGGAATCCGACGAGTAGGGGCAGCCTCGCGTGTGTCTGGTGTTCCTCGCGGGGGGGCAAGGAAGTGATAAACGGTGCTTTGGGGGTGAGTCGCTCCGGCTGCTCATTTCGAGTCCGGTTTCCAGGCGGGAGGTGCTTCGTTTTCGTGGTTTCGAAGTGGTGGGGGGGCCGGACAGGGGGCAGGGCGCCCACGTGCCGGCCAGAGACAGCCCGGCCTTACTGTGGATTTCTCGGCTCTTCCTCTGTCGCGGACTCCTCATCAGGGAGGGTGTCGGGGGTGTCGCTTCCTTTGAGCTGCTTGCGTTGCAGCTTCTCCTCCTTTTTCTTCTTCCGTTCCAGTTCCTTCTGCCGCTTCTGAAACTGGAAATTTGGCTTTGCCATTGTGCCGCTCCTGTGTGAATTGAATGGTGCCGGACGGCACCTGCAACGGTTTGCAACTAAAAAGCCCCGTAAATCGGGGCTTTTTAGGTAGAAGCTGCGGATGCAGGTCAGATCTTGGTCACGTTTGCTGCCTGAAGACCTTTGGGCCCCTTTGTTACTTCAAACGTCACTCTATCGCCTTCGACAAGGGATTTGAATCCGTTGCCCGTGATCGCCGAAAAGTGGCAAAAAACGTCTTCGCCATTTTCCTGCTCAAGAAATCCAAAACCCTTGCTGTCGTTGAACCATTTTACCGTTCCCTGTACCATGTGCTCTCTTTCTCCAAATACTGCCGTAAATTTTACCCGGATGTATACCGGGAGTCATCTGACACTAATTGCTTTGTGCGGTTAGAGTCAAGCTAAAAAAGGAAATATGGAAAAATAAAAAAATCCGCACTCCTCGTACTAACAAGTATCTTTCACGAACTACATTCCGTCGAGACCGGGGAAAATTGTATAAGCACTACCGCATATTGGTATGCTATCATCCTGCATGGTGAGCGGAGGCGGCGGTTCATAGCCTGATGGAGAATTATAACGTACAGGCGTCATTGGCTTTTGGGGTAGAAATCATTCTCTGGGCTGGGTTCCGTAGTTGTCCGCCAGCTCGTGTACCCAGGTTCCTCCAGATGCTCCGACTGTTTCTCCGCATCCCTTTTCACGGAGTCTCTGTCGGGGCCGTGTCTCTCCTGCGTGTTCCCGTGACACGACAGGCACAACCATCAGGAGGTCTCATCAATGCAATCGCGTCATGTCGTTGTGGACGTGGAGACCAGCGGACTCTCCCCCCAACGGGGAGCGAGAGTGATCGAAGTCGGGGCCGTGGCGCTTGCGCGCGGGGAGGTCGTGGATGAATTTTCCAGCCTGATACGGGTTGGCTGCACCATTCATCCCGCTGCCGGGAGCGTGCATGGCATCACCGCTGCCATGCTGCGGGGTGCGCCGGGGCCGGAGAAGGTGTGGCGTGACTTTCTTGCTTTCGTGGGACGGAGTGTGCTCATCGCCCACAACGCCCCCTTCGACCTGCGTTTCATCCGTCACGAGCTGGCCCTTCTGGGGCTGCCGCTTGCCAACCGTTCCCACTGTACCCTCAGGCTGAGTCGCAGCCGTTTCCCCCACCTGCTGAGCCACCGCCTGGAGGCGCTGGCCCGGCATCTGCTGGGGGGTATCCCGGATGAGTGTCGTCTGCACCGGGCTCTGGGTGACGCCCGCCTGACCGCGCGGGTCTGGCTGGCGATGAACCAACCGTAGGAGCGGTCCCCTGTGGCCGTCCGATCTCGTCCGCGTCGTCTTCTGATGATCGATCCTTTTGGTTTCATTGAAATCCCGCCCCTGAAACGACCAACGCCCCGCCGGTTTCCCGGCGGGGCGTTGGTCGTTATGCACTGCGAAAATGAAACGACTATTCGCAGAGGTCGATCTTCATGTCCCAGTTCTTGATTTTCATGGTGCCGTTCTGGGCCAGGTTGAGCTGCATCTTGAAGGCGCGGTCCCACAGCTGCGGCTGGTGGGCAACCTTGCGCTTGAGGCAGTCGGCGGTGGCGATCTCCAGGTATTCGGTCAGGATCGGCTTGTAGTCAGGGTGTGCGCACTTCTCGATGATCAGCTTGGCGCGGTCCCTCGGAGCCATGCCGCGGCAGTCGGCCAGACCCTGCTCGGTGACCACGCAGTCCAGGTCGTGCTCGGTGTGGTCGATGTGGGAGCAGTGGGGCACTACGCAGGTGATGCCGGTCGGGTCGGTCTTGGAGGGACGTGACGACGGGGTGTGCATGATCTTCAGGTAGCCGTTGCGCAGGAAGTCGCCGGAACCGCCGATGCCGTTGATCATGCGGGTTCCGCCCACCAGGGTGGAGTTGGCGTGGCAGTAGATGTCGATCTCCACCGGCGTGTTCATGGCGATGACGCCCAGACGACGGATCGGCTCCGGATGGTTGGCGATGGAGAGCGGACGCAGGGTGATCTTGTCGAAATACTTGTCCATGTTGGCGATGAAGCGCGGGAAACCTTCCTTCTCGGACAGGGAGAGGGAGCAGGAGGAGGCGCAGTCCAGGCGGCCGGAGTCGAACAGGTCCAGCATGGAGTCCTGGAGCACTTCGGTGTACACGCTCAGGTTGTAGAAGGGACCCTTGGCCAGGCCGCCCACGACGGCGTTGGCGATGGAACCGACGCCCGACTGGATCGGCAGCAGGTTCTTGGGCAGACGGCCCATTTTCACTTCGTTGGAGAGGAAATCCATGATGTGAGCGGCGATGGCATCGGAGGACTCGTCCGAGTCGGCGAAGGCGCGACCCTTGTCGGTGTGCTTGGATTCGACGATGGCGATGACCTTGCTCAGGTCGCAGGGGACGTAGGTGGTGCCGATGCGGGAGTTGGCCTTGGTGATGTTGAGCACTTCCCGGTTGGGGGGGGTCTTGTTGACCACGATGTCGTGGATCCCTTCCAGGCAGGGCATGGCGGTGTTGACTTCCAGGATGATCTTGTCGGCCATCATCAGGATTTCGGGGACCGCGCCGCAGGAGGTGCCCAGGATCAGGCCACCCTCTTCGGTGATGGCGCTGACTTCGATCAGAGCCAGGTCAAGCCTGCCGGTGGGGGAGTCCTTGGTATAGAAACCGTAGCCCAGATCCTGGGCGAACATGGAGAGGTGCTTGTCGCCCATGCGGATGCGGCCTTCGTTGATGCCGGCGGCGATGTTCTTGCCGGTCTGGTACGGCCAGCGGCGGTCGATCATGTTCAGAGAGGCCCAGCGGTCTTCGGTCTCTGCGCCGACCGAGGCGCCGATGAACAGGTTGAATCTCATCTTGCCCTGGAGGTTGTTCTTCTCCACGTGGTCGGCGAATGCGATAGGGATCGCCTTGGGATAGCCGGCAGGGGTAAATCCGGACCAGCCAAGATTCATGCCGTCCTTCAAGTACTGGAAGGTCTCCTCAACCGGAACGAGCTTGCTCAAAAGGGACTTGCAGCGTACACGGTCCTGCAGCGTGCCGTACTCAGACATTTTCTTCCTCCTGATAGAATGGATATGTGTCCACGGACAGATGCCGTACAACATAAGAATTGTGGCGCCGGGGTGTGTCTAAAAAATCAACCTATTCAGTGGGTTGCGCTGATGCGGCCCATGCCCACGGCCAACACGGAATCTTACGCAACCGGACGTTTTTAGTCAAGCTAAAACTATGCCGCGCGCAGCGGACAAACGGCACCGATGGACGGCATAAGGGGCTGAAATGGTGCGTGAAATGTGGTCTGGTCCTGCCTCAGCTCTCGTAGTCCACCGCAACGATGGACGAGCAGGAGGACCTCATCAGCGGGATTACTTCACCGGCGTGGTAGGGATGGACCTGGTAGGCCTGGAGGTCGTCGCGGGAGTCGAATTTCGTCACCAGAGCGACATCGTAGGATCGCTCCGAGCGGATGAAATCGATGCCTGCCTCCAGATGGCGCAACTGAGGGATCTTGCCCTGCATGCTGAGCAGCTTTTGCCGGACTGTGGCGATATTCTCGGGGGTCGGTTCAGACAGCTTGAAGAAGACGATGTGGGTGACCATGTGCTCGGTGCTCCTTGGGTGGAATGGGAGAAGGGGTGGCGGTTTCGATGGTATACATCGCCGCCGGAAGCGTGTCAACACGCTTGTCTTTCCGGTGGGAAGGGCCGGCAGGGCGTGAAAAGGGTGATATAGTATCAGGGTCTCTCTGAACGCCTATGGCAGGAGGAATGTCATGCTGGAAAAGACGCTTATCCCGTCAGTGGAAAAACGCATCGGTTCCCTGCTGGAGTACAACCGCCGCATGGAGCAGGTGAACAGGTCGCGGACCATGACCAGAAAACCCCGTCCCACCATTACCCTGTCCCGCGAATTCGGCTGCGAGGCGTATCCGGTGGTGGAGCGCCTGCAGGGGATGCTGGAGGAGAAAACCGGCGAGACCTGGCTGGTGATGGACAAGGAGCTGTTGCAGGAGGTGGGACGCAGGCACGATCTGTCCGAGGATATCCTGGGGAGGCTGGGGGAAAAGCCGACCTTCCTGGATGAGATGTTCGCCACCTTCTCGCCCCACTGGAAGAGCGACAAGGAGTGCTTCCAGCTGCTCTGCGAGCATATCGTGGTTCTTGCCGCGGAGGGGAACGTGATCCTGATGGGGCGCGGCGGAGCCTACGTGACCCAGGAGCTCAAGAACTGCCGGCATTTCCGGCTGTTCGCCTCGGAAGAGTTCAAGCAGGCCTCCATCTGCCGCCGGCTGGAAATCTCTCCCGAGGAGGCGCGGAAGATGATCGTGCAGCACCAGCGCCAGCGGGACCGTTTCATCCGCGACTTCCTGGATCGGGATGCCGGTGATCCCAGCGTGTACCATCTGCTGATCAACAACGACCTGAACGGTACCGGGAAGATCGCCCGCACCATCATGGAGTTTGTGCTGGAAGCCTGAACCCGCCCTGGATGGAGATTGTCAGGGGCTTCCCGTGGGAAGCCCCTCCTCCTCCGACCACCTGCGGTAGAGGTTGTTGTCCACTCCCGCCTGATCCAGAATCTTTCCCACCACAAAATCGATCATGTCGTTCAGCCCGCGCGGCCGGTGGTAGAAGGCCGGCATGGCCGGGATGATGCGCGCCCCGGCCCGGGACAGCCTGAGCATGTTTTCCAGGTGGATCTCGTTTAAGGGGGTCTCCCGCGGCACCAGCAGCAGCGGGCGGCGCTCCTTGAGCATAACGTCGGCGCTGCGCTCGATCAGGTTGCCGGAGATGCCGGCGGCGATGCGGGCCAGGGTTCCCATGCTGCACGGACAGACGATCATGGTGTCCGGGGCTGCCGAGCCGCTGGCAGAGGCGAAGAACAGATCGTCCGGCGCCACCACCGCAATGGGCTTGTCCAGGCCCAGGTGCCCGGCAAGGCGCAGTGCCGCCGCAGACGGCTCACCGGACAGATCCAGGCCGGTCTCTTCCCGGCAGACCAGCTGGCCGCTGGCGGTGGCGGTGAGGGTCAGGTCCACGCCCCGTGCGGCCAGCTCGGCGGCCAGCCGCAGGCCGTAGATGGCGCCGGAGGCGCCGCACAGGGCCAACAGGATCCGGTGCCGTTTCATGGAACCCCCCCCAGTACCTCGGCTGCCGTGCTCAGCAGGAGTACCAGGCTGATGTAGCCGTTCATGGTGAAGAAGGCAGCGTCCAGTTTGGTCAGGTCCCCCCTGCGTAGCAGCCAGTGCTCATGGAAAAGCATGACGGCGGTTGCCAGGATGCCGGCCATGAACCAGGGGCCCATCCGCATGAGGGAGAACAGTGCCAGCAGAAGTCCCAGCATGACCAGGTGAAAGATGCGCGCGGCCCAGAGCGACCCCTCCACTCCCAGCCGCACCGGGATGGAATGCAGGCCTGCGGAACGGTCGAACTCCAGGTCCTGGAGGGCGTACAGGATGTCGAAGCCGGCTACCCAGAACAGCACCGCACCACCCAGGATCAGGGCCGGAGGGTCGATGCTGCCGCGGATGGCGACCCAGGCCCCCAGGGGAGCGGCGGAGAGGCAGAGTCCCAGCACCACATGGGCCAGGGAGGTGAAACGTTTGCAGTAGGAGTAGAGCACCAGGAAGAAAATCGCCAAGGGGGAAAGGTACAGGCAAAGCCGGTTCAGCCGGTCCGCCGCCACCAGCATCAGCAGCAGCGAAGCCAGGATGAACAGCAGGGTCGTGCCCCTGCCGATCAGGCCGGCCGGGATGGCGCGCCCCGCGGTACGGGGGTTACGGGCGTCGATGGCGGCGTCGATCAGGCGGTTCAGTCCCATGGCTGCGGTGCGGGCGCCGACCATGGCCAGCACGATCCACAACAGTTGACTGGTCGAGGGGAGGCCGCCGGCTGCCAGAAGCGCCCCGGAGAGGGCGAAGGGGAGGGCGAAGACCGTGTGGGAAAATTTGATCATCTCCAGGAACAGGGTGATCTGTGCGATGGGTCCTTTGTGTGTCATGGCATGTGTCCGTTGATCCGGCAGCTGGGAGTCGCCTCGGCTTGTCCAGCCACGGTTCCCGCCTGTCGGTACCTGGTTCATTCCAGGCCGTATTCGTTCCAGCGTTTGGCGATTTTCAGGGATATCTCCCGGTCCGGTTCGATCCGCTGCCTCGGTTCCCGGCAGCCGGTGGCATCCAGGGCCGTGCGGTGGCCGCTGTCGTCCCTGAACAGGTCGGTACTGAGGTCGCAGCTGTTGATGGCGGTCCAGGCGACACGGCTCAGGTCTGAGGGGAGCCCATCGGCGGCAACGAAAACCAGCAGCCGGCTGACGGAAAACCAGGGGGTTGCCCAGAGTCGCGCGGCTGTTTCCCTTACCATGGCGGGCGTCGGATTTTCAAGGGAAATGACGGCGCTCTGGTGGAAGACCCACTGTAGGGGGAAGCAGAGCTCCACCACGCCGGGGGCCAGTTTTCTCAGGAATGCCAGCAGGAGTCGCTCCCAGACCTGTGCCATCCAGCAGTCCTCCATGGGGGGCGGCCCCACCACCGTGGCCGGGATGATCAGGTTGGGACGGTGGCTGATGGCGGTGACCCGCATCAGGCTGGCGTCCATGGCCGGGGAATAGGTGCCGGTATGGTTGCCCAGGGGCCCTTCCCGCACCGTTTCAGCCGGGTTCACGTACCCCTCTATCAACAGTTCACACCCTCCGGCCACCCGGAGGGGGACGTCGCGGCAGGGGACCGTGGTGAGCGCGGTCGACGCCAGGAACCCGGCGAAGGTGAGCTCGTCCAGGTCCCCCGGCAGGGGAACCGGGGCGCTCAGGGTCAGGGCCGGGGGCCCCCCCAGGGTGATGGCCACCGGCATATGCACCCCCCGGAGGCGGTATTCCTCCAGGTGGCGTGCCGCACCGCTGCCCGGTTTCCAGCGCAGGGCCAGCTGATCCGCTCCGCGCAGCTGGGCGCCGTATATGCCGCAGTTCTGTTTACCGCTTTCCGGGTGGCGGGTGTGGACCTGGCCCAGGGTGATGTAGCGGGAAAAGCCGTCGGCGCTTCCGTCGCCGGGCCAGCTCTGAAGAAAGGGGAAGGCGCCCAGGTCAGGGGTGCCTTGGGGGCGCAGCAGCGGGTCGTTGTCCGGTAAGGAGCGGGGAGTGAAACGCGAGAACCGGTCCAGGCAGGAGATCTGCCGATCCAGGTTCGCGAAGGCTGGCTCTTCAATCTGGTCGAGCAGGCCGGTCATGCGGTTGGTCAGCTGGTCGAGGCGCTCCAATCCCAGGGCCAGACAGAGCCGGCGGGACGATCCGAACAGGTTGGTGGCGACCGGGAAGGCGGACCCCCGGGGGGTGGAAAACAGGAGCGCGCGACCGCCGCCGGGAGCCTTGCAGACCCGGTCGGTGATGGCGGCAATCTCCAGCAGCGGGTCCGTCTCTGATTCGATGACGGCCAGTTCGCCCCGGTTTTCCAGGAGGCGCAAGAAGTGGTGGAGGTCAGGGGAATGCATGGAAGAGCTCCAGAAGCACGGTCCGGTGGGCCTGGAAACGGCAGACCGGGCCGGGGGAGAGAGGCAGTCCGTGGAGCGGCCCGTTTCCCTGTGTCGGATGTGCGGTTTTTCCGTCGCGCCCTGACCTTGCCGACTGTTCAGGTTCCCGGAAGGGGGGCTGCGTTCCTCTCATTCGGGACGATGTCCCTGGAGGAGCAGGGTACTCAGTCCAGGAATCTGGTTGCGAAATCCATCACGCACAGGTTTCCGTAGCGGGGGTGGGGGGCACAGGAGACACCGGCCACGGCGAACGAGCGGCGAAAGATGTTCTTGCGGTGACCACGGTTGGGCACGCCGTCGTTGATGATCAGCTGCATGACCATGCCGCGCGGATCGCCCGGACCATAGGCGATATTTTCACCGATGCGCCCCTTCCACCTTCCCTGGCGGGAGATGCGCTCCCGCATGCCGCCGTTGTCGCCCGTGTGTCCGATGCCGCCGGTTCTGCTCTGTTCCCGGACCAGCTCCTGGGCAGCCGCGGCCAGTCCGGGCGACCAGGAAAGAGCCGGCAGCGGCTTCTGGCGCTCCAGGAAGCGGATCGCCTCGTCCAGGGCGGCGACCCCTTCGCGGGTCTGGACGGCCCGGGGATATCCGGGTGCCGAGAAGGTGGTGCCCTCGAATGCGTCCCGCAGGTGGCGCAACTGGGTGGCATAGGCGCGGGGGTTGACGCGGGCATGGTTGATCTCATCCAGTACCGTGGCCGGTGACGGCGCCTGGGAGGCGTGTGCCTGGGGAGCCGGCAGCAGGCAGCAGAGGATGCCGGCTATCAGGGTGATGAATTTGCTCATGGGTCGGTAGTGGTTCCGGGGGCGCAGCATGGCTGCGCTCATTCGCCGAAGCGGTTGCGGAAGTACTCGGCGCCGCGGCGCCGCCTGATGGCTTCCCGGTACAGCTCCTCGTACCTGAGGGCCGCATTGTCCCAGGTAAAGCGCCGGGCCATGCCGTTTGCGCGCATGGCGTCCAAACCGCGGGGGTTGTTGTAGTAGGTGTAGACCGCCCAGCCGACGGTGTCGAAGAGTGCCTGGCTGGTGTGGTTCCAGAATTTGAAGCCGGTGCCGGTGAGGGTTGCCTCGTCGAAATTTTCCACGCTGTCTTCCAGCCCTCCGGTGGCGCGCACGATGGGGGGGGTCCCGTAGGCCAGACTGTACATCTGGTTCAGGCCGCACGGCTCGAAGGCTGATGGCATGACGAAAAAGTCGGCGCCTGCCTCCACTTTGTGGGCCAGGGTTTCGTTGTAACCGATGTGGCAGGCGAATTTTCGCGGGTGCTGGGCGGCGATATCACCGAAATAGAAATGTGACCAGGGTTCGCCGTTGCCCACCATGACGAACTGGACATCCATCTCCAGGATGCGGTGGATCGCCTCGGCCAGCAGGTCGGTCCCCTTCTGCCTGACCATGCGGGAGACCACCCCCAGGAGCGGTACGTCGTCGCGCAGCGGCAGTCCCATGGTTTGCTGCAGATCGTGCTTGCAGAGCGCCTTGCCGTTCTTGACGGTCCGGGCTGTGTAGGTGGCGGCGATGAAACGGTCGCTGGCCGGATTCCACTGGTCGTAATCGACGCCGTTGAGGATACCGTAAAGGTCGTTGCTCCGCTCGCGCAGAACGCCTTCCAGCCCCCAGCCGAATTCCGGCGTCTGGATCTCCCGTGCGTACCCCGCGCTGACCGTGTTGAGCAGGGTGGCATGGTAGATCCCTCCCTTGAGCAGGTTCACCTGGTCGTCCTTCTCCAGTTCAAGGTAGTTGAAGTGTTTCCAGCCGATGCCGAGCACCTCCATCAGGCCCGGGTAGAAGGCGCCCTGGTGCTGCATGTTGTGCAGGGTGAGGAGCGATGCCGCATCTCCCACGAAGTGGTCGTGCAGGTAGGAGGTGTTAAGCAGGACCGGAACCGCTCCGGTGTGCCAGTCGTGGGCATGGATCAGGTCCGGTCTGAAATCCAGCATCTTGCAGAGTTCAAGAGCGCCCTTGGAGAGAAAGACGAAGCGGTTGTCGTTGTCCGGGTATCCTGCGCCATCCTGCTGATAGAGGCCGGTCCGGCCGTAATACCCTTCGTGCTCCAGGAAGTAGATCGGCACGTCGCACCCCGGCAGACGCCCCTCCAGGACCGCGCAGTACTGGGTGCCGATGATCCCCATGGGGACCACCAGGGGTCCGGGGAGGGCGCGCAGGGCGAATTTTTCCCGATCGACGCAGTAGTAGCGCGGTATAACCACCCGGACGTCGTGTCCCCGTCGCGCCAGGTACTTGGGGAGGGCGCCGACCACATCGCCCAGTCCCCCCTCCTTGGCAAAGGGGGCGGCCTCGGAGGCGGCGAACAGGATGGAGAGTTTTTCCGGACGGTTCATGGGGGTTCCGACTCCCTCTGGTAGTGTGCGCAACGGGGGCACTATAGCAGGCAACTCACCGGAATCCAATGCACAATATGACAGCTTTGCCCGGTTTCCGGTTCTGCGGCAGGAGAGCCGCACCGGCCTGCTGTGGGCCAAGGCATGAAAAAGGCCACCAGCTGCGGGTGCCGGTGGCCCGTATTTCGTGTCGTTCCGGTGATTACGTGGGCACGTTTTCCCAGTCTGCCAGGAATTTCTTGATGCCGGCGTCGGTCAGGGGATGTTTGGACAGTTGCAGCATGACCGAATAGGGGATGGTGGCGATGTCGGCGCCGATCAGGGCCGCGTTGAGCACGTGAATGGGGTTGCGCACGCTGGCTACGATGATCTCGCTGGTGTAGCCGAAATTGTCGAACATGGTGCGGATCTCCTCGATAATGCCCATGCCGTCCTGGGATATGTCGTCCAGCCTGCCTACGAAGGGGGAGACGTAGGTGGCACCGGCCTTGGCGGCCAGGAGCGCCTGAAGGGAAGAGAAGATCAGGGTTACGTTGGTTTTGATCCCCTTCGCGTTCAGGGCCTTGGTGGCCTTGAGCCCCTCGGGGGTCATGGGAATCTTGACCACGATGTTGGCATGAATCTTGATTAGTTCCTCGGCTTCCCTGATCATGCCCGGAGCGTCCAGGGCGATCACCTCGGCCGAGATGGGACCGTCGACAATGGAGGTGATTTCCTGAATGACCTCCTGGAATTTACGGCCCGATTTGGCGATCAGTGACGGGTTGGTGGTGACGCCGTCAACCAGGCCCAGTTCACAGGCCTCGCGAATTTCGCGTACGTCCGCCGTGTCGATGAAAAATTTCATTGTTCTCCTCCGTTTCGTTAGGTGTGTTCGGGGTGCTCCCGGAATCTGTCGCGACAGGCCGGTGAGCAGAAGTAGTAGGTTTGTCCGCGTCTGGTTTCGGTTACGGCATCTTCTTCGGTGACGTAGACCCTGCAGACCGGATCGCGGTGGGCGGTGCAGGCTGTTCCCCGTCCCTGACGCAGGTCATCAGGCCGGCTCCCCGTTCGTTTCAGCAGGGCAATGATCTGGAAACCGCCGTACAGCAGCAGTCCCCAGAGCAGAAAGCGAATCATGGTACCTCTCTCGTCGGTTCAGATCGGGTTGACGCGCTCCGCGGGGGGGAGTGACTGAAGCAGCTCGGCCACGGTACGACCCAGGGTGGGGTGGATAAGAGCGGGCGCCAGATCGTGCAGCGGCTGAAGCACGAAGCGCCGCTCAGCCAGGGCCGGATGGGGAATGGTAAGTTCGTCGCTCTCGGTCACCTGGTCGCCGTAGAGCAGCAGGTCCAGGTCCATGGTGCGCGGACCCCAGCGCAGGGTACGCGTGCGGTGAAAGACGGTCTCTTCAATGCGCTGAAGGTGGTGCAGCAGGTCGTGGGGAGCAAGACGGGTGGAAAGGCGCAGCACTGCGTTGTAGAAATCGGGCTGCTGGTTGACTCCCACCGGCGAGGTTTCGTAAAAGGGGGACAGCCCGCTGACCCTGCTGTCGGGCACCTTGCCCAGCTCGGCCACCGCACGCAACAGGTTGAGCTCCCTGTTGCCCTGGTTCGAGCCGAGGCCGATGTACGCATCCGTTTCCACGCCGGGGATTAAAACACAACCTCTTTCCCGCGTCAACCGCGCTCTTGTGCGTTCGGGGATGGCGGGCAAAAAAACACCCTGGCAACTAGGAGGGAAATTACCAGGGCACATGAGGTTCGCGTGGAACCTCGCAACGCTTTCGTCTATCCGTATACAGTATACCAAGTTGTGTGCCGGCTGTAAAAGCGCTATCCACGTGCGGCCGGGTCTCGGGGGCGACGATGTCTCCAGTATAGCCGCCTCGGGGCGATGCGCAATCACGTGGCAGCGGTGTCCGACGGCAGGGAGTCCCTGATCCCGTCTTCAAGCCGGGGGTAGCGCAGTGAAATCCCCAACCGGCGAAACAAGAGGGACGGATCAACCACCCGGGACTCGCTCACATAGGAGAGCATGAGAGGCGCCATCACCCGGTGAGCCTCCTCCATGCATACCTGGGGCGGCCGCGGTTCACCCAGGGCATCGGCAACCATGTTGAAGTATTCGGTCATGCTGCAGTGGTTACCGTCGCTGACATTGAAGATGTCACCGCCCTCTCCCCGCTCCGCGGCTGCGAGACAGATGCGGGCCAGGTCATCGGCGTGGATGCGGTTGCCGGGGCCCGACTCTTCCAGGCGCAGCAGTGGCAGCCCCTGTCTGATCTGGGTCAGCGGCAGACGGCCCGGTCCATAGATGCCGCTCACCCTGAGGATGACCACCGGGATGCCATGCCGAGCTCCGTACTCCCTGAAAACCGTCTCGGCATCCAGGCGCCGCTTGCCCATGGAAGAGAGCGGTACCGCGGGAGACTCCTCGGTCACCAGCGAGCCGTCCCGGGCAGTGTAAACCGATGTCGCGCTCATGTAGATGATTTTGGTGGGCGGTGGTGATGCCTCCAGGGCCTGGCAGAAGTTTCGTGCCCTCCGGTCCTGGATTCCCCCCCCGGGGGGGGGCACGAGATAGAAGAGGGTGCTCCCTGACGGGTCGAGGGACGGGATCTGATTCGGGTCATCCAGTGAGGCGCAGATGCAGTAATAACCGCGCGACCGGATCAGGGCGGCCCGTTCCGCCGACCTGGTCATGCAGGTAACCGGGCATCCCTCCTGGCGGGAGAGCACTGCGATCCTTTCGCCGATGTAGCCGCAGCCGGCAATAAACGCTCGATCCATGAATTGATGCTCCTTAGGTATGATCTGGGGAGGCGATACTACCAAAAAAAGGGCTTCGCGGCAAAGCCGCGAAGCCCGGGTACTGCATGGTAGCACGAATCCGATTAGGGTTCGTAGCTGAGGGTTGCCATCTGCTGATAGAGCTTGTTGCGGCGTGCGAGAAGCGTAGCGGCACGTTTGGCAAGTTTTTCAGCCTCTTCCGGCTTGATCTTCTTGAGGACTTTCCAGCGGTTTTCGCCGTTGATGAAGTCTTCGTAGGAGGTCGTTGCAGGCTTGCTGTCCAGCTGCAGCGGGTTTTTCCCTTCCTCTGCCAGAGCCGGGTTGTAACGGTACAGCTGCAGGTAGCCGGAGGAGACGGCCTTCTTCTGCTCGTCAACTGCGGTGGTCATGTTGATGCCGTGGGCGATGCAGTGGGAGTAGGCGATGATCAGGGACGGACCGTCGTGGGCTTCCGCTTCCATGAAGGCCTTGACGCACTGTCCCGGATTGGCCTGGGATATGCTGGCAACATACACGTTGCCGTAGGCCATGGCGATCAGGCCCAGGTCTTTCTTGTTGGCAGGCTTGCCGCCTGCGGCGAACTGGGCAACGGCGCCCATGGGGGTGGACTTGGATGCCTGGCCGCCGGTGTTGGAGTACACTTCGGTATCCAGAACCAACAGGTTGATATTCTTGCCCGAGGCGATGACGTGGTCGAGACCGCCATAGCCGATGTCGTAGGCCCAGCCGTCGCCGCCGATGGCCCAGACGGACTTGTTGACCAGGTAGTCGGTCAGCGGCACCAGCTTCTTGGCCGCGTCGCTGGTGTTGCCTTTGAGTGCTTCGTTCAGCTTGGCAACGCGGGCACGCTGGGCTTCGATGCCCACCTGGGTCTTCTGGTCGGCTTCCTTGATCTCGTTGAGGAGCCCCTTGATCGGCTGAACGGAAGCGCAGTCGCAGGCGATCAGCTCGTCAACCAGTTCGTAGGCAGCTTCCTTGAACTTGTCCACGCCGAGACGTAAGCCCAGGGAGAATTCGGCGCAGTCTTCGAACAGGGAGTTGTTCCAGGTCGGTCCACGGCCGTCGGCACGCTGTGCATACGGGGTAGTGGGCAGGTTGCCGCCGTAGATGGAGGAACAGCCGGTGGCGTTGCCCATCATCAGGCGGTCACCGAACAGCTGGCTGAGCAGCTTCAGGTAGGCGGTCTCGCCGCAGCCGGCGCAGGCGCCGGAGTATTCGAACAGCGGGCGGACCAGCTGGCTGCCGCGCAGGGTATCCAGCTTGAGCTTCTCGATCGGTACTTCCGGGAGGTTGAGGAAGAAGTCGTAGTTGGCGGCTTCCGATGCGCGCAGCGGCGGCTGGAAGGCCATGTCCAGGGCCTTGTGGCTCGGGTTGGCCTTGTCCTTGGCCGGGCAGTTGTACGCGCAGGCGCCGCAGCCGGTGCAGTCTTCCGGAGCAACCTGGAAGGTCACTTTCATGTCCTTCAGGTCGGCCATCTTGGAGTCGGCGCACTTGAAGGTGGCCGGAGCGCCTTCCAGGGCGCTGGCGGGGTATGCCTTGACGCGGATTGCAGCATGGGGACAGAGGAAGGAGCAGATGCCGCACTGGATGCAGAGCTTCTCGTCCCATACCGGGATGTCGTTGGCGATGTTGCGCTTCTCGTACTGCGAGGTAGCGGTCGGGAAGGTGCCGTCGATGGGCATCATGGAAACCGGTAGCTCGTCGCCCTTGCCGGCGATCATCATGGACGTTACTTCCTGTACGAACTGCGGTGCGTGGGCCGGAACCGTGGGGGGCTTGACCAGGGTGCTGGTGGCCGTTGCCGGAACCGTAACTTCGTGGACGTTGTTCAGGCCGGCGTCAACAGCGGCGTTGTTCATGGCCACGACCTTGTCGCCTGCCTTGCCGTAGCTCTTCTTGATGGCCTTCTTGATCTGTTCGATGGCGACGTCGACCGGGATGATTTTTGAGATCGCGAAGAAGGCGGTCTGCATGATGACGTTGATGCGGGCGCCCAGGCCGATCTCTTCACCCAGCTTCACGGCGTTGATGACGTAGAACTTGAGCTTCTTGTCGATGATCTGCTGCTGCACTTCCTTGGGCATCGTGTCCCACACTTCGGTGTAGTCGAAGGGGGAGTTGAGCAGGAAAGTGGCGCCTTCCTTGGCTTTGCTCAGCATGTCGTACTTCTCCAGGAAGGAGAAGTTGTGACAGGCCACGAAGTCGGCGTGATCGATCAGGTACGGAGAGTTGATCGGCTTCTTGCCGAAGCGCAGGTGCGAGGTGGTGATGGATCCGGCCTTCTTGGAGTCGTAGACGAAATAGGCCTGGGCATAGTTGTCGGTGGCTTCGCCGATGATCTTGATGCTGTTCTTGTTGGCGCCGACGGTGCCGTCGGAACCGAGACCGAAGAACATGGCCTGGTAGGTGTTGCCCATGTCGGTGCGGAAGGAAGGATCGTACTCCAGGCTGGAGTTCATCACGTCTTCCACGATGCCGACCACGAAGTTGCGCTTCGGCTTGTCCAGTTTCAGGTTATCAAAGACAGCCTTGGCCATGGCCGGGGTGTACTCCTTGGAGCCGAGGCCGTAGCGGCCGCCGACGATGACCGGAGCAGTGGCAAAGGGAGCGGTGCCGTCGGTGAGGGCGGTGGTTATGGTGGCGCACACGTCCAGGTAGAGCGGCTCGCCGATGGAACCCGGCTCCTTGGTGCGGTCCAGGACGGCAATCTTCTTGACGGTCTTGGGCAGAGCTGCCAGGAAGGCGTCGGTGGGGAAGGGGCGATAGAGGCGAATCTTGATCACGCCGACCTTCTCACCTTTGCTGATCAGGGTGCTGGCTGCTTCAACGGTGGTGTCGGCGGCGGTACCCATGACCACGATCACGCGCTCGGCATCTGCGGCACCTTCATACTCCACGATCTTGTAGTTGCGGCCGGTCAGTTTACCCAGCTTGTCCATCTCTTCCTGAACGATGGTCAGGCAGGGGGCGTAGAAGGGGTTGACGGTCTCCCGGCCCTGGAAGTATACGTCAGGGTTCTGGGAGGTACCGCGGATGATCGGGCGGTCAGGAGACATGGAGCGGGCGCGGTGGGCGTTCACCAGCTCGTCGGTCACCAGGGCGCGCATGTCGTCGAAGGAGAGCGCCTCGACCTTCTGTAGTTCGTGGGAGGTACGGAAGCCGTCGAAAAAGTGGATGAACGGTACCCGCGAACGCAGGGTTGAGGACTGGGCGATGAGGGCGAAGTCCATGACTTCCTGGACGTTGTTGGCGCAGAGCATGGCCCAGCCGGTGGAGCGGCAGGACATGACGTCGGAGTGGTCGCCGAAGATGTTCAGGGCCGCGGCGGAGATGGCGCGGGCCGAGATGTGGAACACCGTCGGGGTCAGCTCGCCGGCGATCTTGTACATGTTGGGGATCATCAGCAGCAGGCCCTGGCTGGCGGTGAAGGTGGTGGTCAGGGCGCCGGCCTGGAGGGCGCCGTGCACGGCGCCGGCTGCGCCGGCTTCAGACTGCATTTCGTAAACCAGCGGGGTGGTGCCCCAGAGGTTCTTCTCACCGGCGGCGCTCTTGATGTCGCAGTACTCGGCCATGTTGGACGACGGGGTGATCGGGTAGATGGTCATTACTTCGTTGGTGGCATGTGCCACATGGGCAACGGCAGTGTTACCATCAATGGTTACCATTTTTCTGCTCATTCGTTCCTCCTCAAGTTTGGGTGTGACACCGATTTCATGCAACTGACTTCCGTTTAACAACCATTGTTTTTTGTTACAGTTCCTTCTTTGGGAACTGGATCTGTAAGGTATAAGTAACGGAGACTAGAGCTCGTTTCTCCCCTGAAGGGCCCATTGCACCGTGGCTGCGTCGACGTACTCGATATCGCTTCCCAGGGGGATGCCGTGGGCCAGGCGCGAGACCCGTATGTTGAGTGGTTTCAGTAGTTTGGAAAGATACAACGCCGTTGCTTCTCCCTCGACGGTGAAGTTTGTCGCCAGGACGACCTCGTTGACTTCCCCCGCGCCAACCCGCTCCAGCAGTTCGACTATCCTCAGGTCGGAGGGGCCGACGCCGGACAGGGGGGATATGACGCCCTCAAGAACGTGGTATGAACCGTTGTAGGCCCTGCTCCGCTCCAGAGCCATCAGATCCTGGGAATTCTCCACAACGCATATGGTCGCCCGGTCCCGGTCCCCGCTGCAGATGGCGCAGGGGTCTTCTTCGGTGATGGCAAAACATATGGAACAGGAACGCACCCTGTTTTTGACTTCGAGCAGCGACTCCGACAGTGCGGTCAGATTCTGAGGAGACCTAAGCAGGTGGAATGCAAGCCTGAGGGCGGTGCGTTCGCCTACACCGGGTAACTTCTTCAACTCCCCCACAAGTCGTGATAGTGCGGAAGGCTTAGTTAGCATATATTACAGAGCAAGTAAAACGGTTTTTGGTTGTGTCCATGGGATAAACCGGCAAAAAGCCGTTTTTGCGACACGGCAAACCCCTGTTTGGCCGTGGAAATAACGACAGTCTGTGCGTACCACCTATTAGCCGAAGTAAACAAATTAGTCAAACGAAAAAAGGCCTGAAGTCGATACATGGATAAAAGGAAGCCCGCGGTGTGCGGGCCGTCGGTGAGGAGGGGGTCAGAAAAGTCCGGGGATGTTCATTCCCCCTGTGATTCTGGACATTTCCTGATTAAGTTCGGTTTGAACCTTTTTCAGTGCGTCATTGGTGGCGGCTATGATGAGGTCCTGAAGCATCTCCACATCTTCGGGGTCGACGGCTTCTTTTTTTATTGAGAGTGAAATTATCTCGTTTTTGCCGTTGACCGTGACCGTTACCGCGCCGCCTCCGGCGGTGGATTGGGCCGTTTTCTGGGCCGCCTCTTCCTGAAGTTTGGCCATCTTGGTCTGGATCATCTGAGCCTGTTTCATGATATTGGCTAGACCTTTTGACATCGTTATCCTCCTGTTGGACGTTGTGCTACATTATCGCTGTTTTATGGTGTTGCCGCGGGTGAGTGCGCGCAGTGGTCTGACCTTGTGGGCCGCCGGTCGCGTCGCATGAGCGAGCAGCCCTGTCACTGGCCGGGGTGGCGCGGCGCAGGGTCAGGTGTTGCTGATCTCGGTTATGGCCCCGCCGAAGACACGCAGGGCTTCCTGTGTCAGTGGATGCTCGTTCACCTCGCTCCTCAGTTCTCTGTGGCGCTGCTCACGGTCGCTCTTTTTTTTTTCAGCCAGCGAGGGGGGTGTGTTGGCCTCCTCCCGGGCAATGGGCTGGATGCGGATATCGGTTGTCTCTCCCTGGAATTCGCTGGCCAGCACCCTCAGTTCGGCAGTGGCATCGGCATCCTGGACGCTGGCCAGGTAGTAGCTCCCGGTGGGGAAGCCGATTCTGATCAGGCCCGGTTCCTGGCTGATGGGGCTGCCGTGTTCCAGCAGTGAGCCGAGAGCGGGATCTTTTTCGTTGACAAAGCTGACGAAGCGCTCCCAGGAAGGCGTCGCGGTCCGCGGTTGTTGCTCCGGCCCAGGCGGCAGGGGAGCGGTGGCGGGGAGCGGTGGTGAGGGTTCGCGACGGAGTTCCGGTGTTGGCGCGGCCTGCGGCCCGGGTACGGGATGAGGCGCGGCTGGCGGGGGGCGGCGGGTCTCCCCGGGGGGGGCTGCTGCCGGGGGAGCGGTGCTCTCCGGGGATTTCAGCTGCTCCAGCAGTTCCTGGATCGGTACCACCGGCTCCAGGGTGGCGGCTCTCAGCAGGGCAATTTCCAGTACCAGGCGCGGAAAGCTGGCCTGGGCCATCTCGCCGTCGGCCCTGATCAGGAGTGTCAGCCGGCGCTGGATATCGAGACTGGAAAAGCCATCCACCTGGCAGCGCAGTTCCTCCAGTTCCGGCGGGGAAAGGTCAAGGATCTCCTCCGGTGCGGGAACCGAGTTGACCACCATCAGGCAGCGCACCTGCTCGATCAGTTCCTGGCAGAACTGGCGCAGGTTGTAGCCCACCTCTTCAACCCGCTTGATGCCCGCCAGCACCCCCTGGGTGTCGCCCGCGAAGATGGCCGCGCACATGTCCGCCAGCAGGCGGCGGTCCACGGCGCCGATCAGGGTGGCCGCGTCCTCGTTGGAAACGCTGCTGCCGCAGCAGGCCAGTACCTGGTCGAAGGCGGTCAGGGAGTCGCGCATGCTGCCGTCTCCCTTGCGTGCAATCAGGGCCAGGGCCTGGTCGCTGACGCTGATGCCTTCGGCGTCGGCGATGTGGCGCAGGCGGCCGACGATCTTGGCCAGCGGGACCCGCTTGAAATCGAAGCGCTGGCAGCGCGACAGGATGGTAATGGGGAGCTTGTGCGGCTCGGTGGTGGCGAAGATGAACTTGACGTGCTCGGGGGGCTCCTCCAGCGTCTTCAGCAGGGCGTTGAAGGCATTGGTGGAAAGCATGTGCACTTCGTCGATGATGAAGATCTTGTAGCGGCTGTGGGAGGGGAGGTACTTGGCGTTGTCGCGCAGTTCGCGGATGTCGTCCACGCCGGTGTTGGAGGCGCCGTCGATCTCGAAGACGTCGGTGGAGGTTCCTCTGGTGATTTCGGTGCAGAGGGGACAGGCGTTGCACGGTTCAATGGAAACGCCCTGCTCGCAGTTGAGGGCCTTGGCCAGGATGCGGGCCGTGCTGGTCTTGCCGACGCCGCGGGCGCCGCTGAACAGGAAGGCATGGGCAACGCGGCCGGAATCGATGGCGTTCTGGAGGGTGCGGCTGATGTGTTCCTGGCCGGTCAGCTCCGCAAAGGTCTGGGGGCGATACTTCCTGGCCAGGACTTCATAGTGCGTGCCGTTGGACAAGAGATTGAACCTCGTCGGTCATCTGTCGCCCCGACATCCCGTGAGGTGAAGAGGGCGGTGGGAGTCGTGCCGGCAGCACGGGTAGGCGTGCTGCGATGGAAGTGGCTGCATGTCGTGCAGGCGCAGATGATAGCCGGGCTTGCCCGCGGCACACGACGGGGGCCGCTGCCGTTGCTTCCTTCCGGACCTGGCGGAGTTCACGGCTTGCCGTTGCGCGAGGCCCGGCTATCATCTCCGTCTGCAGGAAAATAAGCCAATAAAAATGGCGGAGAGAGAGGGATTCGAACCCTCGGTACGCTATTAACGTACACACGCTTTCCAGGCGTGCTCCTTCAACCTCTCGGACATCTCTCCGCAATGGGAAAGCGATATATACTGCATGCCGATGCGTTTGTCCAGAGTTTCGTTGATTTGTTCGTGGAGAAACGGCGAAAAACCGTGTACCCTGTCCGCCAGTACCCGGGGAGGAGGAAAAGAACAGCATGAAGATCGTGATCGTAACCGCCATGCCGGAGGAGAGCGCCGCTGTGATGAAGCGAGCCGGGGGCCGGAAAAAAACAGTGCTGGAGGGGCGGAAACGCTACAGTTTCTCCACGGCCGGCCACGACCTGGTGCTGGTGGAGTCGGGCATGGGCATGCTCAATGCCGGCTGGGCCGCCACGGCCCTGGCGGCGGAGGCTCCCGACCTGATGATCTCGGCCGGATTCGGTGGCGCCGTTCTGGAAGGGCTCACGGTGGGAGAGCCGGTCATGGCCCGGCACCTGCTGCACTGGGACGGAACGGGGTTCGAGGAGGTGGCGGCGGGATTCTACGGCCTCAATGCCGTTGCCGGGAGCGTTCCGGCCCGACTGGGCAGCTTTATTTCTTGCGACCGGATCCTCAACAAGCGCGAGCTGGCCCGAAACCTGCCTCCCGGCACCACCGATCCGGTGGTGGAGATGGAGAGCGCCGCCGTGGCCCGGGTTGCCGCCAGCCATGGTATCCCATTTCTGGCAATGCGCGCCATCAGCGATCCGTGGGACGAGGAACTGGATTTTTCCATCGACGAGTTCTGCGACGAGGCCATGCGCATTCGCCCCACGAAGGTGCTGGCCACCATCCTGTGCCGGCCGGTCATCATCCCGCAGCTGATCCGCCTGGCCCGCACTAGCCGCCTGGCGGCAGCGGGTCTGGCCCGGGGCATGGAGCGGCTGCTGGCGGCGGTCTGAAACCGTCTCTCCTGGCGCGGGTGAAGCGGGACCTCAGTCGGTAGCCGGTTCCATCATCCGCACCTGGTCCCCCGGTCGCACGGTGCCGCCGATGATGACCCGGGCGAAGATCCCCTCCTTGGGCATGACGCAGTCACCCGCCTGGTGGTAGATGGCGCAGCGGGTATGGCACTCCTTGCCGATCTGGGTAACCTCCAGCACGGACTCTCCCACCTGGAGGCGGGTGCCGATGGGGAGCGATACCAGCTGGATGCCGCTGGTGGTGATGTTTTCGGCGAAGTCGCCCGAGTTAACGTCCAGCCCCAGGGCGCGCATCTTGTCGATGCTCTCCGCGGCCAGCAGGCTCACCTGACGGTGCCACTCCCCCGCGTGGGCATCGCCGGCAATGCCATGATTTTCCTGCAGGACCACTTCCTCCACCGGGGTCTTGCGCTCTCCCTTGTTTTTGCTGATGCAGGTGGCCACGACCCGTGCCATCTCAGCCTCCAATCTGTGACATGTTGAAATTTTTGTGCTGATAACCTTCCTGGGTGATGCCGTGGCGTTCCGGTTTGCTCATGACCACCTCCTTCAGTACCTTCTCCAGACCCTCCCGGTCCGGCGGCCGCAGCCAGGGGATCAGGTCGGTTGCCTCGTCGGCGAACAGGCACCCCTTGGCCTTTCCGGTGGAGGTGACCCGGATGCGGTTGCACTCGCTGCAGAAGTGGCCGGATACGGCGGTGATGATGCCGATGTGGCCGGTTGCCCCCGGGATACGGTAGTCTTTCGAGGGGCCGGAGAAGATGCCCCGGTCCACCTCCTCCAGGGGATAGCGGGAGGCGATCCGCTCCAGGATTTCGCTGCCGGGGATGCAGTAGCGCTGCCAGCCGTTTTCCTTGATGGCAGGCATGTACTCGATGAAGCGCACCGGATTGCCCCGCTTCAGGGTCAACTCGGCAAAATCCAGGATCTCGTCGTCGTTCACCCCGCGCATGGCCACCACGTTGATCTTCGGGGGGGGGAATCCCGCCCGCTCTGCTGCGTCCAGACCGGCCAGCACCTTCTTCAGGTCGCCGCCGCGGGTTACTTTCCTGAAGGTTTCGGGGTTCAGGGAGTCCAGGCTCACGTTCAGCCGCTGCACACCGGCCCGGAACAGGTCCCCGGCCATCTCTTCCAGCAGGAGCCCGTTGGTGGTGAGTGCCAGGTGCCGCAGTCCGGGGATGGCTGCCAGGCGCTCCAGAAAGCCGACCACGCCCAGCCGTACCAACGGCTCGCCGCCGGTGGCGCGGATCTTCTCGATGCCCAGCCCCACCGCCACCTCGGCGATCAGCAGCAGTTCCTCGTAACTGAGCACGGCCCTGTGTCCCTTGTCCACAACCCCCATGCTGGGCATGCAGTAAAAACAGCGCATGTTGCAGCGGTCGGTTATGGAGAGACGCAGATAATTGATTTTTCTACCCAGGGAATCGGTCAGGTTCATGTCTACCCATCACACGGTCGTTGGATTGTTGCCACGGAGTCCTGGGGGAAGCGATGGACGCACGGCATTGTGGATGTAGCCTGTGATCTGCGAAGGTATGCGAATGTCTTTCTGCTGGCTGTTGTCTCTGTCGGTATGCGCGTTCCAGTCTGGTACAACGGACATCCCTGGTCAGCGGTCGGAGCGGAGAACCCTCTGTTCAACGAAATCGGCCACCTGGAGCGGATTGTTGATGTCAAGAACCGGCACGTCCAGCTCCAGCGGCTCGTCGCTGGCGACCGCCAGCAGGCAGGGATCGTTCTCTTCGCCCCGGCAGAGCAGAGTCGGGCTTCGCTCCCCGCGGTGCACCTCGATCTTGGGGAGGGAGCTCCGCTTGAATCCTTCGGTGAGTACGATGTCCACGTCGTTGAAATAGGTTCCCACCAGCTCCTCCAGCGGCGGCGTCCGGCTGTGGCGTTTGATGAGGGCCAGCCGCTCCGGAGAGGTTATCAGCGTGGTGGCGGCGCCGGCGGCGGCCAGGCGGTATGAATCCTTGCCCGGGTGATCGATCTCGAAGCTGTGGGCGTCGTGCTTGACGGCACCGATGCGGTAACCCCGTTTCTCCAGTTCCTGAATCACCTTTTCCAGCAGGGTTGTCTTGCCGGTATTGGATTTTGCCACAAAGGCGACGACCGGGGTGGACATGGTCGATCTTCTCCCTAAAACGATGATCTAACGAATGTGGTACTGTAATCCAAAGGCCGTAAGGATGCAAAGGAAAAGACTGTGCTTTATTGACCTGGGTCATGTCCGCTTCCGCTCCAGGATGGCAGGATCACATCCATGGAAACGATCACCAGGCAGCAGAAACAAGATATCAGACTGCTGGCGCGCTTCATCGGCATCCACTGCGCGGGGCACCACGCAACCGCCGGCCGGCACGAGGTGCCGCTTCCCGCCGGACTGGGGACGGTGCGGCTCTGCCGGGAGTGCGGCTACCTGATGGGATACGCCGCGATGAAGCGGCTGGCATGTCCCCTTGAGGGGAACAAGCCGAGCTGCCGGCGCTGCCGGATTCACTGCTACGGAGAACGGGAACAGAGGATTATCCGCCAGGTCATGGCCTACGCGGGGAAACGGATGATCATGAGGGGCAGAGTGGACTATCTCTGGCACGTCCTGTTCTGACCCTCTGCCGGAATCTCTCATCAACCTCGAAAGGAGAAACAGATCATGCTCAGAAAAATCGTCAGGATCGATCAGGAAAAATGCAACGGGTGCGGTCAGTGCGTCCCCTCCTGCGCGGAAGGGGCCATCAGCATCGTGAACGGCAAGGCGGTATTGGCCGCCGACAACCTGTGCGACGGCCTGGGGGCCTGCCTGGGGGAATGCCCCCTGGGCGCCATCACCGTGGAGGAGCGCGAGGCCGATGCCTTTGACGAGGCGGCGGTGGAGCGACACCTGCGGAGTCAGGGCAACGTCGCGCCGCCCCACCATCCACCGGCCCCTGCGGCGCACGGCCATCATCACCAAGGGGGGGGCTGCCCCGGTTCGCGGGCCATGAGCTTCGGCCGTCCCCGGCAGGACGCTCCGGACCAACCCGCGGGGAGTCGTCAGAGTCAGCTGGGGCAGTGGCCGGTGCAGCTCAGCCTGGTATCCACCAGCGCTCCCTATTTCCAGGGCGCCGACCTGCTGGTTACCGCCGATTGCGTTCCGGTGGCCTATGCCGGCTACCACGAAGATTTTCTCAAGGGGAAGGCGGTGGTCATGGGGTGCCCCAAGCTGGACGACAACGGTTTCTACCAGCGGAAATTGACCGAGCTGTTCGTTACCTCCGACATCAAAAGCGTTACCGTGCTGAAGATGGAGGTGCCCTGCTGCGGCGGTATCGCCCTGGCCACCCGCCAGGCCCTTGCCGATTCGGGCAAACAGATCCCCTACCGCGAGGTGATCATCGGTCTGCGGGGCGAGGCGAAGGGGTAGGGGTTGCAAAGCTGGGCAAACCTGCTATCAGGGATGATTGAGGCATGAACGACGCGACGCGCGGAGGAGTACGTATGACCAGCATCGAGATCATTCAGACCGACATCACCACCCTGGGGGTGGATGCCATCGTCAATGCGGCCAACAGCAGTCTTCTGGGGGGAGGAGGGGTGGACGGCGCCATCCATCGCGCCGCCGGCCCTGATCTGGTGAAGGAGTGCGCCACCCTGGGAGGGTGTCCCACCGGCGAAGCGCGCATGACAGGGGGCTACCTGCTGCCGGCCCGGCACGTGATCCACACGGTTGGGCCGGTCTGGCACGGCGGTGCCAGGGGGGAACCGAAACTCCTGGAAAACGCCTACCGCAGCTGTTTCCAGCTGGCCCGTCGGCACAACCTTGCCAGCATCGCCTTTCCCGCCATCAGTGCCGGCATCTATGGTTATCCCATGGCCGATGGGGCACGCATCGCCCTCGCCGTGGCCAGGGAAGAGGCGGAAAAGGGGGGGCGGCTGGAGCGGGTCATCTTCGTCCCCTTCAGCAGTCAGGCGGAAAAGATCTACCGGGAGGTTGCCGCCAGCCTGGGGCTTGCGGTCGGCTAGAATCCGGTGTGTGAGGGGCGTCACGGCTCGAGCGGTGACGCCCCTTCTGCGTTCAGCGAACGCTCAGACGGTAACGTAATCGAATTCCACCGGCTGGTAGATCAGGGTCAGCCAGGCGCGCACCTTGTCGATGGCCTCCTCCCTGGTTGCGGCCTCCTGGGCCATGGAGCCGGCGATGGTGCTGTGGGTGAAGGTGATGAAGGAGTAGCGGACGCAGAACTCCTGCATCAGCGTCTCCAGGGGGGTATGCCAGTTCCCCTCCGCGGTGGGATGTGCCGGGGCGCTGACCCGCAGGCGCGGGCCGTCCTGGTTGCCTTCTTCCCGCAGGGTCGTGCCGACCTCAAGGCAGGGGTCGTTGGCCGTTGTCAGGTACGGCTCCGGACCCTCGGAAATGATACCGGCCGGCACAACGACCGTGCCCTCGTCGGTAACGTACGTTTTCATGCTGTCCTCCTGGGTGGTGTGACTGATAGATGATGTTCGTCCGGGAAGCTGCCTCGGGGCGGCTATTTCCGCTCCGCAGGTCCCTTGCTCAGGAAACCGGCCAGCAGCTGCCCCATACCGGCGACCAAGTTTGAGATGGCGTGCGGGTCCGGCAGCGGCAGCTGTTCTATGCGCAGAATTTAGACGCGGCCAGCCGGGAAGGCAACTGCTTTTCCGCTTCGGTTCAGCCGGTTGACCATACTAGCGGCAGGTAACCACGGATTGATACGTATACTCACCGATGCTCCCTTGTGCTACGATGCGCAGGCAACGCGTTGTGCCCGGGATGATTTTCGCCCCTTGCATGCCGTACGATTAGTTGAACCTGGAGGAGAGATGCTGATTATCGGTGTTGATACCGGGGGTACGTTCACCGACTTCATATTCAGGGACGGAGAGACCTGGGGGGTGCACAAGCGGCTCTCCACTCCCCACGACCCTTCCGAAGCGGTGATTGCGGGACTGAAGCGGATTGCCGGAGGGCGGCCGCTGCAGGTCGTCCACGGCTCTACCGTTGCCACCAACGCGATCCTGGAACGCAAGGGGGTGAAGACGGCGCTGGTCACCAACCGGGGCTTCGAGGACGTCATGGAGATCGGCCGCCAGAACCGCGGGGAACTGCACAACCTCTCCTACCGCAGGAAGCCGCTCATCGTGCCCGCCGAACTGCGCTTTGGCGTGGGGGGGCGGGTGGACAGCGAGGGGCGCGAAACAGCCCCCTTTGACGAGGAGTCCGCCCATGCCGTGGTGCGGGCGCTGGACGACGCCGCTGTGGAGTCCGTGGCTGTCTGCTTCCTCTTTTCCTATCTCAATCCCGGGCACGAGAACCGTTTCCGTCAGCTGGTGCAGAAGCTGGGCATCCCGGTCTCGGTCTCCCACGAGATCCTGGCCGAGTTCCGCGAGTTCGAGCGCACCTCGACCACGGTCATCAACGCCTACGTCTCCCCCAAAATGGAGCGCTACCTGTCCCGCCTGCGCCGGGAACTGGGCGAGAATCCCCTGCGCATCATGCAGTCCAACGGCGGCTCCATCTCCGCCGAGACCGCCATGAACGAGCCCGTGCGCACCATCCTTTCCGGCCCGGCCGGCGGTGCGGTAGGCGCGCACGCCATCGCTGGGCGCGCCGGCTTCCACAGGCTGATCACCTTCGACATGGGGGGTACCTCCACGGACGTCGCCCTGATCGACGGCGAGCTGCCCCTGACCCTGGAGTCGTCCATCGTGGGGTACCCGGTGAAGGTGCCCATGATCGACATCCACACCGTGGGCGCGGGAGGCGGCTCCATCGCCTGCCTGGACGAGGGGGGCTCGCTTACCGTCGGTCCCCGGAGCGCGGGGGCCGACCCCGGTCCGATCTGCTACGGCAAAGGCTCGGAGATCACCGTCACCGACGCCAACCTCTACCTTGGCCGCCTGATCCCCGAGCGCTTCCTCGGCGGCGAAATGACCCTGCAGACCGGGAAGCTGCAGGGGGCCATGGAAGAGGCCGCGGCCAGGGCCGGGCTCACCCCGGTGGAACTGGCCGAGGGGATTCTGGCCGTCGCCAACAGCAACATGGAGCGCGCCATCCGCGTCATCTCCGTGGAGCGCGGCTTCGACCCCCGCGAGTTCTCGCTCTTCTCCTTCGGCGGCGCGGGCGGCATGCACTGCGCCTTTCTGGCCAGGATGCTGTCCATCCCCCGCGTCTTCGTGCCCCGGAACCCTGGCATCCTCTCCGCCGTGGGCATGGTCATGGCCGACGTGATCAAGGACTACTCCCTGACCGTCATGCGCGACCAGCACAGTGCCCCCGCGGAGGAGCTGCTCTCCCTGTTCGCTCCGCTGGAGGAGCAGGGGAGGGGGGAGCTGGCGGCCGAGGGGTTCCGGGGGGACGCGGTCCAGGTCGAGCGTTTCCTGGATATGCGCTACAAGGGGCAGTCCTTCGAGATCATCGTCCCCTTCGACGCTGGACAGGACTCTGTTGTGGCCTTTGCCGCACTGCACGAACGGAAGTACGGCTACAGCAACCCGGACAAGGGCGTGGAGATCGTCAACATCCGCCTGCGCCTGCGCGGCGTGCCGGTCAAGCCGGAGATGCCGCGGGCCGAACGCCTCTGCAGGGACGTTCCGGCGGCCGCCCTGCTGGGGAGCCGTGACGCATTCTTCGACGGCGTGCGGATGCCGACCCTGGTCATCGACCGCGACAGGCTGCTCCCCGGCAACAGCGTTCATGGCCCCGCGATTCTGGTGGAATACAGCTCGACCATCGTGCTGCCGCCGTTCGCCACCGGCAGCATCGATCCCTTCGCTAACCTGATCCTGGAGATCCGCCAGGCGGGGGAGGCGCATCCATGAACGTCAATCCAATTCTGCTGGAAGTATTCAAGAACCGTTTCTCGGCCATCTCCGAGGAGATGGGGGTGACCCTGACCCGCACGGCCTTTTCCCCCAACATCAAGGAGCGCCGCGACCTCTCCTGCGCCCTGTTCGACGCCGAGGGGGAGATGATCGCCCAGGCCGCGCACATCCCGGTGCACCTCGGCTCCATGCCGCTTTCCGTGCAGAGTGCCATCGCGTCCCTGGAGTTCGGGGAAGGGGACATGGTCATGCTCAACGACCCCTTCAAGGGGGGCACCCACCTGCCGGACATCACCCTGGTGGCGCCGGTCTTCGCCGGGGGGGAGAAGCCGGCGTTCTACGTCGCCAATCGCGCGCACCACGCCGACGTGGGCGGCATGGCCGCCGGTTCCATGCCGCTCTCCACGTCGCTCTATCAGGAAGGTCTGATCATACCGCCGGTGAAAATCGTGCGCCAGGGGGAGATCGACCGGTCGGTGATGGCGCTGCTCCTGAGCAACGTCCGCACCCCGATGGAGCGCGAGGGGGACTTTGGGGCACAGATCATGGCCAACCACATCGGCGTGAAGCGGATGAGCGAGCTGATCCGTACGTACGGCCTGGAGAGCGTCGGCTTCTACGCCGAAAGCCTGATGGAGTACGCCGAGCGCATCACCCGCAGAACAATCGCGGCCATTCCGGACGGCGAGTACCGTTTCCGCGATTTCATGGACGGCGACGGCCTGGGGGGCGAGGACGTGGCCATCGACCTGGCCATGACCGTCCGCGGCGATACCGCTCGCCTTGATTTCAGCGCCACCGACGACCAGGTCAGGGGGAGCGTCAACGCCGTGCGCTCCATCACCCTCTCCGCGGTGCTCTACGTCTTCCGTTCGCTGGTCGAGCACGACATCCCGACCAACGCGGGGATCCTCCGCCCCATCCAGGTGGTGACCCGCAGGGGCTCACTCCTTGACGCCGTTTTCCCGGCGGCGGTGGCGGGGGGCAACGTGGAGACGTCCCAGCGCGTGGTGGATGTGGTGCTCGGCGCGCTGGCCGAGGCCATGCCCGGGCGCATCCCGGCGGCCAGCCAGGGGACCATGAACAACGTCACCATCGGCGGCCTGGACGAGCGCACCGGCCAGCCGTTCGCCTACTACGAGACCCTGGCCGGCGGCATGGGCGCCAGCTCCCGCGGGGCGGGCGAGAGCGCCGTGCACTCCCACATGACCAACACCCTGAACACCCCGGTCGAGGCGCTGGAGTACAGTTATCCCTTCCGGGTCACCGAGTATTCCATCCGCACGGGCACCGGCGGCGACGGCAGGCACAGGGGGGGGGATGGCATGGTGCGCGAGATCCGGCTGCTCTCCGACTGCGAGATCACCGTCCTCTCGGAGCGGCGTGGGAGGGGGCCGTACGGGTTACGGGGGGGCGCGCCCGGCACGCCGGGAAAGAATGTCATCGTCTCCGGCGGCGAGCGCCGCGAGATGCCCGGCAAATTCCATGCGGTCCTGAAGAAGGGGGATACCGTGCGCATCGAGACCCCCGGCGGTGGCGGCTGGGGAGAGAAGTAAAGGGATTCGCCTCTGCTCGTTGGGGGCATCAGGAGAAATTGGAGGTGTGGAGATGAGATGCTTTATTGCAATCGTTATTATGCTTTGTTCACTAAACGCTCTCTGTGGTACGGCGCTTGCCGGCAGTCGGAACGATATTTCAGAAGTACGCTTGTCAGAGAGAATCCTGGTGCTTCAGCGTGGTCCATGGAAGGATATGATGACGGTCCTGGATGCTGGTCCAAGTCTCGTCGTGATTGACACCTGGTCATCTCCGAGTGCTGCTGCAATTGGCCGGAAGCTGGCGGAGCGTACTTTTGGAAAGCCTGTGAGTCATGTTCTTAATACACATCATCATTGGGATCATGTCTTTGGCAACCAAGCCTTCAGCGACGCCACACTCGTGGGCCAGGCGGGAGTGCCGGTCGCCATGGCAGGGGAATACGGGACCGAGATCTCGTTGCGTCATTCCATGGAAAGCATTCAGTCAATCGATCCGAGTCCCGATGGACAAGCTTATACGAGGGCTGTGGCTACGGAGGCTTTTGAGAACCTGAGGCTGGAGCCTCCCAACCGGCTGGTTTGCAAGGACGAAGCACTGCATGTAGGCAACCTGACCTTCCGCCTCCTGCCTACGCCTGGCGTGCACACTCCAACCTACATGATGGTTTTTGTGCCCGAACTGGGGCTCCTGGTCGCCCCCAAGGAATTGGGCCTGGACCGGCCACCCAAGCCTGAGCCAGGCGCCGATGTAAGGTTCATCGTCGGGCGACTGGAGCAGGTCATGTCTTCCAAGCAGCCCATTGTCTGGGCACTTTTAGGCCATTTTGACCCTATTCATAATCCGGATATGGAAAAGTTATTGGCTGCCTGGAAAAGCATCATGAAAGGGGAGGAGTGAAAAGGGAGCAGGCTCCTTTTCCGCGTCAACAGTGTTGTAGCCTGTCCCGTTGTTTGTTTTCTGCTGTTTTGCACTGTTTGTATCCGCGTGTATCCCATGTATCAGAATTCACTATCTTTTTATAGGTCTTCCCGCGTTAGCGGGAACTGGCGCCCCCGCTTTTCGTCATCCGGTTTCGTGCTTTCCAGTAAACATTAGAACGTTTGACATCGCGCGGATTGTCTGCCATTAAAACTCCTCGAATGAATTTCGTTTTATGCTTTTGGGGCCGTCACCGAAAGGGCACAGCAGGGGCAACCCTGTGTCGCAAAACTACCATCCCTAAACAACGGGGATAGAGGGGTTGTCGAAGTGAGTGGATATGGTTTTTTCGGGTAAAGGCCACGTTTCCGTCGCTGCACGGGAGGCGTGGTTTTTTTATGTGTTAGTGAAAGAATAATCGGTCGTTATATGATGCTGAGAACTCAGGATACGCGTACTTCCCCCGGAGCACCAATGATCCCCGCATCCACCATTTCCCCCCTCTTTGCCTGTCTGGCGCGTGGACTGCTGGGCGCCCACGCCCGCTGGCTCTGCCCGCCGGAGCAGGATGCGCAACGCATTTATTTCGCCAACCACACCAGCCATCTGGACACCCTGATTCTCTGGGCACTGCTCCCTGCCACGGCCCGGAACCTGACCCGGCCCATTGCGGCCAGTGAATACTGGAATGCAAGCAGCCTGCGCCGTTTTGTTGCCCATGAAATTTTCAACGCCGTGCTGATCGAACGACCCGATCGGGCCGGTGACACAATGGGAGCGCGTTCGGAACTTGCTTCCCGTGCTTTCGGGACCATGCGCTCCGCCCTCGATTCCGGCCACTCGCTCATCATCTTTCCCGAGGGAACCCGGGGCGATGGCGTAACCCTGCGGCCGTTCAAATCCGGGCTCTACCACCTGTCCCGCTCCCGCCCCCATCTGGAACTGATCCCGGTCTATCTGGAAAACCTGAACCGTATCCTTCCCAAGGGAGAACTGTTCCCGGTCCCCCTCCTGGGGAGCGTCACCTTCGGGAAACCCCTCTCTCTGGAGGCACGGGACAGCAAATCCGCTTTCCTGAAACGGGCGCGTCGCGCCATTGAGGAGCTTAAAGAATGATCATCGCACACGACCCCCAACTTATCCGGCTCTTCACCGGTGTGTTGGCCATTCTGCTGCTTGCCAGCGCAATCGGTTATCTGCTGCACCGGAAAACCGGTAGCGGCCCCCAACGGGCGGTCATCGACAACCTGAACGCCCGCATCCGCTCCTGGTGGGTTATGTGCGCCATCTTCATCCTGGCTATTGCCACCGGCGGTACCGGGGCCGTGCTCTTTTTCGGTCTCATCTCCTTCCTGGCGCTGCGGGAGTTCATCACCCTTACCCCCACCCACCGGGGCGACCACCGCACCCTGTTTTGGGCATTTTTCGTCGTGATCCCAGTGCACTACTACTTGGTGGCCATCCACTGGTACGGCTTGTTCTCCATCATGATTCCGGTTTACGTCTTCCTCTTTGTACCCTTCCGCTCCGTTCTGGCGGGTGATACGGCCAATTTTCTGGAACGCACCGCCAAGATACAGTGGGGACTCATGGCCTGCGTTTTCTGTGTAAGCCATGCCCCGGCCTTGCTGATGCTGGAAATCCCCGGTTTTCACGGCAACGCTCGGCTCCTCTTCTTCCTGGTGCTGGTGGCACAGCTGAGCGATGTGCTCCAGTACGTCTTTGGCAAGACCCTGGGTCGCCGCAAAATTGCCCCCCTGGTGAGTCCTAACAAGACCTGGGAGGGGTTTCTGGGAGGAGTCATCTGCTCGTCGCTCATGGGGGCCGCCCTCTGGTGGGCCACCCCCTTCACGCCGCTTCAGGCCGGGGGCATGGCCTTGGTCATCACCATCATGGGGTTCGGCGGTGGGCTCTGCATGTCCGCCATCAAGCGAGACCGGGGCATCAAGGATTTCGGTACCCTCATTGACGGGCACGGCGGCATCATGGATCGCATAGATTCTATTGCCTTTGCCGCACCGGTTTTTTTCCATCTGACCCGCTTCTATTTCACCTGAGGTAACAGAAATGACCATCTACGATCTGAAGAAGAATTTTCAGGATCTGCTGCGGCCGTTGACGAATGGTCTGGCGATGGCCGGCATCACCGCCAATCAGGTCACCATTTCGGCCCTGCTCCTCTCCGCCGCATGCGGCGTGTCTCTCTGGCTCAGCGGCGCCTCTTCCCCGTCGCTCTTGCTGGTTCCCTTGGTGCTGTTTCTGCGCATGGCCCTGAACGCCATGGATGGCATGCTGGCCCGGGAGCACGACATGAAGAGCAACCTGGGTGCGCTTCTGAACGAGCTGGGGGATGTGCTGTCCGACGCCATGATCTATCTCCCCTTCGTGTTCATCAAGGGGGTGCCGTGCGAAGCGGTTGTTTTGGCGGTGATTCTGGCGATCATCAGTGAGATGACCGGCGTGGTGGCGGTCCAGATCGGGGCTTCTCGCCGGTACGATGGGCCCATGGGCAAAAGCGACCGAGCTTTCGCCTTTTCCTGTCTGGCCCTGGCCTGCGGTCTGGGAGCACCCATCGGCCCATGGCTGCCGGTGGTAGTATGGATGATCGTTGCCCTGCTCTGCCTGACTATCCTCAACCGGGCGCGGCGGGCGTTGATGGAGGTTGTGTAGACAGCGTGCGGGGTCAGGCTCCTTTTCCGCGTCAACAGTGGTTGTAGCCTGTCCCGTTGTTTGTTTCACTGTTTTGATTGTTGTATCCGTGTGTATCTCATGTGTCCGAGTTCACAAGCTTTTTATAGGTCTTCCCGCGTTTGCGGTAACTGGCGCCCCCGCTTTTCATCATCCGGCTTTGTACTCTCCTGTAAACATTAGAACGTTTGACATCGCGCGGATTGTCTGTCATTAAAACTCCTCGAATGAGTTTCGTTTGATGCTTTTTGGGCAGTCACCGAAAGGGCACAGCAGGTGCAACCCTGTGTCGCAAAGCTACCATCCCTGAACGGGGATAGAGGGGTTATCGAAGTGAGTGGATATGGATTTTACGGGTAAGAGCCACGCTTCCGTTGATGCACGGGATGCGTGGTTTTTTTGTGAATAGGTGGGAGGGTGAATAGGGAACACTTTACTGTTTTGTGGGCATAACAAATATGGGAAGTGTCCCTCGTTTTGTCCCCTGGTGCGCGAGATCCGGCTGCTCTCCGACTGCGAGATCACCGTCCTCTCGGAGCGGCGTGGGAGGGGGCCGTACGGGTTACGGGGGGGCGCGCCCGGCACGCCGGGAAAGAATGTCATCGTCTCCGGCGGCGAGCGCCGCGAGATGCCCGGCAAATTCCATGCGGTCCTGAAGAAGGGGGATACCGTGCGCATCGAGACCCCCGGCGGTGGGGGTTGGGGAGAGAAGTGAAGTAGATTCGACTCTGGTCGCTGGTCTCCGGAGAAGCTGGGGGTACTTCCAGATTTTGGTATTGAACGCTGAAAATAGTGGAAGCATCCAGTAAATTTTCTGGGATAGGTCTTTGTATAATCTTCAATGGATTCAGTAGGATGATTCCTGTTTTGCCTCATTCGCTCTTGACACCCGTTTATTGTTCTTTTAGCATGCGTTCGTGAAGAGCCATCTTACTGTTGGCGAGACAATGGCGTTGCTCCTTGAGGCATTGAATCTTCCAGCCTCCTACAACGGGCGAATCCGATTCCTATTTGGACAGAATTTCGGGTTTCGGCAACCGGTCATTGGCGACCCCTCAACGAAGCGACGTCTCGTTCCCGAGCTTAAAATTCTCATGGAGCCCCTCCTTGATTATCCAGAGTTGGGGGGCACGGTGGATCTCCACTTCCATGACGGCGTGGTCACCAAGGTGGTCATCCAGAGTTGCAGCCCTCCGAGGACGAATACGCGCCTGCTCCTGCTTGATAAGAGGGCTTTCATGGCCACTATGCTGCGGGTATCAGGGAGAGATTGGTTCAACGTTCTGAAGCAGAATCAGTCGCAGAAGGCCTCGGATCTTCTGGGCGAATTCAACGATCGTAAAGGAAAGTTAAAAAAATACGAGTAGTTCCGGGGTGCGAAGTTATCGCGCATGTTTCGTCCTATGCGCCACTGGCTTCCCCCGGCATACGCATTGGAGTTGACGGCGAACCTTTCTCTGCTCCAGGGAGAACGACTATCGCTCAAGGCCCGATGTTGACCGTTTGACGCTATCAGTGCGCCTGCGTTCAGCATTCGGGTTTTTTATTGCCTCAATAAAGCCCGTAGGCGTCAGGCATAGATAGCGATAATTTGCTATATCTGTGAGGTGCCTATGGCTACGATACGCTCCCCCAAAAACACACGACCTAAAAGGCTAGCGACCGATGATGAAAGTCAACATCTATTGGTGGCACGGATTGTACAGTACTGTTTCATGGCAGGGCTGGTGTCGACCGTGGTTGTCACCATCAACAAGGATGTTGCTGACGCAGTAAGGGCGGTGTGGGGGATTTTTACCCCAATTCTAACTCTCGTGATCGGTTATTACTTTGGTAATAAGAACCCATAGGCAGGGGGCGGGGACAGGCATTGAAGGCAAACGCCATGGTCTGGAATGGCATCCGATGACTCGGGGTCGCGTGTGCTCTCGCCTGGGGGAGTGCCCCGCATTTCCTCCCCGACCTCTTCGAGGGATGCTTCAAGATAAGCCGTCATTTCTCCACAAAGAAGGGTAGCGGGGACAGGCATTGAAGGCTTGAACTTGGATGGTGCTGAGTCTGGTTTTCAAGGCAAGCGCCTTGTTCTCGAACAGCCTCTGATGGACCGGGGTCGCGTGTGTGGGGAAGCGCCCCTCGGTCTCTTCGAGGGACGCTTTCAACATGGGCCGCCATTTCTCCACAAACGATTTGACTTGAAATGCTCTGTGACGTACGATTATGCGTACGTTATGGAGGCGAGAAATGACAACTCTCACAGCTACGGAAGCGAGAAAATCTCTCTACACCCTTGTGGATGATGTCGCCGAATCACACGAACCGATTCAGATCGTTGGTAAACGGCATTCGGCGGTACTGATTTCCGAAGATGACTGGCGCGCGATTCAGGAAACCCTGTACCTGACATCCATACCTGACATGCGTGAATCGATCAAAAAGGGGATGGAAACTCCTGTAAGCGAATGCAGTAAGGATCTTCCGTGGTAGGCTGGGAGCTTGTTTTTACCAAACAAGTCCAAAAAGATGCCCAGAAGATCGGACGTTCTGGCTTGAGGCCGCAGGCCGAACGGCTCCTGGAAATCCTCAGGGAGAATCCCTTCAAAACGCCCCCGCAGTACGAAAAGCTTGTTGGTGATCTGGCCGGAGCGTATTCCCGGCGAATTAATATTCAACACCGATTGGTCTATCAGGTTCTGGAAGATACGAAGACCGTCAAGGTTCTACGTATGTGGACCCATTACGAATAACAATGAAGATCATCGCCGGCCTGGTGGAATCCATCAGCGGCGAGATCCAGTTCGCCCGCGCCTCCTCCCTCCCCTAGAATATGGGAGGTGTCACCCGTTTCCCCTTGTTTTCCAATGCCCTCCTCTTTTGCGTTGCTCCATTTTTTGTCTGGCATTAATGCTGACATAAATGCTATAAGAAGCCTTGCAGCAATTTCATGTTTTTACCAAAAACCAGCATGATACATTGAGGTATAAGGTACATTAATGTCGGAATCTGAAGCGCGCGAGCTGGGGTTGTACACGAGAATCAGCGAGATGGAGCCGATGATGGTGGAGAGTGGCGAGTTGGAAGATCTGGCAGCGCACATCCTCGCCAAGTCGGCTGCCCTCGGAGCACAGCTGCCTGAGGTTACACAAACCTCTATGCGTGAGTTGCTGCGAATTATCAATAGCTACTACAGCAATATAATTGAAGGTAACTCTACGCATCCAATCGATATCGAACGAGCTACTCGAAAGGACTACTCGTCGGATCCAGCCAAACGTAATAGGCAAATCGAAAGCACTGTGCATATCGACTGCCAGCGCCAGATCGAGGAACAACTAGCCATTGAACCGGACATGGAAATAACCTCAAAAAGATTTTTGTGCTGGGTTCATAAGATTTTTTACGATCAGCTTCCCTATGAGCTTCGATTGGTTATGAATGAAGAAACCGGTGAACGATTGGAGGTGGTTGGAGGCGAGCCTCGCGAAGCCGATGTGCGCGTCGGGGCTCATGTGGGCCCGGCCAGTTGTTGTCTCCAGGCTTTTTTTGATCGATTTCAGCAAAGGTACGGTGTGCGGTCACATGGTGTGTATCCCATAATCACTGTGGCTGCATCGCATCACCGTCTGATGTGGATACATCCGTTTTTGGATGGTAACGGCCGTGTCGCCCGCCTCTATACAGACGCAGCATTTCGAAAGATACTGCCAGGATACGGTATATGGAATGTCAGTCGCGGTCTCGCTCGTAACCGCGACAGATATTACCGTGCCCTGGCTGAGGCGGATGCACCGCGCAAGGGAGATCTTGATGGTAGGGGAAACCTCTCCCGTCAGGGGCTAGAGCTGTTTTGTCGATTCTTTCTCGAAGTCTGTCTTGATCAAATTGAGTACATGAGTAGTGTGTTGAAACTCGACGCCCTGCTTGAGCGCATCAAGGGCTATGTGGCGTTACGGAGACTGAATCTTGCGCTGACTCCACCAGGAATGGCTGGAAACAAGATGAGGCCTGAGGCAGCTCACCTGCTGCAGGAGGCATTACTTCGTGGAGAAGTCCCACGCGGCGACGTAAGCAGGATTACGGGGCTGGGTGATCGCGTTGCTCGCAGCCTGGTATCTTCACTCTTGCAGGAAAAGTTATTGGTCTCCCCAATGCCGCAGGGCGGGCTTCGCTTCGGTTTCCCTATCCATGCGGTCGAATATTATTTTCCAGGCCTCTATCCCCCTACCAACAGCAGTTTTACATAAGCCTCTACCACAAGAGCGATCTTCTGCAGTTGCAATGAACCTTAAATGCGGCAGTCCAACGTCATGCCCGGAAGAAGAAAGGTATATGCGGAACTAACCGATCGATCGGGCGCACATCCGGACAGCCTGATCAGTTGTCCCCCTTGCCGCTGACCGCCCATCCGTGCTACAAGAATCCCCATGCTCCATCTCAAACATCTCTCCAAAGACTTCGCCGGAAATCCCCTCTTCACCAACATATCCTGGCATCTGAAAAAGGGCGAACGGGTTGCCCTGGTTGGGGAAAACGGCGCCGGCAAATCGACCCTGATGAAGATCATCGCCGGCCTGATCGAACCGAGTTCCGGCGAGATCCAGTTCGCCCGCGGCGCCCGCGCCTCCTACCTCCCCCAGGACGGTATCGTCACCTCCGGCCGCTCCCTGTTTTCCGAGGCGCGCTCTGCCTTCGGTGAGCTCCTGGCCATGGAGGATGAGCTCCACCGGCTGGGGCGGGAGCTGGAACAGAGCTCCCACGATTCCCCCGAGCATGAACAGCTGCTCCACCGCTACGGCGAACTGCAAGAGCAGTTCCGCCACCGGGGGGGGTACACCATGGAGGCGGAGATCGGCGCGGTGCTGAAAGGGCTGGGCTTCACCCCCGATGACGGGGAGCGGGACTGCGGCGAGTTCTCCGGCGGCTGGCAGATGCGCATCGCCTTGGCGCGGCTGCTGTTGCAGCGGCCGGACGTGCTGCTGCTGGACGAACCGACCAACCATCTGGACATCGAGGCGCGCAACTGGCTGGAGGGGTACCTCTGCTCCTATCCCGGCTCGGTGATCCTGGTCTCCCACGACCGCTTCTTCATGGACCAGGTCTGCAGCCGGGTGGCCGAGGTCTGGAACCATGCCATTACCGATTACCACTGCACCTATTCCCGCTATCTGGTGCAGCGCGAGGAACGGGTCTCGGCCCTGCGGGAAGCCAAGCGCATCCAGGACGAGGAGGTGGAGAAGATCGAGGACTTCATCCGCCGCTTCCGCTACCAGGCCAACAAGGCCTCCCTGGTGCAGTCGCGCATCAAGCAGCTGGAGAAGATCGAGCGGATTATCATCCCGCCCGAGCGCAAACGGATCCGCTTCCACTTCCCCGATGCCCCCAAGAGCGGCAGGATCGTCATGGAGTTGAAGAAGCTGACCAAGGCGTTCGGCAGCCACCGCGTGCTGGACCGGGTCGACCTGGTGGTGGAGAAGGGGGAGCGGGTGGCCCTGGTGGGTCACAACGGCGCGGGGAAATCCACGCTCATGTCCGTGCTGGCCGGCGCCGAGTATCAGGAGGGGGAGTGCATCATGGGTCACAACGTGGCCATGGACTACTTTGCCCAGGATCAGGCCAGCGTGCTGGACTCCGGCCGCACGGTCTACGAGGAGATCTACAGCGACGCCCCCTACGACATGGTTCCCCGCCTGCGGGACATCCTGGGCGCCTTCCTCTTCTCCGGCGACGACATCAACAAGCCGGTGGGGGTTCTCTCCGGCGGGGAGCGCAACCGCCTGGCCCTGGCCAAGATGCTCCTGCGCCCCTCCAACCTGCTCCTGATGGACGAACCGACCAACCACCTGGACCTGTTCAGCAAGGAGGTGCTGCTGGACGCCCTGAAATCCTTCGACGGCACGGTGGTCTTCGTCTCACATGACCGCTACTTCGTCAACGGCCTGGCCACACGCGTGGTGGAGGTCGGGGGGGGGAACCTTACCGACTACTACGGCGACTACGAGTACTACCTGGAGAAGAAGGAAGGGATGCCGTCTGCCGCGCCGGCATCTCCTCCCCGGAATGGGGGGAGCGAGGCGCGGATGGCTCCGGTGGAACCGGAGCCTCTGCCGGTCTTCGAAAAGGCGGAGCGGCTGAAGGACCGGGAGG
This sequence comes from uncultured Pelobacter sp., assembly GCA_964542535.1. Taxonomy (GTDB): domain Bacteria; phylum Desulfobacterota; class Desulfuromonadia; order Geobacterales; family Pseudopelobacteraceae; genus Pseudopelobacter. The sequence continues at coordinate 77,205 of CAZIUE010000009.1, read as the reverse complement.
AGCAGAAACGGCTCAGGCGTGAGGAGGAGAAGCGGAAGAAACAGCTGGCCGAGACGGAAAAGCAGATCAGCCGTGTCGAGGCTGACATTGCCCGCCTGGAAGGGGAGATGGCCGCCCCCGGCTTCTTCGATGACGCCGAGCGGGGGCAGGAGGCGGGCGACCGGCACGCCGCCCTGAACCTGGAGCTGGAGCGGCTCTACCAGGAATGGGAGGAGCTGTCGGCATAAAGTCCTGATTGCGCATGGTTGAGATGAAAAAATCCCCCCGCCAGCTCGCGGAACGCGGTTGGCGGGGGGATCGTGTTTTCAGGTGCTTGTTCCGATTATCAAAACTGTCAGCTGATCATCTCCAGCAGGGTGATGTCCAGCGGCTCGGCGAAAAGCTCGTCGGACTGGGCCTTCAGGCCGACCAGGTGGGGGGTCTCCAGGTGCTGGTCCAGGATCTCCTTGCTGGCCCAGTTTTCATACAGGATGAAGACCGCCTTGTCGTTTGGGTCCTGGTGAAGGTCGTAGTTGATGCAGCCCGCCTCGGCGCGGGTTGGCGCTACGCATGCCAGAATCGCCTGCTTGGCCTTCTCTTCCATCCCCGGCTTCGCCCTGAAGCGAGCCAGAACCGTCACTTGTTTGCCTGCCATATTCCCTCCTTTATGTTGTGGGGCATGGGCCCCGTGATCACGGGGGACGAGAGGTGCGACACAGCATGGACTGCCGGAACCGGCTGGATGCGCGGCCGGACACGGCGCCCACACCATACCATGGCCACCGGGGGGAGCAAAGGAAAAAACCGCTGGCGAACGGCTCACTGCTCCCCGGCGATCCCCCTTCAGGGGAGAAAGCGGTTGACAGGGAGGCTCTCATTTCCTATCGTAGGCACGCTTATTCTCAGGGCGGGGTGAAACTCCCCACCGGCGGTATCCCGGCTTCGATCCGGGGAGCCCGCGAGCGCCTCTTCTTGCGAAGAGGGTCAGCAGATCTGGTGAGATGCCAGGGCCGACGGTTACAGTCCGGATGAAAGAGGATACGGCAGTCATTGACCCGCCTTCGGTTTTTCCGTTGCCGGGGCTGTCCGGCCGCGCGCCGGCAGCTGCCCGTTCCGCAGCCCTGATTCTGGTAAGCCACCACACCCCAGGAGGTAGCACCATGAATCAGTCGTACGTTTCCATCCCCTACGAAGAAACCCCCTTCCAGCGCGTCGAGCGCGCCCTGGATGCCCTGCGCAGAGGCCAGGGTGTTCTGGTCACCGACGATGAACAGCGCGAAAACGAGGGGGACCTGATCTTCGCCGCCCAGAGCCTGACCCGGGAGCAGGTCGCCATGCTGATCCGCGAGTGCAGTGGCATCGTCTGTCTCTGTCTGACCGACGAGGCGGTGCGTCGCCTGGACCTTCCCCTGATGGTCAGGGACAACAGCAGCCGCTACCAGACTGCCTTCACCGTTTCCATCGAGGCGGCGGAAGGGGTGACCACCGGCGTCTCCGCCGCCGACCGTCTGACCACCATCCGGGCGGCCATCGCCGATGATGCCGACTCCGCATGCCTCAGTCGTCCCGGTCATGTTTTTCCCCTGCGGGCCCGCCCCGGCGGGGTGCTGGAGCGTCGGGGACACACCGAGGCCACCGTGGACCTGATGCGCCTGGCGGGGCTGAAGCCGTGCGGGGTGCTCTGCGAGCTGACCAACCCGGACGGCAGCATGGCGCGCCTGCCCGAAATTGTTGCCTTTTCCAGGAACCATGGTTTCCCGCTGATCACGGTGGAGGATGTGGTGCGCTACCGCCTGAGTCACGAGGGTGCGTGTTGGCGGCCTGACCTGGTGTCACGGCAAGTCGGAGCGGTTCGTCTGGCTGATGCGTGACAGAGCGTCATTTTCAATGTAGGTGTGGTGATCGGCCGATATGCCGCGTGTTGCACACGAATCTCCCTTTGATTGTCCGGAAAACGGAAATCAAGGGAGATTCGTTTTGTGAATCTGATCCGGAGTGAATAAGGCTGACCGCTGCCAGGCAGGATGAAACAGAAGCAAACACGTTGCAGCTCAAAAGTGTGCCTCATACGGAAATCAATCCGGTGCGGACGGCATACACCGTCAGCTGGGCAATGGAGCCGAGACCCAGCTTTTTCTTGGTCTTTGCGCGATGGACCTCGACCATCTTGTCACTGATTTTCAGTTCGAATGCGATTTCCTTGATGCTGAATCCTTGAGCCGTCAACACCAGCACTTCCCGTTCCCGGTTTGTCAATGAAACGGACGCCGTCTCCCTGGAATTGCCGGGTACGTTCTTTCGAATCAATATTTCCTGAACATCGGCGCAGAAATACGGTTTGCCGTCGTAAATCGTATGAATGGCCGTTACCAGTTCCTCAGCCGCGCAGTCTTTTACCAGATACCCCCTGGCCCCGGATTCCAGGCTGTCACATACGCAGTCCTGATCGAGCAGCATGGAAAGAATGAGCACTTTGACATGGGGAAGCCGGGAAAGAATTTTACGGGTGGCCTCCATGCCCCCCATGTCCGGCAGTGACAGATCCATGATCACCACATCGGGAGAGAGCTCCAGCGCTAATTTGATGGCCTCTTCCCCGGTTCCGGCGCTGGCGACGATATCGATGTCATCCTCGATTTCCAGGATGGCGGACAGCCCCTCGCGCATGATTTTGTGATCATCGACCAATAACACTTTGATTTTCATGAAAACCCTCCTGAGACAAGCCAGCGACTAGAAACGCCGTGCGATATGAATCGCACATTTCAGTTCTCATCGCTTTCAAGCGGCACTTTGATCGTCATCCGCGTGCCGCTGCCCGGCGATGAATCTATTTCCAGTATGCCGCCGAAATGCATGATTCTGCGGCGGATGTTGAACAGACCGAAACCATCGGACTCAGTCTGTTTGTCAATGCCGTTGTGCGCATTGAATCCCTTACCCCAATCTTCCACCACAATGTGATATGCCCCATTCTCACGGAACAGGGATAGCGAGGCTCTCTTCGTTCCGGCATGCTTGACCACATTGATAAGCAGTTCCCTGACCGCGAAATACAGGTCTGTCTGCATTTCACGGCTGATGGGCGTTTCCCGGAGATCGTCCCGGAATTCCACCGCAAGGCCGTACTCCTCACCCATCTGCCGCGCCAGCCACTGCAAAGCCGCCTCCAAGCCGGAGCTTTGGAGAATGGGAGGATGTATCAAGCGGGTCAGCGAACGAACGCCTTTGATTACCCTGTTCATGAGCTTATGGGCGTTTTTGAGCAGTTCGCGGTCTTCGTTCGCATGCAGTTTTTTAGAGAGAAGGCCCAGCTTGATCCGGGCAAGCGCCAGGTCCTGGCCGATGATGTCGTGCAGGCTTGTGGCAATGCGCCGGCGTTCCCGTTCTTCGGCCATGGACAGTTCAATGGACAGCTCCGCCAGACGCTGTTGTTTCTCCAGCAGAATATTCGATGAACGCCGCAGTTCGGTGATATCACGGCCAACGCCAAGAACGCTTTCCACCGCGCCATCTTCGCCGAATTCCGGAGTCAGAATGAACAGGTTGCAGATCTCGCCGCCATTCCCGTTCTTCCAATTTACCTCGTATTCGAGGGTTCTTCCGCTTGTGAACACTTCTTCCAGTTTCAGTTCAAAGACGGCGGCATCGGAATGGGCGGGAAATTCCGAAGGAGTTCTGCCAAGCAGCGCCGCCGTTCCACCCTCAATCATGGCGGCAAAGGCGGGGTTGACGTACTGACGGCGGAGATCGCGCCCGTAGCGTACGATGATATCGGGGGAATTTTCCACCAGGGTGCGGAATTCCCGTTCGCGCCGGCGCAGTATTTCCTCCAGCCGCTTGCGTTCGGTGATGTCCTGTATGAAAGAGCAACTGAATGCTTCGTCGCCAAATTCAAGATAATTTGCCGTGACTTCAGCCGGAAAAACGGTTCCGTCCTTCCGCTGGAGGACGGCTTCAAGTTTTCTCGAACCCGTGGCGTGCATCTGACTACGGTGATTAAGCCATCTTTGCTCATCCAAATCCGGGAATATGTCAAAAAATGTCATGGAACAGAGTTCCTCCCGGCTGTAACCGAGCATTTTCGCGCTGTATTCGTTGGCATAGAGGATGTTTTTGTTTTCATGGCCGCGGAAGACGCCTATTGAAGCGTTGTCCACGATAAATTGGCTCATGCGGAGGGCCTGCTCGGTTTTCTTGCGCTCGGTGATATTGATGGCGAAAAACGTCAGCCCGACAACATTCCCCTCGTCATTGAAGATCGGAGAACCATGGTTTTCATAGTACTCGCATACCGCCCGGTCGTCTTTTTCAATTACAAACCGGGCTTCGACGGAGACGCTGCGGCCGGTTAGCACTTCATCGAAGACCTTGCGAATTTTCTTCCGGTATTCATCGCTGGCGACGGCGTCGAGCAGGTTCATGCCAACGGCGATATCCCCTCCCCACAGGTAGTTCATTCCCTGTCTGTGTCTCCGGTTGAAGGCAAGATAGCGGTATTCGTGGTCGAGGGCGAAGACGCCCACGCTGGAAGCGCTTTCCAGGGTGGATTGAAGCAGATTGCTGTGGTGGCGGTAACGCGCCTCGCTCTCCTTCAGTTCGGTTTCCATGCTCACTCGGCTGGTTACGTCGCGCGACAAGGTAAGAAAATGGATATCGGAAGGGGTCCCGCCCGGTTTCCGCGAAATCGATTGTTCAAACCAGTGAATACCTTGGGGCAGATCGATACGCAGGATATTGCCGAATGAAAGTCCTTTTTCCTCGGCCTCGCGAATGCCGGCCATCGCAATTGTGGCGCTATCCGGCGACAGTACGTCGAACACGGTCCTGCCCAGTAGATCTTCTTTTGGCACAGCCAGTAACTCCGGTTTCTGGCTCCAGGCATTGAGGTATCTGCCGTCACGATCAACTTCGAACAAAGGATCGGGAATGGCGTTGATAACTCCCTCGGAGAATGCCAGCGCTTCCTGCAACCGCTGCTCTGTCATCTTGTGTTCGGTGATGTCCACGATTGCGCCGATCAATCCGCGCGGGTTGCCGTCATGATCAGTGAAAACCGCCTTGTTGAACACCACGTTGCGCACCTCGCCCCTGGAATTTCTGACCAGTGCTTCATACTGCTGAACTCCACCGCTCTCAAAGAGCACTGTGTCATGACTCCGGTAGATGTCCGCCAGCTCGGGCGGGTTGGTGTCATATACGGTCTTGCCGGTCAGGCGCTCTTTCGACACACCGATGAATTTCTCAAAAGCCCTGTTACACCCGAGATATCTCGCCTCCATGTCTTTGTAATAAATGGGAATGGGAATGGTGTTGAGCAGGGTGTCGAGGAATATTTCTCTCGTGCGCAATGCCTGTTCCTCCACCCGTTTGCGCTCACTGATGTCCCGCGTCAGTGACAGGTTATACTTTGCGCCTTTGTGCTCGAACAGGGTGGCAGTGAGCTCCACCGGAAAGAGGCGCCCATCTTTGGCGCGGTGAAGGGTTTCGAATGTCACGGAGCCATTTTCGAGGAGGCGCTTGATGTGTTGTAATGCCGTTTCACCGGTGAAGTCCGGGTCGATATCGGGAACGGTCATGCCGGTCAGTTCGTCCCTGCTGTACCCCAGGGAACGGCAGGCCGCCTGGTTGACGTACTGAAACCGGCCGTTTGCGTCTACCACAAACGCGGCTTCCTGAAACAGATCGAGGGCGAAACCGAATATGGCGTGCCATTCCTCGATCAGCCTGTTTTGTTTCCTTTCGCTGGCGAGGGCAAGGCCGAGCCGGATATTCTTCACCCCCGATTCCGCCATTAACCGCACCATGGAGTGCAGGAATTTCAGATTGTCGTGAACATGTTCGCGGCTGAGGACCGGGACACGCGCCAAGGCATCAAGGTAGTCGTCCGGATCGAAACCGGATGTACGCGCCCGGTCGAGAAAAAATGTCTGATCCGGCGGATCGTCAGCGTAAAAGAACTGACCGGTGAAGAAGGTTGCCAGATGCCGGTCTTCGATGATGACCGGCATGGCTACGTTGATCATCCCGTTCCCGCAGCGATATTCGATACACTCTTCTGCCGTCTCGTGCAGTTTTGCCTTGATGTTCCTTTTGCTTTCGCGGCAGTATTCGGCACAGGCCGGATGAGCGCTGTGAAAACGCGAACAGATCTCCTGCCAGCCGACGGAAGCGATGGAGGCGTCGTTGTCGTCGTAAAGTCCGTAGGCCATGCCGGAAAGGCGGTGATGGAACTCCAGCATCTGTCTGAGTTGTTCGACATCGATCAGTTGCGCGAAAGAATATTCAATCATGTTGCCCTTTCAAGCTACTACATCGAAAACTATTTCTTTATCCAGCTCATGATCTTCTTGAGCCGTCCAATAGTTTCCTTAGCTCACTCAGCAATTCAAATGGCCTGACCGGTTTTTTCAAAAAATTCACATTGTCGCTGGCAATACCTCTACTATCGAGTATGTCAGCGGGATATCCGCTAATGAACAGGACTTTCAAGTTAGGTCTGATTTTTATTGCTTCTTCATACAACGTCTTCCCATTCATATTAGGCATGACAACATCGGTGACAAGCGCATCTAGTGATGTGAAGGTCTTTTTAATCTTTGCGATGGCGTCTCGTCCGTCTACGGCATTGATAACTGAATATCCAGCACCCTCAAGAACAATCCGGTTTAACTCACGGATCATGTCATCGTCTTCCGCAAACAGAATAGTTTCATTACCACGAGGTATCACGGCGTCCGGCATTTCGACGGTCTGCTCACACGTTTTGTTCTCCACAAGCGGCAGGTACAGGTAAAACGAAGAACCATTTCCCGGAGAACTGTCGACCGTGATAAATCCGTTATGCTGTTTGATTATTCCGTTAACTATGGAGAGCCCTAACCCCGTTCCCTTGTCATTTTTTTTCGTAGTGAAGAATGGTTCAAAAATTCTTTTTCGGGTTTCGTCATTCATACCGTAACCGGTGTCACTGATTGTAAGCCTGGAGTATGTTCCTGATATTCCGAAGCCATGGCTTCTTATGAAATCATCATCTATGACGAATGGCTCCGCTTCTATCGTAAGAACTCCACCGCATTGCATGGCGTCGCGGGCGTTTGTCACCAGATTCATGAGAACCTGCTCGATCTGGCTTTTGTCCGCCATGATACACATGTCCGGCTCAGAGCATCTTATCTCAAAACCGATGTCTTCCGGGACCAGCCGTTGCAGCAGCTTTATGATGCCGAAAATAATTTCAGACACATTGCAGGCTCTTTTATTGAGAATCTGTTTCCGGCTGAAAGCCAGAAGACCGTTGACAAGATCCGCCGCTCTTTCCGACGCGGCCAGTATCTGGCCAACATGATGCTGCAGAGGATTTTCCCGGCCCAGCCGCATGGCCATGAGTTGCGCGAATCCCATGATTGCCGTGAGGTTATTGTTGAAGTCGTGGGCGACGCCGCCGGCCAGCTGGCCGATGGCCTCCATCTTCTGCGCCTGATGCAGCCGGTTCTCAAGCGTCTTTTGTCCCTCTTCCGCATGCTTACGTTTGGTTATGTCCTGGTTGGCGCCGCGTATTCTGACAAGCCGTCCCTTATGATCGCGTAGTGCTTCCCAACGAACTGAAATATGTCTTTCTTCTCCATCGGCGCGCAGTATCCGGTGCTCGATCTGGCAGGCAGGGCTTCCGGAGATATTCGTCAGCGCTTGTTGCATGGCATTTTTGACTTCATGAATGTCATCAGGATGAACGAACTTTCGGAGATAGGTTTTCGTTGTCATAAGGCAACCGCCTTCCCGTTCGGCGCTGGTCCCGTACAGGGAATAGAAATGATCGTCAAAACAGAACTTATTGGTTATAGCCTTATATTCCCATTGCACGAGACTGGACATATCCATGGCCAGCCTCAGCCTGGCTTCGCTTTCCCGCAGAGCCTTTTCAGTCCGTTTTGTATTTGTGATATCCAATAGTGTGACGATCAGGGCAGGGCTGCCCTGGTACTCCATGGGTGAACTGGATGCCAACACCCACCTGTGCCCTCCGTCTTTAGTGACAATTTTGTATTCAAAGCCGGATGAAGGGGGTGCCCCTTGTTGGCGTTCGTACCCCCCTGTTCTAGCGATATCCTGAAATTCTTCGTGAACGAACCTCCAGAATTCAGTGCCGATCAGATCTTCTCTCATGTATCCGTAACACTTTGTTGTCGCGGGATTTGCGTATACTATGCGTTCTCCCCGGATTATAACGACGGCGTTGGGCGAGATTTCCGTCAAAACATGAAAACTATCTTTTTCCCGTAGCGCTTTTGCCTCGAAGTTTTTACGCACGGTAATATCCCGGATGAATTTGTTTTTTTCATAACGTGACAGCATATGAATTCCTATCCTTCGAATTCGAGATAATTGGATACTCTTTCCACCGGATAAATTCGTCCGTTTTTGGCGCAATGGAAGGCTTCATACCGGAGCCATTTGTTCTCCCTGAGCATGCGCCGATGATCCGCGAACGTGCTATTATCGCGGGCGGTTGCATTCGGGGTGATATTCCACACCGACATGCATGCTAATTCCTTATACGAATATCCAAGTGAGGCGCTGGCCGCGTCATTGGCATGAATGATACAGCCGCTTTCCGTTATCCAGAAGACCTGAACGCAGGAGCGGTCGACGGATTCGATTGCCGGATAGGTGTGTTTTCGAAGAAATGTTGGTGGCGGTATTTTCATTCCCTACCTGTTGTCTTCATTGGCAATAACCGACTTCATTCGGGCATCTCCAATAACGGGCTTAAGGGTTTCAATAGTCCCCTTGCGCAAAACTTGTGATTTCAAGTCATTCTTCTGAGAAAGCTCAAGCTAAGTGACTGAAATGTCTTATTCAGCAGATCTTGAACTTGCTCCCCGACAAAACACCGCCGCAGGCGGGGTTGGGGGCTAAATACGTCATAATCATCCACATAAATATGGTGAGGGGCTCTTCAGGATGGAGAAAGATACTGGACCTGCTCATCTCACCCATCACCCAGGATGACCAGCGTGAGCTGCTGGAAATCGTCGAAGAGCGTTATGGCCGCAGGTCAACGGTGATCACCGGCCAACTGCCGGTACGGGCATGGCACGACGCCATGTATGACCCGACGCTGGCCGATGCCATCCTCGATTGGTTGGTGCACAACGCACACAATATCGAGCTGAAGGGCAAAGATCCTATGCGGAACAACCAAAGCACCCTTGATCGTATCTCCGGTTCTATGACGCCCTGACGACCTCTCCTCGCGAGCATCACCTGTCGGTCCCCACCACCTCAGTGTCGTCGGTCCCTTTCAGCGGAATACGCATCATTGCTTGTTTCACCCTTCAGGTCGTCTCACCCCCCCGACCACCTCACAGAATACAAATCCATTTTTGTCCCCGGAACCGGTAGAAAAGGGGGTATGTCGTTCTCGTACCCTCGTGTCTATGCCAGTCTGAATTGCTTGACGAGTGAGCGAAGATCATCGGACAGTCTGGCGAGCTGGCCTGCGGCAGCTGCCGACTCCTGGGAGCCCTGGGCTGTCTGCTTGACGACTTCCGAGATCTGGTGAATGTTGTTGGTTATCTCGGTCGTTGTTGCCGACTGCTCCTCGGCGGCCGTGGCTATCTGGTTCACCTGGGCTGTGACGGCGTTGATCTGCTCCAGTATCTCCTGAAGTGCGATGCCAGAATTTGCAGCTTCATCCGTGCCTTGTTTGACCTCCAGAACCCCTTCGTGCATTGCTGTCACCGCACTCTTTGTTTCCGTTTGGATTGCCTTGATCATGTCGCCGATTTCCCTGGTTGCCCTGCTGGTCCGTTCGGCCAGCGCTCTTACCTCATCGGCGACAACAGCGAAGCCGCGTCCCTGTTCACCGGCACGTGCGGCTTCTATTGCTGCGTTCAGGGCGAGGAGATTTGTCTGGTCCGCAATGTCCTCGATTGTACCGACTATGGTGCCGATCTGGTCCGAACGGGCTCCCAGTTCCTCGACACTGCGTGCGGTGGAGGTGACCCGTTCGGCAATACGGGTCATGACGTCCACTGTCTGGGACACGACTTTTGCGCCGGTCCGGGCCGCCTCGGTCGCCTGTTGGGAACCCTTCGCTCCGGCAAGGCAGTTCTGGGCGATGTCTCCCGATGTGGCCGACAATTCTTCACTGGCTGTCGCGACGGTTTGGGCCTGGCACGAGACTTCTTCCGCGCCGGTGGCAATCAGCTCCGATGTTGATTGGAGCTGACTCGAGGCGGTCGCCACTTGGGCTGACGTGCTGTCCACGCTCTGCAGCGTGGCGCACAGGCTGTCGGTCATCTTGATAAATGAGGCGGCCAACATGCCGATTTCATCGCGTGACTCCTGTATGATCCTTACGGTCAGATCTCCCGCGGCGATTTTTTCGGCCTGTTGTTTCAGATTCTGCACCGGCCCGGTTATGGAACGTGTAATCAGAATTCCGAGGATAACCGCCAGAAGAAGCATGCCCACGGCGCAGATCATGGACAAAAACAGCGCGGAATTCGTAATGGATATGGTTTTTTCCGTGTTGCCGTTGCCGTGGGAGATGATGGAGGCTGTTAACGCGGCGAGCTGTTCGGTGCAGCTCTTCACCGTGTTGGCCACTTCCGGGGTTCTGCCGAAACTGTTTCCCTCCTCCGATTTGTCGGCGCGCGCCAGTGCCTCGATTTTTTCTAATATGGTGTTGAAATGCGTGATCGAGTCCTTCAGATTGTTCACCAAAGTTTTTGAATCCGGGGAGTTGGCCGCTATGGCGGTTAATGAACCATTGACGATTCTGAAACTCTCTTTCCTCATGCTGTTGCCCTTTTCGAAGGCTTCCGGCGTTTTTGCCAGATTTATGTCGCGGGATGCCACTCTCATTTTCTGAAAAGCTTCGGTCAGGGCCACTAGTTTTTCCATGGGCTTGATGTTCTGGGAAAAGAGTCTTTGCTGCATGCCTCTGATCTGAGCCAACTGAAAGGCGTTGATCGCGTTGATGAGGGTTGCTATGGCTGCCAGCAACATGAAGCCGGTCAAGAGTTTGGTTCTGATTTTGGCGTTTTTGTAGTTGAACATGTCTTTCTCCTGAATCCGTGACGATTTGGACTAATTCCTTCGTTTGACGTTCGGGGAATGCGGTGTGTGACGTGTTGGTTTCCCGGTTTTTTTGCCGGTTCTGCTTGAGACTTGCTTGCCCATAGACAAGCAACTCGTAGGTGCTGGCAAATGCCGCAGGCCATGACCAACCGGTTGTCACGAATTGCTCGATGGAGGCTCAGGAAAGCATCGGGAGGAACACCTCGGCGTATTCATCCATTCGCTGACGCTTGGTCCCTTCGGAAGGAACGTGCCTGTTGCCGAGGAATTCTCGGAAGAAGTCGTCACCGCGATACTGTTCGATGGCCACACAATCGCTCTTGGCTTGAGCCGGAAGGCCGCAGTAGCGTTTGAGCACATCGACATGGGAAATGATATCGTCCGTGGGAGCGGCCTATGCCAAGCCGAAGAGGCGAGCGGTGAAACGGTTCAGGGCAAGACCAACACGGGAAATTCCGGAATATGATGCGTAGAACTCCTCGTCTGACTGTTCAATCACGAAGCGCTTCACGGTTTTTACCTGCCGAGTGAGTATGGTTACGCGGCAGAATAGACAAATTTTTCAAACAACATCAGATGGTTATGTAACATTATAGACAGCATGCTAAACTTGCTGTTACGGAGTCAGGATGTATTTATCTATCAAGCGGAACAGTTCGGAAAAACGCAACGGTTTCCGAAGAAAATGATAGATTCCGACCATGGAATTATCCTGAAAACCATCTTTGGCTAAACTTTTGAACGCACCCTGTTCTTTGGATTCGTTGTTTTCGATGAGAGCATCCTGGAATCCGCTCTGAGTCAAACTGGCCGCAACAATTATTACCGGCGTTTTGGGGCTGATCGACCAGATTTCGGAAACCATCTGAATCCCGCTCATGTAGGGCATCATGTTGTCGGTTATGATCAGATCATGATAAGACTGGATGAACAGGTCGAGTCCGGTGGCGCCATTGTCCGCCGTGTCGATCCTGACGTCTGGGTAGCGTCGGCATAATTCTGCGGCGATTATTCCACGTGTTGAATGCTCATCTTCCACATAGAGTATCGAGAACCGCTTTTTCTCCAACTGCTGGTGCATGTTACGAACCCTTTCCAGTTTTGATATCAATTTATTTTTTATTGACTGGACCCGCGGAATATACAAGATGCGTTTTTCTGAATGCGCGGTAGGTGAAACCCTACCTATAGAAACAAGATGGTCTCGCAAAAAGTCAAAAACGCCACATCTTGTGCTCGTAAACTGTTGAAATAAATGGTGTAAAAAACAAAAATGATAATTTGCGAGACCATCGCTCTTAGGACGTGGTTTGTTTTGCCATAACAGAAGAGTACGAATGTTTGATTGGGAAGAATCGAAAGAATATTAAGGGGAGGTAGTAATGCAGACATTCGAGTTCGAAGTTACGACGGAGAGGCGCAGCCAGTTTGTCGATATCACCGGCCGGCTGGAGCGTCTGGTCGGCTCCCGGAACTGGTGCAACGGCGTGCTGACGGTCTTCTCCCCCCACACCACCGCCGGAATCACCATCAACGAGAACGCCGACCCGGACGTGACCCGTGACATGGAACGGTTCTGCGAGCGTCTGATTCCCCAAAGCGGCGACTTCCACCACGCTGAGGGGAACTCCGACGCCCATATCAAGGCCAGCTTCTTCGGCCCGTCGCTGCAGGTGATCGTCCGCGACGGGAAGCTCTGGCTGGGGACCTGGCAGGCGATCTACTTCTGCGAGTTCGACGGTCCTCGCCGACGCACGGTCTATCTGGGCTTTGACGGCGACCGGGGGGATTCGGCCTACACCATGGAGACATTCCCCTACCACGACATGGGATGAGGAAAGCGTTTTCCTTAAGGTGAAACGCGAGAGGGGGCGCCCTTCCGGGACGCCCCCTCTCCTCTGCTTCCTCTCTCCGCGTGCGGCCGCCTCAGCCGACCTTGACCTCGATCCTGCGCGGCTTGGCCACCTCGGCCTTGGGTATCTGCAGGGTCAGGATGCCGTTGACGAAGTCGGCCTTGGCCTTCTGCTGGTCCAGGGTTTCGGGGATGGAAAACTGGCGATAGTAGCTGGCCAGCTGGAATTCGGTGTACACCGGCTGTCCCGGCATGGCGCAGCTGACCGGTGCGTTGATGGTCAGGATCCCTTTTTCCACGCTCACGTCCAGTTTTTCCTTGGATGCGCCGGGCAGATCCGCGGTCAGGACCAGCCCCTCCTCCGTCTCGACGATGTTCACCGCCGGCTTGATGTATTTTTCACTGGACCTGGTCTCTTCACGGGTCTGGAGATTCTTTTCGTTTCCCTGATCGTTCAATCCGTTTACCGCCATGGTTGTTCTACCTCCTTTCAGCCTGAAATCTCTCCGCGGTCGTTACTTACGAAAGCTTGATCTCGATCTTCTTCGGCTTGGCATGTTCGGCCTTGGCCAGCCGGATGCGCATGACACCGTTCGTGCTCTCGGCGCTGATCCGCTCGGGATCGATATCCACCGGCAGTTCCAGGGTCCGGGAGAATTTTCCCGAGCCCAGTTCGCTGCGGTGCACGATCTGTCCCTCACCGGCCTCGAAGGGTTTGCGTTCTCCGCTGATGGTGATGGTGTTGCGCAGCACCGAGAGGTCGATCTCCCGGGGGGCCACCCCTGGAACCAGCACATCCACGTACACGTTCCCCTCGTCTTCGCTGAAATTCACCAGCGGAAAGCGACGGGTCACCGCCGGCGACAGGAACGTGGTTGCCAGGGGACGGGCAACGCCTGCCCCGCGAAACGCCTCGTTGATCTCTCTCCTCAGGTTGTCCAGCTCTCTGAATACATCCCAGCTTGCCATGGTGGAGTCCCTCCTTTCGTAGCTGCTTCTGTAGAAAGGGATAAGCATGATGGCCGGGTTGTCAAGGGGGGCAGGGGGGTGGGGTACGCTGGGCGATTCACGGTTCCAGCGTGACTCAAGGTGGAGAAAAAGAATCAGGCCATCTTCTGTTCGTTGACGATCTCCACGAACTGCTGGAACAGCTGGGGGTTGAAGGCCCCTTTCCCGGCCTCCTCGGTCATCAGCCTGATTGCCTCGGTGTGCGAGATGGCTTTGCGGTAGGCCCGGTCCATGATTAGGGCGCAGTACACGTCACAGAGCGCCGACAGCTGGCCGCTGCGGGGGATATCGTCCCCTCTGGCTCCGGTGGGATAGCCGTTGCCGTCGTACCTCTCGTGGTGATAGCGCACGATGTGGAGCGCAGCCTCACCGTACTTCCCGCTCTTTTTCAGGAACTCGTACCCCTTCTGGGTGTGCTGCTTGACCTTGTAATATTCGATGTCCGACAGGGCGTCATTCTTCTCCAGCACTTCGTTGGTGATGAACGTCATGCCGTAATCGTGGACCAGCGACCCCATGCCCACGTCCAGCAGCTCATCCGGCGCCAGGTCGAACATCTTTTCGTGGACCAGCAGGCAGAGTGCCGTGACCTGTACGCTGTGGGCGAAGATATAGAAGTTGTGGTCCGAGATACTGTGCAACGCAGCCAGGGGATGAGGGTCGCTGGACGCGTACTGGAGCATGTGCCTGATGATGCCCTGGCACCTGCGCAGGTTGTCCGACTCTTCCGGGGATTCGAACATATCGATGACGCAGTTCACCGCGGTCTGGTAGAGCAGCCTTCCCTTGGCCATGCCGCTCAGATCCTCCCGGGAGAGCATTTCCGCCAGGCTGGTTTCCATGAACTCGTTGAGCAGCTCCATGTCGCCGCTCCTGACGTAGAGAAATTCGGTGTAGTTCCGCTCCAGGCGGCGCTGGTCCTCGATGGAGAACTGCCTCTCCGGTGCCTTGTAAAGGACGTAGTTGCCGTTGCTCCTGAGGTACAGTGCCACGCTGGGGAAGTGGTCAGGGGTGATGCTGTCGATGCTGATGGCTCTCCAGTAACGGTCCTTGCTCATGGATGCTCCTTGTGTGCGGTGTTGCCCGGTTTCCGCGCGACAGTCGCGCCGAGCTGAAGGCCGGCGGCGCGTTCGAGAGCGTCGGTGATTTCGCTCCTGAAGCGGAGCAGGACCTCCCGCTCTTCGCCGTCGCTGCGGTTGATACCGCTGGTGATAACGGCGTTCAGCTTGCTCAGTGTGATGCGGTCCCTCTGGGAAGCCCTCAGCTCCCTGCGGAGCACCTGTATGGGCATGCCGAGTGAATTCATGGCGATCCCCCGTTTGAGTGTAGTTCGATGCACGCAGCAGGCGGTGACTGTCCTGCGTCGTGAAGGACAAAATAGAAAACGCCTGCATTTTTTGAGAAATGGCAGGCGTCAATGGGGAGCGCGCGCGTACGCCTCCCCTCTACCGCTTCGATAACCCCTCTTCCCGTTCTGGGCAGGTGGCTTTGCGTCATCCGGTCCCCCGGATTTTGCCATTTCGGTGATAGTTACTCTTCAGTTTTCACTATTTGAAGAGACAGTATGCGCAGATTGCCGATGGATGTCAATGGTGAAGAGCGGGCATGAGGCGGTGGTACCTGCCTGGCCGCCGGCCGCTTCGGCCGGATAGGCGGCGCTGATCCGGGCTCGCGGAGCGAGTCAAGGCGTCCTGCGAACCCACTTCTGAACGGAGGCATGGTCCGCTTTTTTCGTGACCGGGATTTGACAGCGGGTGTTGTGGTATTACAAGGTAGTACATGCCGCGATTTTTGCATGTTGGCTCAATTTCGGGGAGGATACCTCATGGTTCGTTGTGTTTCATCGTTTCATCGCGGGGCTACCGTCGCTCTGATCCTGGTGCTGCTGATTCTACTGGCCACCGAAACGGTTCGTGCCGATTTCATGCTTCCTGCCGAGATCCGCGACAAAGTCGAACTCATCGCGAGCTTTGATTCCCGTGAACTGGTTATACCGATCGGTCAGGCTGTCTATGCGGAGCAGAGCCGCATCGCCGCCAGTCTGGTCGCCAATGCCCTGATGTCGGAGGGCAAGGGGGGGATCTACGAGGGGAAGGTCGTCAAGGTCAGGCAAGCCTTCCCGCTCTACCGGGTCTACAGTTCCAAGGAGTACACCCGCACGGGACGGGGCCGCGTCGGAGGGTGGTGGACTCCGCTCCCGCCGGCCAGGGGCGTTTCCCGGCTTGAGTACCGGCGGCGCTACGAGATCTGTGAGAGATTCAATCCCGACCTGGACCGGGTGGTTGCCTGTCGCCTCTATCCAGGCGCTCTTCTGGTGATCGGCCCGGGACAGAGTGTGGATGAAAAGACCTGCGGCAAGGCGGGCGAGAACTATGCGGCAGATGGCGAAAAACGCAATCTGCAGATTTATCTCTTCGAGGCGTTTCGCCACCAGTTCACCATCCGTGACGCCCAGACTCCCCTGCAGGATATCGATCACTACATCGGCTGTCCGGCGGATACCGATGACCGTTCCTATGACTGGTACTCAGGGGGAGAAAAGGCAGAGCAGTGACCGCCTCGTCTGCTTTGCTCACGGTAGCAGATAAGCAACCGTGTTACCTGCCGTAAGAGAAAAGCCGCCTTCCCTGGCAGGGGAGAGCGGCTTTTCGTTTTGTACGCTTTTGGGGACACATTTCATGGTGTCATCTGGCCTGAATGGCGATTGCCTTGCCGCATAGTCGTGGTGTGGTGAGTCCGGCAGTGAAGCCGCTTAGTGGTGCATCTGCCGTTTCAGTCTCCCTGTTCCGGGGGGCATGCACACTCGATTTGACAATGCGTTTGGCTGAGAACGCGTGAGGGAGGTTGCATTTGTTGGGATGTTTTTCAGACTCAGCATTTGACAATAAAATTTTTCATAGAATAATAAAAATTAAAATTTATTCGCCAAACCCCGGGTGACCGGGGGACGGAAAGCCATCGGGGCTCAGTCAGGGAACGTAGAGCATGTGAACGTGCCGTATCCATGCCACCTGAAGTTCTCCCCGCTCAGTCGGCCGGACTGCCGGATGCAACCACCGCTTTGGTTGCAACGCAAGGGGCCGGCTTTTTTTGTTTATGAAATAAATACGGGGAGCGGGCAGGTCTGTACAACTGGCCCGGACTGCTCTTTGCCCTGAACAGTTCGGGAGGAACGAGGAAACAGTGGGTGAGGAGTGAGCGGGCGAACGCGACCCTGAAGCCGGTGGCCTGGCGGGCGGAGGACTCCATCATAGATCCCCCAGTAATCACAACAGATGGCGACGGCTGGTGCGAGATCGAAACTCCGCAGCGGGGGGTATGTGGTGTATGCGTGATGTTCAGAATAACGCTAGAAACTGAAACAGGAGGCAGATCATGCTCACGTCATTCAAATCAATCACACCTGAGTTCCACAAGACCCATGACATCGGCTACATCGGATTCTCATATTTCAACGAATCCTTCGTTTCCAACGGCATCGCTTACTTCACGCGATGGTCGAAAATGGGCGAAATCACCGTATCTCACGCCCTTGTGGTGACGGGTGAAAACGAGTGTATCGAAGCGCTCGCGGAAAAGAACAAAGTGGAGAAAGCCCCGCTCACTAAATACTTTGACAACCCCAAGTGCGCAATCTTTTTAAGAAAACCCTTGGGCTGGACAGCGGATATCGGCGGCCGGATCGCCACAACGGCATTGACGCAGAAAGGCTGCAAGTATGACTACGGCCTCATTGCCGCGGACATGGTCAAAGGGACCGTCGGCGGACATTTTCTCGACAGCCTGATCAAGGGGTGCTTCAAGGGACACAAAGAAGACATCCTGACCAAACTCCTGAACAATGACAAAAGATGGATCTGCAGCGAGCTTGCGGCATATGCCCTGGATGAACAGCCCGAATACCGGGACAGGGGGATCCTGAACAAGGAAAACGACACCATCACGCCCCAGGAGCTTTTTGAAGACGGGACCATCTTCACGCCGTGGACAACGGGCGGCTGATTTATTTCGCATTCAGGGAGGCGTGTTATTTTTGCCCTATCCTTCCTCCTATCTGAGTATTCCGGGGACATGATACAAAATTCAGACAGCTTTGTATTGTGCCCCCGAACTCTTGCAAACGTTTCGCTAACATCCGTGAAAATCCCCCTGAAGTTGGCGGGGAGTTCGGGCGGCTCCCCGCGAATGACGACGGAAGGTTTGCCCGGTGTTGCTCGATTCGTGACAATGCTGTGGTTGATAACCAGATAACGAATTGGATAGTACCATGACAAGTAAAGCCATCGGTGACACAGGTGAATACCAGGCACTGCCAAGCACATTCGTCCTGGAATTGACGCGGCGATGCAACAACCGTTGCGGCCACTGCTATAACGCTTGGCGTGCGCCTGAACTGCGGTATCCAATGGACAGACACGGAGAGATGACTACCGCTGAGGTCAAGTGGACGATTCTCAAGTTGATGGAAGATCTCCCCCTGAAAACCGTTGTCCTCAGCGGCGGAGAACCGACGCTGAGGCCTGACCTCCCCGAGATAGTCCAATTTCTCCGCTCACAGGGTCTCGCGGCTCAAATTATCACAAATGGCACCAATTTGACCGAATCACTGGTGGACGCGACGATGAACGGCAGTTGCTACCAGGTCTCACTTCTCAGCTGGAGGCGTGAAGTGCACGACCGATTGGCGGGCAACCCCGGAGCGTGGGATACGGTGATAGACGGCATGACAAACGTTCACCTGGCAGGTGGACACTTGATTGCCGTTTTTGTGGCAACCCGCCAGAACTACACCGATATCGGTCCAACGGCGCATCTCGCCCTGATGCTGGGCGCCAATTCGCTCCTGTATAACAGGATCAACGCCGGTGCGGCCAATCTGCACCATTCCAAGGAGCTGTTTCTGACACCAGCAATGGTGGAAGAAAATTTGTGCGTGCTGGACGAGATCGCCTCTGCCACCGGGTTCCCTGTTTCAACGGGGGTTGTCATCGAGCCGTGCATGGTCGACATTGCTCGCTATCCGCATATTCAGTTCAATTGGTGTTCTCTTGCAGGCGAAAAGTCGACCCTTATTGTCGATCCTGCTGGCAATTTTCGGGTCTGCGAGCACTCTTCGGTAGTACTCGGAAATGTCCGACGGGATTCGGTCCGCGACATCTATGCACACCATGCCTACTTGAGGGCGTTCCGTACTACGTGGCCCAAGGAGTGCATGAACTGCGACAAGCCTCTTAAAGAGCTGTGCCGCGGGGGATGTAAAGCTGCGGCCGAGCAGGCTTATGGAACATTCGAACGCGTTGAACCATTCGTGGGGAGTCGACAATGAAATTTACCTTGAGCCTGACTCATCGCTGTAATTTGGCTTGTCGCTACTGTTATTCGGGGAGCAGCTGTAAACCAGACATGCAGTTAGCCACCGCGAAGCAATGTATCGACTCCGCTCTTGAGTTTCTGCCTGATGGCAAGTCTCTTGACCTTGGTCTGTTCGGAGGCGAGCCCTTGCTGCGATTTGACCTGATTAAGGAAATCGTTTCTTACACTTATCGTCAGACTCGTGAGAAGTCTGTGCCGGTTCGTATCGGAGTCACAACCAATGGCACCTTGATATCGCCGGAGATCCTCGACTTCTTTGCGGAACAGGGTGTCAACCTTTGCTTCAGTATCGATGGTCCGGAAGACGTGCATGACCGCAATAGATGCTACCGCAACGGCAGCGGAAGCTTCGTCGAGGTCATGCGCAACTTCGATTTGGCTGTTCAACGGCTCGAAGTCGTTGAGGTCAACGCTGTTGTTGGGCCTGATACACTTCTTGAGGTACCCCGCACTATGGATTTCTTCATAACCCTTGGAGTGCGCGTGATTCACTTGAGCCCCAACATCAAGGCAACGTGGACGGAAGAGGCCTGCAATCATTTTGACGACATCTTCAAACAGGTGTCCAAGAAATATATCGCTTGCTTCCAGCGCAACAGAGAGATCGCATTGAATCTTATCGACAGTAAGGCGATCCTTTTCGTAAAGGGGGGCTATTCCCCGAGCGACACATGTTCCATGGGAGACGGTGAGTGGGGAGTCGCGCCAAGCGGCAACATCTATCCCTGCGAACGCTTCATCGGCGAGGACGACAACCTGATTTTCAGTCTCGGCAATATTCGGGCAGGCCTTAGCCAGGCGCGGCGCTGTGCCATGCACCTGAAACGGGGCAACCGCCGGGAAGAGTGCTCAAACTGTTTTTACAAGCGCTTCTGCATGAGTTGGTGTGGATGCACGAACTGGTTCATGTCCGGTGAGAGCGACATGCCGGCGCCGGCAATGTGTGCCATGGAAAAAGCTGCCATCGAGGCGGCCCGGCATGCATTTGAATCACTCGTCGGGGACGACAATGACCTTTTTACCGATCACTTGTTAAATTACGTGAACGCGGATAACCATCATCGGGATGGCGGACGTCTTCACGAACACACGCCTCGCAACTGAGCGAGGCCAACAAACTCTATCAGGAGGTAAGGCCATGACCATGCAAAAGACTCTCACCTGGAAGGCGGAAGTTGAGTTTCAAGGCAACCCCGAGGAGTTCCTGAAATTGACGGAGGCGCTATCTGCCGCGGGCGTAAAAATCGATTTTGGCAAATTCAAGCCCGGTCCAGGCAATGGTTATGTCGCTCCACGTTTTCTCGAATCTACCAAGGTGTTAGGCAGCCTGAACGAGTCCAATTCCATGCGCATCGCCGGACTCATCAACGGGGGAATCCGTACGCCTCATCTTCACTTGGGTAAAGAAATTGTGCTGGTCGATCGCACTCAGTTCAAAAACATTTTGGGTGAGGTGGCCCGCGATGTGTTCGAGCAGCGGGCACTCCAGAAAGATGATTACCTTGACGTAATAGCACCGTTGATGGAGTCGGAATAAATTCCTTGTATTTGAGCATTGATGGAAAGGAGACAGCAAGAATGCAAGAGAAAAAAGCAAAGCTGGTGTTAACCGTCAATGTGTTCCTGAGACAGGCACAGGAAAAGGAATTGCCGGAGGTAACGGTATTCGCTTTCGACGAAACCGGCCGGTTCCTCACATCTGCGCCCATGCCGAAGGGCACGCAGGGACAGGTAAAGCTGGAGCTGTCCCCTGAACTGGCGGGTAAGACGGTACGGGTGGTGCTGGGTCCGCGAGAGATCGAAGAGCAGGAGGAAGTGCCCGTCTGGATGGCTGCGCTTCTCGGCCGTGGCAAGCGGCTTAAGGAAGTCCCGTCACTGGTCAGCCTGTCCCGCAAGGGGGGGTACGAGAAGCGCTTCCGCGTAGCGGCTGAAGGCAGCGCCTTGAATCTGTCGGTATACCCGCCCGACTGGACGATCTGGCTGTTCTGTCCCTGCGTCGTCCGGGGCCGCCTGATAAAGAGGGTTCCCCTGCCCGATGGTACGACCAGGGATATTGGAGTCTGCCACGCCTGCGTAAAGATCTATGAAGTGGACAAGGTTCCAAGGATCATCCTGAAACTTCCGGAGCGCGACCTGTTCCGTCTGCGCGACGACCTGTGGGGTATTCTCGAGAAACGCTTTGCCAGGCCGCTGGTCTCCCCCCCTCCCCACACGCCGATACCCGGGAAGCCGGTCGAACCAATAAGCGCGATTACCATGGCAAGCGCGGCGGGAATCTCACATCCAGGCACCTTGGTCGCAACGCCGGTCATCCCCCTGCCGCCTCCCAATGCTCAGGCGGCTCTCATGACCGGGGAGCCGGCGCAAGGAGACCAGCTCGTGACCGAGATGGAGCCGGTCTTCCGCGCCGCCTCGGCTGCGCAGCTCAGAAGCGCCCTGGTCGCCAAGGCGGAAATACTGGCTACTTTCATATGCAGCATCAGGTGGCTCTGGTACTGGTTCCACACCGACTTGATCAAATGCGTCTGCACCGACGAGGAGGGACGCTTCGAAACGACCATCTGGTACCGCTGCGCCGGTGACAAACCGGACCTCTACTTCAAGGCCGTCCAGTGCGTCGGCGGCTCCCTGCACACGTTGTATGATCCTGGAGTGGCCTGCCACACCTGGTGGGATTATGTGTGCGGAACCGAAGTTGTACTGGAAACGCATGACCCGGCGGCGATCACCTGTTCCCCTCCGATCCCGGTGGACCCGCCGCCAGGGGTTACAACCTGGATATTGCCATACGGCGTCGGAAACATCCGCCTGGACCAGATCAACCCCAGGTGGCAGAAAGAACCCATCGGCCCCGGCTGGCACCCAATTACCGAAGATTATGAGGAGCATGGCCTGACCGACTTTACCGACGGCAACGGTACATGGACCGGCATCCCGTTCGGAAGCACGCTGGGCTTCAGGCACGGCTACTCGAGCGGCATACCCTATGACGTGGCCGGCAAGCCGGCATGCTACCGCTGGCTCTACACACGGCTCGACGACTCGGGCCACGAGACCGACTGGCGCGAATTCGCCGCGCCGGTGGCCGAGACGGTGGTGCGCCATTACGTCGACTACGATCTTTCCCATCCCGAGCTGCCCCCGACCTTCCCGGCCTACCCTCTCGGCCCGCAGGAAAAGAACCATATGAACATGTACGAGTTCAAGCCGCACATTCCGCCCCAGATTCCCGGCCACAAACGGGAATGGCCCGTAGACGACTGGTTCGCTGATATCTACACCGGCATCTTACAGTCGGCAAACCTGCCGGGTGGCGTGGCGGACGCGGCGGGCAAGTACAAAATCAAGCTGGAAATCTACGACAGTAATGGAGCCCAAATCACGCCCGGAGCAGGCACTTTCGAGTTCATCGTGCCGACCGGGCTCGACGCGGACGGCACGACTATCCTCTCGCGGAAGGCCGAGGAGAGCGAAATCGAGGGAGGCGGATTCGTCTTCTATCTGCATGTTGATAATAACCAGTGCGAGGCCGAGATATATGAAGCCAGTGTGAGCGGCGTCGCCGCGGGACCATGCGGCTTCATCGCTTACTCCCCGGGGGAAGACGTCCACCTGTCGTTCAAAGCAAAGCACCCCAACGGCTTTGCCAGATTCAAGTACACGACTGTACGCGGCAGTTCGGGATACGTCCTGGCGGCCAGCGCCCCCGCCGATCCGGGAGCGACTCCCCCCGTCGGGCCGGGTGACGTTGTCTGGGCGAACGCCCCGCTGGTTACCGATAATCCCAACGGATTCACCCATGACGCGTCATATATCTTCACCAAGGACGTCGATGAAGCCGACATGCGCGGAGGTTGTCCAAAAGCTGCCTTCGGCGAAAATCTCTACGTTGCCGCCATCGCGACCAACGGTTGGGTAAGGCTGTCCGGGCTGGATGCCTCAGCATTGCCGAAAGCTTTTGCTCTGGAGCCGAAGACGCCATGAGACAAAATCCAAGGAGACATTTCATGAAATAAAGCTATCGCCCAGACCTGAAGGCGCATGTGCAGGGGGATTCCTGGGACATGATACAAAAATCGGACAGTTTTGTATTATGTCCCCGAAACTTTACTGGGAAATCAGGAGACCTTCTTCAAGAGGGGAGGTACAGATGAGTAGTTTTGAGATGTTTTTAAGTGCACTTTGGTGGAGGTGTGCCTGTTGCGGCTACACGCACCTTCCTTCCGGCACCTACTGCGATATAATCATCTGGTGATTTTTCACGTAAGGCATGGCAAGGAACCTGTTCGGGGAAAACAATCAAGGTGAACGCCAGGCAGCAGGCAACCATATCCGTGCCACCCAACTATGCGGCAGCTATCCATGTCAATGCCATGACATCAAGAAAATAGTCACGCTGCGGAAAGCTGAACGGAGGTTTTAACTTGCCGCCCATCCTGGCCAGGGACGGATTGACTGTCAGCCATCTATCACGTGGGATCGTGGATTGGTGCTGGTGAAGGCCCGGAGGATCCGAACTGGCTGCGATTCTGCAAAAACGTGAACTGCATGCGGAATGAATCACGAGATGATGTTGATGCCGTGACGTTCCAGCAGGAGTGGTCAAACTCGCAATGGAACAGCTCTCATTGCACGGAAAAAGGAGATGACCCATGGCCGACGTGATTCTGCACGCCTTCAACTGGCCCTACGCACGGGTGGCTGAAAATGCCCGTTCCATCGCCGAAAACGGCTTCGGCGCGGTGCTGTTTCCCCCGCCGCTCTACAGCGACCGGAACGGCCCCGACTGGTGGCAGCGCTACCAGCCCAAGGACTACCGGGTGATCCGGTCGTTTCTGGGGGACAAGGACCAGCTCAGGCGGGCTATCGACGCCCTGCACCAGCAGGGACTCCGGGCCTATGCCGATATCGTTTTCAACCATATGGCCAACGAGAAAGGACAGCGGGACGACCCCTACAATTTTCCGGGCCGGACCGAACTGGCCCGCTACCGCGACGAGCGCGACTCCTTCCAGAGGGACCGGCTGTTCGGCGATCTGGACGTGGGGCTGTTCAGCCCCTGGGACTTCAACCAGAACGGCGATATCAGCAACTGGAACGACCCCTGGCAGTCCCAGGAGTACCGCCTGTCCGGCCTGCCCGACCTGGACCTGAACGACTGGGTGGTAGAGCAGCAGTGCGCCTGCCTGCGCGCCCTGAACGAACTGGGCTTCGACGGCTACCGCATCGATGCCATCAAACACCTCCCCCTGGAGCATATCCGACGTGTCTTCGAGATTCCCGAACTGACCGGGAAGTTCGTCTTCGCCGAGGCCCTCACCAGCAATGACAGCGAGGAGCGGCTGTTCCTCTGGCCCCTGTTCGACACCACCTCGGTTGCCTATTACGATTTCCCCCTGCACGAGACCCTGCGGAGAGTCTTTACGCCCAATGGGAGCATGCGGGAACTGGTGGACCCGGCCGCCTACGGCCAGGCCCTCCCCTGGAACCGGGCGGTCACCTTCAGCGTTACCCACGACATCCCCTACAACGACGGCTTCCGCTGGCAGATGCTCGATCCCCAGGACGAGTTTTTGGCCAATTGCTACCTGCTGTGTCGCGACGGCGGGGTACCGCTGGTCTTCTCCGACCAAGGCGAGAGCGCCGGAGCCTATCCCGGGGATCGTGGCCGCTGGAGCGACTCCTGGCGCCGCCGGGATACGATCGGGATGATCGCCTTCCATAACGCGGTCCAGGGTTTCCGGCAGTGGCCCCTGTACGAGAGCGACGGCTTTCTCGTCTTTGCCCGGGGGGATCGGGGTATCGTTGCCATCAACAAAACGGCCGAATGGCAGCATCCCTGTTTCGCCACCCGCGGGCTGCGGTTGGGGAGCTACCGCTGCCTGATGCACGGCTATGCCATGGAGCTGGCGGGGGACCGCTTCACCCTGGCCATTCCGCCGCGCCAGGCTCAGATGTGGCTTAACGAGTGAGCCCCAGGCAGGGGCGTGGTAGTCCCGTGTCCGTGCACGGCGGTTGTCGCCCGCCGAATCAGACGTGAACCAAGGAGGCCAGCATGCCGAACAGCAGTGAAACCAACCGCACCTTTGACGCCCGACCCGACCGCATCGACTATCGGGACCGGATCTACAACCCGCCCCTCGTCTGTCTCCCGGAGCAGTACCCCCCGCCGGAGTTCATCGCATCCCATCTCGCCGATTACACCAGAAAACACAAGCTGATCCTTGACCAGGGACAGGAAGGCGCCTGCACCGGATTCGGGCTGGCAGCAGTGATCAACTACCTGCTCTGGAAGAAGCATCAGGAAGAGGGGGGGAAGGTGCCCACGCGGGTCAGCCCGCGCATGCTCTACCACATGGCCCGCATCTACGACGAATGGCCGGGGGAGGACTACGAGGGGTCCAGCTGCCGCGGCGCCATGAAGGGATGGCATCGTCACGGGGTCTGCACGGAACGGCTCTGGCCCTACCGGACGAAGTTCGTACCCCCCAGGGAGGGGTGGCAGCAGGACGCGGCGCGGCGCCCCCTGGGGGCCTATTACCGCATCGACAAGGACTCCATCGCCGACATGCAGGCAGCCGTCAGGGAGGTGGGGGCGATCTACGTTTCCGCCACCGTCCACAAGGGGTGGTTCCTGAAGGCTTCCGAGACCCTGCCGCTGATCCCGTTCGTTGAGGAGGAGGCAGGCGGCCATGCCTTTGCCATCACCGGGTACACCAGCCAGGGGTTCATCGTGCAGAACTCCTGGGGCGAAGGGTGGGGCTGTCTGGGCTTCGCCATCCTCGGTTACGAGGACTGGGTCCGCAACGGCTCCGATGCCTGGGTGGCGGTCTGCGGCGCGCCCATGGAAATACGCGAGGCGGTGCGGACCCGCACCAGCATCAGCCTGCACGAGGCGGCCAGCGGCAGGGCCGCATGGTCCTGGTCGCCGCGGAACACCTCCCCCTCCTACGCCTATGCCGCCACTGCCGCGCAGCCGCTGAGCGAGGGGAAGGCCTACGAGCATACCCTGGTGCTGGGCAACGACGGTCGCCCCATCAACCGCTTCCTGGACATGGAGAACGCTGACGACGCGGTGCGGGAGACGGCCCTGACCCTGCCCCTGGCCTGGCTGGAGGGGCGGCCGGACCCGGCTCTGGCCATCTATGCCCACGGAGGGCTGAACAGCGAGGAGGCTTCCATGAAACGCATCAGGGTCATGGCCCCCTACTTCCTGGCCAATGGTATCTATCCGCTTTTCGTCACCTGGAAGACCGGGTTCGGGGAGTGCATCGGCGACATGCTGGACGATGCCGTGGCCAAATTCTTCAAACCGTCCGGTGAGCTGCCGTCCCGCGGCCTCTGGTCCGACATCACCAGTCAGTTGCAGGAGGCCCGGGACCGCTCCGTGGAGCTGGCCTGCGAAAACCTGCTGGTCAAGCCGGTCTGGATCCAGATGAAGCAGAACGCCGCTGCCGCAACCGAGCGCGACGCCGGTCTGACATCCCTGGCAGGGTACCTGGCCGAGCTGAAGAAGCGGATTCCCGCTCTCCGGCTGCACCTGGTGGGGCATTCCGCCGGCTCCATCCTCCACGGCCACCTGCTGGACCAGCTGGTGCGCAGGAAACTTCAGGTGGAGAGCCTCTCCCTCTATGCTCCGGCCTGCACGGTCGGCTTTGCCCTGGAGCACTACCTGCCGGCCATGGATAAGGGGTTCCTGGCAAAGGACCGGCTGTTCCTGGATATCCTGAGCGACGAGCGGGAACGGGCCGACACGGTCGGTCCCTACGGCAAGTCGCTGCTCTACCTGGTCAGCAGAGCCCTGGAGGAGGTGCACAAGATGCCGCTTCTGGGCATGGAGGCGGCCTGGGACCCGGCAAAGGAAGAAGCCGGACAGTGGAACGGGGCAAAGAAGAAGGACGTGGCCAGGTGGCGCGACGTCATGAAAGGGACGAACAACTGTTTCATCCACGACAAGCGTGAGGCCAAGGTGTTCGACGGTCAGGAGTACATCCCCCTGGCCCACGGCTCCTTCGACAATGACGTGAAGGTTGTCGCTGCCACGCTGACGCGCATTCGCGGTGCCGCCCTGGCGGTGGCGGTCGAGAACCTGCACGGTTTCTGAATCCTGGGGGGAGGGCGCTGCCGGATCCGGCATGGCACTCCCCCTGCAACGCTCCAGCGTCGTGGTGGAGATTGGGGTTACGGGCCGCATCGGCAGTCCCTCGTATCTCCGCATACTCGATCGTGACGCTGCGGCCTGACCCGGGGAGGTGAACGGCGTTGGCAATGAACGGAGAACCGGACCCCATCTATCGCATCCGTTTCCATGGCCGCGGCGGCCAGGGGATGAAGACGGCCGGCAGGATCCTGGGGACGGCCTTTTTCCTGGAACGGTTCGTGGTCCAGGATGCGCCCCGCTACGGCGCGGAACGGCGCGGCGCGCCGATCTTCGCCTACGTGCGCGCCTCTCTCGGGGAGGTGAACGAACGCGGCGTGATTCTCAATCCTGACCTGGTGATCGTTGCCGACGAAACCCTGGCCCTGGCCTGCCGGGAGGAGATCCTGCGCGGCGTCTCGGCGCGGACCGTGCTGCTGATCCACGGCAATGCAACGGCTGAAACGTGGCGCGAGCGCCTGGGAGCCGATGCCCGGATCTTGGCCCTGTCCGGCGGGGGTGAAGGGGAAGCCATCCCGCGCCACAGATCTCTGGGGGTGGCCTGTGCCGGTGCGGCGGCGCGCTTGGTGGGGGTCATCTCGCGCCCCTGCCTGGAACAGGCCCTGACCGCGGAGCTCTCCCACCTGGGGGACGAGGCCCTGGCCGGGAGTCGGGACATCTGCCTTCGCTCTTACGAACTCATGGCTCCCCATGTTGGCTGCGTGAGCCCCGGGACGGAAATCCCGGCCCATGCCTGGCAGACACCCGGCTGGGTGGAGCTCCCTTGGGAGGATGCCGGGGTCTCGGCACCGGCCGTTTTTGCGCCCGCCACCAGCCTGAAGGTCCGGACCGGTCTCTGGCGCAGCGTGCGGCCGGTCATGGAACCTGAGCTCTGCCGCCGCTGCGGGCTCTGCTTCGCCCTCTGCCCCGACGGCTGCATATCCATGGCCGGCGACGGCTTTCCCCGTATCGACTACGGGCATTGCAAGGGGTGCCTGATCTGCATGGCCCAGTGCCCGTCCCGCGCCATCCGGCCGGTCCCCGAGGAAGGGGGAGGAGGATGACATGAACCGTGCCATGCTGACCGGCAACAGCGCCGCCGCCTGGGGAGCCCGCCTGGCCGGCGCGGAGTACGTCCCCGCCTTTCCCATCACCCCCCAGACGGAAATCATCGAGACCCTGTCCCAGTGGATCGAAGCGGGGGCGATGGCCTGCTCCATGACCACGCTGGAATCGGAGCACTCCATGATAACCGCCGCTGCAGCAGCTGCCGCCACCGGGGTGCGGGTCTTCACCGCCACCTCCAGTCAGGGGCTTCTGTACGGCATGGAGATGGTCTTCACCGTTTCCGGCTGGCGGGCCCCCTTTGTCATGGTCAACGTCTCCCGGGGGCTGGCTTCGCCCATCACCCTGGAACCGGATCACAACGACATCCTGGCGGCGCGGGACAGCGGTTTTCTCCAGCTGCACTGCGCCACCTGCCAGGAGGTCCTGGACTGCGTCCTCATGGCCTACCGCCTGGCGGAGGACGGTCGGGTGCGCCTGCCGGTGATCGTCAACCTGGACGGCTTCCACCTCTCGTTCACCCGGGAGCCGGTGGAACTGCCGGACAGGGACGCGGTTCTTCGCTTCCTGCCCGATTTCGATCCGGGGCCGATCCGCTTTCGCGGCGGCCGGCCGCTGAGTCTGGCGGTGACGGTTCTGGGGGGCTCACTCTACTCCTATTTCCGCTATCAGACGCACCTGGCAGCCCTGAACGGGGTTGCCGCCTTTGACGACATCGCGGCGGAATTCGCCGCGATGTTCGGCAGGAGCCATGGGGCGGTGGAGTCCTACCGTAGCGACGATGCCGAGTTGCTGTTCGTCATGATCGGCTCCTTTGCCACCAAGGCCAGGGCGGCCGTCGATTCCCTGCGCCGGGCAGGCGTTGCGATCGGGCTGGTGCGCCCGCTCCTGCTGCGGCCGTTTCCCCGGGAACGCGTGCGGCAGCTTCTGGCCGGCACGCGGGGGGTGGCGGTGATTGACCAGAACCTGTCGGTGGGCATGGGGGGCATACTCTTCAGCGAAGTTGCCTCGGCCCTGTACGGCATGCCCGACGCGCCGGTCCTGAACAGCTTCATCGGCGGCCTGGGGGGGCGCGACATCAGCGCCGAGGAGTTCTTCGAGATGGCATCGGTCACCGCGCAGGCCGCCCGGGAGGGACGCCCGCTCCCCCCCCGACTGCTGTTCACCGGCCAGGAACTGGCCGCGGTCAGGGAGTTGCAGGCCGTGGCAACGGGGGGACGTGGAAGGGAGGGGGGGAAGGACGATGGAAGCGAGAACGTTTGAACGGATAGCGGACCTCCCAACAACCCGGGTCCTGGGGAGCGGTACCCCCCTGTGCGCCGGGTGCGGCGGCCTGGAGGCGGTCGGCCGGATCTGCGACATCATCGGCGAGCGGAGCCTGGTCGTCAACGGGGCCGGCTGCATGACCCTGCTGGCGGTCTACCCCTTCACCCCCTTCCGCGGCTCCTGGCTCTACACGGCCATGGCCTCCGCTCCGGCCGGGGCCCAGGGGGTGCGCGACGCCCTGGATATCCTCCTGGCCAAGGGGCGCATCACCCCCGAGGAGGATCTGACCACGGTCGTGCTGGCCGGGGACGGCTCGTCCAGCGGCATCGCGCTTTCGGCCATTTCCGCCGCCATCGACCGCAATCTTGATTTTATCCACATCTGCTACGATAACGAGGGGTACGGCAATACCGGACAGCAGGCCTCCGCCACCACCTCCCGGGGGGCCAGGACCGCCACCAGCAGGGGGGCGGAGGGTCACCCCGGCCGCAAGAAGGACCTCTTTGCCCTCTGGGCGGCCCACCGGCCCGCCTATGTGGCCACGGTGGCTGCTGCCGAGCCGCTGGACCTGGCCCGCAAGGTTGCCCGGGCCATGGAAATGCGGGGTCCGCGGCTGGTTATAGCCCTTGCTCCCTGTCCCACCGGCTGGGAGTACGATCCCGCCGAGACCGTGAAGATCGGCAGGCTGGCGGTGAGGAGCGGCGCCTGGCCCCTGAAGGAGTACCTGAACGGAGAGGTCATCCATACCCTGCTGCCCCGGCACCGCATCTCGCTGGAAGCGTACCTGCGGCCGCAGGGGCGCTTCGCCCACCTGTTCCGGCCTCGCCGCAACCGGAAACTCCTGGAGGAGATGCAGCGGCAGGTCGACCACTACTGGGAGCAGGTCACCTGAAGCAGTTCGCTCCTGTCACCTGTCCTAGGGTGCGCCCCTCATCTTTCTGATGCCGTTCTCGAACAATTGCTGGATGACGCTTTTGGGGTGGCTGACCGCATAGCCGGAAAAGTAGAGGTACAGAAGCCAGACCATGGCGGCGAACAGGAGGCCCAGCGCCAGCTGCCCTCCGCGTTTCCGCCAGAGCCCCTGCCGCTCTTCCGCCTCGACGGTATCAAGGTAGGCGTAATGCCGGTCTCTCCGGGGGGGAGAGTCCAGGGCCAGCGGCTCCACGTCGGCGAACCCCTTGAACTGGCGGATGCGCCTCAGCTGGATGCCGCTGGTGTGCCGGTTGATGGCGGAGCGGGCGGATTCGTCGATGAACATGAACTGCAGGCCGGTGCTGAAGCAGGGGCGGTTTTCCCCCGCGTCGTCGTTGCGTTGGGAAAAGATCACCCGCGCGGCAACATCCACTATGCACCGTGAGGAGGGGACGAAGATCTCCAGCAGCAGTGCCTGGTCCACCGGAAACAGCTGCTCGGTGGAAATTCTCAGCCCGCCGCCGCTGATGTTGACCGCCACCGAGTTGACCGAACCCCAGGATTCGTAGTATTCGCCCACCTGTTCCTCTTCCCCGGCCCTGCTGCTGTCCGCCGTGGGCGGCTCCGAGGAGGGCGCTCCCTCCAGGAGCCGCTGTTCCCGGGCACGCTCCTCTTCGCGGCTCTTTTCGCGACGAGCCTCCAGGAGCCTCTGCTCCCGGAGGCGCTCCTCCTCCCGGCGCTGCCTGCGCCGCTCCTCCCACCGTTTCCTGACGTTGTCCGGCTCCTGGTCGGGCAGAGGGTTGAACTTGATCGGCAGAAAGGCGTCGATGCGGTAGAACTCCCGCAGTTCGTTGGCCACAATTTCGCCGGTCAGGCGCAGCAGCAGTTCCTGTTCGAACCCCTTGCTGACGATGAAGGCGCGGCAGAAATATATCTGGAAGTCGTGCTCGCTGCGGATGGTCAGGATCTGTCCGACCCGCAGGCTGACCCCGGCCGGGAGGATGTCGCGGGAGAGCTGCAGGGAAATCAGGTCGTTATCGACCTGATTGACGATGGCCCAGTCACGGAAGCTGCTGGTGTCGGACAGGGGAATGCCCACCTCTACCTTCATGCCGACGAAGTAGGGCGGGATGCCGGTTGTGGCGGTGCTGTTCATGCTGGTGTCTCTTCCCGGTTCATGGTGGTCCGGCTCGACGGGGACCCGTTAGTCCGGCGACTGTGCCGGGACTGGTCGATCCGCCCGCAGAGGCAGCCGTTGGTGACGACATCGGACCAGAACAGCAGCTCCCCGGGCTCGTATACCGAAACGACTCCCGTGGGGAGGCTGCCGTCGGCGGCCAGGCGGGGAAACAGGTCCTCCTCTCCTTCGAAAAAATCCCTCCTGAAGAGCGGCCCAGTGTTTTCCGGCGCCGCGGCGCCCGCGGCCAGAGCCTCTTCCGGTATGGCGCCGTAGAAGATCTCCGCCTCCACCAGATCCTGGAAGAAGTGGCTGCCCCAGGAGAGCTCGGGCTGGTAGCCGGCCTCGGAGCAGGCGATCTCGAATATCATCCGCATGTT
Organism: uncultured Pelobacter sp.; assembly: GCA_964542535.1. Lineage (GTDB taxonomy): Bacteria > Desulfobacterota > Desulfuromonadia > Geobacterales > Pseudopelobacteraceae > Pseudopelobacter. The sequence continues at coordinate 44,968 of CAZIUE010000009.1, read as the reverse complement.
GCTGATCTCGGCAAAGGAGACCGGCACCCCCAGTTCGGGCGAGGTCGTGCCGATGCGGCCCGGCACCAGGAGCATCACCGTGGCTCCCTGTTCCCGGTAGCGGCTGTTGAGCAGGCCGATGGCGCGGGCCACGGAGGGCTTGTCCCGATAGGGGAGCGCATGGTAGCCGGCCGGGTCCACCAGGATCAGGGCGTCCACCCGGCAGTGCAGGGCGGGTCCCATTGTGTTGCCCTTCAGGCGCAGCATGACGGCGCCGGGCGGGGGGAAGCAGCACTGATTGCCGGTCGCCGGTTTCGGTTCGGCGTCCGGGGAGGGGAGGGAGTGTCCCGGTGTCTGCAAGGGCCGGCACTGGAGCAGGTTGATCATGAAGTCCCCGGCCTCGGTCCAGTTGACCGTGAACTCGATATCCACCGGGTTCTGGTATTCGCATTGCAACGTGGCCAGGATGCGCCGCAGGGTATCCTGCAGGCGCCGTTCCCGGACCAGGCCCGGGCAGGTTCCCCGGTAGACCGGGACGAGGCGCCCCTGGTCGCGCAGCCGGGCCTCGGCACTGGTGTCGCGCTCGGCCAGGCGTTGTGCCAGCCAGTCGGGAACCAGGGAGATCACGTTGGCCAGCGGGCGGGTGACCAGCTGGCGGGTATCCAGGTCGAGGCAGTCCAGGAAGCGCTGGCTGTAGCGGGTGCGCCCCCTGGTGGAGGGGTCCAGATCGGGCTTGTCCAGGCTGACCAGCCGGGGATAGTCGTCTCCGGTGCGGTCTACGGCCCGCGTTCCCAAACCGGCCACCACCCGCAGCATGCCGGCCGAGGGGTCAAGGTCGCTCTGCCAGCGCCAGCTGCTGAAGGAATAGCCCACGCCTCCCATGGCCGGCATGAACAGGCCGCAGAAGAGCGAGCCAGAGACACGCTGCACCAGGATGGCCATCTGCTCGTCCTGGTTCTGCAGGCCGCGCAGGCGGCGGTAGGCCAGGGCCGACTCGTCCATCATGCTGGCGTAGACCCGCTTGACCGCCTCCTCCAGCGCTTCCAGGCGGTCCTCGGGGCTGCCGGTGTTCACGCAGAATACCGATTCGTACTTTCCTGCAAAGGCATGGCCGAAGCTGTCCTCCAGCAGGCTGCTGGAGCGGACGATGATCGGGCTCTGGCCGTAGTATTCCAGCATCCGCACGAACTCCTCCCGGATGCCGGCGGGGAAGCCGCCGGCCAGTATCCCCCGGGCCAGTTCCGGTGCCTGGCTGAAGTAGCCCTGTTCGGTACGCTGGATGACGCGCTGCTTCCAGAGCCGGTTGTGCACCAGGTAGGTGTAGAAGACGTGGGAGCCGATGTACCAGGAGTCGTGGGGCTCGATCAGGGGGGCGGTCTCCGGGAGTCTCCCGCCCAGGATCCAGCGGGCCAGCAGCATGCCGGCCGCCTTGCCGCCGATCATGCCGGAGCCGATCATGCGCTCCCTGACCTCCAGCAGGTTCCAGGGGGAGCAGTTGCGCGCCACCAGTTCCAGGAAACGCGCGTCCTGGCCGATCAGGCGCCCGGCCAGCTCCCTGGCCAGTTCCCGGCGCGGCTCTTCCTGGTCCGGCTCCTGTTCGCGCGCCCGTGCGGCCGCATCCAGGAAGAACCGTTCCCAGCTGTCCAGGCTGCGGGCCGGTTCTCCCCGTCCTGCTCCCGGCGAGCCGGACGCCAGCTGATAGAACCTGCTCACGGAGACGCCATCGGTGAGAGGCCTGATGGCGTCGGGGGCCTCCAGCTGGTAGCGGTGGGGGAAGAACATGGTGGGGGAGTAGCGCTTCCAGACCTTCAGGGGATGGATGTAGAGGCAGCCGTTGTCGGCGAAGAGGTCGATCAGGATCTGGGTCGTCTCCCGGATGCGGGCGATGGTGTCGTAGCTGTGGCGCTGTCTGAGCAGGCAGAACCAGGCCACCGTGTCCAGCTCGAACAGGTAGGGGCAGGTGACCACGAAGAAGTTGCCCATCATCAGGTCAGCGGCCCAGGCGGTTTGCAGCTCGGACAGGCTGTCGAAGATGTAGAAGGCGTCCCGTCCGGCAGCGGCGATGATGCGGTGCAAATTGCCGGTAAACGATTCGAAGCCGCGGGAAGGGTCGAGACGGTGGATGGTCAGTCCCGGCAGAGGGTCGAGGACCGCCGCGTGGGGGGCAAAGCGGATGTAAATGGTGGTGCGGCCGTCCGCCAGGGCCTGACGCGCGAATGGCGTTGCCACGGCGCGGTATTCGTCCACGGAATCAACCTGCCAGACCAGATTGTCACCCAGCCTGATGCAGTCGAGGATGTGGTCGAGGCCTGGCAGTCCGGAGGAAATCCTGTCGAAAGCGGGCATGGCGCTTCTCCACGGTCTGGCGGCGGATCAGGGGGTGGCGGGGCGAGCGGCCGTTGCAGCCGCCGGGGACGTCTTACCTTTACCACGATTCGGAAAGAGCGATAAAGTGCTTTTTCCTCCGGGAGTGCGAGGGCGGAGCCCTGGCCCGGGCAGGACAACGGCCGTCAACCCGCTGTTTCACAACGAATATTAATCAAACAGTATTTTCTTTAATGGGGCGGGATTCTGTGCTATAGTCTCGCGCACTTTTGCCGTTCACGCTGTTTTTCCGCCGTACGTCCGCCTTTTCCGACGCTTCCTTCCCAAGATGGACATAGGTCGAATACGCGACTCCCCGCGGGCCGGCCGGGCCCGCAGCACCGCACAGGGGAACTGCCGCGAAAACGGAGCCCCGATCAGGAGTTGAGCCGCCTGGAACAACTGTTCCCGGGGGAGGGGCTGTATGCTGTATACAAAATCACGCGAGGCTCGGACGCGAGCGATACTCACAACGGAGTAGAGGAGGAGTGGTGACGGATACAATCGAGATTCGCTGGCATGGACGGGGCGGACAGGGGACGGTTACCGCCTGCAAGCTGTTTGCCGATGCTTGTCTGAGTGGCGGGCGTTACGTACAGGCCTTCCCGGAGTACGGGCCGGAGCGGGCCGGCGCTCCCATCCGGGCCTATAACCGGGTCAGCGCCCGGGAACTCAGGGGACACTACCCGGTGATCCGTCCCAACATCGTGGTGGTGGTGGATGACAACCTGCTGGAGAGCATCGATGTCACCGAAGGCGCTCCCGCTGACGCCTCCTTCATCATCAACTGCCGCGGGAATACCGCGGATATGAGAGACAGGATCCAGGCCGGTCCGGCCCAGAAGGTCGTTACGGTGGATGCCACCAGGATTGCCCTCGACACCATCGGGCGCCCCCTGCCCAATGCGCCACTGATCGGCTGCGTCACCCGGGTCTCCGGCATGCTCAGCCTGCAGGCTGCCTTGGACGATATGGCACGGAGCTTCGAAAAGAAGTTCAGCCAAAAGGTCATCTCGGGAAACCTTGAAGCGACCAGACGGGGTTTTGATGAGGCGGTGGAACAATGACGAACTGGCGGGAACTCCCTCCCGGGGTGGTCATTACCGATCCGGGCAGCTCACGAAACTTCAAAACCGGCTCCTGGCGCTCCTTTAAGCCGGTCTGGATCCGCGAGAACTGCGTCCACTGCATGCTCTGCTGGGTCTACTGCCCGGACACGTCCGTCCTGACCACTGACAGCGGCCGCGGCGAATTCGACTACGATTTCTGCAAGGGGTGCGGCATCTGCGCCCTGGAGTGCCCCGGCAGGAAGGGGAACAAGGCCATCGTCATGGAAGAGGAGGGGGCCCGATGACCACAATGGTTGCCGCGACAGGCAACGAGGCGGTGGCCAATGCCATGCGCCTGGCAAACCCGGACGTCTGCTCGGCCTATCCCATCACGCCGGCCACGGAAATCATGCACAACTTCACCGCCTACGCCGCCAATGGCCGGGTGGACACGGAGATCCTGCTGGCCGAGAGCGAGCACAGCGCCATGAGCGCCTGCATCGGTGCGGCTACCGCCGGCGGCCGGGTGACCACGGCAACCTCGTCCCAGGGGCTGGCCCTGATGTGGGAGCTCTTGATGATCGCCTCCGGTATGCGGCTCCCCATCGTCATGGCGGTCTGCAACCGTGCCCTGTCCGTGCCGATCAACATCGGCTGCGACCACTCCGACAGCATGGGCACCCGCGACTGCGGCTGGATCCAGCTCTACTCGGAAAACAGCCAGGAGGCCTTCGACAACATGCTGCAAGCCTTCAGGATCGCCGAGCATTGCGATCTGCGCCTGCCGGTGATGGTCTGTCTGGACGGCTTCATCACCAGCCACTCCATCACCAGTATGCGCTGGGTGGAGGACGGGGCGGCCCGGGCATTCGTGGGCGACTACCAGCGGGTCAATCCGCTCCTGGACCTGAAGCAGCCGGTGAGCTACGGCCAGCTGATCCTGTCTGACCTGTACCTGGAGTACCGCAAGGCCCATGAGCAGGTCATGGCCGGCGTGCCCGAGATCGTGACCCGGGTGGGCGAGGAGTTCGGCCGCCTCTCCGGCAGGAGCTATGGCCTGTTCGAGAGCTATCGCCTGGATGACGCCGAGATTGCCATCGTGGTGATGAGTTCGGCCGCCGGCACCACCAAGGACGTCATCGACCGCTACCGCGAAAAGGGGATCAGGGCCGGTTTGCTCAAGCCGCGCCTCTACCGTCCGTTCCCCTACGCCGAGATCGGCCGGGCACTGGGGCACCTGAAGGCGGTTGCCGTGCTGGACCGTTCCGACAGCTTCGGCGGCTCCTTCGGTCCGCTCTATCTGGATATCGCCGGCGTGCTCTGCGCGGCGCCGCGGCGGCCGGTGCTGATCAACCGCATCTTCGGCCTGGGGGGGAGGGATTACCTTCCCGAGCATGCCGGGCAGGTGCTGGACGAACTCGTGGCCATCGCCCAAGGGGGAGCGGTGGGCGGTCTCAAGGAGTACATCGGCGTACGGGAGGGTGCATGCTGACACCGCTCAACCTGAGGGAACTGTCCAAGAACGAGGAGCTGTTCGCCCCCGGCCACCGCATGTGCACCGGCTGCGGCGCGCCCATCGTGGTCAGGATGGTCATGATGGCTGCCCAGTACCCGCTGGTGGTGGCCAACGCCACCGGTTGCCTGGAAGTCTCCACCAGCATCGACGGCTATACCTCCTGGAAAACGCCCTGGATACACAGCGCCTTCGAAAACGCGGCCGCCACCCTGGCAGGGGTGGAGACTATGTACCGGTCGCTGAGAAAGCAGGGCAAACTTACCGACGATATCAGGTTCGTGGCCTTCGGCGGGGACGGCGGTACCGCCGACATCGGCTTCCAGAGCCTGTCCGGTGCCATGGAGCGCGGCCACGACCTGACCTACATCTGCTACGACAACGGCGCCTACATGAACACCGGCATCCAGCGCTCATCGGCCACCCCCTTCGGCGCCGACACCGCCACCAGCCCGGTGGGGAGTGTGAGCACGGGCAAGCCGCAGCAGGCTAAGGATATGACCAGGATCATGGCTGCCCACGGCATTCCCTATGTGGCCCAGGCATCGCCTAGCCACTGGCAGGACCTGATGAAGAAGGTCCGCAAGGCCCTGGATATCAGGGGTCCCAAGTTCATCAACATCATCGCCCCCTGCAACCGCGGCTGGCGGACCAGGACCGACGATGCCATCCAACTCTCACGCCTGGCGGTGGAAACCTGCTACTGGCCGCTGTACGAGGTTGAGAACGGGGTCACCCGCATCACGCACACCCCCCGGGAGAAGAAGCCGCTGACCGAGTTCCTGAAACCACAGGGACGTTTCAAGCACCTGTTCAAGCCGGGCAACGAACAGCTCCTGGCAGAAGCCCAGAGCCAGGTGGATGCCTGCTGGGAGCGGCTGCAGCGGGAACAGGCCATGGGCCTGTAAGTCAGCTTCCCGCACGACGGACTCATGTGAGAAACGGGCGCTAACCGTAAAGGTTGCGCCCGTTTTTGTTATGGTTTTCTGGGGCGTTGATCCTGAAAAGACAGGGAAATCGGAGGAGAGCGGCTGTACGAGGGGGCGGAGAAACGGCAGTCACCCCAGTATGATCTCCTCCAGCGAGCGCTTGGGGACGTGGTGCACTCCGGCGGCGTCGCGGTAGTACCTGATGTCGCCGTCAGGCGGGAGCGGCACCAGGCGCACCTCCTCCTTTGGCTTGCCCAGGGCCAGGACCATCAGGATCTCAAAGCGCTCGTCCAGTCCCAGGACCCGGCGCAGCTCGTCCCGGTTCACGTTACCGAACATGCAGCCGCCCAGCTCCTGTTCCACCGCGCCCAGCATGATGCTCTGGGCGGCGATGCCGTGGTCCCAGAAGCAGGTCTTTGCGATGGCACTGTCAAAGAGCATGACGATGTAGGCGCTGGGGCGCTCCCCTTTGGCCGGGCCGTCCCACTCCTTCAGGTAGCCAGCCCACCCCAGGGTGGCGAAGATGCGGCTGTTCTTCTCCGGCTCCGTGGAGAGCAGGTATTTCAGCGACTGCAGGTTGGCGCCGCTGGAGGAGAGGCGCGCCAGCTCAACCAGCTGGCGCAGCGTTCCCCTCTCGATGCGTACCTCTTCGTGAAAACGGCGATAGCTCCTGTTCTTCAGCACCAGTTCCTTCAGCATGCACATGTCTCCTCTGTTTTTGGGGAGAGCGTCTCAGCATAGCGTCGCATTCCTACCCCTTCTTCCGAATCTGGATTAAAATTCTCGATTAGCGTTGATCTTCAGCCAGTAGCGGTGCAGTGCAAAGTCCCACTTTGGAAAAGGGGGATTTAGGGGGATTTGCCTCTGATGCCACCGCCAATAAATCCCCCCCAGCCCCCCTTTTTCAAAGGGGGGAGCATAGTTTCAATCAAGCTGAAGATGAGCGCTAATCGGATTAAAATTTACCCCGCCCGCATACCCATCCACAACCCCAGCGGCACGAACAGCAGCGAGGCCAGGTTGCCCAGCAGCACGATGGCAGCCACCCGGTCCGGTTCCTGGCGGTACTGCTCGGCCATCATGAAGCAGAACACCGCCGGCGGCAGGGCGGCGAACAGGTACATCAGCCCCCGCTGCCTCTCGGTCAGCGGCAGCACGAACTCCAGCAGGAACGCCACTGCCAGGCCGGCCAGGGGGCAGAAGGCGGCGCCCGTGAGGCCGATCTTCCAGCTGGCCAGATTGACGTCCAGCATGCGGATGCCCAGGGCGAAGAGCATCATGGGGATGCTGGCGTCCCCCATCATCTTCATGGCGTTGAACAGGGGAGGGGGGACGCTCAGGTCGGCGAGGGAGAAAGCCGTTCCCGCAATTATGGAGATCATCATCGGACTGGCCAGGAAGGAGAACGGAGAATTGTCGATATGCTCCTTGCCTGACTCCAGGATTTTGATGCCGACTGAGAAGAACACCAGGTTGCAGGCCATGAACAGGGCGATCATGGAGGGGAGGCCGGTAGGGCCGAAGGCCAGAAGCGCCAGGGGCAACCCCATGTTGCCGCAATTGTTGTACATCATGGGCGGCACGAAGCTGCGGGGGTCATGCCCCAGCATGCGGGCAGCGGGCCAGGCCAGAAGTCCCGAGCCCAAGGCGATCAGGAAGCCTGCCAGGATGAGCACACCGTTGTCCGCAAGGTTGAAGTCCCTGCCGGAGAGGGCGGTGAAGACCAGCAGGGGGCAGAACAGGTCGGTGCTGAGGCGGTTGAGCACCCCCATCTCCGTGCGCGATGAAGCGCCGCGCAGGCGCGCGTAGGCGTAGCCGGCGGCTACGACGATGAATACCGGCAGAATGATTGCGATGATCCGCTCCAGAACCCCCATGCTGTCCATGCTCCTTGTTTTCCGTGATGTCTTTGGCTGAAACGTGCGATGTCGCTGCCGCAGTCCTGAGCGGCGAGGGACGATTTTCGCACGGATTGGGGGAGATGGGGAAAAAATGTGAGCGATCGGTGCCATGGTCTGGGGTGGTCGTTTCCATGGTCAGGGAGTGAAATGATTAGTGCTTGACCGAAAACCTGCTGCTATGACAGAGTAGTTTCCCGTTCCCCGGTGAACGTACTATTGTGTGATGCGTTATATGTCAAACTTGTAGACGAGGAGGCAGCCGTGACCATTGGAGAGAGGATCGCGACGGCAATCGACGCCATGAACGGCCGCGACATGGAGTTGGCCCTGATCCACATTGCCCATGCTTTTGACGAAACCGCCAAGAAGGAGTACCCGACCGCCAAGAAAATCAGTGAGCGGGTCAGGAAGCTTCTCCAGGATAATGGTGACCTGATCACCTTCTGCTCCTTCGGTGAGACCTTCTTCAGCGGACAGAAGTTCGACGAGACCACCCTGGAGGAGGTCCTCTATAAGGCGTTGCGCATCGGGCTGGAGACGCAGGACCCGGATGCCGTGCGCATCGAGTTTGTTCATGACATCGTCTGGGGAAATCCGGGAGGCATGCTGCGGGTCCCGGTCAACTTCGTGTACGGCATTCTTCTGGCCGTGATCGGCGCTCGCTGCAATGCCGGTGAACGGGTGGCCGATTCCTATCAGGCGGGTATCATCGGAACGAACTATCCCATCAACAATCTCTGGGGAGATGCCGCGTACCTGCGCCGGATCATGAGGAACCCGGGCCAGCGGGTGGAGCGGAACGTCTGACGGCTGTTCGTACCGGACCAGTACCGACCTCCACCGGCTGCCATGGGCGAGGGATTTCTTTCAGTAGGGTCCGGCGCTGGCTGAGGTCCGGTCGTCATGCCGCGCTTCGGAACATACATTGATTCACTTCTACCCTGATCGGCACGAAAAAAGGCCTCCAGAATAATCTGGAGGCCTTTTTATTATCCATCCGGTTGTCCCCAACAACCGGATGGTTGGAGCCTTGAACGCTGGCACGCAGGCTCCTCCTCTTTCTGGTGGCCAACCTCAGTTAAGGAAGTACCCCCCTGGCATGTGGGGGACCGGGCCAGTCACTGAGAATGGACCATATCAGGCACATATTTTCATACAGACTGGCCCGGCACATCAGAGATGGTGCGAGCTAAATGTGCTCGTCGGTTTACAGAGCGTTCTTGAAGATCTGAATAACTTCGTCCAGCGTGGCCTTGCGCGGATTGGTCAGCTGGCAAGCGTCCTTCTTGGCATTTTCGGACATGATCTTCAGGTCGGCTTCTTTCACGCCCAGCTCGGTCAGGTTGGCGGGGATGCCGATGGAAGCGGACAGAGACTTGATCCTGTCGATGGCTTTCTGACCGGCTTCGACGGTGGACAGGCCACAGATGTTTTCGCCGAGAGCAACGGCGATGTCAGCAAAACGCTGCGGGCAGGCGATCAGGTTGAACTGGCTGACAACCGGCAGCAGGATGGCGTTGCAGACGCCGTGGGGCAGGTTGTAGAAGCCGCCCAGCTGGTGAGCCATGGAGTGGACATAACCGAGGCTGGCGTTGTTGAAAGCCATACCGGCCAGGTATTCGGCATAGGCCATGGCGTCGCGGGCTTCCAAGTCTTCGCCGTTGGCAACGGCCGGGCTCAGATACTTGGCGATCAGTTCGATGGCCTTGATGGCGCAGGCATCGGTGATCGGGGTGGCGATGGTGGAAACATAGGCCTCAACGGCGTGGGTCAGTGCGTCCATACCGGTGGCGGCGGTCAGTTTCGGGGGCATACCGACCATCAACAGGGGATCGTCGATGGCGATGTTCGGAGTTACGCGCCAGTCAACGATAGCCATCTTCACATGGGTATCGGTGTTGGTAATGATGCAGAAGCGGGTCATTTCGCTGGCGGTACCGGCGGTGGTGTTGATGGCCAGGAACGGGGGGAGACGTTTGGAGGACTTGTTGACGCCTTCGTAGTCACGGATGTTGCCGCCGCCGGATACGACAAGGCCAACGCCCTTGCCGCAGTCGTGAGAGCTGCCGCCACCAAGGGTAACCAAGCCGTCGCATTTGTTGTCCAGATATGCTTTTACGCCGTCATGGACGTTCTTGTCGGTCGGGTTGGGCTCGGCGCCGTCATAAATAACAGCCTGGAGGCCGGCTGCTTCGATGTAACCTTTAATCGTGTCGGCAACGCCCATTTTGTTCAGGCCGGCGTCGGTGACGATCAGCAGTTTCGATGCGCCGAGAGCTTTCGCCTGCTCACCGGTTTCTTTGGAGCAACCAATGCCCAGCAGTGTTACGGTGGGGATGAAGAAACCAAACGTCTGATCTGCTAATGCCATTGTACATCCTCCTTTTGAATTGAGATGCTGCTTGTTGCAGGTGTCTGTATGCTCTTCGCGGTGTTGGCATACAGTTTAATAGAAATCCCGAAAACATCAGTGTATTCCAGGCTATTAAACGACAAAACCAGGATTGTCCGGCGGTAACGGACGCGAACGGGTACCTGGTTATCTCTGGAAGATCGTAATGGAATCGAACCCCTTTCCCATTGATGGCGTATCGTTCTGAATCACCAGCGACTTAAAACGTAGTTTTGCTATACATGGTAAAAAGATTAAAAACAACAACAAAATGATTAATTTTTTCAAAACAGTTTTTGTTTCGGTGCGCTCGGTGAGCAGAATGCTGATCTCTCTGGGTACAGGGGGCCGTGCGTGCGAGTGTGCCCTGAGGATTCCCGGGCGTTTCTGGCTGTGGCTGATGTGTTGGTGTGTTTGCGGAGCGCCGATAGTGGCACGGCAATAATTGCGTAGTTAAAACGAATGGTTAGGTTCTGCGTCGTGAGCCCTTTCAGCCGGAGGAGCGTTGCCGCTGTTTTTCGGATTGGGAAAAACGGGGTGGGGGCAGGCTTTGGTCTGTCTCCCCCCGGTATGATTTCTTTACCAGTGCCCATTGTCGTGGTGGTGTTCCAATTGTTACGAAAGTGTGCGCAATATGAGAAAACCGTGTTCAACTTTACGGAACTTTTACATGCGCATCGGTGTACGAGTTCCGGATTGATGCGGTCTTGTGCCGGCTTTGTCATAACGACGTTTAGCATATGGCCGTGGGCGGAAAGGGCCGTCTGAGATTGCGTGACAGAGCGACGATGTGTGTTCCTGGGTAGCGACGAAACCGTTGGCAACGGCATACTGATCCAAAGTATACCCCAGTGCGAACAACATGCAGCTGCTGGAGAAATAAATCAGATAACAGTCTGTTTTTGTTATACTGTTTTTGGGAAGCCAGAGCGGAGTCCTGGCCGGGGAGCGTGGATCATGAAAACCGTGGATATGGCCCTTTACGAAAAGCACAGAAGAGAAATCGACCGGCTGAAAGCTGAGAATAACGAATTGCGTGCCGCCAACAGTGATCTGGAACAGCGCCTGAAGGAGCTGCACGGCGAGTACCTGTTGTTGCGCTACCAGTTCAAGGGAATGCCCAGCCAGGCTGAGGTACTCAAGCTGCGTCAGGAGATGTTGACCCTGAAGAAGGAGTTGCGCCAGAGGGGATGGAAGGAGGTCAGCTGACGGGGCTTTGCTCTGGTAAGACGAGGTGTGCACAAACGGAAAACGCCGTGCCTCCCCGAGTGGGAGATCACGGCGTTTTCGCGTTACGGTCCGGCTGGCTGACTATTCGCTGCCGCCACCCAGTACCTTGTAGAGGGTCACCAAATTGGAGAGCCGGGTCAGGTTGACGCCGATCAGCGCCTGCTGGGCGCTGTAGAGTGAGCGCTGGGAGTCCAGTGCGTCCAGATAGCTGCTGATCCCCCCTTTGTAGCGTGCCTGGGAGAGCCGGTAGCTTTCCGAGGTGGCCTCAACCAGAGACTGCTGCGCCTCCAACTGCTCCCGAATGGTGCCGTTCACGGCCAGGGCGTCGGCAACCTCGCGGAAGGCGCTCTGGATCGCCTTCTCGTACCGGGCCAGGTAGATGTCCCGATCCCGCTCGGCCGCGGTCAGGCTGGCCTTGTTCCTGCCGTAGTCAAAGATCGGCAGGGTGAACTGGGGGGCGAAGCCCCAGGCGAACGAGCCGGGCGTAAAGAGCCCCGTCAGCTGGTCGCTGGAGGTGCCGATGCTGGTGTTGAGGGTGATGCGGGGAAAGAATGCTGCCCGGGCCGCGCCGATGTTGGCGTTGGCCCCTTTCAACAGGTGCTCGGCCTCCATGATGTCCGGCCGGCGCTGAAGTACCTCCGATGGTACACCGCTGGAAAGTTCGCGCATGATTCCCACGGCGTCGAAGCCGCTGGGGATCAGGTCGGCCGGTATGGGAGCACCCACCACCAGGGCCAGAAGATTCTCGTCCTGGGCCACCTGGCTGGTGTAGCGGGCCACGTCCACCCGGGCCGCATCCACGCTGGTCTGGGCCTGGCGCAGGTCCAGTTCCGAAGAGGCCCCAACGGAGAAGCGGCTCCTGATCAGGCCATAGCTTGCCCGTTGGCTTTCCAGGGTCTCCTTGGCCAGCCTGAGCCGTTCCCGGTCGGCGGCCAGGGTCAGGTAGTTGTTGGCCACTTCGGCAATCAGGGAGATGCGCACGCTGCGTACCGCCTCCTCGGATGACAGAAACTGTTCCAGTGCCTGATCCTTGAGGCTCTGCACGCGGCCGAACAGGTCCACCTCGTAGCTGCTGACCCCCAGGTTGAGGCTGTAGGTGTGGGAGGTCGTTGCCCGGCCGGAGCTGGATATGTCCCCAGGCGTGCGCTGGGCCGTGGCGCTGCCGGTGGCGTCGATGGAGGGGAGCAGGTCTGCGCGCTGGATGCGGTACTGGGCGCGGGACTTCTCCACGTTCAACACCGCCACGCGCAGGTCGCGGTTGTTCTCCAGGGACAAGGCGATCAGCTTTCGCAACTGCGGGTTGACGAAGAACTGCTCCCACTTCAGCTTCACCGCTTCCGGTTCCTCTGCCTGGGGAGCGGTCGGCTTGTAGGCGGGTCCGTTGGGCCAGGCCGGGGGAATCGGCGCTTCGGGCCGGGTATAGCTGGGCGCCATGGAGCAGGCTGTCAGGAAGAGTACTCCACCGATGGGAAGAAGGAAGACCTTTTTCAGGAAGGCATGTCTCATGTCAGGTGGCCTCCGGTGCGGTGATCGGTTCGTTAGTATCGGGAGCCGGCCGTTCTTTTCTGCCGAACAGCCGGGAAATGAGCACGAAGAAGAACGGTATGAAGAGCAGGTCGATGAAGGTGGCCGACAGCATGCCGCCGGTCACGGCGGTGCCGATGGCATTCTGGGCGCCGGCTCCGGCCCCCGTGGTGATTGCCAGCGGCAGGGTGCCGAAGAAGAAAGCCAGCGAGGTCATGATGACCGGCCTGAGGCGGATCTTGACGGCGGTGCGGGTGGCATCCACCAGCCCCAGTCCCTGATGCATCTGTTCCTTGATGAACTGGATGATCAGGATGGCGTTCTTCGTGGAGAGCCCCATGGTGGTGAGCAGGCCGATCTGCAGGTAGATGTCGTTGGACAGGCCGCGCACGGTGGTTGCCATGACGGCGCCGACGATCCCCAGGGGAAGCATCAGTATGTTCACGAAGGGGATGGTCCAGCTCTCATACAGGGCGGCAACGCAGAGAAACACCACCAGGAGGGATATGGCGTATAACGCAGGTGCCTGAGCGCCTGCCTGGCGCTCCTGGTAGGAGAGGCCGGTCCATTCGAAGCCGATACCCGCCGGTAGCTGGGACGCCATCTTCTCCATCTCGGCCATGGCTACTCCGGTGCTTTTGCCCGGAGCCGGCTGGCCCAGAATCTCCATGGAGGGGAGTCCGTTGTAGCGTTCCAGGCGCGGTGAATCGTAGGCCCAGTGGGCCGAGGCAAAGGCCGAGAAGGGGACCATGCCGCCGCTGGCATTGCGCACGTGCCACCTGTTCACGTCTTCGGGGAGCATGCGGAACGGGGCATCTCCCTGGATATAGACCTTCTTGGTGCGACCCCGGTCCACAAAGTCGTTGACGTAGGAACTTCCCCAGGCAGTGGCGATGGTGTCGTTGATGTCGGAGATGGCCAGTCCGTAAGACTCGGCCCTGGACTGATCGATGTCAAGCTTGAACTGGGGAGTGTCGTCCTGGCCGTTTGGCCGCACCGCCATCAGGTTGGGATTCTGAGCCGCCATGCCCAGGAGCTGGTTTCTGGCCTCCATCAGCTTCTCGTGTCCCAGGCCGCCGCGGTCCTGCAACTGGAAGTCGAAACCGGATGAGTTGCCCAACTCCATGACCGCCGGAGGGGCGAAGGCGTAGGCCTGGGCATCGCGGAAACGGGAGAAGGCCGCCATGGCCTTTCCGGCCACCGCCTTGACCCGCAGGTCGGGGCGCTGGCGTAGTTCCCAGTCCTTGAGCTTGACGAATGCCATGCCCATGTTCTGGCCGTTGCCGGCAAAGCTGAAGCCGGCCACCGTGAAGAGCGATTCCACCGCTTCCTTCTGATCGTTCAGGAAATGGCTTTCCACGTCGTGCAGCACCTCCAGGGTGCGCTCCTGGGTGGCGCCTACCGGCAGCTGCACCATGGAGAAGAGCATCCCCTGGTCCTCATCCGGCAGGAAGGCGGTGGGCATGCGCAGGAAGAAGAGTGCCATGGCGGCCACGATGACGGCGTAGAGCAGCAGGTAGCGGGTCGTCTTGGTAAAGGAACGTCCCACGATCAGTTCGTACTTTTCCCTCCCCCTGTCGAACCAGCTGTTGAACCAGCGGAAGAACCCGGAAAACCAGCCGCTCTCCGCCGCCACGTGTCCCTTCTCCACTGGTTTGAGCAGGGTGGCGCACAGGGCCGGGGTCAGGGTCATGGCCACCAGCACCGACAGCACCATGGCCGAGACGATGGTTATGGAAAACTGGCGGTAGATCACGCCGGTGGAGCCGCCAAAGAAGGCCATGGGGATGAACACCGCCGACAGCACCAGGGCGATGCCCACCAGGGCGCCGGTGATCTGTCCCATGGATTTTCGGGTCGCCTCCTTAGGAGAAAGCCCCTCGTCGGTCATGATGCGTTCCACGTTTTCCACCACCACGATGGCATCGTCCACCAGCAGGCCGATGGCCAGGACGGTGGCGAACATGGTCAGGGTGTTGATGGAATAACCGCAGGCGAACAGCACGCCGAAGGTACCCAGCAGAACCACCGGCACGGCGATGGTGGGAATCAGGGTGGCACGGAAGTTCTGCATGAACAGGAACATGATCAGGAAGACCAGAACGACCGCTTCACCCAGGGTCTTGACCACCTCTTCGATGGAAATCTTGATGAAGGGGGTTGTGTCGAAGGCGTAGACCACTTTCATACCGGGGGGGAAGAATTTGGACAGTTCGGTCAGCTTCTCCTTGACCACCTTGGCGGTGTCCAGGGCGTTGGCGTCGGTGGCCAGTTTGATGGCCATACCGGCGGCCTGCTTCCCGTTGAAGTGGGCCATGGAGGAATAATCCTCGCTTCCGAGTTCGCTGCGGCCCACGTCGCGCAGGCGCACGGCTGAGCCGTCGCCGTTGGTGCGCAGGATGATGTTGTTGAACTCTTCCGGCGTCTTCAACAGGGTCTGGGCCGTGATGGTGGCGTTGATCTGTTGTCCCTTGGGGGACGGCGTTCCCCCAAGCTGCCCCGCGGAAATCTGGGCATTCTGGGCCTTGATGGCGCTCTTCACGTCGGCCGGGGTCAGGCTGTAATTGTGAAGCTTGTGGGGGTCCAGCCAGATACGCATGGCGTACTGGGAACCGAACATCTGGGTTTCCCCCACCCCCGGCAGGCGACTGACGATGTCCAGCACATTGGCGGCCACGTAGTCGGACAGGTCGTAGCGGGTCATGCTGCCGTCTTCCGAGACAAAGCCGACCACCAGCAGAAAGTTACGAGTGGATTTGGTGACCTTCAGCCCCTGCTGCTGTACCGCTTGGGGCAGCAGCGGCGTTGCCAGTTGCAGCTTGTTCTGCACCTGTACCTGGGCGATGTTGGGGTCGGTTCCGGCGTTGAAAGTCAGGGTGATTGTGACGCTGCCGTTGGAATCGCTGGTGGAGGACATGTAGGTCAGGTTATCGATACCGTTCATCTTCTGTTCGATGACCTGGGTTACCGTATCCTCCACAGTCTTGGCCGATGCTCCCGGGTAGGTGGCGCTGATGGAAACCTGAGGGGGGGCGATGGCAGGATACTGGGCAACGGGGAGCTTCTTGATGGCCAGGACACCGGCCAGCATGATGATGATGGCGATCACCCAGGCGAAGATGGGGCGGTTGATGAAAAAGTGGGCCATGGGTTACTCCTCTAGTGCGCGTCTGCCGCCGCGGGTGTCGCGCTCACCTGGGGGCGGGGGGCGTAGGCCACCGCCTTGACGCTGCCGCCCGGTTTGGCCTTCTGGGTTCCTTCGACGATCAGACGGTCGCCTGCCTTCAGCCCGCTGGTGACCAGCCACGCATCGCCGATGGCGCGGGAAACCGACAGGACGCGCAGTTCCACCTTGTTGGCGGTGTTGACTACCAGCGCGGTCGGCTTGCCGGCCGAGTTGCGGGTCACGCCCCGCTGGGGCGCCAGGATCGCCGCCTCGTTGACCCCCTCCTGAACCACGGCGCGCACGTACATGCCGGGGAGGAGCAGCTGGTTCGGGTTGGGGAAGACTGACCTGAGGGTGACCGACCCGGTTGTCTGGTCAACGGTAACATCCGAGAATTTCAGAATTCCCATCTGGGGATAGGTGCTGCCGTCTTCCAGCAGCAGTTTGACCTTGGTTCCGCCCCGTTCTCCCCCCTTCATCTGGCCACTGGCAAGGGCCTGCTTCAGGCGCAGCAGTTCGGCGCTGGTCTGGGTGATGTCAACGTAGACCGGGGTCAGCTGCTGGATCGTCGCCAGAGGGGTGCTCTGGTTGGCGGTCATCAGGGCGCCGGTCGTGATCAGCGACCTGCCGATCCGTCCCGAGATGGGAGCTGTGACCCGGGTGTAGGCCAGGTTGATGCGGGCCGATTCCAGGGAAGCCTTGCAGGCCTCCACATCCGCTTCGGCCTGCTTCAGCGTGGCCTGGGCGTCGTCATGTTCCTGCTGGCTGACGGCGTTGATCCTGACCAGTTCGGCATAGCGCTTGGCCTTGAGACGCGCCGTGACCAGTGTGGCCTGGGCACGGGAGAGGGAAGCCCTGGCGCTGGCATGGGCGGCGCGATAGGTGGAGGGATCGATCTGGTAGAGCAGCTGGCCGGCCTTGACGTCGCTTCCCTCGGTGAAGAAACGCTTCTGGAGGATGCCGTTCACCTGGGGCCGTACCTCGGCCACCAGGTAGGGTGCCGTACGTCCGGCCAGTTCGGTGGTGAGTTCTACCCGCTGGGGTTGGATGACCACAACCCCCACCTGGGGGGTGGGCGCGGCAGGCGCGCCGCCGGTCTGTTTCGTGCCGCAGCCGTTCAGCAGCATTCCTCCGGCGAGCGTGGCCAGAGTCGTCATGAGCTTGACTGTTCGTGTCAGGTGCATGGTGCGTTACCTCGATATGTGGAATAGGGAGAAATGAATATTCATTCGGCAGACGTGGTGTGGTCGACCGTCGGGACGCTGACCGCATCAGCGGAGCGTTGTCCCGTTGCTCAGCGCCTGACCGTATCCCAGCAGGCTTCGATGATACTTCGGATCATGGCCTCGTCCAGCTGGACGAAACCCAGGATGTGGTCGCGGGCAACGGAAACCACCGGGCCGAAAAACAGGTCGAACAGGATCACCAGGGGGAAATCCTTCAGGATCTGCTGGGCCACTCCCAGTTCGAACAACTCCTTGAACACGTCGCAACCGCTGCTTGAATCCCCCAGCAGCTTGTCGCGGCGGTGGTCTACGCCGAAGGGGGAGTTGTGGAACTGCTCCAGGTAGCGGAAGTCCAGGGGGTGGGCGATGAAGTGGCGCAGCAACGCGGTTCCCAGGTGGAGAAAGCGTTCCCTGAATGGCTTTTCCAGCGAATACCCCTCATGCAGGGACAGTTTGAGCTGTTTTTCGATCTCTTGGTAGAGCTCGTTGATGAGCACGTCCTTGTTCTCGAAGTAACGGTAGATCGTGCCCGCGCCCACCCCGGCGCGCTCGGCGATCATGGCCATGGGCGCGCCGTGAAAGCCCTGCTCGGCGATCAGCTCCAGTGCTGCGCGGAGAATTTCGTCACGTTTGTCGGGTTTCGACATTTCTTTCCTCCGGAATGAACGTTCATTCCAAAATACGGATCTCCCCGGAGGGTGTCAAGGGTTATTTTCATGAAAGCATGGCGTCCGTTCGTCGGGTATACTGATAACGAGCGGTTCGTTGTTGCGGCAGGTGGAAACGGGATGCCTTCTCTCCGGAGGTTTCACCCACTGGTTCAGGGTGGATTCCGGCGAGGATGGCCGGAACGGCGCGCCGGATGGTTCAAGCCCATGCCGTGCGCCGGTGCGGGATTGTGGGGAGGGGGTGAGAGCGTTGATCCGGTCATGGCGGACAACGGATACCGGCTGAAGTGACGTTGCGCGAGCTTTTCGGGTACCCGTTGCCGCGCGTGGGCCTTGGTGCCGCCCCTGTTCCGGAGATGATCATATTGACATTTGCGGTGACTCCCACTATGGTCGAAAACGTCATTTCTTTCCCTGAACCGAAGGCGGAACGAAAGGAGTGGAACATGATTACGGAATACGAGGTCATCAGCGAACGGGACCCGGCTGCTTTGAAGGCCAGGGTCAACCAGGCTCTGTCCCAGGGATGGCAGCCCTACGAGGGAGTGCAGGTTTCCGTACCGGTGGTAAACGGCGCGGTGGAACCGCTCTATACCCAACTGCTGGTCAAGGTTATGCCTCCGCCCCAATCCGAGGAGGAATTCCTGGTCAAGTAGCCTTGTGACCGGGAGTGGCGGGGATGACGTGAAAAGCGGGAACGCCCTGTGGGGTGTTCCCGCTTCGTGGATTGCGGTGCATGAACGTAGAGTGCTTGTGTGGCGCAGTGGCAGTGAACATACGAAAAAAGGAGAACAGACGAGGATGAGAGAAGAAGTTGAAAATGCTCTGGCAAAAGTGCGTCCCGCCCTGCAGGCTGATGGCGGCGATGTGGAACTGGTTGAGGTAACGGCTGACGGCATCGTCAAGGTACGCCTGAAGGGCGCCTGCGGCAGCTGCCCCATGTCCACCATGACCCTCAAGATGGGTATCGAGCGCACCCTCAAGGAGCATATCCCCGCCGTGAAAGAGGTCGTTCAGGTTCCCTAGTAGCGGAACCCCGCCGTTTCACCGACCCCGCCGATTTCCCCTCGGCGGGGTTTTTGCGTTCATGGGGCGGCCCCGTTATTCCAGGGCCAACTGCAAACGCAGCGCCTTTTCCACCTGTTCCATCTGCCCTTTGTTGAGAAACCCCAGCCGTTCCCCCACCACCGCGCTCTTGTCGATGGTGATGATGATATGGGTGCTGATCTTGGCATCAACCGCAAGGCCGCTCCTGGCCGCGGGCAGGAAACACTCGAAATCGTAGATCCGGTCCAGGCTGGTGGAGGAAAGGGGGATGATGGTCACCACCGGCGAGTATTCGTTGCTGATGTTGTTGCTGACCACCAGGCAGGGACAACTCTCCTGCTGGCCGGTTCCGTTATGGGCCAGATTGACCGGATAGATACCGCCCCGCTTAAACATCGCGCTTCTCCGTCACCACGTTTTCGAACTTCTTGAGCACTTCCACCGTTTCCTCGGCGGTCGCCTGATACCCCTCGATCAGTCCCTGGTAGGCGCTCTTTTTCATGGCCGCCAGCTTCTCGGTGGCTGCTTCCTCCAGGAACTGACTGATGCCGCGTGGTCCGTACAGCGCCTTGACGTCGTCCACGATGTGGGTCGGCAGGGTGATGTTGAGCCGTGTGATTGACATGTCGTTGACTCCTTATGTGTTGTTGATAATAGCGACATGTCGTTGACAATGCCACATATAAATTTAATGACTGGTATTTTTTTATTGACTCGTACGTTGCTGGAGGTTCACTATCAGCATTTGACGTTTTCTGGTTACATCCTGCTTTGTATCAACTCATGTTTAAGGAGCCCGTATTCATGTTTTCCGCTCCGCAGGAGGGGGGCGACCCCGTACTCCTGGTGCTCTGTGCCGCGCTTGCCATGGGCTGCGCCGGTCTTCCCGGTCTGTTCCTGCGCCGTCCCGGTCCCGGTCAGTTCCTTGCCGCCATGGTCACGCTGCTGGCGGGACTGGTGGGCATTCCCTCGGCTCTGACGCTCCTCCTGAACGGAGGCGCCGCCACCTACGTGCTCCAGTGGGGGCTCCCCTTCGGCTCCTGTGAACTGACCGTGGATCAGCTGTCGGCCTTCTTTCTGCTGCCGGTCTTTCTGGTGGCCGGCGCCGGTTCCCTGTTCTCCCTGGGGTACTGGCCGGCCGTCGAGAAGCGCGGCAGCGAACCATGGCTGACGTTTTTCTACGGCCTCCTGGCTTCATCCATGGCGATACTGCTTATGGCGCGTAACAGCGTCTTTTTTTTGATGACCTGGGAGGTCATGGCGTTGTCGGCCTATTTCCTGCTGGTGACGGAGCATGGCCGCGAAGAGGTGCGTCGTGCCGGTATCATCTATCTGGTGGCTACCCATGCCGGCACGGCCGCGTTGTTCGTCTACTTCTCCCTGCTGATCTTCAGCAGCGGCTCGTTTCTGCTCCCCAGCGGCGGTTCCCTCTCCGCACTGCCGGCCGTCTCCCAGGTCATGGTCCTGGCGGCCTTCATCGGGTTCGGCGCCAAGGGGGGGATCATGCCGCTGCATATCTGGCTACCCTCTGCCCACGCCAATGCCCCCAGCCACGTCTCCGCCATGATGTCCGGGGTCATGCTCAAGATGGGGCTCTACGGCATCTTCCGCACCCTGACCTTTTTCCGCGAACCGCCCCTCTCGTGGGGCGCCTTCCTGGCAGTTGCCGGCATCACCTCGGCCCTGCTGGGCATCTGCTTTGCCGTTGCCCAGCGTGACCTGAAGCGTCTGCTGGCGTGCAGCAGCATCGAGAATATCGGCATCATCACCACCGGCTTGGGGGTAGCCCTGATGGGCATCTCCAGTCACAATACGACCCTGGCTTATCTGGGAATGGCGGGCGCCTTGCTGCACATCCTCAACCACAGTCTGTTCAAGCCGCTCCTCTTCCTCGGATCCGGTGTCATCATCCATGCCAGCGGCACGCGCGACATGAACCTGATGGGAGGGCTGGCCAAGGGGATGCCGAAGACGGCCTTCCTGGTACTGGTCGGTTCCCTGGCCATCTGCGGCATCCCCCCCCTCAACGGTTTTGCCAGCGAATTCCTGCTCTACCTGGGCTTTTTCTCCCAGCTCCAGGCCGAACGCCTGGTTTTCCTGGTGCTGCTGGCGCCGCTCCTGGCGCTGGTGGGGGGGCTGGCGCTGATCGCCTTCACCAAACTGTACTGCTCGATCTTCCTCGGCGCGCCCCGCAACCCGGCGGCCGGCCACAGCCATGAAGCGGGGCCCGCCATGCTGGTTCCCCTGGGGCTCCTGGCCTTGCTCTGCCTGGCACTGGGGCTCGCGCCCCAGTGCGGGGTGCGCCTGGTTGAGCCTGCCATGGCGCTGTTCGTTCCGCCCGGGGCGACTGCTCCCCTCTCCCTGGAGTATGTCCCGATCATGAACCAGCTTTCGCGGCTGGGGCTGCTGCTCCTGCTGGCTGCGCTCCTGCTGCTGCTCTTCTGGCGCATGCTCCTGGCGCGGTCCCCCCTGGCCAGCGGCCCCACCTGGGGGTGCGGCTACCAGCGCCCCACATCGCGCATCCAGTACACGGCATCGTCGTTCTCCGAGTTTGCCGTTTCGGTCTTCAACGGCCTCATCCGCCAGCGCATCCTGCGTCCCGCGCCGGCCGGACTTTTCCCGCCGCCGGCCCGCTGTCAGGACCAGCCCACGGAGACCCTGCTGGACCGCGTCGTCGCTCCGCTTTTTACCCTTTCCGGCGCGCTGTTCGGCCTGCTGATGCGCCTGCAGCACGGCCGCATGCACGTGTACATGATCTATATCTTCGCCACGTTGCTGATCCTGATGCTCTGGGCGCATTGAACCAATTCATGGGGGCCCTATGACGAACAGCCTGATACACATCCTGCTGGCACTGCTCATGCCGCCGCTTCTGCTGGGAGTGATCGCCAAGACCAAGGCGGCCTTTGCCGGTCGGCTCGGCGCTCCCTTCCTGCAACCGTACTACGACATAGCTCGCCTGCTGCGCAAGGGGAGCGTGTTCAGCACGACCACCACCTGGATCTTCCGCGCCGGCCCCATCGTGGGGCTGGCGACGACCCTGGTGGCCGGCCTGCTGGTCCCCTTCGGCGCCCATCCCGCGCCGATCTCCTTCCCGGGGGACATGATCCTCTACGCCTACCTGTTCGCCCTGGGGCGCTTCTTCACCATGGCCGCCGCCCTTGATACCGGTTCCAGTTTCGAGGGGATGGGCTCGGCCCGGGAAGCCACCTATTCCTGCCTGGCCGAACCGACCCTCTTCTTCGCCCTGATCACCCTCTCGCGCCTCTCCGGCAGCTATTCCCTCACCGGCATGCTGGCCGGCATCGACCAGCGCCTCTGGCTGAACGCCGGCGCGGCCATGCTGCTGCTCGTCGGCGGCATGTTCATCGTGCTCCTGGCCGAAAACTGCCGCATCCCCTTCGACGATCCCACCACCCACCTGGAACTGACCATGATCCACGAAGTGATGGTGCTGGACCACAGCGGCCCGGCCTTCGGTCTGATCCTCTACGGCGCGGCCCTGAAGCTGTTCGTGCTGGGGGCCTTCTTCATGCACCTGGCGCTCCCCCTGGCCACCGGGAATCCCCTGGCAGACTGGGGCATCTTCATCGTCTCCATGCTGCTTCTAGCCGTTGCCATAGGCGTGGTGGAATCGGTCATGGCCCGCCTGCGACTGGTCCGCGTTCCCCAGCTGCTGGTGGCCGCCACCATTCTGGCCGCCTTTTCCACACTGCTTGTCATCAGGTGATGCCCATGTTCTCCTTGCCCGACCAGTTGCTTGTCCTCGTCCTTCTGATCAACTTCATCACCATCGGCACCAGCCGACTGGTCTTCTCCATCCGCGCCGTGGCGGCCCAGGGGGTCATCCTGGGAATCCTGCCCGGCCTGATCCATCCCTTCTCCTGGCACCTGGTGGCCATCACCGTGGGGATCCTGGTCATCAAGGGGGGGATCATCCCGCTGCTCCTGGCACGGGCCATCCGTTCCGCGGAGATCAAGCGCGAGATCGAGCCGTTCCTGGGGTACGTACCGACCCTGCTGCTGGGGGCGCTGTTCACGGCGCTCTCGTTCGGTTTCGCCGGCAGGCTCCCCCTGCACCCCGAACACCAGCAGTATCTGTTCGTGCCTGCGTCCATCGCCACCCTGATGAGCGGCTTCCTGATCCTGACCACCCGGCGCAAGGCCATCTCCCAGGTGCTGGGCTACCTGGTGCTGGAAAACGGCATCTTCATCTTCGGCCTGCTGTTGGCCGAAGCCATGCCGCTGATGGTGGAGGCGGGCGTGCTGCTGGATCTCCTGGTGGGCACCTTCGTCATGGGTATCGTCATTAACCACATCAGCCGCGAGTTCTCATCCCTGGATACGTCGCGCCTGACCTCCCTGAAAGAGGAGTAGCTCCATGCTCGCCGCCCTGATACTCGTCCCCCTTGCCGGAGCCCTGCTGGCCTGGCTGGTCCCCGGCGACCGCTTTCGTCCGGTGCTCCTCTCCCTCTGCGCCGTCCCCCATCTGGGACTGTGCCTGATGCTTCTGCATTCCCCGCCTTCGCCGACGCCCGGTGGATGGTTCCTTCTGGACCCCCTGGGCATGCTGGTCCTGCTCTGCACCAGTGTCCTGTTTCTGTTCTGCTCCCTCTACGCCCAGGGATATCTGGCCTACCGGGGGGAGCGTTCCAACCGCATCCTCTGCATCGGTCTCCTTGTCTGCCTTTCGGCTTCTTCCCTGGTCACGGTGACCCATCATCTGGGAGTGCTCTGGGTGGCACTGGAAACCACCACCATCTCCATGGCGCCCCTGATCTACTTCAACCGCAACGCCCGCTCCATCGAGGCCACCTGGAAATACCTGCTGATCTGCTCCGTGGGGGTTGCCCTGGCGCTGATCGGGCTGTTCTTCCTGGCCTATGCCACCATCGTGGCCGGGGTTGAGCCATCGCTTCTGCTGGACGACCTGATGCGCGACGCCCCGCGGCTCTCCTCAGGCTGGGTGCACGCCGCCTTCGTCTTCCTGCTGGTGGGGTTCGGTTCCAAGATGGGGCTGGCGCCGCTGCACACCTGGAAACCGGACGCCTACGGCGAGGCGCCCGGCCTGGTGGGGGCCATGCTGGCCGGCGGCCTGGTCAACCTGGCCTTTCTGGCGCTCCTGCGCATCTACCAGCTCTGTCTGGCTACCCAAGAGATCGTCTTTTTCCAGAACGCCCTGGTCTCCCTGGGGCTGCTCTCCATGTTCCTGGCGGCGGTGTTCATGGCACGCCAGGCCGATTTCAAGCGGATGCTGGCTTACTCCAGCGTGGAGCATGTGGGCATCATGGCCGTTGCCCTGGGGCTGGGGGGGAAGGCGCTCTTCGGAGCCCTTTTCCACGTGCTGGCCAACGGCCTCACCAAGGGGGTGCTGTTCCTCTCCTCCGGCAACATTCACCGCTCCTTCAACAGCAAGAGCACCAGCCAGGTGGCGGGCGCCCTGCGGCGGCTTCCCTGGTCCGGGGGGCTCTTCCTGGCCGGTTTCATCGCCATCACCGGTTCGCCCCCTTTCGCCCCCTTTATCAGCGAATTTACCATCATCAGCAGCGCCTTCTCCCAGGGACGGATGCTGGTGGCGGCGCTCTTCCTCCTCTCCCTTACCATCATCTTCATCGGCATGGCCCTAACCGTGCTCCCCATGGTCATGGGTGAGGTGCCCGAGTCCAGCGAGGAGACCCCCTACCGTGACACGGCCTGGACCGTGGGGCCGCCCCTGGCCATGTTGCTCCTGGTGTTCCTGCTGGGGGTCTGGATCCCCGAGCCGCTGCTGGCGATTCTGCGGGCGGCCGCGGCGCTCCTGGAGGTGCGGGCATGAGCTACGGTATGAAGACCTTCCACAACGGCGCCTGCTTCGGGCGCGACGAGATCCCCCGCCTGGGGGAAGACGACTTTTTCCAGGGGATTCTGGACGCCACCGGTTGCGGCTGGCGGATCTGCTCCTATTTCGGCGTCCCCCGCGATGACGGGGCGACCCTCTACTGCATCATGGCTTCCAAGGGGAGCGGCTCCCTGGGCATCTTCTCCACCCGGGTGGGCGACCGCTTCCCCTCCCTGGCCCAGTCCTGCCCCCAGCTGCACCTGTTCGAGCGGGAGATCGCCGAGCAGTGTCTGGCGCTCCCCGAAGGACACCCCTGGTTCAAGCCGGTGCGGTTCCAGAAGCCGCTCCGTCCGGGGGACGGGTTCTGGAAGGAGCAGGACGGCGCCGGCCTGTTGCCGGCGGTGATGGATTTCTACCGCGTGGAGGGAGACGAGGTCCACGAGGTGGCGGTGGGACCGGTGCACGCAGGCATCATCGAGCCGGGCCACTTCCGCTTTCAGTGCCATGGCGAGGAGGTCTTTCACCTGGAGATCGCCCTGGGGTTCCAGCACCGCGGCATCGAGCGGGCCATGACCGGCGGCCCGTCGCCGCGGGCCATGCACCTGATGGAGACCGTTGCCGGTGATACCAGCATCGGCCATGGTCAGGCCTTCTGTATCGCCCTGGAGGCCTTGGGGGCGGTCTTCGTTCCGCCGCGGGCCGAGGCGGTGCGCGGGGTGGCTCTGGAGCTGGAGCGCCTGGCAAATCACACCGGCGACCTGGGGGCCATTGCCGGCGATGTAGGCTATCTCCCCACCTCCTCCTTCTGCGGCCGCATCCGCGGCGATTTCCTTAACATGACCGCCCAGCTGTGCGGCAGCCGCTACGGCCGGGGGCTGCTCCGTCCCGGCGGGCTGGGGTTCGACTGTGACGAGGCCCTGGCGGACGATGTGCTGAAACGCCTGCGCACGGCGCGGCGGGAAGTGACCCAGGCCATCAACCTCCTGTGGGATACACCTTCGGTCATGGCCCGCCTGGAGAGCACCGGTCCGATCAGCGTCGAGGCCGCCCGGGAGATCGGGCTGGTGGGGCCGGCAGCCCGCGCCTGCGGCATCAACCGCGACGTGCGCCGTGACCACCCCTTCGGCATCTTCCGCATCAGCCAGATCCCGGTGGTAACCGCGGCCAGCGGTGACGTGTATGGCCGTGCCCTGGTGCGCTGGCTTGAGATGGAACGTTCCCTGGACTTCGTCGAGGAGCAGTTGCAGCACCTGCCCCGGGGGGGGGGATACTGCAATCCGCCCCGGACGGTGGCGCCCGAGCGCTGCGTCGTGGTGCTGACCGAGGGATGGCGGGGGGAAATCTGCCACACGGTTCTGACCGACGGGGAGGGGCGTTTCCAGCGGTACAAGATCACCGACCCCTCCTTCCACAACTGGACCGGTCTGGCCCTGGCCCTGCGCAACCAGCAGATATCAGACTTTCCGCTCTGTAACAAGAGCTTCAATCTGTCGTACTGCGGGTTTGACCTGTGAAAAGGCCGTGACTCGTCACCAGTAACCAGTCACGGCTTGTTCCTGTGAACCTTTAAAACCGGAGTCAGCATGTTTCGAGCCATCCTTGCACGTTGCCGCCAGGGGCACCGCACCTTTGCCTACCCCGACGCTCCCCTGCCGTTGTCGCCCCGCTTTCGGGGGCTTCCCCGGTTTGACGCCTCAGCCTGTCCTTCCGGCTGTCGTGCCTGCGTCGAGTCCTGTCCCTATGGAGCTATCTCCCGCAACGAAACCCTGTCCATCGACATGGGAAGGTGCCTGTTCTGCGGCCGATGCGCCGAGGCGTGCGAACGGGGCGCGGTAACGTTCACGAACAATGCCGTCCTGGCCAGCCGTACCCGGGACGGGCTGGTGGTGAAGAGCGGCGATGAATACCGTCCCGCCGAGGCCCTGGGCAGGGAGCTCCTGCGCCTGTACGGCCGCTCCCTCAAGCTGCGGGAGGTGAGCGCCGGTGGCTGCAACGCCTGCGAGGCGGACACCAACGTGCTCTCCACCATCGGCTGGGACCTGGGGCGGTTCGGTATCCAGTTCGTGGCCAGCCCCCGCCATGCTGACGGGCTGTTCATCACCGGGCCGGTGAGCGAGAACATGCGCCTGGCGCTTCTGGATACCTATGCCGCCATACCGGAACCGCGGCTGGTGATCGTGGCCGGGGCCTGCGCCATCGGCGGCGGCCCCTTCAGGGACCATGACGAGGTGCACAACGGCGCCGATGGCCTGGTGCCGGTGGACCTGTACATCCCCGGCTGCCCCCCCAGTCCCCTGACCATCCTTGACGGTCTGCTGCGGCTGATCGGACGTTCCCCCCGAACCTGATCACGGCGAGTATCCCCCTTCCTCCGGCGGCACGAATTTAACCGCCATGGAAGGGGGTTTCTTTTGACTTTTTCATAAAGCGCTGATAGCATCGCCAGGATTTTCTGGTATATTTTTTTCCCTGTGAGGAGGATGGACATGCTTCTTGACGTGAACGAAATCATGAAGGTTTTGCCGCATCGCCCCCCGTTCCTGATGGTTGACCGGATTTTGGAGCTGGAAGGCGGCGAGCGTTGCGTCGGCATCAAGAACACCACCATGGATGAGCACTTCTTCCAGGGACACTTCCCCGGCCATCCGGTCATGCCCGGGGTGCTGATCGTGGAGGCTATGGCCCAGGTGGCCTGCCTGATGGCCTATAAGGCCGACGGTACCGATTATCACAACAAGGTTTGCTATTTCATGGCCATCGACAACGCCAAGTTCAGGAAGCCGGTCTTTCCCGGCGACCAGCTGCGCCTGGAAGTAACCACCCTGCAGCGGCGTCGCGGCGTGTGGATGATCAGCGGCAAGACCTACGTCGAGGATACGCTGGTGTGCGAAGCGGAGTTCAAGGCAACCCTCGTGGACGCAAACCAATAATTCAGAATACAGACGGAGGGAAACGGATGAACCTGGCACGAGAGAACGAATACCTGAAGGAATGGCTGGACCATGAGGCGTGCGCCGAGGAGATGCTTCCCCTGATCGGCCGCCTGTACCGGGAGAAGAGCATCGTTACTACTATCTACGGTCGCTCCCTGGTGCACAGCACGGCTATCGAGATCCTTACCGCCCATCGCTTCGCCCGGCGGATCCTGGATCGGGAGCTGTCGGTGCGCCAGACCTTTCCGGTGCTCCAGGCGATTGCCGAGCTGAACCTCGCTCCGGCCCGCATCGACCTGGGCAAGCTGGCTGTCCGCTACGCGGCCCAGGAGGCCCCGGTCTCCCTGGACGACTACGTGGCGCGGGAACTGGCCCCGGTCAACACCGGCTGCGGGCCGCTGCTGGACGAGCCCCAGGATATCGTTCTCTACGGCTTCGGCCGCATCGGCCGTCTGCTGGCCCGCATCCTGGTGGAGAAGAAGGGGGGGGGCGAGAAGTTCCGGCTCAAGGCCTTCGTGGTGCGCAAGGGGGCCGCCGACGACCTGCTCAAGCGGGCCAGCCTGTTGCAGCGCGACTCCGTGCACGGCCATTTCGGCGGCATCATCACCGTTGACGAGGAGGAGAACGCCATCATCGCCAACGGCAACATGATCCGCCTGATCTACTCCAGCGACCCGGAAAGCGTTGACTACACCCAGTACGGCATCAACAACGCCATCCTGATCGACAACACGGGCAAGTGGCGCGACCGCGAGGGGCTGGGCAAGCACCTGAAGGCCCCCGGCATCAGCAAGGTGATCCTGACCGCCCCGGGCAAGGGAGACATCCCCAACGTGGTGCCGGGCATCAACAACGAGCTGATCACCCCGGAAGAGACCATCTTCTCCGCCGCCAGCTGCACCACCAACGCCATCGTGCCGGTGCTGAAGGCGGTCAACGACCGTTTCGGCATCGTCCACTGCCACATGGAGACCTGCCACTCCTACACCAACGACCAGAACCTGATCGACAACTACCACAAGGCCTCCCGCCGCGGCAGGAGCGCGGCCCTGAACATGGTCATCACCGAGACCGGCGCAGCCAAGGCCGTGGCCAAGGTGGTGCCGGCGCTGGCCGGCAAGCTGACCGGCAACGCCATCCGGGTCCCCACCCCCAACGTTTCACTGGCGATCCTCAACATGGAGTTGACCCGGGAGGTGACGGTGGAGGAGATCAACAACTACCTTCGGGACATCTCCCTGGAGGGGCCTCTGCAGAACCAGATCGGCTACACCAACTGCCCCGAGGTGGTCTCCAGCGACTTCGTCGGCTCCCGCCAGGCCGGAGTGGTGGATTCCCTGGCCACCATCGCCAACGGCAAGCGCTGCGTGCTGTACGTCTGGTACGACAACGAGTACGGCTACAGCTGCCAGGTGGTGCGCATGGTGCAGAAGATGGCCGGCGTGGAGCTCCCCTCGCTGCCGCTGTAGGCTGATGCGCGCTTTCAGATAGTGTGTCTGTGGGGCCACGGCTAGAGTCGTGGCCCTTTTTCTTTGGGCGGATGATGGGCAGTTTCGCCGCAGCCGCTGGATCTTCTGCCGAAAAATGCGACACCTCCCGGGGACTCGGCAATGTTGTGATTCATAAGTTATTGTGATAACGCGATTATTTTGTGGCTGGCCGTTTTGGCATGGGGCGAGCATGTAGGGTTGTGAACCCTGTGATCCGTAACCGACCCGAGGAACGCTCAATGCCCGACTCACTGCTGGACCTGACCATCCATGACCTTGTGTCTCGCCACCCGGAGACAGTGCCGGTTTTACGCTCCAACGGTCTCCACCTGTTTGCCGATCAGCAGGTGCGGGAAATCTTTGGCCGGGCGTTGACCCTGCGCACCGCCCTGCGGTTTGCCGGTATCAACGCGGAACCGTTCCGCATTCTGCTGAGTGACGCCATCGACGCCGAATCCCTGGGCTCAGCCCCTTCCCGTCCCCTGGACCTGTTCGCCCTGCTCCCCTGTCCCCTCAAGGTGCCGCTGGAGGAGGCCGTGAACAGCTTCCTGGAGGAGCTTGACCCCCAGCAGCGCGCCGGACTCAGCTGCCGCGTCGAGGGGAACGCCAACAACCAGATCGAGTACGCCGACTACGCGGATCATTTCCAGAGCGTGGATGAGATGCCGGACATCGTCATCACCCCTGGTTTCAACAGCTTCTACCATCCCGGCTTTGTGCGGCGTTTCATCCAGAGCGGATGTTTCGCTGCTGTCAACCTCTCCTCCGGCGACCGGCATCTCTCCCCCCTGGGGGTGGTGGACCCGGATAGCCACTACACCATGCTGGCCATGAACCTGCTGCTGCCGGTGGTGGACCACACCCGCCTGGGGAATCGCCCCCTCCCGCGGCGCTGGGAGGACCTGCTGGACCCGGTGTACGAGAAGAGCGTCGCCATCCGGGGCAACCGGGTGGGGACCTTCTGCGAAACCCTGCTGCTCTCCCTGTACAAGGATTTCGGCCAGGAGGGGCTTAAGAGTCTGGGACGCACGGTTGCCTGGGGATGGCACCCCTCCCAGATGGTCAAGGCCGCCGGCAGCGGTCAGGAGGGGACCCCTGCCATCAGCGTCATGCCGCTCTTCTTCGCCAACACCATCAAAAACCGCGACAGGGTCAGCGTGGTCTGGCCCGAGGATGGCGCCCTGGTCAGCCCGGTTACTATGCTGGTCAAGAATGAGGCGCAGGAACGGCTGCGGCCGTTGATCGATTTCCTCATCGGCCCGCGGGTGGCCGCCATCTGCGCCGGAGCCTCCTTCCCCGCCCTGCACCCGGCGGTTGACAACCGGCTGCCGGAGAACTCCAGCTTCAAGTGGATCGGCTGGGAGTACGTCAAGAATAACGATCTGAAGAGCCTGATCGCCGAGACCAATGCCATCTTCCTGGCCTCCTTCCGGGGGGAGGCGCCGTGAGGCTGGTCACCGTGGCCGGCCCGCCGTCGTCGGGCAAGACCGCCGTCACCATCAAGGCGCTGACCTCGCTGATGGGGGAGGGGATCAGGGTGGGGGTGGTCAAGTTCGACAGCCTCTCCACCCAGGATCAGTCCCTGTACGAGAAACAGGGGATCCCGGTCACCACCGGCATATCCGGCAACCTTTGCCCCGACCACTTCTTCGTCAGCAATGCGGAAGACTGTCTGACCTGGGGAGAGGAGAGCGGCTTCGACCTGCTGGTGATCGAGAGCGCCGGACTGTGCAACCGCTGCGCTCCCCACATCCAGGGGGTGCTGGCGGTCTGCGTCATCGACAACCTGAGCGGCGTGGATACTCCTCGGAAGATCGGCCCCATGCTGAAGATGGCCGACCTGGTGGTGATCACCAAGGGGGACATCGTTTCCCAGGCCGAACGGGAGGTCTTCGCCTATCGGGTGCGCCAGGTCAATGGCCCGGCAACCATCCTGCAGGTCAACGGCCTGACCGGCCAGGGGGGGCACGAGCTGGGCAGGCTTTTGATGAGCGCACCTGAAACTGATGGGCTGGAGGGGAGGCTGCTGCGTTTCAGTATGCCGGCGGCGCTCTGCTCCTACTGCCTGGGGCAGCGCAGGATCGGCAGCGACTTTCAGATGGGCAACGTCAGGAAGATGGATTTCCCGGGGGGAGCGTCATGAGCGGCGACCGCGTCACCACCCTGCTGGCCGTGAACGGCGGAGAGCTGCTACGAAACGAGCCGAACCTGCGGGACTTCTTCGCCAGCCTGGGGCTCGACCTCCCCGCCGAGGGGGAGAGTACGGCCGACTTCTTCGCCTCCCTTGACACCGATCTGCTGGAGGACCTGGGCATCGAGCGCAGCGAGCTCGGCGAGCGCTTTGCCGCCTTTGTCCGGCTGATGGATGGCCTGAAGAGCGCCCGCCTCAACCAGGGGGTGGAGTCGGTCACCATCCGGGGGGGGCACGACAAGGACGGCAACCGGGAGTCGCTGGAACTGACCGTCAGGCCGGGGGAGGTGATCAGCATCGTCGGCCCCACCGGCTCGGGAAAAAGCCGGCTCCTGGCCGACATCGAATGGATGGCCCAGGGGGACAGTCCCACCGGCCGGGTCATCCTGATTAACGGTCAGGCGCCGGAGGCCGGGAAACGTTTCTCCATTGACCACAAGCTGGTGGCCCAGCTCTCCCAGAACATGAACTTCGTCATGGACATGTGCGTTGAGGAGTTCGTCGCCATGCACGCCGAGAGCCGCATGGTGGAAGATGTGGCCGGAGTTACGTCAACCATCATCGGTCTGGCCAATGACCTGGCGGGCGAGACGTTCTCCCCGTCTACGCCGGTCACTTCCCTCTCCGGTGGCCAGTCCCGGGCCCTGATGATCGCCGACACCTCCTGTCTGAGCAGCTCCCCCATCGTACTGATCGACGAGATCGAAAACGCCGGCATCGATCGCAAGCGGGCGGTGCGCACCCTGGTGGACAAGCGGAAGATCGTGCTCATGGCCACCCACGACCCGGTCCTGGCACTCATGGGGGACCGTCGTCTGGTGATCAGAAACGGCGGCATCTCCCGTATCCTGGAGACCAGCGATGTCGAGCGGGCCAACCTCTCCCGTTTCGAGGAGATGGACAACTGCCTCCAGGCGGTGCGCAACGCCCTGCGCAGGGGAGAGCGCATCGAGGGACTGTGAGCGCACTCTCCCCTGTCGGTCGCTTTCCTGGTGAAACAGACTGATCCCGGCGCAAATCCCTTTGTCTGCTTTTGGATGTCAGGAAAGACTACATGCCCATCATCTCCGCCAGCAGGCGCACCGACATCCCGGCCTTCTACACTCCCTGGTTCATGGAACGGGTGCGCCAGGGCTTTTTCCTCAGTGTCAACCCCTTCAACCACCGGCAGGTCAAAGCGGTCAGCCTGAGACCACACGACGTGGACGCCATCGTCTTCTGGACCAAGAACCCGAGGCCGCTGATCCCCTTCCTGGCGGAACTGGATCAGCGGGGACTCAACTACTACGTCCAGTTCACCCTCAATCCCTATGAAAAGTCCTTCGAGCCCAACCTGCCGCCCCTTGAGGAGCGGATCCATACCTTCCGCACCCTGGGGGAGATGATCGGTCCTTGCCGGCTGGTCTGGCGCTACGACCCGCTGATCTTGAGCAGCTGCACCCCCCTGGAGTACCACCGGGAGATGTTCGGCCGTATGGCCACGGAGTTGCGCGGCACTACCCGACGGGTCATGTTCAGCTTCCTGGACTTCTACGGCAAGGCCAGGGGCCGTCTCAGGGGCATCCAACAGGAGCAGGGGATCGTAATCCAAGACATCAGGGGGGAAGAGTTCAGGGGGGGACGCTGGGAACTGTTGAAGCATATGCGGGCATGCGCCGCGGAGAACGGCATGGAGCTTTTCTCCTGCGCCGAAGGGGAGGAGCTTCAGGAGGTCGGCATCAGGCACGGCCGCTGTATCGACGCCGCATTGCTATGGGAGCTGTTCGGCGGTAGCGGGAGGTTTGCCAAGGATACCTATCAACGCAAGGAGTGCGGCTGTGCCCTGTCGGTGGATATGGGGGCCTACAACAGCTGCCCCTTTC
The DNA here is from genome assembly GCA_964542535.1 of uncultured Pelobacter sp. Lineage (GTDB taxonomy): Bacteria > Desulfobacterota > Desulfuromonadia > Geobacterales > Pseudopelobacteraceae > Pseudopelobacter. The sequence goes on along the minus strand of CAZIUE010000009.1, from coordinate 11,686 downwards.
AGTGCGCCTACTGCTATGCCAATTCCAGCCTGAAGGCGATCGCCGCCAACCTGGAGAGGCACGACCCAACAGGATCGGCCCTGATCGGCGACTATACGGTGGAGCGGTCGGCCGTCACGCCCGCGGAGGAGACGGGGAGTGGTCAGCAGTCCCTGTTCTGAGGGAAAGATGAACGCAAAAAAGCCCGGAAGACGAATCATCCGGGCTCTGCGTGTCGTGTTGGAGCGGATTACTAGTTGGGGTAAACGGAAACCTTCTTGCGGTCGCGACCCATGCGCTCAAAGGTCACGATCCCCTCGATCAGCGCGAACAGGGTGTAGTCCTTGCCGCAACCCACGTTGTTGCCCGGGTGGATCTGGGTTCCACGCTGACGATAGATGATGTTGCCTGCCTTGACGGTTTCGCCGCCGAATTTCTTGCAGCCGAGACGCTGGCCTTTCGAGTCCCTGCCGTTACGTGAACTTCCGCCTGCTTTCTTATGTGCCATTTTCCTGACTCCTGGGAAACGATGTGATTATGCGCTGATTTTCTCGATCTTGAGCACGGTCTTGTGCTGACGGTGACCGCGCAGTTTGCGGGTTCCCTTGCGCCGCTTGGACTTGAACACGAGAATCTTCTTGTCCTTGCCCTGAACGGCGATGCGGGCGGTTACCGTGGCGCCTGCCACGTGCGGTGCGCCGACCACGGTCTTTTCGCCGCCAATCATCAGAATCTCGCCGAATTCGATGCTGTCGCCCACTTCGCCGACAAGCTTCTCAACCTTGAGGAATTCGCCTTCGGCCACTTTATATTGTTTGCCACCAGTCTTGATAACCGCGTACATATCATTTCTCCATGCGCATCATTTTTAAAAGAGTTTTGAACTATAGAGACCAAAAGGCCGCAAGTCAAGCGAAAAGTTGGTTTTACCTCAGCCATGGCCGAGCGTCAGCTGATGACGATCTCGAACTGCTCCTGGTGGAAGCCGGGCTTGGCGCGAACGGTGATGCGCATCCTGAACTTCTTTTCCAGCTCCTCCAGCCCGCGCCGCTCCTCGTCGTACAACAGGTCGGCCACCTGGGGGTTCACCGATACCATGGCCTTGGTGCCGCGGTTGTCCAGCATCTCCCGCCGCAATTCGCGGAAGATCTCGTGGCAGACGGTGGTCTTGGATTTGATGTAGCCGCGTCCCTCGCAGTAGGAGCACGGCTCGCACATCATGCGGCCGATGCTCTCCCGCACCCGTTTTCTGGTCATTTCCACCAGCCCCAGCTCGGAAATCTTGAGGATGTTGGTCTTGGACTTGTCGCCCTTGAGCGTCTCCTCCAGGGCGGTGAAGACCTTGTCCCGGTTGACCTCCTTCTCCATGTCGATGAAGTCGATGATGATGATGCCGCCGATGTTGCGCAGACGCAACTGGTAGGCGATCTCCTTGACCGCCTCCAGGTTGGTCTTGAGGATGGTGTCCTCCAGGTTGTGCTTTCCCACGAAACGGCCGGTATTGACGTCGATGGCGGTCAGGGCCTCGGTCTGCTCGATGATGATGTAGCCTCCCGACTTGAGCCATACCTTGCGCCCCAGGGCGCGGCTGATCTCCACCTCCAGGCCGAAGTGGTCGAAGATCGGCTCCTCGTCGTCGTAGAGCTCGATGGAGTACTTCATCTTGGGCATGAAGGTGGTGATGAACTGCACGATGCGGTCGTAGTCCGGTTTGGAATCGACGATGATCGTGTCCACCTGTTCGGTGACAATGTCCCGCACCACCTTCTGGATTACGTCCAGGTCCGAGTGGATCAGGGAGGGGACCGGCGCGCTTTCCTTGCGCTTGGTGATCTCGCCCCACAGCGTGGAGAGGTACTGCATGTCGGAGAGCAGGTCTTCCTCGCTCTTTCCTTCGGAGACCGTCCTGACGATGTAGCCTGAGCCGGGCTGCTTGAGCCGTTCCACCGCCTCGCGCAGCCGTTCGCGCTCGTGCTCGTCCTCGATGCGGCGGGAGATCCCCACGTGGTCCACGGTGGGCATGTACACCAGGTGACGCCCCGGAAGGGAGATGTGGGAGGTGATGCGGGCCCCCTTGGTGCCGATGGGCTCCTTGGAGATCTGCACCAGGAGCTCCTGGCCCTCCTGGAGCAGCTCCTCGATGGGGTGCAGCGGCTTGAAGTCCGGCTGCCCGTCCGGCAGCTGCCCGGTTCCCGGTTCGTGTTCCTTCTTGCCGTTATAGAGGAGCGACTCGTACTCCTCGATGGCGTCGAATACGTCCGCCACGTACAGGAACGCCGCCTTCTCCAGGCCGATATCCACGAAGGCGGCCTGCATGCCGGGAAGCACCCGGATCACCTTTCCCTTATAGATATTGCCGATGATCCCCTTTTCCCGGGTCCGCTCGATGTGCAGCTCGGCGATGGTGCCGTTCTCGATCAGAGCGATGCGGGTCTCATGGGATGCGGCATTGATGACCAGCTCTGTTGCCATGGAAAAACCCCTTCTGTATGTCGATGTAAGCGTTTTAACCTGTAAAAAGCGGTTGAAACTCGGACAGGGGGGATAACCGCGGATGAGCGGGGCGAGCCGGTCGGGACGACTTTCTCCGTCATTTCGTGGGCATCATGCCGATGTATGCGTGGTTATCCATATCCATCCGTGGTCAACCGCCTATTTGATCTGAAACCGTGGCGCCGACTGCCGGAGTACCTGAAAGGGCCGGGATCGTGCCGCCACCGGCGTTGCATCCGTCAGCCCGGGTGTAACGGCTCAGGCGGAGAAGATGACCTCAAGCTTCTCGACCCGGATATCCTCTCCCCGCAGCGACTCGTCGCCGGTGATGGCCCGGACGAACTCCAGGGCCTTGCCCCGGCCTGAGGTCAGCTCCAGGGTGGAGCCGTTCGGCGCAAGTTCGGTCAGTTCCCGGCGCAGGTCGATGTCCTGCACGTCCCCCTTCTTTCTGCGCTGGATGACGAAACTCTCCCGGCTTAGGAAGGACGTGCACAGCTTCGGAAGCCGGCCGGCCCAGCTTTCATCCAGGGTGATGCGGTAGCGGGTGCTCTCGATCAGGGTGGAGAGCGAAGGGGACTTGGGCGGAATCAGCCGCGCCTCCAGAACCCGCAGTCCCCGGGGCAGGACCCGGTTCAGCCGCTCACTGATCTCCTGGGCGGAGATGCCGGGAGTGATGAACATATCCAGGTACTCGGCCTCGGACTCCACCCCCACGGAGGTCGCCGTGGCAAAGGAGAAGCGGGGGTGGGGATGGAACCCCTGGGAGAAGAGGATCGGCACGTTCCCCCGGCTGACGGCGCGGGTGAAGACGGTCAGGAGCTCCAGGTGGCTTAAGAAACGCATGGCCCCCTGCTTGGCGAAACGGATCCGTACCCTGCCGGCGGCGTCGCTCGCCGCCCCGACGAACGGTTCCCGGACCGTGGCGGGGAGCGGGGCATCCCGGAAGGTCCGGGGCTTCAGGCCTTTGAAGTCGCAGACCCCGCAGGCGCTGCACTGGCCCGCGCGGCAGTCCGGCGTGGCAGCCTCGGCCAGGGCCTGTTCCCGCTCTTTCAGCAGGAACTCCCGGGTCAGGCCGCACTCCAGGTGCTGCCAGGGGAGGATCTCGTCCAGGTCCCTGGCGCGCAGGTACCATTCCGGCTGGATGCCGCATTCCCGGAAGGCCTGCATCCAGAGTTCCATCTTGAAGTGGTCGCCCCAACCGTCGAAGCGGCACCCCAGCTCCACGGCCCGGGCCAGTACCGGCGCCAGACGGCGGTCTCCCCGGGCAAAGACCCCCTCCATGAAGGAGAGGGCCGCGTCCTGCCACTTGAAGTTGAGCTTGCGCTTTTTGAGATCCAGGTGCAGCTGGTACTGGAGTTCCCGGATGCGCTCCAAGGAGATCTGAGGCTCCCACTGGAAGGGGGTGTGGGCCTTGGGGACGAAGCTGCTCACCGAAACCCCCACCTCGCCGGAGGTGCCGGCGCGCTTGGCCTGGTCCTTGACCCGGCGGGCCAGGGTGGAGATCTGTTCCACGTCCTCGTCCGTCTCGGTGGGGAGGCCGATCATGAAGTAGAGTTTGATGGAGCGCCAGCCCGCGCCGTAGACGTTGAAAGCGGTCTCCACCAGGTCGTCTTCGCTGATTCCCTTGTTGATCACCCGCCGCAGCCGCTCGCTCCCCGCCTCGGGGGCCAGGGTGAAGCCGGTCTTGCGCACCTTCTTGATCTCGCTGATCAGGTCGTCGGTGAGGGTGCCGACCCGCAGGGAGGGGAGGGACAGGGCGATGCGTTCGCTTGCGTAACGCTTCATCAGCAGGGTGATCAGCGGTGACACGCAGGAGTAGTCGCCGCTGGAAAGGGAAAGGAGGGAAACCTCGTCATAGCCGGTGGCGGCCAGGGTTTTTTCCACCAGTTTCAGGATGGTGAGGGGTGAACGTTCCCGCAAGGGGCGGTAGATGTAGCCGGCCTGGCAGAAGCGGCAGCCGCGGGTACAGCCGCGGGCGATCTCCACTGCCACCCGGTCGTGCACCGTCTTCATGAAGGGGACCACCGGCTCCGTGGGGTAGGGGGCGGTGTCCAGGTCGGCCAGAAAACGGCGCCGGACGCGGGATTGTTCTCCCCTGAGGATGTCCATCCCGGCGATGGTGCCGTCGTCATTGTAGCGCGGTTGGAAGAAGGAGGGGATGTAGACTCCCTGGATGCGGGAGAGCCGCTCCAGTAGATCCGCCCGCGACTCGCCGCTCTTGCGGGATGCGCGCACCGCCTCGGCGATCTCGATGATGGCCTCCTCGCCGTCCCCCAGCAGCACCGCGTCGAAGAAGGGGGCCAGCGGCTCCGGGTTGTAGGCGCAGGGGCCGCCGGCCAGTACGAGCGGGCAGGAATCGTCCCGTTCCGCCGCCAGCAGCGGAATCCCGGCCAGGCGTATCATGTTGAGGATGTTGGTGTAGGAGAGTTCGTACTGCAGGGTAAAGGCGACGATGCCGCACTGGGCCAGGGGGGTGGCGGTCTCCAGGGTGGCCAGCTGGCACCCTTCTTCCCCCATCCGGAGTTCCATATCGGGCCAGGGGGCGAAGACCCGCTCGGCAGCCACCCCCTCCATCTCGTTGAGCACCCGGTAGAGGATGCGCAGCCCCAGGTGGCTCATCCCCACCTCGTACACATCGGGGAAGGCCAGGGCAACACGCAGTTCGGCCGTCTCCTTGCGGATGGAGCCCATTTCGTCGCCCATGTAGCGGGCCGGTTTTTCTACGGCGAGAAGATTCATCGTCTGGCGGGTGTTCCTTGCGTTGGATTTCCATGGAGCGCGGAGAGAACCGCGGAGCGCCGCGGCCAGGCTGCCTGGCGGTAAAAAACTGCCAGGCGCGCGTGTTCCGCGGCGTCGGGGCACCGTAGGAGCGATGCCGGTATAACCAGATCGGGAGGTTTCGGACTGTATCAAATCATGTGCTTCCATGGCAAGGGAAATGCCTGATTTTTTTTCTTGCATTCGGTGCGGGCTGGTGCTATAAGACTGTCTCCATAGCGCCGAAGTGGTGGAATTGGTAGACACGCAAGATTCAGGTTCTTGTGCTCGCAAGGGTGTGCTGGTTCGAGTCCAGTCTTCGGCACCACAAAAAATAAGGGGTTGCGATTCATTTCGCAGCTCCTTTTTTTCGTCCGAGTGACCGGGGTCGGCGCGTGAAGAGATCTGTTTGCATCCCGTACCGGAAGCCTTTCCCGTTGACTCCGGGAATGAAAGGGCGTAGTAAAATTGTGCAATTTTATTGCTGTTACCTGAATAATGCGGTTGTTCACGCGAAGTCACGAAGTTCGCGAAGAAAAACGGATGGATAGACAAAAACAGCTGAATCAGCTGTGCGGCAAGATGCAATTATTTGACAACTGTTTGATTTCTTTGCTTCTTCGCGTCTTTGCGTGAGATGGATTGCCGTTTTTGGTGGTATGGAGTGGTGGCTGACGGAGTGCAAGCGCCGGGAAATAGATAGTGGGGTTTCAAGAGCCGCCCGTGTCAGCAGGATGTTGACGGGCGGCTCTTGCGTTTGCGCCGGAAACGGCGGATGGAGCATGGCGGTTTGACCGGCTCTGGCTGCTTACGTGACGATGGGGGGCTGTCCAATGCACAAGCACGATCTTTCCGAGCGCGATATCTGCACCAAATTCATTACGCCTGCCCTGGAGCAGGCGGGCTGGGATGTCGCTACCCAGGTCAGAGAGGAATACCCTTTGACCCGTGGGCGTATCATCGTTCGAGGCAGGCTGCATACCCGGGCCAAAAACAAGCGCGCCGATTATGTCCTTTTCTACAAACCGAATATTCCCATCGCCATTATCGAAGCCAAGGACAACAACCACACCGTCGGCGGTGGTATGCAGCAGGCGCTTGGTTACGCCGATATGCTGCATGTTCCGTTCGTGTTCAGCTCCAACGGCGATGGGTTCCTGTTTCACAACAAGATCGCGCCGGACGGCATCGTCGAGCGGGAGCTTGCGCTTCACGAGTTTCCCTCTGCTGAAACCCTGTGGCAGTTGTGGGCGAAGCACCGTGGTCTGACCGCCCTGCAAGCTGCCCTTGTCACCCAGGATTACTACAGTGACGGAAGCGATAAAAGCCCGCGCTATTATCAGCTACTGGCCATTAACAAAACCATCGAGGCAATTGCTCGTGGTCAGAACCGCATCCTGCTGGTCATGGCCACCGGCACCGGCAAGACCTTTACCGCCTTTCAGATCATCTGGCGGCTGTGGAAGTCCAAGGCGAAAAAACGCATCCTGTTTCTGGCCGACCGCAATATCCTGGTGGATCAGACCATGACCAACGACTTCAAGCCGTTTGGCTCGGCCATGACCAAGATCCAGAAACGCCAGGCCAACAAGTCCTACGAGATCTATCTTTCGCTCTATCAGGCGGTTACCGGCACGGAAGAAGAGAAAAACATCTACAAACAGTTCAGTCCCGATTTCTTCGATCTCATCGTCATCGACGAATGCCATCGCGGCAGCGCCGCCGCCGATTCCGCCTGGCGCGAGATCCTGGAATACTTCTCGTCCGCTACCCAGATCGGTATGACCGCCACACCCAAGGAGACCAGGGAGGTCTCCAACATCGACTATTTCGGCGATCCCGTCTACACCTACTCCCTCCGCCAGGGGATTAATGACGGTTTTCTGGCTCCCTACAAGGTCGTGCGTATCGATCTGGACAGGGATGTGACCGGGTGGCGGCCGGACAAGGGGATGCTCGACAAGCATGGAAACGAGATCGAAGACCGCATCTACAATCAGAAAGATTTCGACAGGACCCTGGTGCTGGAGCGGCGCACCCGGCTGGTGGCGAAGAAGATCAGCGAATTCCTCAAGCAGACCGGCCGCTTTGACAAAACCATCGTCTTCTGTGAAAACATCGATCATGCCGAGCGCATGCGTCAGGCGCTGGTCAATGAAAACGGCGACCTGGTGGCGCAGAACAGCAGGTACGTCATGCGCATCACCGGCGACAACGAGGAAGGCAAAGCCGAGCTGGACAATTTTATCTTCCCGGAGAGCACCTATCCTGTCATCGCCACCACCTCCAAGCTGATGACCACCGGTGTGGATGCGCAGACCTGCAAGCTGATCGTGCTCGATCAGCGCATCCAGTCCATGACCGAATTCAAGCAGATCATCGGGCGCGGCACCCGCATCAACGAGGATTACGGCAAGTACTACTTCACCATCATCGACTTCAAGAAGGCCACCGAGCTTTTCGCCGATCCCGATTTCGACGGTGACCCGGTGCAGATCTACGAGCCCGAGGGGGATGGTTCACCGGTGCCGCCGGATGTTCCCGCCGAAGACGAGCGGGGAGATGGCGTCACCTATGCGGAAGCGGGAGAAGGACGGGAATGGAGCGGCGTCGCCGAACCCGGGCCGGAAGAGGAACGTTCCGGCGTCCGCCGTTATGTGGTGGACAATGTGGATGTCAGGGTTGCCGCCGAGCGGGTCCAGTATTTCGATGCCTCTGGCCGCCTGATCACCGAATCCCTCAGGGACTACACCCGCAAGGCTTTGGCCAGGGAATATGCATCTCTCGACGATTTTCTCCGTCGCTGGGGCAGCGCCGAAAAGAAGCAGGTTATCATCGAGGAGTTGTCGGAACAGGGGGTGTTCTTCGATGCCCTCGCCGATGAGGTTGGAAAGCAATCCGGCAAGGCGTTTGACCCGTTCGACCTGATCTGCCATGTCGCCTGGGATATGCCGCCTCTCACCCGCACGGAGCGGGCCGACCAGGTGAAGAAGCGTAACTACTTCACCCGATACAGTGAGCAGGCCTGCCGGGTGCTGGAGGCGTTGCTGGATAAATACGCCGACGAGGGTGTGACACATATCGAAGAGACGCAGATCCTTACCATTGCCCCCTTTACCGAATTCGGTACACCACTGGAGATCATCCGTGCCTTCGGCGGACTGGATCAGTACCAGCAGGCCGTGCATGAATTGGAGGAGGCTTTGTATGCCTGATCAAACCATGGACTCACACGAAGACACGAAGAACCACCCCGGCGCTTCGCGCCACCCCTCCAGAAGAGGGGAATCTTGGGCCTCAACTTGACTTGATTCAAACAGGACTTCGTGCCTTCGTGTGAACCGATAAAGGAATCAAATCATGTCCCTAACCACCCTGATCAAAGCCATCCAGGACATCATGCGCAAGGATGTGGGCGTTGACGGCGATGCCCAGCGCATCAGCCAGATGGTCTGGCTGATCTTCCTGAAGATTTTCGACGACAAAGAGCAGGAGTGGCAGCTCACCGTAGCCGGTTACAAATCGCCGCTGCCCAGCCGCTTCCGCTGGTCCAGCTGGGCCAAGAACCCCGAGGGGATGACCGGCGAGGAGCTGATCGACTTCGTCAACAACGACCTGTTCCCGGCGCTCAAGAAACTGGCCACCGCTGCCGGTGTCTCGCCCCATGGCAAGGTGGTCGGCTCGGTGTTCGAGGACGCCTACAACTACATGAAGTCCGGTACCCTGCTGCGTCAGGTGATCAACACCATCGAAGAAGATGTGGACTTCAACAAATCCGGCGACCGTCACCTGTTCAACGACATCTACGAGAAGATCCTTTCTGACCTGCAATCGGCCGGTAACGCGGGCGAGTACTACACCCCCCGCGCCGTCACCCGCTTCATGGTCGACATGCTCGACCCCCAACTCGGTCAGACCGTCCTCGACCCGGCCTGCGGCACTGGCGGCTTTCTTACCTGTGCCATCGAGCATCTGGGCAGGCAGGTGAAGAACAACGACGACCGCACGCGCCTGCAGGAGTGTCTTCACGGCGTGGAGAAGAAGCCGCTGCCGCACATGCTGGCCATGACCAACATGATGCTGCACGGCATCGACGTGCCTACCAACATCCGCCACGACAACACCCTGAGCCGGCCGCTCAAGGATTACGGCCCCCGTGACCGGGTGGACCTGATCGTCACCAATCCCCCCTTCGGCGGCATGGAAGAGGACGGCATCGAGAACAACTTCCCGCGCAAGTACCAGACCCGCGAGACCGCCGACCTCTTCATGGCGCTGATCATGCACCTTTTGAAACACGACACCGGCAAGGCGGCCGTGGTGCTGCCCGACGGCTTCCTCTTCGGCGAAGGCACCAAGACCACCCTCAAGCGCGAGCTGCTGGAGGAGTTCAACCTGCACACCATCGTGCGCCTGCCCAAGGGGGTGTTCAGCCCCTACACCAGCATCGCCACCAACATCCTCTTTTTCGAGAAAGGCGGCCCGACGAAAGATGTCTGGTTCTTCGAGCATCCCTATCCGGAGGGGTACAAGTCCTACTCCCGCTCCAAGCCGTTGACCATTGGCGAATTCGACCTGGAAAAGGGCTGGTGGGGGGGAGAGTCCCGGCGCGGGCGCAAGACCACCGAGCAGGCCTGGAAGGTCTCGGCCAAAGAGCTCGCCGAGCGCAATTACAACCTGGACTGTAAAAACCCCCACGAGGTGGAGATCAACCACCGTGACCCGGAAGAGTTGATGGCCGAATACCAGCAGATCGTTCACCAGCTCGAAGCGGCGCAGGCCGCCTTGAAAGCCGAGTTGATGGCCTGTCTGGGGGGCAAGGCATGAGCAGGAAGAAAAAGTCTGGCAAGGAAGTCTCTATCGTTCGTTCCTCTGCGGCAGAATATCTCACCTTTGTCGCGGCCAGCGGCAGTGGTGGCGTAGAAGTCGTGTATGCCGACGAGAGCATCTGGCTGACCCAGAAGATGATGGCTACGCTCTACGACGTGGATGTGCGCACCATCAACTACCACCTGAAAAAGATCTTCAGCGACAGTGAGCTGCAGGAAGATTCAGTTATCCGAAATTTTCGGATAACTGCCGCCGACGGCAAAAACTACAACACCAAGCACTACAAGCTCCCCGCCATTATCGCCGTGGGATATAAGGTCAACTCCGAGCGCGCCGTGCAGTTTCGCAAGTGGGCCACCACCATCATTGACGAGTACACCATCAAGGCCTATGTCATGGATGACGAGCGCATCAAAAGCGGCGGCTCCATCCTGACGGAACAGTACTTTGAGGAACAGTTGCAGCGCATCCGGGAGATCCGCCTCTCCGAGCGCAAGTTCTACCAGAAGATCACCGACATCTACGCCACGGCCATCGACTACGACGTCACCGCCCAGGCCACCAAGCGCTTTTTCGCCACCGTGCAGAACAAGCTCCATTGGGCCATCCACGGCCAGACCGCGGCGGAGCTTATCGTCAACCGCGCCGATGCCGAGAAGCAGCACATGGGGCTGACCACTTGGAAGGATGCACCGCAAGGGAAAATCCAGAAGTTCGATGTCAGCGTGGCCAAGAACTACTTGACGGAAGACGAAATGGCGCAACTGGCCCGGCTGGTGAACGCCTACCTTGATGTGGCCGAGGATATGGCCCTGCGCAAGATGCCGATGACCATGCAGGATTGGGAGGTTCGTCTGAACCGCTTCATCGCGGCCACCGATCGTGAAATTTTGCAGGATGCGGGCAAGGTCACGGCGGAGATCGCCAAAGCCCATGCAGAAAGCGAGTTTGAGAAATACCGCATCGTCCAGGACCGGCTGTTTGAGAGCGATTTCGACCGGATGCTGAAACAGATCGATGCGATTCAGAAACCGGGGGAAGGCGATGAATAAGCAGGCCACCCGCAATCTGCTGGAACAACACTTCGACACCGCCTTTGCCGCGCCCGACGGGATAAAGAAGCTCCGCGAGCTGATCCTGACCCTCGCCATGCAGGGCAAGCTGGTTGAGCAGGACCCGAACGACCCGCCTGCGAGTGAACTGCTTCGGGAGATTGAAAAAGAGAGGGCCTCACGCGAAGGCGCGAAGACGCGAAGGAAAGAAAAGAACCTGCCACCCATCAAGCCGGAGGAAGTACCCTATGAGCTGCCGCAGGGGTGGGAGTGGGTGAGGTTTGGGGAGATCACTATTAATCGTGACGGAGAGAGAGTTCCTGTTTCAAAAGAAGACCGAGGACAAATCAAAGGTGAATATGACTACTATGGCGCGTCTGGGGTCATTGACAAAGTAAATGACTTCATTTTCGACAAAAGCCTGCTTTTAATTGGCGAAGATGGCGCAAATCTGATTAACAGAAGCACGCCAATAGCCTTCATGGCTCACGGCAAATATTGGGTTAATAACCATGCACATGTAATTTCTCTTAGGTAAACCCCCGGCTTTGCCGGGGGACTCACAAAGTTTGACA
>CAZIUE010000008.1:0-185114 GCA_964542535.1 uncultured Pelobacter sp. | reverse complement strand
TTTGAGCGGATCACGATTTTGAAAGCCCCCACCTTTGGTGGGGGATGCTTACTGACAATATCCCAAGATAAACTCGAATTTGTAAAAAGCCGGATGGCGCCACATTGATTTTTCCGCCCGGTCAACTCCCGCTCCGTTCACGAAAGGATCACATAATGGCTGAACGCAAGAGCACGAATAAACTCTCTACCGCCAAGGCTAAACAGGATTCTTTGGAAACAATGCTTCAATCGTTAAAGGAGAGTCTGCCGGAGTTACAGGCGCGCTATGGCGTGAAGTCGCTCGGAATATTTGGCTCTTATGTTCATGGACAGCAGAAAAAAAGTAGTGATCTGGACCTGCTGGTTGAATTTAACGAACAGGCGCCGGTGACGCTGGTCGGTTTTGTGAGGCTTGAACGGGAACTTGGCAAGCTGGTTGGACGCAAAGTCGATCTGGTCGAACGGGACACGCTCAAGCCGGTAATCGGCAAACGCATTCTTGAAGAGTTGATTCCGGTATGAAGCAGCGCTAGCGGCCACACGTGGTCAGAAGCCAAATGGTGCAGATATGAGCGTTCCACGGAGTCGGAAGGAGGAGCGCGAGGTCTGCGAGGCGCGCATCGTGGCCAAGACAATCCATAACGCGCCGTTGCGTCAGGGGGAATGGAATGAAACGCGAATACACGGTTATCATCGAACAGGACGAGGACGGGTATTACGTGGCCGAGGTGCCGGAGTTGTACGGGTGCCATACGCAGGCGACATCCCTTGATGAACTGATGACTCGGGTGCGCGAGGCAATCGAGTTGTGCCGCGAGGTCCAGAAACCCGGGCGGTGCCGCAAACAACTGATAGGCGTACAGAGAATCGCGGTATGACCAGGTTTCCCGCTTTGGAGGGGAAAGAGGTCGTTGCCGTTCTCGAGAGCTTTGGTTTTGCTGTGGAACGACAACGGGGAAGCCATGTTTTTATGAAACATGCCGATGGGCGGGTGACAGTCGTTCCCGTTCACTCCGGGGAAATGATAGGTCACGGTCTGTTCGCCAAGATTCTGCGGGACGTGGATCTGACGCGGGAAGATTTTCTTAAAGATAAGAAACGTAAGAAAAAGAGTTAAGGCAATGCCCGACTCTCTTGACCATACCCTGAAGACCGTCTTCGGCTTTGCCTCGTTCCGCCCCCCCCAGCGGGAGGTGGTCGAACGGGTGGTGGCCGGCGAGGACGTGTTCCTGGTCATGCCAACCGGCGGCGGCAAGTCCCTCTGCTACCAGATCCCGGCCCTGCACCGGGAGGGGGTGGCCATCGTGGTGTCGCCCCTCATCTCGCTCATGAAGGACCAGGTGGACGGGCTGGTGGATGCGGGTGTCCGGGCCGCCTGCTACAACTCGTCCCTGACTGCCGGGGAGAGTCGTGCCGTTTCCCGGCAGCTGGAGCAGGGGGAACTGGACCTGCTCTACGTGGCGCCGGAGCGGCTGATGCTCCCCGACTTCCTGGAGCGGCTTGGCGGGCTGAAACTGGCGCTGTTCGCCATCGACGAGGCACACTGCATCTCCCAGTGGGGACACGACTTCCGGCCGGACTACGTCAAACTGGGGAGGCTGCGGGAACTGTTCCCGTCAGTGCCGATCGTGGCCATGACCGCCACCGCCGACCCGGAGACCCGGCGGGACATCATCCGCCAGCTGGGGATCGGGGGGGCGCACCTGTTCGTGGCCGGCTTCGACCGCCCCAACATCACCTATGCGGTGATCCCCAAACAGAAGCCGCTGAATCAGCTCCTCTCCTTCCTGAAGGGGAGGGGGGACGAGTCGGGCATCGTCTACGCCCTGAGCAGGAAGCGGGTGGAGCAGGTGACGGAACAGCTCCGCCGGGCCGGCTTCGATGCCGCGGCCTACCATGCCGGCCTTCCCGACCAGGAGCGGAGCCGGGTGCAGGAGGCCTTCCGCCGGGACGACCTGCGCATCGTGGTGGCCACCGTGGCCTTCGGCATGGGGATCGACAAGCCCAACGTCCGCTTCGTGGTGCACTACGACCTCCCCAAGAGCGTGGAGAGCTACTACCAGGAGACCGGCCGGGCCGGGCGCGACGGCCTCCCCTCCCAGGCCCTGATGCTGTTCGGCATGGGGGACGTGATGACCGCACGCTCCCTGATCGAAAACAGCGACAACGTCGAACGGGTGCGCATCGAACTGCAGAAGCTGAACGCCATGGTCTCCTACGCCGAGGCCCTCACCTGCCGCCGCCGGGCGCTTCTGGCCTATTTCGGCGAGCAGCGGGAGGATGACTGCGGCAACTGCGACATCTGCACCGATCCTCCGGTACGCTTTGACGCCACCGAGGCGGCGCAAAAGGCGCTCTCCTGCGTCTACCGGGTGGGGGAACGGTTCGGTGTCCGCCACGTGATCGACGTGCTGCGCGGCTCCCGGGGGGAGCGGATCCTGGCCCTGAGGCACGACCGGCTCTCCACCTACGCCATCGGCGCCGATCTCTCCGCGGCCCAGTGGGAGAACATCCTGCGCCAGCTGATCCACCTGGGGTACCTGGCCCAGGACTTCAGCCGTCTGGGTGCCCTGGCCCTTACCCCGGCCGCCCGGCCGGTGCTGAAGGGGGAGACCCGGGTTATCCTGGGAGAACCCCGCGATCTGGCCCGCACCGAAGAAAAGCTCTCGCGTCGTGAAGGGGGAAGTGGCGGAAGCCGCGATCCGTTATTCAGGGCGCTCAAGGTGTTGCGCAAAGAACTGGCCGATGAGGCGGGCGTTCCCCCCTTCGTGGTCTTCTCCGACGCCACTCTGGTGGAGATGGCCAGGAACAGGCCCCTGGATGAGGGGGAACTGCTGCTGGTGAGCGGTGTGGGGAGCCGCAAGCTGGCCCGCTACGGTGCCCGCTTCCTGGAACTGATCACCCTGCACCACTCCGATGACGCAGGGGGCGATGACACGCCCGATGCGTTGCAGGACGTCAGCGAGACCCTGCGCCAGACCTACCGGTTCTATCGCCAGGGGCATGACATCTCTCGCCTGGCCGCCCTGCGGGGGGTGACGGAGAGCACCATCGCCGCCCACCTGGAAGAGCTGTCCGACGCGGGCGCCGAGATCGACTTGCGCGGCTTTGTGGCTCCGGACAAACGCTCCCTGATCGAGGAACGGCTGGAACTCCTGGGGCCGGTAAGCCTCTCCCAACTCAAGGAAGGGCTTCCCGAGGAGATTGGCTACACGGAGCTGCGCCTGATGCGCGCCGCCTGGAAACAGCAACGATGACGTGATCTGGAGGCAGGGGGCCGCTGCCCCTGCCCGGTTCCTCACTACTTTTCCTACAAACGGCAACTTATCTCACGCAAAGACGCGAAGACACAAAAAAATCAAACAGTTGGTGAATTGCGGCACTTCACCAAATAGGTGATTCAACTGATTTTGTATATCCAATCTGTTTTTCTTCGCGACATTCGTGACTTCGCGTGAATAACTGCATTTTTCAGGTTTTATTTCTGAACGGGGGTATCCATGGGTGAGATGAAGTTCAGCAGGAACTACAACGACTGCTGCGTAAGCCACGGCACCGGGGCCGGTTTCCAGTTCGAGTTCTACTGCGAACGGTGCAATGACACCTGGCGGAGCGCCTTTGTCCCCTACCGCAGCGCCCAGGCCTCGGAATGGATCGGTAAGGTGGCCGGTTTCATCGGCGGCGTCTTCGGCAGGGCCGAGGATGTGGCTGACGGGCTGGCCCAGGCCGGCTGGGGCCAGGCTCGCGACGCTGCATTTGCCAAGGCCCTGGAGCAGGCCAAACACCACTTCCACCGCTGCGCCAAGTGCCAGAGCTATGTCTGCGATGCCTGCTGGAACGTCCACAACGGGCTCTGCCTCGAGTGCGCCCCCAGCGCCGAGGTCGAGATCGAGTCGGCCCGGGCCCAGGGAATGGTGGAAAAGGCTGGGGAGCGGGCCCGGGAGGCGGGCCAGAAGCTGGGGGAGAAGCTGGACGTCAACCGGGAGCGGCAGCTGGTCTGTCCCCGCTGCACGACCGAGACAAAGGGGGCCAAGTTCTGCCCGGAATGCGGGTTCAACGTCATGTCTACCCGCCAGGTTTGTCCCTCCTGCGGCACTGATGCCAAGGGAGCCAAGTTCTGCCCCGAGTGCGGCACCAGGGTCGGCTGATACTCTGAATCAGGCCGGGACCAGACAGGATACATCAAAGGCGATGGAACACGGACAAAGCGGATACAGAGGGATCGAGCTTCATGTTGATCCTGGAAAAAAGCAGCTGTTCACGCGAAGCCGCGAAGTTCACGAAGAAAAACGGTAGGATACACAAAATAATCGAATCCTCAGTTTGGTGAGGCATGGTTGCTCAGAAAATTTTTGATTTCTTTGCGTCTTCGCGCCTTCGCGCCTTCGCGTGAGATGAATTGCCGTTTTTGGGTTGATCATTATCCTGACCTTCCAGCCTTTTCAGATCTGGTCCGTAGTGCTTTTATTCGATATAGCGGCTTCGTTCTTGTTGAGTTACAACGTACGTCATAAGAGATCATACTTTCATGGAGAAACAGATGCGGAAAACACGCGCGATCGTCATCACCGGCAACGGCACCAACTGCGAGATGGAGGCGGCCCACGCCTGCCGTCTGGGGGGGTTCGACGAGGCGGTCATCGCCCACATTGCCGAGATTCTCTCCGGCGAGATCAGGCTGGACGATTTTCATTTCCTCAACCTGACCGGCGGCTTCCTGGACGGCGATGACCTGGGGAGCGCCAAGGCCCAGGCAAACCGCCTGCGCCACGCCGGCGTGGCCGGCACGGACGAGAAGCTGGTGGAACAGTTCATCCGCTTCATTGGGGACGGCAAGCTGATCCTGGGGGTCTGCAACGGCTTCCAGCTGATGGTCAAGATGGGGGTCCTCCCCGGTCTGGACAACGATTATCTGAGCCAGACCGTGACCCTGACCCACAACGACTGCGGCCGCTTCCAGGACCGGTGGGTCTACCTGAAGGCCGATCCCCTCTCCCCCTGCGTCTTCACCCGTGGGATCGAAACGGGGATCTACCTCCCCATGCGCCACGGCGAGGGGAAGTTTCTCTGCGACTCCAGCCGGACCCTGGAGCGGATCGAGGAGGAGCGTCTGGCGGTCTTCAAATACTCCGGCGCGGATTTCGCCGCTCCCACCATGGAGTTTCCCGCCAACCCCAACGGTTCCCGGAACGCCATCGCCGGCATCTGCGACCCCAGCGGCCGGCTCATGGGGCTGATGCCCCACCCCGAGGCGTTCGTGCACTACACCCAGCATCCCCGCTGGACCCGCGAGGATCTGCCGGAGGAGGGGGACGGCCTGATCCTGTACCGGAACGCGGCCGAGTACGTGCGCACCAATCTGCTGTAGTCCGTTGTTTTCAACCGGAAACGGCAGGCAGTCCCCAGCTGCCGAATTATGGTTCAAGCATAAGGAGCACCTCCCATGAATTTTACCCGGCCACACGAAGAATGCGGCATTTTCGGCATCTATAACCATAGGGAAGCGGCCAACCTGACCTACCTGGGGCTGTACGCCCTGCAGCATCGCGGCCAGGAGAGCTGTGGCATCGTCTCGTCGGACGGGGTCCACCTCCATGCCCACAAGCGCATGGGGCTGGTGGCGGACGTGTTCGGCAATCCCAACGTCTTCAAGAAACTTCCCGGCAGTTCCGCCATCGGCCATGTGCGTTATTCCACCGCCGGCGCATCGGTGGAGAAGAACGTCCAGCCGATCATGGTGGACTACTCCCACGGTTCCATCGCCGTGGCCCACAACGGCAACCTGGTCAACGCCCAGCTCCTCAAGGCGGAGCTGGAGGCCTACGGCTCCATCTTCCAGACCACCATGGATACGGAGATCATCATCCACCAGCTGGCCATCGCACGCACCCACTCCCTGGTTGACCGCATCGTGGAGGCGCTCAACCGGGTTCAGGGGGCCTACTGCCTGCTGTTTCTGACCAAGAGCCGCATGATCGCGGTGCGTGACCCCAACGGATTCCGCCCCCTCTGTCTGGGCAAACTGGGCGATGCCTGGGTGGTGGCCTCGGAGAGCTGCGCCCTGGACCTGATCGAGGCGACTTTCGTGCGGGAGATCGAACCGGGAGAGATGGTGATCTGTACAAAGGACGGCGAGGTCAAGTCGCTCTTCCCCTTCAAGAAGGTGACGCCCACCCCCTGCATCTTCGAGTTCGTCTATTTTGCCCGCCCCGACTCCCGGATCTTCGGCAAGAACGTCTACATGGTGCGCAAGGAGCTGGGACGCCAGCTGGCCCGGGAGTATCCGGTGGACGCGGATGTGGTCATCTCCGTCCCCGACTCGGGCATGCCGGCGGCCATGGGCTATGCCGAGGAGGCGGGCATCCCCTTCGAGCTGGGGTTGATCCGCAACCACTATGTGGGGAGGACCTTCATCGAGCCGGCCCAGTCCATCCGCCACTTCGGGGTCAAGATCAAGCTCAACCCGGTCAGGGAGCTGCTCAAGGGGAAGCGGGTGGTGGTGATCGACGACTCCATCGTGCGCGGCACCACCTCGCGCAAGATCGTCAAGATGGTGCGCCAGGCCGGGGCCAAGGAGGTGCATATGCGCATCTCGTCCCCCCCCACCAGCTACCCCTGCTACTACGGCATCGATACCCCCAACCGCAAGGAGCTGATCTCCTCCTCCCACACCATCGAGGAGGTCTGCCGCTACATCACCGCCGATTCCCTGGGGTACCTCTCGTCGGAGGGGCTGGTGAACGCGGTGGGGCTGGGAAACGATACGGTCTGCAAGGCCTGCTTCTCCGGGGCCTATCCGATCGCCTTTCCGAAATCCATGGACAATCACCAGCAAGAGCTGTTCGAAGGAGGAACCACCCGTGACGAATGAACGGGAACGATTGAAACAGATCATCCAGGAGCTTTCCTATGAGAAGCGGAAGGTCACCCTGGCATCGGGCCGCGAGAGCGATTTCTATTTCGACGGCAAGCAGACCACCCTGCATGCCGAGGGGGGATACCTGGTAGGGAGGCTCTTCTACGAGGCAATCAAGGAGCTGGAGGACGTGCAGGCCGTGGGGGGGATCACCCTGGGGGCAGACCCCATCGCCACGGCCACCTCCATCGCCGCCCATCTGGACGGTCGGAAGATGCACGCCTTCATCATCCGCAAGGAACCCAAGGGGCACGGCACCGGCCAGTGGCTGGAGGGCCGCAAGAACCTCCCTCCCGGCACCCGGGTGGTGATCGTGGAGGACGTGGTCACCACCGGCGGCTCTTCCATGAAGGCGGTGCGTCGTGCCGAGGAGGAGGGGCTCAAGGTGCTGGGCATCGTCACCCTGGTGGACCGCGAAGAGGGGGGACGGGAGAACATCGAGGCCGAGGGGTACTGGCTGAGGACGATCTTCACCAGGTCCCAGATCGTGGCCTGATGGCGCTCCGGCAGCGCCTGGACAAGCTGGTGCTGGAGCGGGGGCTGGCCCCTTCGCGGGAGAAGGCCCAGGCCCTGATCATGGCCGGCCAGGTGATCGTGAACGACCACGTGGCCGACAAGGCGGGCCAGCAGGTGGGGGTGGACGCCGAAATCCGGGTCAGGGGGGAGGCGCTCCCCTTTGTCAGCCGCGGCGGACTCAAGCTGAAGCAGGCCCTGGACGAGTTCGGCATCGACGTGAGTGGATGTACCGCCCTGGATGTGGGCGCATCCACCGGGGGCTTCAGCGACTGCCTGCTCCAGGCCGGGGCTGCCCGCATCTTCGCCGTGGACGTGGGGTACGGCCAGCTGGCTTGGAAGCTCCAGAACGATCCGCGGGTGGTGAACATGGAGCGCACCAACATCCGCCACCTTAAGCCGGAGGAATTGCCCGGCGTTCCTGACCTGGCGGTGATTGACGCCTCGTTCATCTCCCTGGCCAAGGTGTTGCCGGCCGTGGTCGGGCTGATCAGGCCGGGGGGGCGTATCATCGCCCTGATCAAGCCGCAGTTCGAGGTGGGCAAGGGTCAGGTGGGCAAGGGGGGTATCGTCCGCGACCCGGCCGCCCACGAACGGGCCATCCAGGGGGTGCGCCAGGCCGCCCGGGAGCTGGGGCTGTCCGTTGCCGGCCTGTGCGATTCTCCCATCACCGGCGCCGATGGCAACCGGGAATTCCTGATCCTGTTGGAGAGTACGGCGGGACTGACTGAGGAGGTGTGCGTGGAAGAGTGTGTTTTCTGCAGGATCATCCGGGGGGAGATCCCTTCGAAAAAGGTGTATGAGGACGACCGCATGCTGGTGGTGGAGGACGTGGCACCCCAGGCACCGCTGCATCTGCTGCTCATGCCCAAACGCCACGTCGTCAACTGCCTGGATCTGGCCGAAACGGACCAGGACCTGGTGGGCGCCATCTTCCGCATGGCCGGCGAGATCGCCCGCCAGAAGGGGTACGACCGGTCCGGCTTCAGAATAGTGCAGAACAACGGCGCCGGTGCAGGGCAGTCGGTGTTTCACATCCACTTTCATCTGCTGGCCGGGCGGGCCTTTGCATGGCCACCGGGCTAGGATCGGAGAACGACATGAGAGCTGTACTGGGAATGGCACTGGTGCTGGCGTTGGCGGCGCCCCTGGGAGCGGAGACCTATTCGTGGGTGGATGACACGGGAACCTACAATTTTACCGAGGATTATTCCCGGGTGCCCAAAAAGTACCGCAAGAAGGTTGTCAGGCGTGGCGAAGGGGGGGGCGCGGAAACGGTCTCCCAACCCGCCGCCGTCCCGGACAAGGCCGCACCTCCGGTCCCGGCCGCTTCCTCCGGCGGCAGTCCGGAAGCCCTGCCGCTGTTAGGCGGCAGGAGCGAGCAGGAGTGGCGCAGCGAGCAGGCGCAGCGGGAGGCTGAGCTGAGCCGGCTGGAAGGGGCGCTGGAACTGCTGAACAAGCAGGCGGCCGCTCCCCGGGGCATGACCCGCGCGCGTCTCGACGAGGTGGTCAAGGAGTACGAGGCGGCCCGCGCGACGTACACCGAAAAGTACGAGGAGTACAGCCGGTTTCTGGATTCGGCCCGCAAGGCCGGCCTGACCGTGGAGATGAAAAAGTAAAACCGTTGAAGTCTTTTCCAACGCACAGGCGGCCCGCCGGGATATCCGGCGGGCCGCCTGTGCGTATGGCTTTGCATGCGTGCGGCAGTCAGAATCTGAGCAGGTTCCTGATCAGGCCGGGCAGGGCCATGTCCAGGGTCATGACCAGGGTCAGTACCACCATGATTCCTACGGTCAGCCAGGCGATGACGTTGAACAGCGGACCGTTAATGTGGTCGCCCATTAGGTTCCTGTCGTTGACCAGCATGATCATGAACAGGAGCACGAAGGGGAGCACCGCGCCGTTGATCACCTGGGAGACGAACATGATCGTCATCAGCGGCGCGTCCGGGACCAGGATCAGGCAGGAGCTGATCATGATGATGATGGTGAAGAGCCAGAAGAACTGGGGCGCCTGCTGGAACTCCTTGTCCACCCCCGACTCCCATCCCATCCCCTCGCAGATGTAGAAGGCGGTGGAGAGCGGCAGGATGCAGGCCCCGAACAGGGAGGCGTTGAACAGGCCGAAGGCGAACAGGGACGAGGCGTGCCTTCCCACCAGCGGCTCCAGGGCCAGGGCCGCGTGGGCCGCGGTCTCGATTTTCAGTCCCTGCACGTGGATGGTTGAGGCGCAGGCCACCATGATGAAGAAGGCCACCATGATGGCCAGCACGCAGCCGATGATTACGTCCAGGCGGCAGAAACCGTACTGTTCGGCGGTGATCCCCTTTTCCACCACGGCCGACTGCTGGTAGAACTGCATCCAGGGGGCGATGGTGGTACCCACGATGCCGATCAGGGTCATCAGGTAGGTGCTGTCCGAGGTGATGGTAGGGGTGACGCCGGCCTTCAGCACCGCATCCCAGTTGGGGCCGGCCATGAAGGTGGCGATGGGGTAGGAGAGGTACACCAGACAGGCCACCAGGAAGACCTTCTCCACCGTCTTGTAGGACCCCTTGACGATGAGGAGCCAGACCAGCACGGCACTGACCGGTACGGAAACGTACCTGCTGATGCCGAAGATCTCCAGGCTGGCGGCGATGCCGGCGAATTCGGAGACGGCGTTGCCCATGTTGGTCAGAAACAGGGCGATCATAACGTAGAAGGTGACCCTGACCCCGAATGACTCGCGGATCAGGTCGGCGAGTCCCTTGCCGGTTACGGCGCCCATGCGGGCGCACATCTCCTGTACCACCACCAGGGCGATGGTGGTGGGAACCATCATCCAGAGCACGTCATAGCCATAGTTTGCCGCGGCCAGGGAGTAGGTGGTGATGCCGCCGGCATCGTTGTCCACGTTGGCCGTGATGATGCCCGGTCCGAGTATGGCCAGGAAGATGAGAATGTTGCGCGGACTGAAGCTTTTCAGCGGTTTCAGGAACCGGAACTGGGAAATTCTGCTGAACATGGCGGCACCGCGGGCGCCCTAGCGGCGCTTGCCCTTGACGATCCGAGGCAGATAGTGGGCCAGGACGTCGTCCACCGTGACGATCCCCTCCATGCGCTCGTCGTTGTCCAGGACCGGAATGGCGATCAGGTTGTACTTGGTGAGCATCTCCAGCATTTCCTCCGCTTCGGCGTCCAGCCGCACCGACTTGATGTTGTCTTCCATGATCTCCACCAGAGGTGTCTGGGGGGCGCTCATCAGCAGCGTCTTCAACGAGACCACCCCTTCCAGGCGATCCCACTCATCCACGATGTAACCGTAGTAGATGGTTTCCACGTCATGGGCGCAGAGACGGACCAGTTCCAGGGCCTGTCCGGCGGTGAGAAACGACGACAGGCGGAAGTAGTCCGGAGTCATGAACCCTCCGGCCGAGTCCTCTTCGTGCTCCAGCAGCTCCTGAATGTCCTCGGCATCCTCCTGGTCCATCATCTCCAGGAGTTCCTGGGCTTTCTCCTCCGGCAGGTCGCTGAGCACGTCGGCGGCCTCGTCGTGCTCCATCTCTTCCAGGATGTCGGTGACCTGTTCATCGTTCAGCTGGCTGATGACCAGGCTGCGCATCTCCGGTTCCAGCTCGTAGATGGTGTCGCCGGTGGTCTCCACGTCCATGGATTCAAGTACGGTGCGGATGTTCCTGATGGGGATGGTTTCGATGATGTCGGCCAGGTCGGCCGGATGCATCTCGTTCATCTGGTTGCGGGCGATGTTCAGCGCCAGTTTGGATGAGTTGGGCTCCAGTGGCTGGACGTACTCCCAGCTGATCTCGCTGTGGGGAATTTCCTTCCGGATGGCGTGGGCGAAACGTTCGCCGAAGCGCTCGTACCCCAGGCGGCGCAGCAGGCCGCGGAAGCCGATATCCACGGAGAAGATGCACAGCTTCTGGTTCAGAGCGCCCAGCTTGATGTCGTTGACCCGCACCACCTTGGCGCCGTCCACGTCCACGATCTGCTTGTCCAGCAGGTCGCGCTTGACCAGGATCTCCCCCGCGCAGGGGAGGTAGCTGCGCAGGCTGGGAGGGGCGACGCCGCTGACGGAGACCACCACGTGGGTGAACAGGGCTACCTCGTCCCAGGAGACGCTTATCAGCCCCCCGCGGCCCCTGATGATGATGTGGGAGACCTCGGGGAATACCTCGCCCGGCACCATGACCAGGTCGCGCAGGGTGCCGATGCGCTCCCCCGTACTGTTGATCACCGAACGGCCGATGACCGAGCTCAGGTACACTTCATTGTATTCGGTAACCATAGCTGCTCCCGGGAAAGAAAAAGGCCCGTACGGGGAGAACGGGCCTCGGAAAGAGCATGTATACGCCAATCAGGGCGGCATGTATACAAATAACAGGGCGTGTTATCCCCTCAACCCGAGGGAAGCGGGGAGTCAGCGGCGTGCGTAGTCCGCCAGTCCCGCCAGGTTGAAACCGATGGTGAAGGTTGGGTTACCCGAACGGTGATGGACGGCAAACTCCACGCTCCAGCACTGGTGTTGGTACTCCACGCTGTACACCGACCCCAGGAAACCGGGTTTGTCGAAGGAGTAGCGGGTGCTGTAGGCGAAACTCCACGGCTTGAAGCGGGTGGTGGCCAAGCGGGCTTGCAGGTATTCGACCTGGTTGGCACTGGTTTCGCTGTTGCGGGTCATGCGATAGCTGATGGCCGCGCTGGTGCCGCGCTTGTCGTCGTACTCCAGGCCCGGCTGGGCGCTGGAGAGGTAGTTGTGGTGCAGGTCGTAGCGCGCGTCAAAGGTCAGCCGCAGGCGGGGGTGCAGCCAGGTATCGCTTTCAAGGATCAGGTCGGAGGCGTCGTGGCTGTTGTCCACCAGGGAGAGCTCGTCCCGGCGGCTGCCGTCGAAGCTGTACCCCTGGTACAGCCTGATGCGCGAGATGTCGCGGTATTCCGTGCTCTCGCCGCTCTGGAACCTGCCGGTCAGGTGGCTGGTCACACCGTAGTAGATCACGTTCTGATGCAGGATGCGGTCTTCGTAGTCGTAGAAGGGGAGCCGTGACTGGTCCCGGTCGGGTGAATAGCGGTAGGAAACCTCCGGTGTCAGCTCGTGGCGCAGTCGTCTGAGGCTGCCGGCATCCACTTCGTAGACCCTGCTGAAGGAGCTGGAAAGAGTCGCCCCCACCTCGGGCATCATCTGGGCGGTGCTGTCCTTGACGTCACTGTTACGGGGAATATCCGTGGCGTTGTAGCCGCGCAGGTGCAGGCCGGCGAAGAGAGTGGCGTTCAGGTATCCCGGCAGGCCGGTCACCATACTCAGGCGGGGGAACGCATGCAGCCGCATGCCGCTGACGCCGTTGTCGCGGTAGAAGTTCGTTGCTGTGGCGTCCAGGTCGAAGTAGAGCGGGGTGGCGAAGAGCTGCTGGCGCACCGTTGACAGGCCGAAGGAGGGGAGGGTCTGCAGGGTGTCGCGGTTGTTCTCGGCGTACATGTCCTCGCTGTAACGCAAGGTGGCGTTCAGGGCGTAGTGTTGCCAGGTCTTGAGGGCGTTGATGACGGTTGCGTTCTGCTGGCGGTTGTAGTCGCCGCTCTTGATGCCGTAATCGTCCAGGAAGTCACGGTCGGTGGTCAGGTTGATGGAGGTGCGCAGGTTAAGGTCCGGCGAGAAGATCTCCCGGTGGGTCTGGGCCATCTGGCCGCGCCAGCGGCTTTCCTTGGTGTCATAGATCAGGTAGCCGTACAGTTTTCCTTCGCTGTCGCGGCTGCGCAGGTAGCGGTAGTCCACCCCCAGGCCCGCGCCGCGCTTGCTTTGCAGGTCCAGGTCGATGGTGGCGTCCTGGCTGGGGGAGATGACCCAGTAGAAGGGGATGTCCAGCTGTGCGCCCCGTTTCTTGGAGTAGCCCAGGTGGGGGAAGAGCAGGCCTGACTGTTTCTCCCGCGTGGCGGGAAAGGCCATCCAGGGGACATACATGACCGGCGTATCCTTGATGTAGAAGACCAGGTTTCTGCCGATGGCGTATCCCCGGGGATCCACCTTCAGCTGGCCGGCGGAGAACTTCCAGCTGGGGTTCGGCTGTTCGCAGGTGGTCAGCTGGGTGTTGTTCAGGATAAGGGTGCCGTCGTTGTTACGAACGATCCGCTCGCCGCTGAGGGAAATACTGGAGTCGGCCACGTCGGCAGTGGCGTTGTTCAGCTCCCCCTGGCCGCTGGCCATGTTCCAGGTGGCCGTGTCCCCCCGCAGCCTGTCCTCACCCTTGATGATGACCACATCCTCGTAAGCGGTCAGGATCCTGGTCTCGCGGTTGTAGATGGCGCGACGGGCGGTCATGGTCATGCCGCCCCACTCCATCCTGACGTTGCCGTCGGCCGAGACAGTGTCGTCGGCCTGGTTGTGGCTCATGGAGTCGGCCTTGATGGTGATGTCGTCTTCGGCGCGGCCCGCGGCGGCATGAAGCAGCAGGCAGGCGAGCAGTATCAGCAGTCGTTTGATGTTCATACGTTGGGCGATCCTATCCCCGGATTCCTTCAAATTGGTGTCCCGTTACTACGGCCCTTGCCTCACCCACGGTGAACAGGGAACCGCACACCAGAATCAGATCCTGGTTGCGGGCCTGGTTTCGTGCCGCCTTAATTCCGTCCGCCACGGTACCGCTGGGGAGCGCGTTCACGCCCAGCCCGTTCAGCAACCGCGCCAGCGCTACGTCGTCCATGGCCCGTTCCAGGGACGGCGTGACGCAGTAAGCCCTGGTGACCAGCGGTGCCAGGGGGGCCATGATGGCGTGGGCGTCCTTGTCCGCCATGACTCCTGCCACCAGTATCAGACGCTCGTAACAATAATCCGCCAGGGCTTCCGCCAGGGCCAGTGCCCCGGCCGGATTGTGGGCCCCGTCCAGCAGCAGCCGGGGAGGGCCGGGGAGCAGTTCCATGCGTCCCGGCCAGCGTGCCGCTGACACGCCCGATGCCATGGCTTCGACCGGCACCGGGATGCCCCGTGCGTCAAGGGTCTCGGCCGCTGCCAGGGCCAGGGAGACGTTCCCGGCCTGATAACGTCCCGGAATGCCCGGCCTGAGGCCCGGGAGCCTGACCCCCATGCCGCGGTACTCCAGGATTCCCGGCCCGCTCCAGGCGGCGCTGAAGTCCATGCCCTCCTGGGAGAGGGGCGACCGGCCGCAGCGGCAGAAGGCGCGGATAGTGTCGTTCACAACGGCCGTCTGACGGGAGACCAGCACCGGCGTCCCCTCCGGAATGATGGCGCTCTTCTCGGCGGCGATCCTTGCCAGCGAGTCGCCCAGGTAGTCGCAGTGGTCCAGGGAGATGGGGGTGATCAGGGTCATCATGCCGGCCAGGGCCGCCGTGGCGTCGGAACCCCCTCCCATGCCGGCCTCCACTACGGCCAGTTCCACCCGTTCCTCGGCGAACAGCAGCGCCCCCAGGGCGGTGACGATCTCGAAAAAGGTCGCCTCTTCGGGAGCCATGGCCAGCACCCGTTCCAGCAGAGAAGCCAGCTGTCCATCCCCCGGTTCCCGGCCGTTGACGCGAAAGCGCTCCCTGAAGTGGATCAGGTGGGGAGAGCTGAACAGGGCGGTCCGGTGGCCGGCCGCGGTCAGGATGGAGGAGAGAAAGGCGGCCGTGGAACCCTTGCCGTTGGTGCCGACCACATGGATGCAGCGAAAGCGCCGCTCGGGGTTGTCCAGCCGGTCCAGCAACGGCCTGACCCTCTGGATGCCGGGGCGGATGCCGAACCTGCGGCGGGCGTAGAGCCTCTCCAGGATGGCGGCCAGGGGCATGTCAGGCGGCGGGGCGGTACAGTATGCCCAGGATCGATGCCAGTTTGGCGCGCATCTCCGTGCGGGGGACGATCACGTCCACCATGCCGTGCTCCAGCAGGTACTCGGCTCGCTGGAACCCCTCGGGGAGCTTCTGGCGCAGGGTCTGTTCGATGACCCGGGGGCCGGCGAACCCGATCAGGGCCTTCGGCTCGGCGATATTGACGTCCCCCAGCATGGCGAAGCTGGCGGTGACCCCGCCGGTTGTGGGGTCGGTCAGGATGGAGATGAAGGGGAGTCCGGCCTGCTTCAGCTTTGCTAGGGCCGCCGAGGTCTTGGCCATCTGCATCAGGGAGAGGATGCTTTCCTGCATGCGGGCGCCGCCCGAGGCGGAGACGATGATCACCGGCTGGCGCTTCTCGATGCCCCGCTCGATGGCGCGGGTTATTTTTTCCCCCACCACGCTCCCCATGCTCCCCCCCATGAAGGCGAAGTCGAAGACGGCCAGTTGCACGACGGTTCCGGAGATGCTCCCCTCAACGCAGACCACGGCATCCCGGGAGCCTCCCTTGGCCAGGGCTGCATCGATGCGTTCCTGGTAACTCTTGGCGTCCTTGAACTGGAGGAAGTCCACCGATGTCATGGCGTTGTCATGTTCCTGCCAGGCCGCTTCGTCCAGCAGGGACTCCAGGCGGCGGCGCACGGTGATGCGGTGGTGATGTCCGCATCTGGGGCAGACGTTCAGGTTGGCGTCCAGCTCCTTGGCGAGCAGGGTGGCGGAGCAGCCGGGGCACTTGACCCACATCCCCTGGGGGACCCTGCTCTTCTTCACCTGTGTCCTGTTGATGCCTGCCCTTTCCCTGTGGAACCAGCTCATGATGAATTCCTCGATTCTCGTTGTGGTATGCGAAAAAATGTTCAAAATAAGTGCACGTGGTAACAGATAAGCCCCCTGCTGTCAAGAAGCCTCACGCCTGCCGGCCGTGGGCGGCTCACGGCTCCCGGGCGGAGATGGCCTGCCTGAGAGAGGCGACAAACCGGGTGGCTTCCCCCTGCAACTCCTCTCCGCCGTGCTGCTGAAACAGTTTGACCAGGGCGCTTCCCACCACGACCCCGTCCGCCATGGTCGCTACCTGGGCTGCCTGGGGGGGGGTGGAAATGCCGAAGCCGGCCACCAGAGGAATGCCGATCCGGCCGCGGACCCGGGCAAGCTCGTCGTCCAGGGTGGTGGATACCTGCTGACGCGCGCCGGTGACCCCGGTCACGGTCACGTAGTAGACGAAGCCCTGACCCAGCCGGGCCACGGTGGCGATGCGGTCGTCGGTGGAGGTGGGGGTCAGCAGGAAGATCACCTTCAGGTCGTGGGCGGCGGCATGGCCCAGGAACGGCCCGGCCTCCTCGGGGGGCATGTCCACTACCAGGACGCCGTCCACGCCGGCCTGGGCGGCGTCGCGGGCAAAACGCTCGTAGCCGTAGGCGTGCAACGGGTTCAGGTAGCCCATCAGGACGATGGGGACCTGGCAGCCGCGACGCACGCTGCGTACCATCTCCAGGATCTTTTCCAGGGTCGTTCCCGAGGCCAGGGCCCGCTCCGAGGAGAGCTGGATGGTGGGGCCGTCGGCCATGGGATCGGAAAAGGGCATGCCCAGTTCGATGATGTCCGCGCCTGCCTGGTGCAGCAGCGGGATCATGGTCTGGGTGGTAGCCAGGTCCGGGTCGCCGGCGGTGATGAACGTGACCAGTGCCTTGTCGTTGCGTTCCTTCAGGTGGGTGAAGCAGTGGGTGAGTCTGTTCATGGTGGAGATGTCCGTTGCGTGTGGAGTTGGGTCATGCACTGAAGCTGGCCAGCTGTTCCCTGAGCAGCCTGACCTGGTGTCCCAGCTGGTCCAGGCCGGCGTCCAGGGCCTTCAGGCCGTCGCCCGAGGAGCTGGCCTGGGTCTGGAGCGTTTCCAGCGTGGCGGTGGGGGTGAGGGCGCACGGAGCAGCCACACCGTCGCGCAGCTGACCGATGGCGCCGGCCAGGGTAGCTGTTGCCTGGAGCGCCAGGGCTCCGTCGTGGCGCTGTTCGCGGGCCAGGGAGCGGACCTGGGAGGTCAGCGTTCCCAGCTGTTCCAGCGTTGCCAGGCAGAATTCCGTCAGCCGGTGCTGGTCGGCGCTGGAACGGGCGATGCGCTGGGCCTGGTCGTTGATCCGTCCCAGGGCGTCCAGCAGCTCCCGGACAACGCGGGCCTGCTCAAGGCCGGCGCTGCCGATGCCGTCCATCTGCAAGAGCGCCTGCTGCATGCCGCTGACGATGACCTCCAGCGCCAGAGCAGCTTGCCGGGCAAGGCGCTCCCCGCCTGCGATGCGGTCTTCCACCTGGCCGATGGATTCCACCGCGTGGCGGCTCTCGTCCCGTATGCCGTGGACGATGGCGGCGATCTCACGGGTGGAGCTGCCGGTGCGTTCCGAAAGCTCTCTGATCTCGTCGGCAATGATGCTGAAGTCCCGCCCCATGTCGCCGGCCTGGGTAGCGATGATGGTGGCGTTCAGGGCCAGGAGGTCGGTCTGTTCGGCCAGGTCGGTGATGACCGGCAGAATGGCGTCGGTTGCCTCAGCCCGGCGGGAAAGGTTTGCGATCGCCTCTGCCGTGGCCGACGAGGCACCCCTGATGGCCCCCATGCCGGTTATGGCCTCCTGGGTCGCCCGTCTGGCGGCATCGATGTCGCGGGACACCCCCTCGACGATGGAGCGTGTGTCCTGGCCGCTCTTCTCGGCCTGCCTGACGGCGGATTCCAGAGCGCTTCGGGACGAGGCGCCCGCGGCGGCCATGGCCAGCATCTCCGCGATGGTGGCGGCCCAACTCCTGGACGTGGCATCCATCCTGCCCACGGCAGCTTCGACCTCGTCCAGGGACGCTCCCAGATTGTCGCCGATGGCGGCCAGCCGTTCACTGGCTGCTACCATGGCGCGGGTGCTGTTTCCCGTTGTGGATGCCACTGTCAGCAGGCCCTCCAGAGCGCTGGCACTGTCTTTCAGGTTCTGTTCCATACGCGCCACCTGGGGGACCAACTGGCGCATGTCCGTTTCCTGGCGCCGCAGGCCGTGCCCCATGCTGCTGCTGCCCGCCCTGAGGGCGCCGTCCAGGGAGGCCAGGCTGCCGCAGATGGCGTCCAGTGCGCGGTGTTGCTGCTTGAGGCGCGCGGCGCACCTGTTCAGGGCAGCGGCCAGGGCCGTTGTCTCCGCTCCGCCGGCTTCAGCCTGCGCTTCATCCTGTCTTCCCTCCGCCAGGGCCTGGGCCAGGCGGGTGCAGGAGGAGAGTGAGTGGGTGAGGGAACGGGCCGTCCCGGCCAGCAGCCAGGCCACCAGGGCGATGCCGGCCAGTGCCAGTACGCCCACCAGGGGGGCAAGGTGCGGGAACGTCTCACTCTCCCGGCCCGGCGCCAGACAGATCGCGGCCAGGGCCAGGATGGTCGCCGATGCCGTCAGGAAGGCCAGGGTCAGCCGTGTACGCAGGAATGGGCCGCCTGCGCTGTCGGAAGATGAGGTCCACTTCACCAGGTAAGATTCCTTGTGGCAAGCAGGAGTGGTGCAGCCTCTCCGCAGAGGGGAGTGTATCTTACAGAGCGGCCGCGCCGTTATCAAGCAAAAAGCCCGCCTAGCGGGGGCGGGATACGATGCCCATCAGCCTGTTCAGGTAGTGGCTTGGCCGGTACTGTTCCGGCACGTTGAAGGTGTCGCTCATGTCCAGGGGGACACCCATCTCTCCCAGGGGGGTTCCCACCTGCAGGCTGGCCTGGAGCCGGTACGGTACCTGGTTGAAGTCGGGACGCCGTTTGAGGATTTCCAGCAGGTCGGTGTACCTGACGCGGAACGGCAGGCGCATGTCGGTTCGTGCGCCCGCCGGCAGGGTCAGCGGCTGGTTGCGTCCGCCGGAGGCTAAGGGGAGGGACATGACGTGCAGGTTGTAGCTGTAGCCCTTGAGGGTCAGGTCGTAGGAATTGGGGTTGGATACGGCCAGAGCGCACTCCAGGTCGGCTCCGGCCGTATCCACGCCCAGGAGGGTGATGCCCGAGAGGGTTACCTCGGGCTCTTTCAGCAGCAGCGAGCAGCCCCAGAGGAACAGCAGGGGGATCAGCAGAATTCGCAGCAGCCGTCCGCTCATTGGGTCCGTGTTCCCGGATCGCCCATGGCCAGGCGCTCGGTCTGCTGTTCCAGAACGGCCACCATTTCATGGCGGATCTTTCTGATCTTGCGCAGGTAGTAGTCGGCCTGGGGCCCCTGGCCGCAGTACAGGCGCTTGGCGCGCTCCAGGTTGCCCTGGGCCATGCGCAGCTTGCTGGACAGTTCCCGCACGGCCGCTTCGGCGCACTTCTCGTCGTTCGCCATGTCGGAGGGGGTGTAGCCGTGGCTGCGGGCTCGTTGGGGCATGAGCTGCCAGACTCCCAGGGCGCCGCGGGAGGATACCGCCGACGAGGAGAGCCGGTGGCCGCCCGTTTCCGCAACCGCGATTTCGGCGAGGTCGAAGGGGAGGAAGGGGGTGCCCAGGGTTTTGGTGAAGCAGAGCGCCGCCAGTCGGCGGGCCCGCTCGGGGGTGGTGTGGCGCTGGAAGGTGGTTTCGATGGCCGTGAGCTGGCGTTTTCGTTCGCTCATGGAGACCCCTTTTTCCAGCAGTCTCTTGATCTCGCGGTCCAGCGGGGATTCGGAGGAAGCCGTTGTCGTGGCAGGCAGTTCGGCTTTCCTGATGGTCGCGTTTTCGCAGCCTGCCAGAGACAGCAGGCAGAGTGCGTTAATGATAAGTATTCTCATAGTAGGATAGGGGTGGTTGTGTCGGCTTTGCCGGAAGGGCGCGAGCGCCTGGGGGACAGGGGAGGGCTCCCGGCTGGGTACTCCTTTCATGGTGGATGCCCGCAAAACGCCAAAGTCCCGGTGAACCGAGACTTTGGCGGTGGGGTTGAGTGCTAGCCTTATACAGCATCCGGGGACGGATGTCAAATCGGGGGGAGCGAACGCGGCCGTCTCCCCGGTTTGGCGTGGTCCGTGCAAGCCTCTCAGTAGGCCTCGGAACTCTCCAGAACATCCTCGTTGGTGACCCGTGCCCGGAAGATGCGGTAGACCCAGATCTTGTACGCGATCACGATGGGGACGAAGATCAGGGCCACGACGGTCATGATCTTCAGAGTCAAGAGGCTCGACGATGAGTTGTGGATGGTCAGGCTGGAGGCCGGATCGATGCTGGAGGGGATCAGGTTGGGGAACAGCCCGGCAACTCCGGTGTAGCAGACGAAAACGATGGTCAGGCAGGAGAAGAGAAAGGCCAGGTGCAGCCTGTCGCGGGAAATGAACAGCCCGACCAGCAGGAGCGAGGAGACGGCCACCAGGGGGACAATGGCAAGCAGGGGCGTCTTCAGGTAGTTGTGGTACAGCTCCGTGGCCGGGTAGCTGGCCAGCAGGAAGAGCACCGCCGTCGCAACCAGGGGAAGCCAGAGTCTGGCAGCCATGGTGCCTGCCCGTCGGGATAGTTCACCGGTTGTCTTGATGGCTGCGTACAGGGAACCGTGGACCGCGAACAGCATGACGAACAGAAGACCGGTCAGGAGACCGTAGGGATTGAGCAGGGTCAGCAGTGAACCGTCGTAGGCGAAGGTCGCGCTGCTGAAGTCGTTGCGCATGGGGATGCCCCGGAAGATGTTGCCGAACGCCACGCCGAAGAGCAGGCTGGGCAGAAAGCTGGAGATGGTGATGGCCCAGTCCCACCCCTTCTTCCAGGCAGGGGTGTCGATTTTGCCACGGAACTCGAAGGCGACCCCGCGCACGATCAGGGCGAACAGCAGCAGCAGCAGCGCCGTGTAGAGGTTGCTGAACATCAGGGCATAGGTGGTGGGGAAGGCGGCGAAGGTGGCGCCGCCGGCGGTGACCAGCCAGACTTCGTTGCCGTCCCAGACCGGACCGACCGTGTTGATCAGGACCCTGCGTTCCGTGTCATTCGTGGCCAGGAACCCGGACATGAAGCCGGTTCCCAGGACGAAACCGTCGGTCATGAAGTAGAAGCTCCACAGTACGCCCCAGAGAATAAACCAGATGATCTGAAATGCCGTTGCTTCCATGCGCTATGCCCTCCCTGCCAGATTGATGATACCGGAGCCGCTCTCCTCGGGTCCCTTGCGGGCGTATTTGAACAGTAGATAGATATCGATCAGGCCGAGTGCGCCGTAGAGGATGGTGAACCCGGCCAGGGACAGGGCCACCTGCAGGGCTGATACGTTTGTAGATACGGCGTTGGCGGTCTTCAGCACGCCGTAGACGATCCAGGGCTGACGACCCACCTCAGCCACCAGCCAGCCCAGCTGGTTGGCGATATAGGGGAGCGGCAGGGAAAAGACCAGCAGGGTCAGGAACAGGCGGTGCCGCTCGGGTTGCCCCCGGAGGGAGATGATCAGTGCGATCAGGCTGGTCAGGATGAAGTAGACCCCCAGTCCGGCCATGATGCGGAAACTGAGAAAAACCGGCAGGACCGGCGGCCGCAGCTCCCGGGGGAACTCCTTCAGGCCGGTGACCTGGGCGTTGGCGTCCCGGAATGCCAGCAGGCTGATCAGGTTCGGGATGGTCAGCCCCTCCAGGGAGTTGCGCTCGTTCTTCTCGTCGGGAACCTGGATCAGGTGCATGTCCGCGCCCTGCTTCGTCTCCCAGATGGATTCCATGGCGGCGAACTTGGCCGGCTGGACCCTGGCCACCTCCACGGATGACATGTCCCCCACCAGGGCGGCCAGCAGGCAGGCCGCCAGGCCGAACAGGGATGCCTGGCGGAAGGAGCGCTTGAAAAAGTCCGGCTCATTGCCGCGCAGCAAGTGCCAGGCCGAGATTCCCAGCACGAAGAAAGCCGCCACCGTGTAGGCCGCGGTGATCTGGTGGCCGAACTTGATCAGGCCGTAGGGGTTGGTGAGCACGGCGACGAAGTCGGTCATTTCGGCCCTGTTGTTGCGCAGCGTGTACCCCACTGGATGCTGCATCCAGGCGTTGGCCAGGATGATGACCAGGCCGGAGAGGTTGGTGGCGATGGCCACCAGCCAGATGGAGAGGAGGTGCACCTGCTTCGAAACCTTTTCCCAGCCGAAGATCCACAGGCCGATGAATACCGACTCCAGGAAGAAGGCGACCGTGGCCTCGATGGCCAGGGGCGCGCCGAAGATGTCGCCCACGTAGCGTGAGTATTCGGCCCAGTTCATGCCGAACTGGAACTCCATGGTTATGCCGGTGACCACTCCCAGGGCAAAATTGATCAGGAACAGCTTGCCCCAGAACTTGGTCATGCGCAGCCAGGTCTCGTCGCCGGTCATGACGTAGCGGGTCTCCATCCAGGCCACCATGATGGAGAGCCCCAGGGTCAGCGGAACGAAAATGAAATGGAACATGCAGGTTACGGCGAATTGCAGACGACTGAGCAGTAGTGCGTCCATGCTTCCTCCTCGGGGTGAATTGAACATGCGGCTGTCCGCGGAAATAAGGGGGTCAATCGAACCGTCGGTGGCCACAACCGCGTTGCTGGCACTGATTGTAGCAGCTTGACGCCGGATTTCACGTTATGGCGCGGAAAGCCTGAAAAAGACCTTAATTGTCTTTTTGGGGTTCAAAAAAACAGGCGGTGCCGTTACCGGTCCGCCAGTTCCTTCAGGGTTGTCTCCGCAAGGGTTGCGCGCACCTGGTCCTGCACCTTCAGCCAAACCGGGTGCACGCGGCAGGATGTGCTGCGGTCGCATTCGCCGCTGCCGATGACGCAGCGGTTGGGGATTATGGGGCCTTCCACCGCTTCCACCACCTCCAGCAGCGTGATCTTCTCCGGCGCGCGGCCGAGCATGAAGCCGCCCCCGGTCCCGCGGTAGGAACGTACCAGGCCGATCTTGCTGAACTGCTGGAATATCTTGGCCAGAAATGTCTGGGGTACGTCCACGGCGGCCGCGATCTCGCTCAACAGGCAGACCTGATCCATCGGCCGGGAAGCCAGATAAACGATACCACGAATCGCGTATTCACCCTTCCTCGTTAACTCCATCATGCGGCATAACCTCAAAAAGACTGTTTGGGTCCTTTTTAGGTTTTTTTGGCCTGCCTGTCAACTGTTATTCCGAGCAGGATGGAGAAAACGTTAGCTGTTGAAAAGTTGTTTTAAAAATGTATTATGTGCGATGTGCAACGATTTGGGGGGGATATGAAGCAGCGGAAGAGCGGGAGAGGTGGTGTGCTGCTGGCCGTGGCTCTGCTGGCGCTTGTGGGCTGTCTGTCTCCCGTTTCTGCCCGGGCCGGGGGGGGGGATGCCGTCGAGCTCAGGGTCGTACAACGCGATACCCTGATCTCCATCTGTCGCGCCTACCTGCGTACCCCCGCACGATGGCCCGAAATCGGCCGGATCAACCGGCTCGGCGACAACAACCTGATCATGCCGGGACAGCGGCTGGTGATACCCGTTGAACTGCTCAGGGGGGTGCCCCGCGACGGCAGGGTTACTTTCACTAGGGCGGAGGTTATGGTCAGGTCCGCTGGCCAGAAGAAGTGGCGTCCCTTGAGGAGCGGCGATCCGGTTCGGCAGGGGAGCCTGATCAGAACCGGCAGCCAGGCTGCGGTCGAGATCGTTTTTCCTGACGGCAGCTCTCTCTTTCTGCAGCCGGACACCACCCTTGACCTGAGTGCTTCCCAACTGAAGGCAGGTAACCATCTGTTCCGCCGGTTGCTCATCTCCGCGGGGAGGGTGCTGGTCAGGGTGCGGCATGCCACGGGACAGGGGTCCCGCATGGAGATCAGGACTCCTTCAGCTCTGGCTGTTGCCCGGGGCACCGATTTTCGCGTTGCCGCCGATGCCGTCAGGGGGACCACTGCCGAGGTCCTGGAGGGAGTGGTGCAGGTGGATGCCCGGCGTCGCACGGTTATGGTGCGGCAGGGAGAGGGTACCCTGGTCCGGCAGGGACAGCCGCCTCTCCCACCGCGCGCACTGCTTCCTCCACCTTGCCTGGGGGAATCGCGGCAGCTGTTCCGCGGTACTCCCATACAGATCTCCCTCCAGCCGGTAGACGGCGCCACTGCCCATCGTCTGCTGCTCTCCCGCGACCGGGAAGGGCGGGAGCTGGTTCGGGAACAGCTGTTCAGGACCGGAGAAACGCCGCGCTTTTCCGGACTGGAGGGCGGCGTCTATTACTGCCAGGCCCTGAGCGTCGACGACCGTGGCCTGGAAGGGCCGTTCTCCACTCCGGTTGAACTGACCCTGCGCGCCAACCCATTGCCCCCCTTTATCCAGGAACCGCGCGACACGGCGCTGCTTTCCGGAAAGCGGATCTCCTTCCGCTGGCTCAAGGTGGCGGATGCCGCTTCCTATCAGCTCCAGATTTCGCCGGAACCCGGTTTCCCCCCTGACTCCACCACCCTGGTGGAGTTGAATGTCACCACCCATGAACAGGATTTCGGCGATGTCGGCCGTCGTTTTTTTCGTATCCGTTCCGTGGCATCTGACGGTTTCCGAGGAACCTGGTCCGATCCGGTTTCTTTTACCCTGATCCCCCCTCCCCCTGCTCCTTTGCTGGAAAAGCCGAGCCGGGAGGGGAACAGGATTCACCTGCGCTGGCCGAGCCAGGGGGCGGGCTTCGGGTACCACTTTCAACTGGCCGACAACGAACGCTTCGAATCCCCCCTGGTTGACCGTCACCTGTCCGAGCCGCAGGTGAGCCTGGAGGCGCCGCGGCGGGCCGGCGTCTACTATGCGCGCACCAGCAGCATCGATCCCCAGGGGAACGAAGGCCCTTTCTCCCCCTCCCAGAGCTTCGAGGTCAAGCGGTGGTGGCCTCTGGCGGCGGGAGGGGCATTGGGAGCAGCGGGACTGATCCTGCTGCTGGTCTTGTAACACCTTGGATTTTCAAGCTACCCCGGCGGGGAGGCGCGGCGTGAGGTTTCGCGGGATCTTCAGCCAGAGAAATCTGCTGATGCTGCTGCTCGGTTTCGCTCTGGTCCTGGGAGCGGAACAGCTGGGCTTCACGGGGGGGATGAACCGCTTCTGCTACGACCTGTTTTTTCGTCTGCGGGGACCGATGGAGCCGGACCGGCGCATCCTGATCGCCGCCATCGACGACGAGACCCTGAACCGGCTCGGCAGGTGGCCGTTGCGACGCAGCCAGTATGCCAGGCTTCTGGATGCCGTCGGGCCGGGAGCGGTGGTTGGCCTGGATATCCTGCTGGCCGAACCGACCGGGGACGACCCGCTCCTGGCCGAGGCGATCGCCAGGCACGGCCGCGTCGTGCTGCCGGTCTCCCTGGAGCATCCCTTTCAGACGATTCTCCCTGCCGGAGAACTGGAATCCGACCGGAACGGACATGTGTATCTGGAACAGGACATGGACGGGGTTGTCAGGAGCGTCTACCACACGCTTTACAGTGGCGGACGGGTGATCCCCTCCTTTGCCTCGGCTCTCCATGGCCTCCTGGGGGGTGAACGGCTCGCGCGCCCGTCTCCCCCTCCAGCCGCGGAACCCGGCGTCCACGGACCGGACCTGCGGCAGCAGGACGGCCAGTTGATCAACTATTGCGGCGTTCCTGGGACCTTTCCCCACCTCTCGCTGGTGGACATCCTGGATGGCCGCTATCCGCCGGCATACTTCTCCGGCCGCATCGTCCTGGTGGGGGTTACCGCCGCCGGCCTGGATGGGGGCGTACTGACCCCTTTCAGTCAGACGCGCACCGTTATGCACGGCGTGGAAGCCCACGCTGCCATCCTGAATACCCTTCTCAACCACAATGACATCGTGCCGGCTCCGGAACCGCTGCTGCTGGCGCTCTCCCTGGCCGGGGCATTGGCCGCCTTCCTGCTCTTCCCGGGCCTGGGAGCCCGGAGCATGCTGCTCTGGTGCGGCCTGGCCCTGGCGGCTGTCTGGCTGGTGTCACTGGCGCTCTTCTGCGGGATGGATTTCTGGCTCAGTCCGGTCCTGTTTTCGTTGCTGCTGCCGGTCCCGCTGGTCTGCACCCAGGTGGGCAGGCTGGAACGCGGCGCGCGGGAGGTGCGCGCGGCCCGGGAAGAGTGGGAGGATTCCTTCAATACCATCAATGACGGCATTGTTCTGATGGATGGCGCCGGCGTTGTCACCAGGATGAACCTGGCCGCCCAGGCCATGGAGGGACCCCGTCTTCTGGAACAGCTGCCTCCTGCCTGTCCCCTTTTCAACGAAGAACCGGGGGAGGGACAGGGACTCAGCCGTGAACTGCTCGACCCGCGTACCGGCAACTGCTACGAGATCAGATCCCTTGCCCGTTCCGGGCGGCAGCGCATCAGGGAAGGCGTGGTGCATGTCATCCGGGACGTGACGGCCAGGAAGAACGTGGAGCAGGAAAAGGAACAGCTCCAGTTCCAGTTTCTCCAGGCCCAGAAGATGGAATCCATCGGTCGGCTGGCGGGCGGCGTCGCCCATGACTTCAACAATATTCTGACTGCCATCCTTGGTTACAGCGAGATTGCCCGCCAGAGGGCCGGCCATGACGAGAAAATGGCGGAATACCTGGACGTCATTCACGATTCGGGCATGAGGGCGGCGGCTCTGGTCCGCCAGCTCCTGGTCTTCAGCCGCAAGGGGACGCTGGAGCCCCAGGTGGTGGATATCCGGTCGCTGGTTGATAATATGGCCAGGATCCTGGGGCGGGTGATCGGAGAGGATGTCGTCCTCCAACTGCGGACCGAGGCGCCGGTACGGAACATACTGGTCGATCCCGCCCAGGTGGAGCAGATCATTATGAACCTGGTGGTCAATGCCCGAGACGCCATGCCTCAGGGGGGGACGGTGTGCATCCGCACCGGGGACGTGGAGCTGGACAGCTCCTATACCAGTCGCCACCTGGACCTTTCCCCCGGTCCCTATGTGATGCTCTCGGTGCGGGATACGGGAACGGGCATGAGTCCGGAGGTTCAGGCACGGATCTTCGAGCCGTTCTTCACCACCAAACAGGTGGGGGAGGGGACCGGTCTGGGGCTGTCCACGGTCTACGGTATTGTCAGGCAGATGGCGGGACACATCTACGTCTACAGCGAACCGGGGAGGGGGAGCGAATTCAAAGTCTACTTTCCGGTCAGCCACGAGAGCCGCGTCGAGGCATCGCGGGAGTCGGCTGAAGTCATGCCCGGAGGCAACGAGACGCTCCTGGTGGTGGAGGACGATGCCTCGATTCTTTCCCTGATCGTCTCCCTGTTGGAACCTCTGGGGTATACGGTTCTTGCGGCCCGTTCCGGTGACGAGGCGCTGCTCATGGCAGGGGAGAGCGGTCGGCGGATCGATCTGCTGCTGACTGATGTGGTCATGCCCGGAATGGGGGGGGGAGAGCTGTCCCAGCTGTTTCTTGCCCGGCACTCTGCGGCGCGGGTGGTCTTCATGTCAGGTTACAGCGATGACATCATCGTCCGCCAGGGGGTCTGCCAGGGACAGTGCGCCTTTGTACAGAAACCGCTTTCGCCCCGTTTTCTTGCCGGAAAGCTGCGGGAGGTGCTGGATGGCAACGGCCGGGGTGACCCGGCTCCAATTGTTGGTTGATGTTTAATCATATATCCTGTTGCATTAGAGACGCGTTATCTGTAGACTGCTTTCGTGGTTCATGATGTGCGGGAGGACGTTGCCATGAAACAGGTCGACGCGAGAGGACAGCGGCTGATGGTTGATGTGTTCGTGGCCCTGGCTGAAACGGGGAGTCTTACGGACGAGGACATGGAGCTGATAAAGCGGAACGGGATCAGGGAACAGGTGGAGCACAAGCTCCTCACCCGCGCCGACAGTTTCCTGGATGAACCCCTGGCCTGGGAAGCCCGGGACAACTGAACGACTCTCCTCCATTTGCGCGCGCCGCGGCCGTGGCGGCCTCAGCGCCGTCTCCTGCCGCCGCGGCTGCCTCCCCCCGGAGGATTCCCGTTGTTTTCCGGGCGTTTCTTGGCGCTCGGGGTGCTCTTGCGGGCAGAGATTTTCGGGCGTTTGCCTCTGATAGGGATGGGGGGGAACTCTTCCTCCCTTACCACGGCTGACGTTGACGTGGACGGGGTGTGTCCGGTGAGCACGAATTCGATTCTCCTGGTTGCCGGTGAGACCGCCGCCACCCGTACCCGCGTCCTGTCGCCGATGCGCAGTACCCGCCCCCGCTGTCGCCCCACCAGGGAGTGCCGCTTCTCCACGTAGCCGTACAGGTCGTCTTCCAGCGTAGAGACATGCACCAACCCCTCCACGAACAACTCTTCCAGTTCCACGAAAAACCCGAAGCCGGTCACGCCGGTGATGAAACCGTCGAACTCCTCTCCCACGTGTTGCAGCATGAACTGGGCCTTCTTCAGCTCGACGATGTCCCGCTCCGCCTCCATGGCCACCCGTTCGCGCTGGCTCGTATGCTCGCCGGTCTGGGACAGGTCCCGGGTAACCAGCTCCAGCTGCTTCTCGGCGTGCCTGCTTCCCCGGTTCTCCTCAAGCTCCACCACCAACCTGAGGATGCGGTGCACCACCAGGTCCGGGTAGCGGCGGATGGGTGAGGTGAAGTGACAGTAGCAGGGGGAGGCCAGGCCGAAGTGACGCAGGTTTTCGGCGGCGTAGCGGGCCTGCTTCATGCAGCGTAAGAGGGCGTAGTTGATCATCCGCTCCTCGGGGCGACCGGAGGCGCTCTCCAGCAGGCGCTGCAGGTCGGCCGGATCGACTTTTCCCTCCCCCATGGGAAACTCGTAGCCGAAACCGTAGGCGAATTCCTGGAAATCGATCAGCTTGGCCGGGTCCGGGTTTTCGTGGATGCGGAAGAGCAGAGGGATCCCTTTGCCGCTGATGAACCGCGCCACCGCTTCGTTGGCGGCCAGCATGAACTCCTCGATCAGCTGGTGGGCCAGGGTGCGCTCCGCGCGCACGATCCCCTCGGTCAGGCCGGTCAGGCCGATGATGATCTCTGATTCCGGCAGGTCGAAGTCGATACTTCCCCGTCTCCGTCGCATCCGCATCAGGATCAGGGCCAGCTCCTTCATCTCCAGGAGCATGGGGGCCAGGGTCCCCAGGCTGTCGGCCGTTTCCCGGTCGTTGTCCACGATGAGCCGCTTCACCCGGGTGTAGGTGAGCCGGGCGGCACTCCTGATGACGCTGGGGTAGAAGGAGGATGCCCGCATCGTTCCCGTCTCGTCGAAGAGCATCTCGGCGGTCATGGTCAGGCGGTCCACCCCCGGGTTGAGGGAGCAGATGCCGTTGGAGAGCCGTTCCGGCAGCATGGGAATGCAGCGGTCGGGGAAGTAGACCGAGGTGCCGCGCAGGTATGCCTCCCGGTCCAGATGGCTGTCGGGCTTGACGTACCGGGATACGTCGGCGATGGAAACCCACAACCGGAATGAATCCCCTTCGCGCCGCAGGGAGACGGCGTCGTCGAAATCCTTGGCCGTCTCGCCGTCGATCGTCACCGTGGGGAGTGGACGCAGATCAACCCGACCGGTCAGTTCATGCCGCGGTACCGTCTCGGGGATTGCTTCCGCCTCTGCCACTGCTTCCGGGCCGAAGATGTGCGGCAGGTCGAAGCGGCGGATGGCCGACTGCACCTCCACCTCCGGGTCGTCGGGCCACCCCAGCACCTCCGCCACCCGTCCCTCGGCCGGTCGGCCGCCTACGGGATAGGAGGAGAGCTCCACCACCACCTGCTGCCCGTCCCGGGCCAGGCCGCGCCCTGCGGGGGGAATGGCGATGATCAGGTTGAGGCGTGTCTCCTCGGGGATGACGATGGCGCCCCGCCCGGTCTCTTCGTACCGCCCCACCACGCGACTCGTCCCCCGTTCCAGCACGCGGGTGATGCTCCCCTCAAGCTTGCCTCCCCCCATGCGGCTCCGTGACGCCCGCACCTCCACGGTGTCGCCATGTATGGCGCCCCTCATGTGGCGCAGGGGGATGAAGATGTCCTCTCCCCCGTCCTGGGGGGTGACGAAACCGTAGCCGTCGCGGTGACTGGAGAGCCTGCCGCGGATGCTGGTCACGGCCGTTGCCAGGGCGTAGCTGTTGCCCCGGAACCTGACCAGCTCGTTGTCATCCGCCATGTCGTCCAGCATCCGCTTCAGTTCGTGTTTGACGTGGCGGCCGCCGAACTGGCGGAGTATCCCGGCGAAATGGATTGCCCCCTCCTGCTGCTTGAGAACGGTGAGTATGTTCTTTTTCGAAATCTGCATGTCTTCCTTCCGGAGGCGCGTTTTGTGTGGTGGCCCTGCTGGAGGGATGATATGCTTTTCCGCCGCGTATTGCGACCATTTTTACCCCCAGGATCTCCCGTGAACCGTTCAGGCCGCCTTAGTTTCATTGTCATTTCCTGTCTGCTCTGTCTGCTTCCCCGCCCCGGCCTGGCCTCACCTGAGGCGCCGTTGTCCGGAACGCCCGTCGTGGCGGATAATCCGCCTCCCTCTCCGGCGGTGCTCCGCTTCAACATCCTGAACAGCCGGATACGCGACGGGCGTATCGCCAGGACGGCTGCCCGTGACGAACTGCGGCTGCTGCTGCCGGAACTGCGTCGCGAATACCGTGACAGGGGGGGGGAGGCTTTTCCCCAATCCTCCTGGATGTTCCCCCTGGCCGGCTACGATGGCCGCTCCCTGGGCAACGGCCCCACCAGGGGGTATGTAGCATCGGGGTATGACTATTTCCAGGGCAACCGCCACGGCGGGCACCCCTCTTGCGATATCTTCATCCATGATCGCAACCGGGACTGCCGGGACGACCGCAACGGCAGGGCGGTGGTGGTACGCTCCCTCACCGGCGGGATCGTGGTGGCGCTGGAGCGGGAATGGGAACAGATGAGTCCCCTGAGGGGGGGCGTGTACGTCTGGGTGTATGATCCGGACAACGACCTTCTGGTCTACTATGCCCACAACGAACGGCTGTTCGTCCGGTTGGGGCAGCTGGTCAGGCCGGGCGACCCTGTGGCCAGCGTAGGGCGCAGCGGCCTCAATGCCGCCAAACGGCGCTCCCCGACCCACCTGCACCTGACGGTGCTCAGCATCAGGGATGGGGCGCCGCTGCCGTTGAACGTTGTGCGCCGGCTTGAGCGGCTGGGAAAAATTTCGGAGAAGGGGACATGAGCGTCTCACGGAGGGGTATGATTGTTAACGACGACAGTCCTCTTGGTTGACAACAGTGGGGTGCTGTGCTATCGCTGGTCGCGGAGGTAGTTCCATGAGAACATTCATTCTGAAAACCGCCGACCGAGTTCTGGAAGGCGTTCCCGCAGACAGGGAGGATGCCCTCAGGCTGACGGAAGCCCGGGGAGCCGACCTGCACCTGCTGTTCGCCGAGGCCTCGCGCATCCGCGAGCGGTTCAGCGGCGACACCGTCTCGCTCTGTTCCATCATCAACGCCAAATCCGGCCGCTGCGCCGAGAATTGCGCCTTCTGCGCCCAGTCGGCCGCCCACAGGACCGACGCCCAGGTCTACCCCTTGGTGGATGAGGAGGAGATCGTCCGCTGCGCCAGGGACGTGGAGCGCAACGGCGCGCGCTGTTACGGCATCGTCACCAGCGGCACCGGTATCAGGCCGGGAAGGGAGCTGGAAACCATCTGCCGTGCCCTGCGTCGCATCAGGGAGGAAACCACCGTCGCTCCTTCCTGCTCCTTGGGAATCCTGGACGAGGAGACGGCCCGTCTGCTGATGGCCGCCGGCATGGTCACCTACCATCACAACCTGGAAACCTCGCGCAGCTTCTTCCCCTCCATCTGCAGCACCCACGACTACGAACAGGACGTTGAGACGGTGCGGGCGGTGAAACAGGCCGGCGCGCGGGTCTGCTGCGGCGGCATCTTCGGCCTGGGGGAGAGCTTCGATCAGCGCATCGAGATGGCCGAGACCCTGCGGGACCTGGACGTGGATTCGGTGCCGCTGAACTTCCTCAACCCGGTGGAAGGGACCCGTCTGGAGAAGGCCGACTTCCTGACTCCCCTGGAGTGTCTGAAGACCATCGCCATCTACCGCTTCATGCTGCCGGACAAGAGTCTGTCGGTCTGCGGCGGACGGGAACGGAATCTGCGCGAGCTGCAATCTTGGATCTTCATGGCCGGCGCCAGCGGCATGATGACCGGCAACTATCTGACCACCCAGGGGCGTGCACCGGAGCAGGACCACCTGATGCTGGCCGACCTGGGGATGGACGTGGGAGGGTGCCGATGAAGCGGGGCATCTTCGTTACCGGGACCGATACCGGTGTCGGCAAGACTATCGTGGCTGCCACTCTGGCGCGCCTGCTGCGTCTCCGGGGGATCGACGTGGGGGTGATGAAGCCGGCCACCAGCGGCTGCCGCGAGGTGGCGGGAGAGTTGGTGTCCGACGATGCCTTGCTGCTCTGCGATGCGGCCGGGGTGGCGTGCGACCGGGATGTCGCCCCCTATCTCCTGCGCGAGCCGCTGGCCCCTGCCGAGGCGGCCAGGATCGATGGTGTACGCATCGACGCGGAGCGGATCAGGGAGAGCTTCCAGCGTCTCGCCTCCTGCCACGATTATGTGATCGTGGAGGGGGCCGGAGGGCTGATGGTGCCGCTGGCGGACGATCTCATGACCTCGGCGCTGATCAGGGG
This sequence comes from uncultured Pelobacter sp., assembly GCA_964542535.1. Classification (GTDB taxonomy): domain Bacteria; phylum Desulfobacterota; class Desulfuromonadia; order Geobacterales; family Pseudopelobacteraceae; genus Pseudopelobacter. Next base: position 152,410 of record CAZIUE010000008.1, on the reverse strand, counting down.
CCTGGACCTGCCGCTCCTGGTGGTGGCCCGGCCCAACCTGGGGACCGTCAACCATACGCTTCTTACCTGCTGCTGCGCCCGGCACCTGGGGCTCAGGGTGATCGGCGTGGTGGTCAACAACTTTCCTGCCGAGCCGGACTTGGCTGAACAGGGGGCTGCCCGGCAGATAGCGACGCTCTCCGGAGTGCCGCTCCTGGGGGTCTGGCCGCATCGGCCGGAGGAGGATCAGGGCGCGGCGGTGGAGCAGCTGGCCTGCTGGCTGAACGAACAGCCCGGGACCGATGATCTGCTGCGAATCCTGGGAGCGCTGCCCCATGAGCGATAAAGGGATGGCCATGACCGAGCAGGAGCTTCTCGATTACGACCGGGCGCATGTCTGGCACCCCTATACCTCCGCCACCCGGCCTCTGGCATGCTACCCGGTGGAACGGGCCGAGGGAGTCCATATCCAGCTCACGGACGGGCGCCGCCTGATCGACGGCATGTCCAGCTGGTGGTCGGCCATCCATGGCTACAACCATCCGGTGATCAATGCCGCCATGACGGAGCAGATCGGACGCATGTCCCACGTTATGTTCGGCGGCCTGACCCATCAGCCGGCAGTGGAACTGGCGCGGCTGCTGGTGGATATCGTCCCTTCTGGTCTGGAGCACGTCTTCTTCAGCGATTCAGGGTCGGTGGCGGTTGAGGTGGCCATGAAGATGGCCCTGCAGTACTGGCATTCCCGTTCCCGTCCCGCGAAGCACTGTTTCGTTACCGTCCGCAACGGCTATCACGGTGACACCTGGCACGCCATGTCCGTATCAGACCCGGACACGGGCATGCACGCCATCTTCAACAGAAACCTTGCCCGCCAGCTGTTTCTGCCTGCGCCACGCTCCCCGTTCCACGGTCCGTTCGATGAGACGGAGATCCAGGCGGTGGAGACATTCCTGCGGGAACGGCACGAGAGCATCGCCGCGTTCATCCTGGAACCGATTGTGCAGGGCGCCGGTGGCATGCGGTTCTATCATCCCGATTACCTGAAACGGATACGCGAGCTCTGCACGAGCTACGGTATTCTGCTCATCGCCGACGAAATCGCCACCGGCTTCGGCCGCAGCGGCAGGCTCTTTGCCTGCGAGTATGCCGGCATCTCGCCGGACATCATCTGCGTGGGCAAGGCGCTGACCGCGGGGTATCTCAGCTTCGCCGCCACCCTCTGCACCAGGGATCTGGCCCATACCATCTCCGACGGTTCCCCCGGCGTGTTCATGCACGGCCCCACCTTCATGGCCAATCCCCTGGCCTGCGCCACGGCCCTGGCCAGTACCCGGCTCCTGCTGGAGAGTAGCTGGCGGGAGCGGGTAGGGCTGATCGAAGCAACCCTGCGGGAACAGCTGCTGCCGCTGCGGGAACATGAGGCCGTGGCCGATGTACGGGTTCTTGGGGCAATCGGCGTGGTGGAGATGAAAGAGCCGGTGGACATGGAGCGGATCCAGCGCGGACTGGTACGGCAGGGGGTGTGGTTGCGTCCCTTTGGCAGACTGGTCTATACCATGCCCCCCTTCATCATTGCCGAAGAACAGCTGGTGAGCATCTGCCGTGCCGTGCACGGCGTCATCGCGTCAAACCAGTTCTGATTACACCTCCAACGCACAGGCCGGGTGAGGGCCTCCGTCACCTTCTTCCTCGCCGTCTTGATATCAAGCTTTGATTTGATACGGGAATGGAGTAACGGGCAGCAGTTGGGCACAGGCCCCAGGGCGGACCATTTTCGGTTGCGTTCGACGCTGATTGACGGTTAAATGCGGAACGGACAAACGCGCCCTGGCGGAAATTCGACCCATTCTCGGTCCTGGATGGGGCGGAACGGAGGAGTATGGCGGAAGAAACACGCATACTGGTGGTTGACGACGACGATTCCGGACGCGAGGCGTTAGAGCTGCTGCTCAGGTCCGGCGGCTATGGCGTGGAGGGGGCTGCCACCGGTCAGGAGGCTCTGGCGGCTTTGGAGCGGGAGAGTTTTCATCTGCTGGTGCTGGACCTGTTCCTGCCTGACACCAGCGGCATCGAGATCCTGCGGGTTACCCGCCGCAGGTATCCCGCCACCGAGGTGATCGTGGTGACCGGCTACGCCTCAGCCGAGACCGCGGTGAGCGCCATGAAAGAGGGCGCCTTCGACTACATCACCAAGCCGGTTAACTTCGAAGAACTGCGGATCGTCGTCAAGAAGGCTCTGGAGAAGCAGCAGCTTCTCTCTGAGAACGTCTACCTGCGCCGGCAGCTGGAAGAACGTTTCGAGTTCAGCAACATCATCGGCTCGTCCCCGGCCATGAAGATCGTCTTCGAGCGTATGTCCCGCATCGTGAAGACCGATTCAACGGTGCTGATCACCGGCGAATCGGGGACAGGCAAGGAGCTGGTGGCTCGGGCCCTGCATTTCAACGGTCCGCGCAAGCAGAAGGCGTTCATTGCCGTCAACTGCAGCGCCATCCCCGAGACCCTGATGGAGAGCGAGCTGTTCGGTCATGTGCGCGGCTCGTTTACCGGCGCGGTCAAGGACAAGCCCGGAAAGTTCGAGGCAGCCAACCACGGCACCATTTTTCTGGACGAGATCGGCACCATGCCCCAGCACCTGCAGACCAAGCTGCTGCGGGTGCTCCAGGAACAGGAGCTGCAACGAGTCGGCTCCAACAGCTCCATCAAGCTGGATGTGAGGGTCATATCAGCTACCAATCTGGATCTGGAGCAGCAGGTGCGCCAGGGACTCTTCCGCGACGACCTGTTCTACCGGCTGAACGTGATTCCGTTGCATCTGCCGCCGCTGCGGGAACGCAAGCAGGATATCCGCGCCCTGGTGGCGGCCTTTCTGGAGAAGTACTGCCGGGTCATGGAGCGTCCGCTCCTGACCATCAGCCGGAAGGCCCTGGAAGCTCTGGAGCAGCACTCCTGGCCGGGGAACGTGCGTGAACTGGAGAACCTGGTGGAGCGTCTGGTGGCGTTGACCGAGGGAGAGGTGATCCGGCTGGAGGATCTGCCTGCCGCGGTCTGCGGGCAGGTGGCGTTGCCGGGAGAACTGTCCCTGGAGTTGACCGAAAGCGGCATGGACATGGTCGCCACCATCGCGCGCATAGAGCGCAAACTAATCGGCCAGGCCTTGGAACTTTCCAGCGGCGTCAAGGCCCAGGCAGCGCTGCTTTTGGGGCTCAATAGGACGACCCTGGTGGAGAAGATGAAACGCCTGAAGATGTGATTGATCAGGGATCAGGGATCAGGGAAGGCTTCTTCTTCTGCCGCTTGATCCGGAAGGTGGCCCTGAAGGTGGCGGCCCTGATCCCTTCTTCGGTGAACAGCTCCACGTCTCCCGCAAGGTCCCGGTCCATCCGTTCCCTCACCCGGGCGTGGGCGGTCAGAACACCCCATCGCACCGGCGCGTGAAAGTCCAGTCCGATTCTGATGGTGGCGAAATGGGTCCCTTCCGGCAGCAGGGTCTTGATGGCCATGGCAAGCGCGGTATCGGCCAAGGCAACGACGGCGCCTCCATGCATCAATCCGGCCCCCTGACAGAGGGCGGTCTTGAACGGCATGCTCAGTACGGCCCGCCCCTGGCTCGCCTCCTGGATGCGCATGCCCAAGAACTCCTCGAAGGGGGCCAGGGCGATCCACTCCGGCAGCCGGAAAGGGTGGGAGCCATCCCGGGTAACCGGCTCATCGTAACAGTGCTCGAACATGATTGGCACACCTTGCTAAAAAACGAAAACGGCATCAACCTGTGGTTGATGCCGTTTATTATGGCGGGGTTGACGGGGCTCGAACCCGCGACTTCCAGCGTGACAGGCTGGCACTCTAACCGACTGAGCTACAACCCCAACGACGATACTGATTTAGTACAGTGCTGAGTATGGTGGGCGAAACAGGGATCGAACCTGTGACATCCAGCTTGTAAGGCTGGCGCTCTCCCAGCTGAGCTATTCGCCCTAATATAAATGGCGGGGTTGACGGGGCTCGAACCCGCGACTTCCAGCGTGACAGGCTGGCACTCTAACCGACTGAGCTACAACCCCGCAACGTACGCATAATCTTTGAATTTAGCCGTTACTTCTTCTTGTTGACCGCATCCTTCAGTGTCTTGCCCGGCCTGAATTTGGGAACGACCGCGGCAGGTATGTTAATCTTCTTGCCGGTCTGGGGATTCTGTCCCTTGCGGGCGGCTCGCTTGGATGTGCAGAACGTGCCGAACCCCACCAGACTCAGTTTGTCTCCTTGCTTCAGGGCTGCGGTTACCGTCGATATAAAAGCGCTGACCGCTTTTTCTGCATCGACTTTTTTGAGTCCCGACTCCTCCGCCACTGCATTGATCAGTTCAGCCTTTGTCACGCTACACCTCCTAGATGTGTTGTGTGATGCAAGGAGAGTTGGTTTGTACCAGATTGCCGCGGAAACTGTCAAGCACAAATGTCACGCGGAGCCATATTTCATGGGGCACCGCGGGAAAACAGGACGCTGTTCATCCGACGGCCAAAGGGGCGGATCGGAACTGGCGTACCGACCTCGATCAGGCCGCGTCGCTCACCTGCTGCTCGTAGACAACGAGCGGCTTTTCCCGGTGGTAGATCACCTCTTCGCTGATGACCACTTCCTTGACGTTGGGCTGGGATGGTACTTCGTACATGATGTCCAGCATGGAGTTTTCAAGAATCGAGCGCAGCCCTCGGGCACCGGTGTTGCGTTTCAGCGCCTCCCGGGCGATTGCCACCAGGGAGCCGTCGGTGAAGCGCAGGCGCACGTTTTCCAGTTCGAACAGTTTTTGGTACTGCTTCACCAGAGAGTTTTTGGGCTCCTTAAGGATCTGCACCATGGCGTCTTCGTCCAGTTCGGTGAGGGTGGCCAGCATGGGAAGCCTGCCGATGAACTCGGGAATGTAGCCGTACTTGAGCAGGTCATCGGGGGTCACGTTGAGCAGCAGTTCACCCTGCTTCTTCTCGGCCCGTTTCTTGACATCGGCGCCGAATCCAAGGCTTTTCATGCCGATGCGCTGCTGGATGACACTGTCCAGGCCGGCAAAAGCACCACCGCAGATGAAGAGGATGTTGGTCGTGTCAACCTTCATGAACTCCTGCTGGGGATGCTTGCGCCCCCCTTTGGGAGGGATGCTGGCAACGGTTCCTTCGATGATCTTGAGCAGAGCCTGCTGGACCCCTTCTCCGGAAACATCGCGGGTCAGGGAGGGGGATTCGCTCTTGCGGGCGATCTTGTCGATCTCGTCGATGTAGATGATCCCCTTCTGGGCTCGCTCCACGTCGTAGTCGGCCGCCTGTAGGAGGCTTAGGATGATGTTCTCCACGTCTTCGCCCACGTAACCCGCCTCGGTCAGGTTGGTGGCGTCGGCCATGGCAAAGGGAACTTTGAGGATGCGCGCCAGAGTCTGGGCCAGGAGCGTTTTCCCCGAGCCGGTGGGACCAAGGAGCAGGATGTTGCTCTTCTGCATCTCCACGTCGCCCGGCTTGTTGCTGGTCTCGATGCGCTTGTAGTGGTTGTACACCGCCACCGAGAGGACCTTCTTGGCTTTTTCCTGGCCGATGACGTACTCGTCTAGGACTTCCTTGATCTCCCGCGGCTTAGGCAGCTTCTTCAGGTCGGGACCGAGGCTGTCCTCCATCTTGAGCTCTTCGGCGATGATGTCGTTGCACAGTTCGATGCACTCATCACAGATGTACACCGCAGGCCCGGCGATCAGTTTCTTGACCTCTTCCTGGTTTTTCCCGCAGAAGGAACAGGTCAGGTTTTCCTGGGTCGTTTCCCTTCGGCTCATGGAGTACCTCCGCTGTCGGGCTTTCTGGTGAAGGTCGCATCGATCAGGCCGTACTCTCTGGACTCGATCGCGGACATGAAGTAGTCACGGTCCGTGTCGGTCTCGATCTTTTCCTTGGGCTGACCGGTCAGGTCGGCAAGGATGGCGTTAAGCTCGTCCTTCATGCGCAGGATCTCTTTGGCATGGATGCTGATGTCCGTTGCCTGGCCCTGGAATCCACCCAATGGCTGGTGGATCATGATGCGCGAGTGGTCCAGGGAGAAGCGTTTGCCCTTCTCTCCGGCTGCCAGCAGTACGGCCGCCATGGAGGCGGCCTGCCCCACGCAGATGGTGGAGACCGGCGCCTTGATGTAGCGCATGGTGTCGTAGATGGCCATGCCGGAGGTCACCACCCCTCCGGGAGAGTTGATGTAGAGGTGGATGTCCTTGTCGGGATCCTCGGCCTCCAGGAAGAGAAGCTGGGCGATGATCAGATTGGCAACCTGGTCATCGATGCCGCCGCCCAGGAAAATGATGCGTTCTTTGAGCAGGCGGGAGTAGATATCATACGCCCGCTCGCCCCGGCCGCTCTGTTCAACAACCATTGGAATATACATGATGCCCTTTCGTTGATACTGCCACACGCCTGAGCGGCGTGTGGGGGCCGTACGATCGGCCGGTGTGGGGAGCCGTTGAGGGCTCCCCGCGATATGAAATTGCTTGCCGCGCGGTCAGGCTTCGGCCGGCGTCGCGGCAGGGTCTACTTCGGTAATCACGGCATTGTCGAGCAGGAAGCGTACTGCCTTGTCTTCCCTGATCTCGGCGGTGAGGGAGTGGCGGGCCGAGGCGTTGCCTTCGTAGTGCTCCCGGATGCGCTTCAGCATCTCCTCGTCGCCGGTCGCCATCTGCTTGTAGCGCTCCTCGATATCTTCGTCGCTGACGGAGAAATCTTCCTTCTCGATCAGTGCCATCAACAGCAGGCCGCCACGGACCTTGTCAGCCGCTGAGTCACGCACCTTCTCGCGGAAGCCCTCGTCATCCATGCCCATCATCTCCATGGACATGTTGCGGCTCTTGAGACGGTTCTTCAGGTTCTGCAGCATCTGCTCGGCCTGGCGCCTGACCATGGACTCGGGAACGTCCAGCGGGTTCTTCTCGATCAGTGCCTGGATTACGCGTTCGCGCTGTTCCATGTCGATGCGGTTCTGTTCATGCTGCTGATGATATTCGGTCATCTTCTCGCGCAGCTGCTCCACGTTCTCGAATTCACCGAACTGCTGGGCAAATTCGTCGTTCAGCTCGGGAAGCTCCTTGCGCTTGATTTCGTTGAGTGTGACCATGAAGGCGCCTTCCTTGCCGGCGACTTCGGGGGTGCGGTAGGCCTCGGGGAGGGTCACGGTGATGTGCTTGGATTCACCGCACTTCATCCCCACCAGCTGATCTTCGAATTCCGGCAGCAGGCGATGGGCGCCGACTTCCACGACGGCGTTCTCGGCGGACGTGTTTTCTTCCGGGAAGCCGTCCACGGAAAAGGCATAGTCGATGGTGACCATGTGCCCCTTTTCCACCGTCGCGTCATCCTCCACCGGCACCAGTTGGGCCATGCCGTCGCGCATGCGGGTGATTTCATCCTCGATTTTCTGGGGGTCGAACACGTAGCGCTCTTTAGTGATCTCCAGTCCCTTGTACTGGTTGAGCAGGACCTCGGGCATTACCTCGATCAGCGCGCTGTATTTGAAGGGGGTGTCCTCCTCAAGGGCGTCGCTCTCGATGGTGGGGGCGTCGATCGGTTCGATCTTGTGCTCAGCCAGGGTTTTGAACAGTGTGGTTTCGTAGAAACGCCGCATGACTTCATCACGCATGGAGTCGACGTAGGTGCGTTTTATCAGTTGCAGGGGCGCCTTGCCGGGACGGAATCCCTGGATTCTGGCGCGCTTCTGGATGGTGGCGTAGGTCTTCTTGATTTCGCTGTTAACCTGGTCGGCGGGGATCTCGATGCTGACTTTCTTGGTAACGGGGCTGATGGTTTCGACGTTAACCTGCATTGCTGATAACCTCACATGATTGAAATGGGATACTCACACATCGGGATACACATGAAAAAGCGCATGGTGCGAGAGAGGAGACTTGAACTCCTATACCTTGCGGTGCCAGATCCTAAGTCTGGTGCGTCTGCCAATTCCGCCACTCTCGCGTACGCGTTGCGCGACCGTCGACACCGAGGTGCCGACGATACCTGGAAAACAAGTTGAATAGTGATTTTTAAGGCAAAATCAACCCGTGGTCAAGGACTATTTTGTGCGGGCCGGTTTCTTCAGCCTCCGGCCAGCTTGACCCGGAACCCCCGCGCCTGCAACTCCCGGAGCAGGAGGTCCCGGTGGTCTCCCTGGATTTCGATGGTGCCGTTCTTGGCGGTGCCACCGCAGCCGCAGAGTTTTTTGAAGGTTGCGGCCAGTTCCTTGAGGGGCGCTTCCTCCAGGGGGATGTCGCTGATGACGATGACCGTTTTGCCGCCGCGTCCCTTGACCTCCCGGCGTAGTCGCACCAAGCCGTCGGACGCTTTTCGGGCTGCCGCGGAGGACATCTCTTCGCGGCGGTCCGGACGTACTCTGCCGGTTTCGCTGGAATAGACCAGTACTCTGTCGTTGTCCCTGTTTCTCATCTGTTATATGCCGTTCTCCCGGGGCGGTGCTCTCCATCCATGGCGCGGTCCGGGGCGGTGTGCCGGAATGCGCGGATGCTTGGCGCGATGACGGTCTGTGGCTCAGGTCTAATAGGCCAGGTCGAAGGCGTTGACGATGTGATCGATGGAGTGTTCGCCGTCAGGCGTCAGCATGATGGCGATCACGTCGAAGCGCGCCGGCCTGTCGTGGAGGTGGTTTTTGGATAGCCAGGTCAGGGCGGCCTTGGAGATCTGGCGCTGTTTGAAGAAGGTTACCGCCAGTTGGGGCGGGCCGTAGGAGCCGTCGCGGCGTGCCTTGACCTCCACGAAAACCAGGCACGCGTCTCCCGGTGCGCGCGCCACGATGTCGAGTTCGCCCCCCTTGCAGCGGAAGTTGCGCTCCAGGATGTGGTAGCCCCGCGCTTCGAGGAAGGCCGTGGCAAGCTCTTCGCCCCGCGCGCCGGTGAATCTCGTGCCGGTTCGTGGCGACCCCGCGCTGGTCTGGTCGGTCCTGTTTCCGGTCGCCGTCATGGGGAACCGCTGCCCAGGATTATGCGGACGATTTCTGCGCAGGAGTCGCATCTGACGTCGGCCTCGCGCAGTTCATCCGGTATGCCGTACCCCCAGGAGCAGCCGATGGTGGTGATGCCGGCCCTCATTCCTGCCTGAATGTCGTTGTTGCTGTCGCCTATCATGACCGCTTCGTCGGGTGAGATGCCGAGCAGTTCAACCGTCTTCAGGAGGGGGAGCGGCGAGGGTTTCATTTCGGCAAAGCTGTCGCCGCCGAGAATGAACCGGAAGAGGGGGGTGATCCCCAGCTTCTCCAGGATTAGTCGGCTCAACTGCTCATGCTTGTTGGAGATGGCCGCCAGGGTAATGCCAGCCTCGGCCAGGGTCTCCAGTGCCTGCCGCGCGCCGGGGTAGAGACGGCTCTTGTCGACGATGTGGCTGTGGTTATACTCCAGAAAACGGGCCAACCCCTCGCTGACCAGCGCTTCATCGTCGCTGTTCAGAGCCCTGTGCACCAGGTTGCGTGCCCCTTTGCCGATCAGCAGCCGCACCTCCTCAAGGGGAAGTCGAGGCCTGCCGAAGGAAACGAGCACGTGGTTGGTCGCGTCGGCCAGGTCGGCCAGGGAGTCCACCAGTGTTCCGTCCAGGTCGAAGAACGCTGCGCTAACCCTCATGCGGCCTTTGCCCGTGACTGCTTGTCCGGTGCGGGGAGTTCGATCACCGGTGTATCGGCGGGACGGTAGAGCAGGAAGGTTCGTCCCAGGATCTGCGCCACCTGGGCCATACACGTCCTGGCCAGGAGATCTGAAGCCTCGTGCCTGTCTAGGGTGCAGCTCTCCAGCAGCTTGACCTTGATCAGTTCGTGGTGGTCCAGGGCCGCGTTGACCTCGTTGATCAGCGCTTCTTCGATCTCTTTTTTGCCGATCTGGATGATCGGTTTCAGGCTGTGGCCCAGTGCGCGTAGATGGCGTTTCTGTTTTCCGGTCAACATTCGATCGCGACTCCTTCATGGTTCTGCTGAATGAATTGTGCCTGTTTTGTATAGCACACCACTTGAGCGCAGGCAAAGCAACAATTCCGCCGGCCGGAGGCGTACGCAATCAGCTGTTTGTGGTTGCAGCGGGGTGACAACTATATGAAAAATGATATACATCCATTGATCTTTATGCTACAAAAGCAAAATTTGGCGGTTGTGCAGTTGCTCATGACCCGACGGCGGCCAAAAGGAGCTTTGTGAATGAATCCAGTTAAATATAAAATTTCCAGCTCGTTGACGTCTCTCAATGCCGAGCCGGTGGAGCCGGCTCCCCTTCCCGCGAAAAAAAATGCGTCCAAGGTGCATCGCCTTCCTCCCTCCATCTGGAAGAAGATGGTGGTCGAAGCCAAGAGTCCCCTGGATAAAGGAATCGAGCGCTCGCGGGATTTCTTTCTCCGTGAGCAGCTCCCCGACGGCTACTGGTGGGCGGAGCTGGAGTCGAACGTAACCATCAGCGCCGAATACATCATGCTATTCCACTTCCTGGGGATGGTTGACCGGGAGCGCGAACGTAAGCTGGCCAACTACATTCTGTCCAAGCAGACTCCGGAAGGGTTCTGGTCGCTCTGGCACAACGGCCCCGGTGACCTTTCCACCACCATCGAAGCCTACTTTGCCCTCAAACTGGCAGGCTATGCGGCCGATCATCCGTCCATGGCCAAGGCGCGTGCCTTTGTCCTTGCCAACGGCGGCATCATCAAGGCCCGGGTCTTCACCAAGATCTTCCTGGCCCTGTTCGGCGAGTTCGCCTGGTTCGGCGTTCCCTCCATGCCCATCGAGCTGATGCTGCTTCCGGACTGGGCCTACTTCAATATGTACGAGTTTTCCAGCTGGTCGCGGGCCACCATCATTCCCCTGTCGGTGGTCATGTCCGAGCGGCCGGTGCGCAGATTGCCGCCGCGTGCCCGGGTTCAGGAGCTGTTCGTCCGTCCGCCACGCCCCACCGATTACACCATCACCCGCGAGGACGGGCTCTTTACCTGGAAGAACTTTTTCATCGGCGCCGATCACCTGATCAAGGTCTACGAGTCGTCGCCGATCCGCCCGTTCAAGAAGAAGGCCGTTGCACTGGCCGAGAAGTGGATTCTGGAGCACCAGGAGCAGTCCGGCGATTGGGGCGGCATTCAGCCGGCCATGCTCAACTCCATCCTGGCGTTGCATTGCCTGGGCTATGCCAATGACCACCCGGCGGTGGCCAAGGGGCTGGAAGCGCTGGCCAATTTCTGCATCGAAGATGAGGAGCAGATCGTGCTGCAGTCCTGTGTCTCGCCGGTGTGGGATACGGCCCTGGCGCTGGTGGCGCTCCAGGAGGCGGACGTGCCCAGCGACCACCCCGCCCTGGTCAAGGCGGCCCAGTGGCTGCTGAACCTTGAGGTGCGTCGCCGCGGAGACTGGCAGGTCAAGTGCCCTGAGCTGGAACCGGGCGGCTGGGCTTTCGAGTTCCTCAATGACTGGTACCCTGACGTGGATGATTCGGGCTTTGTCATGCTGGCCATCAAGAACATTAAAGTTCGTGACCGCAAACACCGCGAAGAGGCCATCAAGCGCGGCATTGCCTGGTGCCTGGGTATGCAGAGCGAGAATGGCGGCTGGGGTGCCTTTGACCGGGACAACACCAAGTACCTGCTGAACAAGATCCCCTTTGCCGACCTGGAGGCGTTGATCGATCCTCCCACGTCCGACCTGACCGGCCGCATGCTGGAGCTGATGGGTAATTTCGGTTATCCCAAGACCTATCCCGCTGCCGAGCGCGCCCTGGCCTTCCTCAAGAAAGAGCAGGAGCCGGAGGGGCCCTGGTGGGGACGCTGGGGGGTGAACTACCTCTACGGCACCTGGTCGGTGCTCTGCGGCCTGGAGGCCATCGGCGAAGACATGAACCAGCCCTACATCAGAAAGGCGGTCAACTGGATCAAGTCCCGCCAGAACAACGACGGCGGCTGGGGCGAAGTGTGTGAGTCCTACTTTGACCGTTCTCTGATGGGGAGCGGGCCCAGTACCGCCTCCCAGACCGGCTGGGCCCTGCTGGCCCTGATGGCGGCAGGCGAGGCCGATTCCCGGGCGGTCGCCCAAGGTGTAAAGTATCTGTTGGAGACCCAGAATGAAGACGGTACGTGGGATGAGGATGCCTTCACCGGAACCGGTTTCCCCAAGTTCTTCATGATCAAGTATCACATCTACCGGAACTGCTTCCCGCTGACCGCGCTGGGCCGCTACCGCAGGCTGACCGCAGCCAGGGAGTAGGCGCGCGGGGCGGCGCATCCGCCAGTATGTTTTGCAGGGGGCCCCGGGTTTACCGCAATCCGGGGCTCTCCCCTTTTTTGATCGCACGGTTTTCCGTGCCGCGGGGCATGGTGCGGAATCGCCCCCACGCGGCCGATCCGTATATCGGATACAGCACAAAGAAGAGCGTATGAAAACTTTCATCACCGGCGCGACCGGATTCATAGGCGCGAGCATCGTCCGGGAACTGCTTAAGGAGGGGCGCCAGGTGCGTGCCCTGGTGCGGCCCAGTTCGGATACATCCAACCTGACCGGTCTGGACGTTGAGTTCTGGAAGGGAGACCTGCGCGACCGTGACAGCCTGGTGAACGGCCTGAAGGGGTGCGACGTGCTCTACCATGCCGCTGCCGACTACCGTCTCTGGACGCGCGATCCGGCCGAGATGTACCGCATCAACGTGGACGGCACGGCCGCGATTCTGGAGGCGGCTCTGGCAAACAGCCTCTCCCGGGTGGTCTACACCAGCAGCGTCGGGACCTTGGGCAACCCGGGTGATGGCACCCCGGGGAGCGAGGATACGCCGGTCACCCTGGGCGACATGGTCGGCCACTACAAGAAGAGTAAGTTCCTGGCCGAGCGGGAAGCGGAGAAGTTCGTGGCCAGGGGGCTTCCGCTGGTGATCGTCAATCCCTCCACCCCCATCGGTCCCATGGACATCAAGCCGACCCCCACGGGCAAGATCATCGTCGATTTCCTCAACCGCAGGATGCCGGCCTATCTGGATACGGGGCTGAACATCATCGCGGTGGAAGACTGTGCCCGGGGTCATCTGCTGGCTGAAATGCGGGGCAGGGTGGGGGAAAAATACATCCTGGGCAACAGCAATCTGACCCTGGCCGATATCTTCAGGCTGCTGAACCGGATCACCGGGCTGCCTGCACCCAGGGTTCGGCTCCCCTATGGACCGATCCTGGTGGCGGCCTTTCTCAACGAAGGCCTCTCCCGCATTACCGGCAGGGAACCACTGATCCCCCTGGCCGGCGTGCAGATGGCGGCGAAGTTTATGTATTTCGACTCATCCCGGGCGGTCGCCGAGCTGGGACTGCCCCAATCGCCGGTGGAAGATGCCCTGCGGCGCGCTGTGGAGTGGTTCAGGGCAAACGGCTACGCCTGACTGCCTCCGGCTTCCGCGTTCCTCGGCCTTGTTTGATGCGCGCCCACCCGTCCGCGATGGAGAAATTGCCTAATGTATCAGTATCTTTCTCATATAGATTCACCCCTTGATCTGAAGAAACTGAAACCGGAACAGCTGGTGGAATTGGCCGTCGAGGTTCGCCGTTTCCTGCTGGAGACCGTTTCCGTAACCGGCGGGCACCTGGGATCCAACCTGGGCACGGTGGAGCTTTCCATTGCGCTGCTGTACTGTTTCGATTCTCCCCGGGACAAGATCATCTGGGACGTGGGGCATCAGGCCTATACCCACAAGATCCTTACCGGCCGGCGGGAGCGTTTTTACACCCAGCGCCAGTACGGGGGGCTGTCCGGTTTTCCCAAACGTTCCGAGTCGGAGCATGACGCCTTCGGGGTGGGGCATTCATCCACCTCCATCTCGGCTGCGCTGGGTATGGCAGCCGCGGCCGACCTGGCTGGCGCGAAAAACCACGCCATCGCCGTCATCGGCGACGGCTCGCTGACCGGTGGTATGGCCTTTGAAGCCCTGAACCAGGCCGGTCATCTCAAGAAGGACCTGATAGTCATCTTGAACGATAACGAGATGTCCATCTCAAAAAATGTGGGGGCGTTTTCCTCGTTCATCTCCCGCAAGATGACCGGAAAATACTTCCGTGACCTGAAGAAGGAGATGCAGGGGCTTCTGCGCAATATCCCGGCCATCGGTTCCGACATCCTGCACTTTGCCCGGCGGGCCGAAAATTCCCTGAAGAGCTTCCTCACGCCCGGCTCGTTGTTCGAAGCGCTGGGGTTTGACTACCTGGGGCCGCTGGATGGCCATGACCTGCCCCAGCTGATCGAGGTGTTCAACAACATACACCAGCTGGATGGCCCGCTCCTGGTGCACGTCATGACCACCAAAGGCAAAGGCTACCGGCCGGCCGAGGAGAATCCGGATAAGTTTCACGGTGTTGGCCCCTTTGATGTCGTAACCGGAAAGTCGACATCCTCCTCTCCTGTCGCCAGGAGCTACACCGAACTGTTCGGCGAAGCCATGCTGGAACTGGCCGAGCAGGATCCCAAGGTCGTGGCGATCACGGCGGCCATGCGCGACGGTACCGGTCTGAAGCCCTTCTCCGAGCGTTTTCCCCAGCGTTTCTTCGACGTGGGAATCGCCGAACAGCATGCCATGACGTTTGCCGCCGGTCTTGCCGCCGACGGATTCCACCCGGTGACCGCCATTTACTCCACCTTTGTTCAGCGTGCCTACGACCAGGTCTTTCACGACATCTGCCTGCAGAAGCTGCCGGTGACCATCGCTATGGACCGCGCTGGCCTGGTGGGAGACGACGGCCCGACCCACCATGGCGTGATGGACTACTCTTATCTGCGCCATATCCCCGGGATGACCCTGATGGCGCCCAAGGACGAGAACGAACTGCGTCACATGCTCAAGACCGCCGTCGCCAGCGGCGTTCCCATCTCCCTGCGTTATCCGCGCGGCGCGGGAACAGGGGTGGAGCTGGACCGGGATCTGCGGGTTCTTGAAATCGGCCGGGGAGAGCTGCTCATGGAGGGGGGCGACATCTGCTTCGTCGCCATCGGTTCCACGGTCTATCCGGCCCTGCAGGCCGCCCGTTCCCTGCACGGGCTGGGGATCAGGACCGCGGTGATCAACGCCCGTTTCATCAAACCGCTGGATGCCGAGCTGATTCTGTCCCAGGCAGTCTCGTGCGGTCGGCTCATGACCGTCGAGGAGAACCTGCTGCAAGGGGGCTTCGGCAGCGCAATCCTGGAACTGTTGAACGATAACGGCATGCATGACGTTCTCGTCAGGCGTCTCGGCATACCGGATCGTTTCGTGGAACAGGGCTCCCAGGCCCAACTGCGCAAGGATCTGGGTATCGATGCCGAGGGTATTGCGTCGGCCGCCCTTTCGTTTCTCAAGCAGTAGCCGGCAGGTTTCCGTCCCGCCATCAACCCTCGCCAGATGGTTTGCCCACTGATTCCAGAGTGCACACATTGGTGACATGTGAACCCGTGATGTGGTGGCTGATACGACTCGCCACAGGTGGACGGCCACACGGGGGGCGACCCTGCGATTTTGTCATCTTGAATGCACCACCGGATGAGCAGGGAGGGTGCGGTACGAGGTCTGCCCATTCGGGCTCTTCCGGATGCGCGGCAGGATCCGTTCCTGCCATGTGCGCTGCTTCAGTACTCCCTCTGTCTTCGTGCTTTTTTTGGCTTTGAAAGGAACTAATTTCATGCGTTTTCCGCTTCGCCTCAATTACGATCTGACCAGATACATCGTCTCCAACAAGCTGCGCAAGGTGGAGAAATATCCGCTGGTGTTGATGCTGGAACCGACCCACCTGTGCAACCTGGCCTGTTCGGGCTGCGGCCGCATCCGCGAGTACGCCGATACTATCCAGGAAATGATGGCTCTGGAAGAGTGTCTGAAGTCCGTGGACGAGTGCCCGGCGCCGGTTGTCACCATCACCGGCGGCGAGCCGTTTCTTTACCCCCATGTCTATGATCTGATCCGTAAGGTCCTGGAGCGCGGCAAGCACATCTATCTCTGCACCAACGGTCTCCTGCTGGATAAGGCCCTCGATCAGATGATGCCCCATCCCAACTTCATCCTCAACGTGCACATGGATGGCCTGGAGGAAACCCACGACCGGATCCTGGAGCGAAAGGGAGCCTTCAGGATCGCCATGGAGGGGATCAGGAAGGCCAAACGGCTGGGATTCCGGGTCTGCACCAATACCACCATCTTCAAGGAAACCGATCTGGTGGAGATCGAGATGCTTTTCACCCAGCTGGAGGAGATGGGGGTGGACGGCCTGCTGGTCGCGCCCGGATTCGGCTACGAGGCAGTGGGGGAGAAGCTGTTTCTGGAGCGGCGCGACATCGAGCGCAAGTTCGCTGATGTGTACGAGATGAGCAAGAAGCATCGCTTCTTCTCCACTCCCATGTACCTGCGCTTTCTCAAGGGGGAGAAGAAGCTCGAGTGCACCCCCTGGGGCAACCCGACCCGCAACACCCAGGGATGGAAGGCGCCCTGCTATCTGATCACTGATACCCATTATCCCAGCTTCAGGGAGATGATGGAAAAGACCGACTGGGACAAATACGGCGTGGGCAAGGACCCGCGGTGCGCCCAGTGCATGATGCACTGCGGCTTCGAGCCGACGGTGGTAGGAGAGATCGGCAAGAGCTGGAAGGATATCTGGGAAATGTTTGTCTGGAACCTGACGTGATGGTTTTGAAGAGCCGTGAACACGGATAGTTGGTTTTGCTGTTCTGCCAAGGAGCCCGCTAACCCTGACGAAGGCTTGAGCGGGCTCTTGGTTTTTCTTGAGTCAATTGACCGGCGCCTTGTCGGATAACGCATGCCAGGAGGGATGAACGTGGACAAGTTTTTGAGCATTCTCGAGCAGATGGAAGCACTTGGGGTGGAAATGGTGAAACTGCCCGAGTTTGAACAGCTCCGTCAGGAGCGGCCCGAGGTCACCAAGGCGTTTTTCGAGGCGTCTGAGATGCTGGCCGACGTGTACCATGCGTTGGGGGGGGAGGCGACGTGCAGATATTCCTGACCTGATGGGAAGACGGTGCGCAGGATTACGCCGGGCTTGACGGCAGTGAACATGTTCTTGCCCGCGCCTCATGTCCGATGCTCCCGGGTACATGCACTCGTCCCCTTGGGCGGCGGGCCTACCAATGCCCCGGCTGTGGCAGGTGTGAAACGGGGCGTGCGGGAAATGGGTTCCGGATGCAGCCACTGGTGTTTATAGGTTTGCACGGTAGAATTGTACCACCATGCCCCCCGCGCTTCTGCTCATAGACTTCCAGGTCGATTTTCTTGCAGACAGCGGCCGCATGCCCGTGGGAACCGAGAATGCGGCGCGGGTTCTTGCCGCCGCAAACCGACTGATCGCCTTCCACGAGCGACGGTGCTGGCCCATCGTGCTGATCTGCAGCAACTACAAACGCTACACTCTCGTGGGTAACGTTCTCCGCAAACATGCCGCAATGGAGAAGTCCCCAGGAAGCATGCCCGACCCCCGCCTCATCTTCAACCACCATCCGGTCACCTTTCCCAAATCAAGAACCAGCGCCTTTGCCAACCCTTACTTGGCTGAATACCTCAAACAGAAGCTCGTCGAGCGTGTCGTCATCTGCGGCGTGCATGCCGAAGGGACCGTGCGGTCCACGGCCGATGATGCCCGACTGATTCCGCTGGAAGTCGTCCTGATTGCCGATGGAATCGCCTCCCGGGAGGCATCACGCTATACCTGGGCGCTTTCCCGGATGGAGCAGGAAGGCGCGCGGATTCTGACCCTCGATGAATATCTCCAGCAGGCCGATGTCCCGTGGTTCGGGTGAGAACTGATTGTGCTGTTCGGAATGTTTACCAGCCAAGTGGCGTCAGCTTTGTTTCCTTTAACTAACAAGAACATTCCGTGAAAGACATTGTGCTCTGTCGGTGCATTTTACGCTTGGGATTGCGTCTGTTGGATGCGGTTGGGTGGGCGAGGTTGTGGTGATATAAGGAAGTGGTTGGTTGATGTTTGATTGAAGTGATGAAAAGAGAGGGTGATTGGGCTTGTAGAAGGTGTGGGGGAGGCTTCAAGACTTCAGCGTGACCCTGATGCTTCTTGGATGGAGCATACCATCGTGGGGGGCATCCTTCCCTCGCGATCTCTGTTGCATGATGGATTCGAAAAGGTTTTGTCGAATATTTTAACGGATAGGTGTGGTGTGAGGTGGGTATGTGGTTATTGTCTTTGGATTTTAATGGTTTGGTGTTTTTGGCATTGGTGTTGCTAGACTATTGGTGCGGTTGATGCTCTGTATCATGGCCTTGGATTTATAACGTTTTTATGCAAAGGAGATCACATATATGAAAAAGCGAATTGTTACATTACTGGCAGGGGCAATGTTAGCGGTTTCCGCCATATTTTCAGTAGTTAATCCGGCTTCAGCATATTCCGTTTCTTCGGTTGAAATTGGTGGATTGGATAAGCTTATTGCGAACGCTACAGTTAACTCAGGTGATTTAAATGAAGTAAGTTGGGTCAATACCGAACTTCAAAAATATTATGGTGGAACCTTCAATTTCACAACAGATGATTTAACCAAGTACAACACCCCAGAAGGGGCAGGATGGATAAATACAGACCAATACACAAAAGATGTCCCTGTTGTAGCATTTGAACTTGAGAGTGCTCCTGCATTTTATTACATAAAGACAGGTAATGTTGGTACGTATGATCATTTTCTTTTTGAAAACAAGGAAAACTTTGATTGGGCTGTTGTAAATTTGAAGGAGAGCTTCGGTGCTGGTTATGTGATTAAGGGAGTCGGCAAATTCAGTCACAACGGCGAACTTGGCGGTACAACTCCCGTCCCCGAACCGGGCACCATGGTCCTCCTGGGTGCCGGTATGCTGGGCTTGGCTATCTTCGGCAAGCGACGCATGAACAGGGACTGATCGTTACCTTTTCCGTTGAATGTAATCGAATGGGCGATGCGGAAACGCATCGCCCATTTTGTCGGATAAATTTACACCCTCTCGCCTTGCCACCATTTTTCTCGCTTTGCCCGAAGAAATCCCTGTAAGGTGAACCAACGGTGGCGATAGCCGCATAAGCCTGCGCTCACATCCGTTCACCATGACCGGCGCACCTTCCTCTGTGCTGTTGCCGTGACCTCAGCCTCCCTTGCAAAGTCTCCGTTGCATGGTAGTCTGGGTGCATTGCTTCCTTGCCGAAAAGTATCGCAGCGTCAGGGATATGGTACCATGAAGATCACACTCGTCTTCCCGCCATTCTACCTCCAGTCACTCTACAACCTCCCCCCTCTGGGGCTGCTCAACCTGGGCACCCTGCTCAGGGAGGCGGGGCACAGGGTCGAGGTGCTCGACCTTGTCCTTGCCCTCCGGATCAAAACCCTTGCTTTTGGCGCCTCAATCTACGATGACGCTTCCCGCATGATTCTGCTCCATGAACCGGACGTGGTCGCTTTTTCCGTGCAGTGCACAACCTTGCCGGCGGTTGTCCAGATCGCCGCGCGCTTGAAACGCATCCGACCGGGGATACGCATCGTGGCCGGCGGCCATGACGTTTCATTTGCGGCCGAGCAGGCTCTGGAGCGCTTTCCCTGGATCGATGCGGTGGTCCGGGGAGAGGGGGAGCTGACGCTGCCAGATCTGATGGCGGCTTGGGCCGTTCAGGCGGACGGAGAGGGGATCGCGGGGGTCAGTTGGCGCCGGGGAGTCGAGATTGTCTCCAACCCGGATCGGGATCTGATCGAGAACCTGGACGATCTGCCGCTGCCGGACTATGGTTTGGTGCCTTCCCTTCAGCTCTACCGGGATGCCTGCGGGATTCCCCGGGCCATCGCCATCCTGGAGATCGGCCGGGGATGTCCCCATGCCTGTGTCTACTGTTCTGAGTCGGTCATGTGGCGCCGGCGGACGCGTACTTTTTCCGTCTTCCGTATCACCCATGAGATGCGGCGCCTACGGGAGCGCTACGGCGCCGAATGTTTCCTTCTCGCCTACGATCAGTTCACCGCCGACCGGAGCTTTGTGGAGCGGTTCTGCCGGCGGGTCCTGGAGGAGGGACTGAATGACACCCCCTGGTACTGCATCTCCCGGCTGGACTCCATGGACACTGAGCTGCTGCGGCTGATGCGCGAGGCAGGCTGCGAATCCATGTGTTACGGCATCGACTCCGGTTCCCGGCGCACCCTGGCTTTCATCGGCAAGCGGATCGATGAATCCATTCTCTACCAGCGGGTGAGGGAGACGACCGACCAGGGGATGGTACCGACGCTGAGTTTCGTGATCGGGTTTCCCGAGGAACTGCGCGAAGATGTGGACGAGACACTCTTCCTGGCGCTCAGGGCCGGTATCCAGGGAAACAGCAATCCGTTGATCCAGTTGCCAACGGTCCTCCCCGGAACGGAGCTGCACCGGCGTTACGCCCACCGGCTGGTGCGGGGGGCTGACAGCTACTTTTCCCTTGGACTGGAGTTCCATGAGGGCAGACGCCTGGAAGACGACTCCCGCCTGATCGAGTCGGATCCGTTCGTTTTCAGCGGTTTTTACAACCTCCCCTGTGCGGGGTTCGGGCTGGAGGAACTGGACCGTATCGCCCGTTATTTTCCGCTGCTTGTCAATCTCTATCCCAAGACATTTCTGCTCCTGTCCGTTGCCCTGGGGGAATCTCCCAGCCGCCTCTTTTTACGCCTGCTCCGCTTCGTGGCTACGGCTGAGGGACGCGACCAGCTTTCCCTCACCCCTGAGGAGTGCCGCCTTCATGTCACGGCATTCTGCAAGGAGACGCTGGACGGGGCAGGTGTCGTGGGGTGGCGTCACCTGCCGGAAGTCGCGCTCTATGAAACGCAGTCACTGGAAACGGCCCGCTTCCCGGTGCAGCGGGCAACGGCCACCGCCGACCTCTGCCGGCTGGAGGAACGACTCCCCCGGAGGCAACAAGGGACGGTAGTCAGGGAGTTCGTCCACAATCTGCCTCTGATCGTCGATGACCTGAAGGACGGGGTTTTTCGGGAGAACTATCCTGACGAGGCGACGCTGCTCATCTTCTCTGTCAGGGAAGCGGGGATGGAAGTAACCCAGATCAACGAGTTCGGACGGGATCTGCTGGAGCTGTGCGACGGGTCGGCGCGACTGGAGGAGATCGCCCGCCACCTGCATAAACGTCATGGTTCGGGCATGGGAAACGAAGGGTTTACCGACGAATGCCGGGAAGCCCTGGAAGCGCTCCGGGAGATGGAGCTGGTGCGGTTTGCCTGACGGGGCTGTCGCTGGCTCCTGGTGTCCGTTGTGCCGTGTCTTCCGGGATATCAGGATCATTGTGGGAAGGAGGTGATTCTATGCTGAAGGTCAGGAAAGTTGAGAAGAGAGCCCTGTCCGCCGCCGGATGCCATGGTCCGTCATGCCATGCCCCGGCCTGTCACGCACCAGCCTGTCACGCACCGGCATGCCATGCCCCTGCATGATGAGCAGAGTGGCGGGCGGATCGATACGATGATCCGTCCGCCTTTTTTTTGCCCGAGTTCGGGAGAAACGGTGGCGATGACCATGCAACAAGGCGAAACAGTTCGGATGTATCCGGTCATCGACGCCCATGTGGACCTGCTCCATCTCTTGGTGACCGAACACCCCGGGGTCCGGCTTTCGAAGCTGGCCCGAGCCTTGATCACGCTTCCCCGTCTGAGGAAGGGGAGGGTGAGAATCGTGGTTTCGGCCTTCTATTGCGCTGACAGCCACAACGGCCCTTCCACGGCGGACGGACATCTCCGCTCCCTGCTGGAATATGCCGACTCCTTTCTGGATGGGCTTGCTCCGGTGACGACAGGGGATGAACTGGAGGCCTGCTGGCAGGGGAAAGGCGCGCCGGGGTGTCTGAGGCTTCTGGAGAACGGGGATGCCCTGTTGGAGTTCCCGCCTGAACGGCTGAGGCAGCAGGGTTTTTGCGCGGTCGGCCTGACCCATGGGGGGAGCAACCGGCTGGCCGACGGCAACGGTGTGAAGCATTCCAGTGGCTTGACCCCGGCTGGGCGGAATATGGTGCGGAGGCTTGAGGAGCTGGGGTTTGCCATCGACACCGCTCACCTGTCCGAGCCGGCCTTTTTTGACGTCGCTGACCGCTTCGGCGGTTCCCTGATGTGCAGCCACACCGGGTTGCGCCGCTTCTTTCGTACTCCCCGCACCCTTTCGGCGGAGCAGGTGAACGTCATTACTTCCCGGGGAGGGGTGATCGGCATCGCCCTTGCGCCGGAGATCCTCTCTCCCGACGGTCGGGCGGACATGGACGGCGTCTTCAGGCAGATCGATTGTCTGGTCCAGCGCCATGGGGCTGATGTTGTCGGCATCGGCTCTGACCTGGGGGGATTCGCTACGCCGTGCGGCGGACTGGAGAACCACGCCTGCCTGCCGGGGCTGGCGGCGCTGCTGGAACGGGCTGGTTACGGGGATAGGGCGGTGGCTGGTATCATGGGGGCAAACTGGTTCCGCTTCTTCCGGAGGCTTCTGGGGACCTCACCCCCGGAGTAGACGCGTTCCCGTTCCTCTCTCCTTTGTCTCGCATTCAGGTGGATGTTCTCCCTCAAAGCCTGTCCCGGCCGAGCATCAGCATCACTTCGTTGCCGTCGTTCATGATGACGAACAGGCTGTCGCTGCCGCTGACCCTGACCTCTTTTATGCCCGGCAGGGTCTTGAGATAGGAGGCGGTCTGCTCTGTTGCCGCCTTGCGATCCGTGCCGCGGGTGCCCAGGTACTCCCTGAACCGGGTCTCGGCCTTGCTTGCCACTGCTTCAGGTGTCGTTTGTCCAATGGGCTCTTCCGTGATTTCGGGGCCTGCCGAGCATGCCGAGGCCACCAGCAGAAGAATTCCAAGGTTGAGAATGCTCTGTCTCTTCATGGCCTTGTCTCCCTGAACAAGCGGGCAGGAAGGCGATACGTCCCTGCCCGTTTGTTCGTGGTGCTGCTATTTTTTGAGCGTGACGCTGCCGCTGTCCGGCAGACGGTCCTTGCCGGTCATGTCATAGAGCCATACTTTGACCTGACTGACGGTTCCGAAGGAGGTGCTCCAGGGGATAGTGATGCTGTAGCTGGCGCCGCTGATGCCGGGGGTGCCGGAGTGCACCTTGTTCGTGTACAGACCGGGGGATGTCTGTTTGTAGACGTCGTAGCCGTCCGGGCGGCACTTGACCAGCACCTCGGCGGCCGCGCTTCCGCCGGTGTCCACATAGAAGAAGAATTCATTAAATGAGGGGGCGCTGTAGAAGGTAATGGTGGAGAAGAGTCGCGAGCCGTCGGATACCAGCCTGATCTGCTTGAAGTCACGGGCGTTGGGTACAGCTGCTTCGTTGGGGTCGTCTTTCCAGACCGCCAGTTGGCATCTGCCCCTGTTGTCGGGGAAGGCCACCAGCTCGGGGGGGCGGCAGCCGGTGGCGTAGACGGCAGCAACTGCGTCCCCCACCGATTTTTGTTCTCTCATCTTCTGAAAGAAGAGGTCGGTGCCATTGTCGCCACAGTTGAAGGAGACCGACTCGTTCCAACCGAGCCAGACCGACGCGCCATGATTGGTGGTCCAGGTGGGCATGCCCGGCAGCGCGCCCGGGTCGGCGCCGTGACAGCTCTCCAGGAAGAAGATGGTTGAGGGGAAGGCCTTGTTGGTCCAGTAGGTTGAGCTGAAGGCACCGGTGATGATGTAGCCGAACTGGGTCGCGCCGGCGGCGTGATTGTACGCGCTGGCCCGGACCGTTCCGGTGTAGCCGCTGTTGGCCGGGGGATAGCTGGTGTACCAGGGGCGGACCAGGAAACCGAAGTCGCCGCCCATGTCGCCGCCATGGCCGCGCATGAGGACGACGCCGTATTCGCCGTCATCGATGAGCGCCGCGTTGGCCAGACTGGCGTTGTTGTTCAACCGGGTCGTTACCGTGTAGCCCAGGGATTCCAGGTCCGACTTGACCTGTATCCAGATTTTCGGCGTCACCACGTTGGCGTCGTCTTCCAGGCAGTCGAAGATCAGCGCCCTGTTGCTCCTGGGGGCACAGGGGAACAGTCGCTGCAGCTGCCCCGGGTCGATGACCCGGTGTTCGGGAATCACCACCTGCGGGGCGGGGTGCGGGGTGGTCTGGTTCGTCTGCGCGACCGTTATCGAACCGGTGGAGCCGAGACGGTCTTCACCCAGCAGCATGAGCAGTTCGTTGCCGTCCTTGAAATGGACCATCAGATTATTGCCTTTAAGCTGCTTCACCTCTCTGACTTCGGCCTGGCGCAGCAGGAAGGCCTTCTGTCGGGAGACCGCCTCGTCCAGTTTCAGTTTCTGTCCCTTGACCATGCGCTGCAGGTCGGTATGAACCGTTCCCGCAAGCTGGGTGATTCTGGCCGCATCCGCGCCCCAAACCGTTCCTGTCCAGACACACAGAAGTCCCAACACCACTCCACACATTCTGGTAGCCATACTCTGTTCCTCCTTGTGGTGCGACAGGGACGGACCCTGTCGTACGAGATCCCCCGCCGTTTGACGGGGGTGATCATGGCGGTTCCGTCTGGAGCAACGCCCCCGGAACAGACAAGCCGGGACCCGACTGACCTGGGGGAAGGTAGTTCGGCGACCCGGCTGTCTTCGGGAGACCCGTGGGCTTTCCGTCCCATCCTCGCGGATGGTTTAGTCTTGTCGATTACCAGGGAAATGATTGTTCTGAGCCGAGTTGCTGTTGTGTGAGAATAGGCGCTTGTCTGTGTTTTTTTTATGAGTTGTTGGCTATTAAATTTTTCTTTAGGTGGCTAGTGTAACTTGTTTTGAGAAAAACACAAGTGTCTCGGAAGATGTGCGGATTTGGTACGCCGGTTGGACAGGCGGTGGCAAACCGTGCAGGGGGCTCTTGTCGAAGAGCTCCCTGCTTCCGTGGCGGAGACAGATGCGCATGGGCCGCTGGTGGGCGGGAATGGTCCGGAGCGGGGAGGGTGGGCGTGCGGTTTCCCGGACCCTGATTCCGGTTCTGGTGGGGATCTATGGCGTCAGCGTCTGGGGCTGTAGTGTCGCTTGAGCCAGCGGCTGAGCCCGTCCAGGCCGGGAAAGAGAACCCGTTCGTTGATGTTGGCCTGGTCCAGCTTGTCGCGCACCTCCCACTTCAGAGCCGCAGGAATGACGATCTTTCGGGCAATGCCGGGATGGCCGTTGAGCCAGTCGTCCAGCACCATGCGCGGGTCGGACATGACCGAGCAGAAGGCGTACTGGTTGACGATACGGTCATCCATGGAAGGAGGCTCGAAGAAGATCAGCACCTCCTCGCTGTCCAGCGTGTCCAACGCGTGCAGGGAATCGACCACTTCCGACAGGAGCTCCACGGTCAGCACGTTGGCCCCCTCCCGCTCCACCCACTCCCGCAACCGGCGGGGGAGCAATTCGTGGGCTTTGACGTAGTTCACCGACCAGATGGCGCCGTCCCGGTCGAACTTGTCCAGGTCGCTGGTGGCGAAGTGCATGGCAACGAACGGGGAGTAGGTCCAGTCCATGACCCGGGTGGGCAGGCCGTAGTGCTGCGCCACGGAGAGCCAGTGCCAGAGGGAATCCGTCTCCACCACGTTGCGCAGGGCGTACTTCTTGAAGTTGCGCAGCATGTGCCGTTCCAGTTCGGCGTAGGGGCCTCCCATGCGCATCAGGGTGGTTTCCAGGCGGTAGGTGCTGTCGGAAAGGCCGCGGAAGGCCGCACGCGAACGGAAGCGCCCAAGATCCTCGTTCCACGAGTCGGCAAACAGTTCCTGCTGGAGTTGGTCCCAGGATTCGGCGATGACGGTTTCCACGTGCATGTGCATGATCTCCCATGGGGTAGTGATGGTGGGACGGTGCCCTGTCCGGCGCACCACGATAGCAGCAAGCGCGAGACCTGGCAAGCGCGGGGGAACGGCTGTGGGATCCTGACGGCCGGAAAGCAGCGGTTTGAACCCAAAACGGCAGGTAACCACGGATGAATGCGGACAAACGGCAGGTCGGTAAGATGCATACTAAACGGCAGCCACCCTGACGATGAATGACGTTGTGTACGGTTGCCTGGTTCCGGTCAGCCGTTGTCCCTG
The DNA here is from genome assembly GCA_964542535.1 of uncultured Pelobacter sp. Classification (GTDB taxonomy): domain Bacteria; phylum Desulfobacterota; class Desulfuromonadia; order Geobacterales; family Pseudopelobacteraceae; genus Pseudopelobacter. Next base: position 126,414 of record CAZIUE010000008.1, on the reverse strand, counting down.
ATCAGCTCCAGTACCCAGCGGGCCAGTAAAGAGAGTTGCTCCAGGGAGATGCGTTCGTCGGTGGTATGGGCATGCTCGTAGCCGCAGCAGAGAACGACGGTCTCCCTCCCCGTATTATTGAAGATGTTGGCGTCGGAACCGCCGCAGGTAGAGGTGACCAGCGGCTGGACCCCGATCCGTCGGGCGGCCCGGGCGGCGCGCCGGGCCGGAACGGCATCCTCTGCCAGACAGTAGGCGGGATAACGCTGCGTCACCGTCAGTTCCGCCCGGCCCCCCAGTTCTGTGGCCGCCGATTGCGCGGCCCGGTCGATGCCCTCCAACTGGGCGGCTACCTTGGCCGGGTCAAGGGAGCGTACCTCTCCGGTCAGCTCGCAACGCTCGGGAACGATGTTGGTTACCCCGTTGGCGGAAATGCTTCCCAGGTTGACGGTTGTTTCCCCGTCGATACGCAACAGCTCCATGCGGCTGATGGCCCTGCCTGCCATCTGGATGGCCGAGATCCCTTCTTCCGGGGCAAATCCCGCATGGGCGCTTCTGCCGTGGAACAGCAGGCTGAAGTTGGCCTTCTCCGGCGCCTGGATGACGATCTGGCCGACCCTGCCGGCGGCGTCCAGGACAAAGCCGGATCTGGCCTGGAGGAGGGACGTGTTGAAGTGCCGGGCGCCGGTCAGGGCCAGCTCCTCGGCCACGGTCAGGACGATCTCCAACGGGGGGTGAGGGATTCCCTGCTCCGCGAGAGTTGTCAATGCCTCCAGAAGCGCTGCCAGACCGGCGGCATCATCAGCCCCCAGAACCGTGCTGCCGTCGCTCACCAGGTAGTCTCCCCGGATGGTCGGCCTGATCCCCCGTCCCGGCGCCACCCGGTCCAGGTGGCAGCAGAAGAACAGCGCCTCGCCCGATCCGATTCCCGCCAGTCGGGCATAGAGGTTGCCGGTGTCTCCTCCGCTGAGGGTGCCGGCCAGGTCCTCGCTGACTGAACAGCCGAGACCGGTCAGGCGGTCCCGCAGGTGGTCCGCCATCCGGCGCTCCCTGCCCGGTTCCGAGTCGATGGTGCACAGTTCCATGAAGGTGGCGACGAGCCGCGCTCTGTTGATCTGGTGGGGGATGCCGTTCATTGCTGACTGTTCGGTCGGTTTCATCGCTGTCCGGTTGGAATTTTTGCGGTGGATGTGTGCTATCCGCTCCCCTTGAATGGGGAGGAACCAAGGTGCGGGGTTGTTTCGTTTTTCCACGTGTTGCGGAACAGTAGCACGGGCCCGTCGGCCATGGCAAGCGGGACAGGGGAGGAGTCACGGCTGGCGGGGAACGATGTTCCATGTCTCCGATACGCGGTCGTAGACGATCAGCGCCCGCCTGCTCCGCACCTGTTCCAGCACCTGGGCAATCTTCTGCTCCAGGGTGCATGCCCCGTCCGTCAGCTCGCTCCACTCCCGGGTCACAAACTCCTCCAGCATCCGTGCCAGCGTGTCCGGAGGAATGCGCTCCAGCGGGATTTCCAGAGGCTCTTCCGCCGACCTTGCACCCGGTTTCATCCGGTCGTCTCTGTCAGGCAAAAGGATTCTCCACGCTCTCCCCGGCCTCCAGGGTGATGTGGTCGGGAAGGTCCGCTCCCTCGAGTTCGGCCAGGGTGAGATCCAGAACCTGTTTCAGCCGGCGGGCGCTCTCCAGTCCCTCCCGGTCGCGGGTGATGTCCAGACTGCCGAACAGGGAAACCCGGTCCAGGCGGTTCTCGACGGTCAGGTCCCCGATGTGCAGACATTCGCTTTCGTTCCGAAACGGCCTGATCTCTGCCGCGGTGCTCATATACCCCTCCTCCGTGTTTTCTCCCGGTACGACTCGGCGTCGGCCAGGCTCATGGGGCTGGTTTTGATTCTGTTGCTCAACCCCGGAAAGACGCTGATGCCGGTGATTTGCTCCAGCTCAGCAATGGATACGATGCGCGGCCGGCTGTCAGCGCTGTTGTCCAGCAGGTAGGCGGCCGCCTCCTGACGACGGGGATCATACACCGCCTTGAACATGCTGGTGGGCACCAGCACCGCCCCGCCGATGCGTTGCAGGCGTTCTCCCCGGAAGATCGGGCCGGTGACCACGTACAGGTCGCCCCGCTCCAGGGCCATCTTCCGCACGTTGGCTTCGATCCCCTCCCAGGGGCCGCGGTTGCTCTCCGGGATCTGGGGCATCATGTTGGCCAGGGAGAAACACTCGTACTGGGACTGGGGGTCGAACATGTCCGCCGAGGGAGCCACGTGGCCGCGGTCATAGCCGGAGCGGGCGTAGTGGCGCAGTTCGGCCCGTTCGGATTCCGGCAGATTCGCGTCGGCGTGGAAGCTGTTGCGTCGCTTCAGCCCCTTGCCCTGTTTGAGCCGTTCGCGGGTCAGGTGCTCGGCTGCGTACAAGGGGGTCCTGGTTATGCCGGAATGTTTGAGCGCATATCCGGAATAGCATACTTCGCGGGTCCTTGTGTCCAGTTTTCCGTTGATCAGGTCCGGAGCCTCTCCGTTTGAGAAATGCTCGGGGCAGCCGGTGCGGGCCGCCAGGGCAGGGGATGCGAGCAGCGCCGCAAGCAGCGCGGTGATTGCCAGTGGTGTCGTCCAGTTTTTCATTAGAAAGCCTCCCGTGAAAAGGCAGAACACTAGCAGGTAGGCCAACCGGAGTCAAGCCGTTGAACCCTCTCCCCGTGACCCTTCATGGGTGAGGGAGTACGGGGGCATGCTTGACTTCCGGCCGATGGAGGGCTAGGTTTGCCCTGCTGGACGGGACAGGGCACTGCTCCGCCCGGGAGGGGGATCACATGCCGGATTGCATATTTCATCAGGGGATCAGACACTGTCCCCGTTGCGGCGGTCAGCGCCTTGGCTGGCCCACTCCCCGCAACTTCCAGTGCAACGACTGTGCTTTCGTGCTCTACCTGAACATCGCAGCCGCGGTGGGGGTGATCATGGAGTGTCGGGGCAGGCTGCTGTTCGGCGTGAGAAGGAACGAGCCGGGGCGCGGCATGCTGGACCTGGTGGGAGGATTCGCCGATGCGGGGGAGAGCGCCGAAGAGGCGGCGCGGCGGGAGGTGCGGGAAGAGCTGGGCATCGAGATTCCGGAAATGCGCTACCTGTTTTCCTTTCCCAACCGTTACCCCTACGGCGGCATGGTCTACGATACCCTGGATCTGATCTTCCTGGTGCAGTGGGAACATCCTCCGCTTGTGAGGGCGGCGGACGATCTGGCGGATGTGGTCTGGGTCGAGCGTGAGGCCGTGGAGCTGGATCGTATTGCCTTTGTTTCCCTGCGACGGGCCGTGGAACGCTACCTGGAGGAGAGCCGGGCCGACACCGCGGGATGAGTCGAGCCGATTCCGGACCGAAACAGTGGGGCGAGATCACATTCCGCCGGCGTCATGCTGTCCGGATACCGGATTGGCGCTTACCTTCGGCCGGCACCGTTACGGTGCAAACTCCCCCTTTGAAAAAGGGGGAGTGGTCGATTCAGCCAGCTGAAAGGTTACTGCTCATCGTCTTTGGGTATGAAAGGGGAAAGCATGGAAGAACTGAACGACCCGCGCCAGACGCATCACGTGACCTGGGTGGTGCATGAGCTGCTGCCGGTCTTCTCCCAGCCTGAGTTGGCGGCCATCATCTTCGACAGCTGGCGCCTGCTGCGTGAACGGTACGATGTGCGCCTGCATGCCTATGTGGTCATGGAGGAACATCTGCATTTCCTGGCCCGGGCGGAGCGTCTGGACAGCTGTCTGGACCGTTTCAGAGAGGAGACGTCCGGCCGCATCGTTGCGTGTATGGAACAGCGGCGGCTGGAGCGATTCCTGAAACGGCTCCCCCGGGATGGAGGGGGGCGTCGCCTCTTCTGGCAGGAACCGGCGGAGGTGGAGCCGGTTCCCGCGGGAATGACGGGAACGGTCATCGACTACATCCACATCAACCCGGTCAAGCGGGGGTACGTGGAGGCGCCTGAGCAGTGGCGCTACTCCAGCGCGCGTGACTACGGCGGAGAGAAGGGACTGGTTGAGATCGACCCCTGGGACGGGAACAACTGCGCCTGAAACGGATCGAAGCGGCACGACCGGCGCATTCCGGCAGGAGGTAAAAACCACCGCTTTGTATGTTCTGCGTCACAGAGTCGCGTGAAGAAATGGGGCATGGTTGCGGGAACCAACGCTTTGAAAAGGAGACGCACCATGTCAGGGCGCCACGAATCTCATACGGCCGAATTGAAGGCCAGGGTAGCCATTGAAGCTCTTTCCGGACGGAAGGGGACGGCGGAACTTGCGCGGGAGCACGGGGTCAGCGCCGGTCAGATCGAACGCTGGAAGGGAATGCTGATCGAAAACGCCCCCCGCTTCTTCGGGCGAGAGGGGATGAAGGAATTCGATCATGAGATCGAGGTGATCGAGCTCTTCCGCCGCCTGACCATGCAGCGGGAGGATTGACCGTACCTGTCCGGCGCAGATGCCGAAGCGCCGGAACGGGCGTGTTCCCCCACGGCAGTCCGGAATGGGGACAGGAACAACAAAGCCGTTCGAATCAGGGTGATCAACTGATTCGAACGGCTTTGTGTATTGGTGCGGTGATTGAATGCGTTGGCTTTGGCGGAGCAGCTTTTCCACGTCAAGGGCGATGCCCCGCTCATTTTTGTGTAAGTCTGACCGACACGTTTGTCGGTATTCTTGCTCGTTACCCCACCAGCTGGTCTTTGATGCCAGTTCTAGGCTGTGCCTTATTTACTGCTTTTTGAACTTTTTGATTCCCGCAAGTCCAAGCAGACCGCATCCCAGAAGGATCATCGTTGAAGGTTCGGGAACTGTGCCGGGTTCCGGTTCGGGAACTGTGCCGCCATTGACGGTGAGAACGGATTTTGCGAGTGTGACCGCCCAATAATCATAGTTATGGGTTGAGTCAATGTCTATCGAAACCTTGAGGCCACTTGCAATATCATCATACAGTTCTGAGTTGAGAGTGAAGGTCGTATATCCCCATGCGTTGTCATTTCCAGCCAGACTGCCAAGTAACAGCCACGCACTAGTGGCGGCATCATAGGCATAGATGTTATCCACTTCACTTGGTGCATCAACATCCCACGCGCTTACGTACAGGGTTGCGCCGCTTGTAACGGTTTCCGAAATTCCTGAATGCATCCAGCTCCAGTCCTGGTTGTGCCAGCGGTAATACGGACTGGAATACGTGTAAGATTCATTCGGGACAAAATACCCCGTGTTGAATTCCTTGACATCAACGACCGATGCCAATGCCATGCCGGAAAAACCGAGCAGAAGTGTAACGGCCAGTAACATGATTGATTTGATTTTCATGGCAACCCCCTCCTGTTATGTATTTGTTCACTTGATAAGCAACTGCTGTGCCGATATTGTATGTGCTTGATATTGTTTTGCTAGTATGATTTTTGGATGGTGGTGGTTGCGCGTTGTAAAATAAACCGACATATGGGGTGCCTGTGGAGACAGGCCTTGAAGGCTTGAACTTACTAACCCCACACATGACGACAGACATCGAGCAGAAACTCGTCCTGATAATGTCCGGCAGCCAGAGAGAGCCCGACTGGAATGCCATCAACCTGAGCCAGCGGCAGCGTGATTTCGGGTAACCGGGCAACACCGGAAAACGATGTGACGGCCATGGTTCGGTCATAATAGTCGATGACGGCCGGGAGGTTGCCGCTGGTGAGCGTACCCCTCTTCGGCGCCAGCACGGGGGCGGTCGGGTAGCAGAAAACATCGCCCGGTTGCGTGAATGCGGCAACCCGTGAAAAGAGTGTCTCACATAAATTCAACGCACTGCTCATGGTACTGCGGTCAAATTGTTCGACGTTTCGGTACCCCGCCTGAAAGTTCGGCCCCTGTTCAGGCTGATGCTTTTGAATCCATCCTCCAATGGCATTGGCAATTTCCGCTGTCTGGAGGACGCGAAGCGCATCCTCGTTACACGATGTCAGGTTAATGTCCAAACCGGTGATATCGCGCAGGGAAACGGAGAAAACGTCAATGTCGGGGCGGTTCCGCAACGAGGTGATGCATTCGGACAGAGCGCGCCGGATTGCGGGATCGGCCAGGGCAAAGGCCTCCTCAACCAGATAAATGCGTTTTGCCGGCTGCTGCGCGACCTCCTGGCTGCAAAGAAGTACCCGCATGGCGTGGTTCAGAATCGGGAGAGTGCGAGCCAGTATGCCGACAGTGCTGACACTTGGTGCAAAAGGGAGCACGCCGGCTTCGGAGATGCGGTGCAGGGTTGGGCGCATGCCCACCACCCCACAAAGGCTGGCGGGAATCCGGATTGAGCCGCCACAGTCGGTGCCCAGCGCAAAGTCCGCCAGCCCACAGGCAACTGCTGACGCCGAGCCACTGGAAGAGCCGCCGGGGATTCGATCTGGTGCGCGCGGGTTCACGGGGGTGCCGAAAAAGTAGCTTTCGCCGTCCAGGCTGTAGGTAAACTCGTCGGCTACTGTTTTGCCGATGCACCGCGCTCCGGCCGCCAATAGTTGTTCAACGCAAACGGCATGGTAGGCGGCTCGTGGATGCGTATCACGCCATGGCTTGCTGCCATAGGAGGTGTGTCGATCACGGACATCGATGTTGTCTTTGACCGCAAAGCACAAACCATTCAATGTTCCAGACCCATGGGGGGGGATTTCAAAGCACTCAACAAAAGCATTGGAAGACAGGGCGTCGTAGGTTTTCATCAGCAGGTGTGTGGTTCTGGGAGAAATGCTCATGCATGCCCAGACAGGAGGTCGTGTCCAACCTGGAGGCAGGGATGGACGGGGTTCAACCCGAAACGCATCTATCGTTCTCGCTTTGTTCCGCCAAGACGGACAAATTTCGGGTAGGCTTGCGGAATAAGCCTGCGGGGTCAGACCTTGAAGGCTTGAACGTGCTGAACATCCTGCAAGAGGCTTGAAACTTCAAGAAAAACTGCTTTGCGGGCAGAGTCCCTTGATACGAGAATTGTCTCGTGTCAGGGACTCTGCCTCTTTCCCTGCTTTTCCAGGATCCGGTCATCACGCCATGGCCAGCGGCGGCGATTCCTCCGGGTCGATGATCACATCCAGCAGCGTCGGCCCCCGGTGGGTCGCCAGTTCACGCCAGTCGATGGCGTCGAAATCTTCGATGGAGCGGATGGTTATCCCCCGGGCCCCGGTGGCGCGGGCCATCATGGCGAAGTCCACCTGGGGGATGCTGTAATCAACCGCCTCCCTGCCCCGGGACCGGTGGGCATGCTTGATCAGGCCGTAAGCCTGATCGTTCAGCACCACGAAGATCACCGCTAGGCGTTGCTCAACCGCCACGGTGATCTCCTGGCCGCTCATCAGGTAGCAGCCGTCACCGGCGATGCAGACCGAGGGCGATCCTGGTTTGACAAAAGCACCCCCCACCGCGGCACCCACGGCCCAGGCCATGGTGGCGAACTCGATGGAGAGGTGCAGCGCCTCGGGCCGTTGGTGAAAGAAGTAGTGGATGGACCAGGGGACGCTGTTGCTGTTGTCGATGAAGAATCGGCTCTCGTGCGGGAGACGCCGGATAAGTTCCCTGTAGACCTGGGGGGCCTTGAGTAGTTGATCTTTGGCGGCGGGAGTGCAGCAGTCGGGAGAGCGCACGCTGATTCCCGCCGGTACATAGTCAGCGGGTGTAGGGGGCGTTTTTGCAGCGGCATCGACACCGGCATCCCGTTCCAGGCCAAGGCGGCTGTTCAGCTGCTCGAAGACGGCCTGGATCGAGCCGCACAGGTGCAGTCTGGCCATGGGGGAGCGGGTGAAATTCCGGCGGTCGCTGTCGATGTGCACCATGCGGTCGTTCATCAGGAGTGGGTCCCATGAGCTGGTTTCCCATTCCCCCAGGTTGCTGCCCACGGCCAGGATCAGCCGGACGTCATGCTCCGCCAGGGCCTGGCGGGCCGATGCATGGCCGGATGCGCCGAACACGCCGCGCGCCAGGGGGTGATAGGGGTCGATGGCCGATTTTCCCCGCGGGGTGGTGATCAGTTTCGCCCCGGTCAGCTCCGCGAAACGGGTGATGCTCTCCCCCGCGCCGATGGCGTTGGCCCCCGCCAGCAGCACGATCCCGCCGGCATCGCCCAGAACGGTGGTGATCTCTTCCACCAGGCGCTCCAGTGCCGCGACGTCAATGGTGCGTTCCGTGGCGGTTACCAGGGAGTGCAGTCCGGTATAGCGGGTCGGTCCCGCGGCGTCGGCGCCGAAGATGTCGATGGGGATGCTCAGATGGGCCGGTCCCCGGGGAGAGCCCAGGGCCGTGGTCAGGGCCGAGGCCAGTTTCTTTTCCAGCTGGTTCACGTGGGAAACCAGTGAGTTGTAGCGGGTGCACCCGGCCAGCATGCCCATGATGTCCACGCCGTCCCGGGAGGAGTCCTGGAAACAGCCGAAGCTGAAATCGGTCACCCTGGTCTGGGAGGAGAGCACCAGCATGGGCACCTGCTCCGCATAGGCACCGGCAACGCCGGTAATCAGGTTGGTGGCACCCGGTCCGGTGGTGGAGCAGCAGACGCCGATCTTGCCACTCTCCCGGGCATAGCCGTCGGCCATGAAGGCCGCGCCCGCCTCGTGGCGAGCCAGCACCAGCCGGGGGCCGCCTCGTTTCTTGCTGCGTACCAGGGCATCGAACAGCGGCCCCAGCGGTGTGCCGGGAACGCCGAATACGTACTCTACGCCAAACTGCTCCAGATACTCCACGATCAGATCGCTTGCCGTCAATGCCATTACATTTGTCTCCTTGCTGCTTCGATCAGTCCTGAAAATTTACCAGCGCCCCCGTCGGACACAGGGTGCGGGGAGGGATGAAGGCCGCATGGTAGCACGTTCTGGTGATAGTGGGTTAATCTTCTTGCGCCTGCCCGACAATTTATGGGGCCGGGGCCACGGGGGACAGGGAGCGGTCCCCCTCCAGGGTGGCGTGGCTCATTGGCGGTTGACACCCTTTTGACTCATATAGTATCTTCTGACACTTACTCGCGGTGTATCCGCGTTTTCCCGGAGTTCTTCACCACAATATTCATCAGCAAAGGGATGTGAACCATGAGAAGCGATACCATCACCAAAGGTTTTGAACGTACTCCCCACCGTGCCCTCCTTAAGGGGAGCGGCGTCCCCCAGAGTCAGATGGACAAGCCGTTCATCGGCGTGGCCACCAGTTTTACCGACCTGATTCCGGGACATGTGGGCATGCGCGACCTGGAACGCTTCATCGAGAAGGGGATCCATACCGGTGGCGGCCATGCCTTCTTCTTCGGCCTCCCCGGCGTGTGCGACGGCATCGCCATGGGGCACAGGGGGATGCACTATTCCCTCCCCACCCGCGAGTTGATCGCCGACATGGTGGAGTCGGTGACCGAGGCCCACCGCCTGGACGGGCTGGTGCTCCTGACCAACTGCGACAAGATCACCCCCGGCATGCTTATGGCTGCCGCCCGGCTGGACATCCCCTGCATCGTGGTTACCGCAGGTCCCATGATGAGCGGCCGCGGTCAGGAGGGGCGCAAGTTCTCCTTCGTTACCGATACCTTCGAGGCCATGGCCCGCTACAAAGCCGGCGTGATCAGCGACCGGGAACTGATGGTCTGCGAGGAGAACGCCTGTCCCGGCATCGGCTCCTGCCAGGGGCTGTTCACCGCCAACACCATGGCCATACTGACGGAGACCATGGGGATGAGTCTGCCGCGCTGCGGCACTGCCCTGGCGGTCTCGGCCCTCAAGAAGCGCATCGCCTTTGCTTCGGGGGAGAGGATCGTGGAGCTGGTGCGGGACAACGTCACCCCCCGCGACATCTTGACCCGCGAGGCGTTCGAGAACGCCATCCGGGTTGACCTGGCCCTGGGTGGCTCCTCCAACACCGTGCTGCACCTCCTGGCCATCGCCAACGAGGCCGGCGTGGAACTGCCGTTGGAGACCTTCGACATCCTGGCCAAGGAGACTCCCCAGCTGGCATCCATGAACCCGGCCGGTGAGCACTTCATGGAGGACCTGGACGTGGCCGGCGGCGTGGCCGGCGTCATGAAGCAGCTGGGAGACATGATCAAGGACACCCCGACCCTGTTTGGTCTGACCACCAGGCAGCTGGCGGCCAGCGTGGAGAACATCGACGAGACGGTCATCCGCCCGCTCTCCAACCCGGTCAAGAAGGAAGGGGGAATCGCGGTGCTGTTCGGCAACATCGCTCCCAAGGGGGCGGTGGTCAAGCAGTCCGGCGTGTCGGACAAGATGATGAAATTCCAGGGGACGGCGCGTTGCTTCGACTCCGAGGAGTTGGCCATGGCCGCTCTCATGGAGGGGAAGGTCGTCAGCGGCGACTTGGTGGTGATCCGCTACGAGGGCCCCAAGGGTGGACCCGGCATGCGCGAGATGCTGGCCCCCACCGCGGCCCTCATGGGACTTGGCCTGGGTGATTCGGTGGCACTGATCACCGACGGTCGTTTTTCCGGCGGCACCCGCGGCCCCTGCATCGGCCACATTTCTCCCGAGGCGGCTGAAGGGGGCCCCATCTCCCTGATCCAGGACGGCGACCGCATCTCCCTGGATATCCCGTCCCGGAGGCTGGAGCTGCTGGTGGACGAGGCAACCCTGGAGGCGCGCCGGAACGCCTGGGTGGCGCCCCCGCCCAAGATTACCAAAGGGTGGCTGGCCCGCTACGCCAAGGTGGTCACGTCGGCCCACACCGGTGCGGTGACCACGGCGGAGTAATACGAGTACGGTGATTTGCCAGAGACCGGACCATGCCGCAGAGATCCCAGAGATCTAACTCTGTTTTTCTGAAGGTCCTTTTTTCTGAATTTCATCGGTGGCCCTGACAACGTATCTAAAAACGATTGTTAGCCACGGAAAAATTCAGATAGATCGTTGTGGTGGCATACAGAGAAGCATTGGCCCTGACGATGATTGTCGTTTCGTCCGGTTTGCCTGGTTGTATCCGTGGTTATCCACATGTATCCGAGTTTCAGCTGCTTTTTGCTTGTTTTTGGGTTTTTCCCGGAGACATCTGTGTACTCAGTGGCTCGTGTGACGTAGTGTTTACTGTTTGCGGATGGAGTATTGGTATGAAATTGAATGGTGCGCGTATCCTGCTGGAGTGCCTTCTGAGGGAGGGGGTCGATACGGTTTTCGGCTACCCCGGCGGTACGGTGCTCAATATCTACGACGAACTCTTTAGCTGCAAGGGGATCCGTCATATCATGCCGCGGCACGAGCAGGCCGGCACCCACGCGGCCGACGGCTATGCCCGGGCCACCGGCAAGGTGGGGGTGGCCATCGCCACTTCGGGGCCGGGGGCAACCAACACGGTCACCGGCATCGCCACGGCCTACATGGATTCCATCCCCATGGTAATCATCACCGGCCAGGTGCCCACGGCCCTCATCGGCAACGACGCCTTCCAGGAGGTGGACATCGTCGGCATCACCCGCTCCTGCACCAAGCACAACTTCCTGGTCAAGGATGTGAAGGATATCGCCCCGATCATCAAGAAGGCCTTCTACATCGCCCGCACCGGCCGACCCGGCCCGGTGCTGGTGGACTTGCCCAAGGATGTGCAGATAGCCAAGACCGAGTTCGACTATCCCGAGACGGTGGAATTGCGCAGCTATAAGCCCACCACCGGCGGCCACCCCCGCCAGGTGGCCAAGGCGGTGAGCATGCTGCTGGCGTCCCGGCGTCCGGTGATGTATGCCGGCGGCGGGGTGATCCTGAGCGATGCGGCCGGTGAACTGACCGCCCTGGCCCGTTTGCTTTCCATCCCGGTCACCACCACCCTGATGGGCTTGGGCGCCATTCCGGGAGACGACCCCAATGCCCTGGGCATGCTGGGGATGCACGGCGCCTACTGCGCCAACATGGCCATGACCACCAGCGACCTGATCGTGGCCGTGGGCGCCCGCTTCGACGACCGGGTGACCGGCAAGGTGGAAACCTTCGCTCCTCTGGCCAAGATTATTCACATCGACGTGGATCCCACCTCAATCAGAAAGAACGTACGGGTGGATCTCCCCATCGTGGGAGACGTGCGCGACGTGCTGACCAAGATGATCAGGAAGGTGGAGAAGTCCGAGCAGGAGCAGGCTGCCTACCGCGAGTCCCTGGCCCTCTGGCACGAGCAGATCGCCGGCTGGAAGCAGAAACACCCGGTCTCCTATACCAGGAGCACGACGGCCATCAAACCCCAGTTCGTGATCCAGAAGCTGCGCGAGCTTTCGCGGCCGGACGCCATTGTCTCCACCGATGTGGGACAGCACCAGATGTGGACGGCCCAGTTTTTCAACTTCACCACGCCGCGCACCCTGCTCACCTCCGGCGGGTTGGGTACCATGGGCTTCGGGCTGCCGGCGGCCATGGGCGCCCAGGCCGCCTTTCCGGAGCGCCAGGTAATCGCCATCTGCGGCGACGGCGGTATCCAGATGAATATCCAGGAGATGGCCACCCTGGTGCAGAACAGGTTGCCGGTGAAGATCGTGATCCTCAACAACGGGTTCCTGGGGATGGTGCGGCAGTGGCAGGAGATGTTCTTCGGCAAGCGCTACTCCCAGTCCTGCATGGAACTGCCCATCGACTATGTCAAACTGGCCGACGCCTACGGCGCCAGGGGGTTCGTGGCAGAAAAGCCCGACCAGGTGGAGGAGGTCATCCGCCAGGGATTCGCCGAACCGGGGCCGGTTATCATGGAGTTCAGGGTTGCCCGGGAGGAGAAGGTTCTTCCCATGGTCCCCTCCGGGGCGTCGCTGAACGAGATGCTGCTGAACGCGTAGTTCACCGTTCGCCTTCTGTAACCTGAAAACTGCGATTCATTCCACGCGAAGGCGCGAAGCTGTAAAGAAAACAAATGGTTGTCGAATGGCCATGCTTTGCAAACCAGGTGGTTCGCGTGATCAGGTTTTCTTCGCGACCGTCGCGTTTTCGTGCGAACAACTGATTTTGGTCCATTTTTTTTCGTCGAGGCGTATCACCATGCGACATACCATTTCCGTGCTGGTTGAAAACGAGTTCGGCGTCGTCTCCCGCGTGGCGTCGCTCTTCTCCAGCCGGGGCTTCAACATCGACTCGTTCATCGGCGCTCCCACCAATGAGGAGGGACTTTCGCGCATCACCATCGTCACCCATGGCGACGAAAGCGTGCTGGAACAGATCACCAAGCAGCTCAACAAGCTGATCGACATCGTCAAGGTGATCGACTTCAGCGACGGCAGCGGCGTCGAGCGGGAGATGGCCCTGATCAAGGTGACCGCCGAGGACGAGAGCCGCGCCGAGGTGCTGCGCATCGTGGATATCTTCCGCGCCAAGATCATCGATGTCACCTCCCGTTCCTACACCATCGAAGCCACGGGCAACCCCACCAAGATCGATGCCATCATCGAGCTCCTGCGCCCCCTGGGGGTGAAGGAGCTGGTGCGCACCGGCGCCATAACCATCGGCCGCGGGGCCAAGGGGTGGGCCGGTTAGGGGGGCTGCCCTGCCGCGCCGCATCAGGGGAGAGCGGGACATGCGCCATACCCACACCATTTCCGTGCTGGTCGAAAACGAATTCGGCGTCCTGGGACGGGTCGCCTCGCTCTTCTCGGCGCGCGGCTTCAACCTGGACTCTCTCAACGTGGCTCCCACCAACGAGGAGGGGCTCTCGCGCATCACCATCGTGACCCGCGGGGACGATGCCGTGCTGGAGCAGATCGTCAAACAGCTTAATAAGCTGGTGGATGTGCTCAAGGTGATCGACTTCTCGGAGAGCAGCGGCATCCAGCGCGAGCTGGCCCTGGTCAAGGTGACCGCCCGGGATGAGAACCGCGCCGAAGTGCTGCGCATCGCCACTATCTTCCTGGCCAAAATCATCGATGTCACGCCCCACTCCTATACCATCGAAGTCACCGGAGCCCCCACCAAGATCAATGCCATCCTGGACATGCTGCGCCCCCTGGGGATCAGGGAGGTGGTTCGCAGCGGCGTCACGGCCATCGGCCGGGGGGCCCGTGGCTGGAGCGGCTAGCCGCCACGACCGGAGTGGGGGGAGGGGGGAAACCGCTATTTCATTGACAGCCAACGGTCGATGTAGTACCTTCTCCTTCTTTAAATCAATAGGTTGAACCGGTTTTTCCGGATAATCCGCAGGGAGGATGTGACAGAATGAAAGTCTACTACGACAAAGATTGCAATCTGGCGGTATTGAAAAACAAGACGGTGGCCATCATCGGTTACGGTTCCCAGGGGCATGCCCATGCCCTGAACCTGAACGATTCCGGCGTTGATGTGATCGTTGGTCTCAGAAAGGAATCCCCTTCCGTCAAGAAGGCCACCGATGCCGGCCTGAAGGTCATGAGTGTGGCCGAGGCAGCCAAGGCGGCCGATATCGTGATGATCCTGCTGCCGGACGAGAGCCAGGGTGATGTGTACCGCGCCGAGATCGGCCCCAACCTGAAGGAGGGGGCTGCCATCGCCTTTGGCCACGGTTTCAACATCCACTTCGGTCAGATCGAGCCGCGAGCCGACATCAACGTGTTCATGGTCGCTCCCAAGGGCCCGGGCCACATGGTGCGCCACGAGTATACCAAAGGGGGAGGCGTTCCCTGTCTCGTTGCCATCCACCAGGACCCCTCCGGAAAATGCAAGGAGATTGCCCTGGCTTACGCATCGGCCGTTGGCGGCGGCCGCTCCGGCATCATCGAAACCACCTTCCGCGAAGAGACCGAGACCGATCTGTTCGGCGAGCAGGCCGTGCTCTGTGGCGGCATCTCCGCCCTGATCCAGGCTGGTTTCGAAACCCTGGTGGAAGCCGGTTATGCTCCTGAAATGGCCTACTTCGAGTGTCTGCACGAGACCAAGCTGATTGTGGATCTGATCTACGAGGGGGGCATCGCCAACATGCGCTACTCCGTCTCCAACACCGCCGAATACGGCGACCTGACCCGCGGCCCGCGGGTGGTCAACGAAGAGACCAAGTGGGAGATGAAGAAGATCCTGGACGAGATCCAGACCGGCGAATTCTGCAAGGAATGGATGCTGGAGAACAAGGCCAACAAGCCGACCTTCAACGCTCTGCGCCGTCGCGGCAGCGAACACCAGATCGAGGAAGTGGGCGCACGTCTGCGCGCCATGATGCCCTGGATCGGCAAGAACAAGATCGTCGACAAGACAAAGAACTAAACCGCTACCGTGCTGCTCCGACACCCCTCTTCCTCCGGGAGAGGGGTGTTATTCTTTTCCCAGGCAGGTCTGATGAAAAACCAGAACACCCCCATTGCCTTCGAAGGTTTCCCGTTCATAGCCGGCTTTGCCTCGGTATCGTTTCTGACCGCGCTGGTTGCGGGCAAACTCTGTTCGGCGGCTCTGTACGGCGTTTCCCTCCTCTTCGCGCTTCTTACCCTGTTCAGTCTCTTCTTCTTCCGCAACCCCCGTCGGACGCCGCCCGCCGATGAACGGGCCGTGCTTGCGCCTGCCGACGGCACCGTGATTGTCGTTGACCGGGTTCCCGTGACCCCCCTGGGGGTGGAGGCGCTCAAGATCAGTATTTTTATGTCGGTCTTCAACGTCCATATCAACCGGGTTCCCCTTTCCGGCAGAGTCGTGGAGTTGGTCCACACTCCAGGAGCGTTCTTCGATGTGCGCGACGGCCGCTCCTCCTGCGAGAACGAGCGCAGCACCATGATTTTGGAGACCGCTTCGGGCCTGCGCATGGCGGTGGTGCAGGTGGCCGGCCTGATCGCGCGGCGCATCGTCTGCTATGCCCGTCAGGGGGATCTGCTGGAGCGGGGGCGGCGCTACGGTCTGATCCGCTTCGGCTCGCGGCTGGACCTGTATCTGCCGCCGCACGTGCAGTCTCTGGTGAAGCCGGGGGACAAGACGGTCGGAGGGGAGACGGTGCTGGCCCGTCTCGAACAGGGGGAGGTTTGAACGGATGAATTCCCCTACAGAACGGGAGCAGATGGAAAAGAGCGAAAACATCAAGCGGGGGATCTATATTCTTCCCAACCTGGTCACCACCGCCAGCATGTTCGCCGGCTTCTACAGCCTGGTGTCCACCCTGAACGGTGATTTTCACCTGGCCGCCATACTGATTTTCGTCTCCGCCGTGTGCGACGGCCTGGACGGCAAGGTGGCCCGCCTGACCGGCACTACCAGCCGGTTTGGCGTGGAATACGACTCCCTGGCCGATGTGGTCGCCTTTGGCGTGACGCCGGCCTTGATGGTCTATGCCTGGGCCCTGCGTCCCTACGGGCGCCTGGGGTGGCTGGCGGCGTTTCTGTTCGTTGCCTGCGGCGCCCTGCGCCTGGCACGCTTCAACGTTCAGGTCAATACGGTGGAGAGCAAGCGTTTCGTGGGGCTGCCCATCCCGGCCGCGGCCAGCATGGTCGCCGCCACGGTGCTGCTGTTTCACCACCTGAACCGGCTTCCCCAGGACCTGATCCAGAACCCCTCCATGTTCAAACGGGTAGGGCTGGTCACCCTGATCTACCTGTTGGCTTTCCTGATGGTCTCCAATATCAGGTACTATTCCTTCAAGGACCCGGCCCTGATCAGGCGCCAGCCTTTCGGCTTCCTGCTCCTGGCGGTGATCCTGCTGATCATCGTGGTGGCGGAACCGGTGGTGATGACCTTTGCCATCATGCTCTGTTATGTCCTCTCCGGTCCCATCGGTTTCCTGCTGGGCTGGCCGCGGCGGCGCAGGCTGGAACGGGCCATGCGCAGGGGGCATGATTCGCTGCGCCAGTGAAGGGCGCGCATGCGGTCTGGTTGATGCGGAATGGCAGGGGCGGGTGCGTGTTTTCCCGCCTCTTCCTGCGTGGGAGCATGACTGTTTCTGATCAGAGCTGTGGCGTGGGCGCAGAGGCCGCGGAGAGAGCGATGTTATGGAAACGCGGAATCAGGCGAGGTCGTGCAGCAGAGGGGTGACGCCATGGGGGGCGATCTCCAGGGTGGCGTAGCTGGCGCGGTCGGCACACTTCATCAGCGTGCCCGGGTTGATGAACAGGATATTTGAACTGTTCCGGATCCCGGCCCGGTGGCTGTGACCGTAGAGTACCACCTGGGCACCCTGCTGCTGGGCCCGGCGCTCCAACAGCCCGAGACCGTTCTTGACGCCGTAACGGTCACCGTGGGTGAGGAGGAAGCGGATCCCCGCGCACTCCCAGAGCAGTTCCCGGGGGGCCGCGTCGCCATGGTCGCAGTTGCCGGCCACGCGGATGACCTGGAGACCGGTGATCCGGCTGAGAAGGTCGGCGTCGCTACCACCGTCTCCCAGATGGATGACCGCGTCAACGGGAGCGGCGCTGTCGCTTGCCCGGAACAGGAGCGGGTAGTTGCCGTGGCTGTCTGATGTCACCAGGATCTTCATGGCGCCAGTGTAGCAAATTCCGATTTTAATGAAAACAAAAAGGGTGCCGGATCATGTTCAAGAAACTTCTTTTGATCGTCTCCGCGGTTGTGATGATTCTGGGCGTGCTGTTCGTGGGTTCGGTGCTCATCGCCAGGGTGCTCCTGGGGAACGCCGACCTGGGCGTGGCCGGGTCGCAGGGGGTGGGGCTGGTGGAGGTCAGGGGGATGATCCTCGATTCCCGGGAAACGGTCCGGCAGCTGCGGTACTTCCTCAAGCAGGACCAGGTCAGGGCGGTTGTGCTGCGGGTGGATTCGCCGGGCGGCGTGGTGGCGCCCTCCCAGGAGATCTGCGAGGAGGTCAGGAAGTTCGCGGCCCGGAAGAAGATCATCGTCTCCATGGGGAGCCTGGCCGCCTCGGGCGGCTACTACATCTGTGCTCCGGCCACGCTGATCTACGCCAATCCCGGCACCATCACGGCCAGCATCGGGGTGATCCTGAAGTTTTCCAACATCGAGGCGCTGATGGACAGGATCGGTATCAAGTCCCATGTCCTCAAGACCGGCAAGTTCAAGGATTCCGGCTCGCCGCTGAGGCGGCTGTCCCACGAGGACCGGGCCATGCTTCAGTCCGTCATCGACAGCACCCATGAGCAGTTTGTCCAGGCGGTGGCACGCGGCCGCAAACTGCCCATCCAGCAGGTGCGCGCCATCGCCGATGGCCGCATCCTCTCCGGTGAGCAGGCCCTGAACTTACGGTTGGTGGACCGTCTGGGTACCCTGCAGGATGCCATCGAGGAGGCGGGCAGGCTGTCCGGTATCGAGGGTGAGCCGGAGGTGGTACTCCCCCCCCGGAAGAAGAGCAGCTACTGGGATCTGCTGGCCGAGGGGGCCGAAGGAACGGTGGAAAAGGCCCTGGGCAGGGCCGGCGGGGGGATGCGGCTGATGTACGGGAGCGAGTGAGGAGCTGGTTCTCCTCACTCTTCACCCTATACGTCTCACGTTCTTTTTTTCAGCCTGGCCTGGGCGTCCAGCAGGATCCGCTCGGTGGTCTCCCAGTCGATGCAGGCGTCGGTGATGGAGACGCCGTATCTGAGCTGGCTGATGTCGGCCGGAATCTTCTGGTTGCCGGCCGAGAGGAAACTCTCCAGCATGACCCCGGAGATGGAGCCGTTGCCGTCCACGACCTGCTGGATGACGTCGTCCAGTACCAGGGCCTGTCGCTGGTAGTCCTTGTTGGAATTGCCGTGACTGCAATCCACCATGATGGAGGGGAAGAGTTCGTTCTTTCGGAGACACTCCTCCACGTTGAGGATGTCCTGGGCGTGATAGTTGCTCTTGCGACTGCCCCCCCTGAGCACGATGTGCACGTCCGGATTGCCGGTGGTCTGGATGATGGAGCTGCGCCCCTCGCGGTTGATGCCGAGGAAGCTGTGGGGATGACGGGCTGCCTTCATGGCGTCCATGGCGATCTGCAGGTTGCCGTCGGTGCCGTTCTTGAATCCCACCGGAAAGGAGAGGCCGCTGGCCATCTCGCGGTGGGTCTGGGATTCGGTGGTGCGGGCTCCGATGGCGCCCCAGCTGATCATGTCGGCCACGTACTCGGGGGTGATCGGATCGAGCATCTCGTTGGCCACCGGTACTTCCCGGGCGGTTATCCAGCTCAAAAGCCCCCGGGCGATCCCCAGCCCCTTGGAAATCAGGTGGCTGTGGTTCATGTCCGGGTCATTGATCAGCCCCTTCCAGCCGATGGTGGTACGCGGTTTCTCGAAGTAGACCCGCATGACCAGCAGCAGCTGGTCGCTCACCCGGTGGGAGAGTTCCGCCAGGCGCACGGCGTACTCCTTGGCCGCGTCGATGTCGTGGATCGAACAGGGGCCCACCACCACCATCAGGCGCTGGTCGCGGCGCTGAAGGATCTCCTTGATCTGGCCGCGGCTCCGGCTGACGAAATCCCGGTCCTTTACCGAGAGGGGGAAGACTTGGCGCAGGTCGGCCGGGGCGATGACCGGGGTGATCCCGGAGACGTTCAGGTTGTTTGTCTTGATCATGGTCATATGGTCCGCTTTCGTTGGTGTGAAGGCTTAAGTGGCTATTTCTAGCGGTTTCACGCCGGTTTGTCAAAGGAGTTTTGGGATGCGTCGGGCGGTTTTTCTGGACAGGGACGGAACCATCAACCAGGAGCGGGGGTACCTCTACCGCATCGAGGAACTGGATTTTTTCCCCGGTGCGGCCCAGGCCATTTCTCTGCTGAACCGGGCCGGATTCCTGGTGGTGGTGGTCAGCAACCAGTCCGGCGTGGCCCGGGGCTACTACGGAGAGGACCAGGTCGAGGCGCTGCATCGCCACATGACCGCGCAGTTGGCCGCCGACGGCGCGCGGGTTGATTGCTGGCTGTACTGCCCCCACCATCCGGAGGGGAGTGGGAGGTACGCCGTCACCTGCGCCTGCCGCAAACCGCTGCCCGGCATGCTGTTGGAGGCGGCGGAGCGGTTCTCCATCGATCTGGCTGCGTCGTTCATGATCGGTGACAAGCTCAGCGACGTGCAGGCCGGCCTGGCCGCCGGATGCGTTCCCCTGCTGGTGCGCAGCGGCTATGGCGCGGACGAGGAGTCCCGCCTGCCTCCCGGTGTGGCCGTGTTTGACGACCTGCTGGCCGCGGCGCAATCCCTGGCCGTCCCGTGCGATGGTGTTTGACAGGTTTTTTCCCGCAGTGTACATTTCGACTTTGTTTTTTTGAGGAGGTTCATGGTATGTCCCGTGGCATCACCAAGGGAATCGTGCTGGCGGGGGGGGCCGGGAGTCGTCTCTTTCCCCTGACGCTGGTGTCCAGCAAACAGCTGCAGCCGGTGTACGACAAGCCGTTGATTTACTACCCCCTGGCCACCCTGATGACCGCCGGCGTACGGGATGTCCTGCTGATATCCACGCCCCAGGATACCCCGCGGTTCCAAGCGCTCCTGGGAGATGGTTCCCGCTGGGGAATCTCCCTCAGCTACCGGGTCCAGGCGGAACCCAAGGGGATCGCCCAGGCGTTCCTGGTGGGAGAAGAGTTCATCGCCCGGGAACCGGTGGCCCTGATTCTGGGAGACAACATCTTCTACGGCAGGATGCACCTGGACCGCATCATGGCTGAATTCCAGGGGGGCGCGCGCATCTTCGGCTACCAGGTTCAGGATCCCGAGCGCTACGGGGTGGTGGAATTCGATTGCGACGGCACGGTGCTCTCCATCGAGGAAAAACCGGCCAGCCCTAAATCAAGCTACGCCGTTCCGGGGTTGTATCTGTATGACGATCAGGTGGTGTCCATCGCCAAGGCCATCACTCCGTCCCCCCGGGGAGAGCTGGAGATCACCGACGTCAACCGGGAATACCTGCGCCGCGGCCAACTGACCGTGGAACGCCTTGGCCGCGGCATCGCCTGGCTGGATACCGGCACTCACAAAAGCCTATTGGAAGCAAGCAATTTCATCGAAACCATCGAGTCGCGCCAGGGACAGAAAATCGCCTGTCTGGAGGAAATCGCCCTGCGGCGCGGTTTTATCGGCCTGGCCCAGATGGAGAGCCTGGTCAACGAGACTCCCGCCTCGTCCTACCGCGATTATCTCCAGCGGGTCCTGGACGAGACGCGGCGCTGCCCGATCGCCTCCTGAACGGGAGGCTTCCGCCGGAGATGCTCCGGAATGAGGCCTGGTGACTGTGCCCGGCCTGAACAAATCTCCCACGAGGAATGCCCCCGACCGACCTATCCCCGGGGCTGACTGCTATGGACAACCTGAAAAAGTACGGCCTGATCGTGGTAACCTGTTTCGCGCTCCTGACGGCCCTGATCCTGTTCTCGTTGCAGATCCCCCGCAACCGGGAGGCTACCCTCCTGGAGCGCTGCGTTCTTGCCATCGCGTCACCGTTGATGTGGCCGGTGGCAGAGGCGGGCCGCTTCGGCGCCGATGTCTGGAACGATTATGTCAATCTGCTGGATGTCCGTCAGGAGAATATCCGCCTGGTCAGGCAGGTCAAGGAGCTGAACACCCGGCTGGTGCTTCAGAATGAGGCGGTGCTGGAAAACGGCCGACTGATCCGGCTGCTGGCCATGAAGGAGGCGCTCCAGGCTCCCAGCCTGACCGCCACGGTGGTGGGAGAGGATCTCTCCAGCTGGTTCCATACCCTGGTCATCGACCGCGGCAGCTCCAGCGGCCTTAGGGAAGGCATGGCAGTGGTGGCGGCGGACGGCGTTGTCGGGCAGGTTGTCAGGGTCGCTCCGGAGAGCGCGCGGGTCCTGCTCCTTACCGACCACAGCAGCGGCATTGCCGCCACCATCCAGCGCTCCCGCGCCAGGGGAGTGGTCAAGGGGAAGGGTGAAGGGCTCTGCTCCCTGGAATTCACCACCCGCGAAGAAGATGTGAAAGTGGGGGACCAGGTGGTGGCTTCGGGCATCGGCGGGGTCTTCATGAAAGGTCTGCCCATCGGCGAGGTGACCATGGTCAAGCGGGGCGAGTATGGCATCTTCCAGACCGTCACCATCCGGCCGGCGGTCAACAGTGATCACCTGGAGGAGGTCCTGGTGGTCCTGCGGGGGGGGGTATGATCCGCCGTGACGCCCTGATGCTCTTCCTGGCCGTGCTGGCCGTAATCGTGCTCCAGTCGTCGCTTCTGCCGCTGGGCCTGGTGGAAATGTTCAAGCCCGACCTGCTCCTGGTCATCATGGTGCTGCTGGCCCTGCGCCTCTCCTATGGCGTCGGTATCCCCCTCTCCTGGTTCCTGGGTACGGTCAAGGACGTCTTCAGCGGCCTCTACCTGGGGATGAACGGGTTTTCCTTCCTGATCGTTTTTCTCCTGATCAAGAGCATGGCCGGTCGCCTCTACACGGAGAGCGGCCTGTTGTTCGTCATTACGGTCAGCGGCGCGACCCTGGTCTGCATGGTCGTCAACCTGCTCCTGATGCTGGTGTTCACCGATTCCACCAATCCGCTCTACAGCATGGCTTCCGGTCTCTTCCCCCACCTGCTGATCAATGCCTTTTGCGCCTCGCTGGTAGCCCTTTTGCCCCTGTTTTCTTCCGGAGATGAAGCTGCATGAAAGAAAAGCGTTTCGTACGCGAGCTGATGGAGATGAAACAACGTACCCTTCTGCTCTCCTTCGTGGTTGCCGCCATCTTCTTCCTGCTCCTGCTGAGGCTCTGGCAGCTGCAGATCCTGAACGCCGAAGATTACCGCAGCAAGTCCGAGAACAACCGGCTCCGCTTCGTACCCATCGCCGCCTCCCGGGGCTCGATCATGGACCGCAACGCCACGCTGCTGGTCAGCAACCAGCCCTCCTTCAGTCTGGCGGTGGTCCCCCAGGAGGTCAAGGACCGTGAGGCCCTGCTGGACCAGCTGGTAGCACTTCTGGGACTCGATCGCCAGGAGCTTGTCGAACGCTGGAAGAAGGGGCAGGGAAGGGCGCGGTATTATCCGGTCGTCCTTGCCTCAAACATCACCCGTGATCAGGTGGAAATTATCGAGGAGAACCACCTGCGGCTGCCGGGAGTGGAGATCGAGGTCAAGCCGGTGCGGCAGTATGCCAGGGGGATGCTGGCTTCGCACCTGATGGGCTACATCGGCGAGGTGTCCGAGGATGAGCTGGCCAGGAAAGAAAACCAGGCCTACAACCTGGGTGACTACATCGGCAAGAACGGCATTGAGCGGGCCTGGGAGCGGGAGTTGCATGGCCGTGACGGCGGCCGGCAGCTGGAGGTGGATGCCCGCGGTCGGGTACTGCGAACGATCTCCGAGACCCAGCCCCTGGTGGGAAACAGCGTCGTGCTGACCATCGACGCCAGGATTCAGGAGGCGGCGGAGAGCGCCTTCGGCCAGCAGGCGGGCGCGGCCGTGGCCATGGATGTGAGCAATGGCGAGATCCTGGCCTTTGTCAGCAATCCGGGGTTCGATCCGGCCCTGTTCAGCGGTAAGATGCCGCCGGACATCTGGAAACAGTATCTGGAGGATGAACGCCGTCCCCTGGAGAACAAGGCCCTGACCGGCCAGTACCCCCCGGGTTCCACGTTCAAGATCATTACCGCCCTGGCCGGGCTGGAAAACGGGCTGATTGACGAGCACAGCGCCGTCAACTGTCCCGGCTTCTACCGGATGGGGACCTCCACCTTCAAGTGCTGGAACAGACACGGCCATGGCAGCGTGGATCTGCGCAAGTCGCTGCGGGAGTCGTGCGACGTTTACTACTACCGCCTGGGAGAGCGGCTGGGGGTTGACCGTATCGCCGACATGGCCAGGAAGTTTATGCTGGGAGCTCCCCTGGGGATCGGATTGAAGCATGAAAAAGGAGGGCTGATCCCCACATCGGCCTGGAAGCAGAAGCGCTTTGGCAAACCGTGGATTCGTGGTGAAACTCCTTCGGTGTCCATCGGCCAGGGGTATGTGCTCATGACTCCCATTCAGCTGGCCTCCATGATCGCCACCGTTGCCAATGAGGGGACGATCTACCGCCCCCATCTGGTAAAACGGATCGTGGATATGGACGGCAGAACGCTGCGGGAGTTCGGGCCGGAGCGCCTGGGAACGACCGGGGTGTCGGCCCGCAGCTACCGCTTGGTGAAGCAGGGACTGTTCGCCGTGGTGAACGAGCGGGGCGGCACCGGCGGCGCGGCGCGCGTGGGCTATGTGGTTGTGGCGGGAAAAACCGGTACGTCCCAGGTGGTCAAGTTGCGCGACGGCAGGGGGGGGGTCCCCTACCGGTACCGGGACCACGCCCTGTTCGTTGCCTTTGCCCCCTACGAGAAGCCGGAGATCGCCGTGGCGGTTGTTGTCGAGCATGGCGAGCACGGCGGTTCCGCGGCCGCCCCCATTGCCGGACGCATCATACGGTCCTGGTACGAGACCAAGCACCCTCCGAAACCGGTGGTCCGTCGCCCGGAGGAAACGCAGGAAAAGGCCGAGGAGGGAACGGAAGACGCGCTCCCCCCTGCCGAACCGCAGGCTCGTCCCGACGGAGAGGTGTCCAATGATTGACCGCCGCTTGCTGATCAACATCGACTGGACCCTGACCGCCCTGGTGCTGGTCGTCTGTCTGATGGGAATCGCCAACATCTACAGCGCTTCGTTCTCCTATGAGACGGTGGGCGATCCCTACTTCATCAAGCAGTTCTACTGGCTCTGCTTCGGCATATTCGTGGCCGTGGCGGTCTGCTGCGTGGATTATCACCTGCTGGAGGACTTCTCCTATTGGTTGTACGGTTTCGTGCTGTTTCTGCTGCTGGTGGTGCTGCTTTTCGGCCGCACCTCCATGGGTGCCACCCGCTGGCTGAATCTGGGACTGTTCAACGTACAGCCCTCGGAACCGATGAAGATCGTCATCATCGTGACCTTTGCCCGCTTTTTCGCCCGCTTTCACGCCGACGGCGGCATGAGCGTGCGGGACGTGCTTGCCCCCCTGGCGCTGCTGGCCGTGCCGGCCATGCTGATCATGAAACAGCCCGACCTGGGCACCGCCACCCTGGTGATACTGATCGCCTTCTCCATGGCCTTCTACGTCGGCCTGCGCTGGTCCACGGTGGTCACCTTCACGCTGGTAACCATTCCCCTGGTCTGGTTTTCCTGGGCCCAACTTCTGCGGCCCTACCAGAAGAATCGGGTACTGGATTTCCTCAACCCGGAGCGCTCACGCCTGGGGAGCGGCTATCACATCATCCAGAGCAAGATAGCCGTCGGTTCCGGCGGTTTTCTGGGCAAGGGGTACATTAAGGGGACCCAGTCCCAGTTGCGTTTCCTGCCTGAACAGCATACCGACTTCGCCTTCTCGGTCTTTGCCGAGGAGTGGGGATTCGCTGGCTGCCTGATCCTGATCGTTTTCTACCTGTGTCTGGTGCTCTGGGGGCTCAATATCGCCCGGCGCTGCAACGACCGTTTCGGCAGCCTGCTGGCCATGGGGGTGGCCGCCATGCTGTTCTGGCACATCGTCATCAACATGGGCATGGTCATCGGCCTGTTTCCGGTGGTGGGGGTGCCGCTGCCGTTCTTCTCCTATGGCGGGACATCGATGATCACCTCCATGGTGGGGATCGGCCTTCTGCAGAGTATCAGCATGCGGCGCTTCATGTTCTGATGTGATGCTTACAGGCGGCAGGTGGGGGCTGTCTGCCGTTTCCTGATTACTCGTGACGTGCGGGAGGATGCCATGCTGTTGCAGGCAGAGAGAGAGGAAATCGTCCGTTTCGGCCGGAAGATGGTGAGCAGCCGGCTCACCTCGGGGACCGGCGGCAATCTGAGCGTCATCGATCGTGACAGCGGATTGGTGGCCATCAGCCCCAGCGGCATGGAGTACGACGAGACGGAAATGGCCGATGTGCCGGTCCTGGACCTGGACGGCATCGCCGTGACGGGAGAACGCGCGGCTTCCAGCGAGCTGGGATTCCATCTGGGGCTCTACCGCGCCCGCCCCGACATCGGGGCCGTGGTGCATACCCACTCGGTGTACGCCACGACCATGGCCTGTCTGGGGTGGGAGATCCCGGCCGTGCATTACCTTGTCGCCTTCTCGGGTCACAAGGTGCCCCTGGCCCCTTACGCCACCTTCGGCAGCCGGGAACTGGCCGACAGCGTTGTCGCCGCCATCGGCAGGCACAATGCCGTCCTGCTGGCCAACCACGGCCTGGTGGCCGTGGGCCCCAACCTGGCCACCGCCTTTGCCGTTGCAGAGGAGATCGAACTGGTGGCCCGCATCTACTACCAGGCCAAGAGTGTCGGAGAACCGGTCATCGTTCCCCGGGATGAGATGGAGCGGGTGATTGCCAAGTTCGCCCTGTACGGTCAGAGGGGGGGCGGGAAGGGAAACTCCGTGGCCGTGGAGGACCCGGGCATCCGCCCGCCGGAGGAGGCAGGTTAAACGCCGCGAAGCAGGAATTACAAAAGACGGTACCCGAGAGGGTACCGTCTTTTGTCTGCCAAAGCGTCGAGCCGCGTGCGGCGCTAACGATTCATGCGCCGTTTTCCGAATACCGCCAGGCCCAGCATGCCCATGCCCAGCAGGACCATGGTTCCCGGTTCCGGCACCGCCACGAGGATGCTCTGGGCAATGCCGCCGGTTGCGTAGGAAATGTTCAGGGCTCTCACGTCGCCGAACCCCTCATCCTTACCTGTTGCGTCATAGTAACCGGCAAGTTCGTTCATGATGGGCTGAATCAGTGAGGCGTTCGCTGAATAATCGGGAGTCCCTTCTCCCTCAGTCTGCCAGATCAGGAGCTGAACGGCATCCATGGAGTAGGGATCGTTATACTCGAAGGATGAGATGTCATCCAGCCGTCCTTGCAGGAAATTCCAGTACAACCATTTGGTCTTCTGGTCCAGTGGGTCGCCGCTATTGGTGTTGATCCCGCCGAGCTGCGCCGAGTCACTGATGCTGTCAACGATAAAGGGGGTGTCATCGGTCATTAGTGATTCATCCCGTTCGAGACAGAAGCTGCTGAAGAGGTAGTCGATTCTTCCAGGAGCGCCATAGATCATGAACTCCCCACCGTTCAGGGTTCTGAGGCCGGAACGGATGTAGATCGTATCGCCCACGCCCAGGGTGGCCGCCCCTGCGATGCCCGCCAGGGAAAACAGCAGCGTACCGACCAGAAACAGTGCCCTCACCATGCCTTTCATGACGTTCTCCTTTCCTGTTGTGTGCTGGTTCAGCACGAAACACCCTCTTTGTATAACGATGTTATTGTGTGCTTAGCAAGAAGCATACGGAGTGCCAGGTTTGTAATGTCTCAATTTTATTGATTGATTGAGTGTGTCGTGGCGAGGAATGCGTTGGTTGTAAGGTGGGTCGACACTTTTTGCGTGGAGATGTCAGGTGAGAGAATGATATGCCGTTCAGGTATTGCCCATAAATGGCGAGTAAATCCTTTCAGTTATGTCCACTGTTCGTCCGACGCGGCCGGTTGGATGTCAGCAGCGGCAAAAAAGGGGGAGATAATGTGTCGGTCAGGTTTACAGAGCGGAGGAGGCAGTTGCAACAGCTTTGAATAACAGATGAAATATGAAACAGGAAACGGCGGCTGCGTGCCGAATGGTGGGTGAGAGGGGGGGCGATATCTCGTTTCCGGTCGGAGACGTGAACAACAGAGCCTCCCCGCGAAGGGGGAGGCTCTGTTGTTGGTTCACTTCATATCGATACGAGATCGTGCCGCTATATACTCTTTTCCTTGCGGTAGGATTCGGCCAGGAGCGAGATGTAGTGGCGGGTCTTCTGGGCATTGCCGAAACGGTTGATGTTGTCCAGGAGCTGCATCATGCAGGCGGGACAGCCCACGGAGACGGTGTCGGCGCCGGTTTTGTTGATGTCCTCGGCCTTGCGTTTGCCGATGCCGGAGGCGGTCTCGTAGTGGGACACTACGTAGGAGCCGCCGCTGCCGCAGCAGGTGTCAGGGGCCGACATCTCCTTGAAGGTGAGGCCGGGGATGCTCTTCAGTATCTCCCGCGGCTCGGCGAATACCTTCATGGATTTCTTCAGGTGGCAGGAGTCGTGGTAGGTAACCACCGACCTGACCTCACCCTTGGGCTTGCGGAAGCTGATCACTTTGGTGAGGAAGGTGGAGATGTCATAGGTGCGTTCGGCCCAGTACTTGGCCTTGGGGCCGTACACCGGGTCGGCCGCCAGAAGCTCCACGTAGTCGTGCTTCCAGGCGCCGCCGCAGGAGCCGCAGCCTGTGATCAGGTAGTCGCTGCCGGTCTTGTCCATGGCGTCGATGTTGTTTCTGGCAAGGGTGCGTACGGTGTCGATGTCGCCATGCACCAGCACCGGCACGCCGCAGCAGGACTGCTCTTTGGATATGTGCACCTCGATGTTGTTGGCGGTGAGCACGTCGATCAGGTCCTGGCCGGCATCGGGGTAGAAGTAGTTCAGGGAGTCACCGGTGAAAAAGGTGACCTTGAGGGCCGGTTTGTCCACCCTGACCACCTCGGGTACCCGGTCCCGCAGGGGGGTAACGGTCAGTTCCGGCATCTGCCGGTCGGCGTCGAAGCCGAACCCCTCTCCCAGGGCGGCAAAGGGCGAGCGGGGGGAGATGGCCTTCTTGGTCTTGTCGGTGCGGAAGACCAGTCCCTGCATCGCGGCGCCCACCCTCATGCCGGTATCGAACAGCTTGGGGTGCTTCAGGGTGGAGAAGATCATCTTCTTCAGCCAGGGGAGTCCGTTCTTCCGCACCAGGGCGGCCCTGAGGGCCAGGACGATGCGATCGAAGTTGACCTTGGTGGGGCAGTTGGTCATGCAGGACTTGCACACCAGGCAGTTGAAGACCATGTGATAGACTTGGGGGTCATCCAGGGAGAGGTCGCCGGACAGAACCGCATCAGCAACGGCAATCTTGGAGCGGGTAACCGCCGACTCCACCCTGTCGATGGAATACACCGGGCAGACCGCCATGCAGTTGCCGCACTTCATGCACTTGTCCAGTTCCTGGCGCACGATCTCCAGGTCGTCGTGGTAGGTTGTGCCGGATTTTGTTTTCGCGTGTGGTGCCGTGCTCATGGTCATACCTCTTTCAGGGGAACCATTTTCCCGGGGTTTAACAGGTATTCGGGGTCAAGGGCTTCCTTGATGCTTCTCATCAGGTTCAGGCCACTCTGGCCCAGTTCGTTACCGAGGTACTTCATCTTGGCGATACCGATGCCGTGCTCGCCCGAGAGGGTGCCGCCGAAACCCAGGGCAGCCTCGAAGATCTCGTCCACCGCCTTGTGCACCCGCGAGATTTCGTCCTTGTTGTACTTGTCGCACAGGATGGTGGGGTGCAGGTTTCCGTCGCCGGCATGGCCGAAGGTTCCCAGGGTCAGGTCGTATTTTTTGCCAATATTCTCGCAGGCCACCAGCATGTCGGTGATACGGCTCCGGGGCACGGTGGCATCCTCCAGGACCACGGTGTTGTTCAGGGATGCCAGGGCCGGCAGGGCGTTGCGCCGGGCGGTCCAGAGCTGATCGCGCTCCTGGTCGGTGTCTGCGGTGTGCAGGTCGCCGTTGTTGGTCTTGACCACGTTCATGACCGCCTCTGCCTCCGTGGTGACCACGTCCTGGGACATGCCGTCCACCTCGATCAGGAGCAGGGCCTTGGCGTCCGTGGGGAGGCCGATGTTGGCGAAGTCCTCGACAGTGCGGATGGTCATCTGGTCCATGATTTCCAGGGTGGCCGGGATGACCTGGGCCGCGATGATGCCGGCAACGGCATTGCCCGCATCCTCGATGGTCTTGAAGATACCCATCATGCTGCGGCGGTACTTGGGCGCCGGGATCAGCTTGGCGGTGATCTCGGTGATGATCCCCAGGGTTCCCTCGGAGCCGACGAACAGGTTGGAGAAGTCGTAGGCGGTGACGTTCTTGACGGTCTTGCCGCCGAAGCGGACCTTCTCGCCATTGGCCAGGACCACTTCCAGCCCCATGATATAGTTCTTGGTCACGCCGTACTTGAGGCCGCGCAGGCCGCCGGAGTTCTCGGCGCAGGAACCGCCCATGGAGGCGGTGGTAACCGTACCGGGATCGGGGGGGTAGATCAGGCCGTGGGGCGCCACCGCGGCGTTCAGGGCGGCGATGACCACCCCCGGCTGCACCACGGCGGTCAGGTTGGCGGCGTCGACGTCCAGGATCTTGTTCATCCGCTGCATGGAAAGCACGATCCCCTTCTTGAGCGGGATGGTGCCGCCGCTCAGGTTGGTGCCGGAACCGCGGGGATAGATGGCGATCTTGTGGGCCCGGGCCAGGTTCACGATCTCCTGGACCATCTCGCTCGTGGTGGGAAGCACCACAACGTCCGGCATCTGGCGGGGTACGTCCGCGGTGGCGTCGTAGCTGTAGGCCACCAGATCCATCTTGCTGGTCAGCACGTTTTCTTTCCCGACCAGGGCTTCGAGTTTCTGGATGATCGAACTGTCAAGCATCTGCGTCCTCCTCTGCTGATTTGCTGTTTGATTGTGCCAATCCTGGAATCGTCCGCCGCGCGAGCGGCACGTCGTTGCTATGGGGTAATGGTGATTTGGCTTAGTTGTATTACCAATTAACATGTGTACCAGGGGATGTCAAAATAATTTTCCTGATTTGTTCGGGGAAACCAGCGTCTGGGGACGCGGCAGGGAGGGGAAGCATGCCCCGTCGTGGCGCACACGGCGGTTGGCTGTTGCCGGGGAATAAGCGGGCGGCCTCGGCAGCGTCGGGAGCGGGAGCGTTGAGGGATCGGTCGTGCCAGAGGATTGAAAATACGGTGTTCTGGCGTGGAAACTGTGCTATCAAGGGGGGGAGGAGGAACCTGTATGAGCGATTCCGTGGAACGGGGCGACCTGGCGCCCTATGCCTGTAGCAGCGCCCGCTCCCTGGGCAGGAAGCATGCCGAGGAGTTTCGCGACAACCGCCCGGCCTTTGAGCGGGACCGGGACCGGATCATCCATTGCGCCGCCTTTCGCAGACTGGAGTACAAGACCCAGGTGTTCGTCAACCACGAGGGGGATTACTACCGCACCCGGTTGACCCACTCCCTGGAGGTGTCCCAGATCGGCCGGGCCATCGCCCGCAGGCTGCGCCTGAACGAGGAGTTGACCGAGGCCCTGGCCCTGGCCCACGACCTGGGGCACACCCCTTTCGGCCACACCGGCGAGGAGGTGCTGGACCGCCTGATGGAGGATTACGGGGGGTTCGAGCACAACCTGCAGTCGTTCCGCGTGGTGGACTCCCTGGAGGAACGCTATCCCGGTTTCAACGGACTCAACCTAACCTGGGAGGTACGCGAGGGGATCCTCAAGCACGCCTCTCCCTACGACGCTCCCCTGGACATCATGCACGAATACCTGCCGGGGGTGGTGCCCTCCATCGAGGCCCAGATCATCAACTTTGCCGACGAGATCGCCTACAACAACCACGACATCGACGATGGCCTCAAGGCCGGGCATCTCACCCTGGCCATGCTGGATCAGGTGGAGCTGTGGCGCCAGGTCAGCTCGGGGGTGCGCGGCAAGTATCCGGCCATCGACGACCGGCGGCTGGTGTACCAGACCATCAGCGCCCTGATCGGTCTGCAGATCGCCGACCTCTGCGCCGTGATCGAGGCCAACCTGGAGCGCTTCGGTATCACCTGCGGCGATGACCTGCGGCTGGTGAACCGCTGCGTGGCCCATTTCAGCGAACCGGTCACCGCCAACGCCGGGGAATTGAAACGTTTCCTGTTCGAGAATCTCTACCGCCACCACAAGGTGGACAAGATGCGGGTCAAGTCCGAGATCGTCATCACCCGCCTGTTCGAGACCTACCTGCGCTTTCCCAACCTGCTGCCGCCCAAGTACCAGGCCCGCTATCAGCGCTGCGGCCTGCAGCGGGTGGTGTGCGACTACATCGCCGGCATGACCGACCGTTTCGCCATGGACGAATACCGCCGCCTGTTCGAACCGTATGAAAGGGTGTAGCAGTGATCAGTGGGCAGTGGGTAGTGGTGTTCCCTGATCACTGATCCCTGTTCCCTGATCACTGATCACTGATCACTGATCACTGTTCACTGTTCACTGCCGTCCCCCAGCATCTGGGCGAAGAAGTCGGCCGCCATGGAGTCTGAATCCTTTGCCCCTTCCTGCTGTTCGCACCCCTCGCTGTTCAAAAGATGCTCCGGTATCTCGGCCAGGAAACGGCTGGGATTGCGCTGCTCCAGGGCCCCGTACTTGCGGCGGGTCAGGCAGCGGGAGATGGTCAGGTGGCGCCGGGCCCGGGTGATGCCCACGTAGCAGAGCCGCCGCTCCTCGGCAACGGTCGGGTCCTCCTCGATGGAGCGCCTGTGGGGGAGCAGGTCTTCCTCCATCCCCACCAGAAAGACATGGCTGAACTCCAGCCCCTTGCTGGAGTGGAGCGACATGAGTGTGACGGCATTCGTTGCCTGCTCCTTGTCGTCCTCCCCCGGCTTGTCCTCGTCCATGAGCGAGATGCTCTCCAGAAAACCGGACAGGGTCC
Source organism: uncultured Pelobacter sp. (assembly GCA_964542535.1). Classification (GTDB taxonomy): domain Bacteria; phylum Desulfobacterota; class Desulfuromonadia; order Geobacterales; family Pseudopelobacteraceae; genus Pseudopelobacter. The sequence goes on along the minus strand of CAZIUE010000008.1, from coordinate 94,152 downwards.
CTTGGGGATTTCGTTCCTCGTAGAAGGCCAGGGAGTTGACCACCTGCTCGATGTTCTCGATCCGTTTTTTGGCCTGGGCCGCGTCGTTCAGGGTGCGGTACAGCTCATCCTCGATGCGCAGGCGGTTGAACAGGGCATTGACCTGCTCCCCCAACCGCTCCTGTCTGAACCCTCCGATTACCCCCTTCATCATGGCGTGGAACGATTCCACCGCCCGCTTGGCCGACTCGGAGATATCCGGAATCTCCCGCACCCTTCCCAGGGTCTGGAACAGCGGCAGGTCGTGCTCCAGGGACCACTGGTTCAGCCGCACCAGGGTGGTGTCGCCGATCCCCCGGCGGGGGAAGTTGATGATCCGCAGCAGCGAGGCCTCGTCGCTGGGATTATCGATCACCTTCAGGTAGGCGATGGCGTCCTTGACCTCCTTGCGCTCGTAGAACTGCTGGCCGCCGATGACCACGTAGGGGATGCGCTCCTGACGCAGCCGCTCCTCGAATGCCCGGCTCTGGGAGTTGGAGCGATAGAGGATGGCCAGGTCCGACCAGGAGAGCTTGTCCCGGTACTGCTCCATCAGCATCCGTTCCACCACCTGCGCCGCCTCGTCCTCCTCGCTCCCGGCCAGGATCAGGTCGATCCGGCGCCCTGTGCCCAGGGCGGTCCAGAGCGCCTTGTCCGTGCGCAGGCTGTTGTTTTTGATGACTGCGTTGGCGGCGTCCAGGATGGAGCTGGTGGAGCGGTAGTTCTGCTCCAGCTTGATCACCCGGCAGCCGGGGTGGTCGCGATCGAAGTTCAGGATGTTGCGCACCTCGGCACCCCGCCAGCCGTAGATGGACTGGTCGTCGTCCCCCACCACGCAGAGGTTGCCGTGGCGTTTGGCCAGCAGCGAGATCAGCAGATACTGGGAGGCGTTGGTGTCCTGGTATTCGTCCACCATGATGTGGCTGAAGCGCTGCTGCCAGTGCTCCAGGATGGCCGGGGTGCTTTGCAGCAGCTTCACCGACATCATGATGATGTCGTCGAAGTCGATGGCGTTGAACCCCTTCAGCAGCTCCTGGTAGCGGGGGTAGACGCTGGCGGTGGCCAACTCTATCCGGTCGTCGCTTGCAGGGGTGAACTCATGGGGGCTCACCAGGCGGTTCTTGGCGCCGGAGATGCGCCAGAGAATCGCGTCCGGGTCGCACTGCTTGGGGTCGATGTTGCGCTCGCGCATGGCCTGACGCAGTACACCGGCCTGGTCCGAGGAGGAGTAGATGGAGAAGTTGGGCTTGAAGCCGAGCGTCCTGATGTCGCGCCTGAGGATGCGCACCCCCAGGGAGTGGAAGGTGGAGATGATGATCCCCTCGGCGCTTCTGCCGGCCATCTTCAGCACCCGCTCGCGCATCTCCCGGGCGGCCTTGTTGGTGAAGGTCACCGCCAGGATCTTGTCGGCCGGGACCCGTTTGTCCCTGATCAGGTGGACGATGCGGGTGGTGATGACCTGGGTCTTGCCGGAGCCTGCCCCGGCCAGGATCAGGAGCGGCCCCTCGGTGTGGCGCACTGCCAGGAACTGTTGCGGGTTGAGTTTCTTCATGGGGGGCTATGTGTAGCATAAAGGGGGGGAGGGGGGCAATTTTTTGTGTGGAGGGGGGGATAAGGAATAAGTGGTGCTGATGGGTCATAGGGCCGGACGGGGAAGTATGTTGACCGTGAACCGGACGCGGTGATGCGGGTGTTGTGCGGATAGGCTGAGCTACGCTGCATTGTGCCATGGTGATTGCCGTAGCGCGTTGACAGCGGTGGTGCCGTGGGGTAGGGTGAGTGAAATTTTATGTTATGGGGTAAATGATGGGGGGTATGAGGGAACGGGGTTGATAAACGGGCCGCTTTACCGGCAGGATGCCGGTGGGGCGTTCTTTTATTTCCAGAAATAAAGGACACGAAGAATTTTTTTTGAAAAATGCTTTTCTTCGTGTCCTTCGTATTCTCGTGGTAAATGAGATCAGCTAGGGTAAGAATTTCAAGGGGTTGATTGGGAAGAGGCGGGAGAAAGGTGGGGGTGTGAAAAATAGCAGGAAGCGTCCTGCTTTTTTCCACGAACTCTGACTCGAAAGTTTTTATAGGACAAATAGCATGAACTGAGAATCCATCCTTTGGAAATCCATCCTTTGGAACATCTGAATCTTATGCCTCTCTCAACCCACGCCCCTGTCCTTACTTGGACCGATGCCACCAGGCTCAAGGTTCCGCACAAGCTGCTCCTACTACGGGTTTTTCACAAACTCATATGTTGAATTGCCCCCTGATCAGGGTTGAAGGGAGCAGCTCCCTTTTCCCAGGATCTTTGCCATCCGGATAGCCGACAACCGGTTGCATGCTGTTACATACTATTTGACGTGGTTATGTCCGTAATGTACACTTCGTGCAAATGGAGGTTGCTATCATGACGAATATATCAACAGCAGAAGCCCGCAACGATTTCGCCGATGTCATCAACCGGGCATCATTCGGCAAGGAACGGTTTGTCCTGACCAGGCGAGGTAAAAAACTGGCAGCGATTATACCGGTTGAAGACCTGGAGCTTCTTGAAGAGCTGGAAGATCACATGGACGTGGCAGTAGCCAAGGCGGCCCTGGCGGAATCCGACGAGCGGGTTTCCTACCAGGATGTGCGGCGGGAGCTGGGGCTTGAATGACTTATCGCATTGAACTGACCAAGGCGGCGGAACGTGATGTAAGGGCTGTCCTCAAACTCATGCTGAAGCGGCTGGATGCCTGTATCCTCGGACTGGCAGACGATCCCTTGCCTCCGGGGGCAAAAAAGCTCAAGAACAGCGACGGTCTGTACCGTGTGAGAGTGAGTGATTATCGTATCATCTACCGAATCGAGCAGGAGATTGTGACTATTTTGGTCGTAAGGATTGGCCACCGGCGGGAAGTCTACCGATAAACATCAACTACCATGCGTATGTCTCACCTGGTGCTTCCGTGCTCTCCGCAATGACAAAACGTCCTTGACCTGACCGGCGGGAGTTTTGGTGACAGATTGACAGTCCAGTCGCTTGTGGCGTATAAAACGACGTGAAATGAGTACAACCTTTCCATTCCGAGGCTCTGGAAAAAGGGGGTAACCCCCGTACATCCAGAGCCTTTCCCTTTGCCCCAGGTGCGGTTAGGGGCAATGCCCCCTGCCGATATCGGCGTGCCATCGGATACCTCTTTCACTACATGACAGGATTGGCTTTGGTCCGCATATGAATGAACACCCCCCATGTGACATAGTGCTGCAGGAAGAACGTCGCCTGTCCGAACTGCTCGCCTCCGTCGAGGAGACGGCCCGGCAGAACCGGGCCAAGATCGCCACTCATGATGCCTCTATGGCCGAACTGAAGAAGGAGCGTCTGGAGTCGGTCAGCTGGCGCGAAAAAAACTCGCTGACGGAAAAGCTCATCGAGAACGACGCGTTTGATCCCTCCCGGTATCTGACCTCCTTCCAGATGGCCGACAGCCCCTACTTCGGCATTGTGGGAATCGATGACAACGACGGTAGGATCGGCGCTAAGGAATACCGCATCGGGAAGCAGGGGTTCGTGTCCCATGACAACCGGGCTCTGGTGGTTGACTGGCGCAAAGCCCCCATCTCTCGCTTTTTTTATGACTACGAGGTGGGGGATGAGTACTGCGAAACCATCCAGGGCAAAGAGCGGGAGGGGGTGATAACCCGGCGTGACACGGTGGAAATAGCGAAACGCCGGCTGCGGCGCATGGAATGCGGCGATGATGTCTACGAACTGGCCGGCGACGGATGGGTGAAAAACTTGAAGCAGTATCACTCGACCATTGACACCAAGCTGGCGAACCAGGATCACCGCATGGTGGATATCGTCTCGCTGATCTCTCCCGATCAGTTCCAGATGATTACGGCGGAAGCCACCGACGGCTGTACCCTGATCACCGGAGGCGCCGGCAGCGGTAAGACGGTGGTGAGCCTCCACCGACTGTCGTGCCTGCAGTTCAACGACCCGGACCGGTTCGCCCCTGAGCGTTGCCTTGTCCTTATGTTCAACAAGGTGCTCCGCAACTACGTCAGGCAAACCTCCGCCGACCTTCTGGGCAGCACGCGGGTGGACACGTTCAGCGCCTGGGCCCTGATCGCCATCACCGCCCTGACCGGCACGGTCATCAAGCCGGTGGTGGGCGATGCCCTGACAGCGCAGAAGAAGTCGTCACGGCTGTCCGGGCTGCTGGCCCGCTATGTCAGGGAGGTTCAGGAAGCGGAGCCGCTTCAGGATCTGTGGCGGTTTTACGGCCAGCCGTACGTCCTGGATGTCCTGTTTCCGGATGGTAAGGGGAGGGATGAATTTCTGGTAGACCTGCGCCGTCGCTACGCGGTCAGGAGCCCGGTGGTGTCGTTTGCCGACCTGAGCGTGCTGCTGAGGCTCTGTCAGTTGCGTGAAAATGGGGGGTCGGTGCGCGAGGCCCTGGACTGGTACGCCCATATCATTGTGGATGAGGGACAGGATCTTTCGCTCCTGGAGCTGGAGGCGATCCTCGCGGCAACGGACAGGCGCAAGAGCATAACCCTCAGCGCGGACAGCAGGCAGAAGATCCTGTCGTGGGTGGATGCGGCCGACTTCGATACCTTTCGCGAGAACCTGAAAGAGATCGGGGTGAGCAACGAGACCCTGTCCGTTTCCTACCGCTGCCCCACGGAGATCATGGCCCTGGCTGCACGGATCTGCAGCCGGGACAGCGAACAGGTGGGCAGGCATTCCGGCGTCCTGGAGTACCACAGGGCGGCCGATGAGGAGGGGGCACTGCTACTGGTGCGCCGGCTGGTGGAACAGCTGACGGCCGAGGACGGGAACAGCCTGACCGCCGTCATCTGCAAGAAGAAGACGGACGAGAAGATGCTCCACAAAGCCTTGTCCGGAGTGACAGGGCTGCATCAACCGGGGGAGATGACCTTCGAGCCGGGAGCTCTGGTCACCATCGCCCATCAGGTCAAGGGGGTGGAATTCGCCAATGTGATCCTGTACGACCCGAATTCCCGGGATTTCAGGATGTCTGCCCTGGACCGCAATCTGCTCTATGTCTGCGTTACCCGTGCCTGCAAGCGTCTTGACATCGTGTACTGGAGGGAGCTTGCCGCAGGGCTTGCGTATCGCGGATAAGCGGACGGTTCCGCTCTCCCGGAAGACAAAACTTTCTTGACCTGGCCGGGCTCGGGTGATACTCTTCGCCAGCTAAACGGAAAACAGCGCTTTTAACCTTTTAATCCAGTCCGAGAGACTGGCAAGGGTATCATCGAATGACCAGTCGAAATGATCAAAGGACGGAAGAGTCTTGCCGCGCGCGCGGGGTGAGACTCTTTTTTTATGCCTGCACGAGGTGACGATATGGCAGACGAGAAGACCGTGATTCTGGACAACCCGGGCATCAAACGTGCCCTGACCCGTATTTCCCACGAGATCCTGGAACGTAACAAGGGGTTGAACGACGTGGTTCTGATCGGCATCCGCTCCGGCGGAGCCTTCCTGGCAGCGCAACTGGCCGCCACCCTGGAGGTCATCGAAGGGATCAGGCCGGCCGTGGGGACGGTGGACATCACCCTCTACCGGGACGACGTGGGGAGCAGCCAGTCGCGCCAGCCGGTGGGAAGGACCGATATCCCCTTCTCGGTGGAGAACAAACGGGTCGTGCTGGTGGATGACGTGCTCTGTACCGGCCGCACCATCCGCGCCGCCATGGATGCCCTGATGGACCATGGCCGGCCCCGCTGTATCCAGCTGGCGGTGCTGATTGACCGGGGCCACCGGGAACTCCCCATCCGCGCCGATTTCGTGGGGCGCAACGTGCCCACCAGCAGGAAGGAAAACGTTCAGGTGATTTTCGACGACGCCAACCGGGCATGCGAAGTGCTTCTGGAAAAATAGGGAGGGGTGCATGGCGGCATTCAAACACAAGGACATCATCGCGCTGCAGGACCTGACCAGGGAGGAGATCGAACTGCTCCTCTCCACGGCCGAGAGCATGCGCGAGATCAACAATCGCGACATCAAGAAGGTCCCCACCCTGCGGGGCAAGACCATCGTCAACCTGTTCTACGAGTCATCCACCCGTACGCGCACCTCCTTCGAGCTGGCTGCCAAGCGGCTCTCGGCCGATACGGTCAACATCTCCCCCTCCACCAGTTCCGCCACCAAGGGAGAGACCCTGGCGGACACGGCCCTGAACCTTTTGGCCATGAAACCGGATATCATCGTCATGCGCCACGCCGTTTCAGGATCGCACTACTTTCTCTCGAAGAAACTCCCCTGCTCCATCGTCAATGCCGGGGACGGGGCCCACGAGCATCCCTCCCAGGGGCTGCTGGACATGCTGACCATGAAGGACCGTTTCGGCCGTCTGGACGGGCTCAAGGTGGCCATCGTGGGAGACATCGCCCACAGTCGGGTGGCCCGCTCCAACATCCAGGGACTGACCAAGCTCGGTTCCCACATCTTCCTGGCCGGTCCCCCCACCATGATGCCCCCCGGCGTGGAGCGCCTGGGCAACGTCAGGGTCTGCGGCTCCCTGCGGGAAGCCATCCAGGACGCGGACGTGGTCATGATGCTGCGCATCCAGCAGGAGCGCCAGGGCAAGACCCTCATGCCCAACGCCCGCGAGTATGCGCGCTACTTCGGCCTCAACCCGGAGAATCTCAAGCTGGCCAAGCCGGACGCCATGGTCATGCACCCGGGCCCTATCAACCGCGGCGTGGAGATGGCCAGCAGCGTGGTGGACGGCGACCAGTCCTGGATCCTGAAACAGGTGGAGAACGGCGTGGCCGTCAGGATGTCCATGCTCTACCACGTCTGCGAAGGGGAGCTGCAATAATAACCTTTTCACGGTTCAGGGTCCTGGGGTAAACCCCGAACCCTGAACCCCGAACCTTGAACCACATAACGAGGCGACAGCATGAACCTTCTGATAAAACATGGCCGGATAATCGATCCCTCCCAGGGGCTGGACCAGGAATTGGACCTGCTGGTGGAAGCGGGCCGCATCAGCCGTATCGGCTCTGACCTGCCGGCGCCGGCAGGAACGGATGTCCTGGATGCCGCCGGCTGCTACGTCGTGCCCGGTCTGGTGGACATGCACGTTCACCTGCGCGACCCGGGGCTTGAGTACAAGGAGGACATCCAGAGCGGCTGCCGGGCGGCCGTGGCCGGTGGTTTTACCTCCATTGCCTGCATGCCCAACACCAGCCCGGTGATCGACAACAAGGCCGTTGCCGGCTATGTCATCGCCCGGGCCGCAGAGGTCGGACTGTGCAACGTTTTTCCCGTGGGGTGTCTCACCTCCGGTTCCAAGGGGGAGCGCTTGGCCGAGATGGGCGAACTGAAGGAGGCGGGGTGCGTGGCGGTGTCTGATGACGGCAAACCGGTGGCCAATGCGGAACTGATGCGCCGCGCCCTGGAGTACGCCCGCGGCATGGAGATCGCCGTCATCGCCCATGCCGAGGAACTGGCGCTGGTGGGAGAGGGAGTCATGAACGAGGGGTTCACCTCCACCGAACTGGGCTTGAAGGGGATTCCCCGGGTGGCCGAGGATATCGCCGTCTCCCGTGACGTCATGCTGGCTGAGTACACCGGCTCCCCCATTCACATCGCCCACGTCTCCACCAGGGGCGCGGTACGCATCATCCGCAACGCCAAGCTGCGGGGGGTCAGGGTGACCTGCGAGACCGCTCCTCACTACTTCACCCTGACCGACGACGCAGTGCGCGGCTACAACACCAACGCCAAGATGAACCCGCCGCTCAGGGAGGCCGACGACCTGGCTGCCATCCGGGAGGGACTCCAGGACGGTACCATCGATGCCATTGCCACCGACCATGCCCCCCACCACCTGGATGAGAAGGACGTGGAGTTCAACGTGGCTCTCAACGGCATCATCGGCTTGGAGACCTCGCTGCCGCTGTCGCTGGCGCTGGTGGAACAGGGGGTGCTGACCGTCAGTCAACTGGTGGAGCGCATGTCCCTGGGACCGGCCCTGATCCTGGGGGTGGAACGGGGCACCCTGGCGACCGGCGCCGTGGCCGACATCACGGTGATCGACCCGGCTCTGGAATGGGTGGTGGAAACCGCCAAACTTGCCAGCAAATCCACGAACTCTCCCTGGCTGGGAGAGACCATGAAGGGGGCTGCCGTGGCTACCATCGTTGGCGGCAGGGTGGTGTACAAGAGATAAGTCGTTTAACGGCAGTACGCCACTGAGGTCACAGAAGTCTCAGAAACTAGATTCTCCTCGGTTTTTGTTCATGATTGCCGTGTGGTACGAGAAGCGATCCGTTCTTGTTCTCTGAGAACTCTGTGTACTCTGTGCCCGATTGTTTCTTCTTGTTTTTTCAGAATTTTTTGGAGTCATTACTATGAAAGCACTACTGGCGCTCGCCGACGGGCGCATCTTCGAGGGGAACTCTTTTGGCGCCGGGGGCGAGGCCCGGGGCGAGGTGGTGTTCAACACCGCCATGACCGGCTATCAGGAGGTCCTGAGCGACCCGTCCTACAAGGGGCAGATGGTCACCATGACCTACACCCAGGTCGGCAACACCGGTATCAATCATGAGGATATCGAGAGCAGGGCACTGTTCCTGTCCGGTTTCATCGTCAGGGAATACCAGGAGTTCTATTCCAACTGGCGGGCCTGCATGAGCCTGGACGCTTATCTGAAGGAGAACGGCGTGGTGGGGATCCAGGGGATCGACACCCGGGCCCTCACCCGCCACCTGCGGGACAAGGGTGCTCAGAACGGCGTTATCTCCACCATTGACCTGGACCCCGAGAGCCTGGTGGCAAAGGCCCGGGCGATTCCCAGCATGGCGGGCCTGGATCTGGCCTCGGGAGTTTCCTGCGACAAACCGTACCACTGGACCGAGGGGCTCTGGGACCTGAAGGGGGGCTACCCCCAGGTGGATCCCGCCAACCTGAAGTATAAGGTGGTGGCCTACGACTTCGGCATCAAGTACAACATCCTGCGCTGCCTGGTGGATGCGGGGTGCGACGTGACCGTGGTGCCGGCCACCTTCCCGGCGGAAGAGGTCCTGGCCATGGAACCGGACGGGATCTTCCTCTCCAACGGGCCGGGCGACCCGGAACCTCTGGTGGCGGTGCAGGAGGAGATCAGGAAGTTGGTCGGCACAAAGCCGATCTTCGGCATCTGCCTGGGGCATCAGCTCCTGGGGCTGGCCCTGGGGGGGAAGACCATGAAGCTCCCCTTCGGCAATCACGGTTCCAACCTGCCGGTCATGGACATGCAGACCCGCAAAGTGGAAATCACCGCCCAGAACCATGGCTTCGCCGTTGACCTGGATTCCCTGGGGGATGCGGCCTGCCTGGGGCACGAAAACCTGAACGACCAGACCGTGGAAGGGATCAGTCACTGCACCCTCCCGATCTTCTCGGTGCAGCACCACCCCGAGGCTTCCCCCGGTCCCCACGACTCCCACTATCTGTTTGCCAGGTTCGTGGAGATGATGGAAAAGAACCGGTGACCGGGACATAGGGAACAGTGATCAGGGAACAGGGAACAACAAAAAGAATGGTAACGGACGCTGCGCACATATCCGGTTCCCGGTCCCCGGTTTCGAGTCCTCAACACCCGGTCCTCGGTTCCGAGTCACGGATTCCTGGTCCCCGGTCCCCGGTCCCCAGTCCCTACCTCGATCTTTTTCAATCAGGAGAACTGCTTCAGCGGATTCGTACCGCGTATCGCCGCCTGCGCTCCTGTGACCTCTGCCCCCACGACTGCGGCATCAACCGCATCAGGGGAGAACGGGGGTGCTGCGGGGCCGGCCTTCTGCCCAGGATCGCCGCCGCCAGCGTGCATACCGGCGAGGAACCGCCCATCTCCGGCGAGCGCGGCTCGGGAACGATCTTCCTCAGCGGCTGCACCCTGAGCTGCCGCTTCTGCCAGAACTTCCCCATCAGCCAGCTGGGTAACGGTCAGGAGCTGACCACTCGCGCCCTGGCGGAGCGGATGCTGCGCTTGCAGCGCCAGGGGGTGCACAACATCAACTTCGTCACCCCCAGCCACTATCTGCCCCAGATCCTGGCGGCGCTCTGGCTGGCCATCCCGCTCGGCTTTCACCTCCCCCTGGTCTGGAACAGCAGCGGCTATGAGAAGGTGGATGCCCTGGGCCTGCTGGACGGTGTGGTTGATATTTACCTGCCGGATATGAAGTACGCTGACGACGAAACAGCCGCGCGGCTCTCCGGCGCACCCGGCTATTGCGCCATCAATCGTCGGGCCGTGGCCGAGATGCTGCGCCAGGTGGGGCACCTGCGGCTGGACGACCGGGGCGTGGCGATCGGTGGGCTGATCATCCGCCATCTGGTGCTGCCGGACAACCTGGCCGGAAGCGATGAAACCCTGGCCTGGATCGCGGAAAACCTGGGCACGGAGACCCATATCTCCCTCATGCGCCAGTACTTTCCCGCCCATCTGGCCATGGAGACCCCCGGGATCTGCCGCAAGATCACGGAAGAGGAGTATGACCGGTCGGTGGAGTGGCTGGAGGAGTGTGGCCTGGAGAACGGCTGGATCCAGGAGTCTGAATGAGGACCGTCTGCCTTCTGGTCATCTCCAATGTCTTCATGACCTTTGCCTGGTACGCCCACCTGAAGAACCTGCGCACCCGGCACTGGCTGATAGCCGTGGCGGTCTCCTGGGGGATCGCCTTCTTCGAGTACCTGATTCAAGTGCCGGCCAACCGCATGGGGTACGGCAGGTTCAGTCTGGCCCAGCTGAAGATCCTGCAGGAGGTGATCACCCTGGCCGTGTTCGTCCCCTTCGCGGTGCTGTACATGGGGACCAGCCTCAACTGGAACTACCTCTGGGCCGGCGTCTGTCTGGCGGGCGCGGTGTTCTTCATCTTCCGCTGACCTGCCGGACTCGTCGATCCCACCACAGGCAGCCCGCGCAACGGCGCGCCGGGCCGGCCCGTTCGCTATCCCTGAAACCATCACAAAGGAGTGATACCCCATGCCCAAGCGTGACGACATCAACACGGTTCTCATTATCGGTTCGGGTCCGATCATCATCGGCCAGGCCTGCGAATTCGATTACTCCGGCACCCAGGCCTGCAAGGCGCTGCGGGCCCTGGGATACCGGATCGTGCTGGTCAACTCCAACCCGGCCACCATCATGACCGATCCCAGCATGGCCGACGTGACCTACATCGAACCGTTGAACGTCACCACCCTGACGGAGATCATCGCCAAGGAACGGCCCGACGCGCTGCTGCCCAACCTGGGAGGTCAGACCGGCCTGAACCTCTCCATGGCCCTGGCCGAGGCAGGGGTGCTGGAGAAGTACGGGGTGCGGGTGATCGGCGTCAACCTTGATGCCATCAAGCGCGGCGAGGACCGGGAGACCTTCAAGCAGACCATGGACTCCCTGGGCATCGAGACCGCCCGCAGCGACATCGCCCACACGATGGAAGAGGCCAGGGAGGTCCTCGCCAGGATCGGTCTGCCGGTGGTGATCCGTCCCGCCTACACCATGGGGGGCACCGGCGGCGGCTTCGCCTACAACATGGAGGAGTTCGAGACCATCGTCAGCCGCGGCCTGGCTGCCAGTCCGGTCAGCCAGGTGCTGGTGGAGGAGTCGGTGCTGGGGTGGGAGGAGCTGGAGCTGGAGGTGGTGCGCGACGCCAGGAACCAGAAGATCACGGTCTGCTTCATCGAGAACGTGGATGCCATGGGGGTGCACACCGGCGACTCCTACTGCACGGCGCCCATGCTGACCATCAGCCAGGAGCTGCAGGATCGCCTGCAGGATTACGCCTACCGGATCGTGGACGCCATCGAAGTGATCGGCGGTACCAACGTGCAGTTCGCCCATGACCCCGCCACCGGGCGGGTGGTGGTGATCGAGATCAACCCGCGCACCTCCCGCTCCTCGGCCCTGGCCTCCAAGGCCACCGGCTTTCCCATCGCCCTGGTCTCCTCCATGCTGGCCGCCGGCCTGACCCTGGACGAGATCCCCTACTGGCGGGACGGCTCTTTGGAGAAGTACACCCCCTCCGGGGACTACGTGGTGGTCAAGTTCGCCCGCTGGGCCTTCGAGAAGTTCAAGGGGGTGGAGGACAAGCTGGGCACCCAGATGCGCGCCGTGGGCGAGGTGATGAGCATCGGCAAAAACTACAAGGAGGCCATGCAGAAGGCGATCCGCTCCCTGGAAAACGGCCGTTTCGGCCTGGGCTTTGCCAGGGACTTCAACAGCCGCTCCTTGGCCGAGTTGCTGGAGATGCTGGCGGAACCGTCCAGCGAACGCCACTTCATCATCTACGAGGCGTTGCGCAAGGGGGCTGACATCGGTCTGCTGCACAGCCGCACCCACATCAAGACCTGGTTCCTGGAACAGATGAAGGAGCTGGTGCTGCTGGAAGAGGAGATCCTGGCCCACAAGGGGTGCCTGCCGCCGGACGAGCTGCTGGTCAGGGCCAAGAAAGACGGCTTCGCCGACCGCTACCTGTCCCGGATCCTGGGGGTCTCCGAGGAGAGCCTGCGCCGGCAGCGCATGGCGCTGGGCGTGGTGGAAGGGTGGGAACCGGTGCCGGTGAGCGGCGTGGAAGACGCGGCCTACTACTTCTCCACCTACAACGCTCCCGACCAGGTGACCGTCTCCGGCCGCAAGAAGATCATGGTGCTGGGGGGCGGCCCCAACCGCATCGGCCAGGGGATCGAGTTCGACTACTGCTGCGTGCACACCGCCTTTGCCCTCAGGGACGCGGGCTATGAGACCATCATGGTCAACTGCAACCCGGAGACCGTCTCCACCGACTACGACACCTCGGACAAGCTCTACTTCGAGCCGCTGACGGTTGAGGACGTGCTCTCCATCTACGAAAAGGAGAAGCCGGAAGGGGTGCTGGTGCAGTTCGGCGGCCAGACGCCGCTGAACATCGCCCGCCAGCTGCAGGAGGCGGGGGTGCGCATCATCGGCACCTCGCCCGACACCATCGACCTGGCCGAGGACCGGGAGCAGTTCAACGGCATGATGCGCAAGCTGGGCATCCCCCAGCCGGAATCGGGCATGGCCAGCACGCTGGAGGAGGCCCTGGCCATTGCGGCCCGCATCGGCTACCCCCTGATGGTGCGTCCCTCCTACGTCCTGGGCGGACGGGCCATGGAGGTGGTGCACGACGAGGAGATGCTGCGGGAGTACCTGGCCAAGGCGGTGAACGTCTCGCCGGAGCGCCCGATCCTGATCGACCGCTTCCTGCAGAACGCCATCGAGGCCGAGGCGGACGCCATCAGCGACGGCAGCGACGCCTTCGTGCCGGCGGTGATGGAGCACATCGAGATGGCCGGGGTTCACTCCGGCGATTCGGCCTGCGTGATTCCGCCGGTGACCATACCCCAGCGGCACATCGACACCATCGAGGAGTACACCCGCCGTATCGCGGTGGAGATGGGGGTGGTGGGGCTGATGAACATCCAGTACGCCATTGCCGACGACAGGGTCTACATCCTGGAGGCCAACCCGCGGGCCAGCCGCACCGTGCCGCTGGTCTCCAAGGTCTGCAACATCCCCATGCCGCGCCTGGCGGTGCGGGTGATGCTGGGGGAGAAGCTGAAGGAGATGGGGCTCAAACGCATGCCCATCAGCCACTTCGGCGTCAAGGAGGCGGTCTTCCCCTTCAACATGTTCCCCGAGGTGGATCCGCTCCTGGGACCGGAGATGCGTTCCACCGGCGAGGTGCTGGGCATTGCCGGCTCCTACGGCATGGCGTTCTATAAGGCACAGGAAGCAACCAGCGGCCTGCTCCCCCTGGACGGGAACGTGCTGATCACCGTTGCCGGCCATGACCGCGAGGGCGCCCTGGAGGCGGCCCGCTGTTTCGTTGAGCTGGGCTTCGGCCTGATCGCCACCCAGGGAACCGCCGCCTTTTTGGCGAACCACGGCATTGTCGCCAGAAGCGTCCTGAAGCTGCACGAAGGGCGGCCCAACGTGACCGACGCCATCAAGAACGGAGAGGTGCAGCTGGTGATCAACACGCCGGCGGGCAAGTCCGGCGTGCACGACGACTCCTACATCCGCAAGGCTGCCATCAAGAACAAGGTCCCCTACATTACCACCATTGCCGCCGCCCTGGCCGCCGCCGAGGGGATTGCCGCCCGTCGCCGGGGCAGGGAAGCGGTGAAGAGCATACAGGAATATCACGCAGCGATCTAAGCACGCGAGGAGTAGCAAGTTCATGCCAAAACGTACAGACATCAGGAAGATCCTCATCATCGGCGCCGGACCCATCGTCATCGGCCAGGCCTGCGAGTTCGATTACTCCGGCACCCAGGCCTGCAAGGCCCTCAAGGAAGAGGGGTACGAGGTGGTGCTGTTGAACAGCAACCCGGCCACCATCATGACCGACCCGGACTTTGCCGACCACACCTACATCGAGCCGGTCACTCCCGAGATCCTGGCCAGGATCATCGAGAAGGAGCGGCCTGACGCCATCCTCCCCACCCTGGGGGGGCAGACCGCCCTGAATACGGCGGTGGCCGTGGCCGAGCAGGGGCTTCTGGAGCGTTTTGGCGTTGAGCTGATCGGCGCCAAGCTCCCCGCCATCAAGAAGGCCGAGGACCGTACCCTGTTCAAGCAGGCCATGGAGAAGATCGGCCTGGATGTCCCCCGCTCCGGTCTGGCCCACAACCGCCAGGAGGCCCTGGAGGTCATCACCTGTGTGGGCTTCCCGGCCATCATCCGCCCCTCATTCACCCTGGGGGGGAGCGGCGGCGGCATCGCCTACAACATGGAAGAGTATGAGCGTATGGCCATGGCCGGTATCGACGCCTCCCCCACGGACGAGATCCTGGTGGAGGAGTCGGTCATCGGCTGGAAGGAGTACGAGCTGGAGGTGATGCGCGACACGGCGGACAACGTGGTGATCATCTGCTCCATCGAAAACCTTGACCCCATGGGGGTGCATACCGGCGACTCCATCACCGTGGCGCCGGCACAGACCCTGACCGACAAGGAATACCAGATCCTGCGGGACGCATCCCTGAAGATCATCCGCGAGATCGGCGTGGATACGGGCGGCTCCAACATCCAGTTCGGGATCAATCCCCGGGACGGCCGGCTGGTGGTGATCGAGATGAATCCGCGGGTGTCGCGCTCCTCGGCCCTGGCTTCCAAGGCCACCGGCTTCCCCATCGCCAAGATCGCCGCCAAGCTGGCGGTGGGCTATACCCTGGACGAGGTGACCAACGACATCACCCGCGAGACGCCGGCCTGCTTCGAGCCGGCCATCGACTACGTGGTCACCAAGATCCCCCGCTTTACCTTCGAAAAGTTCCCGGCCGCCGACGCCACCCTGACCACCCAGATGAAGTCCGTGGGTGAGGTGATGGCCATCGGCCGCACCTTCAAGGAGTCGCTGCAGAAGGCGCTGCGCTCCCTGGAGATCGGCGTCTCCGGCCTGGACTCTCGCCTCTTCGACCTGGGAGCCGAGACCCGTCGCGCCCTGACCGAGAAGGAGCGGCAGCTGCTGGTGGAGAAGCTGCGCATCCCCAACTGGGAGCGGCTCTGGTACCTGGCCGACGCCCTCCGCGGCGGCATGTGCGTGGCCGAGATCTTCCGCCACACCGACATCGATCCCTGGTTCCTGCACAACATCCGCCAGATCGTGGAGAAGGAGGAGGAACTTAAACGGCTCGACCCGGCGGCCCTCTCCCGAAACGAGCTGTTCGAGGCCAAGCAGTACGGCTTTTCCGACAAGACCCTGGCGAAACTCTGGAACAGAAGCGAGGACGAGGTGCGCGGTCTGCGCCTGTCGCTGGGGGTCAAGCCGGTGTACAAACGGGTGGATACCTGCGCCGCCGAGTTCGTGGCCTACACCCCCTACCTGTATTCCACCTACGAGCAGGAGTGCGAGGCCGAGCCCACCGACCGGAAGAAGATCATGATCCTGGGGGGCGGCCCCAACCGCATCGGCCAGGGGATCGAGTTCGACTACTGCTGCGTCCACGGCGTGTTCGCCCTGGCGGAGGACGGCTATGAGACCATCATGGTCAACTGCAATCCTGAGACGGTCTCCACCGACTACGACACCTCGGACCGGCTCTACTTCGAGCCGCTGACTCTGGAGGATGTGCTCTCCATTGCCGACGTTGAGAAACCCGCCGGCGTGATCGTGCAGTTCGGCGGCCAGACCCCGCTCAAGCTGGCGGTGGCCCTGGAGAAGGCCGGTGTGCCGATTATCGGCACCTCGCCCGATGCCATTGACCGGGCCGAGGACCGGGAACGGTTCCAGGAGATGCTCTTCAAGCTGGAACTGCTCCAGCCGGAGAACGGCACGGCCCGCTCCTTCCAGGAGGCGGAGAAGGCGGCCGAGCGCATCGGTTATCCGGTGGTGGTGCGCCCCTCCTACGTGCTGGGGGGGCGGGCCATGGAGATCGTCTACGACGTGGACAACCTGCGGCGCTACATGACCACCGCGGTGCAGGCCTCCCCCGAGCACCCGATCCTGATCGACAAGTTCCTGGATTCGGCCATCGAGATCGACGTGGACGCCCTGTGCGACGGGACAGAGGTGGTGATCGGCGGCATCATGGAGCATATCGAGGAGGCCGGCATCCACTCCGGTGACTCGGCCTGTTCGCTCCCCCCTTACTCCATCTCCTCCGAGATGGTGGCCGAAATCCGTCGCCAGACGGCGCTCATGGCTCTGGAACTGAACGTCAGGGGGTTGATGAACGTGCAGTACGCCATCAAGGATGACCGGATCTACATCCTGGAGGTCAACCCCCGGGCCTCGCGCACCGCCCCCTTCGTCTCCAAGGCCACCGGCCGCCCCCTGGCCAAGATCGCCGCCCGGATCATGGCGGGAAAAAGCCTGAAGGAGCTTGGGGTGTCCGGCGACATCGTCCCCGGCTACTTCTCGGTCAAGGAAGCAGTGTTCCCCTTTGTCAAGTTCCCTGGCGTGGACACCCTCCTGGGACCGGAGATGAAGTCCACCGGCGAGGTGATGGGGATCGGCGACAGCTTCGCCGACGCCTTCGCCAAGGCCCAGCTGGGGGCCAACGTCAGGCTGCCGCTTGCGGGCAACGTCTTCATCAGCGTGCGCGATGCGGACAAGAAACTTGTTGTCTCTGCTGCTGAAAAGTTGTATAAGGCTGGCTTTGGCATCCTGGCCACCGAGGGTACCGCCTCCTTCCTGACCGAGAAGGGGATTCCGGTCAAGCGGGTCAACAAGGTGCTGGAGGGGCGGCCCCATGTGGTGGATGCCATCAAGAACGGCGAGGTCAGCCTGCTGATCAACACCACCCAGGGAGCCCAGGCTGTGACCGACTCCTTCTCCATCCGCCGCGAGGCGCTGATGCACGGCATTGCCTACTACACCACCGTTGCCGGAGCCAGGGCCGTGGTGGACAGCATCATCTCCCTGCAGGAGCACCGGCCGGAGGTGAAGTCGTTGCAGGAGTACCTGGGGTAGGGACTTCCGCCGCGATCGGCGCGGCGCCGTATATTCCATAGACAGACCAACCAAGCCACAGCGGTCGCCGGTACCACCGCGAAGTTCACGCAGAAGCCCATGCCGAAATCCGCCCGCCGGATGCGGCGGGGGGCCAGCCGTACTTCCGGTGTCCCCGGCGCGCCCTGTGGCCACGTGTTTTTTACGTTGATACTTTTTCAAGGAGTTGTGGCGATATGTCCCATTCAATACCGCTGACAAAAGAGAGCTACGAGGCGCTGCAGGAGGAGCTCAAACGCCTTATCCGCGTGGAGCGCCCCCGGGTGATCCAGGATATCGCGGAAGCCCGCTCCCATGGCGACCTGTCGGAAAATGCCGAGTACGACGCGGCCAAGAACCGCCAGGGCTTTATCGAGGGGCGCATCCAGGAGCTCAACAGCAAACTGGCCCGGGCCTACGTGGTGGACCTCTCCAACATGAAGCCGGACAAGGTCGTGTTCGGCTCCACAGTAACCCTCTATGACACCGCCTCAGAGGAGGAGATCACCTACAAGATCGTGGGAGAGGACGAGGCCGACATCAAACAGGGGAAGATCTCCTGCACCTCGCCGGTGGGCAAGGCGCTCATCGGGCACAAGCTGGACGACTCGGTCAAGGTCAAGGTGCCTGCCGGCACCAAGGAATACGAGATCATCGACATCAAGTACGAATAAGCGTACCCAGGGAGAGAACCAATGGCAGACACAATCACCAAGGATATGACCTTTTTTCAGGTAATGCAGGCCTACCCCCAGACGGTGGAGGTGCTGCGCAAACACCGGCTGGGGTGCGTCGGCTGTATGGGGGCCCAGAACGAGAGCCTGGAACAGGGCGCCAATGCCCACGGCATCGACGTCAACCTGCTGGTGAAGGACCTGAATGACGCCGTAGCCTGACCTTCTGAACGCGAACCGCGAGCGGCCCCCGGGATTTCCCGGGGGCCGCCGTGTTTGGGGGAACCGTGTCGCGACTGTTCATCGCCATCGATCTGCCCGAAGAGGTGCGGGAGAAACTCCTCGGCCTGCGGGTCCCGATTCCCGGGGCACGCTGGGTTCCGGCCGGGCAGCTGCACCTGACCCTGGCCTTTCCGGGAGAGGTGGACGAGGAACGTCAGCAGCGGCTGGTCGGGATGCTGGAGCGGGTCAAGGCTCCTCCCTTCCGGATCGGTTTCGACCGGGCCGGCTGTTTCCCCGGCCCCGGAAAACCGCGGGTACTCTGGGTGGGCGTGAAGCCGGAGCCGAAGCTCTGCTCCCTGGCGGAGAGGCTGCGGGAGCTCCTCCGGGCGTGCGACATCCCCCAGGAGGAACGCCCCTTTTTCCCCCACGTTACCCTGGCGCGGCTCAGGCAGCCGGCTGCCCGCGAATGCGCCCCATTCCTGTGCCAGCGGATCGGACGGGACTGCCCGACGGTTTCCGTGGAGGAGTTCATGCTCTTCGAGAGCCGCCTGTCTTCAGCCGGAGCGCTGCACATCCCGGTGAGGCGTTTCCGGCTTTCGGGAGGGGGCGGCGAGAGCGCCGGGGCGGCCTGAACCGTTGACAAACCGGCTCTGCGTGGGTAAAAATCATCTCGCCCATCTCCCCGAGCGGGAGGGAAAGCGTTGTTGTGAACCGCCGCACCCCACCCCATCCCCCAAGGAAACGACATGAATCCGGATACGCTCACCTGCATCGACCTGGACCAGCCCTCCCTGGAGGGATTCCGTCAGTTCATCAGTTCCTGGCTCTACCAGGGAGACGGTTTCACCCTGCTGGTGGACCCGGGGCCGCTCTCCACCATCCCGCGCCTCTGCGCCGAACTGCGCGCCAGGGGGGTGGAACGCCTGGACTACATCCTGCTCACCCACATCCACATCGACCATGCCGGAGGCACCGGAGCGCTGATGAAGGAGTTCCCCGAGGCGCAGGCAATCTGCCACCAGGAGGGGGTCCGTCACATGGTGGCGCCGGAAAAACTCTGGCAGGGGTCGCGCAAGGTCCTGGGGGCCGTGGCCGAGGCCTACGGCGAGATCGTCGCGGTGCCGGCGGAGCGGATCGGCTTTCAGGAGCGCATCGACGCCATCGGTCTGCGCGCTTTCCTGACCCCCGGCCATGCCCAGCATCACCTGAGCTACCAGCTGGACGATTTCCTGTTTGCCGGCGAGGTGGCCGGGGTGCGCTGCGACCTGGAGCAGGGGATCTACCTGCGTCCGGCCACGCCCCCCCGCTTCATCCTGGATGTGGCCCTGGACTCCATCGATCGGGTCATGGCCCTTTCACCCACCCGCATGGCCTTTGCCCACCACGGCATGGTTGAAAACGGCCTGGAGCACCTGCGCCTGGCCCGCGCCCAGCTGAACCTGTGGGTCAGGGGGGTCGCGGAGACCCTGCACGTGGAGCCGTCCCGCCGGGAGGATGCTTTGTTCGCCTGGCTCGTGGAACGGGACAGGCTGTTCCGTTCCATAGGCAGTCTGCCGGAGGATATCCAGGCCCGCGAGCGGAACTTCTTCGGCAACACCATGCGCGGCATGGTGGAGTTCGTGGAATCCCTCACCCCGGAGGAACGCCGGGCTCTGACGGAGGAACGGCTCGATGGCAGGACCCCCTGAGCCGGGTGCTTCCCTGACGGCGCCGCGTCAATCTCTTCCCCGGGGGTGATCCATGGCTGAACGAAGACGGTATCAGCGTTTTGAAACACAGCAGGACGTGTACCTGTACCATGGCGTCTCCAAGTACGCCGGTACGCTGCGGAACATCTCCTGCAGCGGGGCGCTCGTGGAGGTCGGTTCCGTACCCCGACTGATGCAGCCGGGAGACATGTGCTACCTGGCTTTTGCCGCCCGGCCCGACGCCATCCTCTGCTCCTGCACGGTGGTGCGCATGCTCTCCTCGGGGGTCGGCCTTCAGTTCGACCAGCCTCGGGCCGCGGCATGACGCATCAGCTTGCGCTCCGGCGGAGACTTCCCCCCAACGACCGGCTCCGGCTGTCGCACCCGCCGCGGTTCCGCGGCCCGGAGCGCGACGGTACGCGTCCCCGGCCGGCGATGACATGGCAATCCTGACCCTCTCAACGGACAACAGCCTGACCATTCCCCCCCACCTGCTGGAAAAACTGGGGATCAAGGCCGGGGATCGTCTGGTTCTGGACGAGCTGCCGGACCGGCTTGTGCTGCGCGCGGCGCCGGCTATCCCGGTTGCCGGGGAGGAGCGGCACTCCTGTCCCCCCCCGGTCGGACACGGGGTGGCCGATGCCGTTGCCCGCAGGAACCTGGAGACCCCCATGCAGTCCGTCAAGGGGGTCGGTCCCCGGCTGGCCGCGCTTCTGGCCAAACGGGGGATCGCCTGCGTGGAGGACGCCCTGTACCTCCTGCCCGGCCGTTATGAGGACCGTCGCGAGCTGCGGCGTATCGCCGAGTTGCGCCCCGGCTGCAACGAGCTCTTCTCCGGCAGGGTCCTGTCGGCCGACAGCCTGACCAGCAAGGGGGGGCGGCGTTTTTTCGAGGCTCTGGTGACGGACGACAGCGCCACGGTGACCCTGAAGTGGTTCAACGGCAACCCGACGTTCCTGAAGCGGACCTGGAAGCCGGGCCGGCGCGCCCTGATCACCGGCGAGGTCTCCCGGTTCGGACAGCAGCTGGAAGTGCACCACCCTGATGTGGAGTGGCTGGCCGAGGGAGCCGATCCGCGGGAGCTTCTGGCGGCCGACCCGCTCAACTTTGGCGGTCTGGTGCCGGTCTACCCCCTCACCGAGGGGCTCGGCCAGAAGGTCATGCGCCGGGTGATGCGGGAGGTGGTGGAGCGCTTCGCTCCCTTTGTCCGCGAACTGGTGCCGCCGGAGGTGCTGAACGGAGCAGGGCTGCCCGGTCTGCGCCATTCCCTGCGCCACCTGCATCTCCCGCCGCCGGAGGAGCTGCTGGAGGAGCTGAATGCCGGGCGCACACCGGCCCACCGGGCCATCGCCTTTGACGAGTTCTTCTTCTGGGAGCTGGGGCTGGCGCTGAAGCGACGCGGAGTGGCCCTGGAGGAGGGGATCGCCTTTCAGGTCAACCATTACTACACCAGGCCGCTGGTGAGGATGCTCCCCTTCCAGCTCACCCGGGCCCAGCGACGGGTGTTGTCGGAAATCAAGCAGGACATGATGGCGCCGCATCCCATGCACCGCCTGGTGCAGGGGGACGTGGGGAGCGGCAAGACCCTGGTGGCGCTCATGGCGGCCCTGGTGGCGGTGGAGAACGACTACCAGGTGGCCATTATGGCTCCCACGGAGATCCTGGCCGAGCAGCACTGGCACACCATCCGGCACTGGTGCGCCGAGCTGGGCATCGAGACCGTGCTGATCACGGCCGGCATGCGCGGCAGGGAGAAGAGCGAGGCCCTGGGGAGGGTGGCCGGGGGAGACGCCCGGATCGTGATCGGCACCCATGCCGTGATCCAGGAGAAGGTGGAGTTCGCCCGCCTGGGGCTGGGTATCATCGATGAGCAGCACCGCTTCGGCGTGCTGCAGCGCGCCCTGCTCAGGAAGAAGGGGAGGGGAGTGAACCCGGACATCCTGGTGATGACCGCCACCCCCATTCCCCGCACCCTGGCCATGACCCTGTTCGGTGATCTCTCCCTGTCGGTGATCGACGAACTTCCCCCGGGGCGGACGCCGGTGGAGACGCGGGTCGTGCCCGAGTCGCGCCGCTCACGGGTCTATGACCTGATCCGCCAGGAGGTGAGCCAGGGGCGGCAGGCCTACCTGGTCTATCCCCTGGTGGAAGAGAGCGACCGCTCGGACCTGAAAGCCGCCGCCCAGATGGCCGAGCAGCTTGACGGGGAGATCTTTCCCGACCTGCGGGTGGGCTTGCTGCACGGCCGCATGTCCCCCCTGGAGAAGGAGGGGGTGATGGCCTCCTTCAAGGCCTGTCAGCTGGATATCCTGGTTTCCACCACGGTGATCGAGGTGGGCATCGACGTTCCCAACGCCACGGTGATGGTCATCGAGCACGCCGAGCGTTTCGGCCTCTCCCAGCTGCACCAGCTGCGCGGCAGGGTCGGGCGGGGGGCGGAGTCGTCGCGGTGCATCCTGATGACCAGCGGCAGGCTCTCCGGGGATGGCGAGAAACGGCTCAGGGTGATGGAGTCCACCAGCGACGGGTTCCGCATCGCCGAGGCCGACCTGGAGATCCGCGGTCCGGGCGACTTCCTGGGGACGCGCCAGTCCGGTATGCCCGATTTCCGCGTGGCCAACATCCTGCGGGACGGTGCGTTGCTGGAGCGGGCACGGGAGGCGGCCTTCGGGCTCGTGGAACGGGACCCGGACCTGGCGTCACCCGCCAGCTTGCCCCTGAAGGATGAACTGCTGCGGCGCTGGGGACAGCGCCTGGAGCTGGGCGCCATCGGGTAAAAACCCAACCAACGAACGATGGAATCATGCGCATACTGACCGGAACGGAAATATTCAACAAGAACTTCGTGGATTCGGTGGTCACTATCGGTAACTTCGATGGCGTGCACCGCGGACATGTGGCGCTCCTCAGCCACCTGAAGCGAAAGAGCGAGAGCCTTGGCCTGCCGGCGGTGGTGGTCACCTTCGCACCCCATCCCCTGGCCCTGCTGGCGCCGGAGGCGTCGCCGACCCTGATCACGACCTTCGAGCAGAAGTGCGCCCTGATAGCGGAGCAGGGGGTGGACTGTCTGGTGGTGATCGGTTTTACCCACGCCTTTTCCATGCTGTCGGCGGAGGCGTTCGTGAGGGACGTGCTTTGTAACTCCCTGGGCATGCGCCACATCATCATCGGTCACGATTACGCCTTCGGACGGGACCGCCAGGGCAACTGCCAGACCCTGACCCGCATGACCACGGAGTACGGCTTTACCCTGGAAGAGCTCGACCCGGTGGGTACCGACGAGCTGGTCTTCAGCAGCAGCCTGGTGCGGCGCCTGGTTTCCCGGGGAGACGTGAGCACCGCCGCCCGGATCCTGGGCAGGTATCATGTGGTCGCCGGACATGTGGTGCATGGCCGCCAGGTGGGGCGCGAGCTGGGATTTCCCACCGCCAACGTGCAGCCGTGCAACGAGCTTATTCCCCGGGACGGGGTCTACGCCGTGATGGTGGCGCTGGGGGACCGGCTGTATCAGGGGGCCTGCAACATCGGTAGTAACCCGACCCTGGGAGGGGGGGGACGTTCCATCGAGGTTTTTCTTCTGGACTTCTCCGGCCAGCTGTACGACCGGGAGCTGGCGATCTGCTTTGTCCAGCGCCTGCGGGGGGAACGGAAATTCCCCTCCGCCGGTGAGCTGATCCAGGCCATCGGGCAGGATGTGCAGGCAACCAGAAACATCCTGGCAACGATCGATCGGGCCATGGTGAAGCCGCTTCGGAGCACGCCATGTTCGGGGGAGGAGTGCCGGTGAAGAACAGCCTCGGCCTCAAATTCTGGGGCGGACTGGCCGTAAGCGCCTTCTTCATGGTCCTGCTCATGGGGAAGATGGATGTGAAGCAGCTGGGGGCGGCGATCTGCGCGGCCGACTACCGCTTCGTGCTCCTGGCGGTGGCTTGCACCTTTTTCAGCTACTTCCTGCGGGCCGTGCGCTGGCGCTATCTGCTGATCCAGGAAAAGGAGATCCCGCTTTCGTCGCTCTATCCCGCCACCATTATCGGCTACATGGCCAACAACCTGCTCCCGGCCCGTTTGGGTGAGTTCGTCCGCGCCTACGTGCTGGCCGAGCGTGAACAGCTGGAGGCTCCGGCCGTGTTCGCCTCGCTGGTCATCGACCGCCTCTTCGACGGCTTTACGGTGCTGCTGATCCTGGTGGTGACCCTGTTCACCCTGCGCCTTCCCCAGGGGATGGCCGTGGCCGAATCGGCCCTCAAGGCGGGCGGCCTGGTCACCTTTCTGCTCTACGTTGCCGTGATCGTCGCCCTGGTGCTGATCAAACGCCGGACCCGGGGGAGCATGTCCGCGCTGGAGACGCTGCTGCGCCCCTTTCCCGCCGCCCTTTCCCGGCGGCTGATCCCCCTGGCGGGGTCGTTCATGGAGGGGGTGCGGCTCTCCCCGCGGCCGGACCACATCTGCGCCCTGCTGTTCTCGTCCCTTCTCATCTGGGGGTTCGCGGTCCTGCCGGTGGATATGATCCTGCGCGGGTTCGGCATCCAGCTTCCCATGACCGCTTCCATGTTCATCCTGGTGTTGCTGGTGTTTGCCGTCATGGTGCCGGCGTCTCCCGGCTACATCGGCACCTACCACTATGCCTGCTTCCAGGGGCTGTCGCTGTTCGGCATTCCCGACTCCACCGCCCTCAGCATTGCCCTGGTGATTCACGGGACCTCCTTCTTTCCGGTGGTCATCGCCGGGTTCTTCCACCTTTGGGGGGGGCGCTACTCCCTGGACTGTGTGCGCACTGCCGGTGACGGTTCGTGAGGCGTCCGGCCGCGCTTGCCCGCCTCTTCGGCCGCCGCGCCGGTTCTCCCGGTGAACGCCCCTCCCTCTTGTCCCGTTTCCGTCCCGCGGGAATGGACCCCTACGCCATCCTGTCGCTGGTGATTCCCCTGACCCTGTATCTGGCGACCCTGGCGCCGTCGGTGACGTTCTTCGACAGCGGTGAATTTCTGACCGCCATCGCCTCCCTGGGCTCGGCCCACTCACCCGGCTACCCCCTGTTTCTCCTGTTCGCCAAGCCGTTCACCCTGCTTCCCCTGGGTAACATCGCCTTCCGCGTCAACATGGCTACCGCGGTTTCATCCTCCCTGGCCTGTCTGGGGGTGTACCTCCTGACCGTGCGGCTGCTCGGGGAGGAGCGGCTGGTGGAGGATCTCCCGTTTTCCCGCTATGCCGTCAGGATGGCTGCCCTGGCAGCGGCCTGCACCTTTGCCGTTACCCCGCGGCTCTGGCTCCAGTCCAACCACGACAAGCCGTACCCGCTGCTGGCCTTTGTCACCGCCCTGATCTTCTGGTTGCTGCTGGTCTGGCGGGAGCGCTTCCGGTCCGGAACGGAAAGCCCGGCCCACCTCTATGGCGCCGGCTTCCTGGCCGGCATGGCCACGGGGTTGCACCAGACGGTGGTGCTGCTGTTGCCGGCATGGTTCGTTCTGCTCCTGATGACCGACCGCCGCCTGCTGCTCAGGGTCAGGGAACTGGTCCTGGCAACGGCCTTTGCCCTGTCCGGCTTCTCCGTGCAGCTCTATCTGCCGCTGCGGGCCAGCCGCAAGCCGCTCATGAACTGGGGGGACACCAGTAGTTGGACGCAGTTTCTGTGGCACGTTCTGCGCAAGGGGTATCCGAACGAGACCCATCCCCGCTCCCCGGGTCTGCTGTGGGAACAGATCAGGGCCTTCAACGTGCCCCGCGAATTCACCTGGCTGGGACTGGCCCTGCTGATCCTGGCCCTGGTCTGCCTGTGGCGGACGCGCCGTGACGTTGTGCTGGCCTACCTGGTTGCCGTGGCCAGTTTCCTGCTGGTTATCGTCGGCCATTTCAATACGCCCCGGGAGACTATATTCCTGACCGAGGAGTTCTTCACCCCCCTGTATCTGCTCACCGCCGTGCTGGTGGGGGTCGGCCTGTTCCAGCTGCTGCGCTTCGCGGCGAATTCGGCCCGTCTCCCCCAATGTTTCGGCCCCACCCTGTATGCCCTGACCGGGGTGATGTTCTTTCTCGTGCCCTTTTCCCTCTGTGCGGCAAACTACTACGAAAACGACCAGCACGACAATTACATCGCCTTTGAGTATGCCAGCAATTCCCTGCGGTCGCTGCCCCGCGACGCGGTCATGTTCACCTGGGGGGACAGCGGCGCCTTTCCGCTCTGGTACCTGCAGGGGGTGGAGCGGATGCGGGAAGACGTGGACCTGCCCCATGTGCCGCACCTGGTGTTCGACTGGTATCTGGAGTCCCTGCCGCGTCTCTTCACGGACCGCCTGCGCGAACGGCTTTCCGCCTCCGCGGGACCCGAAGCCCGCCTGCGCCTGGCCATCAGCGACCTGATCGACACCCGGCCGGTGTACGTGGATTTTTCCACCCGCTACTCCGTCTCCTTCGAAGAGTTTGTCGCGGTTCAGCGGGGGATCGTCTACCGCCTGCGGCGCAGGTCCGAACCGCCCGGGCTTCCCGATGTCTTCATCTGGGAGAATTACAGCAGCCGCGGCGTCCTGGACAGGATCTCCTTCCTGGATCTGGACACGGGCAAGGCGATTCTGATCTATGCCAACGGTTACCTGGAAACGGGCGAATTCCTGCTCAGCCGGGGGCTGGTCCGTCAGGGGATGGACATGCTGGAGCGGGCGGTGCGGATCGCCCCCGAGATGCGCTACCCTGTCCGCAATCTGCTGCTGCGCTACCAGGGGCATCCCTGACCAGGGGTGTTCCATGCTGTGATCCGGCGGTTGTTGCTGAACCACGCAGGGGTGAACAGAGGTAGCCATTGCAACTATCTGTATTGTTTGACGATACTTGACATCCATCCTTATTCCGCATACTATCTGTCATCACAACGTTATATTCCGGGAGTTTTTATGCAGTCGAGCAGGCTGGGAGAAATCCTGGTTAGCAACAACCTGATCACCAGAGAACAGCTTGCCAAGGCTCTTGAAGAGCAGAAGATGTCCGGCGGTCAGGCCCGGCTCGGCACCATTCTGGTCAAGCAGAACCTGATCAGCGAGCAGAACCTGACGGCGTTTCTCTCCAAGCAGTACGGCGTGCCCACGGTGAGCCTGTCCGGCTACGATGTGGATCCGGCGGTTACCAAGATCATCCAGGCCGAGGTGGTCCAGAAGTACCAGCTGGTGCCCATCAACCGCACCGGCGCGACCCTGGTGGTGGCGGTCACCGATCCCTCCAATCTCTTTGCCATCGAAGACATCAAGTTCATGACCGGCTACAACGTGGAGATGGTGATCGCTTCGGAGAGCGACATCAAGGCCGCCATCGACAAATACTACGACCAGTCCGCTTCCCTGGCCGATGTCATGGGGGATATGGACCTGGAGGACTTGGAGGTCGTCGATGTCGATGATGAAGTCGATATCAACTCCGTGGAACGGGCCACTGAGGACGCGCCCGTGGTCAGGATGGTCAACGCCATCCTCCAGGACGCCATCAAGAGGAAAGCCAGCGACATCCACATCGAACCCTACGAGAAGATGTTCCGGGTTCGCTACCGCATCGACGGTGTGCTCTACGAGGCCATGAGGCCCCCCCTGAAGCTGAAAAACGCCATTACCTCCCGCATCAAGATCATGGCCGAACTGGATATAGCCGAGCGCCGCCTTCCCCAGGACGGCCGCATCAAGATCAAGCTGGGCGGCGGAAAGGACATGGATTTCAGGGTCTCGGTCCTGCCGACCCTGTTCGGCGAGAAGATCTGCATGCGGCTCCTGGACAAGAGCAGCCTGCAGACCGACCTGACCAAGCTGGGCTACGAACCGGAGGCCCTGGAAAACTTCCTGCGGGAGATCCACAAACCCTTCGGCATGGTGCTGGTCACCGGCCCCACCGGCAGCGGCAAGACCGTCTCGCTCTACTCGGCCATCGCCGAGTTGAACAAGGTTTCCGAGAATATCTCCACGGCCGAGGATCCGGTTGAGTTCAACTTCGCCGGCATCAACCAGGTGCAGATGCACGAGGACATCGGGCTCAACTTCGCCGCTGCCCTGCGCTCGTTTCTGCGTCAGGACCCGGATATCATCATGATCGGCGAAATCCGCGACTTCGAGACCGCCGAGATCGCCGTGAAGGCGGCCCTGACCGGTCACCTGGTGCTCTCCACCCTGCACACCAACGATGCTCCCGCCACCATCAACCGCCTGCTGAACATGGGCATCGAGCCGTTTCTGGTGG
The DNA here is from genome assembly GCA_964542535.1 of uncultured Pelobacter sp. Lineage (GTDB taxonomy): Bacteria > Desulfobacterota > Desulfuromonadia > Geobacterales > Pseudopelobacteraceae > Pseudopelobacter. Next base: position 65,885 of record CAZIUE010000008.1, on the reverse strand, counting down.
CATCGGCGGTGAACCTGATCACGGCCCAGCGTCTGGCGCGGCGCGTCTGCAAGGAGTGCAAGGAACCGGAGGATATTCCGGTTCAGGCGCTGATCGATGCCGGTGTTCCCCCCGACGAGGCGCCCGGCTACGTCTGTTACCGCGGCAAGGGGTGTCCGGTCTGCAACGGCACCGGCTACAAGGGGAGGGTCGGGTTCTACCAGGTCATGCCGATGCTGGACGAGATTCGCGAGCTGATCCTGAACGGCGCCAATACGGCCGAGATCAAGCGCGAGACCATGCGGCTGGGAATCAAGACCATGCGCCAGTCCGGGCTCACCAAGCTGAAGGAGGGGGTCACCTCCTTCGAAGAGGTCTTGCGGGTCACCATCGCCGATACCTAGCACAACCCTGGCCAGTCACGAAAGGCGCATTCCATGCTCAGTCTTCACCAGTTGCTCAAAACCCTGGTCGAGGCCAACGGCTCCGACCTGCACATAACCACCAATTCGCCCCCCCAGATCCGCGTTGACGGCAAGCTGATCCCCCTGGACTATCCGCCGCTCAACCAGGTGGATACCAAGCAGCTCTGCTACAGCGTGCTCACCGATACCCAGAAGCACAAGTTCGAGGAGGAGAGCGAGCTGGATCTCTCCTTCGGCGTCAAGGGGCTCTCCCGTTTCAGGGGAAACGTCTTCGTGCAGCGCGGCGCGGTGGCCGGCGTCTTTCGCGTGATTCCCTACAAGATCCTCTCCTTCGAGGAACTGAGCCTGCCGCCCATCGTTGCCGACCTGGCCTCCAAAGCCCGCGGCCTGATCCTGGTCACCGGCCCGACAGGCAGCGGCAAGTCCACCACCCTGGCGTCCATCATCGACTACATCAACGTGAACCGCCACGAACATATCGTCACCATCGAGGATCCCATCGAGTACCTCCACCCCCACAAAGGGTGCGTGGTCAACCAGCGCGAGGTGGGGGCTGACACCAAGGGGTTCAGGAACGCCCTCAAGTACGTGCTGCGCCAGGACCCTGACGTGGTCCTGGTGGGCGAATTGCGCGACCTGGAGACCATCGAGGCGGCCCTGACCCTCTCCGAGACCGGCCATCTCTGTCTGGCCACGTTGCACACCAACTCCTGCGTCCAGACCATCAACCGCATCGTGGACGTGTTTCCGCCCCACCAGCAGACCCAGATCAGGGCCCAGCTCTCCTTTGTGCTGGAGGGGGTCATGTCCCAGATGCTGCTGCCCCGGCTAAACGCCAAGGGGAGGGCACTGGCGCTGGAAATCATGGTGCCCAATGCCGCCATCCGCAACCTGATCCGTGAGGACAAGGTCCACCAGATCTATTCCCAGATGCAGGTGGGGCAGGAGAAGTTCGGCATGCAGACCATGAACCAGTGCCTGTTCTCGTTGTACCAGCGGCGCCAGATCTCCCTGGAGATAGCCCTGGGGAGGTCGCAGGATCCCGAAGAGTTGAAGCAGATGCTCAGCAACCCGTCGGCGAATCCGCAGCGTCGTCCCATCGGCCGCTGACTATACTGAATCGAGGAGAGTATTCATGCCCAAGTTTACCTGGGAAGCACGCACCAAAACCGGCGGAGTCCAGAAGGGGACCATGGAAGCCGACAGCGTTGCCATTGTCGAAGCCCAGCTGAAGAAGTACGGTTTTACCAATATCACCATCAGCGAAGTCGCCAAGGGAATCTCTCTCAAGCTCCCCTCTTTCGGTGGCTCGGGCAAGGTCCAGACCAAGGAACTGGTCATATTTACCCGCCAGTTCGCCACCATGATCGATTCGGGCCTCCCCCTGGTGCAGTGCCTGGAGATCCTCTCCAGTCAGCAGGAGAACAAAACCTTCCGGGAAATCCTGTTCAAGGTCAAGGAGAGCGTCGAGAGCGGTTCCACCTTTGCCGATGCCTTGGCCAAGCACCCCAAGGCCTTTGACGAACTGTTCGTCAACCTGGTGGCTGCCGGCGAGGTGGGCGGTATCCTGGACACGATCCTCCAGCGCCTGGCCGCCTACATCGAGAAGGCCATGAAGCTGAAGAAGCAGATCAAGGGGGCCATGGTCTACCCCCTGACCATCATGTCCATCGCGGTGATCGTGGTGGGGGTCATCCTGATCTTCGTCATCCCCACCTTTGCCAAGATGTTCCAGGACTTCGGCGGCGATCTGCCCGCCCCGACCAAGTTCGTCATCGCTTTAAGCACCTTCCTGACCCGCTACATCATCGTGATTATCGTCCTGATCTACGCGATCTTCTGGGGCTTCAAGAAGTACTACGCCACCCCGGCGGGACGGAAGACCGTTGACCGCCTGGCTTTGAGGGCGCCCATTGCCGGCCCGCTGATCCGCAAGGTTGCCGTGGCCAAGTTTACCCGCACCTTGGGCACCATGGTCAGTTCCGGCGTTCCCATCATGGACGGCCTGGAGATCGTCGCCAAGACGGCCGGCAACAAGATCGTCGAGGAGGCCATCTATGGCGTGCGCCAGGCCATCTCCGAGGGGAAGACCATGGCCGAACCGCTGGCCGCCTGCGGCGTCTTTCCCCCCATGGTGGTGCAGATGATCGGCGTGGGAGAGGCTACCGGCGCCATGGATGCCATGCTGAACAAGATCGCCGACTTCTACGACGATGAGGTGGACGACGCCGTCTCGGCCATGACCGCCATGATGGAGCCGATGCTGATGGTCTTCCTGGGCACCACCGTGGGCGGCCTGGTCATCGCCATGTACCTCCCCATCTTCAAGCTGGCGGGGACCGTCGGCGGATAACCCATGTGGCGTGAACGGCAGCTGCGGATCTTCATCTTTGCCAGAATCCTGGTCAGCTTCCTGTTTCTGCTTTCCACGGTTGCGCTGATGCTGAAGGAGCCGGAAGCCATGGACGATATCACCCACAGCGGGGTGATCCGTCTCATGGCTTTTTCCTTTCTCTTTTCCGCTGTTTCCCATTTCGCCCTCAAGCTGCCTTCCCGGTTTCACCTCTTCATCACCTATCTGCAGACCATCTGGGATCTCTCCTTTGTGACGGTACTCTTGCTGTTCACCGGCGGGGTGGACAGCCCCTACTCCTTCCTGTACCTGCTCTCCATCATGAATGCCGGCGTCCTCCTGGGACGGCGGGAGGCCTTCTACACCGCCTCCCTGTGCGGAATCCTCTACGGAGCCATCAGTGATTTCCAGTATTTCGGTTATCTGGAGCCCATCGGCCTGAGCAGGGAAGCGGCCCATGCGTTCGGGGCCATGCAGATCCTGTACACCATTTTCCTGAACCTGATGGGCTTCTGCCTGACCAGCTTCATCACCGGCTACCTTTCCGAACAGGCCCGGCTGAATGCCGACGCCCTGGAACGCAAGAACGTCAATCTGGACGAGCTGGAGCGCCTGAACCGGACTATCGTCGCCAACCTGGAGAGCGGCCTGGTGACGGTGACCCCGGGCGGGAACATCCGCGTCTTCAACCGCTATGCCGAGGAGCTGACCGGGAAACGGCAGCAGGATGTCTACGATCTTCCGCTGGACAGCGTCTTTCCCGAGATGGCCGCGGCGCTTCGGGAAGAGGTTGCTGCCCCCCGTGGCGGTCGGTGCGCCTGGAGGGGGAACGACGGACAGGAGCTGATCCTGGGGTACAGCGGCGTTCCCTTTGCCGATGCCAGGGGGGAAACGGCCGGCATGATCGTCAATTTCAAGGACCTGACCGACAAGGTCCGTCTGGAGGAGGCGCTCCGGCGCAACGACAGGCTGACCACGCTGGGCACCCTGGCCGCCCGCATGGCCCATGAGATCCGCAATCCCCTGGCAGCCATGAGCGGCTCGGTGCAGCTTCTGGCCGATCAGGGTACCGTTGCCGGAAGCGACCGGCGGCTGCTGGCCATCATCCTGCGGGAGACCGAGCGTCTCAACGGTCTGATCTCCGGGTTTCTCAGGTATGCCCGTCCCCTTTCTCCGTGCAAGGAGCGGATCGTGCTGGGGGAACTGGTGGAAGAGTTGTGCCTGCTGGTCTCTTCCGACCGTCGCTTCGCCGGGATCGAGGTGGCTGGTCGGGTACCGGAAGGGATGACCATCCGTGCCGACCAGAACCAGATCCGCCAGGTGCTGATCAACCTGCTCAACAATGCGGCCGAAGCCATGCCGGGGGGAGGACGGGTCGATATTTCAGCTCAGCTGGACGGAGCCGCCGGGATGGGTGAGGGCGGTGAGCGGGCGGTTATCGTGGTGAGTGATACCGGCCATGGCATCACCCCCGAGGCGGCGGCCCACCTGTTCGAGCCGTTCTGGACCACCAAGAGCGAAGGAACCGGTCTGGGGCTGGCCATCAGCTACCGCATCATCGAGGAGCATGGCGGCACGATTGCGGTTGAATCTCCTCCCGGCGGAGGGTGCCGCATCACCATCACGCTTCCGTCCTAGAGCATCATTCCCCGTTGTTTCGTCTCCCGCCGCGTTCCGGCGCGGCTGGGTGCATCCCCGTTTTTCCGCTCCGTTTCAATCCGGCGGAGCCTGCCCCGGAGTACCTGTAATGGAACAGCGGAACTGGCACCGGCTTGACCGGGAAGAAGTCCTGAAACGGCTGGCCAGCGACCCGGACCATGGACTCTCTTCATTCGAGGCTGCCCGGCGTCTGGAGGCAGACGGTCCCAATCAGCTCCAGGAAGGGGACGGAACCTCCCCCTGGCGCATCCTCTGGGAACAGTTTACCTCGACCATGGCCCTGATCCTGCTGGCGGCGTCCCTGCTCTCCATCCTGGTCGGTTCCTTCAGGGATTGCATCACCATTCTGGCCATCGTCTGTCTCTTCGCGCTCCTGGGATTCGTTCAGGAGTACCGGGCGGAGCGGGCCGTCCGGGCGTTGAAACGCCTGGCCGTGCCAAACGTGCGGGTGCGGCGCGATGGGACCCTGATCGAGGTTCCGGCAGCCGGATTGGTGACCGGGGATATCCTGCTCCTGGAAGCGGGCAATCTGGTGCCGGCCGACTGCCGGGTGATCGAATCGCACGGCCTGAAGCTCCAGGAGGCGCTGCTGACCGGCGAGTCCGAGGCGGTGGAGAAGATCAGCGAGCCCCTCGTCGGCGAGGAACCGCTCCTGGGGGACCGGCGCAATCTGCTTTTCAGCGGCACCATTGTCAGCCACGGCAGGGGGGTGGCGCTGGTGGTGGCCACCGGCATGGCCACCGAACTGGGGCGCATCGCCGCCCTGCTGCAGGAGGTACGCCGGGAGTGGACCCCCTTGCAGCGCCGTCTCGATCGTCTGGGCAAGGTCCTGGCCGGTGTGGCGGTGCTGGTGTCGCTGCTCTTCTTCACCATCGGCGTGCTGCGGGGCGAGGAACTGCGGCTGATGCTCTTGACCGCCGTCAGCCTGGCCGTGGCAGCCATTCCGGAAGGATTGCCGGCAGTGGTGACCATCACCCTGGCCATCGGCGCCCAGGGGATGCTCAGGCGCAAGGCCCTGATCCGCAAGCTTCCTGCGGTGGAAACCCTCGGCTCGGTAACGGTGATCTGCTCGGACAAGACCGGCACCCTGACGGAAAACCGCATGACCGTAACCGAGGTCGTTCCCTGGCCCCCCTGCTCCCGGCGGCAGCTCTTGTCCGCCCTGGCACTGTGCAATGACGCCAGCCGGCGGCTCACGGAGGAAGGGTGGCGGATTCTGGGCGATCCCACCGAAGGGGCGCTGCTGACGGCCGCGGCCGGTGAGGGAATCTCCAAAGAGGGGCTGGAGCGGTTCTTTCCCCGGGTTGCCGAGATCCCCTTTGATTCCACCAGTAAACGGATGCTGACGCTGCACGCCGTCATTCCCGGTGGCCCGGACCCGCCTCTGCCCGGATTGGGGGAAGGGGAGCGTTTCGCGGTGGTCAAGGGGGCGGTGGATGTGTTGCTGCCGCTCTGCGACCAGGCTTCCTCCGGAGCGGTCGTGGAACGGGTGGAGGCGCTGGCTGCCGCGGGCGTGCGCGTCCTGGCCTGCGCCGCCTGCGGGGTGGAGCGGGACTGGTCTCCCGGCGGGGGAGCGCTTCCCCCACGGCTGCGTTTCATGGGGTTTGCGGCCATGATGGACCCACCGAGGTCCGAGGCGCGGGAAGCGGTCCAGCGCTGCCGGGAAGCGGGAATCCGGCCGGTGATGATCACCGGTGATCACCCTCTCACCGCCGCCGCCGTTGCCGGGGCACTGGGGATTGACGGTGCCGGCGGCGTGGTGAACGGGGCCGAGCTTGATCGCCGGGGACCGGAGGGGCTCCGGGAACTGGTGGCCACGACTTCGGTGTACGCCCGCGTTTCGCCGGAGCACAAACTTATGATCGTGGATGCGCTCAGAGCGTGCGGCCAGGTGGTGGCCATGACCGGTGACGGGGTAAATGACGCACCGGCGCTCAAGCGTGCCGATATCGGCGTCGCCATGGGGATCATCGGCACGGATGTGGCCAAGGAAGCCTCGGACATGGTGCTCATGGACGACAACTTCGCCACCATCGTGGCCGCGGTGGAGGAGGGACGCACCATCTATGACAACATCCGCAAGTTCATCGAGTTCTCGGTGGCCGGCAATCTGGGCAAGATCCTCGTGGTGCTGATCCTGCCGCTCATGGGGCTGCCCATGGCGCTGACTCCCTTGCAGTTGCTCTGGCTGAACCTTCTCACCGACGGTCTGCTGGGACTGGGCATGGGCATGGAACGGGCCGAGCCGGACGTGATGGCCCGTCCCCCGGTCCCGCCCGATGCCCAGATCTTCGATCACCGCATGGTGCGGCACAGCCTGCTCACCGGCCTGGTCATCGCCGGCGCCAGCATCGCCCTCACCTATTGCTTCTGGCGCCAGCGGCCGGACGGCCAGTGGCAGACCGTGCTGTTTTCCTGCCTGGCCCTGGCCCAGATCGGCCAGGCACTGGCGCTGCGTTCCTTTGGCCACTCCCTCTTCAGCATCGGCTTCTTCGGCAACCCGGTGCTGCTCTGCATGGTGCTGGCGGTGGTCGCGCTGCAACTGTCGGTTGTCTATCTCCCCTGTGCCCAGCCATTCTTCGCCACCATGCCCCTGTCTGCCGAAACCCTGCCCTGGGTGCTGTTTCCGGGCGTCTGTGTCTTCGGGGTCCTGGAGGTCGGGAAGCTTCTGGCCGGCCGCCGGTCCGGGGCGTCGTAAACTGCGCCTGCCGCAAAGGCTGGGATGGTGCGACTGGCGGTCGCGACCGGATCCCTGCCCGTTGCGTTCGGTTTTCCCCTGAAAACGGTTTCCGTCCTCCGCCGGAGCCTGGCGAGCGTCTGTTTCGGTTGTTGACACGCTTCCCCCTTTTCCGGTATGGGAAGAGGGCTGCACCCATTACGGAAACAAGGAGCTGGTATGGCAAGAGCGAGTGCGCGTCACATTCTGGTAGCAACCGAGGAAGCCTGTCTGAAACTGAAGCAGGAGATCGAGGGGGGAGCCGACTTCGCCGCCTGCGCGCGGGAGCATTCTCTCTGTCCCTCGTCACGCCAGGGGGGAGACCTGGGGGTGTTCGGTCCCGGCCAGATGGTGAAAGAGTTCGACGACGTGGTGTTCAGCGCCGAAGTCGGCACGGTTCAGGGGCCGGTCAAAACCCAGTTCGGCTATCACCTGGTGGAAGTCACCAGCCGGACGGCATGAGGTGAGAACGGCGGGGTATCCCGCCGTTCGTGTAGGTATCCCGGATGTTCCGTCCGGGACCATACGCGGCGATTTGTCTCACTATGGTTCGACGGCGCAACAAAACCGGCCAGCTGGCGCATCCGCGTTTCCTGCTCGTGCGTTGCGACCGTGAGGAAAATTCCGCATGTTCTTGTGATGAAAGGATGATGGCATGGCGCTGACACGGAATAAGGTGCTGGCTTCGCTGGCGGCGGTGGTTGCACTGCTGGTCATTGGCTTCGCGGGCTATGTCTGGCTCGCGTTGCACTGGAGTTTCTCCAGCGGCGAGCGGATCGGTTATGTCCAGAAGATCTCCCGCAAGGGGTGGGTGCTCAAGACCTGGGAGGGGGAACTGCAACTGATGCCCGTTCCCGGGGCCGTGCCCGAGAAGTTTCTGTTCAGCGTCCGCGAGGACGCCGTTGCCGGGAAGATCAACAGCGCAGTGGGCCGCAAGGTGGCCCTCAGTTACGAGCAGCACAAGGGGGTTCCCAGCACCCTCTTCGGGGAGACGGAGTACTTCGTCACCGGCGTCAGGGTGGTGGAGTGACAGAACGGTTATCCTGACCGCCCGGCGCCGGGCGGTCAGGCATGACGTTCACTGCAGGCAGCGGAACAGCCCCGTATTCCAGAGACAATCCCCGCAGGCCACGGTTCCGGCGTAGCAGTCCTGCTCGAACTGCTCGTTATACAGGTATTCGCAGGGAACCAGGGTGCAGGTGGAGCAGACCGGGTACTGGCCTGCCAGAACTTCCTTACGGTACTCCCGGAAAGCCGGATCGTTCCAGATCTCCGCCAAGCCGTTCCGGTTGACGTTGCCGAACAGCTTGGGTTGCACGTACTTCCTGCTTCCCGATGGGTAGCAGCTGAACTTGTGCCAGAGGAAGTAGCAGGGGTGCACCCCGCCGTCCCAGGAGATGAAGGCCCCTCCTTTCTCCACGAAATCGCAGCTGCGCTTCCCCCTAGGGGTGATGGCCGGAAGGCTCAGCTCCAGTCCCGTTTCCCGTGCCACTTCCCGCGCCTCGGCGAAGATGGCCTCGACCTTTCCCTGCCAGACCTCGTCCCGTCCCAAAAGATTCCTCAGGTTGATGAACAGATCCCGGGAACGGGCCTCCTGCTGCATTTCCCAGACGAAATCAACCACCCGCTGGTCCTGGGGGGGACGGGCATAGTTCAGCATCACCCTGAAGAAACGCCAGAGATCCAGTCCCTCCTGTTCAGCCCGCTTGCGCCAGGGCTCGAAGAAGGCAATGGCCTCGTCCGTGTTCGATTCGTAGGCCAAGCTGCCGATGTGCTCCTTCTCGTAGGGGAGCATGTGGGAGACGATGGCGAATCCGGCTCCGTGCTCCGCGGCCCAACGCAGGGCATCCGGCAGTTCATGGGCGTTCTCACGCATCAGCACGAATTCCGTGCCGATGGCAAGGGCGCTTGAGCTGCTCTCCCTGGCCCGGGTAAGGGCGTTCATGGCCCGCTCCAGGTCGCTCACCTCTCCCCCCTGGCGCAGGTTCCTGAACCTGTCCGCCGATACCGCGTCCAGGGAGAGGCAGATACGGTCCAGCCCCGCCTCAACCAGCGAGAAGGCGCGGGCCTGGTTCACCAGCAAACCGTTGGACTGGAACCCGATCCATCCCTGGGACGGCATGCGGAGCCTGGCCTGGCGGATGAACGCCTCCAGGTGGCGGTGGAGCAGCGGCTCCCCGATGCCGTTCAGGATCAGGGCCTGGCAGTGGGGCAGGCTGGGGAAGAGCCTGGCAAAGGTCTCCGGGTGCATGTCCCCTTCCACGATGCCGTTGCCCCTGGTCTGCTTCATGCACATCCCGCATCTGAGATTGCAGCGGGTGGTGGTCTCCACGAACAGCCGGCTGGGATACTCGCGCAGGGCTGCCGGCGCGGGAACGGTCCCGTCGGCCCCTGTACCCGCGTCCACCACGGGGACGAACGGCTGCCCGCTCCGATTGTGGGACAGTTGCTGGTGAATGGTCATGGCGCACCTCCCTGAGAGTTGTCCCAGGATAGCGGCAGCCATGGCGGACTGGTATGACGCAGGTCAAAATTCGGTGAGGAGTGAGGGGTAATGAGTGAGATGGGGAGCCGTGGCGGCTCCCCTGGAGGGTGGCGGGATCAGTGCTTGTAATGGCCGCGCTTGTGGCCATGGCCGCCGTGCTTCTGCTTGTAATGTTTTACTTTTTTTGGTTTCTTCTTCATGTAGACGCGATGTCCGCGCTCCACGTAGTAGGGGCGCCCGGCGTCCACATAGATCTGCACCCCCGGCGGGGCCGGCAGGTAGGCGCTGATGTTGACGCTCACCTCGCCCCGTGCCTGACCAGTGAGTCCTGTTGCCAGGACCATGGATGCCGCCAGTGCGGCAAGCAGCTGTTTCGTGCGCATAACGTATGTCCTTTCGTTGCCTGGTGTGGTTGTTTTCCGCCCGGTACGGGACGGAATCCGCAGTGTCATTTCCGCGTGACTGATACGGGGCTTCGCGTCCGCCTTGTCTCAACGGGCTACTTCTTCCCCTTGAACGCCTCGCCGGTCTTTTTCCCCGCCTCCCTGAAGGCCGCGCCCGTGGCCTGGCCCCAGCGCTTGAATGCCCTGCCTACGGCCTGTCCGGTCCTCTTGAAGGCTTCTCCGGTAGCCTGCCCCAACTTCCTGAACCCCTGTCCAACCTCTCTTCCCCCCTCCTTGAAGCTGTTGTCGGCGGAAACGGGGGAGGTCAGCAGCAGGGAGCAGAGCAGAATGATGGCGATTCGTGACAGCATGGTCATTCACCCCCTGTCGTAGCAGTTCAAGCCTGACTGTTCGCGGAGTGTCTGTTGCGGAAAAACGACAGCCGGGTTGCCTATCCTGGGATAGTTCGGCAACCCGGCTGTCTTCTGGAGATCCTGAGGCTTTCCGCCCCATCCTCGCGGATGGTTGAGTAGTGTCGTGTATCCGTGATCTTAGTGCATTTTGGAGGAACAATACGGGCGGAACCGGGAAATGTCAAGGGGGTTGGGCGGGGCTTAGACGTGGAAGAATCTTCCGGCGTACGCGGAATTATGCGCTTGAACTGAGCTTCCGGGCTGTGCTATCACTTTCGCACATAACGCAGGCAAGGGCGCCCGACGGATGGATATCCGTCGGGCATTTTTTATTTCGGACGTGCCGCCAGAGAGGCGGGGGAGGACGTATGGCAAAGGTGATTTTCTGGGAGAAGCCGGGGTGTCAGGGGAATGCGCGCCAGAAGGAGATACTGCTGGCATCGGGGCACGAGCTGGAGGTGCGCAACCTGCTGACCGAGGCGTGGACGGAGGAGGAACTGGCCCGCTTCTTCGGTTCCCGGCCGGTCGCGGAGTGGTTCAACATGACCAACCCGAAGGTTAAGGCGGGCGAGATCGTGCCGTCCCTGGTGACGCGGGAAGAGGCGCTTGAAATGATGGTGGTCGAACCGCTCTTGATCGTCCGTCCGCTGATGCAGGTGGGGGGCGAGCGCCTGGCCGGTTTCGACGTAGGGATGGTGCACAACTGGATCGGCCTGAAGAGCGAGGTGGTGGGCGAACGCGACCCGAAGAACTGCCCCTGCGTGCAGAGCCAGGCGGCATGAGGATGGAGACATGAGTGGTGGCGCTGGATGAACGGGTAGTCGACATTTCTGGAGACAGGCCGGCCACTCTGTCCTACAATGTGCCGTGCCGACGATTCTGGACAGTCCGGTTCATTCTTTGAGGAGCATATGTCGCAGCTCTCATGGTTGCAGGGTAAACGAGGCGAATGGTACCTGGTGCTGCAGACTGCACTGTTCGTGCTGCTGGTGTTCGGTCCCCGCTTCCTTCCGGGACAGACTTCCCTGATCACCCCCTGGCCGTGGTTCGTTCTTCTGGCAGGAGTCGTCCTGTTTCTGGTCGGTTTCCTCCTGGCAGCCTGCGGAGCGGTCAGCTTGGGCAAGAACCTCTCCCCCTTGCCGCACCCGAAGGAGCAGAGCCGCCTGGTTGTCAGCGGCGTATATCGTATCGTGCGTCACCCGATCTACAGTGGCATAACATTCATGGCACTGGGCTGGGGCCTGTGGCTGGAGAGTTGGCTGGTCATCGGCTATGCGCTGTTGATCCTGATCTTTTTCGATATCAAGTCGCGTCGCGAAGAGTTCTGGCTGGTGGAGAAGTACCCGGAGTACGCTGCCTACCGCAAACGGGTGCGCAAGCTGATTCCCTTTGTCTGGTGAGGTAATTTGCCCCGCTAGGCACTCCCACCGCTTTCCCGGTTTGAATGTGAGAATGGGCGTCGATTGCGGCGGCCGTTATTTTGTGCTATGAGACGATTTGCCGAACATCACGCAGCATGGCTCTGCGGCAAGGTTGATCTGGTAATGGAAACGCTGCTCAAGCCGGTCATCTGCCTTCGACGAATTTACATCTTCACGGAAAAAACACCAATAACGTGATCAGGAGCCTGGATGCGCTTGTCAAGGCGACCAGGCAAACCCCTTGGAAAGGACGCGTACCATGGGCATAGCATTAAAGCTCGACGAGATGAGCCTTGCCGACAAGCTTGAGGCGATGGAAACCCTGTGGGATGATCTGTGCCACCGTGCGCGGGAAGTGGCCATCCCTGAATGGCACCACGACGTGCTTGGCGCGCGCGCGGCGGATGTTCATAAAGGGAACGCCCGGTTCACTGAATGGGATGTTGCCAAGGAGAACATCCGCGAGTCGCTGAAATGAAAATTCGCATCCTTGCCGAAGCCCAGGAAGATCTGGTGAGCGGGTATCGTTTCTACGAAGCCCAATCCGCCGGGCTCGGCGGATACTTCATTGATTCGTTATTTGCCGATATCGATTCGTTACAATTTTTCGGGGGGATTCATCCCATCGTGGTCGGCGGGTATTACCGGATGCTGGCAAAGCGGTTCCCCTTTGCGGTCTATTATGTTCTGGAAGCTGAAACTGTCTTTGTCTACGCGGTCCTTGACTGCCGCAGGAGTCCGGCGTGGACGAGGAAGCGCTTGCGGAACGAAGACGACTGATGGCGGAATAGGGAGAGGTTGTCGGGCTGCCCAGGAGAGGCGGGGTGTTTGTTCGATAGGGCCGTTCCGTCAGCGCGGGTGCTGATGGAACGGCCCTTTTTGTTGACACGTATTGAATAAACTGTCCCCGGAATTTGTGTCCCCGGAATTTGTCCCAATCAGGAGCCATAGCCCCTATGTCCCAAGGACATCTTCCCAGGGTTGCACAAAAAACTGGGAAGTGTCCCTGGCTTTCCTCCTGGCTTCCTCTGGTTTTCCCCTCCGCCCCAAAGAACGGAGAGAAAAGCTCCCCCTTGCCCGATTTGATTTATTTTGCATTTGAACCTGATGGTTTATTAGTAGCCTGAGCGTCTATAAGGACGAATTCATTGCTCTCTTCAATTTTTAGTTCCTTCATCACCTTTTTCACCCTGTCAAGTTCTTCTTCTGAAAAATATAGTATTACTTTTATTGATTTCTTTGTCTGATTTGCTGCTTTATAAACCTCTACCTGTTTTGCAATGTTTTGTTTTAATTTTGAGTTGCTAGCAAGCTTAAATTCAACGAGCGTGTTGTCATTTGAACCGCGTGAGATTTTGTAGTCAACTGGCCCTCGACCATTATTTACTTCAGCATTTACATCGTCCTCTGAGGCGAACCAGGTTAGCCTAAACATAAGTTGAAGATCTGCTTCACGTTTTACTGGCTTACCATTGATGTAAAAGATTCTATACCCGTCGTTATTCTCAATAACTTGTTTTAGAAATAGAACTCTTTGATAGGCCTCTTCGTGTGTGTCTGTCGGTGATTTGTAAAAATTGCCGTCTTTGCGCAATTCCTCTACAAGCGTAGTTACCTGCCGAATAAATACGACTTCAGTTTCTTTAATCTTTTCTTCGCTTAATGCCACCGCCTTGTCTCTGTTGTCTTCTTTGTACCTTATATAACGGTCAATCAGTTCTGGAAATTTCAGAAGGGTCCGAGAAATTGCTTCGTTTATTTCTTTCTGCTTTGCGTTCTCGGGGATTCGCCGAAGAAGGTACTCATTTATCTGGGCTCTCAAATCAAGGTTTGGTATTGAATCAACGATTTCATCGAAATCTCCAATAATGTCATGTTTATTGATCCAAGCGTCGTCCTTGGTAAGTATCTCCTTGGGAGTTAATAGGACAAAATCTCCATCAATATATGGAAGTCTGAATTTTTTGCTGACCCACCGTCTAGTTTGGTAATTAAATTCTGCATGGCTCACCAGAACTGATTTTGTTCGTCTTTCATCTAAATATTGAGTAGAAAAAGCCTCTGTATATTCACAGAGAAATCCTTTGATCAGGTTGGTAGTGAAATCACTGATGCAGTCTTTCCCAACCCCATCCCTGATTAAGCACAGCTTTTCAAGGTGGCTGCTTTGAGTGATCTTTTCTGAACCAAAGTTATTGAATATAGAAGATAAATTATCATTTAAAGCAACTGCAAACCCGGAACCGAGACCAGCGCCACCATTTCCAACTTTGCTGTAGCCAAGCCAATTTTGTTTTACCTCAGGAAAGAGAAACCACTGTCGTAGTAAACCCGTCGAAATTTTGCCTCTTTCTGACATTTCTTTAAGGAAGGTCAGGTACCTAATCATTTCATTATGAAGCTTCTGATATTCTGGCTTATCGCTACTAAACAGCAAAAAGGGATCAATAAACACCGGCAGGTCATTGATTAGAGAAATATTGAAGGCACCATAATTTCGCAAATCGTCTTCTGAGACATTGAAGTAATCAGTGAAGTAAATATTCATGAAATATATCCTTGCAAATCCAAGTCTAACTGTCTGCCGGGCAGGCCGTAACTAGCCGTTCTCAAACGACACTGCCCCTGCCTCCACCCGGTGAGGGGAGGCGACAGGGGCAGATGGTGTCAGGGAGCGTGGAAGACTACGCGCATTCTGAATAGCCGCAGGCGTGGCAGACGGAACAGCCCCCCTCGTGCTCGACCACGCCGCCGCATTCGGGACAGGCGCCCCGCTCCTGGCGGGCGGTGACGGCGCTCATGTCGTACCCCCTCTCCATCAGATGGGTCTGGATCGCCTTGGCCACGGCATCGGCACAGGAGAGCACCCGGTTGTCGCCGAAGCCGGAGGGGCAGTGGCAGGAGATGCCCATGAGCTGCTTGACCACCTGGCGGGCCTGGACTCCGCTGCGCCAGGCCAGGGAGACCATGCGGCCGATGGCCTCGCTCTGGGAGGCGGCGCAGCCGCCTGCCTTGCCCATGGTGGTGAAGAGCTCGAACAGGCCGTTTCTGTCCTCGTTGATGGTGACGTACAGCGGGCCGCAGCCGGTCTGCATCTGGTGGGTGCTCCCCCTGAGGGACTTGGGCCGGTCGCGCTTGACCGCTTTCCTCTCTTCCACTGCCGGAGCGGCCTCCTCCTTCCTGGCGGTGGTGAGCACCTGTTCGTCACGGGAGCCGTCACGGTAGATGGTGACTCCCTTGCAGCCGGTCTGGTAGGCCAGCCGGTAGACGTTCTCCACATCCTCGATGGTGGCCGAGTTGGGGAAGTTGACGGTCTTGGAGACGGCGTTATCGGTGTGCTGCTGGAAGGCGGCCTGCATCTGGATGTGGTTGTCGGGGGTGATGTCGTGGGCGGTGACGAACAGCTCCCGCACGTCCAGGGGCACCTCGGGGATGTCCTGCACCGTGCCGTGCTCGGCGATGCGCTTCATCAGCGCCTCGGAGTAGAAGCCCCGCTCCCGGGCGATGCGCTCGAACTGGGGATTGACCTCCACCAGCACGTTGTTGTCCATGACGGTGCGGATGTAGGAGACGGCGAAGAGCGGCTCTACTCCCGAGGAGGCATTGGCGATGATGGAGATGGTGCCGGTGGGGGCGATGGTGGTGACCGTGGCGTTGCGCATCGGCTCGGCGTCCCTGATGTCGAAGCGCGAACCGCTGAAGTTGGGGAAGGACCCCCGGATTGTGCCCAGCTCCCGGGAGGCCTGATGCCCCTCGTCGTTGATGAATTTCATCACCTTGGCGCCCAGTTTTACCGCTTCGGGAGAGCTGTAGGGAATGCCCAACAGGATCAGCATGTCGGCCCATCCCATGACCCCCAGGCCGATCTTGCGGTTGGAGTGGGTCATGTCGTGGATCTGGGGGAGCGGGTAGCTGTTGGCTTCGATGACGTTGTCAAGGAAGTGCACGGCGTTGCGGATCGTCTCCTTCAGCCGGTTCCAGTCGATGGCCCCGTCGGTGACGAATTTGCCCAGGTTGATGGAGCCCAGGTTGCAGGATTCGTAGGGGAGCAGCGGCTGCTCGCCGCAGGGGTTGGTTGATTCGATTTCTCCCACCTGGGGGGTGGGGTTGTCGCGGTTCAGACGGTCCAAAAAGACGATCCCCGGCTCGCCGTTCTCCCAGGCCTGTTTGACGATGCGCTGGAAGACCTTGCGGGCGTTCAGGGTGCCGTGCTGCTTGCCGTTGCGCGGGTTGACCAGGGCGTACTCCTCGTCCCGCTCCACCGCCTGCATGAACTTCTCGGTCAGGCCGACGGAGATGTTGAAGTTGTTCAACTGCTTCTGGTCGGCCTTGCACATGATGAAGTCCACGATGTCGGGATGATCGACCCTGAGGATCGCCATGTTGGCCCCGCGCCGCGTCCCCCCCTGCTTGATGGTCTCGGTGGCCACGTCGAAGACCCGCATGAAGGAGAGCGGGCCGCTGGAGATGCCGGTGGTGGAGCTGACCATGTCGTTGGCCGGTCGCAGGCGGGAGAAGGAAAAGCCGGTGCCGCCGCCGGATTTGTGGATCAGGGCAGTGTACTTGACCGCGTCGAAGATCTCCTCCATGGAGTCTCCCACCGGCAGCACGAAACAGGCCGAGAGCTGCCCCAGTTCGCGACCGGCGTTCATCAGGGTGGGGGAGTTGGGCAGGAACTCCAGGCTGGTCATCATGCGGTAGAAGGTCTCACCCAGAGTCGCGGTGTCCGCCTTCCCGTCGAAGGAGCGGTCGGCCGCCGCGATGGTGTCGGCCACCCGGCGGAACATGTCGGCCGGGGTTTCCAGGGTCGCGCCGTCAGGCCCCCGTCGCAGGTACCGCTTTTCCAGCACGGTCTGGGCATTTTTCGATAACTGGGGCTGTGTCGGGGATGTTTTCTCTTTTTTCATGGGGGCTCCTCCTGCGGCGGGAACGGAAGGCAGCGTCACCTGGAATCGTGGCAGGGACGCGGTGCTCTCCGTCAATGGGGTTTACACAATATTTTGTAGACGAATGGGAATTAACCACAACATATATGTCGTGTCAACAGAATTGATAGCATAAACTCTAAGCATCTGATTGCACATGGGAAAGCGCGTGTTCCCCGCGGATGGCCCCGGTTTCATGAGGCAATACCCTAAAAAACGGCGGCAAGTTTAAAATATTTGCATGAAATCCCAAATGTGCTAGAAAGGAATCTCGATACGTATGGAGGAGCAGGCGAAACGATGTCAGCGGTAACCGATTGCGACAAGTGCAAGTCCTATGAGTTGAAGGGACAGGTGCGGGCCTTGAACGACCTGCTCAACGTGGCCCAGGCTTCCATTTCCTCCCTTGAGCTGGAGCCCCTGACACAGACCATTTTGAAGGGCGCCATGGATTTCATGGAGATGCCGGTGGGGAGGCTGGCTCTGTACGACAAGCGCAACGGCCGCATGCTGCTGCGCGCCCATGCCGGGCTGGATGCTGAGCGTACGCCGCGTCCGGTCTGGACGGTGACGCCGGGAGGGCTGACGGACCGGCTGCTCAGGAACAACGAGGTCTTCTACGTGGAGGACACGGAGACCTGCCCGGTGCCGGAGGAAGAGCTGATCGCCCACGGCAAGAGCCGCTCCCTGGTGTCGGTGCCGCTGGTTTCCAAGAGTTCCATCCAGGGGCTGCTCTGCCTGGACGATTTCATACCGCGCTTTTTCGACAAGAACCGCATCTCCCAGATCCTGGTGCTTGCCTCCTTTGCCGCCATATCCATCGAAAACGCCAAGTTTCACGAGGAAACCCACCAGCTGGCCATCAACGATTCTCTCACCGGCCTGAACAACCGGCGCTATTTCGACAAGGTCCTCCCCCAGGAGTATGAGCGCGCCCACCGGGAGGGGCTTCCCTTCTCCCTGATGATGATCGATGTGGACAACTTCAAGCTGTTCAACGACACCCACGGCCATCACCTGGGAGACCGCATCCTGGCCACCATCGGGCGGGTCTTGCGCAGGACTCTGCGCAGCATCGATTTCGCCTTCCGCTACGGCGGCGAGGAGTTCGTGGTGATCCTGCCGGACACGGACCTGGCCAGCGCCCACAAGGTGGCCGAACGCATCCGGCAGCGGGTCATGGCGGAGAGCAGGAAGCTCCTGCGGGCTCCGGGCGACAGGCCGGTGACGGTGAGCGTGGGCATCTCCTGCTTTCCCCGCGACGCGGCCTGTTCCATGACCCTTCTGGCCATGGCCGACCAGTTGCTCTACCAGGCCAAGCGGGCCGGCCGAAACCGCGTGCTCATGGCGGAGGAATGTGCCGTTTGATCAGTCAGTCTCCCAACCACATCAACCCGTTCCTGCTGGTCTGCCTCCTGTGTGCCGCGCTCCTGTCCGGTTGTACCCTGATCCACGCCGGGGAGAGACCGCTGTCGGCCAGGGAGGTGGTGTCCGCCGCTCCCGCGGCTGTGCCGGAGACACTCCCCCCTGTGCGGCCGACGCCCGCCCCGGCCGCTTCCCCGGCATACCCGGAGGCCCGGCCGGTGGTCAGCCAGGGGGATTACAGCTATGAGAACGCCACCATAACCGAAGATGTGGTCTGGAGCGGGACCGTACTGGTGCGGGGATACCTGGTGATCGCTCCGCAGGCCACCGTGCGCGTCGAAGCGGGCACGGTGGTGCGGTTCATGACGTCGGCTCTGTCGCGGCAGGCCCCCCGCCTGGTGGTCATGGGCAGGCTGCACTGCGATGGCGCGCCCGGGAGACCGGTGCTGTTCGCCCCCAACAGCGTACGCCACCAGCGGGGAGAGTGGGGGGGGATTCTGCTGCTGTCCAGCGAGAAGCGCAACCAGCTGGACCATCTGCGCATCGAGGGGGCCGGAACGGGAATCGAAGCCGGCTTTTCGACCTTTTCCGCCACCGACCTCTCCGTCAGCCGCTGCACGGTGGGACTCCTGCTCCGGGACAGCGGCGCGAGCCTGACCAGGAGTTCCGTCAGCGACTGCGAGACCGGACTGGATGTCCGTGACAGCGAACTGGACCTGCGGGAGGGGAGCGTGAACAACAACCAGCGCGGCATGGTCGTCCGTGGCGGCAGCCTGGTCCTGCATGGCGTCACCCTGGCGGAAAACCGCCAGGGCGGCCTGACCGCGCTCGACTGCCGGATCGCCGTCAGCTCCTGCCGCCTCATCGCCAACGGGACTGCCGGCGCCCGCCTGGAGGGGAGCGAGGGGCGTATCTCCGGGTCGCGCTTCACCGCCAACCGCGGCGTGGGGCTGGATCTGGTTTCGTCGCGCCTCAGGGTCCGGGGATGCCTGTTTTCCGGCACCGCCGGCGACGGCATGCGGGTCGATGACGGCCGCTGCCTGGTCTGGGACAGTGCCTTCGAGAACAACAGCGGCTACAACCTGGCCGTCAGCGGGCATGATCGCGTGACCGCCGTGGGGAACTGGTGGGGCAGCGGCCAGGAGTCCTCCATTGCCGGGAAGCTCCTGGACGGCGCCACAGATCGCCGCCGCGGCAGCGTGGAGTTTTTCCCCTGGCTGACGATGCGCCCGGACGATCCGACGTGAAACCCTCCCTCTACCTGGATAACGCCGCCACCTCCTACCCCAAGCCCGAGAGCGTCTACCGGGAGGTCATGCACGCCATGCGCCACATCGGCGCCTCGCCGGGGCGGGGGGGGCACAGTCGCTCCCTGGAAGCATCCCGCCTGCTCTTCAAGGCCCGGGAGGCCGTTGCCCGCCTCTGCTCCATCCCCGACTCGTCGCGGGTGATCTTCACCCACAGCGCAACCGAGGCACTCAATATGGCCCTGCTGGGCACCCTCGGGCCGGGCGACCACGTCGTTACCACCAGCATGGAACACAATTCGTTGCTGCGGCCGCTGTACCGGTTGCGCGACCAGGGGCTCGACCTGACCGTCGTGCCGGCGGCAGCCAGCGGCCTGGTGGACCCTGACGATGTGAAGCGGGCGGTGCGGCCCGCTACCCGCATGCTGGCGGTGGGGCATGTCTCCAACGTCTGCGGCGCCGTCCAGCCGGTGGAACGCCTGGCCGCCATCGCCCGCGAAGCCGGGGCACTGTTCCTGATGGACGCGGCCCAGTCGGCCGGTTCGATCCCCATCGATGTGGTCGGCCTGGGGGTGGATCTGCTGGCCGCGCCGGGGCACAAGGGATTGCTGGGGCCCCAGGGCACCGGGTTCCTCTACGTCGCCGAAGGGGTCGGCATCAGGCCGTTGCTGGCCGGCGGGACCGGTGGCGGCACCTCCAGCGAGGAGCAGCCGGACCTGCTCCCCGACGGGTTCGAGGCAGGAACCCACAACCTGTCCGGTATTGCCGGCCTCCTGGCCGGCGTGGAGTTCGTCCTGGCCCAAGGGGTTGACGCCATCGGCCGCAGGGAGCGGGATTTGGCCGGTGAGGCGCACCGCCTCCTGGCGCCGCTGCCCGGTATCACTATCCACGGCCCGCCTCCGGCCGCACGCGGCGGCCTGCTCTCCTTTACCCTGGCGGGAACCGACCCCGCCAGCCTGGCCTTCATGCTCGACCAGCGCTTCGGCATCGCCGTGCGCGCCGGCCTGCACTGCGCCCCCCTGGCCCACCGCACCCTGGGCACCTATCCCGCCGGAACCGTGCGGGTCAGCCCCGGATGGTTCACCACCAACGATGAGATTGCTATTTTCCGCGATGCCGTTGTAAAGTGTCTGGCTTAATTATTGAGGTCGTGACTGGTAATCCGTGACTCGTGACTGGTCACGAGTCACGGGTTCACCCGTTGACTCACCCCACTCCGAAAGGTCTGTATGAAAAACTTTATCCTCGACACCAACGTGCTGCTGCACGATCCCCAGGCCCTGTTCAAGTTCCAGGAGAACAACATCATCATCCCGATCACCGTCATCGAGGAGGTGGACCGCTTCAAGAAGGACTCCAACGAAACCGGCAGAAACGCCCGCCAGATATCGCGCATTCTGGATGCCATGCGCGAGAAGGGCTCCCTGGCGGCCGGCATTGTCCTGCCCGGAGGGGGGACGCTACGGGTGGAGATGTTCTCGGAGAAGTGTTTCCAGGATCTTCCGGTGGAGCTGCGCGGCCAGAGCGGCGACAACCGCATCCTGGGCATGGCGCTGAGCCTGCGCAACCGCCTCTCCGATCACCAGCTGATCTTCGTGACCAAGGACACCAACCTGCGCATCAAGGCCGACGCCATCGGCGTGGTGGCCGAAGACTACGAGTCGGACAAGATCGACATCCAGGACCTGTACTCGGGGACCCGGGGCGTGGAGGTGCCGGCCGAGGCCGTTGACCGTTTCTACGGCCAGGGGTGGCTGGAGGCGCCCGAGGGGCTCTCCCCCAACGAGTTCATCATGATCAGCGACAGCGCCAACCCTTCCCATACCGCAGCCTGCCGCTTCGATGCCGCCACGTCCCGCATCGTGCCGGTGCGCAAGGTGCCCAAGGAGGGGATCTGGAGCCTGCATCCCCGCAACCGGGAGCAGTCCTTTGCCCTGGACGTACTCATGGACGATACCATCAAGCTGGTCACCCTGGTGGGCAAGGCCGGCACCGGCAAGACGCTTCTGGCCATTGCCGCCGGCCTGCACAAGGTGGCCGAGGACAACGTCTACACCCGCCTGCTGGTATCGAGGCCGGTGTTTCCCATGGGCAAGGACCTGGGGTTTCTCCCCGGCGACATCGAAGAGAAGCTGACCCCCTGGATGCAACCGATCTTTGACAACGTGGAACTGCTGATCTCCGGCCACGAGGCGGAGAAGCGCCACAGCAAGGGGTACAAGGAGCTGATGGCCATGGGGCTCCTGGATATCGAACCGTTGACCTACATCCGCGGCCGCTCCATCCCCAACCAGTACCTGATTGTGGACGAGGCCCAGAACCTGACCCCACACGAGATCAAGACCATCGTCACCCGGGTGGGGGAGGGAACCAAGATCATTCTCACCGGCGACCCCTACCAGATCGACAACCCCTACGTGGACTCCTCCAGCAACGGGCTGACCTACCTGGTGGAGAAGTTCAGGGGGGAAAAGATTGCCGCCCACGTGACCCTCACCAGGGGGGAACGCTCGGAGTTGGCCGAGCTGGCGGCAAACCTGCTCTGATTCCATTGTTTTCTACCGTCCATGGTAGTGTTGAACTCATATTCGACAGTTGGGGGCTGCCTGCGTTCGCGCGGACGGGCTCTCCTCTCCCGCAGCCTCCAACGTGCCGTTTCCAGGTTGAATCGAAAGTTACTGTATGCTCGTTCTTGCCATTGAAACATCCTGCGACGAAACGGCCGCTGCCGTCGTAGTCGACGGCCGCCGGATCCTCTCTTCGGTGGTCTCATCACAGGTGGCTATTCACGCCGAGTACGGCGGAGTCGTACCGGAAATCGCCTCCCGCAAGCATCTGGAGATGATCTCGCCGGTAATTTCCCAGGCTCTGCGTGAGGGCGGCGTCAGCTTCGGCGATATCGAGGGGGTGGCGGTCACCCGTGGCCCGGGGCTCTCCGGCGCGCTTCTGGTGGGACTCTCGGCCGCCAAAGCCATCGCCTCTGCCCGGGAGATACCGTTCGTGGGGGTGCACCACATCGAGGGGCACCTCTTTGCCCCCTTCCTGGAACAACCGGTGGAATTCCCCTTCCTGGCCCTGGTGGTGTCGGGCGGCCATACCCACCTCTACCTGGTGGAGGGCTTCGGCCGCTACCGCACCCTGGGCAGGACCCTGGACGATGCCGCCGGGGAGGCCTTCGACAAGTCGGCCAAGATCATGGGGCTCCCCTATCCCGGGGGCGCCAGGATCGACGCCATGGCGCGGGAGGGTGATCCCCGCGCGGTTCGGTTTCCCCGGCCGCTGCTGCACGACGGCAGCCTGAATTTCAGCTTCAGCGGACTCAAGACCGCCGTGCTGAACCAGGTGGCGCGGCACCCGGTGGTCATCCCCGGCGCCGAGGCCAACGACCTCTGCGCCTCGTTCCAGCAGGCGGTGTGCGACGTGCTGGCGGCCAAGACCGCCGCCGCCCTGGAGCGGAGCGGGGTGACGCGCCTGGTCGTTGCCGGCGGCGTGGCCTGCAACAGCGGCCTCAGGCAGAGCATGCAGGCCCTGGCCCGCGACCTCTCCATCGACCTGCGCATTCCGGCGCCCTCCCTGTGCGGCGACAACGCCGCCATGCTGGCGGTTCCGGGAAACCACTACCTGGAGCAGGAACAGGGGTCGGACCTGTCCCTGGATGTTACCGCCACCTGGGACATGGAGCGGGTGGGGGAGGGACGCTCATGAGCAGCGGACGGCGGCCCCTCAAGTCTCTGGGCCAGAACTTCCTGGTGGACCGGAACATCGTGGAGCGGATCATCGCGTGCGCGGATTTACGTTCCGGCGACCGGGTTTTGGAAGTTGGACCCGGCCGGGGTGCCCTGACCGCCCTCCTGGCCGACCGGGTGGAGCACCTGCTGCTGGTGGAATACGACCATGCCCTGGCAGCGGATCTGACCGGACGCTACCGGGATGATGAACGGGTGCGGGTGGTGGACGGCGACATCCTGGCGGTCGACCTGGGGCAGTTGCTGGGCGATGGCACCTGGAAGGTGGTTGCCAACCTCCCCTACAACATCTCCACCCAGGTGTTGTTCCGCTTCCTGGAGCTGCGCTCCCGGCTGTCCCGCATGCTGCTCATGCTGCAGAAGGAAGTGGGTGACCGGCTGGTGGCGCCGCCGGACTGTTCCGACTACGGGGTGACGACGCTGCTCCTGGGGCTTTGGTTCGATATCCGCCGGGAGTTTCCGGTCTCCCCCGGCTGCTTCCATCCCCGACCCCGGGTGGATTCGGTAGTGCTGAGTTTTACCCCGCTCCCTGCTCCCCGCGTACGGGTGGGGGACGAGGCGGTGTTTCGGCGGCTGGTGAAATGCGCCTTCGCCACCCGCAGGAAGACGCTCATAAACTGTCTCAGGCGTGAAGAGTGGCCGGAGTGCGAAAATCTGGCGGAACTTTTGGAGCGCTGCGGTATCGACGGCCGTCGCAGGGGGGAGACGCTCACCCTGGAGGAGTTCGCCTGCCTCTCGCGCCGGCTGTCCGGAACCGGAGAATAAAAAAACCGCCTTTTCGGGGCGGTTTTTTTGAGCCGATGCGTTTTCCGGGCAGGACCTATTCCTGGGGCGCCTGCTGTTTGGCCGTGTCGGCCTTTGCTCCCCGGCCGCCCTTCTTGGATTTCGCGGCGGCCTTGTTGGCGGCCCTGACGGCGCGCGCCTTTTCCAGGTTGGCTGCCAGGTTGTTGTCGGCGGCAGCCTGACGGCGGGCTTCGGAATAGTTTTTGGCGGTCAGGGACTGGGTGGCCGGTATGTTGAACTGTTTGCGGTACTGTCCCGGCTTGAGATCATGGGCCTGTTTTAAGTGCCTGGTAAGGGTTTTGAAACCGCTTTTGCCGCAGATCATGCAGGTTATCTGGTCGTTCTGGAAAGCCTTCTTGAGGCTTATGGCCGGAACGGCCGGAGCGGTCTCGACTTCCGCTCCGGGAGTGCCACTTTCAAGCTGCTTAAGGGCGGTAAAGACGGTATTGATCTCCTGGATCAGCTCATCACGCGTTAACTGTGAGCCTGATGCATGGGCGGAGACAATGTTTGCGGTAAGTTCAACGAGAGATGTGGTCATAGTTCCTCCTGTATAGGAATCAGTTTCGTGAATATAACCACGAAGCAGCAAGGTTAAGCAAGTACTATTTGGCATGACGATCAATGTTCCGAATGGAGTTTGGCAGGCTGCGGCTCCTTATTGGCATGGCCAGGAGTGGATAAGTACCAACTGCCGGCCATGGAGCATGAACTTCCGGGTGGTGGAGTGCCCGGTGTTGCGGAGACTCACATGACAAGAACTGAACAGTTCGCGCTTGGGAAGCACAATCCATGACCATGGTGCTGCTGTTTCACGGTCTGAATTTCGTTTTCACGACCGTCGTTCTTTGAGACCGGAGACCTGATGGGGACGGCGGACCGGACCGACGCCGATGATCCCCGCCGATGATCCCCGTGGATGACCCAGCGTCCCGGCCGTTCACAGGTGAACGTGGTCCCTGAAACCGGGAGGAATGAACAGCCGTATGTCTGAACGTACCAATATCGTCAGGGCCGCGGGGGTCCTCGGCTCCGCCACCATGCTGTCCCGCATCATGGGCATGCTGCGGGACATGATCGTCTCGCGCCTGTTCGGCGCCGGGTTCGGCACCGACGCGTTTTTCGCCGCCTTCCAGATCCCCAACATGCTGCGCCGCTTCTTCGCCGAGGGAGCGCTCACCGCCGCCTTCGTGCCCACCTTCTCCCAGACCCTGACCCAGCAGGGGAGAGAGCAGGCCCGCGAGCTGGCTGATACCTGCTTTACGCTGCTGACCATCGTCATGGCCGGGGTAACCCTGGCCGGCATCCTCTGTTCCCCGTATCTGGTCGGTCTGATGTTCCCCGGATTCCAGGCGGTGCCCGGCAAGTTCCAACTCACCGTGCTGCTTAACCGGATCATGTTCCCCTACATCTTCTTCATCAGTCTGGTGGCTCTGTGCATGGGGGTGCTCAATACCATCCGCCACTTCTTCACCCCGGCCATATCAACGGTTTTTCTGAACCTCTCCATGATCCTGGCCGCGCTCTTCCTGCGCCCCTTGTTCCAGGTTCCCATCACCGCCCTGGCCATGGGGGTGCTGATCGGCGGGGGGGTGCAGCTGGCCCTGCAACTGCCGGTGCTCTGGAGGAAGGGGTTTCCCCTGCGGCCCCGCTTTGACTTCGGCTCACCCCAGGTGCGCCGCGTGGCGCTGCTGATGCTCCCCTCGGTGCTGGGGGTGGGAGTCTACTACCTGAACATCACCGTCAGCGCCATCCTGGCTTCCCTGCTCCCCCAGGGGAGCGTTTCCTACCTCTATTATGCCCAGCGGCTGTTCGAGTTCCCCCAGGGGGTGTTTACCGTCTCCGTGGCCCAGGCGGTGCTCCCCTCCATGAGCAGGCAGGCGGCCGAGGGGGATATGGCCGGCATGCGGGAATCCCTGGCCTTCGGCCTGCGCCTGACCCTGTTCGTCACCCTGCCGGCCATGGCCGGGCTGATGGTCTGCTCAACCCCCATCTTTACCCTGTTCTTCATGGGGGGGGCCTTTGACTATGACAAGGCGCTCAACTCGTCCCAGGCCCTGATCTGGTACTCCCTGGGGCTCTCCTTTGTGGCCATGAGCCGGGTCCTGGCCCCGGCCTTCTATGCCCTGAAGGACACCAGGACCCCGGTATGGACCGCACTGCTGACTTTTCTGCTCAACCTCGCTTTCAGTCTGGCGCTCATGGGGCCGCTCAGGCACGGCGGGCTGGCCCTGGCAACCTCCCTCTCCGCCCTGTGCAATATGCTTCTACTGCTCTGGTACCTGCGGCGCAGGATCGGGCCCTTCGGCGGCCGGGCGGTCCTGCTCTGCGGGGTGAAGTCCCTGATGGCGTCACTGCCCATGGCCCTCGCGGTCCGGTACCTGTGCGGCTTCGTGGAGTGGTCCCAGGCAGGTCACAAGCTGTACAAGGGGGGGGTCCTGGCACTGGCCATCTCCGTGGGGGTGGCGGTGTACCTGCTGGTCGCCCGTCTGCTGCGCTCGGCTGAGGCTCTGGACGCCCTGGGGGTGGCGCGGAAGAGACTGGGGCGCTAGGATCTCTCCTTCTGCGGGTGCTTCACTCCCGCCGCCTGGGGCGACGAAAAAAAAGATTCCGGGCAAAGTGGCTGATTTCCATGGCCCGATGGTTTCTCCTGAAAAAAGGTGGTTATTAACAGGCCGTGTTGGCACGGCCCGTAACCAGGGTGTGTTTCGGATATGAGTGGCCACTAACTGCCCGAAATTCGGGTGTGTTGTGTAACACATTGAAATGAAAGAACTAAGTTGGTGGTCAAAAAAGAGGCAAAGCGGGAAAAACCGTTGCTGAGGCGGTGCTTTCGTTCCTCATCCACATGGTTATCAACATGTTTTCCCCATTTCGTGTTGATAAGCCTTCACTTGCCTGAAATCGCGTTACATTTCCGTGACGGAGGGTGTTGACGATTCCTGCTCCCGCTGTTTTGCCTGATCCCAGAGTCGGTCCATCTCCTCCAGCGGCGTGCTGGTCATCTGCTTTCCCTGCTCCGCCAGCCGCTGCTCCACGTAGCAAAACCTGGCCTGGAAACGGTTGATGGTTTTGCGCAGGGCCTCCTCCGGGTTGATGGAGAGAAATCGTCCCAGGTTGACGATGGCGAACAGCAGGTCCCCCAGCTCGGCCTCCATGCGTCCGTTGTCATTGCCGGCCATGGCCTCCTCGAACTCGTGCAACTCCTCCAGTACCTTGGCCATGACCTGGTCGACGTGTTCCCAGTCAAACCCCACCCGGGAGGCTTTTTCGGTGATCTTCTGGGCTTTCAGCAGTGCCGGCAGCTGCGGCGGCACCCCCGAGAGGGCTGAAGGACGCTTGTCCCCCTTTTCTCCCTTCTTGATGCGTTCCCAGTTCTCCACCTGGGCGCTGCTGTCCCTGATCTCCAGGTCGCCGAAGACGTGGGGGTGGCGGCGCACCAGTTTGTCGCACACCCCCTGGATGACGTCCCGGATCGTGAAGCTTCCCGTTTCCTCGGCAATGACGGCATGGAAGACCGGCTGCAGCAGCAGGTCGCCCAACTCCTCCCTGATGTGGTCTGCTGAGCCGGACTCGATCGCCTCGATCACCTCGTAGGTCTCCTCCAGCAGGTAGCGGGTCAGGCTTTCGTGGGTCTGCTCCGCGTCCCAGGGGCAGCCTCCCGGGCCGCGCAGGCGGCGCATGATGGCGACGAGATCCTCAAATGAGTTGTGGTCTGGTTTCATGGTCTGGTTTCTCCTCTCTGGTGGGGGCGCATCCGCGGGACCCACAAAAAAACGTTGACAGCAGGATCAGGATCTTTACATTAGTTCAAAACTAATCGAAGGGAGTCAGATGTAATGCAGAAAAAAAATGTAGTGGCCAGAATCGCGACCGTTCTCGGTATCATGACCCTTGCGGCGGGGGTGGCGTCCGTCAGCTTCTCCAGCGGTGGTGCTCCGTCCATTTCCCCCGATCAGGCGCTTGAGAAGCTGATGGCGGGGAACAAAAGCTACGTGGAACACCGCATGACCGTCACGCAGCGCAGCGACCGGGCAACGCGTGCCGGCCTGGCCACGTCCCAGAAACCGTATGCCGTGATCCTCTCCTGCTCCGATTCCCGCGTGCCGCCGGAGGTCATCTTCGATAAGGGACTGGGGGAGATCTTCGTTGTCCGCGTTGCCGGAAACATACCCGACCCGATCGTTCTGGGGAGTATCGAGTATGCCGCGGAGCATCTGGGCTCGCCGCTGGTGATGGTGCTGGAGCATGAGCGCTGCGGCGCCGTTACCGCCACCGTGGATGCCAAGGGCAAGAGCACCGGCAGCAGCAATATCGACGCTCTGGTCAAGACCATTGACCCGGCGGTAAAGGCTGCCCGCAAGAAATGCCCCGGCGCCAGCAAGGGAGAGCTGGTGGAGTGCGCCGCCGACATCAACGCCAGGAACGTTGCTGCCAGCCTGACCAGAAATTCCAAGATCCTCCGTCATCTGGTCGCGGAGAAGAAATTGAAGATCGTGGTGGCCAAGTACGATCTCGATGACGGCGTGGTGACCTTATCTCACGAGAAGTGAGGCGCGGGCTTCGCGCTCCAGTTCGTCGTAAACCGCCAGTGCCCTGACGCTGGCGGTTTCTTTTTTGCCCAGCTCCTCGAACTGGCGCAGCCGGGCGTTGAAGCGGTCGGCGCGGGCCTTGAGGGTGCCGCTGCTCTCGGTGATGAAACTTTTTTCCCGGGGAGTAGGCTCCCGGGTGAGCATACCCCGGGCCCGGTTCAGGTAGTCGTCGCCGCAACTGGCGAAGTGGTTGAGGCTGGCCAGAAAGGAGAGGGCGCCGGAAGAGAGCTCGGATACGGCGGCCAGGCGCGCCTGGGCGTCGTTCATGTCCTTCAGCAGCCGCTGGTCGGCGAAACGGGCCGTCTCGGCCACCAGCCCTTCATCT
This sequence comes from uncultured Pelobacter sp., assembly GCA_964542535.1. Classification (GTDB taxonomy): domain Bacteria; phylum Desulfobacterota; class Desulfuromonadia; order Geobacterales; family Pseudopelobacteraceae; genus Pseudopelobacter. The sequence continues at coordinate 37,068 of CAZIUE010000008.1, read as the reverse complement.
TCGGTCCCGGCGTTGCCCAGCCTGTCGGCAAGAGCGATGAATTTCTGTGATGAGTCCAGGTAGGCGGCCATGGCTCTGGACGAGGCGTTCAGCTCCAGGGTAAACTGGGCCGCGAACTTGGCGAAGAGCGCCACCTGGCCGGCATAGGGGATCGGCAGTGCCCGCCCCAGGGTGGCGGCATAGGAGCCGGCCTGGATGTAGCGGGTATAACCGGCCAGGTTGGTGCTCATCCATGTGACAAAGCCCTGGAAGTCATCCATGTTCCGGCGCTGGGTCTTGACATCGGCGGCGATTTCCCGCAGCCGCTGGATCTTGCGCTGGTGCAGGCGGCTTGCCGGTATGCCGACGTGTGCCTCCAACTGCCTGATCTTCGTGGACAGCAGTGTGTTTTCCTGCTGAAGCGAGACAAACTGCTCCTCGCGGGGGTTCAACGGGCCGCAGCCGGTGACGTTTTCTCCGGCTGCGGCGGGCAGGGGAGCCAGGGCGAGTATCAGGGCCAGGCTTGAGGCGCGGACGGCAACATGCATGGAGTGTGGTTCCTTTGTCGTGGGGTTGTGCGCGATGACGCAACGGTTCTGTATAGCGCCGGCGGCTGAGCTTTGCAATGGTTTCGCGCGCTCCGGTACCCCCGAGAAGGCGCACTCCCTGTCCGCGCTGCCCGTCGTTCCGCCCCTCCGGCTGCCGGATTCGGGCTCAATGAGTTGCATCCTGGTCCGGTCTGTACTACCATGCCGTCCAACGAAACCACCCGTCCACCGGAGTACCCCATGTCACTGGTTCCCATTCCCCGCCTGACCCTGCTGTCCAAGCTGGTGCTGAGCTTCCTCATCAGCGTGAGCTGCATGATGGCGGCCCTGTACTACTCCGTCAGCGGCCTGGGGGCCATGCACAAGATGGAGGCGGAGATCGCCCGCAATGACCTGACCGCCGCCACCCTGATCGTTTCCCTGCGCGAGATGATGCTGGCCCAGCAACGCTATGCCGGCCGCTACCAGATTCTGCCCCAGAGCGAGTTCAAGACCCTCTATGACCAGAACGCTGAAAAGTTCAGGGGTGCCCTGGCCTCGTTGAAACGGCTCTCCCCGGGAGGGGAACTGGCTCTGCTGGAGCGGCGGTATGCCCGCTATTCCCGTCTGACCGGCCGGATCTTTGCCGGCCAGGCAGTGGAAGAACGGCTCCTGAAACGCCTGGTCGGACAGATCGACGACAGCATCGGCCGTATCCGCCAGGATCAGCTCAACTCCCTGGAACGGAAGTTGGCGCACTCCGACGAACAGGTGGCCGCCACCGTCTCCTGGTCCCTGGGGCTCTCCGTCGGCGGCGTTTCCCTCTCCCTGCTGCTGGCGGGGCTGATGATCTACTCCTTTGCCACCTCCGTGGGAAAACTGAAAAAGGCCACCCATCGCATCGCCGCCGGAGATTTCGACTATGACCCCCGCATTCCGGCCGGCGACGAAATCGGCGACCTGGCCCGTGACTTCACGGCCATGGCGCGGCGGCTCAAGGAACTGGAACAGGCCAGCCTGGATGCCAGCCCCCTGACCCGGCTGCCGGGCAACATCGCCATTGAGCGCTCCATCAACCGGCGCCTGAAGGAGGGGGTGGCCTTTGCCATGTGCTACCTGGATCTGGACAACTTCAAATCCTACAACGACCGCTACGGCTACATCAGGGCCAGCGACCTGATCAAGGAGGCGGGGCGGGTGATCCACGACGCGGTCGCGCGTTTGGGCGACCCGGAGGCGTTCGTCGGCCACATCGGCGGTGACGACTTCGTGGTGATCATCGGTTCCAAACTGGTGAAGAGCGCCTGCAAGGCGATCCTGCGCGACATCGACGCCATGATTCCGGCCTACTACTCGGAAGAGGACCGGGCCGCCGGCTTCATCCGCGGGGTTGACCGATATGGCGTGGAGCGGGATTTTCCGCTCATCTCCATCTCCATCGCTGCCCTGGATTGTCAGCCGGGGAGGTTTTCCTCTGCGGCGGAGATCGCCACGGCAGCGGCGGCGGTCAAGGATCGGGTCAAGGAAGCAAAGGGAAGTAATTATATCATTGTTCGGGAGGCGGTTACCGGTGAGGTCTGATTGCGTCGTGGCGCTGGCAGTGGTGGGGATGCTTTTCATGGCCGGGGGGTGTTCCGTCACGCGGCAGACCGCTGCTCCCCCGCCGGTAGTGAGCGAACAGGAGCGTTCCTTTGCAGGCGCCCTGGAGTATCTCAGGGGAGGGCGGGAACAGCAGGCCCGGGAACTGCTGGAGCGGGTCGTGACGCTGCCGCCGGTGTCGGGGATTACCGACGAAGCGTTGTTCCGTCTGGCACTTCTGGGCATGCGGGACGAGGCCGGGAAGGTGGCCAGCCAGACCCTGGAGCTGCTGGAGCGCCTTGAAGGCGAGTTTCCCCGGAGTATCTGGGCCCACCAGGCAGCTCCCCTGTCGGCCTACCTGGCGGGAGTGAGGGTCCCCCGCGACCGCCAGAAGGAGCTGAAGAGCCTGCGTGACCTGAACCTCTCCTTGAGCCGTGACAATCGGGAGCTGCGTCAGACCATCGAGCGGCTGAAAAGTCTGGACTTGGAGCTGGATCAGAAGATCAGGCGCTGACCCCGGCCGCCGGAATCAGGGCTGCCGCCTGCCGTTCCGGGGCGCTCCGCCGTAGTCGGCCAGGAAGCGCAGTTTGTAGTCGGCAAAGCGGTTGTCGGCGATGGCCGCGCGGATCTCCGCCATCATGTTCAGGTAGAAGTGGACGTTGTGGATGGCCGAGAGCACCGCGGAGAGGACCTCGTTGGCGGCGAAGAGGTGGTGGAGGTAGGCGCGGGTGAAGTTCCGGCAGGTGTAGCAGCCGCAGGAGGGGTCCACGGGGAAGAAGTCCCGCTTGTAGTTCCTGTTGGTAAGCCTTATCCGGCCCCGCCGGGTGAAGAGGGTAGCGCTGCGGGCGTAGCGGGTCGGAATGACGCAGTCGAACATGTCGATGCCCCGCTCCACGCTTTCCAGAATGTCTTCGGGAAGTCCCACTCCCATCAGATAACGCGGTTTGTCTTCCGGCAGGTGGGGTGCCGTCCAGGCAACCACTTTCTTCAGCAGATCCAGCCCCTCTCCCACGCTGACGCCGCCGATGGCGTACCCGGGCAGGTCCAGGGCGCGCATCTCCCGGGCGCAGAAGGCCCGCAGGTCCTCGTAGACGCTTCCCTGGACGATGCCGAACAGGGCCTGGTCACTACTGGTCATGGCCTTCTGGCACTCCTTGAGCCAGCGAATGGTCTTTCTGGTGGACGCCTCGGCGTACTGTCGTTCGCAGGGATAGGGGATGCATTCGTCGAAGGCCATGATGATGTCGGCGCCCAGTTCCTGCTGAATCCGCGTGGCTCCGGCCGGATCCAGGTAGATCTCCTCGCCGGTGAGCTCGTGCCGGAAAAAGACCCCCTCCTCGGTGATGCGCTTGTTAGGGAGGGAGAACACCTGGAACCCCCCCGAGTCGGTGAGAATCGGTCTGTCCCAGGCCATGAACTTGTGCAGCCCCCCCGCCTTCCTGACCAGCCCCTCTCCCGGTTGCAGATGCAGGTGATAGGTGTTGCTGAGAATGATCTGGGCGCCGGTCTCGGTGATCTGGGCCGGGGTGAGCGGCTTCATGGCGCCGTGGGTGGCCACCGGCATGAAAATGGGGGTATGGATCTCTCCCCGGCCGGTGGTGATGACGCCCAAACGGGCTGAACTCTGTTTGTCTTTTTTGATCAGCGTAAATTCCACGTGCGTGACTCCGGTAACGTGCCGATCAGGCGCGCTGTTTTTTAATAGTTTGCATTAATTATTTAAAATTCAGCAAATATCGCTGGCGGATTAGCTTAACGTCTCTAGCAGAATGCGACGCCAATTGCAATCAATGCAACTGTTTTTAGCTTAACTATTCGATATAACATTGTTTTTTATTTGAGCGTGTTTTACATAAAAATGTTGCAATTTAATATGACTCCGTCTAAGATACGCAAAATTAATGAGCAAGGGGGCGGCAGCGACCACCTCGTACAGTCACGGGATTGCCTGAGGGACTATAATTTCAGAAGGAGGATGGTATGCGGATTGACACCAGAACGCGCTGGCGTGGCCCCCCTGGCAGGTTTGCTCCGGTCTTTGGCCGTCTGCTTTTTCAGTCTCCGTAAAACACACTTATCAATGCAGTACACTCTCATGTAAAGGAAGGATAGATATGCAACTGTTTACCACGTCTATCGGCAGAAAGATCCTGATGGCGATCACCGGCCTCTGTCTGGTGTTGTTCGCGGTGATCCATCTGATCGGCAACACCACCATCTTCGGGTGGATTCCCGGGGGCGTCAACGCCTATGCCCACCACCTCCACGCGTTTCCCCCCATGGTATACGCCTTCAGGGCCGTCATCGGAGTGATCGCCGCCGTGCACATCTACTATGGCATCCAGTTGACCATAGAGAACCGCGACTGCCGTCAGCAGGCCTACGCCGTCAAGGCCACCAAGCGGACCACCTTCGCCAGCGAGAACATGATCTGGACCGGCGCGCTGCTGCTGGTGTTCATCATCTTCCACCTGCTGCACTTTACCGCCAAGATGGTTCCGGGCATGGAACTGGTGATGGATCCCCACGGAACCGTTGACGTCTTCCTCATGATCGTGGCCGCGTTCAAGAACATCGCAATCGCCCTGATCTATGTCGCCGCCATGGCCGTCCTGTTCCTGCACATTTCCCACGGCATCCAGAGCCTCTTCCAGACATTCGGTCTGAACACCGACAAGACCATGCCCGTTCTGGTCAAGGCCAGCACCGTTGTGGCCATCGTGCTGCTGCTGGGGTATGTTTCCGTTCCGCTGTCGATCTTTCTCAACATTTTGAAATAGGGGGTTACCGTGATACTTGATGGAAAATGTCCTACTGGACCCATTCAGCAAACCTGGGATAAGCACCGCTTCGACCTGAAGCTGGTCAATCCCGCCAACAAGCGTAAGTATACCGTCATCGTCGTGGGCACCGGTCTGGCCGGTGGCGCTGCCGCCGCCTCCATGGGTGAACTGGGCTACAACGTCCTCGCCTTCTGCTATCAGGACTCCCCCCGTCGCGCCCACTCCATCGCCGCCCAGGGTGGTATCAACGCCGCCAAGAATTACCCCAACGACGGCGACTCCATCTATCGTCTCTTCTACGACACCATCAAGGGGGGCGACTTCCGTGCCCGTGAGGCCGACGTGTGGCGTCTGGCCCAGGTGTCCAACAACATCATCGACCAGTGCGTGGCCCAGGGTGTTCCCTTTGCCCGCGACTACGCCGGTTACCTGGACAACCGCTCCTTCGGCGGCGCCCAGGTCTCCCGTACCTTCTACGCCCGCGGTCAGACCGGCCAGCAGCTGCTGCTGGGCGCCTACACCGCCCTGGCCCGCCAGATCAACGCCGGTACGGTGAAGATGTACAACCGCCGCGAGATGCTGGACCTGGTCGTGGTTGACGGCGTTGCCCGGGGCATCACCGTGCGCAACCTGATCACCGGCGAAATCGAGAGCTACGCCGCCGACGCGGTCTGCCTGGCAACCGGTGGTTACGTCAACGTGTTCTACCTCTCCACCAACGCCATGGGCTGCTCGGTGACCGCCATCTGGAAGGCTCACAAGAAGGGGGCCTTCTTTGCCAACCCCTGCTACACCCAGATTCACCCGACCTGTATCCCCCAGGCCGGCGACTACCAGTCCAAGCTGACCCTCATGTCCGAGTCGCTGCGCAACGACGGTCGCTGCTGGGTTCCCAAGCGGAAAGAAGACTGCGGCAAGCATCCCAACGAGATTCCCGAGGATGCCCGCGACTACTATCTGGAGCGCAAGTACCCCTCCTTCGGTAACCTGGCTCCCCGCGACATCGCCTCCCGCGCCGCCAAGGAAGCCTGCGACGATGGGCGCGGTGTCGGCCCCGGCGGCCGTGGCGTCTATCTGGACTTCGCCTCCTCCATCAAGCGTGTCGGCCAGCCGAAGATCGCCGAGCGGTACGGCAACCTGTTCGAGATGTACGAGAAGATCACGGATGAGGATGGCTACAAGCGTCCCATGCGCATGTATCCCGCTCCCCACTACTCCATGGGCGGCCTGTGGGTCGATTACAACCTGATGAGCAACATCCCCGGCCTGTTCGTGCTGGGAGAGGCTAACTTCTCGGTGCACGGCGCCAACCGCCTGGGCGCTTCCGCCCTGATGCAGGGTCTGGCCGACGGCTACTTCGTCATTCCCTACACCATCGGCGGTTACCTGGCCACCATCAAGGATCCCGGCACCATCAAGGCCGATCATCCGGAGTTCAGGAAATGCGAGGATGAGGTCAGATCCTCCCTCAACAAGTTCCTCTCCATCAATGGCAAGAAGACCACTTCAGAGTTCATGCGCGAACTCGGTTCCCTCATGTGGGAGAACTGCGGCATGGCCCGTACCAAGGAATCCCTGGAGGCCAACCTGCAGAAGATTCCAGCCCTGCGCGAGGAATTCTGGAAGAACGTCAAGGTGTCTGGTACCGCTGCCGACTTCAACCAGCAGTTGGAGAATGCCGGCCGCACCGCCGACTTCCTCGAATTCGCCGAGCTCATGTGCCGCGACGCCCTGCACCGCAACGAGTCCTGCGGTGGCCACTTCCGCGAGGAGTTCCAGGATCAGGGTGAAGCCCAGCGTGACGACGTCAATTACTGCTACGTCGGTGCGTGGGAGTACAAGGGCGTTGGCAAAGAGCCCGAGCTGCATAAAGAGCCGCTTAAGTTCGATAATGTACATCTTGCCATAAGGAGCTACAAGTAATGAGTGATCACAAGACCATGACTCTGACACTGATCGTGTGGCGCCAGAAAGACGCCAACGATCCGGGAAAGTTTGAGACCTATACCGCCAAAGGCATTACCGAGCATCACTCGTTTCTGGAGATGCTCGACGTGGTGAATGAAGACCTGATCCATGCCGGCAAGGAGCCGATCGCGTTCGACCACGACTGCCGCGAAGGTATCTGCGGCATGTGCTCCCAGATCATCAACGGCGCCGCCCACGGCGGCCAGGAACGTACCACAGTCTGCCAGTTGCACATGCGCAAGTTCAAGGATGGCGACACCATCTACATCGAGCCGTGGCGTGCCCGCGCGTTCCCGATCATCAAGGACCTGGTGGTTGACCGTACCGCCCTGGATACCATCGTCCAGGCCGGCGCCTACGTTTCCTGCCACACCGGCGGGGTTCCCGACGGCAATGCCATCCTGATTCCCAAGCCGATCGCCGACTACTCCATGGACGCCGCCGAGTGCATCGGCTGCGGCGCCTGTGTTGCCGGTTGCCCCAACGGCGCCGCCATGCTGTTCACCGGCGCCAAGGTGTCCCAGTTCGCCTCCCTTCCCCAGGGCAAGCCCGAAGCCACGGCTCGCGTCAAGGCGCTGGTCCAGGCCATGAAGGAATGCGGTTTCGGCAACTGCACCAATCACTATGAGTGCCAGGCCTCCTGTCCCAAGGGGATCGATGTCAAGTTCATCGCCCGCATGAATCGCGAGTTCATCAAGTCACAGTTCTGCTTCTGATCCAGAAGCTTCTTATGTTGTCGTGGGGCAGCCATCCGGCTGCCCCTTTTTTGTTCGCGGCATCCGGTGATCGGCGTATCGTTTCCCTCTCATGAGCCATGATGGCGATTGACAGTCGACCGCCACGGGCATATAAGTAGAAATTCAATTCTGAAGCGGTCACGGAACGGTAAATGCAGAATGCACTCCATGAGAACTGATGCTGTACTTGACAGGATACGAAACGAGCTGTTCTATGGTTCCCGGGATTACACCAAAAACCAGCCGGACCTGTTCGTTGCCAAGCATTTCAGCCTGCTGGCGCCGTCTGAGGCCGGCGGATTTTTCGAGACCCTCCTTGACGCGCTCCCCGAACCGGACCTGCTGCTGTACGTCCACCTGCCGTTTTGTTTTTCCGAATGCCTGTTCTGCAACTCCTTTCCCCAGAAAAGCGATCCTCTGATTCAGGGGGACTATATCTCCCGGCTCAGGGAACAGGTCCGGCTGTATGCCCGCTTGGGCCTGTTCCAGGGGCGACGGGTCAAGTGCATCTGCCTGGGGGGAGGGACCCCCACCTCCTTCTCCAATGAAGAACTTCGGCGGCTGCTGGAGACGATCCGCTCCTGCGCGGAACTGACCGATGACTGTACTATTGCCAGCGAGGCCCACCCGGCGACCCTTGAACGTCCGGAGCGGGTTCAGGAACTGGCTGCCATGGGTATCGACCGCATCAGCATCGGCTGCCAGACCTTTGACCGGGACATACTGGCCCGCTGCAACCGCTGCAATACGCCGGAGCAGGTACGGCGGATCGTGGAGCTGGTCCAGGGCAGCGGCATGATGATCAATATCGATATGATGACCGGGCTTCCCGGTCAGACCCTGGAGAGCGTGGCCGCTGATTTGCGGTTCCTGGAATTGATCCGACCCGATGCGGTGGAGTACATCCGCCACGAGATCGTCAACCCCCTGGTGGTGGATCTGTACACCCGCGATCCGCAGCTGATCGTTCCCGACGACGACCTGTTCCGGATGGTGTATCTGACCCAGAAGTGGATGGAGTCACAGGGCTACGAACAGAACGGGCGGTTCAGCAGCGACCGGCAGTGGCCCTACCGCTATTACTGGTTGCGGGAGATGCCGATCATTTCCTTTGGCGCTAGGACCAGGTCCTACTCGTCCACCATCTGTTGCGACAGCCACGAAGAACTGCCGATTTATTCCCGCATGATCCAGAAGGGGGCTCCCCCCATAGCCCGCTATATCGCCCTGTCTCCCCGGGAGCGCATGTACCGGACCCTGATCCTGAGCCTGCAATTGAAAGAGGGGCTGGACATCACCCGATTCCACGCCCGCTTCGGCCTGTCTCCCCACGAGGCCTTCGCTCCCCTGATTTCCAGGCTGGTCGATCTGGGCTGCCTGCACCAGCAGGAGGAGTCGCTGCGTCTCACCCGGTACGGCGCCTGCTTTGTCGAGGATGTGTGCGACTGCATCATCGACAGCGCTTTCCGCGAAGACGGGCGGCGCGGACTCGTGCGCGCCCCCCACTCCGGCGGCAGCACGCCGTTGGCCGTACCACCGTCCCCCTAGACATTCCCGCGTATCGTCCCCTCTTTCGTTCCCGTGTGTCTTCTGCCTTCCATCCGATGCTCCCTGCTTTCTTCTGCCTGAAAGCCGCTGTCCAGGATAGGTTCCACGGCATGGGACAGTGTGCCGGAGATTCAGCCGGACTGAAGGTTGCACCGCTGGTGACGGCGTTGTAGTCCCGGCTCGTTCAGCTGCTCTGGCAGTCCGGCGTCATGAATTCGGGCTCCGCGCGGTCTCCGGTTATCCCCGGGCCCGTGCGACGAATTTGAGGAACGCCGGCAGGTCCTTGCAGAACCTGAGCCAGCTGTCGGGCGATTTCCAGATCATCGATGCGTAGGTGAGCAGCGTCGACGGCCGGGAAAAGTAGCGTCGGTAGAATTCCAGGTGCCGCGCTTCCAGCTGCTCCCGCGTGAAACCGTGGGGGACGAAGGTGAAGTTGGCCGCGTTCATCAGCTTCCAGTCCTCGTTGAAGCTGCCGTGGCTGGTGATGTCCCGGTACAGGGGGGCTCCGGGGAAGGGTGTGAGCTTGGAGAGGTTGAAGTCGTCCAGGGGGAGGCTGAACACGTAGCGCATGCTGGCTTCGATGCTTTCTTCGGTCTCTCCCGGCAGTCCCAGCATGAACAGCCCCTTGACCCGGATACCGCAGCGTTTGATCAGCAACACCTTCTGGCGGATGCTTTCCAGGGGGTTCTCTCCCTCCTCGGTGTGTAGGTAGGAGCGGTGTCGCTTAAGCAGTTGGGGATCGCCGGTTTCTATCCCCAGGCTGATCATCCAGCATCCGGCCCGCTTCAGCTGGAGCAGCATCTCGCGGTCCAGTTGTTCCGCTCGGGCGGCGCAGTTGAAGGTCATCCGGAGACCTGATTCTATTTTTATACGGCAGAAATCCAGTACCCGCTGGCGCCTGAGGGTGAAGGTGTCGTCGTAGATGTTGACATGCCTGATGGAGAAGCGCTGGTGCAGGTACCTCAGGTAGCGCAGCATGTAGTCGGGCGAATTGGAGCGGTAGGAACGCCGGAACACCGAGCGGTCGCAGTAGGAGCAGCTGTAGGGACAGCCGCGGCTGGTGATGATGGTGGTGTTGGGCGCCTTGGGGTAGCTGAAGATGGGGAGGCGATAGCTGTCTGGAAATCCGTGCAGCTTCTCGTAACTGGGGAAGGGGAGACTGTCCATGTCGATCAGCTGTTCGCGAAAGCCGTTGAAAACGACCCGTCCCCCCTGCCGGTGGATCAGCCCCTCGATACCGCCCAGGGACCGGCCGTCGGACTCCACCAGTTCGCGCAGGGTTTCCTCCCCTTCACCCACGACGCCGAAATCGATTATCGGGTAACGCTCCAGGAGTTGTTCGCGCAGCGCGGAGAGATGGACTCCGCCGAACACGCATCTGATACCGGGCCTGGCCTGCTTGACGTTGTGGGCCAGTCGGACGGCGTCGGGAAAGCTGGAGGTGGTGGTGGAAAAGCACACATAGTCCGGTTCATGCTCACGCAACGAGGTCTGGATCCTGTCGTCGCTTCCCGGAAAGGCGTAACAGTCATGGACGCTGGTGCGGTGGCCGCGGCGTTCCAGCCAGGCCGCCAGGGAGAGGAGCCCCAGCGGCGGCATGATATTCACCACCCGTGCGATGTTCTCCTGGCCTGGTATCCAGTTCTCTCCCTGGGGATGAATGAAGAGTATGCTCGTTCCGTTGTCCATGGCACTGATCCCTTTCTGTTCGATCGACTTCCTTATGAAGCTGTTCTAAAAGCCGTTGGCGGCGACTTCGTGCGGCCGTGAATACCCGCGACCTTTCCGCGGGGAAGCAGGATGGAGCGAACCGGCCGATTGCTCGTTCCTGGTGGGGGTAGGGCGGAAGCACTATAGCAATACTCAATAAAATTAGCTACTTGTTTTCTTGGAAACCGCGACGGTCCTGTTTTCAATTTCAGGAAATGCCTTGACGGAACATGCAGGCGGTGATAGGTTGCCCAACGCGGTGAACCGCGCTCCAGGAACCGTTACACGGATTTTTTGTTCTCATTTGAAACCGGTAATTTAGCGCGGCGCTGTCGGTCACGGGGAGCGGAATCTCCTGAACTTGCTCTAAACGGCGATGCCAACAGATGCTGATTTACCGTGGCACCGGGTCCCGCCTCTCCCCGACCGTGCCGTTCCAGACCGTGCTGATACGGTGTTTGAATCATGGGGGGGCTGCTTCCCTGCACGTCCTGGTGAACGCTACCCGACAGAGGATGGAATGCGGCTGATTGCTCCATTCCCGCGGTCCGCCTCTGAAGGTGGTGCCGTACGTCCGAAACAACGCGAAAAGATGTTCTGTTTTTACCTGTAAACAGAAGTTGTTCACGTGAGGTTTCGTAAGTTGTCGAAGAACAACTGATTGATATACACAACACTTGAATCACCTGCTTGGTGAAGCGCCATTGTTTTACAGCTGTTTTATTTTTGTTTGATTTCTTTTCGCCTTCTCGTCTTTGCTGAGAGGGATCGCCTTTTTGATGTTTTAAGAAACGCACAAACGGTTACAGGGTAGGAGGTGAAGATGAGACTGAAACTGGTGGCGGCAGTGTTAATTCTCCTGACGGTCTGCTCCGCGTGCGGCCGCAAGTCCAAGGAAGAGTTGCTGTCCGAAGGTATCAAGCAGCTGGGCGCCTCGAATCCCGGCGGTGCCGTCGTTCTGTTCAAGAACGCCCTTGAAAAGGATGAAAATTACCTGGAAGCCCGCTTCCAGTTGGCCAGGGCCTATGCCCGCCTGGGGAAGAACGAACAGGCGGAAAAGGAGTTTCTGAAAGTTCTCAAGCAGAATCCGGGCCGGGAAGACGCACTGATCGAACTTGCCGCCGTGTACAACGCCTCCGGCAAGGGAGACCAGGCCTTCACCCTGGGGCAACAGTATCTGGCCAAACACCCCGGCTCCGCCGAGGGGTTGGAGATCCTGGGAGTCGCCTGCGCGGTGACCAAGCGCTTCGATGAGGCCGAAGGGTACCTGCGTCAGGCCCTTGCCGCCGCTCCCTCCCGCTCCAAGACGCGCCTGGAGCTGGCCGGCGTCTATGTAGCGGCCGGCAAGGAGCAGCAGGCCAAGGCCGTTCTGGAGGAGTTGATCCGCAGAGACCCCAAAAACTTTAAGGGGTTTTATATGCTGGCGGCCATGGAGAAGTCGGGGGGCAACCGCGACCGGGCCCTGGAAATCTACAACCGCATACTCGCTCTGGACCGGAACGAGACGCTGGCATCGTACAAGTCGGGGCTGATCCAGATCGAAAAGGGTGATCTGGCGCGGGCCGACGGCATCGCCGATGCCCTGCTCAAGGAGTACCCCAAGCGGGCCGAGGGGCACCGCCTGAAGGGGCTGGTGCAATACCAGCGCAAGCAGTTCGCTGAGGCGATGACCAACCTGCAGAACTCCATCAAGATCGCTCCCACTCTGGAGGCATACTACTTCATGGGGCTCTGCCAGTACAGCCGTGGAGAGTTGGAGAGCAGCCTGAGCCAGTTCAGGGTGATCCTGGACCGGGTTCCCACCTCCCGTCAGGCCCGGTTGATGACCGCTACCGTGCTTCTGGCCCAGAAGCGCGTGGATGATGCCATCAACGAGATCAAGCGGGTGCTGCAAGCCGACGACAACGACGCGGTGGCCCACAACCTGTTGGGCAACGCCTATATGGCCAAGGGGATGTTCGACGAGGGGATGCGCGAGCTGAATCGCGCCACCAGCATCGATCCCCGCATCGTGGATGCCTACCTGAAGAAGGGGTACTTCTACTTCAGCCGCGGTAAGAACGCCGCGGGGGAGAGCGAGCTGGCAACGGCGGTACGGGTCGCCCCGGACGCCCTCAACAGCAGGCTGCTGCTGGCATCCTACTACATGCGTTCGGGCACTGCGCCCAAGGCCCTGACCGTTCTCAAACAGGGGTTGAACGGCGGCAAACGGGATGCCCTTCTCTACAACAGCATCGCCTCGGTGCAGTTCTCCCAGAACAGGCCCGATCTGGCACTGGGGAGCATCCAGCAGGCCAAGGCTGCTGACCCGGCTTTCCCCGCCTCCTATCAGAATCTGGCCACCTACTATGCCTCTACAGGCAAGTATGACAATGCCATTGCCGAGTACGGCGCGCTCCTGCGCACCGACCCCCGCAACCTGAGGGCAATGCTTGGTCTGGCGGCGCTCTACGAGATCAAGGGGAACGAGCGCGAGGCGCTCTCCTACTACGACCGGGCCACCGCCACCGGCCAGCCCGGAGCGTTCCTGGCCAAGGCAGGTCATCTGGCCAAGCGTCGCGAGACCGGCAAGGCCGTCAAGGTCGTGGATGAACTGCTCAAGAAGGAGCCCCGGAACCTGGCTGCCCTGGAGATGAAAGGGCGTCTGCTGGTGACGGACAAGGAGTACAAGAAGGCCGTGAAGGTCTTCGACGAGGTTGAAGCGCTCCGGCCGGATGCGGGCGTGGCCCTGAAGATCGCCGCCTACGTGGCCATGAAGGATACCGCCAAGGCCGTATCCCAGGCCCGGGTCTTCATCGACAAGTATCCCCGCTCCGCCAAGGCCTACCTGGTGCTGGCCTCCGTATACGAGACCCTGGGCGACCGGAACCGTGCCCTGGCCGAAGTCAGAAACGGCCTGCGGGTGGAGCCGGGCAGCGCCGAGGCCCTGGTCAAGCTGGGCAACCTGCTGGAGTCGGCCCGGGATTACGGTCAGGCCATGGCCAGCTATGACGGTGCGCTGAAGAAGAAGCCCGACTATGTTCCGGCCCTGTTCGCTCAGGGCGCTCTGCTCGATGCCACGGGGAAGAAGAAGGAGGCGGTGGGCAGGTATCGCGCCGCCCTGGCCAAGTCGGAAACCTATGTGCCGGCCCTGAACAACCTGGCCTATCTGTACGCCTCCGGCTATGGCAGCAGCCAGGACGCCCTCAGGCTGGCCGTTACCGCCTTCAAGCTGGATCCGGGCAACGCCGGTATCATGGACACACTCGGGTTTGCCCTGCTCAAGAACGGTCGGCTGGATGACGCGGCCAGGGTGCTGGAGAAGGCAGGCTCGCTGCTCCCCAACAATCCCACCCTGACCTACCATCTGGCACTGGTGTACGCGGAGCGGGGCGACCGGGCCAGGGCTGCGACGATGTTGCGCAAGGCCCTTTCCCAGGGAACCTTTGCCGACGCGGCCGCGGCCAGGACGCTACTGGCCGGGTTGCAGAAACGGTAAGGGGCTCCATGGGGTTTCGCGAAACCATCCTCGTTGTCGGTGACGTACTGCTGGCCGCGGCGGCTCTGCTGCTGGCGGCCGGCGTGCGCTTCGGCTGGGCCGATATGGGCTCCCTGCTGCGGAACAGCTCCACCATCTGGTCCCTGGGCGTGTTCATGCTGGTGACGCTGTTCGCCTCCCATCTCATGGAGGTCTACGATCCCGAGCGCAACGGTTCCGAGCGGGAGATCGCCACTAACACGCTCTTCGGCATCGTTACGTCGTTCGCACTCCTCTCCGTCGTCTACTATTTGGAACCGGCCATCATGCTGGGGCGCGGCGTCCTGGTCGGTTCACTGGTCCTGTTCCTCCTGTTCCAGTTCGGCTGGCACGCCCTGATCCTGCTGGGGAGGCGTCAGGCCCTCTTTGCCCGGCGGGTGCTGATCGTCGGTACCGGTACCCTAGCCCGGCAGATGGGGGATCTGCTTGCATCCGGCAGCGGCACCCTGGCCCTGGCCGGTTACGCTCCGTGCAGCGGCTCTCCCCAGGGAAGGGCTCCCGAGACCGATGCCGCTGAGATCGCCGTTCCCCAGGAACAGATCGTGGGGCAGGAAGGGGACCTGCTGCATGCCGCCCGGGAGACTCGCGCCGACCTGGTCGTCGTGGCCCTCACCGAGCGGCGGGGCTTCTTCCCCCTGGCGGACGTGCTCAAGTGCAAACTGAGCGGCATCACGATCATGGACGCTCCCTCGTTCTACGAATTCGTCACCGGCAGGCTGCTGCTGGAATCCATCACCCCCAGCTGGTTCATCTTCTCCAGCGGCTTTCGCAGGACCACCTTCTTCAACCTTGCCAAGCGGGGCATGGACATCCTCCTGTCGCTGGTGGGGCTTGTACTGACCTTCCCGCTCTTTCCGCTCATGGCGCTGGCCATCAGGATCGACTCCCCCGGACCGGTTTTTTTCCGCCAGGAGCGGGTCGGCGCCGGAGAGCGGTTGTTTACCCTGATCAAGTTCCGGTCCATGCGCCAGGACGCCGAACAGGCCACGGGAGCCGTGTGGGCCGAGAAGGATGATCCCCGTATCACCTCCCTGGGCAGATTCCTGAGGAATTCCCGCATCGACGAGATCCCCCAGCTGATCAATGTTCTCAAGGGGGAGATGAGTCTGATCGGTCCGCGGCCGGAGCGCCCCGAGTTCGTGGAAAAACTGAAACTGGTGATTCCCTACTACTCCAAGCGCCATTTCATCAAGCCCGGATTGACAGGCTGGGCACAGGTCAGGTACCCTTACGGATCATCCGTTGAGGACGCGGTGGAAAAACTGCGCTACGACCTCTATTACACGAAGAACGTCTGCCCGTTTCTCGATACCCTGATCTTCCTGGAAACCATCAAGGTGGTCCTGTTCGGACGGGGCGGCAGATAACCCGCTGAAACACGTCCTGCCTTTCGAAAGGGGATACGCATGAGACTGATATCGCTGCTCGTTCTGCTGCTGCTCGCGCTGCCGCTTACTTCCCGCGCCGCCGACTACGTGATCGGCGAGGGGGACGGCCTTGACGTGGCTGTCTGGGGAGTCAAGGAACTGACGTTCTCGGTCAAGGTCCGTCCCGACGGAAAGATCACCGTGCCCGGCCTGGGTGACGTGTCCGCCAGCGGCCAGACGCCGACGGAGTTGCAGAAAACCCTGACGGAAAAGCTTAAGGACCTGGTGAAGAACCCGATAGTAACCGTAACGGTGCGCGAGATTACCAACAGTAAGGTGTATATCTTTGGAAGTGGAATTAATTCAGGGGTTTATGACTTGAATCGGCGTACCTCCCTCTTGCAGTTGCTCTGCGCCATCGGCAGCCAGGCTTCCGAGGACGGGAAGTCGGCGGCCGGTGCCGTCGGAGCCCCTTCGAAAGCCGCCGATTACAAGCGAGCCTACGTCCTGCGCAACGGCAAAAAGATCAAGGAAAACTTCTACCGGCTGTTTGTTGACGGTGACACCTCCGAGGACGTGATCATCCAGTCCAACGATGCCATCTTCGTGCCCCAGCTCCTGGACCGGAACATCTACGTACTGGGTGCGGTGGCCACGCCGCGGGCCATAGAGTACCGCGAGGGGATCAAGGTCATGGAGGCGATCCTGGAATCGGGCGGCTTCACCAAGTTCGCCGACCAGAACGGCGTGCTCATCCGCCGAAAAGAGGGGACCCAGGATCAGGCGGTGGAGGTAAAGGCCAAGAAGCTCATCAAGGACGGAGATTTGAGTCAGAACGTACCGCTCAAGCCGGGCGACTACGTGGTGGTCAGGGAAAGCATCTTCTGACCTGACTCTGTGTGTGTACGGTGTGCGGATAACTATGATGCGGGGTGTGGATGTCGGACTCGGAATTTGACTATAAGAAATATCTGGAGCTGATCGTCAGGAGGAAGGAGCTGTTCGTCAAGCTGGCGCTCCTGATCATGACGCTTGCCATTGTCGTGAGTTACGTGCTTCCCAAGAAGTACGAGGCTTCCAGCACGGTCTTCATCGAAAAGAACGTCATCAGCGACCTGGTCAAGGGGATCACGGTCACGCCGTCCATGGAAGACACCATCAAGGTCCTCACCTATGCCATCACCAGCCGCACGCTTCTGAACAAGGCTGCCGAGAACCTTGATATGACCGTCACCCGGCGGGGGCGCGTCAACCCGGAAGAGCTCTACAAGACCCTGCAGAAGAACACGGTGGTCAAGGTCAAAGACAAGAACCTCTTCACCATCTCCTACACCGACGGGGACCCGCGCATGGCCAGGGACTTCGTCAACACCCTGGTACGGCTCTACATCGAGGAGAATACCTCTTCCAAGCGGGGAGAATCCTACGACGCCACCAAATTCCTGGGAGAGCAGATCGATACGTTCAAGGAGAAGCTGGTGAAGGCCGAGCAGGAGCTCAACAACTTTAAGCGCGACAAGGGGGGGGTCATCGCGGTTGATGAGGCCAAGCTGTTCGAAGAGATCAATATCTCCCAGCAGAAACTCTACGATCTGGAACTGCGCCGCAGGCAGCTGGAGGGGATGCGCACGGTCACCAGAAAATCAGGAGACCCCTTGCAGTCACGTCTGTCGGCGCTGCAGAAGCGCCTGGATGAACTGCGCGTCGAGTACACCGACAGCTACCCCGAGGTGATCAAGATCAAGGGGGACATGGATACCATCAGGCAGCAGCTCAGGACCAGGGGCACCACCTATCAGCCCCTCGATCCCCAGGAACTGGATAAGATCGATTCGGAGGTCGCCGCCATCAGGGCCAGCGAGTCCAGTCTGCGGCGTTATATCGCCACCAACCAGTCCCTCCTGCGCAGCCTTCCCTCCGCCAAGGCCAACCTGGAGCGGCTGGAGTCCGAGCGGGAGAACCAGAAAAAGATCTATGACGAACTGTACGCCCGCCACGGTCAGTCCGAGGTCTCCAAGCAGATGGAGGTGCAGGACAAGTCCACCACCTTCCGGGTCGTGGACCCGGCCATCCTCCCCCTGAAGCCGGCCAGTCCCAACCGGCTGCGGATCATGCTGCTGGGATTCGTTGCCGGACTGGCGGGGAGTTTCGGCATCCTGTTCCTGCTGGACCAGATGGACGGCACCGTCAAGGATGTGGATTTCCTGAAGGAGTTCGGCGTCCCCGTGCTGGCGGTCATCTCCCGCATTCGGGTTCCGAGCGAGCTGGACCGGCAGCGCCGCCGCACCAAACGTCTCTGTATCTATGCCGGAGCCTACTTCCTGTTCCTGCTCTGTTTCCCCCTGACGGAGGTCGCCGGCCTGACCTTTATGGACAGCCTGGTGGACAACCTGCGGCCGTCGAACCTGGTACAGAGTATCAAGGATCAGGTGCGTTAGCCCCGTATCCGGAAACGGTGCGGCCGCACGAAACAGCATGAACTATGCCCAAGGATAATCGATGAGCAGACTTGAAAAGGCCATGGAGCGGGCCGCGCATCTACGCAACGGTACCGTTCCTGCCCGCACCCCCCAGGAACCGGTGGTGCTTGGCGACAAGCGCCATACCGCCCCTCTTCCCGAAACCGTGGCCGACAGGATCACGTCCGACGACCCTCTGCTGGTGACCCTGAACGATCCCGCCTCACCCGTGGCGGAGGAGTTCCGCAAGCTGAAGGCCATCCTGGTGAAGATGACCAGCGTCAAGCCATTCCGGAACGTACTGATGGTGACCAGCGCCATCCCCAACGAGGGGAAAAGTCTCACCTCCCTGAACCTGGCCATCAGCCTGGCCCAGGAGTACGACCATACGGTGCTGCTTCTGGATGCGGACCTGCGGCGCCCCAGCCTCCACCGCTACCTGAACATCGAGCGCAACGTGGGGTTGGCCGACTGCCTCACCCAGGGGGTGGATCTGGGTGAGGCGATCGTTCCCACCGGCATCGGCCGGTTGTCGGTGGTAACCGCGGGGTGCACTGTGCCCAACCCGGCGGAGCTGCTGGCCTCCGCCAGGATGAAGTCCTTCGTGGAAGAGATCAAGCACCGCTATACCGACCGCTACGTCATTTTCGACACTCCCCCCCTGCTTCCCTTTGCCGAGACCCGCTCTCTGGCACACCTGGTGGATGGCGTTGTGTTCGTGGTCAAGGAACAGACGGCGACCAAGGACAATGTCAGGGACGCCATGGAAGCGCTCAAGGGAACCGACCTTCTGGGGATCGTCTACAACGACACCACTATCACCCAGAATGTGGAGCGCTACTATTCCTATCGCAGTTACGCAACGTCCAGCCCCGGCCAGGACGCCTGATTCGCGGAGTCAGCGGCATGTATGAATCCTACTTCAATCTGCGCGTCAAGCCCTTCGACCTGCTCCCGGACCCGCGCTTCATTTTTCTCAGCAAGTCTCATCGGAAGGCGCTGACCTACCTGGACTACGGCATCAGGGAACGCTCCGGCTTCATCCTGCTCACCGGCGAGGTCGGTTCGGGCAAGACCACCCTGATCAGGGACCTTGTGGCCAAGCACTACGATCGAGCCGTACTCTCCAAGATCTTCAACACCCGGGTGACCTCGGAGCAGCTGGTGGCCATGATCAACGACGATTTCGGCCTGGATACCCGGGGAAAGGACAAGGTCACCCTGATCCACGACCTGAACGGGTTTCTGGTGGAGCAGTACGCCCTGGGGAACCAGCCGATCCTGATCATCGACGAGGCCCAGAATCTGGCGCCGGATCTGCTGGAAGAGGTGCGCATGCTCTCCAACCTGGAGGCGGCGGACAGCAAGCTGTTGCAGATCATCCTTGTGGGCCAGCCCGAACTGCGGGCGACCCTCTCCTCGCCGGAACTGCGCCAGCTGCGCCAGCGCATCAACATCAACTGTCACCTGCAGGCCCTGAACCGGGAGGAGCTGGAGCTGTACATCGCCCACCGCCTGGAGGTGGCCGGCAACGCAACGGCGGTCGCGTTTTCACCGGAAGCCCTGGACGCGGTCTTTCGCTACAGCCGCGGTATCCCCCGCCTGATCAACATCATCTGCGACTTCCTGATGCTCTCCGCCTTTGCCGACGAGACCAGCGGCATTTCCCTGGAGATGGTCCAGGATGTGGTGGGGGATCTGGATTTCGACAACTACTACTGGGCGGACGGCGCCTCCCGTGACGGGTCTGCTCAGGCTCCGGCCGCTGCTACGCCTTCCGCAACGCCGCCTTCGCCCCTGACCGACGAGATCCTCGGTATGGTGTCCGACATGTCGCGGCGCATGGAATCTCTGGAGAGCTCGATCCTGGCGCCCCTCCAGGCGGCCATCAAGGAGCAAAGCGACCGCATGGCCTCTCTGCAGAGCAGCATTTCGTCCCACGTGGCGCTGACCAATTCCCATATCCAGGAACTGAACAGGAAAATCGAGGAACTGGCTGCCCCCCCGGCCGGAGAACGGACCGCGCCGGAGGGCGCGGCAAAGGGGGGATTCGTGCGCCGGGTCTTCGGCGGCGGCCCCCATTCCACATGAAAGCAACGGTGACTATCCCATGAAACACGGCATGGCTCAAACCCTGAAGGTCGGCGCACTCCTGGGTGCCTGCACGCTGGCGGGCGGCGCCGGCGGGCGCGCTTTGGCGGCGGAGGTGGAACTGGTGCCGTCCCTGTCCGTCAGCGAGGAGTACAACGACAACGTCTACGAGACCGCCCACCACCGGCGCTCGGACTTCATCACCCGCGTCCAGCCCGGCGCCAGCCTGCGCTACCTTGCTCCCCGCCTGCAGGGGGACGTCTCCTATTACTTCGAGTACCTGAAGTACGCCCGCAACAGCGAGGGGGACGAGTACAACCACAACGCCAGCCTGCGGGGCACGATCACCCTGGTGGAGAACTTCCTGTTCCTGGACCTCGCGGATCGCTACCGCAGGACCACCCTGGACGTCACCCGCACCAGGGAGACCGAGAGCAGTCTGTTCCTCAACCAGACCGACGAGAACACGGCCACCATCTCCCCCTACACGCTCTGGCGCCTGGGTGAGAAGGGGACCCTCAAGACCGGCTACCGCTACACCGACGTGCGCTACTGGGGCGAGGGGATCGACCGGCGTGAGCACGGCGCCTATGCCGAGTTCACCCGCGAGATCAGCTCGAAGCTGAGCCTCACGGCCGGCTACGCCTTCACCCGCCTGCTCTCCTCCGACACCAACTACAACAAGCACGACGCCTATGGCGGCTTCCGCTACCAGTATGCCGACAACTCCTTTGTCTACGGCCAGATCGGCAACACCTGGCAGCAGTTCTCCTACGGCCGATCCACGGACTACATCTTCTGGAACGCAGGCATAACCCACGACTTCGATCTGTTCACCGCCACCTTCGAGACGCGGGTCGAGAACTCCTCCGATCCCCAGTACGGTTCCTCCGGTACCTCGGTCTACCAGTCCTCCGCCGACCCCCTGAGCGTCTCCACCCGGCAGACCAGTTACAGCGGCCGCATCGACAGAAAATTCCAGCGCGGCTCCTTAAGCTTCTCCACCATCTACACCGAGTACGAGGACACCGGTACCAGCGACTACTCCCGCGACAAGCTGGCCTTCAACCTGTCCGGCACCTATGAGATCTACGACAAGCTGAATCTGGGGCTCTCCGCCACCGCCGAGCATACCGACTACGATTCCGGTTTCACCTCGGCAAACCGGCTGTACGATGACGACTATCCCTACCGTTTCGTCGGCTCCGCCCGGCTCTCCTACGCCTTCAAGGATGACCTGTCACTGGGCCTGAGCTACATCTACGACACCGAGATGCGCAAACTGGTCTCCACCTCCGACTCCATCGACATCAACCGGGTGGTTGTGGAGGTGAGGAAGACTTTTTAGTGGGCCGTGAAAGGCAGTGATCAGTGAATGGCCGAGGTTAGTGAGCAGGCACGTGTCGGTTACGACGGCGCGGATGTGATGATTGTCGCTACTGCGCTGCAGTATGGTTTGTCGGTGGTTACGCGGAACGAACGACATGAAAGCTGCCATACATTCCATGCTCCTCTGTCTCGCTGTACTATCCGTCTCTTCCTGTGGGGCGTCGGGTGTGCAGCAGGAGCAGTTGGGTCGAGCGGACGCAATCGTCATTTTGGCCGGCAGCTACCGGGAGCGGGTTCCGGTTGCTGCCAGGTTGTATGAGAGAGGCTGTGCGCCGCTGATCATTCTTACCAATGACGGCGTGCGCGGTGGCTGGTCAAGAAAACATCAGCGCAACCTCTACCAGATCGAGCGGGCGGAGGAGCTTCTGGTCGATTCTGGAGTGCCTCGTGGGCGGATCGTAAAGCTTGCTTTCTCTGGCAGTGGCACGATCTATGACGCTCTGGCTGTCAGGCGCTACGCCCGGACGCATTCAATTACGAAACTGCTGCTTGTTACCTCGGACTTCCATGTAAAGCGCACACTGTGGACATTCCGTTGGGTGTTGCGGGACCGTCCTCTGGAGATAACGGTGCATGGGGTTACTTCAGAAGAGCCCAGCATTTTTCAGGATGCGCTGGAGTGGGTAAAAATGCTGTATTACCGGTTCAGGTTCGGTTTGCTGGGGCTGCTGCCGGGTGTGGGAGAAACGTGAGCGAAATTTTTTGGGTCTCTTTTTTTTTCGTCCTGTGCACCTACCTTGGTTATCCGTTGTACCTCTGGGTGCTGACGAAGGTAGCACGGAAGAAGATTGCCAAAGCTGAGTATTTTCCGACTGTGTCGGTGGTGGTCGCTGCACACAACGAGGAGCGGAATATTGCTGCTCGTCTTGATAACCTCATCCTTCAGGATTATCCCGCTGATAAGTTCGAGATCATTATCGTTTCTGACGGATCGACAGACGGAACATCACAGGTTGTCCAGTCGTATCAAAGCATGGGGGTGCGACTGATTGAACTTTCAGAGAGCCACGGCAAGGCTGTTGCCCTAAACTTCGGTGTTGCTTCTGCCACGGGTGAAATTATTGTTTTCACGGATTCCCGCCAGCAATTCAAGCCCGGTACCGTGTGTGAACTGGCGGCGAATTTTTCCGACTCTACTGTGGGCTGTGTGAGTGGAGAACTAATATTTATTGAGGATGTAGAAAGTCAGATACGGGTGGAGATGGGGGCGTACTGGAAGTACGAAAAGATGATCAGAAGAATGGAAAGCAGCACCGGTTCGGTGGTAGGCGCTACCGGAGCGATCTACGCCATCCGCCGCGATCTGTATCAACCCCTTCCGGAAGGGACCATACTCGATGACGTGCTGACTCCCCTGCGCATTATTATGAAGGGGTATCGTACGATTTTTGACGGGGATGCCCAGGCACTGGACATAATCTCAAAGAACACTCAACAGGAGTGGCGGCGCAAGGTGCGGACCTTGGCAGGTAATTGGCAACTGTTGAGTCTGGAGTCAAAGCTGTTGTTGCCATTACGGAACCCGTTGTTCTTTCGTTTTCTTCTACACAAGCTTTTTCGATTGTTTGTGCCGTTGGCAATGATATTAATCTTCCTGGGAAGTGTCCTTTCTGAAGGAAGAATCTTTCTCATCGCTACCCTCAGTCAGGTGTTCTTTTATGTTCTGGCTTTTTCCGGAGCATTCATCCCTGCCATGCGCAATTTCCGTCTTGCCAACCTGAGTTATTTCTTTCTGGTTATGAATCTGGCCGTTGTTGCCGGCTTTTGGCGTTGGATAAGTGGGGGGTGTGCTACTGCCTGGAAACCCGCCTATGCTGAAAAAGCGGGTTCCAAATGAAAGGCATTCCCGTGCTCATGTACCATGCTTTGGAGGATGAGGCACATCCTGCCGGTGCAAGGGATGCGGGTGAACAACTTTATGTTCTTCATGTAAAACAGTTTCGAGAGCAGATGGAATATCTTCAGCGGGAAGGCTATCGGACCTTTCTCCTGGAAGAGTTGCATTCGCTTGATGTTTGGCCGGATAAAACGATTGTTCTGACCTTTGATGATGGCCATGAGTCAAACTATACGTTAGCTCTTCCTGTTCTACAGGAATTTGGCTTCAAGGCACATTTCTTCATTACTACCGGTTGGATAGGCACACCACACTATTTGAATGAAGAACAGATTATTGGTTTGCGCCGGGCAGGGATGGGTGTCGGGAGCCATGGGGTAACCCACAGTTTTCTGACGGATCTGTCCTCAGAAAAGACCACGTTCGAATTGTCTGTGTCAATGAAAGAACTCAAGAGGATAACGGGGTACCCCATTCAGTCGCTTTCTTTCCCCGGCGGCAGAATGGCAAAACAGATTCATATCCAAGCGCAGCAAACTGGTTTTAGGCACATTTGTTCATCCGAGCCATACATGTGCACTAAAATTAGCAATAACGTTGCGATTCCCCGTTTTGCCATTAATGAGCGAATGACCCTCCAGGTGTTCTCATCCTTGCTGCGCGATGGTGAGCCATTCCCGAAACTTGTTCGCTATAGAGTTCTTGTGCTTATGAAACGTCTTTTGGGAAATCGACTCTATGAGCACCTAAGAGCACTGATGTTGCGTTCCAGTTCACACATTCTTTCGCAGAAAGCGTCTGATGAGCGATAAGCGACTTTTTATCAAATCATCGCTTGGATACGCTCTTTCCCAGATCATCGGCTTTTCTGTATCTCTTGTTTCTTTTCCACTTCTGACCAGAATCCTGTCTGTAGCCGAATATGGAGTGCTGGGGCTTTGCAGCACTTCACTTCTCCTTGGCTGCGCATTTTCAAAACTTGGCATTCAAAATTCTATTGTTCGTTACTACTACGACTACCGAAGCAGAGATGAGTTGGGGATATTTTATTCCACTCTCTGGTGGGGCGGGGGCGGTGCGGCAGCCATTGTTTCTCTGATATTTGTTCCCGTAATTTTACTACTTGCTCCTCACAATTACCGGTTTCCCTTTCTTTCTGTTGCCATGGTTGTTTTTGCCACGTCACTTTTCAGCATTGTCAGTAATTTTCTGCGTGCCGAAGAGCGCAATGCAACGAATGCTCTGGTGAATGTCGTATTTAAGGTAGTAAGTACCTTTAGCGGACTAGCCGTCCTCTATTACTGGAATACAGGGATAATCGGAATCTTTCTGGCTCAATTTCTCGTTCTCGGTCTGATAACGACAAAGTATGCTGCTGAGTATTTTTCTCGGTATTCGATCAGGACGCAGCTATTTTCCCGGCAACTGTTCCGGGAAGCTCTCTCTTTCGGCGTTCCACTTATAGCGTTTGAAGTTTCCAGTATAGGCTTGGCCTTTTCTGATCGATATCTGATTACCTATTATTGGGGGGCTGAACAACTCGGCATCTATACTGCCGGTTATACACTCTGTTTCTATATAGCCGACACACTGAAGCAACCTCTTGGTGCATCGGTTGTACCCATCTATTTGCGCCTGTACACCGAGCAGGGAGTCGGGGCAACTGTTGCTTTTATGCGAGAAATCATCGGGTACGTTTTCCTTGTCATCTGTCCTGTCTTTGCCGGTGTCTGTGCGGTAAAGGAGGATCTGTTGATGCTTCTTGCGTCACAAAAATATTCAGGTGCAGCTATCATAATTCCCTGGGTGTTGGGGAGTACGCTTCTCTACGCCTGTCAACCGATTCTGGCTGCAGGTTTTACCATAAAAAAGCAGACCCGTATTTCCGCGACAATTATTGTGTTTGGGGCTTTACTCAATGTGATGCTCAACATTATTCTCCTGCCCCGCTATGGGATAATTGCTGCTGCATGGTCCACGGCTGTTGCCTATATAGGCGTTCTTTTTGTAATGACTATGGTGAGTATGCGAACATTTCCCATTGAGTTGCCCTATCGACGTGTCTTATTTTATCTTTTGTCCTCACTTGTTATGTATTTTGTCGTTACCTTGTCAGGAATGGAGTCTCTACTGCTGAAAGTTGCATATGGAACGTTTGTTTATAGCATGATCATTCTTATCTTTGACCGTAAAGTGTCCAGCGAAGCCAAAAGTCTCGTATTTAATCGTTTTATTCCTCGGCAGGCGGATACAAAATGAATTCTTCCGAAGCGGCTTCAGTAGCTGTTAAAACACAGTCTGAGTGGGTCAACTGGCCACTATTTCTTCTTATTGCCTTGGTTCCTCTTCAGAATATATATCTTGGAAAGATACCTTCGCTTGGCGGCGGGTTTAATATTCTGAATGTCCTAATGGCATTTGCTTTTATTGCTGCTTCTTCTCGACGAGAAACTATATATAAAAATACAATTAATAAATATATTGTGTTTCTTGCTCTCAGTTATATTCTGTCTCTATTAGTTGCTTCATCAGTAATGGGATGGAATGAAAAAACGCCATACATACTGAAAGATATGTTCTTTGCTTATTTGTTTTTCTTTTTAACTTATAAGAGTCTTTCGGGAATGAAGGCCATGAAAGCTTTTATTTGGGCTACTGTCATTCCCCTCCCTTATATGTTCAGGGTTTTTTATGCGAATCTTTCGTGGATGGGGTTTTCAACTTACAAGGACAAGCTTCGGCTGAATAGTGGTACTTTCATGGAACTTGGCTCCAATGAAATTGCCGCTTTTTATGCTACATACACGTTCGTTGTGCTTGGTTTTGCCTTTGTTGAAAAAGAAAAGAAGCGTAGGTGGTTTCTGTTTGCATGTATAGCAATGAACATCTATTCGCTTTTGTATGGTTTTTCCCGTGGTGCATATCTTGCTTCAATGGTCGGTCTGGTAGTCTTTTGCTGGTATAACCGAAGAGTTCGGATGCTGTTTGCCGGATTGTCTGTTGTTTTTGCTTTACTTGTCACTGGAGTTGATGTGTTTCCAAAAGCTGTCACGGAGCGTTTTAACAGCAGTTTTGTAGAGGAAGAAGAATTGGATGAGAGTGCACAGACGCGTATCATTCTTTGGCACCTTGCCATGGATAAATTTCAGAGTAGTCCTCTTGTTGGAGTCGGTTTTAATAATTTTAAGAAGATGAATGATTTTGGCTTGGATACTCATAATTACTATGTAAAGCTTCTTTGCGAGGGTGGCTTGATCTGCTTTTCTGCTTTTGTGGTATTCATGCTGGCCTCTTTTAGAAGAGGACTGGCGTTGCTTCGTGCTTCAAAAGACCCGTTTTTTCAAAAATTGGCAATCGCTTTTTTGTCTTGTCTTGCTGCGTTAATTGTTGGCAATTTCTTTGGAGATCGCTTTACCCACTACCCATTGATATCCTATTTTTATGTGTATCTTGCAATGGTTGTGAAAGCGTTGGATTGGAGTAAAAGTGAGCAACAAAATAACAATACTTCACTTGGTCAGCAGTAGTGCTTTTCTTGGCGCTGAACGAGTTGTATGCGAACTAGCTTCTAGTGCTGACTCAAAATACGCTGTTAAGATAGGTTTGCTTGGATCACCTAAGAGTGTTTTTGAATCATTTAAAAAAATACTTGAAGTGACATCAGTCGAATTAATTTATATTGCATGTGATGGCAAAATATCTCTGACAAGCATAAAAACCATAATTAATACAATAAAAAGCAATGATGTAAATATACTGCATAGTCACGGATATAAATCAGATTGCTATGCATACCTGTCTTGCCTGTTTTCCAGCATGTCTATTAAATTGATTGCTACAAACCATACTTGGAAGCTTAGGAACTTTTCTGATCAGTTATATAAGTACATAGATAAAACGATTCTTAAAGCGTTTGACGCAATTGCAGCCGTGTCGGAAGAAGTGAAGGAGGAAATGGTTCGACTTGGTATAACAGGCAACCGTATAACAATAATTTATAATGGTATCTCTTTGGATGGATATGACATAAGTGATCGTAGTTCTGTTCGACGGGGTATGGGGATCGCCGAGCATGAGTTGGTAGTAGGTTGTGTTGCAAGTTTGACAACAGAGAAGGCTCATGGAGATCTCCTGCGTGCGTTTGCATTCCTGTACGCTAAAATTCCCCATGCTCGGCTTGTTTTGATTGGAGATGGGCCAGAGCGCTCACAGCTCTCTGTCTTGTCTGAGTCACTTGGGATCAGCAATAGAGTAATATTCACCGGACAGAGGTCCGATGTTAAATCGCTCTATGCTGTCTTTGATTTTTTTGCTCTCGTTTCCTACGCAGAAGGGCTTCCCATGGCTATGCTGGAGTCTATGGCGGCTTCTCTCCCGGTAGTTGTCTCTTCGGTTGGGGCAATTCCGCAGGTAATTACACACATGAAAAACGGGATACTTGTTACTCCAGGGAGTGTGAGTGAAATCTGCAGTGCGTTTGTTACTCTTGCAAACGATCTTGATTTACGAAAGACTCTTGGCCGTAATGCTCGAAAACAGGTTATGGCTAACTATTCAGTTGAACGCATGGCTAAAGATTACGAAGAATTATACGACAAAGTCCTGGGAAGCGGAAAATGAGAGTTCTCTTTGTAACAACGAAAACCCCACTTCCGATGAATGACGGGCATTCGCTCAGAACCTACAATCTTTTATGTTCTGTTGCGAGTCACCATGAAGTTACTTTGCTGAGTTGTGTCAAATTTCCCATTGAATACAATTTTCGATCTGAACTGGAAACTATTTGTTCGTCTGTAAAGCAGTTTTCTGTTCCTGAAAACAGTTCCCGCATGGGTGCAGTTACATCAGCCTGTTTGAATTTACTTGAGAGTAAGCCATACGTTGCCCGCAAATACGACCAAAATGCGCTTCGCCGGGAAATCAGGGGATTACTCAGGGAACAAAAATACGATCTTGTTCATCTGGACATGCTTCCCTTGGGCATTTTTCTTGATGAGATCAGTGTACCTGTTGTTCTTAACGAACATAATGTTGAATCTGCGTTGCTTAAGAGAAGGGTAGAATCAATTTCAAGCCCTTTGACCGGTTGGTATTTTGCGGAACAACAGAAGCGTCTTCAGCTATTTGAGGCAGGCGTAGTTTCCAGGGTCGACCATGTGCTTGCCTGTTCCGATGAAGACAAGGCGATTCTTAATACTATGGCGCCAGGCCAGCGAATTAGCGTTGTGCCTAATGGTGTTGACACCGCATTTTATCAGTCGTCCGGCAAGTATGCCGAAAAGTTCCACAGATTGGTGTTTGTTGGTGGAATGAACTGGTTTCCCAATAAAGATGCTATCGTTTGGTTTGATCAACATGTTTTGCCGGAACTTATTCAACAAGAACCGAGTATCCGTTTGGATGTGGTTGGCAAACCAGACAATAGTGTGAAAATTGTGCATGAGGATCATATTGTAATGAATGGATTCGTGGACGATACGCGCCCCTATCTTGAGAAAGCCCCAATATTCGTTGTTCCCATCCGCATTGGCGGAGGAACGCGTCTCAAGGTGCTTGAGGCGATGAGTATGGGTAAAGCCATTGTTTCTACAACTGTGGGTGTTGAGGGGATCAGGGTTGAGGCTCGCCGCCACGTGCTCATTGCTGATACACCTGAAGAATTCGCGTCTTGTATCCTGGAATTGCTTGGTAATTCGGATCTTCGCGCTCGCCTGGGTGCTGCTGCCCGCGAACGAGTCCGTTTGGAGTATCACTGGGATAGGATCGGTCAGAGACTCCTAGATGTTTATGATTCTGTGGCTGGAAATGCATATGAGTGTTGAGCGTATTCCAGAAAAGCATATTCTCTTTTTGATCGACGAGCTAAAGGTCAAAGGAGGGACTGAAAAGCATCTGCATGAGCTAGCGTGTGAAATGATTCGTGCTGGATTCAGGGTGAGTGTGTTCACCTTCCAAGAAGGTGATTATGCACGTGAATTTATGGACGATTCGAGGATTCATTACGTTTGCCTTGATGTGACACGAATTTACAATGCTAAAGGTCTGTTGGCTATTCTGCGGCTTGCCGACTATATCCGTTCTCAGCGGGTTGATATCCTCCAAACCTTTCACACCGCTTCTGATTTGGTAGGTCCGCTGGCATCCGTATTGTCATTAAAACGTCCCGTCGTGCTTTCGAGTCGTCGTGATTTGGGGTACACTAAATCACCTCGACATATCAAAATGCAACGTTTGATTAACCGGTATGTCGATGGCATTCTTGCAAACTCATGTGCAGTGAAAAACGCATTGGTTGACCAGGAAGCCTATCAGTTCGAAAAAATTAAGGTTATATATAATGGTATTCACACAAACCGCTTCTTTCGATTTGAAAAAAAAAGCTCGGAACTAGCGGATAAACATGGCATTCCATTGGGGGGGTGCATTATTGGCAGCGTCGGAAATATTCGACCTGTCAAGGGATTTGATAGTATGGTTGAAGTTGCAATACGTTTATGCAAAAGCAATTCAGATGTTTATTTTGTCCATGCTGGAGAAGGGGCGGGTCGGGCGATTTTGGAGGATTCATGTAAAACTGCCGGTATTGAGAATCAATTCAAATTTCTGGGAAATCAGGAGTGTATTCCTGAGTTGCTGTCACTTTTGGATATTTATATGCAACCGTCACGTAGCGAGGGCTTTTCCAATTCCATACTTGAGGCAATGGCTTCCGGATTGCCTGTAGTGGCTACTCGTGTCGGAGGAAATCCAGAGATAATTGATCATTTGATTACAGGGTATCTTGTCGAACCTGATGATGTTGGCGGTATGGTTGATTGCCTTGCACAGCTTGTGAGAGAAGAAAAGCTCAGACAAGCAATGGGGAAGGCTGGAAGAGAAAAAGTAAAATATAATTTCGATATTGCCTGTATGGCAGGGCACTATGAGAGGTACTATCATGAGCTCCTTGAATCGTAAGGCTCTTGATAAATTGAAAGTGGATACACAGCGTTTTATCGATGACCATGGTCTTGCATCGCGATATGGTTTCATCAAATTGTTTTTCGTAGTAGATTATTGGGCAGTATTTTATTTGCGGATTTGTGAATTTTCTATTGAAAAGCATGGTTTGTTTAGGTGTTTATTGAAGCTGATCCTTGTTTTTCTCAAGCCTTTTGTCGAAGGACTTACTGCCAGCCGCCTTAGGAATGGTGCCAATATTGGGGGTGGTTTGTTGCTTCATCAGTCCATAGGTGTTGTCATAGCATCATCAGCTACTGTTGGTGATAATTGCACTTTTTATTCTGGTGCTGTTATTGCACATAAGGCCAATGGAAAAGGCAAAGGAGCAGCAAAGGTTGGAAATAATGTGAAACTGATGACTGGATGTAAAGTGTTAGGAAATGTGATTATTGGTGATGATGCAATTATTGGGGCCAATGCTGTAGTTATTTCTAATGTGCCTGCTGGTTGCATAGCTATAGGTGTTCCTGCACGAATTATTGCAAAGAAGATGGATGATTATTAGGGGTTTTCTTTAAGAGTTATGTATAACAAATCTTCTGTACGTTATTATTTTATGGATTCTATGCGTAGTGTACTCATGATGCTTGGCGTTGTACTTCATTCTGCGCAAGTGTTTAATCCATCACGATCCTGGAAAATATTCAATAAAGATTCTTTTTTGTTTGCTGGTAAGATTGTGGGATTAATTCACATGTTTAGAATGCCCGCATTTTTTGTAATATCTGGTTTTTTCTGTGTACTTACACTTAATAAATATACAATTAGTTCTTTTGTTCGAATACGCATAAAGAGATTAGTGGTACCACTAGTTTCTACTGCTTTGACTCTTAATGTATTGCAAGCTTTTGTTTTGGATTGTAGTGGATGGGCAAAATTTGATGCTCTTGCTTTTATTAATGGTGGGTGGGTGTCTCATTTGTGGTTTTTGATTGTTTTGATGGCGTACTTCCTAATTGCATTGACTTTTTACACCATTGGGCGGGAATGGTTGTGCGCATTAATGGATGTTGTTAATAAAGTTGTATTGTTGATTCCTGTTGTGGTTATATTATGCTTTTTGCCACTACTATCTTTATTTTTCTTAGGCATGAACAGATTTGGATTTCCTCTGTATTATAATATTGGTGGCTTTCTTTCAGTGTATGATATTTTTAACTACCTTCCATTTTTTTTGTTTGGGTGTTATTTGTTTAAATACAATGAAGCTTTACATAGATTTTCTGATATAAAACCTTATTTGAGTGTGTTGCTTGTTTTTATGGCATATTACATAAAAGAAAATATTGTTTTGGATAACCTATTTGCTATGAGACTTGTTAATTGTTATTTAGAATATTTTATGACTTGGATGATGGTATCAATATGTTTTTATATTTTTTATAATACGCTTAATTATAAATCAAATGTATGGCTTTTTTTGTCTGACGCGTCATTCACCGTCTACCTATTTAACCAGTTCATAATAATAGTTGTATCGCTATTTATTGCAAAAATGAAAATTAATGTATACTTGTCGTTCTTTGTGTTAATGTTTGTTGCAATATTTGCTACATTGGCGTTACATAAATATGTTATATTAAAAACAAAACTATTGCGGTTTGCGTTTAATGGTAAGTGATATGCTTGGTCCATTTTGTTTAGTAAAATATTTCATCGCTTTATAATATAGATAGTGTTTTTGTAATGAGTTGTTTTATTTGATTGAATCAACAAATGCTTTTATATATTGAATTTTGTTGTGATTATTTGTTTGTATTTATCGTAGATAGATAGCATAAGTGCTGTCTGCTGAAAGGAGCTTGTGATGGAAACTCAAGGAATACTGACGACAGTTGCTGTGGTTGTAATTCTTGCTATCAATCCAAAGATATGTTGCTCAACAACATATTACGTTCGAATAGACGGTGGTAGTCCAGCCCAATGTACAGGTCTTGTTGATGCTGCTTATTCTGGCAGTGGCTTATCTCAACCTTGTGCATATGATCATCTCTTTAGGTTGTTGCCCCCAAACGGGACTGGAGGATTAAGTGGATTAGCCATTCTGCAAGGCGGCGACACCGTTGTTATTGGTCCTGGTGAATATATGATGGGGGCAGGCTCTCCTGGATCTACGGCTTGCAACACATCTTGGGGATACAATTGCACCCTACCACCTATTCCTTCTGGTCCTGACGCGGGTCATCCTACTGTAATTCGTGGTAAAGGCTGGGATACCAAGGCGAGTGATCCTCCACAGTTGTGGGGTTATGGACGGTTAAGCAAAATATTTAATCTGACTGGTAGTTCAAATGTTGAACTGCGGTACCTTGAAATAACCGATCATTCTAGCTGTATCTACAATAGTGTCGATCCTGCAAAAAAGTGTAATCGTGATTCTCCGTATACGTGGCCCTACGCAGACGTTGGAATATACGCGACTGATAGTCGAAATGTGTTGCTGAAGGATTTGAATATACATGGCATTTCAAAAACAGGAATTCATGCTGGAAGATTGTCTGATTGGACCCTGGAGGGAGTGACTGTTCGGGCAAGTGGATTTACCGGATGGGATGGGGATGTTGGCCACGGTTTGATTGGTTCCGGAACTGACTCAAGCAACAGTGGCAACATTGTAATTCGTGACTCAAAAATAGAATACTCAGGCTGTGGCGAGAAGTATCCGGGGTCAGAGTTGTGGGGCTGTCATGGTCAGAGTCAACAAGGGCAGGGGGACGGTTTTGGTACGTATGTAACAGAAGGGTATTGGCTACTTGAGAATTCCGAGTTCAGTCATAATTTGCAGGATGGTTTCGATTTGCTTTACCACACTGGCACGAACGGAAATGTCACTGTAAAAAACAGCAGATTTGAAGGTAACGCGGGGAACGGTCTGAAGATCGCGTCTGGTGCCACAATCGAAAACACAGCTTTTATCGGGAATTGTGATTATTTTGTTAATAACCCGATTTCAGAAACATACTCCGGTTCGGTGGAGGCATGTCGCGCTGTTGGTACACCTCTGATGACGTCAGGGTGGAGGCCGGGGCAAATTTTGACTTTAACCAATTCATTACTTACTGGCTCTACAACTGTGCTAGCTGAAATAAAGAGTGGTATGAATGTTACCAAAACTACTGAAATTACCGGCAGTATTGCAAGTATTACTTCGGGTAACCAGTATGCTACAAATAGTACGCTCGACAAGATGTGGCTACGCCCACTGGGTCCATGGAATCCAAACGACATGGAACTTGCGGTTGTTATTGGTACTGAAAGAAGGCGCATAAAAGGTACATGGGCTGAAGTTGGAAATAGTGTTTGGGAATTGAGCGGCTATAGGACTCAGACTGGAAATATTGACACTTTCCCGTATGTTTATCTTGGTTTTGCGTGTGATGGTACTGCTCGTTTTGTTTCACGTAATAACATTGTTGTTGGTATGGAGTCGTATACTAAAAAAATTGCTAACGTCTCTGGTGTAAAGTCAACCTATCAATATCTTGACGGGTATGATGGAAATGGAAATGGTTTGTGTGCTTCTGAGGGTACTGCCGTTGTTTTGGATAATGCTGATTCAATAATTTATAATACTGATATCCGTTACCCGTACTGCCCTAACGATAAAAACATTCTTTGCTCTGACCCTCTGTTACAATCTATTCCTCCTCTCTCCATAACTACTGATATCTATAAGTATGGTGAAAGATGGAATATATCACCTAAACCTATGAGCCCAGCAGTTGGTAAATCCTCACTTTTGCCTGGAAGTACTGTGTTTGGTGTTTATCAAGTGCCAACAACTGATATGCTGGGCTATTACCGACCTAAATCATCAGTTACCTGGGGGCCTGTCGAGTACAATGCGTCTTCTCCTCCAAGCGCACCTGCGAGGGTCAGATTTAAATAGAATCGTTCTAAAATAAGGTGGTATAAAAGATATAATTTGTTTGGTTGGAATATTAGTGTAACGATTGCTTGGATATCAGCAGTTGACAACAGTTTAGTGGGTGATGTATGCGACGATATATTTTTCAGTTATCTGCTTTAAATGACCAAAAATATAACAAAGCTAATGTTTTATTGTTGTCTTTATTGCTGGTTTTTAGTCTGACTTTAACTGTTGTTCCGTCAGCATATTCGCTTACTTTTATCCAATTTACAGGTGGATTCGCTTATGGATCTAATAGTACATACTATCCAAGTGACACCTTTAACTCATGTATTAGCGGTTTTAATAATCATTATGATGCATTTGGTACTGCTGCTCAATTTATAATTGAAAGTAATACATATTTATCAAAAATAGACTTTGCAGTTGAACTATTTAATCATATGGATCCTACTCAACAGGCTAATACTGACTTTAAATTTATGATTTATCAGGGAAATGGATTGCTGTATGGTGAACCTGATCTTGTCCCAGGATACAATCGTATCTACGAATCTCAAAATATTTTCTTGAAAGTGGATTTGAAAACTTCAGATGAGGGACCTGGTGGAGTTCCCACATATTATGAATCTGAAAATTTCTACAACCTGACATCTTCAGTGGATCTGTATTTTTCTCCAGGTATTTACTGGTTAGCGGCAGAGGGAGGGAATGCCTCTTTTGGAACAAAATTTCTTTCAATTGATTTGCTAGGAACTCCAGTCCCTGAACCTTCTACTGCTCTCCTTTTTGCTAGTGGCCTTGTTGGTGTGGTTTTTATAATAAGAAAGTCGTCGGCAGGGGTTGTATAAAAACATAAATTATATATTTTCTTAGCATAGGATAGAGTGTTGGCGGACAGTAGACCTTAACGTCAAGGCAAAATTTAGTCTGTTTTGCTCCCACTACATAGATAACCACTATTTATTGTTCCGCCCTTCAATAACCTATTGGAGGGCGTCAGTTTTCAAATAAATACGACAGAATAGGTCTGCCCTTGGATAATGGAGTTGCTTGTGAAGATTCTGAATATAGTTGGCGCTCGCCCGAACTTCATGAAAATGGCCCCGATCATCGAGGCCATGAACGCCTATCCCGAACGGATTAACCATCTCCTGGTCCACACCGGCCAGCACTACGACGAGAAGATGAGTAACTCCTTCTTCGTCGACCTGGGCATGCCCCGGCCGGATATCAACTTGGAGGTCGGCTCCGGCTCCCACGCCGAACAGACCGCCAAAATCATGGTGAAGTTCGAAAAGGTCTGCCTGCGGGAGAAGCCCGATCTGGTCATCGTCGTGGGGGATGTCAACTCCACCATGGCCTGCACCATAACCGCCAAGAAACTGGGCATTCAGGTGGCCCACGTGGAGGCCGGCCTGCGCTCCCGCGACATGGGCATGCCGGAGGAGATCAACCGCCTCTGCACCGACGTGCTTTGCGACTTCCTCTTTACCACCGATCACTTCGCCGACGAGAACCTGCTGGCCGAAGGGGTGGGGCAGGAGAAGATCCACTTCGTCGGCAACGTGATGATCGACACCCTGCTCAGGCACCGGGAGAAGGCTGCAACCATCGGACTTGTGGAAAAACTGGGGCTCAAGCCCAAAGGATTTGCCACCCTGACCCTGCACCGCCCCTCCAATGTGGATGATCCCGTTGTGCTGGGCGGCCTGCTGGAGGCGCTGCACCGGATATCACAGCAACTCCCCATCATCTTCCCCATCCACCCCCGCACCCGCAAGATGGCCGAGCAGTTCGGCTTTTCTCACTTCTTCTCCAGTGGAGACCAGGTCTCGGGGCTCTGGGTCACCGAGCCTTTGGGCTACCTGGAGTTCCTGCACCTGAACATGAACGCCCGCCTGGTGCTCACCGACAGCGGCGGCCTGCAGGAGGAGACCACCGTACTGGGCGTCCCCTGCATCACCATGCGCAACAACACCGAGCGCCCCATTACCTGCGAGCTGGGCACCAACTTCCTGGTTGGCAACGACCCGGCCCGGGTCCGGGAGTGCGCCCGCAAAATCCTGGCCGGCGACCTGCCGCAGGGGAGGGTGCCGGAAAAATGGGACGGCAGGGCCGCCGAGCGGATCGTACGGGTCCTGCTGAAAGAAATGGCCTGCTAGGCTTCGGGGCTGGCGTGACGGGCGGTTCGCCCGGTTCGCCCGATCTCTCCTGCCCCGTTTCCTTCTTCCGTATCCCC
The DNA here is from genome assembly GCA_964542535.1 of uncultured Pelobacter sp. Classification (GTDB taxonomy): domain Bacteria; phylum Desulfobacterota; class Desulfuromonadia; order Geobacterales; family Pseudopelobacteraceae; genus Pseudopelobacter. The sequence continues at coordinate 463 of CAZIUE010000008.1, read as the reverse complement.
AGGTCCCGCCCCGATGAAGCCCGCACGTGCGAATTTAAGAGTGGGTGGATAGAATGACACATAAAATCAATCGATTAGCGTTGATCTTCAGCCAGTAACGGTGCAGTGCTAAGTCCCCCTTTGGAAAAGGGGGATTTAGGGGGATTTGCCTCAAAATCCAACGCCAACAAATCCCCCCCAGCCCCCCTTTTTCAAAGGGGGGAGCATTGGTTTCAATCAAGCTGAAGATGAGCGCTAATCACATAAAATCAATCTGTTGTAGTGTTGACCAGACACATTCCTTCTGCTACGATTCAGCAGCAATTCTCATGTAACAGGGCTGAAGGGGAGAGGGGAACTTCATGGGACCACTGGTCAAAAAACAGAATGAACATTATACGTATGCCGATTACCTCACCTGGGATGACGGTGAACGGTGGGAGCTGATCGACGGTGTGCCGTACAATACGACCCCGGCGCCGAG
>CAZIUE010000007.1:0-194112 GCA_964542535.1 uncultured Pelobacter sp. | reverse complement strand
AAATGACCCCAAAAAGGCGGAAACAGTAATACACATTATTAATCCGCAAGTCAAGAGTGGCAGCCCGGTTTTTTTACCCATAATGGAAACACCGCTACCTGCCCCACGCCGGCAGTTTTGCTGCATCAACCCGATATTACGACTGTTATCCAGAATAGCGCCATGATACGAGCAACCGGTTTTCAATCTCCCTTAACAGAAACAGGCCAATCTCCGAACACCTGCTATACTTGGGGTTAATCTGACCATCGTGCCGTAAAACAACGGAAGCCACTCTTCCTCCCCCGAAAGGGACGGCCACGGAAAGCATCCCGTCTCATCCCGCTTATGAATCCGATGACTACCCCAACCTCCATATGCCGGAAAGAGTCAATCCAGAGCCTGCTCCGCGGCATGTGAGGGTTCGACGGAGGCTCTCCAGGACAGACAATTGCAACGACAGTAGTGGCGTCATAACCCTGGCTCTTTCAGACACGCCGGTAGTCCGGTGTCATGGATTGGCGCCGTTGTCAACGAGGTATCCCATGCCCTGCCCCGACATATTCGCTCCATATTCAGGACAACTCCAGCGCCGCGTTCCGGCTCCGGCGGCAGTGCCAGCCGTGCCGCTGTCACAGCCGGGCATCCGGGTGGAATTACCGCGGGCAATATTCGTGACACTTCTGATGCTCCTGCTCCTCATCATCACCCTCCCCTGCCGCGCACCTGCCCAGGAACAGCAGTACCGCCAGGTGCTGGTGCTGCATTCGTATCACAAGGGATTCAAATGGACCGACGATATCAGTAGGGGCATATCATCCATCCTGGACAACGATAGGGGCAACGTCAGAATCCATTATGAGTACATGGACACCAAGAGGGTGGCGGGCACCCACTATTTCGGGCTGTTGCGCGAGACCTACCGTCTGAAGTTCAGCACCACCAGGTTCCGGGTGATCATCGCGGCGGACAACGACGCCTTCGAGTTTCTGCGTTCCTTCCGTGACGACCTGTTCCCCGGCACTCCGGTGGTATTCTGCGGAGTCAACGATTTCGACCCGAGCCAGTTGCAGGGAGCGCGCCTCTTCACCGGCGTCAACGAGTCGGCGGACCTGGGCACTACCCTCAACCTGGCATTGAGGCTGCACCCCGCGGTCAGGAGAGTCGTCGTCATCAACGACACCACGACCACCGGCCGCATCATGCACCGAAAACTCCAGGCGGTTCTGCCGTCACTTCAGCGTCCGGTGCGGCTGACGTTCCTGGAGACGGTCACCATCCCCCAGATCAGGGAGGCGCTGGCAGGACTCGGCGCCGACAGTCTGGTGTTCTTCACGCTGTTCTTCCAGGATGGTCGGGGACGTTTCCTGGAGTACGATGAAGCCATTTCCCTGATCGCCCCCCACTGTCCGGTCCCCATCTACGGTGTGTGGGATTTCTACCTGGGCAACGGTATCGTGGGGGGGATGCTCACCAGCGGATTTTCCCAGGGAGAAACCGCGGCAAGGCTGGCGGCACGGATCCTGGACGGCGAGTCCCCCCGGGACATCCCCGTGGAGATGAAAAGCCCCAATCGCCCGATGTTCGATTATCGCCAGCTGACCAGATTCCGCATTTCCCCTGCCCTGTTGCCCCGGGGAAGCACGTTCATCAACGCCCCCGCCTCCCGCTACATCGTGTCCCGCGCCGTATTCTGGGGCGCCGTCGCCTCTCTGGCGGGATCGGCCCTGATCATTCTGTTTCTGCTCTACAACACCATGCGCCGCGTGCGGGCCGAGGAACGCAGCCGGAGGCTGGCGGCAATCGTCGATTCCTCCAGAGACGCCATCATCGGCACGACGCCGGACGGCATCATCACCAGCTGGAACCGGGGCGCGGAAAAGAGCTTCGGTCGCGGAGAAGGGGAAGTGATCGGCACACACCTGACCCGGCTTGTGACCGACGAGCGGCAGGAGGAGCTGCGGGAAATCCAGGAGCGACTGCGTCGCGGAGAGTCCGTGGAGCATTTCGAGAGCGTGCATGCGCGGGATGACGGCGGGGAAACGCACCTGTCATTCAGCTTTTCACCGGTATGCGATGCCCAGGGGCGCGTGGTGGCCATCTCCGCCGTTGGGCAGGACATATCCGAGCGCAGGCGCGCCGAACGTCTCTCCCTGGAACATGCACTGATCAACCGGGAACTTCAGCTCGCCCATGAGATTCAGCAGTCGTTCCTGCTGGAGTGCCCCCGCAGGCTGCCCGGTCTGCTGACGGCATGCCGCTGCGAGCCGGCCGCCAAGGTGGGAGGCGACTACTACGACCTGTTCATACCGTGCCAGGGAGTGGTGGATTGCGTCATTGCCGACATCACCGGCCACAGCGTCGGCTCGGCCCTGCTGATGACCGAGACCCGCAGTGTGCTGCGAGCCGAAGCCGCCACGGGTCATCGGCCGGGGCGACTCCTGGCCGAGGTAAACAACCTGCTGCACGACGACCTGTCGAGGGCGGAGATGCAGCTGAGCATGTTCTACGCACGCATCGACGGCAATGGACGCCGCCTGAGCTACGCCAACGCCGGGCACTGCCGGCCGCTTCTCTACCGCACGACGGACGGCTCGGTCCTGGAACTGGATGCCGAGGGCATGATCCTGGGAATCATGAGAGACGTGGTTTTTCAGGAAGTCGAGCTTCTCTTGGAAGCGGGGGATGTGCTGCTGCTGTACACCGATGGCGTTATCGAAGTGGAGACACGGGGTGGCGACCTGTTCGGCGTCCGGCGGCTGACCCGCCTGCTCGTTCAGTGGCACGAGCACCACCCGGAGCAGATCATCGACGCCATTCTGGAGGAGGTGAACCGTTTCAGCGCCGGCGAAGCACGACGGGACGACATTGCCCTGTTCGCGGTCACCATCACCCCGGATGACTGAGCAGCAGACCGTGACCTCGCGGCCCCTTCTCGGGCGCTGCCGCCCCCGACTCCACAAAAATATATGCACGGTGTCTCGCTCTTTCGATAAAAGTACTCTATAGTAGCTGGCACACTGAATCGGAGGGGGGGACCATGCAGGTTGAATGGTGGTACTGGATCATTGGGGGATTCGTTCTGATCGGGCTGGAACTGATCGTTCCATCCTTCACGATCATCTGGTTTGGTCTGGGCGCTCTGGTGGTCGGTCTGCTCAAGGCGGTCTGGCCCGGGTTCCCGGTGACCGGCCAGGTTCTGCTCTGGAGTATCGCCTCGGTCTGCTTCACCACGATCTGGTTCAAGTTTCTCAAACCCCAGAACAGAAGCCGTGCCGGCATGTCCAAGGAGGGGATCGTGGGCGAGACCGGCATTATCATCCGCGGTACCAACGACAGCTACGACAAAGGAGTGGTCAGGTTCCGCATCTCCGTGCTCGGCGCCGACGAGTGGCACTGCTACGCGGAGCAGCCCCTGCGGGTGGGAGACAACGTCCGGGTAACGGATATCGAGGGACAGATCCTCAAAGTCACAAAACTATAAGGAGGTCAGCATGCCAGGAGTGACCATCGTCATTGTACTGTTCGCCGTTGTGGCGGCAACGCTTTTCGCAGGGGTCAAGACCGTGCCCCAGGGCCAGGAATGGGTCGTGGAGCGTTTGGGCAAGTACCACGTAACCCTCAAGCCGGGGCTCAACTTCATCATCCCCTACATCGACACCGTGGCCTACAAAGTGTCCACCAAGGGAGACGTGCTCTCCGTAGGGGCACAGGAGGTGATCACCAAGGACAACGCGGTGATCATCACCAACGCCATTGCCTTCATCAAGGTCACTGACCCGACCCGGGCCGTGTACGAGATCCAGAACTACGAGTACGCCATCCAGAACCTGGTCATGACCTCGCTGCGCGCCATCATCGGCCAGATGGACCTGAACAGCGCCCTCTCGGAGCGGGAGCACATCAAGGCCCGCCTGCAGGACAACATCTCCAAGGAGGTGGCCACCTGGGGCATCTACGTGCAATCGGTGGAGATCCAGGACATCAAACCATCGGATTCCATGCAGAAAGCCATGGAGCAGCAGGCCAGCGCCGACCGCTTCAAGCAGGCCACGATCCTGGAGGCGGAGGGAAAACGGGAAGCAACCATCCGCGAGGCAGAGGGACGGCTGGAAGCCGCCAAGCGCGAGGCAGAGGCCCAGGTGCGTCTGGCCCAGGCTTCGGCAAAGGCCATCAGCGACATCAGCATGGCCATCCAGGACAAGGACCTGCCGGCCGTGTTCCTGCTGGGTGACCGCTACATCAGCACCATGCAGAAGATCGCCACTTCATCCAACTCCAAGCTGGTGATCCTGCCATCCGACCTGCCGGCAGCGGTACGTGGACTCATGGGCAAGGGCGAAAAGTAGGACGCATTTCCGCAATTATCCAGTGAAGTTTTCTCCGCTATCCCACGAAAAGAGCTCTGGTCTTTACAGATGATCGGAGCTCTTTTCTTTCCCACATCTTTCCGGGAAGGGAGTGCCTGACCGGCGACCGACCAGCTCAGGGCAAGAACGGTTCCGGAGCGTTTCGCCGGAAATTCCGAAACAACGCCCGCACGAACGATAACGTGCCACATTTTCCCCATACTAGGTAATGGAAACAGACAGAAATGACAGAACAGAACCACAACGATCCGGTGATCATATCCCGCCAGGACCATGAAATTTCCCGTAAACTCATCAGCGCAAACGCCCTGCGCGCCCTCTACCGGCTGAAAGACAACGGCTTTGTCGCCCATCTGGTGGGCGGTTGCGTGCGTGACCTCCTGCTCGGCCGGGAACCGAAGGATTTCGACGTGGCAACCAACGCCACCCCGAACCAGGTGAAACGCCTGTTCCGCAACTGCCGGTTGGTGGGGCGCCGTTTTCGCCTGGCGCATCTCCACTTCCAGGACGAGATCATCGAAGTAGCCACCTTCCGTTCCCCGTCCCAGGACGAGCCCCTGCCGACAGCGGAAGGTACGGACAGGGGTGAACAGCGGCCGCCACGCATGCTGAAGGACGACGAGGGGATGATTCTGCGGGATAACGTCTACGGCACCCCCGAAGAGGATGCCCTGCGCCGCGACTTCACCGTCAACGCACTCGCCTACCGCATCTCCGACTTTTCCATCATCGACTATACCGGCGGCCTGGCCGACCTCAACGCCGGCATCATTCGCACCATAGGCGACCCGGAGGTGCGCTTCCGGGAAGATCCGGTGCGCATGCTGCGGGCGGTGCGCTTTGCCGCCCTGCTGGGATTCAGCATCGAGGAGCGCACCCTGGAGGCGCTGATGGCTGCCACGGACACCATCGTCAGGGCGGCCCCGCCCCGTCTCTATGACGAGATATTCAAGTTGTTTCTCTCGGGAGAGGGGGCAAAATGCTGCGATCTGCTGCGCCGGAGCGGACTCTTCGCGGCCCTGTTCCCGGCCTTCTCCGCCTGGCTCGGCAGCGAAGACGGAGAGTTTCCCCACACCCGTTTCGGCGAGATGCTGACCAGGGTGGACTCCCGTATCCAGCGGGGAGACGGGATCGGCCAGGCGCTCCTGCTGGCGCTTCTTTTCGGAGAATACATCGACGACAAGTCGGACAGATTTCGCTGCCAGGGCATGCCCTGGCAGCAGAGCGTCAATGCCGCCGTGGCGGAGTTCATGGGCGAAACCTGCCCGATCGTCATGATTCCCAACCGCGTCGGCACGGCACTGCGCGACATTATCGCCCAGCAGGCGCGCCTGAAAAAAATACCCGGTCGGCGGCCGGAGACGTTCATCACCCGTCATGATTTCACTGACATCGTCCAGTATTGCCGGCTTACCCGTGGCGCAGACAAAGAGGTCACAAAACGGCTCGACTGGTGGGAGGATCGGGCGGGGCAGCAGGAGCTGAACAAGGAAGGAACCGTACCAGAAGCCGGGCAGCACGCGGAAAAGCCGCGACGGAGGGCGAGAAAACGCCGGCGGCGGAGAAGCGGACGGAAGGAAGGAGAGGCCCACGCAGCATAAAAGAGGGTAACCGTCGTGGAGGGCGTTGTCTCGATGGCGCGCCCCCGCCAAAGGGGCTAAAGAGCGTCTCTGACGTCAAGAGCCTGCTTCAGCATTCGATCCCCTTGCGCGCCTCCACTCCCCTGGAATAGTAGTGCCTGGTCTCGTGCATCTCCGTGACCAGGTCGGCCCGCTCCAGCAGTTCGGAAGGAGCTCCCCTGCCGGTGAGCACCAGCTCCACGGAGTCCGGCCGGCAATCCAGCAGTTCCCGCAGCTGTTCCCAGCTCACCAACCCGAAGTGCAGCGCCACCACGATCTCGTCCAGCACCACCAAATCGTACTGGCCGCTTGCCAGCGCCTGCCGGGCCCGCTCCACTCCCGCGGCTACGATCTCCACATATTCCCGGGGCGGTTTTCCCGGAGGAAAGACAACCACCCCTTCTCCCCACTTGTCGATCTCGTGCTGGGGAACGCTCCCCTCCTCGACGACAAAGTACGGCTTGCCCATGGTTTCCAGGGTCAGATTGGGGGATATGCCCGGCATGATCTCATGTTCGCTGTAAACCCTTGATTTCATGAACTGCAGAAAGAGGACCCTCAGGCCGGCCCCCAGAGCCCGCACCGCCAGCCCGATGGCCGCCGTCGTCTTTCCCTTGCCGTTCCCCGTATAGACCTGCACGTATCCCTTTTCCAGCACGACCGTCCCCTTTCCGATGCCATAGATGCGGGTTCATGCCCGCGTGTTTCACCATCCAGGGTGAGAGCATACCACGTCAGCCATGATTGTAACAGGCCGGACGAAGTAACCCGGTACCGGTTCGACGGGAAAGCGGATAAAAGCACTCCGTCACACGCCATGCCGATGCAACCAGCCGACACATTGTACAGAGCACCTTTTGACAACGTCCCATCGGCAGGTACACTGGTAAAGAGTTTATACAGTATTTCATGAACCACAGGTTACGTTAACGGTCATCCGACAGCGCCGGAATTACGATCAAAGGAGGAGTGAGAATGGAAAGCATGAGCAGATACCAGGAACTTGCCGTAACCTACATCACCGCCATCGGCACCAAGATCATCGCCGCGCTAATCTTCTGGATCGTGGGACGCTGGCTTATCGGCCTGGTGGGGCGCATGATGCAGCAGGCCTTTGAACGGCAGAAGCTTGACCCCAGCCTGATCCGCTACATCGGCAATTTCGTGGCCGTGACCCTGAACATCATCCTGGTTGTGGCCATCCTTGGTTACTTCGGAGTTCAGACAACCACCTTCGCGGCTCTGGTGGCCGGCATCGGCATCGCCGTGGGCGCGGCCTGGAGCGGGCTACTGGCCAACCTGGCGGCAGGGATCTTCCTGATCGTGCTGCGCCCCTTCAAGGTGGCCGACTTTGTGACCATCGCGGGAATTACCGGAACCGTCCAGGAGATCGGACTTTTCACCACCACCCTCAACACCCCGGACAACATCCAGACGATTATCGGTAACGGCAAGATCTTCAGCGACACGATCCAGAACTACACCCACAATCCCTTCCGCAGGGTAGAGTTGAAGTGTCAGTTGGCCGGAAGCGCCGACCATCTGGCCGCCATGCAGCTCTTGCGTCAGAAACTGGCGGCTGTCCCCAACGTCCTGAAAGATCCGGCCGTGGATGTGGAGATCCTGGAGTTCAACCTGGTGGGACCGGTACTTGCCGTGCGCCCCTACTGCCATAACGACCACTACTGGCAGGTCTACTTCGACGCCAACCGTACCATCCGCGAGTCACTGGCCGAAGCAGGCTTCCCGGCACCCATGCCGGCCCAGGTAGTCCTGATGCACCCGCAGGCGTAACGACATCGCATCATCTGGTATGGCAACAACCACAACGGGCCTGTCTCCTTCCCGCAAACCGAGGGGGGAGACAGGCCCGTTCTTCATTTTGATCCCGCGGGGTATGCCGCGGTGTATGCTTGGTAGTGGAATCTCTCATGGCCCGCACGGCAGCTTTAGAAACAAAAAACGTGATACCGGCGACTGCGGTATCACGTCCGAAGGAAGGCAACCACGCGCTCTGGTCTAGTTCACGACCGCATCGATGGCCTTGAGTGTGGCCAGCAGAGCCGGCAGGTCATTCAGGGAGATCGAATTGGGGCCGTCGCAGAGTGCCCGGTCCGGGTCCTCGTGGACTTCCATGAAGATACCGTCCACACCGGCGGCAACCGCGGCGCGGGAGAGGAACTCCACGAACTCGCGCTGCCCTCCCGAGCACTCCCCCTGCCCTCCCGGCAGTTGCACGCTGTGGGTGGCGTCAAAGATCACCGGATAGCCGCTGGCGCGCATGACCGGGAAGCTGCGCATATCCACTACAAGATTGTTGTAGCCGAATGATGCGCCCCGTTCGGTGAGGATGATGTCCTCGTTACCGGTGGAGGCGATCTTGCCAGCCACATTCTTCATGTCCCAGGGAGCCAGGAACTGCCCCTTCTTGACGTTGATGACCCGTCCCGTTGCCGCTGCCGCCAGCAGGAGGTCGGTCTGGCGGCAGAGGAACGCCGGAATCTGCAGCACGTCCAGTACCTCGGCGGCAGGGGCCACCTGCTCGATGGAGTGCACGTCGGAAAGCACCGCCAGACCGAGGGATTCCTTGACCTTACGCAGGATGCGCAGCCCCTCCCGCATGCCCGGACCACGATAGGCGCCGATGGAGGTGCGGTTAGCCTTGTCGTAGGAGGCCTTGAAGATCAGCGGCAGGGAGAGGCCGTTGCAGATGGTCATCAGGCGTTCGGCCTGACGGATGGTGGCCTGCTCCGACTCGATCACGCAGGGACCGGCCACCAGAACCAGCGGACGCGTGCCGCCGATTTTCACGTTACCGATGGCGATCTCGCGGGTCATGCCGTCCTCGCGTCGCGTTGCATCAGGGCCGCACGAACAAAAGCCCGGAACAGGGGATGGGGAGCCAGGGGCTTGGACTTGAATTCGGGATGGAACTGGCATCCCAGGAACCAGGGATGGTCGGCGATCTCCACCACCTCCACCAGATCCTTGTCCCGGTAGATGCCGGAGAGGATCAGACCGTTGTTGGTCAGCACCTCCCGGTAGGCGTTGTTGAATTCGTAGCGATGGCGATGGCGCTCGGATATCTCCAGGGCGTTGTAGGCGGTATGGGCCAGGGTGCCCTTCTCCAGGGAACAGGGGTATGCTCCCAGGCGCATGGTGCCCCCCTTCTTGCTGACGCTCTTCTGCTCCTCCATGAGATGAATCACCGGATTGCCGCACCCCTTCTTGAACTCGCTGGAGCAGGCGTCCTCGATGTCGCAGACGTTGCGGGCGTACTCCACCACCGCCATCTGCATGCCGAGACAGATGCCGAAGAAGGGGATTTTGTTCACCCGGGCGTATTCGATGGCCATGACCTTACCTTCGGTGCCACGCTCGCCGAAGCCGCCCGGCACCAGCACGGCGTCCATATCCACCAGATGGCCGTCAATGCCGTCCCGTTCGATCTTTTCCGAGTCAATGTACTTGAGGGATACGCGGCAGTCGTTGGCGATGCCGCCGTGGGTCAGGGCCTCTGAGAGGGACTTGTACGATTCGGTCAGATTGACGTACTTGCCCACGATGGCGATGCGCACCTCGCCGTGGCCGGGATGGCAGACCGTTTCCACCACGTCCTGCCAGTGGGTCAGATCGGGCGTCTTCGTCCAGATGTTGAGCCGCTCCACCACCCGCTCGTCCAGGCGTTCCTTGGAAAGGGCCAGCGGCACGTAGTAGATATGCTCGCTGTCCACCACCGGGATGACGTCCTTCACATCAACGTTGCAGAACAGGGCGATCTTGTTCTTCATCTCCTGGGGGATCTCCCGCTCGGAACGGCAGAGCAGAATATCGGGCTGGATGCCGATCTTGCGCAGTTCCATGACCGAATGCTGGGTCGGCTTGGTCTTCAGTTCGCCGGCAGTGCGGATATAGGGCACCAGGGTGACGTGGATGTAGAGGGTGTTGCCCGCTCCCCGGTCAAAGCGGAACTGGCGGATAGCCTCCAGAAAGGGGAGCGATTCGATGTCCCCCACCGTGCCCCCGATCTCGACGATGGCCACATCGGCGCCCTTGGCATTTTCGAGGATCTTGCACTTCATCTCGTCGGTGATGTGCGGAATGACCTGTACCGTACCCCCCAGATAATCTCCGCGACGCTCCTTGTCGATCACGGAGAAGTACACCTGACCGGTGGTGAAGTTGCTTTTCTTGGAAAGACGGGCATTGGTGAAGCGCTCGTAATGGCCCAGGTCAAGGTCGGTTTCGGCGCCGTCGTCGGTGACGAAGACCTCGCCGTGCTGGAACGGCGACATGGTCCCCGGATCCACGTTGATGTAGGGGTCGAGTTTCTGCAGGGTGACCCGTAAGCCACGCGCCTCCAGCAATGCCCCCAGTGATGCGGCCGCCAGTCCTTTACCGATGGAGGAAACGACTCCGCCGGTAATAAAGATGAATTTTGTTTTCATGCCTACTGCTCCTGTAGCGAAAGTTACCTGGACTGAATGGCTTTGAACCGCTCCCTGGCCTTGGACAGGTCATCGGGCGTGTCCACGCCTATGGATTCGAACTCGGTCTCGACGACACGGATCCGGACGCCGTTCTCCAATGCGCGCAACTGTTCCAGTTTCTCGGAAGCCTCAAGAAAGGTGGGCGCCATGGCGGCGAACTCCACCAGAAAATCACGGCGGTAGACGTACAGCCCCACGTGCTTGTAGCAGAGCAGCTTTCCGCTGGCAAAGGACTCGTCTTTCAAGTCCTGCCATTTATCCCGGAAAAACGGCAGCGGAGAACGGGAGAAATACAGGGCATTGCCCTGGCTGTCGGTTACCACCTTGACCACATTGGGGCTCAAGAAATCGTGCAGGCAACGGATGCGACTCTTGAGTGTGCCCATGCGCAGTGACGGGTCGTCGAGAAACGGACGAATGGCCTGGTCGATCATTTCCGGGGCGATGAGCGGCTCGTCGCCCTGGACGTTGACGATGATTTCGGCTGTAAGACTACCAGCCACCTCGGCCAGACGGTCGGTGCCGGTTTCGTGGTCGATGCGCGTCATGCGGCACGTGCCGCCGAAGGCAGCTACCGCCTGTTGGATGCGCTCGTCGTCGGTGGCGACGATGACCGAATCCACCAGCGAGGCCTGGGACGCGCGTTCGTACACGTGTTGAATCATCGGTTTGCCGTCGATGCTCGCCAGCGCCTTGCCCGGAAAACGCACGGACGCATAGCGCGCTGGAATGACTGCTGTGATATTCATCCGGGTTGTACCTATGAAAATGAGATTTTGTGGCACGCGTGCGACCGTGCGTCGCGGATCGTCCGTGGTAGGACGTGTCAAGTTACCGCAAAAGCCTGGGGGTGTCAAGGAAGGAAAGGGGCGCCCACCAACGGCACGGCAGCTCGCCGCGGGGAGCATACGGGCATCCAGGCGCCATAGTCCGGAATCGGGTCTACTTCTGGGCGATCACTCCTGCCCGCCAGCCGAAAGCCTCCATCTGGGCCGCCAGCAGCTGGTTCATGGTGATCTTGCACTCGGTCAGCATGGGAATGACGGCATCGAAGTCAGTGGTTTCCACCTTTTCCGCCAGGGTCAGCAACATACCCAGCTTCCCCTGGCGCGAGAGCAGCGCCACGCTGATGTCATCACTTAAGTGAAGGCTTTCCACGATCTCCTCCATGGGGGTCTCGAAGAGCACGTCCAGAAGGGAGAGAATGCCGGTCATGAAGGCGGCATCACCATACTCGTCCTGAGCCTTCTTGCCGTCAACCAGATGTTCCATCATATGTCCCCGCACCACCGCCATCTCCAGCAGGGGATGGTTAAGGCCGCGGCTGTCGTTGATGGCGAACAGGGAAAGCTGGGCCCAGCGTCTGAGCTGGTTGAGTCCCAGAAGCACGATGGCGTGGCGCAGGTTCTTGATCTTGTTGCGAAGACCGATCCCCACGGAATTGACCAGGCGCAGCAGGTTATAGGAGAGACCGGGATTTTCCTTGAAGGTCTGCTCAAGCTCGGACAGGGATGCATCCATGATCAGCTGCTGCAGGAGTTTCATCATGGCCATGGCCGATACGTCGATGCGTTTCCTGTTGAGGATCACCGGCCGTTCAAAGAAGTACCCCTGGAAGTAGTCGAAGCCCATCCGGAAACAGGCCTCGAACTGCTCCACCGTCTCAACCTTCTCCGCCAGCACCCGTATGTTGCGACGCCGGAAGGTGCGCACGATGTCGGGCAGTTTGGCCATGTCGCTCTGCAGGATATCGATCTTGACGATATGAACGACCTTGTAGATCTCATCATGCTCTTCGCTGTATTCGTGGTCGTCCAGTGCCAGCTGGAACCCAAGCCTTCTCAGCTCCCGACAGCGTTCCACCACATGCTCATTCAGATCGATGATCTCCAGGAGTTCGATAACCGTCTGGCCGATGGGAAGCAGTTCGATGAAATCCGAAAAAAGCACTTCCAGGTTGACGTTGATAAAACCGAGCTTTCCCCCCAGAACCTCCTCGATGCCGAAGCTGGACATAACGTTGCTGATGACGCTGGCGCTGGCGTGGGAATAGTTGGTAAAACTGGCGGCATTGAAATCAGTGGACCTGAAGAGCAGCTCGAACCCGATGATTTCCTGGTGCCGGTTGAGGACCGGCTGGCGTCCGAGGAAGAACTTATCCGATCTTTTTTCCACAAAAAAGGTCCTTTAGCTACAAAGTCGCAGCACCTCGGCTGCAATATGCTGAAGTGCAGTAATCTTGTGAACACCTCCCTGCTTGACCGCCTCGCACGGCATGCCGAAAACCACGCAGCTTGCCTCGTCCTGGGCTATGGTCATGGCTCCGGCGTCGAACATTTCCCGCATGCCGCGCGCACCGTCGTCCCCCATGCCGGTCATGATCACCCCGACCGCGTTCCTGCCGGCATAGCGGGCCGCGGAACGGAAGAGCACATCCACCGAGGGACGATGGCGTGACACCAGCGGGCCGTCCTTGATCTCCACATAATAGCGGGCACCGCTGCGCTTGAGAAGAGCATGATGATTTCCCGGAGCGATCAGCGCCCTGCCCCGCACAACCGTATCGTTGTCCTGGGCCTCCTTGACCGTCACCCGACAGCTGGCATCCAAACGTTTGGCAAATGCCGCGGTGAAGTTCTCCGGCATATGCTGGACGATGACGATACCGGGAGTATCCTCGGGGAGCATCTCCAGAAAGACCTTGAGCGCCTCGGTTCCGCCGGTGGACGCACCCACCACCACCACCTTCTCGGTGGTCTGGATCATGGCTTTGGTGTTGGGCTTTTCCATGATCACGTCGGCGGTGTATTTGGGAGATATTTCCTTCATGGTACGCAGCACCCGCATGGGCTCCAGCCTGGCGGCGGCAGCCCCCCTGATGGCATCGCAGATACGCACCCGCGATTCCTCGATGAATTGTTTGGTACCCAGCTTCGGTTTGGTGATGATATCCACCGCACCAAACTCCAGGGCCTTGAGGGCGGTTTCGCTGCCGCTCTCCGCCAGGCTGGAGCACATCACTACCGGAATGGGATGCTGGCTCATCAGCTTCTGCAGAAAGGTGAGCCCATCCATGCGCGGCATCTCCACGTCAAGGGTGATGACATCGGGAACGACCGTTCTCAGGCGTTCCGCCGCCAGTATGGGGTCGGCGGCTGTGGCGACCACCTGGATTCCCGGATCGGAGTTCAGTATTTCACACAACGTCTGGCGCACCAGCGCCGAATCGTCGATAACCAGCACCTTGATTTTTTCCATGGACTCTCCTCCGCACGCGGATCACTTTTCCCCCCCCACGCGATGGACATAAACGGTTCCATCGCGGGTACAGAAGTACAGTTTCCGTCCCCGCAGCCCTCCGGTATCTTGCGCCGAAATCAAAAGTCCCAGCGAGGCAAGAACCTGTTCTGTACGCTCCACATTCTGCTCACCCACAGTCTGCCGGCAGGCATCGTAGCCACCCACGTCAAGCACCTGTGCGCCGCCGAACAGCTTAACGACCAGACTGGCCGCGCCACGCTCCTTGAGCTTCCGGTATATGAAATACACGGCAGGAGCAACATAGCGCAGGTCATCAAACCGTTCGCCACAGTCGGGCAGCATGGCGTGACAGATGGCGCCGATCCGCAGCAAGGGCGAGAACATGGTCACCGCCACACACGATCCCAGCACAGTGGAGATCAGTGCCGGTTCAGAGGCAACCGCCACCTCGCCCGGTTTGAGAAAGATATTGCGGGTATGGGAGGCAATCAGCTTTTTCATGGTTTATGCAGCAAAGATTCTGCCCGACACAGGGGAAGTCAAACTGAGGAACGGGCCATCTGATGTCTGCCTGACCGTTGTCGCCTCTTCTCTCGCACACGCCGTTTCCGCGAAGCACGTTCGCTATTCTTTTCTGTACACCGTTGAGACCACCGGTTTAAAGTCCACATCCAGACCGCTTAAGGTCTCCGAATGACCGATAAACAGGTAGCCTCCTGGTCGGAGCTGTCGATGGAATTTCCTCATCAGGGTCTGCTGGGTTGGCTTGTCGAAGTAGATAACCACATTGCGGCAGAAGATTACATCCATTTTTTCGGAAATACCGAAATCTTCATCCATGAAATTGATTCGACGGAAAGAGACCGTCGAACGCAACTGGGGACAGATCCGTACCAGAGACAGGGCCGGATTCTTGCTCTTCATCAGATACTTTTTCTTGATAGTGAGCGGAATGGTATCGGTCCGTTCCTCGGAATAGACGGCGGTCCGTGCCGCCTGCAGGATCTGGGTACTTATGTCGGACGCCAGTATGGCGAACCTGAAGTCGGGGCTCTGTTCGGCAAATTCGGACAGGACCATGGACATGGTATAGGGCTCTTCGCCACTGGAGCACCCCGCACTCCAGATGCGGAAGGGTTCCCGCTGCAGCAGGCGACCGGAGGAAACCACCGTGGGCAGAACCTGTTTCGCCAGAAAATCGAAGTGGGTCGGTTCCCGGAAAAAATCGGTCTTGTTGGTAGTGACCACGTCGATGAGGTGCACCAGTTCGCTGTCGTATCCCCGGGGGCTGAACACGAAATCGCCATACTCCTCAAACGTCTTTATGCCCAACGCCTTGAGGCGTTTCTGCAGGCGTGCCTCAAGCATGGTCTTCTTGGCAGGCGGCATCTTGATGCCCACGTTGTCGAAGATGAAACCGCTGAAACGCTGAAATACACGGTCCTTCATCGTGGCAGGCAGCTGTGGCATCGAAGTGTCCCGGGAGTTTGTCACGGCAGCATCCTCATCGTCCGTCCACGGCTCAGGCCATTTCGGCCAGTTCAGCGGAGGAGAAGATCTTGTCGATATCCAGGATCATCACGAAGTGATCGTCCAGCTTGCCCATTCCCCTGATGAAATCGGTGTTCAGCTTGGTGCCGATGTGAGGCGCCGGCTCAATGTTTTCCGCTTCCAGTTCGACCACTTCCTGGACCGAATCCGCCAGGGCGCCCAGCACCAGAGAATCACCGTCAAGACTGACCTCCACCACGATGATGCAGGTGTTCACAGTCTGTTCGGTCATGCTCATACCGAATTTGAGCCGCATATCCACGACCGGAACCACGCTACCGCGCAGGTTGATCACTCCCCGCATGAAGTCCGGGGTTTGAGGAACCTTGGTGATTGTGGTGACTTCCAGTATTTCCCGTACCTTGGCAACATCGAGGGCAAAAATCTCGTCGGCAAGCTTGAAGGTGAGATACTGCACTGACTCGGTTATGCTGGCAACGCCCATGGCGGCTCCCTTCTAGTATTTCTCGAATTCTTCATCGATCTGGTCAGGGGCGTCGGAACCCAGCTCCAGATTGATGCCGTTGTTCACGCGTTTCTCCGGTACGGAGCTGCTGCGACCATTGCCGGAATTCAGGACAAGCTGTCGGCGGTTGAACTGTTTCTCTCCACGCTGCCTCGGCACGCGGGCGTTCATGTCACCCAGCTTGAAAAACGAGATCGCATCGTTCAGCTGTTCAGCCTGACTGGAAAGCTCTTCCGAGGTGGATGCCATCTGTTCGCTGGCCGACGCGTTCTGCTGAATGACCTGGTCCAGCTGCTGGATGGCCTTGTTGATCTGCTCGGCGCCGCTGTCCTGCTCCCTGCTGGAGGCGCTGATCTCCTGAACCAGTTCGGCGGTACGCTGGATGTCCGGAACCATCTGGGTCAGCATCTCTCCGGCCTGCTCGGCAATGGCCACGCTGCGGGTGGAAAGCCCCGATATCTCACCGGCCGCGGCCTGGCTTCGTTCCGCTAGTTTGCGGACTTCGGAGGCCACGACGGCGAAGCCCTTGCCGTGTTCACCGGCTCGGGCAGCCTCTATGGCGGCATTGAGGGCCAGCAGGTTGGTCTGGCGCGCGATTTCCTCGATTATGCCGATCTTGGTGGCTATTTCCTTCATGGCCGCGACGGTCTGGGTAACGGCCTTGCCCCCCTCCTTGGTATCAGACGAACTCTTGACGGCGATCTTCTCGGTCTGAATGGCATTATCGGTATTCTGCCGGATGCCCGCCGCCATCTCTTCCATACTCGAGGAGATCTCTTCGGCGCTGGCCGCCTGCTCGGTGGCCCCCTGGGAGAGCTGCTGGGCCGTAGCCGAGAGCTGCTGGCTGCCAGAAGCGACGTTATTGGCCGCTCCCATGACATCACCAACAACTTTTCTGAGTTTATCCACCATGTTGGATATTGAAGCCATCATCCGACCGGTTTCATCCCGGGACCTGGCAACCACCGAGATGGTCAGATCCCCCCTGGCCAGGGCATCGGCCACGGCCACCGCTTCGTGTATGGGACGGGTAATGGCCCGGCTCATGAACACGCCCATACCGATGGCAAGCAGCACGGCGGCAATGGCGACAATGGTCATGAGGCGCGTAGCATTGGCGGACGTGGCGGCATTCTCTTCGGATGTCTTCTGGGCCTGCGCCAGTTTGGCATCGATCAGCTTGTCGATGGTGTCGCTGAACTCGCCGGCTATCCTGGCAAACTGCCCCGAATCCAGCAGTCCCTGAACCTCCCTGACATTGTCAGCCAGAGAAGACTGCAGCAGACGATCCATGAGATTGTAATAGTTTGCCCGCTCCCTGTTGAAGTCGGCAAACGTCTTACGTCCCTCTTCGGTCAGGATCGTCTTCTCAAACAGGAGCGCTTCCTTGTCGATTCCCTCCTGAAGCTTCTTGATGCCCTCGATCAGTTTTTCCTTCTCGCCCCTGACGCTGCTCCTGAGGACGTAAAGGACGTTAACCCGGATCTTCTGAAAATTGGTGGAGATATTCAACAACTGGGCGGTCGGCACCGTGATCTTCTCGTAGAGCAGTTTGTCGGCCTCATTGATCTGATGGATCTTCCTGATGCCGACCACCCCCAACACCCCGGCAATGAGGGCAACTATCACGAATCCGCAAATCAGTTTGGCGCCAATGTTCATGTTGTTCAGCATGTTCCACCTCCACGCAGGATTGTGTGAATCTATCTGAAAAACAACAGCACAGTTGTCCGTCAACTACGGGGAATCGATCAATGGGGTGCGAAAGCGCCCGCGACATGAACAGTCACGTATTCAGAGAAACAGCATCAATCCACCTCCACACATGAACAATAACACATCGAAAAGATTTTTCATTTTTCATTCCAGCACGCACGGATTCATTCGTGGAGAACCAGGTCTGAGAGCGGTTTGGGGGTAACGGCGCCAACCTACAGGGCCATGCTCGCTTCGGCGGTTTCAGCGCACTGGGTCAGCACGCCGGGGTCGAGGATCAGGGCAACGGAGCCGTCTCCCAGGATGGTGGCGCCCGACACGCCCTTGACATCCTGATACAGTCTCCCCAGCGGTTTGATCACGGTCTGATGTTCGCCAACCACGAAGTCAACCACGAAGCCGATGCGCGTGCCGTTGACCGATACGATGACGATCTGTTCGATATCGGGACGCTCGCCTTCGATCCCGAATTGTTCCCGCAGCGAGATGAACGGCGTGAGATTACCCCTGATGATCGCCAGGTTGCGTCCATGGGCAGCCTCCACATCCTCCCGGGTCAATTCCACGCACTCTTCCACCGCTGCCAGCGGCAGTACGAAATGGCTGTCACCGATCTTGACCAGCAGACTCTCGATAATGGCCAGGGTAAGGGGAATCCGCAGGGTAATGGTGGTGCCGCTTCCCCGCACGCTGTCAACCTCGATGGTGCCCCGCAGATCCTGGATGCCGCGTTTGACCACATCCATGCCCACGCCACGACCGGAAATATTGGTTATCTTCTGGGCGGTGGAAAAACCGGGGGCAAAGATCTGGGAAAAAATCTCCTTGTCGGAGACCTCGGCAGTGGGAGCCAGGAGGCCGCGTTCAACGGCCTTGGTACGGATGGCGTCCCGATCAAGACCAGCGCCATCGTCACGGATGGTTATCAGCACCGAGTCTCCCGAATGAACAGCGCCCAGGCAGACGGTCCCCACCGGCGACTTGCCGGCGGCGCGACGCAGTTCGGGCATCTCGATCCCATGGTCGATACTGTTACGGATAATATGCACCAGCGGATCGTTCAGTTTTTCGATGACGGTCTTGTCCAGCTCGGTCTCCGCCCCGAAGGTATCCATCTCGATCTCCTTGCCCAGCTCCTGGGAAAGGTCACGCACCAGCCGCTTGAACTTGCTGAAGGTACTGCCGATGGGCAGCATGCGGATGTTCAGGGCCGTATCGCGCAATTCATTGGTCAGACGTTCCACCTCTTCGGAGATGGAGATGAAGGTGGCATCGCCGCAGGCCAAGGATACCTGGGAAAGGTGAGCCTGTACCGTGACCATCTCCCCCACCAGGTTGATCAGCTGATCCAGGCGTTCCGCCGGCACCCGGATACTGGCGGCAGCATCGGAGGCAGCGGGAGCGCTCCGCTCCTGACGTACCGCCTTGACATGCTGTTGTTCGATTAGGGCCGACTGGACCTTCTCGGGATGGACAATCCCCTGCTCTACCAGGAGCTCGCCGAACCGCTTCTGCTGGGTCAAGACACTCTGCATCTCCTCAACGGACAGGTCGCCGCGCTCCACCAGAATGTGCCCCAGCTTCTTGTAGCCATCCTCGCGATCAATCTGACCATTGCTGTCGATCAGCTGGATCCTGATATCGCAGTCGTCTTCCACAAAAATGAACACATCCCTGATGGCGTCCTCTCCACGGGAGCTGGTCAGGATGATGTCCCAGTACAGGTAGCACTGTTCCGCGACCAGGTCGTCCAGCGCAGGAATCTCGTCCAATTGGGCCACCACATGGCATTCCCCCAGGCTGCGCAACTCGTTGATCAGAGATATCGGATTGGTGCCGAACAGCAGCAGCTCTCGGGTTGGACGAAAGCGGATGCGCCAGGTGGCATTTTCCGAAGCATCGTCCTCGCGCGCATCGCACGACACGGGACCAGAGACATCCTCCGCGGCGTTCACCGGCTCACCGCCGGGAAGCAGCTGCTGCAGGTTGGCGATGATTTCGTCACCCTGGCTGCGGTCAACCTCTCCCCGCCCGGCCGAGGCATCCAGAAGCGCCATGATGTGATCCCGTGACCTGAGGGTCAGGTCCAGGAGTCGCTTGGTCACGGTCATCTTCCCGTTGCGCACCATGTCGAAGACCGTCTCCACCTCGTGGGTGAAGGATGCGATCTCGTCGAACCCGAACATGGCGCCGGAGCCCTTGATGGTGTGCATGGCACGAAAGA
Organism: uncultured Pelobacter sp.; assembly: GCA_964542535.1. GTDB lineage: Bacteria > Desulfobacterota > Desulfuromonadia > Geobacterales > Pseudopelobacteraceae > Pseudopelobacter. The sequence continues at coordinate 174,436 of CAZIUE010000007.1, read as the reverse complement.
CCCGATTTATAAGATCCTCGTCCTCTGGCGTCTCCTCCAGTTCCAGGAGCGAGCTCTCCAGTTCTGCCAGGAGTTCGCTTGCCTCCTCCCGGTAGGTTGCAATGGCTTGTTCCATCATATTCGCACCTCAGTGGTGGGGAGTTGGGTAACGGGTTCGGAGCAAGGAGCCCAGAAGGGTGAAAAGAAAACGTGTCCACTTTTCACCCCTCACTTCCTGCTCCTCACCGGTTCTTTCCCGTTCAGCCCAGAACCTTCTTGATTACGGCGATCAGCTGCTCGGGCTTGAACGGCTTGACGATCCAACCGGTGGCGCCGGCGGCTTTGCCTTCGGCTTTCTTTGAATCCTGGGATTCGGTGGTCAGCATGACGATGGGAATGAACTTGTTCAGGGAGCCGGATCTGACCCCCTTGATGAGCCCGATGCCATCCAGGTTGGGCATGTTCAGGTCGGTGAGCAGCATGTCCACCTTCTGCGCGTTCAGCTTATTGAGAGCATCGCGGCCGTCCACCGCCTCCACGACGGTGTAGCCGTTCTGCTTGAGGGTAAACGCCACCATCTGGCGTACACTGGCCGAATCGTCGGCGGTCATGATCACTTTTGCCATTACTCCACACCTCCAAACCATATACAGGTTGAATTATTGTTCTGCTTACATACGGCATGGCGCGCGGCGCCACAGGACTCGATCATATCGACCAGAGCCTGGGAGCGCTGACCGGAGCACAAAAACACCTTGCCGTGTGCCGCGGCCGTCTTGCAGGCAGAGCAGAGAACCTGCAGGCCGGTGATGTCCAGTTCGCACTCCGCCTCAAACTCCACCCTCACCTGGTGAGCCGTCTCCATTCCCTCCCGAATCAGTCGGGCAAATTCGGCCGCATTCTCGATCGTCAGGCGATCCCCGCTGGTTATAACGATTTCACCGTTTTCACGGCAAACACTCGTAAGCGCCATCTGTCTGCCTCCTGTCAGAATAAGTCGACGTTATCCCCGAACTCGGAATCGCTGTGCGCATCGTCCCGGGGCATGGGCTTCTCGTCCGGTCTGGGGCTGGCCGCATGCTGTCCGCCCCGCTTGCGGGCAATGGCCTCGTGGATATGACGTTCGCTCTCCATGGTGTAGCGTTCTTCCATGTGGCGCAGATTCTGCTTGAACTGGCTGCTGGCGGGTTCAATCTGGCGGGCCTGCTCAACGATCCGTTCCAGATCGACAAGTACGCCGGCGGCCATGGTCTTGATTCGCTCATGCACATCGATACCGGAGGTCGCCGATTCCACATCTTCGGTCAACGACTGGACATTCTCTCCCAGCCCGGCCAGAAGCCCGAAGAGCTCCTCGTTCATCACGCCCAGGGTCTGGAGAATTTCGGTCAATTCCGCTTCCATGGACGCGATCAATCCCGAAGATTCTCCCTCATCTCCGAAAGCCTCCATCGTCAGATGTTCGGTCGTGGTATGGATCACATTGAGTGTCGAGGCAACCGCCTCGGTCTGCCTGACCGCCTCGTCCGACAGTCGCTTGATCGCTTCGGCAAGAACCCCCAGGGCTGCCCCCTCCCGACCGGTGTGAGCGGCCTTTATCTGGGAGTTGAGGGCGATCAGGTCAATCTCGGAACCGATATACTCGATATCTTCTACAAAACCGGTAATCTGCTGAATCGTCGTCGCCACGCTCTGCATGGTCGTGGCGATGTCGTGGTCGGACGTGGCGCAACCGACCAGCACTGACGTGATGGACGCCATACCCTGCCTCAGGTCATCGACGAACGAACTGCTTCCGGAATCGGCCACTCCAGCCACGGAGAGGGATTCGCTGGCCATGGAACTCTGCTTGCTGGCAACATCGCGCAGATTATCCACGATGGTGCAGACCGCGGCATGCAGTTCCGACGTGGCAAAGCGGAGTTGAGCCTCCTGGAGCTCGCACACGTCTCCCGCTTCGATCACGAGGGCCTTGCCGCTTTCCTCATCCAGCGCCCCCCCCCCCACGGCGGCAAGACCGGCCGACAGTTTTTCCAGTGCCTCGACGACATGCTCCACCTGCTGGCGGGTTATATCGTGGGTCTGTTGCGATGAGACGACCTCGCTGATATTGTCGCTCACATCCGCCGAGACATCCGAAATCATGGAGCCGAAACGGGAACAGCGATCGGTAACGGCGATCAGCTCCTGAAGACTGGCCGCGGTTCGCGACAGAGCTCCGCGCACTTCGGAATCCTGGGCAGCCTCGCTGGAATACACGGATCTGAGGTTCGACTGGATCGTTGACGCCAGCACCTGACGATGGTTCAGGATCGTGGCCGACTTTTCATTGACCTGATGGGAGAGTTTTTCCACATCCATGGCCAGATTGACAAAACCGCTGCCCAGGTCACCCAGGCGCGAGCTTTCGATCTTGGTCGAAATGCTCAGCATGCGCAAGGTCTTGTTCATCTTCTGGAACCCCTCCAGGGGGACAGTCAGCTTCTCAAGCAGTTCCTGAACCTGTCCCAGGGTCTTGAAACTCTCGCCACTGCGGTTGCGCGCACCGGCCAGATACTCTTCCATATCCGACATCATCTGGCGCAGGCGGCCAATCAGCATCTGCAGGCGTTCGCCGGAAACGATATCCGTCAATGCACCTGCCATGCGGGTGATATCCACGGAGCGCTGGTAAAATGACTGCAACTGCGACCCCATCTGCAGGAATTCGTCTTCGGTTGTTCCGGCCATCACGCGCAACGTCTCAATGGCGGGAGCGATGCTTTCCCGCCAGGAGGCGAGCGTCCCGGCAATCTTCGCCGCGTCTCTTTTTTCCGAAAAGGGGGCAATCGTCAGTGACATGGTAGTCCCTTCATCTCAGCAGGCCGGAGCGCAGTACACAACCGGCAAAAACAGTTAGGTGAATTGTAACCGTAACGACCAGATTAACAACACGGTCCCGGCTCCATCACCGAAGACATGAAGGCCCAATGAGCCATCAACGTCACTGGGCCTGTGACAGCGTGTATGAGTCGCCTGACGTTACTTGAAATCTTTAATAGTGGAGATCACGAATCCCCGCTGTGACGCATCCTTCAGGTGGCAGCCGAAGCAGGTCGTAACCGGATCGATTCCGCTCGGTTTGCCGTCGGCGCCAAATCCGGAAAACTGCCAACCGCCGGTTTTCTGGAAACGTTTGTCCTTGCGCATCATAACGACCATGTTTTTCGGGCCGTCCACGGCGGGATTACCCTTGATATTGAAGTGTTCCACAATGATGCGGCTTCCTTCGGCAAAACGGTTTCCGGCCCGGTACCCCTTTACCGCCTTGGCATCGGCATAGATGTAGTGAATTCCGTAGAAGAGGGAGCTCTTATCCGTAACCACCTTGCGCTCACTCTTCTTCCAGGAGTGGTATCCCTTGGGGAGCAGTACGACGGGAGCTGCGAACGCGGCAAACGAGGAGAACAGGAGCAGAGCGGAAATAACGGGGAATAGCCTTGATTTCATTGACACTACCTTCCAGAAGAAATTTGTTGCCTGCACTATACCATCGAAAAAAAAAATGTCACGCTCCGCGCGCCTCACGGGCCTCTGCCGTCGATCACGGCTCGGACCTGCTGCAGAAACCGCAGAGGATCCGAGGGGTTCATGATACAGGCAGCACCCTCCATCTGACCAACCGCTCCCCTGTCAGCGGCTCCCTGAACCAGCAGCAACCCGATCCCGTCGGCACCATCGATCAGCCAGGATTCCGGCTGGCTGGCGCAATACAGATCCGTACCAATCACCACCAGAGAAATATGCTCCCGCCCGCGCCGGAGCAGGTCCTGAGCCTCCACGGCATCCGACGCGCTCAACACCATGTAGCCCGCCCCCTCCAGAAGGGCCGCGTTGATCCTCAGCATGACCGGGTCCCCGTCAACCAGCAGGATCGTCTCCGTGCCGCCCGGCAATCGTGGCTCGCCGCCGGGCTCCGTTACCGGCCGCTCCTGGTCCCACATCGGCAGGTAGATACTGAATGTCGTGCCCTCGCCCGGACTGCTCTGGACATGGATCAGACCGTTATGCTGGCTGATGATGCCATATACGACGGAAAGGCCGAGACCCGCTCCACCACCCAGCTCCTTGGTGGTGAAATAGGGCTCATAGATCCGACACAGGTTCTCCCGGTCGATTCCCGCCCCGGTGTCGGACACCCGTATCAGGGCATAGTCACCCGCCGGGCAACCTTCCAGATCCGGCAGAGAGCCGTCGTTCACGACCCGTGACAGACTCATGCGGAGGGTCCCTCCCCCGGGCATGGCATCGCGCGCATTGGCCGCCAGATTCATGAGCACCTGTTCGATCTGGTTCCGGTCAGCCATGACCATCACCGCTGCTTCATGCTGCTCGATTACCAGTTGAATGCCATCACCGATTACGCTCTCCAGAAAGTGATGCATGTCGTGAAAAAGCTCTCCCAGGTTTTCCGGCCGGACCGCGATGTCCTGCCTGCGGCTGAATGCCAGAAGATCCTGGGTCAGCTGCGCCGCCCGCTCCGCGTAGTTGCGTATGCGGGAAACGAACGGCATCTGCTCCGGATAATCGGCGGCATTCATTTCCAGCAGAGTGCAGGCACCGATAATCACCGTCAGAATATTGTTGAAATCATGGGCAACCCCCCCTGCCAGGGTCCCGATGGATTCCAGCCTCTGCGCCCGACTCATGTTTTCTTCACGTATCGTTGTCATTGTCATTGCTACACCGGACGTGTCCCGTCACAGAGGTGAGAAATTCGAGATCCGCGCAACCGATGGAAACGGCACGTCGAGACCGTTGCGTTCATCAATGAACACCGGCTGCCCCAGCGGCAGCGTTCATACAGAGGGGGGCGATGATAGGTGTGAGAAGAATATCGCCCCCCTGTCGTGCAGTACAGCTTGTTTCAGTTAGAATTTTTCGAATTCATTATCCAGACTGTCGGGGCCGACCGGACCAAGATCCAGATCTATTCCCCCGCCTTTGGAACTTCTCGCGGGAGCAACGGCCGCCTTTTTTACCATGGGAGCCTGGCGAACCGGGGCTGCCGCAATCTGGCGGGGCGGGGCGTGGCGCGGTGTCGGCAGAGCCTTACGTCGAGCGTCCTCCAGGGTAAAGAACGCTATGGTGGCCTTCAGCTGCTCGGCCTGACTGGAGAGCTCCTCGGTGGTGGACGCCATCTGCTCGCTGGCCGAGGCATTCTGCTGGATCACCTGATCCAGCTGTTGGATCGCCTTGTTGATCTGCTCGGCGCCGCTGTCCTGCTCCTTGCTGGCCGCGCTGATTTCCTGCACCAGTTCGGCGGTCTTCTGGATATCCGGCAGCATCTTGTCCAGCATCTCGCCAGCCTGCTCGGCAATAGCCACGCTGGTGGTGGAGAGCTGGCTGATTTCGCCGGCCGCGGCCTGGCTCCGCTCGGCCAGCTTCCTGACCTCGGAGGCCACCACCGCGAACCCCTTGCCGTGCTCGCCGGCACGGGCCGCCTCGATAGCCGCGTTCAGAGCCAGAAGGTTGGTCTGGCGGGCGATCTCCTCGATGATGGAAATCTTGGTGGCGATCTCCTTCATGGCCGAAACGGTCTCGGTCACCGCCTTGCCCCCCTCGCGGGCGTCGGAGGCGGACTTGATGGCGATCTTCTCCGTCTGCATGGCGTTGTCCGTATTCTGGCGGATGCTGGAGGCCATCTCTTCCATGCTGGAGGAGACCTCCTCGGCGGATGCCGCCTGTTCGCTTGCCCCCTGGGACATCTGCTGGGCCGTGGCAGCCATCTGCTGGCCGCCGGCGGCCACGTTGTCCGCCGCCGACTGCACTTCCATGACCACTTCACGCAGCTTCGTCACCATGGAAGCCAGGGACTCCATCAGCTCGTCGTTGTCGCACCGTTTCTTCAGATCCACCATCAGGTTTCCTTGGGCAACCTGCATGGCATTGGTAGTGATATTGTTAATGGCATCGATCAGGACGTTCAGGTTGTTCTTGATGTCATTGAAATCACCCTTGTAGGTATCGGTTATGACGCTCGGCATATCTCCGATGGAGATGCGGGCGACGTAATCGGCAGCCATTTTCAGGGGGGTGACAACCGCGTCAAGGGTATTGTTGATGCCGGAGACGACCTTCTGGAAGTCGCCCTGGTGCTTGTCGGCATCGGCGCGGATCGCCAGCCTGCCGTCCAGTGCCGCATCCACCAGCATGTTGGTGTCGGAAATCATGGAGCCGACCGCCTCCTTCACCCTGGTCAGACTCTCGTTGATCTTGACAAACCCTTCCCGGGTGGCGGCGGTATGCTCGTCGGCTTCCTTGACGTTCAGATCCAGATTCAGGTCCCCGGACGACAGCCTGGTCAGGTTGGCCGCCATGCGCTCGATCTCGGCGTTGGTGTAGTCCCGGTTCCGGAGGATCGGCGTCAGGTCGGAGACCACCTCCACGTAACCGATCTTCTCGCCCTGCTTGTTCAGCAGGTACGAGGTATCCTGCTTGCACTGGGCCCCGTGCCAATCGAAGTAGCTCTCGCCGATGCCGCGTTGCAGCTGTCGGATGCCGCACTTTTCGCTGTTACAGATGTTGGCTGCCGCGCTCGAACACGGCTTGCCCACCGCGGCCCTGCGGTCAGGTACGGCGCCGCTCTCGATCATCAGCTTCTCGAAGGCCTTGTTCAGCATGGTCCAGTTCATGTCCATGTCGATGACATGGATCGGAAACGGCACCGCATCGATAATCGCCTCGTACCACACCACCTTGTCCACCACGGTGTCCAGGGTCTGGTTGATGCCGGCAACGATCTTGCGGTAATCCCCCTGGTGCTTATCGGCATCGGCGCGGGTATCGAACCGGCCGGCAACCGCCTCATGCACCAGCATGTCGGTGTCGGCGATCATGGAGCCGACCGCCTCCTTCACCCTGGTCAGACTCTCGTTGATCTTGACAAACCCTTCCCGGGTGGCGGCGGTATGCTCGTCGGCTTCCTTGACGTTCAGATCCAGATTCAGGTCCCCGGACGACAGCCTGGTCAGGTTGGCCGCCATGCGCTCGATCTCGGCGTTGGTGTAGTCCCGGTTCCGGAGGATCGGCGTCAGGTCGGAGACCACCTCCACGTAACCGATCTTCTCGCCCTGCTTGTTCAGCAGGTACGAGGTATCCTGCTTGCACTGGGCCCCGTGCCAATCGAAGTAGCTCTCGCCGATGCCGCGTTGCAGCTGTCGGATGCCGCACTTTTCGCTGTTACAGATGTTGGCTGCCGCGCTCGAACACGGCTTGCCCACCGCGGCCCTGCGGTCAGGTACGGCGCCGCTCTCGATCATCAGCTTCTCGAAGGCCTTGTTCAGCATGGTCCAGTTCATGTCCATGTCGATGACATGGATCGGAAACGGCACCGCATCGATAATCGCCTCGTACCACACCACCTTGTCCACCACGGTGTCCAGGGTCTGGTTGATGCCGGCAACGATCCTGCGGTAATCCCCCTGGTGTTTGTCGGCATCGGCGCGGGTATCGAACCGGCCGGCAACCGCCTCGTGCACCAGCATGTCGGTATCGGCGATCATGGAACCGACCGCCTCCTTCACCCTGGCCAGACTCTCGTTGATCTTGACGAAATCTTCCCGGGTGGCAACGGTATGCTCGTCGGCTTCCTTGACGTTCAGATCCAGCTCCAGATTGCCGGACGCCAGCCTGGTCAGGTTGGCCGCCATGCGCTCGATCTCGGCATGGGTGTAGTCCCGGTTCCGGAGGATCGGCGTCAGGTCGGTGACCACCTCCACGTAACCGATCTTTTCGCCGTTTTTGTTCAGCAGATAGGAGGTATCCTGCTTGCACTGGGCCCCGTGCCAGTCGAAGTAGCTCTCGCCAACCCCCTTCTGCAGCTGGCGGATGCCGCATTTCTCGCTGTTACAGATGTTGGCTGCCGCGCTCGAGCACGGCTTGCCCACCGCGGCCCTGCGGTCCGTAACGGCGCCGCTTTCAACCATCAGCTTTTCGAAAGCCTTGTTCAGCATGGTCCAGTTCATGTCCATGTCGATAACATGGATCGGAAACGGCACCGCATCGATAATCGCCTCGTACCACACCACCTTGTCAACAACGGTGTCCAGGGTGGCATTGACACCGGCAACGATCTTGCGGAAATCTCCCTGGTGCCTGCTCAGGTCGGCACGGGTAGTGAAATTGCCATGAACAGCAGCGTCAGCCAGCATATTGGCGTCGCTCACCAGGGTATTGATGGCTTCCATCATGCCGATGAAGTTCGGCACCAGATGGTCGTTGTCGCTCCGGCGGCCCGTACCGTTGCCGATAGCCTTGTAGATTTCCAGATCACTGGTGTCACCGGCGGCGATGTTGCGGGCGGTCTGGGCAACGCGCACCAGCCTGTCCCTGACGTCGTTGACGGCACGGCCCACTTCGGCGTAGATCCCCAGGTATTGTCCTTCCACCTTCTGGGTGTGATCGTTGATCGCCATCTTCTGCAGCACGGCGTTGGACTCCACGAGGCCGCCGAGCCCTTCGATGCAGCGGTTGATGCTCTGCTTGATGTGGTTGTAATCGCCCCGGTACTCTTCGGTAATGGTTTCCGGTATCTCACCGTGGCTGATCTTCTCGATGTAGTCGGTGGTTACCTTCAGCGGCGCGGTAAAGTTCTCGAACAGGTTGTTCAGGCCGGCAACAGCCCGGGAGAAGAAGCCCTGATGTTTGTCCGGATCGACGCGGGTGTCCAACTGCCCCTCGTAGGAGGCGATGCACATGGTACGGATATCGACCCGCAACGCCTCGTTAGCCTGTTTGCAGCGGTTGAGGCTCTGGCGCAGTTCAGCGAAGTCTCCCCGGTAGCCATCGGTTATCTCTTCGAAGATCTCCCCGCGACTCAACTGATCAACGCGCGTTGCCGCATCGTGAATCGTCTCCACGACGGCGTCCAGAGAGCCGTTAAACCCCTCGACGATCCTCCTGTAATCACCCGCATGCTTGGCCGCATCGGCCCGCACCGAGAGTCTGCCCGCAACGGCGGCATCAGACAGTAACGAAGCATCGGCCACAACGGAGCGCAAAGAATCAGCCACCCTCTTCAGTGCAGCCATGGCGCTGGTGCTGTCGCCCGGAGCCACCGGTATCTCGCGCCCCAGGTCCCCGGAGGCGAGCAGGTTGGCTGCTGCCGTCAGGTCAGCCGCTTCACCCCCAAGCTGGGCCAGCAGACCGCGAACGATCGAACTGCCCAACCCCGCGGCCAGCACGCCCCCCACCGCCACCAGGGCCATGATGTACAGCGGCGCGTTGGCGGTACCGGCGCCACCGGCCAGTCTGGCCCCGATGACACCGAGTATCCCGCCGATGAGCACCATCGCGATGAATCCGCTCATCAACACTGTTTTCAGTTTCTTGTCCATGAACATGTGTGTATTCTCCTTTGCCGTAATTTTCATGCCCCGCCCACTGCCATCAGTCCGGTTTCATCCAAGGACGCCGCCATACTCCCCATATCCACGAGAGAGTCCGCTGACTCGTCCGGCAGCATCCGGTCGATATCGAGAATCATGACAAACTCGTCGTTCTGCTTGCCCATACCCCTGATAAAATCCGTATCGACCCGTGATCCCACCCGGGGAGCCGCTTCGATCTGAGCCGGATCCAGTTCCATGACCTCGCGCACCGAATCGGCCAGCGCCCCCATGACCAGGGATGAGCCTCCGGTGGCGATCTCCATGACAATGATACAGGTATTGATGGTGGTATCCGCTTCGGGAAGCCCGAACAGCACCCGCATTTCAACCACCGGCACCACGCTGCCGCGGAGATTGATCACGCCGCGCATGTACCTCTCCGTCCTGGGCACCTTGGTGACCGTCGTATACTCCAGGATCTCCCGGACCCTGGCCACATCAACGGCAAAGACCTCGCTGTCGAGAACAAACGTGAGGTACTGGGTCGTCTGCAACTCTTCAACCATTGAATCGTCCCCCCTTCCGGTTCCGTCGTCATGAAAGCCACGCTTCGTCGCCACGCGTCGTTTTCAACTCTTGTGCCAACGTAGCGGACAGAACGGGTAAAAGCCGCCGAAGCGCGTGCCGGCGGACTTGGAAGAAGAAATATGGAGGTAAACGCAATGCGTAGGTAGAAAGGGGGAGCACTACAGAAAGGAGAGTGTCACACTGTCCCGGTGTGACATGTCACACCGGGAGTTGTGTCATGTCACACCGGAACGAGCAGGACGTGCCGGGGACGGCGCAACGCACGGATTTCGGCAACGGCCAGCGATCAGGGGAACAAACGGTCCTGCACGAGGAGGGAATGAACGGATACCGGACTCCATCTATCGAAGCCCGTTCGACCTGAGGTTATTTTGCCGCCCCGCACTCTTCCAGGTGGCGGTACACCGTACGGCGGCTGATTCCCAGCAGATCGGCGGCGCGGCTCTTGTTGCCGCCGGTCATCGCCAGGGCCTCCTCCAGGGTGAGACGCGGCCGGGGGGACGGGGAATCCGCGGGAACATCGACCGGTCCAGCCCCGCGACTGCGCAGGGCATCCAGCAGATCCTGGGGAAGATCGGAGAGGGAAATGATATCGGACGTGCAAAGAATGCTGGCATGTTCGATGGCGTGCTCCAGTTCGCGCACGTTGCCGGGCCAGTCGTGGCGGCGGAAGACGGCCATGACATCGCTGGAAACACCGGTAATGTCCCGGCCGAACTTGACGTTGAACTTGGCGATGAAGTGTGCCACCAGCAGTTCAAGATCATCCAGGCGTTCCCGGAGTGCCGGCAGCACCAGCCGGACCACGTTGAGGCGGTAGAACAGGTCCTGGCGGAACGTTCCCTGGCCGACCTTGTCCGCCAGGTTCTGGTTGGTCGCGGCGATGATGCGCACATCGACCTTGATGGGCGTGGACTCCCCCACCCGCTCGAACTCGCTTTCCTGCAGGACCCTCAGAAGGCGCATCTGTACCGCCGGTGATATGTCGCCGATCTCGTCCAGAAAAAGCGTCCCGCCGTGGGCCTTCTGGAAGCGGCCGACCTTATCGGAAATGGCGCCGGTAAAGGCCCCGCGCACGTGTCCGAACAGCTCGCTCTCCAGGAGCGACTCGGAAAGGGCCGAGCAGTTGACCTTCACGAAGGGTCCGCGGGCGCGAACGCCGGTGGCGTGGAGCGCGGCAGCCACCAACTCCTTGCCGGTTCCGCTCTCGCCGTTGATCAGGACCGTGGTGGGCACGTCGGCGAGGGCCTCGATCAGGGAGAACAGGCGCTGCATGGGGAGGGAGTTACCGACGATGTTGTGGTAGGTGCTCCTGGTCCTCAGGGAACGCTCCAGGTCCACCAGGCGCGTTTCATCGTGAATCACTGCCACCGCGCCATCCACCGAGCCATCAGCATCCACCACCGGCGTGGAGAAGAGAGAGGCAACGCGCGGTTTCCCCTCCCGGTTGCTACACTCGAAGCGCCGCACTTCGCGGGGGGAGTTGTGATGCAGTGTCTCCAGCAGGGTAGCGGTGCACCTGCCGTTACAGGCCAGACACAGAGTGGCAAGATCCTTACCGATCATGTCGGCGCTCAGCCCGCACTGGTTTCCGGCCGCCGTGTTGAACTGGGCCAGCCGCCCCTCCCGGTCAACCATCAGGATGGAATCCGTAACGGTGCGGAAGATGGCGTCCAGATTGGCGCGGTACAGCTCCCGCTCATCGTTCATCTTTTTGGCGCTCAGGGCGTGGCGGCTGACCGCCATGAGGGTCTCGTGCCGGATCGGCTTGGTGAGGTAGTCGAAGGCCCCCAGCCGGACCGCTTCAGCAGCCGTATCCACCTCGGGGCGACCGGTAATCATGATCACCTGGGTGGCCGGATACGTGCTCTTGATGTCCCCCAGAAGCCCCATGCCGTTCTCTCCGGAGAGCATGATGTCCACCAGGGCCAGGTCAAAGGGGGCGGCAGCCAAAAGAGCCAGGGCCTCTCCGCGCCCCGCCGCGACCTCCACCAGGAAGCCTTCTTTCTTGAGCAGGCATCCCAGGGTGAAGCGGATCCCCTCCTCATCGTCAACGAGCAGTATACGGAAACTGGATGGTTGCATAATGGAAAACGGTACCTCGGAACAGGGAAATACCCGGACCGCTGAAACGGCCGGGCCGCACCGAACAGAGTATCACGCATATCCCCCCATTTGTCCATCCCCCGCGACCACGCCCGTTCGAGCGGCCATCGGCGCCATTCCCGTATTGACCTGATTGCGAGACTGGGGTAACGTGGCCGGCACATTCGCGACCGGAAGGAATACGACTCCCATGCAACGCCCCTCCTGGGACAGATACTTCATCGACATAACCCACCTGGTGGCTACCCGCTCCACCTGCCTGCGGCGCTGCGTGGGAGCGCTCCTGGTCAAGGAACGCAACATCCTGGCCACCGGCTACAACGGCGCGCCGTCGGGCATCAGCCATTGCAGCGAGGCCGGCTGCCTGCGGGAGCGCCTGAAGGTTCCCTCGGGGGAGCGGCACGAGCTCTGCCGCGGTCTGCACGCCGAGCAGAACGCCATCATCCAGGCAGCCCGCCACGGGGTCAACATCGACGGCGCGACACTCTACTGCACCACCATGCCCTGCGTGATCTGCACCAAGATGCTGATCAACGCCGGCATACGGCGGGTGGTCTTCTCCGAGGGGTACGCCGACGACCTGGCCCGGGAGATGATTGCCGAATCGGGAATCGAACTGGTCCACTTTCCGGAGGAACGCGAGGAGGCTGAGCCATGAGATGCCCGTTCTGCGGCAATTCCGACAGCAAGGTGGTGGATTCCCGGCCCGACAAGGGGGGGAGCGGCATTCGCAGGCGGCGCGAATGCGAACAGTGCGCCAAGCGCTTCACGACCCACGAACGCATCGAGGAGATGCTGCCGCTGGTGCTCAAGAAGGACGGCCGCCGCGAACCGTTCGAGCGGACCAAGATCATCTCCGGCATCAAGAAGGCCTGCGAGAAGCGCCCCATCTCCGTGGAGGTGATCGAGCGACTGGTGGACCGCCTGGAGACCCGCCTGCAGGAGTCGTCGGAGAAGGAGATCTCCACCACCCTGATCGGCGAATGGATCATGAAGGAACTGCACGACCTGGACGAAGTGGCCTACGTGCGCTTTGCCTCGGTGTACCGTTCCTTCCGCGATATCAACGAATTCATGCAGGAGTTGCAGGAGCTGCTCAAGAAATGACCGATGACGTCAGGCACATGAAACGGGCCCTGGCCCTGGCCCGCCGGGGCCTCGGCAGGACGTCCCCCAACCCGGCGGTGGGATGCGTCATCGTCAGGAACGGGGTCATTGTCGGTACGGGCTGGCACAAAAAGGCGGGCACCCCCCATGCCGAAATCCATGCCCTGGAGATGGCGGGGGAACACGCCCGGGGCGCAGACGTGTACGTGACCCTGGAGCCCTGCTGCCACACCGGCAAGACCCCACCGTGCAGCCAGGCCCTGATCCGGGCTGGGGTAAGGAGAGTGGTGGCCGGCATGGCCGATCCCAACCCCCGGGTGAGCGGCGGCGGCCTGGCCGAGCTCGAAGCAGCCGGTATAGAGGTGGTCCGCGGCATCCTGGAAGAGGAGTGCCGCGACCTGAACCGCCCCTTCATCAAACAGATCACCACCGGCATGCCCCACGTCACCTACAAGTGCGCCATGACCCTTGACGGCAAGATCGCCACCGCTAGCGGCGCCTCGCGCTGGATCAGCTGCCAGACATCGCGCACGGAGGTGCATCGCATGCGGTCCCGCATGGATGCGGTCATGGTCGGCGTGGACACGGTCATCGCCGACGACCCGCAGCTGACGGTGCGCCACCTGAGGGGCAGAAATCCGCTCAGGGTGGTGGTGGACACGCGCCTGCGCACCCCGGAGAGCGCCCGGCTCCTCAACGACGGCAGCGCGGCCGCCACCCTCATCGCCACCACGGAGTCCGATCCTTCCATGCACCAGCGCTACCTGCGGCTGGGGGCCGCCGTCATGGTCTGCCGGAACGACCGTGGGCATGTCTGCCTCGGGGATCTGCTGCGCGGCCTTGGTGAACGGGGGATTCAGTCGATCCTCCTGGAAGGGGGGGGACGCCTGGCGGGAAGCATGCTGGAACAAGGGCTGATCGACGAATTCGTCTTCTTCATGGCCCCGAAACTCCTGGGAAGCGACGGATTTTCACCCTTCAACCTGGTGGGCAGGACCGACATGGAGCAGGCATCCAGGCTGAACATTACGAACGTGGGCCGCAGCGGCGTGGACATCGTCGTGCATGCCCGACCGGAGGCGCCATGTTTACCGGCCTGATCGAAGACACCGGGCGGGTGACCGCCTTTGAACGGCGCGGCAAGGCCGGCCTGCTGCGGGTGGCAACGACCCTCCCCCTGGATGAGATCGCCATCGGCGACTCGGTGGCCGTCAACGGGGCCTGCCTGACCGTCACCGAAAAGCAGACCGGAGCGCTGACCTTCGACGTATCTCCCGAATCACTCACCGCCACGACCCTGGGCGGCCTGACCAGCGGCGGTCTGGTCAACCTGGAGCGGGCCCTGCGTATGGGAGACCGCCTGGGGGGGCACATCGTCACCGGCCATGTGGACTGCGTCGGCCGTCTGGCGCGCAGGGGGGAGACCTCGCAACACCATGTTCTGGAATTCACCCTCCCGTCTGAAAACTCCCGCTACCTGGTGGTCAAGGGTTCGGTGTGCATTGACGGCATCAGCCTGACGGTCAACAACGTCGGCAGGGACGGCTTCTCGGTCAACATCATCCCCCATACCCTGGCCCGCACCACCCTGCACCGTCTGCGGCCGGGCACCGACGTCAACATCGAAACCGACATCATCGGGAAATACGTGGAGCGTCTGACCCAGCCCTGGAAATCCGGCGCCCCCTTGAGCATGCGCTCCCTGGCCGAGAACGGTTTCCTGTAGGTTTCCCCTCACCCCCCTCACCCCTCGCACCCTTCACCAGCGCAGCCTGGGCTCCCGGGCCGCCCTGGTCTCGTCCAGCCGCGACACCGGCATGGTCAGCGGCGCGTCCCGGAGCGCCCGCGGGTCGCTCTCGGCCAATCCGGCCGCCTCGACCATGGCATCAACAAAGGCATCCAGCGTGGCCTTGCTCTCGGTCTCGGTCGGCTCGATCATGATTGCCTCCCTGACGTTCAGGGGAAAATAGACCGTGGGCGGATGGAAACCCTTGTCGATCAAGTACTTGGCAATATCATGGGCGTGAACGCCATGGGTCAGCTGGTGAGCGGCGGAAAACACGCACTCGTGCATGCAGGGCTGATCGTGGGGGAGTCGATACCGCTCCTTGAGGCGGGCCCTCAGGTAGTTGGCGTTCAACACCGCCCCCTCGGACACCCTCGACAGCCCCTGGCGGCCGAGCATGGTGATGTAGGCGTAGGCCCTGGCCAGAATGCCGAAATTGCCGTAGAACTGCGCGCAGCGGCCGATGGAGCGGCCCGACTCCGTCTCCAGGTACAGCGTTCCCTGCTCGTTCATGCAGACCCGCGGCAGAGGCAGGAAGGGGACCAGCTCCCCCCTGACCCCCAGGGGACCGGCACCCGGTCCACCGCCGCCATGGGGCGTGGCAAAGGTCTTGTGCAGGTTGAGGTGAACCACATCGAAGCCCAGGTCCCCCGGCCGCACCCTGCCCAGAATGGCGTTCAGGTTGGCGCCGTCGTAGTACATCAGGGCGCCGTGGGCGTGGGCGATGTCGCAGATCTCCCTGATGCGGGGGTTGAACAGCCCCAGGGTGTTGGGACAGGTCATCATCACCGCCGCCACCCGGTCGTTCATGGCTTGTGTGAACAGCTCCAGATCCATGTCCCCCTGGGAGTCGCTGGGAACGGTGATGATCTCGAAGCCGGCCATGGCGGCCGAAGCGGGATTGGTGCCGTGGGACGAATCCGGAACCAGCACGTAGCGCCTCCCCTCCCCCCGGGCCCGCTGCCAGGCGGCGATGAGCATGATGCCGGCCAGTTCCCCCTGGGCACCGGCCAGCGGCTGACAGGAGACCTCGTCCATGCCGGTGATCTCCGCCAGAAGCTGCCCCAGGTCGTAGAGCAGCCCCAGGCTCCCCTGGCAGAACGCTTCCCCTCCGGGCAGGAGCGCTGTCATGGGATGAAACGGCTCGAACAGCAGGGCCCCGTCCTCCAGGACCTTGGGGTTGTACTTCATGGTGCAGGAGCCCAGGGGATAGAAGTGGGTATCAACCGAGTAGTTCATGCGGGAGAGGGTGGTGAAGTGCCGCACCAGATCCAGTTCGGACACCTCGGGGAGTTCCGCCGCCTCCCTGCGGGCTAGTTCAGCGGGAAGCGGCTCGGCCGCGGGCACGTCCGAAGCCGGCAGGGTCAGGCCGCGCCGACCGGGAACCGATTCTTCATAGATCAGCCGCATAGCGCCACCTCCATGAGCCGGGCCAGGTGATCGATCTCCTTCCTGCTGCGCTTCTCGGTCACGGTCACCACCATCAGCCGCTCCGAATCGCGGTAATAGGGAGAGAGCGGCACACCGGCCGCCACCCCCTGTCGCAGGAGCGCCGACACGACAATGCCGGCCGGCGCGGGGAGGGATACGGTGAACTCGTTGAAGGTGGGGGCGGAGCGGAGGATGGAGACACCGGGGATTTCGGCCAGGCGCGTCTTGGCGTACTCGGCTTTGTCCCGGTTCAGGCGGGCCAGCTCCACCATCCCCCCTTTCCCCAGGGAGGAGAGGAAGATCACCCCCCGCAGGGCGCACAGGCTCTGGTTGCTGCAGATGTTGGAGGTGGCCCGCTGGCGTCTGATATGCTGTTCCCGGGCCTGGAGGGTAAGGACAAAGCCGCGCCTCCCCTCCCGGTCCACGGTTTCTCCCACCACCCGGCCGGGCATGGCGCGCACCAGCTCCCGGCGCGTTGCCATGAAGCCGAAGGAGGGGCCGCCGAAGGAGAGCGGGTTGCCCAGGCTCTGGCCATCCCCCACGGCAATATCCACCCCCATCTCGGCCGGCGTCTTCACCATCCCCAGGGAAACCGGATAGACGGAACTGATCAGCAGCGAGCCGTTGGCGTGGAGCCGCTGCGCCAGGTCGCCGAAGTCGTCCAGGGTGCCGAAGAAGTTGGGATTCTGCACCAGCAGGGCCGCCAGCCCGGTGTCCAGCATCCCCTCCAGGGCGCCGCGGTTGAGCAGGCCGTCCAGTGGTTCGATCTCCACCAGCTCCACGTCCAGGTTCCCCAGATAGGTCTTCAGCAGCTGGCGGGAGAAGGGGTTGACGCAGCCGTCCACCGCGATCCTGCCGCGGCCGGTGACCCGCAGGGCCATGAGGGCCGCCTCGGCGCAGGCGGTGGCGCCGTCGTACAGGGAGGCGTTGGCCACGTCCAGCCCGGTCAGGAGGCAGATGGCACTCTGGTACTCGAACAGCGCCTGGAGGGTACCCTGGGAGCACTCGGGCTGGTAGGGGGTATAGGCTGTGGAGAACTCCGACCGACCCGCCAGGTGCGGCACCACGGCGGGAATCAGGTGGTCGTAGAAGCCGCCGCCGATGAAGGGGACGATCCCCCGCACATTCTCCCCTGCCAGATCGCGCATCCTGGCCAGGGTCTCGAACTCGGACATGCCGGAAGGGATGGCGAAACGCGCGGCCCGCAGTTCCGGCGGGATCGAGGCGAACAGCTCCTCAACGCTCCGGATACCGATCACGCCGAGCATCTCCCGCAGTTCGTCCGGCGTATGGGGGCAGTAATGGCTGTCATCCATGGCGCGCTCCTACAGGCTGTTCAGGTAGTCGGCGTACTGATCCTCCGTCATCAGCTTCTCCAGCTCAGCCGGTTCATCCAGCTTCAGGCGGGCCAGCCACCCCTCCCCCTGGGGGCTTGTGTTCACCAGCTCCGGCATCTCCTCCAGGGCCTGGTTGACCCGGACCACGGTGCCGGAGACCGGGGCGAAGATGTCGCTGGCGGCCTTGACCGACTCGATGCTCCCCAGGAGCCCGAACTGGACGACTCGCGTACCGACCCGGGGCAATTCCACGAAGGTGATGTCCCCCAGTTCATGGGCGGCATGACCGCTGATGCCCACCACCCCCATTCCCTCCTCCAGCCTGATCCACTCGTGTTCCCGGGTGAAATAGATTTCCGCCATGGGCTTCCTCCCCGTTTCGCTGTCATGCCGTCACGTCGGGCCTGCACGGAGGCCTGCCGGCAACAGCCCGCATGAACCGCTGCGCGCGAATCAGGCAGCGCACAACCGACGGCACACCCAGGCTGGACGACTCACACAATCATAGTCCAGGAACAGCGGCAAGCAAGGAGCTGCGTGCAGGAGTTCCCCTTCAGCCGCCCAACCTGCGCCGCGACTTGTCGCGGTACATGCGCTGGTCGGCCATCCCGATGATGTCGTCCAGGCCGGCGTCCCCCTCGTGGTGCAGCACGACCCCCACGGAAACGCCCACCGTCAGTACCTGTCCGCTGAAAGAGATCGGCGCCTCAAGAACTTCGCGCAGCCGGGTTACGAGCGTTTCCACCGTCTCCTCGGAAACAGCTTCCATCAGCACGACGAATTCGTCCCCTCCCCAGCGGGCAACGGTGTCTTCGGCGCGCACCACCCCCCGGCAGCGGTGCGCGGTCTCCCGCAACACGGCGTCGCCGGCATTGTGCCCGTAGCGGTCGTTGATCTCCTTGAAACCGTCCAGGTCCAGCAACAGGAGCGCGCAGGCCTGGTCCGGCCGACGGTGCTGGCGGGCGAATGCGACGCGCGCCCGGTCCGTGAGGAGGCGCCGGTTGGGCAGCCCGGTGAGGGAGTCGAACATCACCAGGCGCGCCAGTTCGGAACGGCTGCGGATCAGGGCGTAGAGCATCCAGGCCAGCAGACCGGCGGCAGCGCAGATGACGAACCGCTCCAGGCCGGGACGGGGGCGGTCGCCCCCCCGGCGCGGCGCCACGGCAATCACCCAGCGGCCGCCGGGGATATCGATCTCCTGAAGCACGGCATCGGGCCGGGCGAACAGGGTCAGATCGCCGAGAATCCCCTCCCCCCTCTTCCCCTGGCCGTCCCTCCCCCGCAGCGCGTACGCGAAGCGGCCGTCCCGTGACTCCTCGAACACGCTCCTGAACAGCGAATCCGCGTCGATGACCGTCGACAGCAGGCCCCAGTAGCTCCCGTCGCGGAACAGGGGGACACGGTAGACCAGGCCGCTTCCCCCCTGCACCAGATGCACCGGTCCTGCCAGCGCCGGTGTGCCGCTGACGACGATACGCCGAATGACCGGCCACTGCTGCGGCAGGCTCCGGTAATCGACGCCGAGCGCCTTCTCGTTCCCCCGCACCGGGTAGATATAGGTCAGGCGATAGCCCACGGCGATGCCGAAATTACGCACATGGCGGGTCCCCCGGTACAGGACGGCGAGCATGTCATCGATCTCCTCCCGCTGGAGACGCGCACCGCGCACGACCAGATAGCTCCCCAGGCCGCTGTTGAGGTAGAGCAGCGAATTCAGTTCCCGCTCCACCCGCGCCCGCAGCATGGCCGCGTAGGACGTCATCTCCACCCGACGCTGATCATGGGCTTCCCGCCACCGGGCACGGAGCAGGACTTCGCCGAGAGAGACCACGAGCACGAAGGCCGCCAGCGCTGCGGCAACCGCGAACCACCGGCTGCCGACCTGGAACGTGGCGCGGCGTCTCACCATGATGGCCTCCGGTCCGTCATCCGCCGCTCCGGCGAGCTGTGATCATCGTGGAAAATACCAGTACCCCCTCTCCTCGTCCCGGGCAAAACCGCGCCGCCCGGCCGGCAGCCCCTCGCGCAGGAGGTAGCCGAGATCGCTCAGCACGCTCCGCTCGTCGCCGAAGTAGCTGTGTCCCAGGCCCAGCAGGCCGGTGTCCACGGCGCTGGCATCGATGGTCTCCAGCCCCTCGGCGACAAAGGGTTCCCCACCACGGCTGATACCCACCCGTTCGATCCGGTGCAGCAGACTGGAGAGCCACAGGGCCCGGTCGCGGTGGGAGACGTAGGAGGTGTAGCGGTCGCCCCGGTTGCGGATCAGGGGAAACTTCTGCCGGAAGAGACTGACCGGCAGATCGGCGGCCACCAGAACGATCTGGCTCAGCTTGTCGTTGGGCCAGGGGCGGTCCGCCAGGCCGGAGAGGAGCACCCGGTTTCCCATGCTGTGGGCCAGCAGGTGCACCCGCCCCCAGGGACCGTCGGCCAGAAGCCGCAGCAGGGCATGGAGCGGTGCGGCGGAAAGCGCGGCCCGCTCCTCGTCGGCCAGATACCAGGCCAGCGCTCCCAGGGAGGGCCAGCTGAAAAGCAGCAGCCTGCCGCGGATCCGCAGGTCGTAGGCCAGTTGCGCGGCCCGCTGGGCCGCCTCCTCGAAGGTGACGTTATAGCCGTGGAGGAAGAGCACAAGGTCGTCCATCCCTGCATCCCGCCCCAGGCGGTGGTGAAAGGATTCGGGAGTGAGCTGTTCGACGTCTCCCACCACCACATAGCGGCGGCTGTCGTGGGGATCGGCCAGGGGACGCCACCAGGCGGGGCGTTCCACCTGTCCCATGCGGTGCGCCGCCACCGGGATCGTCACCCGGGCCAGGCCGCAACTGATCCCCTCCCCCTCCCGGACGCCGAAAAACCCCTGATCCGGCGTCACGGGCGCGCGGTTGGTGACGAAGTACAGCGGCACCACTCCCTGCTCGGTGGTGGCGGCCAGAACGCGACCGAACTCCCGCCCCGCGCAGAGGTTATTCTCCCATGCCGCTGCCAGTTCCCCCTGCTCCACCGGAGCGGCCGACAGGGCGTCACGGGTCTGGACGACACTTTCCGTCCCCAGGGTGGCGCGCCGGATGAGCTGGCTCACGTACTCCCCCGCCGCCGTATCCTGCACCAGGTCCAGCAGGTCATCGACAAGGGGGGCGAGCCGGTCCGCGTCATCGGCCCGTTCCAGGCGCGCGGCGAACCGGGCCAGCTCGCCGGCCAGCGCCGGTGTGGTCGGTCCCAGTCGCACCAGGATCGTGCTCCAGTTCGCCAGGAGCATGTCGAGCACCGCCAGCTGCTGTATCCGTTCGACCATGGTCTCACTCCTTTCCGGAAACGGTGAACGCGGCCCAGAACCAGGGCTCGGCGCAGGGGCAATGGTCGGGCGGCAGGCCGCGCAGCAAGGTGCGGCAGCGGGCCGCCATCGGACCCACCGGCGCCGGTTCGTCCCTGAGCCCGCGCAGCAGTTCCATGAGCTCATCAACCCTGACCCGGCGCAGCCAGTTCTGGGCTCGGCGCAGGGCCAGGGCCGGTGCAGCCCCCTCAGCGAGCCACTCCCCATAGAACCTGCCGACCAGTAGTGCCGAGGCTGCGTCATCCACCGGCCAGAGGGTCGCCAGCACGCTCCCGGTGCCGTTGTGAAGCAGGGCGGCGGGAAAACCGAGAGACTCGTCAGGGGTGACCGTGGATCGGGTCAGGGCGGTCTCGCAGGCGGACAGGATCGCCAGGCGCCGGGGGTGACGCCGCAGCACCGGCAGCAGCTGCTCGATGGTCAGGCGGTCGTTGCCGGCCATGAGCAGGGCGGAGTGCAGGGGGCGGTCGAGATCGAACAGGGCATGGGAGGAGAAATGCACCAGGTCGCTCCCGGCCAGTCCCTGGATCACGGCCGAGGCCGAGGCTTCCCCGCCATGCAGCCGTTGCCCTGTCTCCCCCAGGTAGCGCCGCACCCAGGCGCATTCCAGCTCGCTGAAGGGAAGGTCCAGGGTGGGGTTGACCACCAGCAGGGGCGCGACAGGGGGCGCGACAGGGGCGGCCGTTGCCGGCAACAGCGAGGAAACGGAAGGGGCGTAGCGCAGGGTGTACTCGTCCAGCAGCCAGCGCCGGCCGTCCCCATCAGGGTGCCAGGCGGCATGCAGGGGAAACAGACCGCTCCCTCCCTGGGGAAACCAGACCAGTTCCGCGCCGGGAGCCACCCCCAGCCCGGCCAGGCAGGGCAGCAACGGTTCCCAGATCGCCGTCCAGAGCTCGCCGGCGACCCGGTCGATGGTCCGGCGCCAGTCCAGGTGCCGGGAGTTGCGCAGGGCATAGTCCCTGAGCCACCCTCCCAGTTCGGCGGCATCGCGGCCGCCGCGCTGCAACTCCATCAGGCGCGCCTGGCCAAAGTCCGGAAGCCAGAGCTGCTCGCAGCCGTCGGAGGTCACCACGACCACCCCCCCCTGGTCGGCGGCGAAGTCGGGGAACAGGAGCGCCCCCCCGGCCGGCGCCAGGGCGCGGAGATCGGCCATGTTCCAGGAGCGTTCCTCATCCTGCCAGAAGCGTCCCTTGCCCCGGTCCAGTTCCGCCAGGGCCTGTTCCGTCTTCCCCAGGCGCAGCAGGCAATGGGCCAACAGAGCCGATGAGTCGCGGAACTCCCAGATCCGCTCCATGCGGCCGGCAACGCTGTCGGCCCGCGCCAGTGCCGCATCCGCCGCCCCTACGGCCCGCTCCAGGTAATCGGCCGCCCCGGCGAACTCCCCCTCGGCCAGCAGCCCCTCGCCGGCCACCTGCAGCAGACTCCGCCGGTCCCGCAGCTGTTCGGGGGCAGACAGCAGCTCCAGGGCCGCATCCACATGGCCGCACAGCCGTGGGGCCAGGCCGCGCTCACCCCCGCTGATCCGCTTGAGACAGACGTTGGCCCGCAGGGATTCCACGGTGGCCATCAGGGCCGGCGTGGCCCGGGAATCGATCAGGGTCGCGGCCTCGTCGAACAGGTCCAGGGCCCGGGAAAAGGCAGCCCGGTCCGGGCGCGCCTCTCCCACGATCAGGCACTTCCCCAGGGTCAGCAGGGCCCGGGCCCGCAGGTCGTCCGGCACCCCCTGGTCGCAGCGGGCCAGGGCCTGGCGGGCGTATCGTTCGGCATCGGCCAGGCTGTCGGCTGTCCGCTCCGGCCCGCGGAAGAGGCAGCACTCGCTCAGGGCCAGGCCGATTCCGATGCGGCACTCGTTCCACCCCGCCTCCCGCCGCTCCCCCAGGGCCTCCAGGGCCTCCCGGTAGCAGCCGATGCTCCGCTCCAGCGCCGGGATAAAATCGACGTCCGGCTCCTCGGCCCAGGCCTCCCCCAGGGCCTGCTGGAGCCTGGCCCAGGCCAGCGGCTCCCGGTCGCGGGGATTGTCGGCCAGGGCCTGTTCCAGGTACCGCACCCGCCGGCGCCAGTTGTCGTACGGATCGCCGTTCACGCGAAAACGGTACAACAGCGCCAGCAGCGAGGCCCGCCAGGGCTCATCGGCCAAGGCCAGCTCCAGGTGTTCGATGGCCTGGTCGATCTCAACGGGGGTGCCAGGTCCGCCGAGTGCCAGCAGACTGCCCAGGGCACCGTGACAACTCGTCCAGCTGTCATGGTCCGCATCCCGGTCCCACACGGTCAGGGCCTCGCCATAGGCCTGGACCGCGGCGGCCGGGTCCGCCGTCTCGCTGCACCAGGCGTACCTGCTTCGCAGCGCGGCCCACTTCTTCGGCTCCGCCTTCCGGTCCACCAGCCCAGCGGCCTCGGCCAGGATCTCCCGCATCCGCGCATTGTCGCGCTCCGGGTCGAGCCGTTGCAGTTCCGCCACCAGGGCAGCGAAACGGTCGTTCTGCCGCAATGAGGTCGTCATGGTTGACATGCTCCCTGTCCCGGACGATCCGAGGCCGCCACCGGTTTTCCTCCTCCCGGCTGAAGAGAGGATAGTTCCGGCATCACATCGTCAGGGTCGTTCCATCAACCGCATCCATTCCGTAGAACCGGCACCGCTCCCGGATGCATTCACGGTTCAGGCTGCTGAAGGAGCAGGGGGGAAGCGGTTCGTCCGGGAGGAGTATGCCGAATTCCCGCCGGGTGAACTCGACGGCCGTCCTGATCGCCCAGATCACTTCGCGCTTGCAGCAGCGGGGCCCGCCGTTGTCGGCACTGGTCGTGAGGCATTGGGCCGTGATCATGGTGGCGAGCCTGCGTTCCCTGTCGGAAAGCGGCGTCGCTCCCGTGATGATGCTCACGAAGATCCCCGCGCCGATGCAGGCGCCGCAGGCACCGAGAAAGCCGCAGAACCCTCCCTTCACATCCCCGGCCCGCCGACGGGCCTCCCTGATCTTCTCCGCGGCAACCTCCCGGTCGACACCCGCCACGTTCAGGCTGGCGGCCAGGAGCACCGCCGGAACCAGGAAATGGTGCTCCGGGCCGTGCATCTTGAAGGCGGGATTGCGCATCAGGGTCAGCGCCATGGCCAGCGGATGGATGGAATCCGTGGCGCAGCAGTACCGTTCGGTCAGGTCGTTGGCGCTGCCGTTGTGGCAGGAATCGCACACGAAGTGGTCATTGACGCAGCACATGTTCGTGGGTTCCGTGACGCCGCAGTAACAGCAGGTCACGATGGTGGCGTGGTCCGCATAGATGAGGTCGCCGCCGCAGATCAGACAGCCGGTTTGATGTTCCATGTGAGGTTCTGGCTCCTGGTGATGCCGGCTGCCGCGGAGCGGGCCGGAAAGGGAATGTACATGATACTCGGTGCTCGCTCCCGGTTGTGGAGGTGGGGTTCATCTTAAATTCTTCAAGGCCCGGCCCAAGGTCAGTCCACCAACTTCATTCGGAGATGCATTACGGTTTGACACCTGTAATGTGCAATTTATAAACTCTGTCATCACCAAACGGGTTCGACTCCATTTCGATCAAGCAATATAACTCAACCTGTGGCTTTAACATTGAATATATGTATTCAACATTATCTTGTGATCCGAAAATAACAAAATTGAAATCACCTTGCGGCACAGCTTGTCCTGTTGCTTTAACAGAAAGTTTTCCTTTGTTTTTATACTTATTAAAATCATATATTTCACACTTCAATGAAACAGTTTCTTGCTCAAATCTGGTTGGGATGTCAAACATTCCCTTATCTTTTGGCCCAATATAAATATCAGCTTCTTCTTGGTTTACAGGTTTTGATAATATTGTATTCACCTTTAATGGGTCGATTAAATGCGCCAGTTCTTGGTAATTTGGCAGTGCCATCTCTGCAATTTTAATTACTGGTGCGTGATAATGGTAATGATTGTCCCCTATATGAACAGAAACATCTCCTTTATTGTTGAATTCATAGGCTGGTTTTACATTATTTTGCACTGCAGAACAGACATTTTTTAAGAATGAAAAAGAGTCTTTAGTATACTCCCAAAAATTTTGTGGACCAAAGTGGCTAACGGCAGGAAGCACAAGCTGAATGCCAGCTAAAACAATTTCAAAATTAGTAAGTAAAGATCCTTGACGAAAGCTGGTCGCTCTTAAGTAAAATATTTCCCTGTCCTTTGCTGACATTCTTTTTGAACCAGCAAGTACAAGGTAAGTTTTGTCGACTACTGACTGAAAGTTGTCAAGTGCGGCTACCGAAATGTGAATAGGTGAACCCTCTTTGAAAGCCGGGCCATCAATCTTAAATTCATGCACTGGCTTCTCTCCTCTTCTTATGTCAACTCATTATTGACCAGATCTCGGTAACATCCCAAACGGAACATTTAGCTTTTGAACATGAAAAATCAGCCAATCATACCGGAGGTTGCGCCCTATCACGCCCGGCTTCCCTCCGCACCTGCGAGGCGCACGCTCACTCAACTTCACCACGGACCGCTGACAACCTAATACCCCCGCGACCATACACGAAGCCCCTCTGCATGACAATCGCTTAATGGGAAGCAACATCGCTTCGCGGTTCCGCGCTCCCCGCTTCCACTCTCCCCACACGCCACCATTCCGACACGGCCGCGAGGCCGCCCCGCCTGACGCCACACAACGGCCGGGGCAGCGATCCTCCTGTACAGTCACAAAAAACGGGCTCCCCGGCCGGGGATATGCCGGGGAGCCCCTGTTACATCAATGCAGCCGATCCCTTCTGACGGGATACACTATTTTTTCATGCGCGGGTCGTGGGCATAGCCCAGGGCCTTCCAGTCCAGGCGCCCCTTGGAGCCGTGGCAATCCATGCATTTGAGCGCCTTTTCCTTGGGGGCAACCATGTGGTTGATCGGCCAGACCATTGAAGTTTCGATCCAGCCGAACTTACCGCTGTAGGGCTG
This sequence comes from uncultured Pelobacter sp., assembly GCA_964542535.1. Lineage (GTDB taxonomy): Bacteria > Desulfobacterota > Desulfuromonadia > Geobacterales > Pseudopelobacteraceae > Pseudopelobacter. The sequence goes on along the minus strand of CAZIUE010000007.1, from coordinate 148,463 downwards.
GCCGGCCGCCTTCATGCCGGCCGCGATGGCCCTGTTCCAGTCGTAGTGCACCCAGTAGGCGCTCTCGCTGGTGGGGGGACCGAACACGTTGACCACCGCCACGGTCTTGTTCTCGCTGTCGTAGGGCTGTTTGCCCCTCATGACCTTGAAGGGGAAAATTCTGGCGCTGGGGTCCGTGCGGCTCCCCTTGGGCGCCGAGAGCCTGACCTCCCTGGTCGGGTCGATTTTGTCGCCCAGAAGGACGCGCTCTACTGAGCCGTTATACCAGGAATAGCTGGGGACGATGTCCCTGTTCCAAACGAAATCCCCCTTCATCTTGTCGTACTGTTTCTCGCCATAGGCGTCCTTTTTGATCTCCTCCGGCTTCACGTCCTTGCCGGCGGTTGACCAGTCCCACCACACCTTGGTCGGTTTGGCCTTGGCAAAGGTGGGGATGTGGCAGGTCTGGCAGGCGATCTTCCCGGCATGCCTGTTCAGCATGACGCTCTTGTGGACATCGGACTTGTGGCAGTCAATGCACCCCATGGTGCGTGCGCCGCTTCCCACCGAGACGGACGCGGCCTCTCCCCTGATCCCGTGGTCGCTCCCCTTGTGGCAGGAGTTGCAGGTCATGTGGCTCTTCCCGCCCATGTGCACATCGATGTCCGGAGTGGGCTCGGTGAGGGTGGAATCCAGGTCGCCATGCTTCACCCGATCACCGCCGCCGCCATAGAAGTGGCAGGAACCGCAGGCGGCCCTGGTCGGCGTGCCCACGGACTGGGCTACCTTGACCAGGTCAACCGGTTCCCATACCTTCCCCTTTGGAAACTCTTTCTTCTCGCCGGCGTACACCGGGTGCCCCGCTCCCGAGGGGAATTTCCGGTAGGTTCCGGTGGTATCGTGACAGACCAGGCAGTCCACGTTCTCCGCCTTGGTGAAGTCAAAGCTGTTGTCCTTCCAGCCGTAACCGGCATGACAGCTGGTGCAGCGGGACCAGTTGGAGGGAAGAGCAATGCAGAAGTTGTTCAGGGCATTCTTCTTGCCGTACTCCATGGGCTTGCCGTTGACCACCTGTTTCTTGGCCCAGGTCCAGTGCACGGACTTCATGAAGGAGCGGGTCTCCTGCTCATGACACTCCATGCATTTCCTGGTCACCTCGGGGCCGGTCTTCAGGGGGCCGCTGATGAACTCGGCATGGTTAGGACCGGAACGTGCCGGTCGAGCCGCCAGGCCCGCCGCCAGGACGAGCAGCACAACGAACAGTCTCTTCATAGTGGCATTCCTCCCTCGCTGTATGGAGTCTGCCGGCCCATCGCCGGCCTCGCTGATGCCTCGTGCCCGGAGCCTGTCCCGCGCCGGGGTGTGAACCGGCAATCACCCTTTGAGCGATCCGCCGCGATAGAAGGGGAGTTCGCGGGCGACCGCCTCCATGCCGACCCGCTCGTGGACGATGGTCAGCCTGGTGCCGGCCCGCGCCGCATCCGGCCTGACCAGCCCCAGGCCGATGCCACACCCGAGCATGGGAGAAAAGGCGCCGCTGGTGACGTTCCCCACCTGCTCGCCGTCCTTCAGGATCAGGTAGTGCCGCCGGGGAGACCGGCGGCCATCAACCTGAAACGCCACCCTGAGGCGGGAAAGTCCCCTCTCCCGCTGGGCCAGGAGCGCGTCACGCCCCACGAACTCCCGGTGGAACGAGACGAACAGCTCCAGCCCGGCCTCCAGGGGGGTGATGGTCTCGTCCAGGTCCTGGCCGTAGAGGGGATAGCCCACCTCCAGCCGCAACAGGTCCCGGGCGCCCAGACCGGCCGGTCTGACCCTGCTGTCCCGCAGCAGCAGGTCCCACAGTTCAACGACCCCGTCACTGGGGAGGAAGATCTCAAAGCCCAGCTCACCGGTATAACCGGTGCGGCTAACCACCGCCCGGTGTCCCAGGACTTCCAGGGGGATGGAGGTGAAATAGGAAAGTCCGGTCACCCGGTCGCCGAGAACGTCCGCCAGCACCTGGCGCGACAGGGGCCCTTGCAGGTCCAGCTTGCCGGTTTCCGCACTGATGTCCCTGAAGGAGCCTCCCCGCAGACGGCCGGCCATGACCCGGAAGTCGGAGCCGGCGGTGGCGGCGTTGACCACGATCATGAACCGCTCCTCGGCCAGGCGGAAGACGATCAGGTCGTCCATGATCCCCCCCTGGTCGTTGAGCAGGAAGCCGTAGCGCGACCGTCCCACCGGGATGGTCGCCACGGAGAAGGTGAACAGCTCCTCCAGGCCGTGGCGCCGGACATCCCCCTCGAACAGGAATTCCCCCATGTGGCAGATATCGAACAGGGCAGCCCGTCCGCGGCACCAGCCATGCTCGGAGATGATGCTCTCGTACTGGATCGGCATGTTCCACCCGCCGAAGGGGCCCATGTGGGCATTGAGGCTCCGGTGCCGGCCATCCAGGGGGGTCTGGTGCAAGGTTTCTTCGTTCATGCCGTTCCTCCGCCTGCGATCCATATCCACGGCTGCCGCCGGACAGACCGGCGGCAGCGCCGCTCTAAGTATAGCCTGTCCCGACGATAGTGCCAGAATCGGGGGAGAAGAAACGGGGGAATGCGGGCGGCGGCGCTACCGGAGCAGCGGAACGGAGCGGGAACGGCTGTCAGGAGGAGGGAGAAGCGGGATGGCCGGGACCTGGGCGGAGCGGCTCCCGAGGGAGATCAGCAGGGGGAAAAGCGGTCGATCAGTTCCAGAAGCTCCTCCGGCAGCAGGGAGCGCATCCGGACGGCGATGGGTTCTGGAACGCCGCCGTAGTGGGCGGCGGCAATGGCGCCGCTGATGCAGGCCTGGGTGTCACTGTCCCCCCCAGGGAGACCGCCTTTCTGACCGCATCCTCGCAGTCCCGCGATTCCAGGAGAGCAATCACCGCCTCGGGCACGCTCCCCCGGCAGGAGACGTCGAAGCGGTACCAGGGCCTGATCTCGTCCAGGCCGCGCCCCAGATCGTAGCCGAAACAGCTCTCCAGCTCGCGGCGCCCGGCATGGCATACATCCCGAGTGAGGATGGAGCGCCGTCCCAGGTGCGGACGACGCTCACCCGAGCAGAGCGGGGATTCCCGCATGCGCCGGAAACAGGCCGTGACCCCCTAGAGGCTCCTGTCGGCCGCCTCGGCGAACAGTTTCAGCTTTTCCATCATGGCGGCGAACTTGGTCGGCTTGAGCGACTGGGCTCCGTCGCTGGAGGCGTTTTCCGGATCAGGGTGTACCTCCACCATCAGGCCGTCGGCCCCGGCCGCCACGGCCGCGTAGCACATGGGTGCCACGTAATGGTGGTTGCCGGTGCCGTGGGAGGGGTCGATCACCACCGGCAGGTGGGTCTTTCCCTTCAGCACCGGTATGGCCGACAGGTCCAGGGTGTTGCGGGTGGCGGTCTCGAAGGTGCGGATGCCCCGTTCGCAGAGGATCACCGACTGGTTCCCCTCGCTCATGATGTACTCGGCGCTCATGAGGAACTCCTGGATGGTCATGGACATGCCCCGCTTGAGCAGCACCGGCCGCTTCAGTTGGCCGACCTTCTTCAGCAGGGCAAAGTTCTGGGCGTTACGGGCGCCGATCTGCAGCATGTCCGAGTATTCCGCCACCAGTTCGGCGGTCTCCGGGTTGACCACCTCGGTGACGAAGGGAAGCCCGGTCACCTCCCGGGCCTTGGCCAGGAGTTTCAGCCCCTCTTCCTCCATCCCCTGGAAGGAGTAGGGAGAGGTGCGCGGTTTGTAGGCGCCTCCCCGCAGCATCTGGGCCCCGGCCGCCTTCACCGCCATGGCGGTCTCGACGATCTGCTCCTCGCTCTCCACGGAACAGGGGCCGGCCATGACGATCAACTGGGTGCCGCCGATGGAAACCTGGTCGTTGACCTTCACCATGCTGGCCTCCCTCCTGAGCTCCCGGGAAGCCAGCTTGTAGGGCTGAAGGATGGGGACGACGTTCTCCACGCCATGCATGGACTCCACCTTCTGAAGTTCAGCCTTGCCGCGCTCGTCTCCGATGGCTCCGATCACGTCCCTGGTTGAGCCGTGGATCACGTGCGGCTTGTAGCCCAACTCCCTGATGCGCTTCAACACCTCGTCCCGCTCCCTCTTGGTTGCCCCGGCCTTCATGACGATGATCATCTCTGCTCCTTTTTCCCACAAAAACGATCAGGAGCCGGAAGGTTTTCCCCCGGCTCCTGATCCCGCACCCATTGCGGTCGAAAAAAAAGCCGGGGAGACTTCCGTCTGCCCCGGCTTTGTGGTGTGTGATGGTGCTGCTTCGCGTGAATCTACACCCCTACCCGGGCAGACGGCTGAAAATAAAAGCCGTACCAAAAGTAAAAGGAATAGTTCATAAAGAAGCGCTCGGAATTCATGGGGGCAATAAAAACACAGCCGTCAAACCCTTGTCAAGACAAAATCAGCCGTCTACGCCATGGTCAGCTCGTCGGCCACCCTGACCAGGTTGGGCAGATCCGGCTTGGTGAGGATGTGATTTGCCCCCAGCCCGATCCATTTGCGTTTGTTGTCCTCCGACGCCAGGGAGGAAAAGATCACCACCGGAAAGTCCCGCAGGGGCTCGGTCTTACGGATCAGGGAGGTCAGGTGCAGGCCGTCCATCTGCGGCATCTCCACGTCGGTGATCACCAGGCTTAAGCTGTCCCTGATATCCTTTCCCTCCCGGGCGCAGTATTCGAGCTTCTTCTGAATGATATCCCAGGCCTGGGAGCCGTTTTCCGCCTCCTCCACCTGGTAACCGGCATCACGCAGCGAAGCACACATGGTGTTGCGGATGAAGAGCGAATCGTCGGCCACCAGGATGATCCTGCTGGAACGTTCCCCGTCCGAATTCCCCTCCAGCAGCACGGCACTGTCGATGGGCTTGAGAGCGCTCTGGGAGCAGAGCTCACCCACGATCTTCTCGAAATCCAGGAGCAGGATGATGCGATCCTCCATCTTCACCAGGCCGGTCACCTGTTCGCTGTGCACCGACCGGGAGGGGGGCTCCACGTTCTTCCAGGAGATGCGGTAGATACGGGAAACGGAATGCACCAGGACCCCCACCATCAGGTTGTTGAATTCAAGTACCACCACCCGGTCGGCCACCAGGTCGCCGGTGTCCTTGCCCAGCACCTGGGCCAGGTTAATGATGGTGATCACCTTCTCCCGCAGTTTGATCATCCCCTCGACGCCCGGCTTGGCGTTCACCACCTTGGACATTTGCGGCAGGCGGATTATCTCGCGCACCTTGGCCACGTTGACCCCGTAGTAGCAGGGAATCACATTTCCATGCCAGTCCATCTCGTCGATCCTGAACTCGACGATTTCCAGCTCGTTGGTGTCACTCTCCAGCAGAATCTTGTCGCTTTTCATGTTCATGTCCCGTTTCCCCCCTGAGATGCCCGACAGTTGTTACCCTATACCACTGATTGAGAGATTCCGCAATGTTAGCCACATTTTCATTGGACAGGGGACGTGGCGGCCGTCCTTGACAGGCCACCACGCCTATGCTAGCTTGTAAACCCTTTGCAATTTCAAATCTTTGGAGTCAGTATGGCTTGCCCCGATTTTACCACGTTCCTGGAATTGTCCAGCCGCGGAAACCTGATCCCGGTATACCGGGAGATCATGGCCGACATGGACACCCCCGTCAGCGCCTTCAGAAAGCTGGACGACGGCCGTTTCTCCTTCCTGCTGGAGAGTATCGAGGGTGGTGAGAAGTGGGCACGCTACAGTTTTCTCGGCTCCACTCCCTCCATGATCGTCCGCACCAAAGGGACCCGAGTGGAGATCATCGAAAACGGCGAGACAACCACCCTGACCAGCGACGACCCGCTGGCATGCATCCGCGACCTCATGGCGCGCTTCACGCCGGTGGAGGTGGAAGGGCTGCCGCGCTTCTTCGGCGGCGCGGTGGGGTATTTGGGCTACGACATGGTGCGCCACTTCGAGCACCTGCCCACCGCCAAGCCTGCCGTCATCGACGCCTACGACGCCTACCTCCTGATCACCGACAGCATCGTGATCTTCGACACCATGAGCCAGAAGATCAAGGTGGTCTCCAACGCCCACATCAGCCCGGGGAAATCGCCGCGCCAGGCGTACGACGAGGCCCTCGCCATCATCGACTCCATCGTCAAACGGCTGCGCATGCCCCTTCCCGCCATGACCGTCCCCCCCACCGCCCGGCGCACGGAGCTGCGCTCCAACATCAGCCGGGAAGACTACGAGGCAGGGGTGGAAAGGGCCAAGGAGTACATCCGGGCCGGCGACATCATCCAGGTGGTGCCATCCCAGCGCTTCAGCGGGAAACTGGAGGCCGACCCCTTCGACGTCTACCGGGTCATGCGCACCCTGAATCCCTCCCCCTACATGTTCTTCCTGCGCCTGGACGGCACCATCATCGCCGGCGCCTCGCCCGAGGTGATGGTACGCAAGGAGGGGCGCCACGTGGAGCTGCGCCCCATCGCCGGCACCCGCCCCCGGGGCATCACCACCGAGGAGGACCTGCACCTGAGCCGGGAGCTCCTGGCAGATCCCAAGGAACGGGCCGAGCACGTCATGCTGGTGGACCTGGGGAGGAACGACCTGGGGAGGGTCTGCGAGACCGGCAGCGTCAACGTATCCGAGCTGATGGTCATCGAACGCTACTCCCACGTCATGCACATCGTCTCCAACGTGCAGGGAGAGCTGAAACCGGAGAGCGACGCCTTCGACCTGGTGCGGGCCACGCTTCCGGCCGGCACCCTCTCGGGCGCCCCCAAGATCCGGGCCATGCAGATCATCGACGAGCTGGAACCGGTGCGGCGCGAGGTCTACGGCGGCGCGGTGGGGTACTTTTCCTTCTCCGGCAACATGGACCTGGCCATCACCATCCGCACCCTGGTGATCAAGGACGGCATGGTGCACCTACAGGCGGGCGGCGGCGTGGTGGCAGACTCGGACCCGGCCGCGGAGTGGCAGGAGACGGTCAACAAGGCCATGGCCGCACGACGGGCCATCGAGATCGCCGAGGGAGGATTGGAATAAATGCTTCTGATGATCGATAACTATGATTCCTTCACCTTCAACATCGTCCAGTACTTCGGCCAACTGGGAGAGGATGTGCGGGTGCATCGTAACGACAGGATCACCATCCAGGAGATCGAACGGATGAATCCCCAGCGGCTGGTGATCTCCCCGGGCCCCTGTTCCCCCGAGGAGGCCGGCATCTCCGTGGCAGCCATCAGGCACTTTGCCGGAAAAATCCCCATCCTGGGGGTCTGTCTGGGGCACCAGGCCATCGGCGCCGCCTTTGGCGGCAACGTGGTGCGCAGCGTGTCGCTGATGCACGGCAAGACCTCCCCCATCCACCACGACGGCAGGGAACTGTTCCAGGGCCTAGCCAACCCCTTCCAGGCCACCCGCTACCACTCCCTGGTGGTGGACCGCCCCACCCTGCCGGACTGCCTGGAAGTGACCGCCTGGGTGGACAACGGCGAGATCATGGGGCTGCGCCACCGGCAGCTGCCTATCTGGGGGGTACAGTTCCACCCCGAGTCGATCCTCACCGAGGGGGGGATGGAGATGCTGGCCAACTTCCTGCGCATCAGCGCCAGGGGGTGAGGCGTAAGACGCGAGGGGTGAGGCGCCTCGCTCCTTACATCTCAATTCTTTCATAAGCCGGACAGACGCCCCCAAAAGGAAACTTCGATCAGAGAGGGAGACGTTCATGATTAACGCTGTGGAATTACGTCCAAAAGTCAAGAAATTCATGAATGCACTCGATTCCATGCGCCCCATCGTTTTCGGCAGCAGCAATCTGGTGGAAAATGGCGCGGAACAATCCCTGTATGTACCTGGACTCCATGGCGGCAACCGGGATCTGGTACGGGAACTGGCTGATCAGATTGATTTCGACGAAGGGGGTGGTACCTATCTGTTTTCAGGCAATCGTGGGACCGGCAAGACGACTGAATTGATGCGTCTTGCCGATGAACTGAACAAACTGAATTGCGAAGTATTTTACCTGAACATGCTGGAGTACTTCAATCCGACCACCTCCGTGGAAATCACCGATTTTCTCATCTGCGTACTGGGCGGTTTTTCGGAGAAGATCGAGAAACGTTTCGGCCGGAATCCCGGTGAGCGTGGTTTCTTCGAACGGATAGCGCATTTTCTCCAGTCGGAGGTGAAGATCTCGGGAATCGATCTCAGCCTGGGAGGAGACATCAAGACGACGATAAAGATGTCCCTGCAGCAAGACCCCGAGTTTAAACGCCGATTGCAGGAGGGTACGCGCGGATACGTAGCGCGGGTGGTGCAGCATGCCCGCCAGTTTGCCGCCGAAGCCGTAACCGAAATCCGTACCCATATTCCTGCGGATAAAAAAATCGTGTTGATCGTGGATTCGGTCGAACAACTGCGCGGCGTGGGTGACAGCAAGGATGTAGCCGAGGTATTCACAAGCGCCGCGACCCTGTTTTCCGGCCATGCGGACAAACTGTTTTTCCCATTCCTCTACCTGGTCTGCACCGTCCCCCCTTATCTTTCGGCGTTGGCGGGAAGCCTGGCGTCACTCTATTCCGGCGGTAAGATCTACATGCTGTCCAGTGTACATGTGTATGAATGTTGTCCGAGTAGCGGCGAGACGCCGGTGAAATCGGAAGCCGGACTGGCGGCAATGATCGAAATCATCACCAGGCGTTTCCCCGAATGGGGTGAATTCCTGACCCGGGAACAGCTGCTTCGCCTGGCGGCCAATTCCGGCGGTGACCTGCGCGACTATTTTCGCCTGATCAAGCTCTGCATTTCCCAGGCGCTCTACCAGCAACAGTTACCCCTGCCCGACGACATTCTCGACGGCGCGGAAAATGACCTGCGCAACGACATGCCGCTGGCACGCGACGACCGGGAGCGCCTGAACAAGATTCAGCACAGCCACGAATGGGAATTGGAGAGCCTGGATAAGTTACCGGACTTTGCCCGTCTCACCGAGGGGAAATACATCCTCAATTACCGCAACGGCAGGGGGTGGTTCGACGTTCATCCGCTATTGCGCGACACCGTTTCCACCAGTGCCTGACACATCCTACCAGTCAGAACTGGACAGCATCTGGCGCAAGCTGCGCCCCCACCTGGAATGGGCGGAGGGGTTCACCCTGGCAGTGCTGTTCACCCGCCACCCCGCGCCGGTGAAGGAACTGCGCAAACAACTGGGGGAGTTGCTGGCCTTCGGCACTGTCCCCCTGCGCACCTTCGAGCTGACTGAACCCGGCCAGGTTGATGAACTGTTGACCGCCATCCTTTCCAGCCGCCCGCTGGGCGGCGCGCGGCCTCCACTCTGGGTGGAGATGTGGCGCGACCAGGGGAGCGAAGAGGAGCGCCGGCAACAACGGAAGGCGGTGTGGCGCCTGCTGTCGAGGCTCAACGAGCGGCGTTTCCTGCTGGAACGCGACGTGGCCTGCCCGCTGGTGCTGGTGCTGCCGTCGGAGCTGCGCATGGACGTGCCCAGCATGATTCCCGACCTCTGGAGCGTGCGCGCCTTCACCGCCGACCTGCCGACGCCTGCGGCAGCGGCCATGGAGCGCGGAACGAAACTGGTTCCGGAGGCGCCCACACCGCTTACCCTGGAGCCGTCGTGGGCGGAACAAGAGTGGCAGCGACTGTGGGAAACCACCCGTGACAAACGGCGACTGGCGCCGGAGGCTGGCTTTGCCGCAATTGATGCAGCCCTGGAGCGCATGGACATCCCGGCGGCGCGGACAGTGGCCGAACAGGTGTGGCAGGCCATGGACGGGCGCGACAAGAGCCCGGCCGTGCTTCGACAGCGTAGTATAGCTCTCAATTGCATCGGGGACACCGGGAGGCTGTCGGGGTCACCAATGGAGGCACGATCCGCCTATGCCGAAAGCCTGGAGCTACGCCGCCGTCTCATCGCGGCAACCGGAGAAACCCCACAGGCACTGCGCGACCTCAGTATCTCCCTGTATAAAATCGGGGACGTGGACAAGGCGCTCAGCAGGCTGGAAGAGGCCAGAGGGGCATACGCCGAGAGTCTGGAGATATGCCGCCGTCTTATCGCGGCAACCGGAGAAACCCCACAGGCACTGCGCGACCTCAGTATCTCCCTGTATAAAATCGGGGACGTGGACAAGGCGCTCAGCAGGCTGGAAGAGGCCAGAGGGGCATACGCCGAGAGCCTGGAGCTACGCCGCCGCCTGATACAGGCTACCGGCGAGACCCCCCAGGCACTGCGCGACCTCAGCATCTCCCTGGACAGGATCGGGGATATGGACGCCGCGCTGAACAGGCTGGAAGAGGCGCGAGGGGCATACGCCGAGAGTCTGGAGCTACGCCGCCGTCTCATCGCGGCAACCGGAGAAACCCCACAGGCACTGCGCGACCTCAGTATCTCCCTGTATAAAATCGGGGACGTGGACAAGGAGCTCAGCAGGCTGGAAGAGGCCAGAGCAGCCTACTCCGGGGCACTGGAAATCCACACGCGACTGGCCACTGCATTCCCCGACATGCCGAGCTATCGGGAGGAACGGGATGACATCGCGGCACGCCTGGAGGCGTTGCCGCAATCTCCCTGACGACTCTCCCCGTTCCAGCCGCCGGCAGCCTGAATGAACATTTTTCCAGGGGGAAGGTTGCATCTTCCCCCCGTATTTTTTATAGTGCGTGATTGCAAATAACCCCAGGAACGGTATTACGACACATGACCAGAGAACTTGCCAAGGGGTACGAGCCCCACGACGTTGAAAAGAAATGGTACGCCCAGTGGGAAGAGAAACACTACTTCCACGCCAACGCCACCTCCGACGAGAAGCCCTACTCCATCGTCATCCCCCCCCCCAACGTGACCGGCGCCCTGCACATGGGGCATGCCCTGAACAATACCATGCAGGACATCCTCTGCCGCTGGAAGCGGATGCAGGGGTACAACGTACTCTGGATGCCGGGGACCGACCATGCCGGCATCGCCACCCAGAACGTGGTGGAACGACAGCTGGCCGCCGAGGGAATGGACCGCCACGACCTGGGGCGGGACGCCTTCATCAAGCGGGTCTGGAAGTGGAAGGCTGAATCGGGAGGCCAGATCATCGGCCAGCTGAAGCGCCTGGGCGCCTCCTGCGACTGGGAGCGGGAGCGTTTCACCATGGACGCGGGGCTCTCCACGGCGGTGCGCACGGTGTTCGTCAAACTGTACCTGGACGGCCTGATCTACCGCGACAACCGCCTGATCAACTGGTGCCCCCGCTGCCACACGGCCCTCTCCGACATCGAGGTGGAACACGAGGAGCAGAAGGGGAACTTCTGGCATATCCGCTATCCGGTGGTGGGCGAGCCTAACCGCTTCGTCACCGTGGCCACCACCCGCCCCGAGACCATGCTGGGGGATACCGCCGTGGCGGTGCACCCCGAGGATGAGCGCTACAGCGACCTGGTGGGCAAGAAGGTGCTCCTGCCGCTGGTCAACCGGGAGATCCCGGTGGTCGCCGACGACTACGTAGACCGCGAGTTCGGCACCGGCGTGGTCAAGATCACCCCGGCCCACGACTTCAACGACTTCGAGGTCGGCCTGCGCCACGGCCTGGACAAGATCAACGTCTTCGACGAGTCGGGGGTGATCAACGCCGCCGGCCACCAGTACGAGGGGATGGACCGCTTCGCCGCCCGCGGCCGAATCGTGGCCGACCTGGAGCAGGCAGGGCTTTTGGAGCGGATCGAGGACCACGCCATGTCGGTGGGTGGCTGCTACCGCTGCAAGACCGTGGTGGAGCCGTACCTGTCGCTCCAGTGGTACGTCAAGGTCGGCCCCCTGGCCGAACGCGCCCTGCAGGCGGTGAAGGAGGGTAAGACCCGCATCCTGCCCAAGCAGTGGGAGAACACCTACTACGACTGGATGGAGAACATCCGCGACTGGTGCATCTCGCGCCAGATCTGGTGGGGTCACCGCATCCCGGCCTGGTTCTGCGACCACTGCGGCACGGTGACCGTAGCCATGGATGATCCCACCAGCTGCTCCGCTTGCGGCAGCGACGAGATCCGCCAGGAGACCGACGTGCTGGACACCTGGTTCTCCTCGGCCCTCTGGCCCTTTTCCACCATGGGATGGCCCGACAAGACCCCCGAGCTGGAGCGTTTCTACCCCACCTCCTGCCTGGTGACCGGTTTCGACATTCTCTTCTTCTGGGTGGCCCGCATGATGATGATGGGGCTGCACTTCATGGGAGAGGTCCCTTTCAAGGATGTGTACATCCACGCCCTGGTGCGCGACGCCCACGGCCAGAAGATGTCCAAGTCCAAGGGGAACGTGATCGACCCGCTGACCATCATCGACCAGTACGGCACCGACGCCTTCCGCTTCACCCTGGCCGCCTTCGCCGCCCAGGGGCGCGACATCAAGCTGGCCGAGGAGCGCATCGCCGGCTACCGCAACTTCTGCAACAAAGTCTGGAACGCGGCCCGCTTCACCCTGATGAACCTGGACGGCTTCGACCCTGGCGGCATCACCCTGGGTGAGCTTTCCCTCTCGGCGGGAGACAAGTGGATCCTGCACCGCCTGAACGAGACCGCACGGATGGTGGACGAAAGCCTGACCGCCTACCGCTACAACGAGGCTGCCACTGCGCTGTACCAGTTCACCTGGAGTGAGTTCTGCGACTGGTACCTGGAGCTGTCCAAACAGGAGCTGTACAACGGCACGCCAGAGCGCAAAAAGACCAGCCAGTACGTTCTCTGGTATACTCTCGACCATCTGCTGCGGCTCCTGCACCCCTTCATGCCCTTTATCACCGAGGAAATCTGGCAAGCGCTGCCTCAATCGAAACCGGGGATGGGGGACCGGGGACCGGCCAGCATCATGCTCGCCCCCTACCCCATGCCGGCCGGGGAGCGCAGCTTTCCCGCGGAGGCGGCCACCATGGAGCGGGTCATGGAGGTCATCGGCGGCATCCGCAACATCCGCGGCGAGATGGACGTCCCTCCCAGCAGGCAGATTGCCGTAATCCTCTCCTGCGCCACAGCCGAGAGCCTGGAGCTGATGCAACAGAGCCAGGGCTCCATCGTCAACCTGGCCCGCATTTCCGACCTGACCATCGGCCAGGGGCTGGAGAAGCCGGAAGACGCCTCCATCCAGGTTGCCGGCGACGTGCAGATCTTCGTGCCCCTCAAGGGGCTGGTCAACGTTGAGGAGGAGGAGAAGCGCCTCGCCAAGGAGATCGCCAAGATCGAGAAAGAAATCGACATGTTCTCCAAGAAGCTGGCCAACCCCAGCTTCGTTGATCGCGCACCAGCGGCGGTGGTGGCCAAGGAGCGGGAGAAGCTGGCCGAGGTGACCGGCAAAAAACGGGTACTGGAGGAGAGCCTGGAGAAGATCAGGAAGCTCAAGTAACACCGGAATCAAGATCAAAATATGGAACGCGGAGCTATCTGATCCGCGTTCCATTGAGGCTTGTTTTTTTCCATACCGACCATCAGGATTCCCATGCATCTTCGAAATGTCGCCATATTCGCCAAAGTACACGATCCCCGCTGCCAGAAGGTTGCTACCGAACTGATCTCCTGGCTGGAACAGCGGGGATGCGTCCACCTGATCGAGGAGCACCTGGCACGCCACCTCCAACGTGACGACGGCATGACCCACAACGACATCCTCGAACGGGCCGAGCTGGTGGTGGTGCTGGGCGGCGACGGCACCCTGCTCTCCACGGCCCGCCTCTTCTACGGCAGGGAACTTCCCATCATGGGGATCAACCTGGGGAGCCTCGGTTTCCTGACCGAAATCACCGTGGACGAGCTCTACGACGAGCTGGAGCTCTGTCTCGAGGGAAACCAGCGCAGTTCCCGGCGCATGATGCTGGAGGTCAGCATCATGCGCGAGGGGAAGCCGATCGAGAAATGCCCCATACTGAACGAGCTGGTGCTCAACAGGACCGGCATCCTGGCCCGCATCGTCAACCTGAAGACGAGGATCGGCAACCACATCCTCACCGACTTCAAGGCGGACGGACTGATCGTCTCCACCCCCACCGGCTCCACCGGCTACTCCATGTCCGCCGGCGGTCCGGTCATCCATCCCCTGGTGAGCTGCATCGCCATCACCCCCATCTGCCCCCACTCCCTGACCAACCGCCCCATCGTGGTCCCGGATGAATCGGTCATCACCATCACCGTCACCTGCCCCCACGACGACAAGGTCTACCTGACCCTGGACGGCCAGGTGGGATTCGAACTGCTGCAGGGCGACATGGTGGAGGTACGCAGGGCCCCCTCGATCACCAACCTGGCCGTACCCCGGAAACTGGATTACTTCGAGGTACTGCGGACCAAGCTGAAATGGGGATAAACCGGTTCAAGGTTCGAGATTCGGATGTAAAAACGTTGAACCTCCAACCTCGGACCACTTAACAGGTGTTACATATGCTGACCGACCTGTCCATCACCAACATTGCCATCATCGATTCCCTGCACCTCTCCCTCAAACCGGGACTGACCATCCTCACCGGCGAGACCGGAGCCGGAAAATCGATCATCATCGACGCCGTGGGGCTGATCATGGGGGGCCGGGCCTCGGCCGACCTGATCCGTGCCGGTACGGACGAAGCGGTGGTGGAGGCGATCTTCGACATCTCGGATATGCCTGAACTGGCCGGTCATTTGAATGAATCCGGCTTTCCCGGCGACACCGAACTCCTCGTCAGACGTTCCATCTCCCGCTCGGGAAAGAACCGCATCTTCATCAACGGCGCCCTGGCCACCCTGACCCTCCTCACCGATATCTCCCGCCGCCTGATCAACATCTACGGCCAGCACGAATCCCAGACCCTGCTCAGACCGGAGAACCAGCTGCTGCTTCTGGACCTCTTTGCCGGAAACGCGCAGCTGCGCGCACGCTTCGCCGGTCTGTACGAAGAGCTGCAGGACGTGCGGGAGAAACTGGCCCATGCAGACGAACAGGAACGGGACGCGGCCCGCAGGCTGGACCTGCTGTCGTTCCAGTCCCAGGAGATCGCCGCGGCGGAGCTGAGGGAGGGTGAAGAGGAGCAGCTGGAAGAAGAGCGCCGGCTCCTGGCCAATGCGGAGAAACTGGCCGGCACCAGCGCCGAGGCCTTCGAGCTGCTGTACGGCGGCGACGGCGCCCTGCTGGGGCAGCTGCGGCGGATCGGCACCGCCGTCCGCGAGATCGCCGCCATCGACCAGAACCTGGCGGAGACCAGCGCATCCCTGGAGAACTGCTACCTCCAGCTGGAGGATGCGGCCATGACCCTGCGCAGCTACGCATCCCGGATCGAGGCCGATCCGCTCGCCCTGCAGCGGGCCGATGACCGCCTGGACCAGATCAACCGTCTCAGGCGCAAGTACGGGGCGACCATCGGGGAAATCCTGGCGTTCAAGGCACGGGTTGACGAAGAGCTGGAGCAGCTCCGCGGCCGGGAGCATGACCGGGAGGCGCTGCAGGGCCAGCGCGACCGGCTGGTGGCGGAGCTGGCCCGGTGCGGGGAGGAACTGGGCCAGCGGCGCGCCTCTGCCGCGGCATCGCTCAAGCGGGCACTGGAAGATGAGGCCCGCCAGCTAGCCATGAAGAGTGCCGTGATCGAGGCCGAACTGAGCTGCCTGGACGAGCCGCGCCCCACCGGCTTCCAGCGCCTGGAGCTGCTCTTCTCCCCCAACGCCGGGGAGCCGCCCCGCCCCCTGGCCAGGATCGCCTCGGGGGGCGAGCTGTCGCGCCTGATGCTGGCCTTCAAGCAGGTGCTCCCCGAGGGGGACGTGCCCACCCTGGTGTTCGACGAGGTGGACAGCGGCATCGGCGGTGCTACCTCCGAGACCGTGGGAAAGAAACTCAAGCGGGTGGCCCTCACCCAGCAGGTACTCTGCATCACCCACCTCCCCCAGGTGGCGGTGTTCGCCGACCAGCACCTGCACGTGGCGAAACGGGTCGCCAACGGCCGCACAGCCACAGCCGTCACCACTCTGGACGAAGCGTCCCGCATCGAGGAACTCTCCCGCATGCTGGGGGGCGCCGTGATCACCGATACCACCCGCCGCCACGCCGGCGAGCTGCTGGCAACGGCCCAGGGGGCATCACCATGACCTCTTCCATCACCATCGGCGTCAGCGCCTGTCTGCTGGGTCAGGAGGTGCGCTACGACGGCGGCCACAAGCATGACCGCTACATCACCGACACCCTGGGACGCTTCTTCCGCTTCGTGCCGGTCTGCCCGGAGGTCGGTTGCGGCCTGCCGATCCCCCGGGAGTCCATGCGACTGGAGGGAGACCCGGCCGCGCCCCGACTGGTGGCCACCAGGAGCCGCAGGGACCTGACCGAGCAGATGCTGGCCTTTTGCGATGCCAGGGTACGGGAGCTGGAGCGGGAAGAACCGTGCGGTTTCATCTTCAAGAAGAATTCGCCCAGCTCCGGGCTGTACCGGGTCAAGGTTTACCAGGAGGGGGCTCCCCCCCGACCCGGCAGCGGCCTGTTCGCGGCGGCCGTGGTCAGGCATTTCCCGCTCCTGCCGGTGGAGGAAGAGGGGCGACTGAACGACCCCGCCATCCGCGAGAACTTCCTGGAGCGGGTCTTCTGCTATCACCGCTGGAAGGGGTTCCTGGCCGGGACACCGGAACTGGGAGCTCTGGTGGAGTTTCATACCCGCCACAAGCTGCTGATCATGTCCCACAGCGTCCAGCAGTACCACGACCTGGGAAGCCTGGTGGCCCGCGGCCGGGAGATCAGCCGGGACGAGCTGCTGGCATCCTACGAGCACCAGTTCATGAAGGCCCTGGCCCTGCACGCAACGGCCAGCAAGCAGACCAACGTACTGATGCACATCATGGGCTATTTCAAGCGCGAGCTGACGCCGGGGGAGAAACGGGAGCTGCTGGAGCTGATCGACCAGTACCGCCGGCAGCTGGTGCCGCTGATCGTGCCGCTGACCCTGCTCAGGCACTACGTAATGAAGTACGACCAGCCCTACCTGAAACAGCAGATCTACCTCTCGCCCCACCCGGCGGAGCTGATGCTGCGCAACCACGTCTGAGTCCCGCCCGGGACGCGCCCCGAGCCTCCCCTGCCGCCAGTTCCCCGCCGCATCAAAGGCGTGCCCCTTCCCCGCCAACCGGAAGCGGCACGCCTTTGAACAGCCGGACGACCTGTAGTAGACTGTATTCATGAAACCGGGGCCAGCGCGCCCGGGTGCCGGATATGCCCGTTGCGCCGGCATCATCCCACAGGGGAAAGGAGGTTCCACCGCCATGGAGGACCGCGCGCCCGGCCGGATGTCACGACTCCGGCTGCTCTTCATACTCCCCATCCTGGCCCTGATCCTTCCGGCCGCGCCCCTGATCGCATCCCTTCCCGGGACGCACCTGGGTCCGGAAAACGCACACTGCCTCTCCTGCCATACGGACACGCGGATCATCGCCAGGAGGGGAAAACGGTTCTATATCGACCCCAGCGTCTACGCCGCCACCACCCACTCCTACATCGGTTGCCGCGCCTGTCACACGGCCATCAGCGAGACGCATCCCAACGAAACCCCCAAGCCCCCCCTCCCCACCAGGGCAACCTGCCGTGAATGCCATCTGCCGATCCACGTCGAATACGCCCGGAGCCGGCACAGCTCCAAGGCCGGATGCAGCGACTGCCATAATCCCCATGCGGTCAAGAGCCCCCTGACGATTTCGGGCAAGGATATCAACGCCATGTGCGCCAGGTGCCACAAGCCGGCCAGGGTCGTCGCCACCCACGCCCCGTGGCTCCCCCAGGCCGAGCTGCACATGGACTCCCTCCCCTGTATCACCTGCCACACCAGTTCCCAGAACTACGTCGTCACCATGACGATCCAGACCCGGAAAGCGGGGGAACCTTCGGGGGCGTTCAGGATGGCCACCCATGACGAACTCTCCCGCCTGCTCCCCGAGGGGAGCGAACTGAGCAGCCTGATCGATCGCAACAGGGACCGGTTCATCTCCCTGAACGACCTGCGGGTCTTCAACAGCCGGGTCCGTAGCAGGGAGATACGGCTGTGGGGAATGCTGACCCCCGAGGTGGTATCCCACAGCTACGATATCCTGGAGAACCGCAGGCACTGTTCCTTCTGCCACGCCTCGGGGCCGAAGTCGATGCAGAAAAGTTACGTGGCCTTTCCGGACAGGAGCAGGGGATACACCAGGATTGCGGTCGAACAGGGGGCCATCCTTGACGTTCTCAACGCGACCCCTGATTTCTACATGCTGGGCGCCACCCGCAGCTATCCCCTCACCATCATCGGCGGCCTGATCATCGCCACCGGCCTGCTGGCGGCCGTCGGGCACGCCGCCGTGCGCCTGCTGACCCGCGCCGGAAGAAGGAAACAACAGCCATGAACACGGGCGAACGCATCTACCTGAACCCGCTTCCCATCAGGATCTGGCACTGGCTGAACGCCCTGGGCTTCCTGATCCTGATACTCACCGGCCTGCAGATCAGGTTCCCCGACTACATCACCATCTTCGGCGCCTACCGGACGGCAATCCTGCTCCACAACGTCGCCGGACTCGGCGTGACCGCCTGTTACCTGTTCTGGTTCGGCTACGGTCTCTTCTCCGGAACACTGGTCAGACACTACATCCCCACACCAGAGGATCTCCGTACCGGCATCTTCCGCCAGGCCAGGTACTACCTCTACGACTTCTTCAGGGGCGGTCCCAACCCGCACCGGATCACGCCGGACCACAAGTTCAACCCGTTGCAGAAGATAAGCTACCTGATGTTCATGCTCGTCCTGCTCCCCCTGGAGATCTTTTCCGGCCTGCTGCTCATGAACCTGACCCCCCTGCGGGGCATCATCGACCTGGCGGGGGGGATCAAGATCCTGGTGAGTGCCCATTTCCTGCTGGCCTGCTGCTTCTGCTCGTTCCTGTTCGTCCACCTCTACCTGGCCACCCTGGGGCATACCCCCTGCTCCCACTTCAGGGCCATGTGGTACGGCTGGGAGGAACCGGAGCCGGGGCGACACGAAGGGGACGATGAACACCGACCGTAACGCCGGTCCACACCGGCCACCTCTCCCGGAGACGCCATGAGACGCACCGCACTGTTTGTGATGACCCTGCTGCTGCTCGCCACCATCCCCACCGGGGCGGCCGTCCAGATCCGGGACGTGACCTTCCGCACCAGGGATGCGGGGAGCGTGCTCTTCAGCCACGTGACCCACATGGCACACCGGAACATGGCCAACAACTGCCGGGCCTGCCACTACGGGATCTACAACCTGAGACAGAAGCGCAGCTTCACCATGGCAGACATGGAGCAAGGGAAGTCATGCGGCGCCTGCCACGGGAGGAACGCTTTTTCCCTGAAGCAGTGCAGCCGCTGCCACCAGACGAAAGAAATCGTCTATCAGGTCAGCGCCACCGGCGCTACCCACTTCAGCCACAGGAAGCACCTGGAAGCCACCCCCGACTGCTCCAGGTGCCACCCTGCCCTGTTCGCGGCGGGCCCCAACAGACGGGCAACAATGGCCGACATGGAGAAAGGCAGGTCCTGCGGCGCCTGTCACAACGGCAAAAAAGCCTTCGGACTCTCCCGCTGCACCGGCTGCCACCCAGCCGGGGAGATCGCCTTCCGCTCGCCGGAGACCGGGCCGACCCTCTTCAAACATGCCCGGCACATCGAGAGCCACCATTGCAGGGACTGCCACCCCCGGCTCTACGCCACGAAACGGCGCGGCACGCCGGTCACCATGGCTGACATGGCAAAGGGGAAGTCCTGCGGTGCCTGCCACAACGCCAAGGTCAGCTTCTCCCTCAGGCAGTGCAGCCGCTGCCACCAGGTCAAGGAGATCGTCTACCGGGTCAAGGCCACCGGCGCCACCCACTTCAGCCACAGGAAGCACCTGGAGGTCAGCCCGGACTGCCGCGGCTGTCATCCGCGGATCTTCGTGGCCGGCCCCAACAAGCGGGCCAGCATGGCGGACATGGAGAAGGGGAAATCCTGCGGCGCATGCCACGATGGCACGAATGCCTTTGACATCAAGAGCTGCACCACCTGCCACCCGGCGGACGACATACTCTTCAAGGTCAGGGAAACCGGTCCGGCCCACTTTCCCCACGCCAGGCATATCGAGGCCCACCACTGCGGCGACTGCCATACCCGGCTCTATCCCACCACCCGCCGGAGCAAGAAAGTCAGCATGGCCGATATGGAAAAGGGGAAATCCTGCGGCGAATGCCATAACGGCACCAACGCCTCCCCCCTGACCCGGTGCGCCACCTGCCACCCCACCAAAGAGCTGGTCTTCGAGGTCAAGGAGAGCGGCAACGCCAGCTTCAGCCACACATTCCACGGCGAGATCTACAAGTGCGGCGAATGTCACCCGGCACTCTACGCCACCACGCGGAGCACGGTCAGGGTCAGCATGCAGGAGATGGAAAAGGGGAAATCCTGCGGCGAATGCCACGACGGCACAAACGCCTTCTCCGTCGCCGGAGAGTGCGAGAAGTGCCACAGGCAGTGAGGGGTGCAGAGTGAAGAGAAACGCGCCTCTTCACTCCTCACCAGAGAGGCATCGAGAATCACCCTCCGGTGACGGTTGTGACACTATCCCTACCCCTTATGTCCAATCGATGGTAAACTCTCCTCCCAACATGATCCGAGGAGTGAACTGGCTTGACCGGTGGACTTCCGGTTCGCGGATGCCGTCCACCCCTTCCGACGGAGCACCACGGCATGAAGCACCGCGGCAGCCACACACCAGCCGGCCCGGGAGCCGCATCCCACCGTTGAGGGAGTTGTCAATGTATCACCGTTTGCTGAATATCCTGATCGTCGCGCAGGACACACGGCTCGAAACCCTTCTGCGGCGCGTTGCGCCCCTGGAACGCTTCTCGCACCGGATCACCCGCCAGTCCCGGACAAACGACACCGTGATAGGGGAGAGCTCGATCATCATCCTCGATTCATTCACGGGCAGCGACGAGATCAGGCAAATACACGCGGCAAAGAACAGCCGGGCCGTCCTGATCGCCTGTTTTGACGCGGAAACGTTCCCGACAGCAGCGGAGACGTACGACCTCCTGGATCAGGTCTGGATCAAGCCCAGTAAGGATGACAGGGTCCTGGCCTCATTCCGCGCGATCCTGACCCGCTTCAAGGAGCGCGAGGATGCCGCCCTTACGGAAAACTACCTCGACACGCTTATCGACAGCCTTCCCGACCTGATCTGGTTCAAGGATGTGCGGGGCGCCCACCTGAAGGTGAACAGCAGCTTCTGCCGCACGGTGGACAAGACAAGGGAGGAGATCCGGGGGCGCGGGCATTACTACATCTGGGGGATAGAACCCGATGAATACGCCCGGGGAGAGTATGTCTGCCTGGATACCGAAAAAACGGTCCTGAACAGGAAGGAAACATGCCTTTTCGACGAAACAGTGAAATGCCATGGCGAACTGCGGCAGTTCAAGACCTATAAGTCCCCGCTCTTTGACAACGACGGCGAGATCATCGGCACGGTCGGCATCGCCCGAGACGTTACGGACCTTCAGAACCTGCACATCGAACTGAGTATTCTGCTTAAGAGTCTCCCCTTCGCCGTGATCGTGACTGATCGGAACAAGCTGATCACCCACATCAACGACAAGTCTCTGCAATTGTTTCCGCACCACAAAGGGACACTGCCTGGCACGCACCTGGACACGTTCATAGATCTGACCCGCAACCATGCCATCGACGAAAACTGGATGGTCGAACTGTCGGGCGATGAGACGTTCATCTTCTCGCGAAACAGGGTCTTACGACTCCGGAACGAACAGCTGCTCGATGTTTTCGGTGAATTTGCCGGATACCTGCTCCTGTTTCTGGACGTGACCCGCGAATACAGCTACAAAAACAAGCTGATCGAGGATGCGAACACCGACTTTCTGACAAAATTGAACAACAGGCGCAGCCTCCATGACTTCCTGAGGAGAACGCCATGTACGACGGACATGGTGTTGCTGCTTGCCGACCTGGACAATTTCAAGCAGATCAACGATCAGTACGGCCATGACGAAGGGGACAGGACACTCGTGGCCTTCGCGGAGATTCTGGTGAGGATGTTCCCTCCGGAAGTGCTCTTTCGCCTGGGGGGAGATGAGTTTGCGGTCATTCTGGGTACGGTGGGGGATGGGGAAACGGAGCGTACCGAAACCGTACGGCTCTTCGCGGAGCAGCTCATGGCAGAATTCGACCGGTATGTGGCGCAACGCTTCCACCACGCCGAAATTTCGGTGAGCATCGGTATCGCCATCCATGGCGATGACGATGAAGATTTCGGGAGTCTGTTCAAAAAAGCCGATATTGCCCTGTATCATTCAAAAAAATCGGGAAAAAGCACCTTTACGTTCTGGAACAGGGAGCCCCAGTCTCCATGAAGGACGGAACAGGGCCTGGGACACAATCGGCGTCATCCTCCATCGCACAGGTATAACCGCCCCATGCAGCGAGTCATCCTCCATATCGACATGAACGCCTTCTTCGCCTCGGTGGAACAGTCGGCAAACCCGGCCCTGCGCGGCAAACCAATCGCTGTGGTGGGCTCCGGCGGCCGCACGGTCATCACCACCTGTTCCTACGAGGCGCGGGCCTTCGGCGTCAGGACCGGCATGGCGGTCTGGGAGGGAAAGAAGCTCTGTCCCCAGATGATCGTGGTGGTGGGGGACAACCGGAAATACCGGCACACCTCCTCCCGGATCGTAGATATCTTCCGCGACTACACCCCCCAGGTGGAGGTATTCAGCATCGACGAGGCCTGGATGGACGTGACCGGCTCCATCAGGCTCTTCGATTCAGCGGAGCGGATCGCCTATCTGATCAAATCCCGCATCAGGCACTGTTTCAACATCACCTGCTCCATCGGCATCGCCCCCAACAAGCTTCTGGCCAAGCTGGCCAGTGACATGCAGAAGCCTGACGGCCTGACGATCATCACCCCGGAGGATGTCCCGCGGATCATGGATCGTCTGCCGGTGCGGGATCTGTGCGGTATCGGAAAGAAAACCGCCCACCAGCTTACGTTGATGAACATCACGACCTGCGGACAACTGGGGCGCTGCGACGAAGAGCGGCTGGTGAGGAAATTCGGCATCACCGGCGTGCGGTTGAAAGAGATGGGCCAGGGGAGAGACGATTCTCCGGTGATCCCCTTTGGTGAAGAGGAGGAGGTGAAGTCCGTCGGTCACAGCAGCACCCTGGATCGGGACATCGACGATCCCCAGGAGATCCGGCGCTTCCTGCTGCGGCTCTCCGAGATGGTCGGCAGCCGGGCGAG
The DNA here is from genome assembly GCA_964542535.1 of uncultured Pelobacter sp. Lineage (GTDB taxonomy): Bacteria > Desulfobacterota > Desulfuromonadia > Geobacterales > Pseudopelobacteraceae > Pseudopelobacter. Next base: position 125,210 of record CAZIUE010000007.1, on the reverse strand, counting down.
GCGTTACAACGTCTCGGGCAGGACGGTCTCCCTCTACGTGCGCTACGCCGACTTCTTCTCCAGCTTCGGCAGACAGATGACCCTCAGGAACTACATCAACCTGAGCGACGAGATCTACCGGGCGGCCCTGTCGATTCTGGACAGCGTGGAGTTGGAACAACCGGTGCGCCTCATGGGGGTGCGCCTGTCGAACCTGAGGCACCAGGCTGAGCAGCTGCCGCTGTTCGAGGATGAGCGGAAGAGGCTATTGGCAACGCAGGCCATGGATCAGCTGAACGCAAAATATGGAGGCGTGGCGGTGACGTTCGGGAGTCTGATTCCTGGCAAGGAAAAGGCTGGGAGTCAGGTGATACCACCCAGCTGGCGTCCCGATGGAATCAGGAACATCGATGTGGAGTGACACTCCCCCTACTCCACCTCGATTCCCCGCAACTGCCAGGTCTGGTCATGGGTGTTGTAGGTCAGCTCGTAGAGCCCCCCCTCGTCGGTGACGGTGAAGTGCAGCAGTCGCGACTCTCCCTGCCGTCCCTCGTAGCGGTAGGTGATGGCCGTCACGGTATGCTTGCGGCGACGCCACTCGAACCATACCGGCTGGATCCTGCCGTTCGCGCCGAAGATGACCGCCACGCGTATCTGTTCACGGGTCTGGTGCCGCTGCATGGGATTCAGACCGTTGGCCGGAAGAGGGAGACCACCTTGCCGATGACGGTGACGTCGGCGCTGTCGGCAGCGATCAGGATCGGCTCCAGCAGTTCGTTCTCGGGCTGAAGCCTGATCCCCCCTTCCTCGCGGAAGAAGCGTTTGACCGTGGCCTCGCCATCCACCAGGGCCACCACCACGTCACCATTGTCAGCCGTGGACTGGGGGCGGATCAATACCAGATCGCCGGGGAGCATGCCGGCGTTCTTCATGGAATCACCCCTGATGCGCAGGAAGAAGCTGCCGCCGCTGGCGGCAATGCTCCTGTCCAGGGAGAGGTACCCTTCGATGTCTTCCCGGGGGATCTCCGGAGTGCCGGCCCGCACCGTTCCCACGATGGGCAGCGAAACAGAGAGCTGGTCAGCAGAGAAGATCCCCTCCTCATCCAGGGGATAGAGGACGGGCTTTTCAGCCACCAGGCTGATGGAGCGGAACGCGCCCGGCTGGCGCCTGATCCACCCCTTTTTCTCCAGCGCCTCCAGGTGACGCACGACCGCCACGGTGCCGCTGATATCCAGATGGCGGGCGATTTCCCGCAGCGTGGGGGGGTAGCCGTTGCTGTCCAGGAACTCCCTGAGGAAATCCAGGACGTCGTTCTGACGGGGTGAGAGCGCTTCCATGGGTGATACTCCGTTTACACTTGTAATAGATTACAAATGTCACCGTACCATCACCAGGGGGAAGCTGTCAAGATGGCGGCGGTTGCGGGCGATTACACCCTTCCAGTTCCAACGTAAAACGCACTCTCCTCGTTGGCTCAGCCAAGGCTCCTCAACGTACTATTCTCGTACGCATCCGTCGCCCTCTCCCTCGCCGCCTTGATATCATCTTTGATGTGAAACGGGAATTACTTCACCTTTTTCCCCAGGACGCTGGTCATTCGCCGCAAAGCAGGGGAGAAATCGTACGGATCAAGCCGAACATCCAGGATGCAAAAACCTTCACGGTAGCTGCGGGCCGCTTCCAAAGCGGCTTCCAGCTGTTCTTCCGTCTGAACGTCGAAACCTTTACCGGCGCCAAGCAGCTCGGGGAGGCGCGCGTAGCGCCATGGATACAGGTCATTGAAGCTCCCGTCCAGCATCGGTCTTTCCGTCCCATAGCCCGAATTGTTCAGCACAACGATGATCGGGTTGAGCTGGTAGCGGGCGGCGGTCGCAACTTCCATCCCGGTCATCTGAAAGGCCCCGTCGCCGACCAGAACGAGTGGGCGCAGGGTGGGGAGTGCCAGTTGGACCCCGAGACTGGCGGGCACCGCAAACCCCAGCGAAGCATAATAAGCCGAAGACATGAATTCCGCTGCCCGGGGAATGGAGATATCCGCCGCGGCAAACAGCGCATCACCCGTATCGGCGATGACGAACGTGCTGTCGTCGAAAAACGTTTCCAGGCGCTGGAACAGGCGCTCCACCGTGATCCTGGTATCGGGGGCGGGGTGAAATGGGATCGGCGCAGGAGCATGGGGTGTCTCGCAGGTCTCCCGGCGCCGGATATCGGCCTGTAAAAGTCCCCGCAGAAAACCGTTGAGATAGACTCCGGGATACGTGTGATGGCGGATGGAGGTCTTTTCGCTGGTGGCATGAATCGATTTTCCCTGGTCGAGATGGGCGGTAAAGATCCCCAGGTCCAGGTCGGTCAGGAGAACCCCCAGGAAAATGATGCAATCGCTGCTCTCCACATACTGCCCGATATCCTCCCGGCTCAAACCTCCTTCATACAGCCCGATGTACCGTGGGTGGCGCTCGCCCATGGCCGACTTGCCCAGGAGGGTCGCAGTGACCGGAATATTCGTTTTTTCCACCAGCTCCTGCAGATAGTGGTGCATCCCGTAGCGCAACAATTCCACGCCGGCCACGATGACCGGCTGTGTGGCCCGGTTGATCATGTCCACCGCTTCCCGCACGGCCTCCCTGAACGGTTCCCTGTCCACGTCGGGCGGCTGCAGCGGCTCCTCCTGCGGGATAATTTTCACGGCAACCATGTCGCGGGGAAGCTCGATGTAGACCGGGCGTCTGTAGCAGAGTGCGGCACCCAGTACCCGGTTGATCTCCCGGCAGGCCGTTGCCGGGTTGTCCAGCACGGTCTGGGCGACGGTAAGCTGTTGGAATACTTTCAGCTGGGTGTCGAACTCCTTGACCTTGTGGTGCAGCAGGGGATTCCCCGCCTGCTCCCTGACGCCCGGCGCCCCGCTGATCACAACCACCGCGGTCTCTTCGGCATAGGCCTGGGCGGTGGTATTCACCACCTTCAACCCTCCCACGCCATAGGTAACGCAGACAGCCCCCAAACCGCGCACGCGCGCATAGGCGTTGGCCGCAAAGCCTGCACCCTGCTCATCACAGGTGTTGATGATTGTGATCCGGCTCTCTTCCAGCTGCTTGTAAAAGCCGAGCACGTAATCGCCCGGAATGCCAAAGGCATGCTGCACCCCCAGCTGATACAGCCTGTGAATGAGATATTCTCCGATCGTTGTTTCAGCAGGTTCCATGGCAATTCCTCCTAAAGAAGGCGAACAATCCAGGCCTCCCCAGCGGCGACAATCGTTTCGATTCTGGTCAGGCTCTTCCTGGGGAGAGGGGTGTCTGGGGAGATGTTTTCAGCCGCATGTCCAGGATATCCAGAGGCAATTGGGCAGTTGGCAGCGGTTTGAGTCGGAGCATGCGGCGCGTCAGTTCCCGCACGCGATCCCACATGTGTGTGCACATGCAATCAGTCATGCGTCCCTGTTTGGCAAAAAAGCTCCCCCCTGAACTCTCCCCAAAACAGGGGAAGTCTCCCCGGCATTTCCGTTCTTCTCATTCCCTCCACTTTCTGCGCCAACGTCATAAGCCTGACCGGGCCGGTTTTGGGACCGATCGTGCCGCTGGTTGAAAGCAATATTTCTTACACATTGGCCTTCATATTCAGAGACATTTCTCTCAGCTCATTCAGAAAAATTTTCTCTTTTTCGATATCCTCTTTAACGTGAAGAAGAAAACCTGTAGACGCAGCAAGCATATCTTCCCAAGACTCAACATCAGTAGGTTTCAACTTCCGGACGTTCTCGGTAAATTTCTCGCAGTCATCAATTGACTTCTGAATTACCTGGATATTTTTGCTTGCATCTTCAAATCGCAATGGTGGTGTTGTCTTCAGCTCCGGATTATCTGCGTAGCAGTTTAGCTGTTGAGCTATAACTAAGGCCAGGTGACCGAGCTTTGCACGACGTTCATATACCTTTTCAAGAACCTGTGTCTTTTTGCTCAGAAGTGCTTGCCTCCTATTCTCCTCACGATTTCTGATTCCAAGCCTCAGCGATGTGGCTGACGTGATCAAGGCAGTCCATCCTATTAGCAGCGATAGGAATCCGATGTAGCTCTGATCCATTTTCTTACCTCTTTAATGTTTCAAGGCGCCAGCGGCTGAGCATTGCTGAGACCGTCTGCCACGCTTAGTTGAGCACTAAGCAACAGAGACTTTGACTTTCAAATCAAGTCGTAGTCAAGCATATACACATGCAACATTGATCCATTCTGTACCTGAAAATCCTTTGTTCTGGCAGTTTCATGTAATAGCTTATTATTGCCGATGTCATATGCTGAGTATTCGCCAATGTAAGCAATTTTCTTGTCCTTGATAACCCAGCTTGCGATGCCGTAAATAAAACTTTTACCACCTGCAGTCTTTCCATTCTGGTGAACATCTGCAATTACCATTTTTATCGTGTCGCCTTCGTTGATCATGCTCCGAATCATATAGTATACGCCGTTAACATATCTCGTATTAACAAACCCTTGTTGGGCTAGATTGTTGACGACAGTTTTCAGATTTTCATTGCCCACAGGAGGAGGCACGTCATACTTATGCTTTGTCCTGTACCATCCAAGCGCAGTTAGGCAGTTGTTCGAAATGTTTTCCTGTCGGAAAGGAGTGGCCAAGGCATTTCCTAGATTCATTCCATTTACAAACGAAGCTGTATAATCAGTGGAATACGTATAAGAATTGTAATTGCCGCTATAATTTTTCCTGCCATCTGAAAAGTTGAAAGTACCGGCCGTTCTTTTTGACCCGTTGTCGATGTAATTTACTGAGGTGGTCGGGGCGAGTCCTTGAGCGTAATTAGCGCATTGGGAGCTGTCTCTATTGAAATAATATTGCTGTTGGGTGGAGGGATAATTGGGGTTGTAATAGTGCTTTGTTCCGCAACCAGAGAGGGAGAGCATTCCTACAGCTATAAAGCAAAACAGTTTTGAATGAATTCTGGTTTTAGTCATTTTTGTCTCTTCTTTCTATTCAACTCGTAATTGACCAGACCTTGATAACCCCCCAAACGGGACATTTCGTCTGTGAACATGAAAACTGATTACCGTTTTCACAGCTCCCTGTGCAAACAGGCAGAGCGAGAGACAACCCAGCCATAGCCACACTTCCGCCGCCAGCTCAACATTTCTGAAATGAATTTTAATTGACGGGCACTATATACCGCCGTGTCCGATACGTCAAAGGGGAAGCAAGCCGCTCAGGTGAACGGCAAGGCCGGCAGCAGGCCGCCGCCGAACCCCGTGAACAGGAAGAGGTGCAGGGACGTGGAGACGATCGGGAACGTGAGGGAGAAAACGCAGCGTTCGCAGGACATCCCGAACCGACTTCTAGCCCTGTCACCCGAATCTGCGCCTGAGCCACTCCAGCATCAGGCGGTTCAGCTCCTCCGGCCGTTCGGTCTGGGTCCAGTGGCCGCAGCAGGGGATAACGTGCCTCTCCAGGTCCTGCACGTACTGCTCCATTCCCTCCGACAGCTCCGGCGGGAGGAAGATGTCGTCCTCGGATGAGATCATCAGACAGGGAACGGAGATCCGGTCGCAGGTGCCGGCCAGGAGCTCCGCGTTGCGGATCAGGTTGCGGTACCAGTTGAGGGGACCGGTCAGCCCCCCGTGGCTGAAGGCCTCAATGTAGATATCCAGCTCCTCCTGGCTCATGAGGCTGCAGCCGCCCGGTTCGGGGGAGAGGGCCGCCTCCATGATGAAGCCGAACTCCAGGTTGCGCACTGCGGGAGGGGAAGCCAGATACTGTGCCATGGTGAGGGGGCGCGCCCGGAAGAGGCCGGCCAGAAAACGGGGCAGAAGTTCCGGGGTCAGCATATCCTCGACCCCTGCCGTAAGGAACGCCAGCCGGTAGTTGCCGGGACTGAAGTGTTCCTCCAGCCACCCCACCGGGTCAGGACCCATGCGGCGGAAATAGCGGTGGGGCGTGTTGATCCCGATCACCCCGGCAACCCGGTCGGGGTGGAGGATCGGCATCTCCCAGGCCACATGCCCGCCCCAGTCGTGGCCGCAGAAGACCGCCTTCTCCACCTCCAGCGCATCCAGCATACCGGCCAGGTCGTCGGCCAGATGGCGGATGTCGTACTCCTCCACGGCGGCCGGTTTGTCGCTTCTTCCGTAGCCGCGCTGGTCAGGGGCGATGGCCCGGAAGCCCGCACGGGCCAGGACCGGGAGCTGGTGGCGCCAGGAGAAGGCCAGCTCGGGGAAGCCGTGGCAGAGCACCACCGGAAAGCCGCACCCCTCTTGGTACACGGCCATGCGGATGCCGTTGGTGCGGATAAGGGTGGGTGGGGGGAATGCATCGTTCATGGGTCATGCCTCCTTTGGGGTGTGTCCTCGGTTGTTGTCAAAAATAGTGCCACAAAAAAGTGTGCTGGCCCGAGGACGCCTGCTTCAATTATATGCAACGCCCCCCCGCCGGTGCCCCAGGAGCGCCAGCAACTAGTTCAGCGGGGAAGTCACTCCTTGCCGGCGCCACCCCTCTTATCCGCCCTCTCCACCCAGCACTGCAGGGTGGAGAGAAAACGGAGGAACTCTCCCGCAAAGAGGAACTTGGACAGCGTCACCGGTACGCTGATGAACTCCTTGCCGCGCCCCACGGTCAGGGCATAGCCCCCCTTGCCGCCCCGCTCCCATTTTTCCACGGTAAGCGTGGTCACGATCTCATCCCGCTGTTCACCGGCCGAGAACTTGTGCGGACTGAGTTTTTCCCTGCAGGGCACCGAGGAACCGGCCACCTGGGCGATCATCAGCGACAACCCGTAGGCCTCGTCAGGCTCGCAGATGAAGCGGATCTGGGTGATCTCATCCGGTTTCGTTTTTGGGGTCAACCTGAAGAAGCGCAGCTGTATCCTGCCGGCGCGCTCCGTCACCTGCCCGTTCTCCTCGTGCGCCTTGAACGCCTCGCGAATCTCGACCCCGGCTGACTGGGAAAATATCTCGAAACAGCGGTAACGTTTCAGTTCGCTGGTCTGTGGCATGCTCTCCTCCTTGTTGGGAAATGATAGTAGGTATGCGGGCAATAGCAGGGCCGCCCGACATGCTGACAGCCGCCTCCCCCACCCAGGGGGAAGGGCCGGCTCTCCACATTGCCAGCGCCCCCGGCTCACGCCCCTGTCATCAACTCTAGCGCCATCCCCCCATGACGCAAGGAATCCGGCCTAAAGCGGATGGGGACGGGAGGTGACGGCACAACGGATGTCCGCCCAATCAGCGCTAAAATAACAACATACCGCGAAGACTCGGCAATTGCTCTTTGACATCGATCATTCACCAGCGGTATATTTTGAGGCTCTTCATCCGGTCCGCCCGCGGGCGACATAGGTTCGGCGGCATATGAACACAAGGCATTGAGGTTACCGTGGCCAACTCCCCCCCCTTTTCCCGACTCGTCGATATCAATCAACTCCAGCAGCTGCTGGAAGCCCAGTACAGAATCAACGGCACACCATCCGCCATCATGGATGAGGATGAAAATATCCTGGTGGCAGTCGGCTGGCAGGACCTCTGCGTCCGTTTCCATCGCATACATCCGGACAGCTGTGTCCGTTGCCACGAGAGTGACACGTACATCAAGTCCCATCTGCACTCTTTCGACGGAGAATATCTGGACTACACGTGCAAGAACGGCCTGCGGGATGTCGCCATGCCGATCAGGATCAACGGAGAGTACGTGGCAACATTCTTCACCGGGCAGTTTTTCTACGATGACGACAAGCCGGACCCGGACTATTTTCGTGCCCAGGCCAGGGAATTCGGCTTTGACGAAAACGACTATCTCCGGGCTATGGGCATGATTCCCATACGCAGCCGCGAACAGATCAGAAACATAATGGAATATTCCCGCAATCTGGTTCAGGTAATGGCCGAACTGGGGCTGAACAACCTGAAACTGGCCCGGGAGGTGGAGGAACGGAATAAAGTCGAGCAGGAAGCCTCTTTTTTCAAAACCCTGATCGAGTACACGCGCGACCCGGTCTATGTGCTCGATCCGGCGGACGGATTCCGCATGGCCTATGCCAACCAGGCGGCCTGCTCCCACTTCGGGAAACCCCTCGAAGAGCTGCTCACCATGCGCATTCCCGACTGGGACCCCGTATTCGACATGGAAAACGTCGATGTCGGCCTGGAGCAGATGAAGCAGGGCAGGTCGCTGCTGTTCGAGACGACCCACCGAAACGCCTCGGGACGGCTGATTCCCGTGGAAGTGACCAGTAGTTATCTGGAGCACAACGGACGGGGACTGACCATGGGGCACTTCCACGACATCACCGAGCGCAAGAAGGCTGAAGAACAGATACTGCGCTTGAACCGGCTCTACGCGGTGCTGAGCGAAACAAACAAGGCCATTGTCCACTCCAGCGACCGCCAGGTCCTGTTCCAGCGAATCTGCCGGGTTATCGTTGAGCATGGCGGCTTCCAACTGGCCTGGATAGGAGTTGTGGACCAGGATACCGCCCTGGTGAAATCCGCCGCATGGAGCAGCAAAGACGATTCCAGCTTGGAAGAGTTCAGGGTGCTCCTCAGGGAAGAACCGGAGGCACAGGGGGCTATCGCGTGCGCCATCCAGGGTGGAAAGCTGGAAATAGTCAACGACTTCCTGGATGATCCGGGCAGTGGGCCCTGGCACGGGGAGGCGGAAAGGCACGCGTACCGGTCGGTGGCGGCCATCGCCCTGAAATCGAACGAAAAGGCCATCGGTGTCCTGACCACCTACGCCGCTGAAAAGTTCTTTTTCCATGGGGGCATGGACGGGCTGCTGCTGCAGCTGGCAACCGACATCTCCTTCGCCCTGGACAACCTGGACCGGGAAGCCCGCAGGAGGGAGGCTGAGCGGGCCTTGCGGGAGGAGACCCTGCAACGTCTACGGACGGCGGAAGAACTCCGCGAGAAAGAACGCCTGCTTGTGCTGCAAAGCCGCCAGGCGGCGATGGGGGAGATGATCGAGAACATAGCCCACCAGTGGCGTCAGCCGCTCAATACGCTGGGGCTTATCCTCCAGGAACTGCCCATGACCCATGGGGACGGCGAACTGAGCAGGGAATACCTGGATGATGCGGTGGAGAGGGCCATGGACCAGATTCTGCACATGTCCCAGACCATAAATGATTTCAAGAATTTTTTCAGACCGGACAAGCAGAAACTCACCTTCAGGGTGCAGCAGGTCGTCACCAGAACCTTGTCCCTGATCGCGGGAAACTTCAGAAAAACGGCTATTTCCGTAGAAATAAACGCATTGGACGATCCTGTCATCACCGGCTATCCCAATGAGTATGCACAGGTCCTGCTTACCGTATTTCTCAACGCGCGGGATGTTTTTTCGGAACGGCAGATCATCAGCCCCAGGCTCATGATAACCATCGGCGTCGAAAAGGGGAGGAGCGTCGTGACCATTGCCGACAACGGCGGCGGCATTTCCGACGACATCATCCACAGGATTTTCGAAGCGTACGTCACCACCAAGGGGCCGGAGAGGGGAACCGGCGTGGGGCTGTTCATGTCCAAAGCCATCATCGAGAAGAACATGCACGGTTCCCTTTCCGTCCGCAACACGAAAGAGGGCGCCGAATTCAGGATCGAGGTTTGAGTGCACAGGTGCAGAGCGACCATACCCGTCGGCGGCCGACGGTGCCGGCCTCTCGACGTAAAGCTCAGGCTCCGCGGGAGTTCAAATCGTCCCTTCCAAGGCTCGGTGAAGGGTTTTCCCTGTTCCCGGCCGCAATCAGCCTGCCTGGGGAGGTTCCTGGGTTCTCTGCCGCTCCAGCATGGTCTTCAACTTCTGGCGGTATGCCGAAATGCTGACCTGGGCGGTGCAGTACTGCACCAGCGCCTCGATGCAGGCCAGGGTCGGTGCGGTTGCCGGCCGTGATCCGAAATCGGCATAGATGAACGCCACGACCCTGTTGGCGCGCACCAGCGGGAAGAGCAGCACCTCCGGGCTGTCCGGCCTGCCGATCAGACGGTACAGCTGATGGGGCCAGGTGGAATCGCTGTGAAACCCGTAGTACATCGTTCCGGTTTTGACCACATCCTCGAAGATCTCCTGATCATCCCGGGCAATGCAGAGGGTGGAGAGCGGTTTCAGTCCCTCCCCCTTGTTTTCCCCGACGCCGAAGGAGTGTTCCGCCACCAGTTCCGCTTCAGTCACCAGGAAGACGATGCCGCGCTCGAACGGCTCCATCAGGTATGCCAGCAGCGCATCCGCTATCTCCGTGCGCGTCTTGCAGTCGCGCAGCCGGGAGATGCAGGTGAAAAAACGCTGGTCGGCGTTCTTGCCATGCTCCGACGAGAGCGACCGCAGAAAGGCTCCCAGCCCCGAGCAGAAGGCCAGGGCCTGCCGCAGGTAGGCCTCCTCCCCGCACTCCCGGCAGGGGCGCGGGATGATGGCACGCATGCCCGAAGCCAGGGCCTGCATCCCCAGCAGGCCCCAGAAGCGGGAGCAGGCCGCCAGGACCAGGGACACCTGGGGGTACGTGCTCAGCTCCGCTCCGGCGGCCAGACTCTCCTGCACCACATCGCCATGGGGAACGTCCAGGATCAGGATCAGATGCAAGGCCTGGCACAACAACAGCCTGACGCTCATGCCCACCGAGGTGATTTCATCCGTGGCAACGACGTAGATCCCCTCCCGGTGGCAGACGGCTCTGACCATGGTGGAGACGAGCGCCGAGCGGGTAACCAGGATCACGGCCAACCCCGCTGGCTCGCCCGCCCCGCCCGCCTCCGGTCCCGGCGCGGTCAGAAGGGAGACCAGCTCCTGCTTCTGTTCTGTGGTGGCGTCGGGAAACTCCCCGACGATCAGGCGCCCCAGCTCTTCCGCCGAGCGGTAGCTCTGATCTCCGGCGCGCCGGACCAGGTCCCGTTGCTGGACGAGCATCAGCTGGAGCGCCGTCGGCTCCGTTTCCCGGCCCTCATCCTCCGGCGGCGGTTCCAGTCCCAGGTGTTCCACGCCGGCAATGCTCAGGATCTCGTCCACGGAACCGTCACGCACCTTTTCATCGTAGATGCGCAGGGTCTCCATAAGAATTCCCTGGGAATTCAGCAGGATTCGCTGGGGAACGGCGGTCCTGGAAAAGCGGTAGCCATCCGCGCCCCCACGCTCGCCCATCTCCAGGGTGAAGTGCCCCTCCTTCCAGGTCATCGCCTCGATGATGGTCATCTCAATCAGTGATTCCAGACCGTTGTACGCCGCGGTCTCATCGACCATCCCCTGTTCCAGGAGGGTGTTGACCAGCGGCTGGCGCCGGTCGCCGGCACTGTTCTGCATCTCCAGGGCCCGGACCAGCTGCTCTTCCGTTATGGCGCCGGCGCTGACCAGCACCTGACCGATGCGTACGCGGCTGTTCAGGTAGTTGGCGCCGACCAGGTCTCCTTCGTGGAACACCAGCTGGCTCTCGCCCCGCTCTCCGGAAAGACGCAGCACGCCGCTCTTGCGGGCCCCGTGCAGCAACTGGATGATGTCGATGATGGGAAAATGCTTCAGGTCGCCTGCAAGTGACATGGGTCTGGCTCTCCGGGAGGAATTTCAGGGGCTCTCCCCCTGCTCGTGGCAGCACGGGACGCCCTGTATCACTTACCACAAATCCCGTGCGGATGCCATGAGCACGTGTCCCCCAGACAAGGTCAGCAGGTCATTCCCCCGGTTCCATGGAATGCCCCTCATCCTGCCCGGTGTCACGGGAGAGCGACCAGCGCCGGATGCGCAGGGCCTCGCCCCGGGGAATGCCCAGCGACAGGAGGAAGGTATGGTGGGCCCGGGGTTCACGGCGCTCGAATTCGGCATGCAGCCGCTTCATGGCACGTTCATCCATACCGGCCGCCCGCAGCATGGCCACGAACAACGCCTTGTCCATCGTCCCCTCCGGTTCCGCTCCGCCCCGCAGCATGCCGGTCAGCACCAGCTGCTGGGTTCGCAGGGAGGCGATCTCTCCGCCAATCTCCTCCAGGCGCCGACGCAGGAGTTGGGCGGAGTCATCGTCGCCCCGGGAGAGTATGGAGCGGATGTCTTCCACCCCCAGGCCGGCCCGGCGGTAGGAGCGGATCGCCTCCAACCGTTGCCGGTCGGCGTCGGAGTAGAGCCGGTAGCCCGACCCGCTGCGCAGGGAGGGCGACAAGAGCCCGATACGGTCATAGTACAACAGGGTACTGCGGGAGACGGCGCTGAGTTTTGCCAGTTGTCCGATGCGATACATCCGTTATCTCCGGAAAAAGCGCCCCCGGCCCGGGCCGGGGGCGGATCGGTCAGGCATGCTTGCGCCGGATGCGCTCCACCTCATCGGGAGGGAGTCCGAGCCACTCCAGGAAGGCACGATGCCCCCGGGGATTTTCCCGTTCAAACAGGCGATGCCACTGCTCCATCGCCCCGTCATCCAGACCGATCGCGCGGAACCGCGCGACCCACTCTTCAACCGTCACTGTCTGTTGCATGGTTATCATCCTTTCGTACCTGAGGAAATATATGTCACGGCCATGACAGGAGCAACGCTAAACCGTGAACCGATAGACGGGTCAAGTTTTTTTCGTGAGCGCCCCCTTCCGACGGCAAAACGCCCGGAGCGGCTGCTGCCGTGCTCCGGGCGTCGGGTGCGCCACCGATGTTGGAAACCGGACTCAGGCGAGCCTGAAGCTGCTCACCAGGTCCCGCAAGTCGTTGGCCTGGCGGGCCAGCTGCGACGCGGCATTGGCCGTTTCCTCCGCGCCGCGGGCGGACTGGTGGACGACCTCGGTGATCTGCTGGATGTTCATGGAGACCTCGCTGGTGGTGGCGGTCTGTTCCTCGGCAGCGGTGGCTATCTGGTTGACCTGCATGGCGACCTCGTTGATGCGGCCCAGGATATCCTCCAGGGCCTGCCCCGATTTCCGCGAGGACTCCGCCCCCTTTTCCACCTCGCGCACCCCCTCGCCCATGGCCCTGACCGCTTCCCTGGTCTCGCTCTGGATCGACTTGATCATCTCGCCGATCTCCCGGGTGGCCCTGGTGGTCCGCTCCGCCAGGGCCCGCACCTCGTCGGCCACCACGGCGAAGCCGCGTCCCTGTTCGCCGGCCCGGGCCGCTTCGATGGCGGCGTTCAGCGCCAGCAGGTTGGTCTGGTCGGCGATATCCTCGATGGTGCCGACGATCTGGCCGATCTGGTCCGAGCGCGTTCCCAGGGCCTCCACGGTCCGTGAACTCTGCTGGACCCGCTCGGCGATGAGGTTCATCCCCTCGATGGTGTCGTGGACCACCCGGGCGCCGTCATTGGCCGACTCGGTGGTCTGCCGGGCGGCATCGGCGGCCATGGAACAGTTGCGCGCGATATCCGTGGAGGTATGGGACATCTCCTCGCTGGCGGTCGCCACGGTGTTGGTCTGGTTGGCCACCTCCTCGGCGCCGGTGGCGATCTGCTCCGAGGTGGCCTGAAGCTGGCTGGAGGCGGAGGCGATGCCGCCTGCGATCTCCACGGTGCGCGAAATCATGCCGCGCAGGTTCTCGACCATCTGTTTCAGGGCGCCCATCAGCTGGCCGACCTCGTCCCGGGACCCGGAGCGCACATCCACCGACAGGTCTCCGGCGGCAATGCGGTTCGCCACCTCCACGCCGGCAACCAGCGGCACGGAAATCATGCGCGAGATGGCAAAAGCCAGGAACATGCCGATGGCAACGCAGACGACCAGGGTGATCACGATGGTGATCCGTGAGGACGCGTACAGCGCCTCCGCCCTCTGGTACTCGTTCTGCCCTCCCTTGACGTTCAATTCGATCAGCCTGTTCAGGTCAGTCTCCGCATCGGCAAGGTAACTGGCTGATTTTCCCCGCAACAGATCACGGGCCTCCTGATTTCTCCCCTGCCGCGACAGTTCCACCAGCTTTGTGCTTTCGCTGAGGTACAACGCTTGGTTCCTGGCAAAGTCATCGTACAGGCTGCGTTCTTCCGCCGTGGAGATCAGCTTCCGGTAGGCCGCGTCAACGCTCTTCATGGCTTCCCGTGTCGTATCCATGCGTTTTTCATACCTGGCCATCTCTTCCGGGGTCGTGGAGAGGATATGCTGGAACTCGGAGCGGCGGAATTTGTTGAGATGGGCATGCAACTCGGCAACCCTGTTGGTACTGGGCATCCAGTTGGTGCCCAGCGCCTCGGTCCCCCGGTTAACCTTACCCACCTGGTAGATGCCGAAGATACCGAGGAATGTCGTCATGATCAGGATGGTGCCGAAAGCGCAGAGAAGCTTCGTTGCAACCTTGAGATTGCCGAACCAGTTCATCCGTGTATCCTCCTTTGGGGTTTTCGGGGGCCGGGCTCCGCCGGCATTAATCGCACTGTCACGCGGAGACGAGGCAGACGGAACGTAGTACCCGTTCTGATACCACAGGAACAGGCAAAGTAAAGCAGGGACACCGTGGTCCGATGTGGTTCATTGCAACGGATCGGAATCACCTCCCCGCCACGGGGAGAACCAACGGCCGCACGAACCTGACCGGACACTACGTGACTCAGAAAAAAACGGGCCGCCCCCCGGAGGGTGCGGCCCGTATCCTGCGTGGCACGCCGTGCCTGTCGCTACTGCTGAGGTACCAGGCGCACCCCATGGGCGCAGCATTCGGCACGACCACGGGCCTCATCCGTGTCCTTCCCCTGCACCAGGGCGACCCCCATACGCCTGCCGGGACGGGTGTCCGGCTTGCCGAACAGGCGCAGCTTGCTGCTGGGCACCGTCAAAGCCTCGTCCAGCCCCTCGAAACGCACCGCGTCGTGGCTGGCGTCGGCCAGGATCACGTGGCTGGCCGAGGGGGCCAGATTGTGGATATCACCCACCGGCAGCCCCAGGATGGCGCGCACGTGCAGTTCGAACTGGGACAGGTTCTGGGAAATCATGGTGACCATGCCGGTGTCGTGGGGCCGGGGTGAGACCTCGCTGAACAGAACCCTGTCACCGACGATGAACAGCTCCACCCCGAAGATGCCGTACCCACCCAGGGCGGTGGTAACCGCCTCGGCCTGGCGTTTGGCCTCCGTCAGGGCGGCGGGCGACATGGCCATGGGTTGCCAGGACTCGTGGTAGTCCCCCTTGATCTGAACATGGCCGATGGGAGGGCAGAAGGAAGTGCCGTCGCAATGGCGCACGGTCAGCAGGGTGATCTCGTAATCGAAACGGACGAACTCTTCGATGATGACCGTTGCGGAGGCGCCGCGCGCCCCTTCCATGGCGTAGCGCCAGGCCTCGTCCACCTGGGAGGGGTCACGCACCACGCTCTGCCCCTTGCCCGAGGAGCTCATGATCGGCTTGACCACGCAGGGGCAGCCGATTTCGGCCACGTGGCCGCGCATCTCCTCCAGGCTTGCGGCAAAGGCGTAGCGTGCGGTGGGGAGCCCCAGCTCTTCGGCGGCCAGGCGCCGGATTCCCTCGCGGTTCATGGTCAGGTTGGTAGCCCGTGCCGTGGGAATCACCCGTTGCCCCTCCTGCTCCAGTTCCACCAGAAAAGCGGTGTCAATGGCCTCGATCTCCGGCACGATCAGGTCGGGCCGTTCCTCATCAATCACCCTCTTCAGGGCCGCGCGGTCCTGCATGCTGATGACATGGCTGCGGTGCGCCACCTGCATGGCAGGCGCATCGGCATAGCGGTCCACGGCTATCACCTCCACCCCCAGGCGCTGGGCCTCGATGGCAACTTCCTTGCCCAGTTCTCCGGATCCCAGCAAAAGGAGCCGGGTTGCGCCCGGTTTCAACGGTGTTCCCAGATTCATGATCTCAATTCCTCCAGATGTTCTCGATGGTTGACGCTTCGAACGGCTCGGCCTGCCCTGATGCCAGGTTGCCCATCCACGGCTACAACTACATCAACCATCCAAAAAATCAAGCCAAAATACGTTCCTGCCCCTTCACCTGCCGTTTTCACGACCTCCTTTCCTCCACCGCGCGGGTGGAGACCGGATTCACCCTTGACGTGGACCGGGTAACGTCTATCATGGGGACCGTCGCCGACGGCGTAGGTTTCACCCTTCCGGGCCGACCGGCCAATCAATCCCAGAGAGGAGCACACACAATGGCTGCACAAAAAATTCTGATGCTGGTGGGTGACTATGTGGAGGACTACGAGGTGATGGTCCCCTTCCAGGCACTGCTGATGGTAGGTCACACGGTACACGCCGTCTGCTGCGGCAAGAAGTCCGGCGACACCGTACGCACAGCGGTGCACGACTTCGAAGGAGACCAGACCTACAGCGAGAAGCCGGGCCACAACTTCACCCTCAACGCCGATTTCAGCCAGGTCAGCGCCAGCGACTATGATGCCCTGGTCGTGCCGGGAGGGAGGGCGCCCGAGTACCTGCGCCTGAACCCCCAGGTCGTGGCCATGGTCCGCCATTTCGCCGACAGCGGCAAACCGGTGGCCGCCATCTGCCACGGCCCCCAGCTGCTGGCCGCGGCCGGCATGCTCAAGGGACGCGCCTGCTCCGCCTATCCGGCGGTGGGACCGGAGATCACCCTGGCCGGCGGAACCTACGTGGACATCCCGGTGGACCAGGCCCACGTGGACGGCAACCTGGTGACCGCGCCGGCCTGGCCGGCCCATCCCCAATGGCTGGCGGCGTTTCTGAAGCTGCTGGGCAGCCGCGTGGAAGCGTAATGGCGAAAAAGAAGAGAACTGCCGGCACCGGCCAGCATACGCAGCCAGAGGCCGGGGAGAAACACGACATCAGGCCGGGGCAGTCCGTGGAGCTGCTGAAGGAGCTGCACATCCTGACCCGCGACGCCAGGCTGAACCAGGACAGCAGAAGAAAGCTCAAGCAGATCAACCATCTGTATCAATTCATTGAACCGCTGCTGGAGGATGTGCGGGCCGGCGGGGGCCCCCTTACCCTGGTGGACCACGGGGCCGGCAAGTCCTATCTGGGGTTCATTCTCTACGACCTGTACTTCAAGGAGCGGCAGGAGAGCGGCTGCCGCGTCATCGGTGTCGAGACGCGGGACGACCTGGTGGAAAAGTCCCGCGACCTGGCCCGACGCCTCGGTTTCCAGGGGATGAGCTTCCTCAACCTGAGCGTGGCCGACTCCATCCACGCGGGAGCCATGCCGGAGCGGGTGGACATGGTCACCGCCCTGCACGCCTGCGACACCGCCACCGACGACGCCATCCGCTTCGCCCTTGCGAAGCGTGCCCGCTTCATCGTACTGGTCCCCTGCTGCCAGGCCGAGCTGGCGGCCGTGCTGCGCCGGAACAAGGGGCAGGCCCTCGCCACCACCCTGGCCGAACTCTGGCGTCGGCCGCTGCACACCAGGGAGTTCGCCAGCCTGGTCACCAACGTGCTGCGCTGCCTGCAGCTGGAAGCCCACGGCTACCAGGTGAATGTGACCGAGCTGGTGGGGTGGGAACACTCCCTGAAGAACGAGCTGATCATGGCCGAGTACCGGGACCTGCCCCGCCGCAAGCCAACGGAGCGGCTGCATGAACTGCTTCACATGCTGGGAGTCGAGGAGGAGCTGGGGGAACGGTTCTTCACCCCCCCGGAGGGGGAGACGGGGAGCGGGCAGGCGTAGCGGAGAACGGCACCATCCCGTGAACCGAGAGAGAGGGCGTCCATCCGGGCGCCCTCTCTCTCGGTATCATGGGGGAAACGGCACGTTTTCGTTTACAGTTCAGGCGCCGAGGAAGGGACCAGGCAGACGAAGGTCAGCGTCTCGGTGCCGCTGTTTTTGATCTGGTGCTCCTCGTCGCCGGGCATCAGCACCACCGTTCCCCGGCAAAAGGGATGCCAGGCGCCATTGCCGAAGATTTCGCCCTCACCCTCGTGGACGAAGATCTCATGCTCCCAGGCATGGGCATGCTTGGGGGTGCATCCCCCGGGCGCCAGCTGGAACACCCGCATGCAGAAGTTCCCGGCACCGTCCTCCCTGCCGATCACCACCCGCGCCCTGATTCCCCTGGCCAGATCGTTGTCGATCTCCGTTGCCGCTACATCGGTGAAATTCTTTATCCGCATGACGCTCTCCTTTTCAGCTGACGTTCCTCCCTCCCCTTCACGGGGAGGGAGGGGTGGAGATGGAGGTTATTTCGGCACGAAATCGTCCCGGGACCCGATCCGCTCCAGGGCCGCCACGATCAGCCTGGCGGCATTCTCCAGATCGGAGAGCGCCACGGTCTCGACAGGGGTGTGCATGTAACGCAACGGTATCTTCACCAGGGCGGTAGCAACCCCGCCGCGGGAGATCTGCATCACGTTGGCGTCGGTGCCGGTTCCCCGGGGAGAGGCGGTGTGCTGGATGGCGATCTTCTCCGTCTCGGCGGTCGCGCAAAGAAGGTCGAACAGGGGGGGGTTGATGTTGGCCCCCCGGGCCAGGATCGGCCCCTTGCCCAGAGCCACCTCGCCGTTGTGCTTCTTCTCCACGTCCGGTTGGTCGGTGGCGAAATCCACCTCCACGCAGATGCCCACATCGGGGTTAACGCTGTAGCTGCTGGTGGTGCCGCCGCGCAGGCCGATCTCCTCCTGAACCGACGAGACGCCGTACAGGTCCACATGCAGCTTCCTGCCCGCTGCCTGTACCAGACGCAGCACTTCCGCCACCACGAAGCAGCCCGCCTTATCGTCGAAGCCCCGGGAGGAGACCCGATCTCCCTGGAGACGGGTAAAGGAGCTCTCGAAGGTGACCGCGTCCCCCACCCTGACCAGTTTCAGAGCTTCTTCCCGGTCAGCGGCGCCGATGTCGATGTACTGGGCCTCCAGCTTGACCACGGTCTCCCGGTCCTTGGTGTCCATCAGGTGAATCGGCTTCTTGCCGATCACCCCGGGCAGGGGACCCTTGGCGGCATGCACGTTGACCCGCTTTCCGGGGGTCAGGTGGGCATCCACCCCCCCGACCGCAGCGAAGTAGAGAAACCCCTTGTCGTCGATGTACTTGACTTGCAGGCCGATCTCGTCGGTATGCCCCACCACCATCACCCGCGGCAGGTTCTCCCCCTGGCCGGCGATACGGGCGATGACGTTGCCCATCACATCGGTAGTCAGGTCATCGCAGAAGGGGGTTACGTAGTCACGGAAGACCCGCTGGGCCGGCTGTTCGTAGCCCGAGGGGCTGGGAGCATCGAGGAGTTTTTCCAGAAATTTCAGTGATTCCTTGCGCATCATGATCCTTTCACAAAAAGCGGTCGTTGCGGCCCTACAGCAGACCGCTCAGCATCTTGGTACCGGTGGCGATCAGCATCAGGGCGAACATCTTCTTCAGCCGGGGAACCGGCAGGCAATGGGCCAGCCGGGCCCCCAGGGGAGCGGTCAGAACACTGGCCGCGGCTACCCCCGCCAGGGCGGGGAGGTAAATGAATCCCAGGCTTCCGGCGGGAAGTCCCGTCACGGAGAGGCCGTTGACACTATAGCCCGCCGTTCCGGCCAGGGCAATGGGAAAGCCGATGGCCGCCGCCGTGCCGACGGCGCTCCTGAAGGGGAGAGCACACCATTGCAGAAAAGGGACCGACAGGGTGCCGCCACCGATCCCCACCAGGCTGGAAACCATGCCGATCAGGGAGCCGGCAAGCAGCAGCCCGCCGCTGCCCGACAGCCGGTGACCGACGGGCGGCCGCGGGTTCATCAGCATCCGGACGGCCACGACATAGAGGAAACAGACGAAGAAGGCTTTCAAAAATCCGGTTGTCACATGGGCAGCCACCCAGGAACCGAAGAATGTACCGGCCAGGATGCCGGGAGAGATGCCGCGCACCATCGGCCAGTCCACGGCGCCGCGGGCGTGATGTGCCCGCACGCTGGCCAGGGAGGTGAACACGATGGTACCCAGGGAAGTACCCAGGGCCATGTGCAGCAGATGGTCAGCGGGAAAGCCCTGGCCGGCAAAGGCATAGGTCAGAAGCGGCACGATCACCACTCCTCCCCCCACACCCAGCAAACCGGCCAGGATGCCGGCTCCGGCGCCCAGCAACGGGTACAGCAGCCATGACGACATCCGACACCCCCTTCGTATTCCCCGAGCCGCGCCCTGCTCCGCGGCAGGGAACGCGGGAAAGGGATTCTACCCCAACCGGAAAAAGAGTCAACCCGCATGGACGGGGCACAATTGGATGGTATGATGTTCATTAAACCCGAAAGCGGCTGTCGGGGGGCAGGAGGGACCCGCGGTTTTTGAATAGACTCCCCCCCATGGCCATGGTAAAGACTATAACGTTATTCTGTTGTTATCCTTCGGCGCCCCCCCGGGGGAATGTCCCGGACCAACGGGCTCACGGCGCCGCCAGACCACAACCGGACACTCCATGCCTGCCCACTTCCCTCGCATAGCCGTGAAAACGCAGCCCAATCCGGCATCCCCCCTGGTTCGCCGCGGCCTGCGCATGGCATGGGCGCTGCTGCTGCTGGGCCTGTTTTCCTGTCCACCGGCACGCGCCCTGGATGACATGGAGGATCTGACCAAGCTTTCCCTTGAGGAGCTGCTCCAGGTCAAGATCATCTCCGTAACCGGCAGCTCCCGCTACGAGCAGGAGGCCAGCGAGGCACCGGCCAGGGTCACCGTCATCAACGCCGCCACTATCCGTACGTTCGGGTACCGCACCCTGGCCGAGGCGCTCCAGGGGGAGACCGGCGTCAACATGACCTATGACCGGAACTACGACTACATCGGCTACCGGGGGTTCAACAAACCGGGAGACTACAACACCCGGGTACTGCTGCTTCTGGACGGCGTCAGGCTGAACGACGAGGTCTACCACCAGGCCCCCCTGGGAACGGACTTCCCCCTGGATATGGACCTGGTGGAGCGCATCGAGGTCATCCGCGGGCCGAGCAACTCCCTCTACGGCAACAACGCTTTCCTGCTGACGGTGAACGTCATCAGCAGTACCGCCAGGAAAAACGGGGTCAGTGTCGCATCCTCGGTGGACACCCGCGCCAGGGTCACCGGACGGCTGACCGCCGAGGCAGACCCCCGGGGCAGGGACTGGTCCCTGCTGGTCTCCGGCACCCTCGACCATGCGCCGGGAAACGACCTGCGGTACAACGCCTATGACGCCAGGAGCAGAAACTGCGACTACGAGGGGAACGGCAGCTTCTTCCTCAAGGCGGAGAAGGGGGACCTGACCCTCCTGGGCGGCTATTCCAGCCGCAGAAAAGGGGTACCCACCGGCGCCTACGGCGCCCTGTTCAACGATGACGGCAACACGGCCCGGGACGAACGCTCCTTCGCCGA
Source organism: uncultured Pelobacter sp. (assembly GCA_964542535.1). Taxonomy (GTDB): domain Bacteria; phylum Desulfobacterota; class Desulfuromonadia; order Geobacterales; family Pseudopelobacteraceae; genus Pseudopelobacter. The sequence continues at coordinate 104,052 of CAZIUE010000007.1, read as the reverse complement.
CCTGAGCTACCGCAAGGATGACGGAAACGGTGATTCCCTGCTGGCCCGCGCCTACTACAACGGCTACTTCTACCAGGAGCGCTTCATCTATACCCCGGCAGAGGAGACGTACAAAGACTACGCCAAAAGCGCCGTGCTGGGGGGGGAGCTGCTCCTGGGCAAAAAGCTCCCCTTCAACAATCACCTGGTAGGGGGAGTCGACTACCACTACGCCCTGCTCAGGGAGCAGCGCTCCCGTACCGTCGGCGAGGGGGTCGTGCTGGAGCTGAGCTCACCCCAGCACAGCCTGGGACTCTTCCTGCAGAACGAATGGCGCATCCTCCCCGACCTGCTGCTGAACCTGGGGGTGCGCTACGACTACTTCTCCCCCTCGCTGCACACCTTCAACCCCAAGGCGGCCCTGATCTACAAGATCAGCGACGACCTGGTGGTCAAGTACCTGTTCGGCAGGTCCTTCCGCGCCCCCAACTACTACGAGACCGACTACCGCGACGACGATACCAGAGCCAATCCCGACCTGAAGGAGGAATCCATGCTCAGCCACGAGCTGGTGCTGGAGTACTACCATGGCCCGGGCCAGCGGCTCTCCATGACCTGGTTCCACTACTCCATCAAGGACCTGATCTCCCTGAACCCGCAGAACGACGGTTCCCTGATGTTCGAGAACACGAACCGGGTCAGGATCACCGGCTTCGAGCTGGAGGGGGAATGGAGCTGGCGGGAGTGGTCAGCCAGGCTCGGGTACAGCTACCAGAAGGCCCGGGACATGGAACACCACACGAAACTGGCCAACTCGCCCGACTCCCTGGTCAAGGCGCGGCTCTCCCGGGACCTGTTCGACCGTCGCCTGACGATCTCAGGGGCGCTGGAGTACCTCTCTGAACTTGACACCCTGGTGCCGGGGGTCAAGGGGGGGAACTACGCGCTGCTGCACCTGACCGCCATGACCCGGGACCTCCTGATCAAGAACCTGGACGCCACCATCTCGGTGCGCAACCTGCTCAACCAGCGCTACGGCCATCCCGGCTCAACCGAACATGTGGAGTACGGCCACGCCCAGGCCCTGATCCCCCAGGACGGCCGCACCCTCTGCTTCAAGCTGGAGTACCGCTTCTGACCCGCATCGACCGACGCCCGCCTTGACGCCCCACCCCTTCCGTAGTACTCTTCCGCCCCATAATGGCTTTTCCCAGAGAGCACCATGACCGGAGGAGATTTCCAACCAATGACCGCACCCGACCTGACCTGGAACACCGCCCTGCTCTACCCTGCCCCGGACTCGCCCGAGCTGGAAGCCGCCCTGGGCTCCTTCGAGCCCCTGGCCGCCGACTTCCGTGAGCGCTACTTCGAAAAGCTGGCCCTGCTGGAGCCGTCTGCCTTGCTGGAAGCGGTGAGGGAATACGAGCGGTTGCAGACAACCATGGCCACACCGTTCTGCTACGCCCATCTGCTGTTCGCCGCCGACTCGTCCGACCAGGCCGTACTCTCCCTCTCCCAGCGCTGTACCGAACTGGGGAGCCGACTCTCCCAGCAGCTCCTCTTCTTCGACCTGGAGCTGATGAACCTGGACGAGTCCCGGTTCCAGGCCCTCTGCGCCCTCCCCGGCACGGCAGACTATGTGCATTTCCTGAACGGCATCCGTAAGTTCCGCCCCTACACCCTCAAGGAAAACGAGGAGCGGCTCCTGACCCGCAAGAACCTGACCGGCGTCAGCGCCTTCACCCGGCTGTTCGACGAGCTCTCCGCCTCCCTGCGCTACTCCATGGAGCTGGATGGAGAGACCAGGGAATTCACCGGCGAGGAGCTGTTGTCCCTGCTGCACCACCACGACCCGGACATCCGCTTCCGGGCCATGACCACCTTCCTGGAAAAGCACCGCGACAACGGTATCGTCCTTGGCGCGGTCTTCAACAACACAGCCCTGGACCACGGCCAGGAGATGGAGCTGCGCGGCTACGCCACCCCGATCCAGCCCACCAACATCGGCAACGAGATCCCGGACGAGGCGGTGGAGCACCTGATGGCGGTCACAGAGGCCAACTACTCCCTGGCCCGGGAGTACTTCCGCCTTAAGGCAGGGCTCCTGGGAATGGAGAAGATCCGCAACTGCGACGTCTACGCGCCGGTGGTGGAGGCGAGGAAAACCTACGGCTTCAACGAGGCCCGGGACCTGGTGATCGCCTCCTACGCAGCCTACGATGCCGACTTCGGCCGCATCGTGGCCGACTTCTTCACCGAGCAACGGGTTGATGTCATGCCGCGGCCCAACAAGTCGGGGGGCGCCTTTGCCATGGGGATCTCCCCCCAGGCCCCCCCTTTCCTGCTGCTCAACTTCACCGGCACCCTGCGCGACCTGGCCACCATCGCCCACGAGGCGGGTCACGGCCTGCACTTCGTCCTCTCGCAACAGCAGAACATGCTCAACTACCACGCTCCGCTCCCCCTGGCGGAGACCGCCTCGGTGTTCGGCGAGATGCTCCTGACCCGGAGACTCCTGGAGAGCGAGGACGACCCGCTGGTGAGAAAATCGCTCCTCTGCGCCACGATCGAGGACATCATCGCCACCACTTTCCGCCAGACCGTGCTGACCCGCTTCGAACTGCGGCTGCACAACGAGCGGACCAACGGGCTTCTGACCAACGACGCCATCTCCCGCATCTGGCTGGAGGAGAACGGCAGGCTGTTCGGCGACGCGGTGGAGATGATCCCGGCCTACGGCTGGGGGTGGAGCTACATCAGCCACTTCATCCACAGCCGCTTCTACTGCTACTCCTATACCTTTGCCGAGCTTCTGGTGCTGGCCCTGTTCCAGAAATACCGGGAGGAAGGGGAGAGCTTCAAGCCCGGCTACCGCCGGCTCCTGGAATCGGGGGGCGCCCTCTCCCCGGCAGACACGGCCCGCCTGGCCGGCATCGACATCACCACCGACGATTTCTGGCAAAAGGGGTACAATTTCCTGGGGGGACTGATCGGGGAGCTGAAGAACCTGGTCTGACACCACGGCATTCCGCTCGTCTGAAACAAAAGAGGCCGGGCTGTTCCCAGGAGAACGGCCCGGCCTCTCGGCATCCGGAATGGGGGGTGCACCGGCCCGCGTCGGCGGCTACGGGGCGAGCAGATTCGCCATCGCCTCCACCGAGAGTTCGACCTCACTGCTGGTGCCGTCCTCCATGCGCTTGAAGGCGGCCCTGCCGCCGGAGAGTTCGTTCTCGCCGATAACCACGCTGTAGCGTGCCTTCAGCTTGTCGGCCCGTCGCATCTGGCTCTTCAGGCTCTTCCCCTCGTAGTCCATCTCCACCCGGATGCCGCGCTTCTGCAGTTCGATCAGCAGGCGGAAGGCCAGGTCCCGCTGGCCGGCGCCCATGGTGGCGATGAACAGGTCCGGGACGCGGGAGAAGTCCCGCTCGCCCAGGAGCAGCGCCACCCGCTCTACCCCCATGGCAAAACCGATGCCGGGAATGGACGGCCCCCCCAGCTGGGAGATCAGGCCGTCGTAGCGGCCGCCGGCGGCAACCGCGGACTGGGCGCCCAACAGGCCGGTGACCAGCTCGAAGGTGGTGCGGGTGTAGTAGTCAAGCCCCCTGACCATGCGGGGATTGACGCTGTAGCTGCAGCCGGTAAGCTCCAGGTAGCGTCTGACGCTGGTGAAGTGGTCGTCGCAGGCGGAGCAGAGGTGGTCCAGCATGGCCGGCGCCCCTTTCGTGGCCTCGGCACAGCCCGCCGACTTGCAGTCCAGGGTGCGCAGGGGGTTGACGGTGAAGCGACGCTTGCAGTCATCGCAGAGCCGGTCCAGCCGCTCCTCCAGAAACGCCATCAGGGCCTCGCGGTACGCCGGACGGCAGTCGGGGCACCCCAGGGAATTGATCTGCAGGGTCGGCTCATCCAGGCCGATCTCATGGAAGAAGGCGCAGAGCATGTTCAGCACCTGGGCATCCACCAGCGGGTCGGTCACGCCGGTGACCTCGGCGCCGATCTGGTGGAACTGGCGGTAGCGCCCCTTCTGGGGGCGTTCGTAGCGGAACATGGGGCCCAGGTAGTACAGCTTGGCCAGCGGGTCCTGGGCGTGCATCTTGTGCTCGATGTAGGCGCGCATGACGCCCGCGGTTCCCTCGGGCCGCAGGGTGACGCCGCTCCCCCCCTTGTCGGTGAAGCTGTACATCTCCTTTTCCACGATGTCGCTGGTGTCGCCGATGGAACGGCAGAACAGCTCGGTCTTCTCCATGATGGGGACGCGGATCTCGGAGAATCCGTTGCGCTCGAACACGCGCCGCGCCGTCTGCTCGATGAACTGCCACCTGCCGGACTCCTCCGGCAGGATGTCGTTACAACCCTTGATTGCCGTGATGGCCATAGAAATTCCTCATAGAAACAAGATGATATGTGGGGGATTCCGCGGGAAAATCAGGAGGTCTTGGTAAAGCGGACGACGCAGTTCTTTCCGCGCCCCTTGCCGGTGTACATGGCCTGGTCGGCCATCTCCAGCAGTTCTTCCTTGGTCAGGGCATCTTCCGGGCAGCAGGAATAGCCGATACTGCATGTCAGCCGGATGCAATACCCCTCATCGGCCAGAAAGGGGTGGGACTCCACCGTGGCGCGTATGCGCTCGGCAATGCCGGCGGCGATCTCCGGCGAGGTCTCCACCAGGATGACGGTATACTCGTCCCCGCCGTAACGGATGACCACGTCCACGTCACGCACCGATGTCCTCAGGAGCGTGCCCATCTCCCTGAGCACCCGGCTCCCCACCAGGTGACCGTGGGTGTCGTTGACCAGCTTGAACGCGTCCATATCCAGAAAGAGCACCGCCAGCTGGGAGGAGAAGCGCCCGATGCGTTTCATCTCCCGCTCCAGGGCCACCTCCAGATAGCGCTGGTTGTAGAGCCCGCTCAGGTCGTCGATGAACAGCATGTCCTTGGCCAGGGAATAGGTGCCGGCGTTCTCCAGGGCCAGCAGGGACTGTTCCTGGAGAAAGATGATGTTCTGCCTGCGGGAGCCGACATCGGGAAGTTCCCGGAAGGGTTCGTTGAAGGCCGCCACGACCCCCCGCTGGCTCCCCTTGCCGCGCAGCGGAATCAGGATCACGTCCCGGATCCCCGAAACAGGGTCGCTCCCTTCCAGTCCGACCCGCATCGGGCCGCATTCGTCGGAGCACTCCCGGGCAATCCGCTCCAGGATCGGACCGATGAAAGGCTCCGCCTGGGCCGGCTCCATCCCCTTGACCCCGCACAGTTCCATGCCGGCCTCAGTCGCGAACAGGCACATGCCCCGGCCCATGCCCAGCTCCCGGGTAAAGGCATCCAGGATCAGGTGGTGCAGGCGCTCCATGTCCAGGCAGCCGGCAATGGCCTGGCTGATCTGGTACAGGTTGAGCATACGCTTCAGTTCCTGGTTTTCGTCCAGGATGCGGCGCTGCTCCAGACACTGGGACACCGAATGCAGGAACTCATCGGAGTTGATCGGCTTGACGAAGTAATCGCGGGCGCCATGCTTGAGGGCAAAGATGGCCGACTCCAGGTTGGCGTTGCCGGTCACCATGATCACGTCCGCGGAGGGATCATTCTCCCTGGCCCTGGCCAGGATATCCATGCCGCCCACGTCGGGCATGACCAGATCGGTGACCACCAGATCGAACGCCTGGCGTCTCAGCCGCTCCACCCCCTCCTCGCCGCTGGATGCACACTCCACGGCATACCCCTGTCCGGCCAGCAGGTCGGAGAACAGATCGCGGAAGAAACGGTCATCTTCGACTACCAGTATTCTGCGCATTCGATCCATCGCTCTCCATGGGCGTAAAAACAGTCGAAAACGTATTACTACCGCGTTATCAGGACGCTGTCAAACCACAAATACCGGCCGGGATCAATTCGGACGCCAGGGAGTGGCAACGGTCAGGCGACTGCCGTCGCTGACCAGTTCCACCGTGCCGTCCAGGTCGGTACGATAGACGGCGACGCCCCGTCGCCGCAGAAGCGCCAGGGTCTGCCGGGAGGGAAGGCCGAAGGAGTTGCGGCTGCCCGCGGAGATCAGGGCGATGCGGGGTGAGACGCGCCTCAGAAACTCCTCCGAGGTGGAGAAGCGGCTGCCGTGGTGCCCCACCTTGAGCACCTGGCTTTCCAGCTCTTCTCCCCGTTCCAGCAGGCGCCGCTCGACGGCAAAGCCGGAATCGGCCGTAAAGAGAATGGAATGCGCCCCATGGCTGAGCCGGAACACCAGCGACTGTTCATTCAGCAACCGGTCATCGGCCTCCCGCCACTGGCGCGGCTGGATCCTGTCGGGGGAAAGCACCTGGATGCCCACCCCGCCTCCCGGAAGCGGACGGTCGCCGGCCGCCAGCAGGCGCCGGGGAATGCCCCGCGATTCCAGGCAGACGCGCAGCTGCTCGTATTCCGGACCGCGCCCCCCGGGAACAGGCTCCCAGAACTGTCCCACGTCCATGTTCCGGACCAGGTAGGGCAATCCGCCCAGGTGGTCGGGATGGGCATGGGTCATGACCAGATAATCGATGCGGCGCACCCCCAGCCTGAGCAGGGCCGGCGCCAGGTAGCGCTGGCCGAAATCCCGGCCGTTCAGGTGGAGAAACCCGCCGCCGTCCACCAGCATGGTCTCGCCCCGGGGAAATCGCACGAGGAGCGACTCCCCCTGCCCCACGCTCAGCATGGTCAGGTGCAGGCGGCCGTCGGCCCGGGGCGCCACTGCCAGGTGGGCTCCCACCGCCACCAGCGGCGTCAGCAGGCAGAGCGCCGTCCTCATGGGACCGGGGCGCAGGAAACTGGCCAGACACATGAACAGCAGGAACGCCAGCATGTCCAGCTCGCCAATGCCGCCGAAACTGATCAGGGGCAGGCGGGCGAACTCCTCCGCCAGCCAGGAGGAGACGGCGACCAGCGCTCCCGTTGCCTCCATCAGGAGCCGCGCCAGGGGGGCGCAGAGCGGCGTCAGCAACAGCGAACAGAACCCGGTCAGCACCGCGCCGTAGCCCAGAAGGGGGACGATCAGGAAGTTGGCCAGGATGCCGTTCAGCGACGCCTGGTTGAAGACGTACAAGAGCGGCACGGTGGTGGCCAGGCAGGCGGCGCAGGAGACGGCGCTGAACCGTACGAGGCTGCGCAGCCAGGCACGGCGGATGGAGCCGAAACGCTCCATCACCCAGGGCACGAACAGCACCATCCCCCAGAGCGCCAGGAAGGAGAGCTGGAAGGAGAGCTGGAACAGTGAGGGGGGATTCACCGCCACCAGCAGCATGGCGGAGAGCAGCAGCGTAGTGAGCGGGTCGGTGCGCCGCTCAGCGTACAACGCCAGCACGAACAGCGCCAGCATGGCCACCGAGCGGCTGGTGGCGGGAGCTGCGCCGGTCAGCAGCAGATAGAACAGCATGGCCGGCAGGGCCGCCAGCAGCGAGAGCCGCCGCAGGTTGAAACGCAGGGCCGGCGCTTCGAAACGGCTGGCAACGAAGAGGAACGCCTGGGCCGCGAAGAAGGCCAGGATTCCCACGTGAAAACCGGAGATGGAGAGGATGTGGCTGACTCCGGCGCGGGCATAGGCGCGCTGGAGCTCATCCGGGATACGCCGCTGATCCCCGATCAGAAGCGCGCTGACCACTGACGATACCCGGGGATCAGGCAGGCAGCCGCGGATGAAATCGCCCATGCGCCGGGCCTGGCGGTCGATGGCGGCCAGAAAGCGGTCGTGCGTCCCTCCCCGCATCAGCACCAGTTCGTCCTCCCCCGCCACGACGGCGCCGGCCACGATCCCCTGGCGGGCCAGATAGCGGCCGTAATCGAACTCCCCCGGCAGCCCCAGCAGACGGGGCACGGAAATGCGCGCCAGCATCCGGACCAGGTCGCCGCGCCCCTGGCTGACCTCGCCCGAACGGACGGAGACCATCACCCTTCCCCTGGCCGGTAGGAACCGTCCCTTGCTGACAACGCCGCTGGTATCCATGACGAAGCGGGTCGCGCTTCCCCCGGCCATGGCCACCACATCCGGGCGGGAGCGGATTACTCCCTCCACCACCAGCGCCCCCTGTCCCTCGTATGCCAGGATGGAGCGTTCAGCCGGCGAAGGCTCCGTCCAGAGCGGCAGCACGTACACCCCCCAGGCCATAAAGAACAGAAAACCGCACCAGGCGCTCACCAGGTACCGGCGCACGAAGCAGGAGAGGAGCAGTGCCGACAGAAGCATCGCCACGGCGGACAGCGGCAGACGGATGGCGTAGCGGTCCGCCAGCACCAGACCGGCCGAGAGCCCCAGCAGCGGAATCAGCAGCGGCCGTTGTCCCTCCGTCACGGCGACTCCCTGTCCCCGGCAGTCGGGAGCATCGTCGCCGCGCCGGCCATGGAAGTGACATTCCCCATACGAAACACCCCATGGGCCCGGAACGCGATCAGCCCCGGATTTCCCCGCGGAACCGGACCCAAGATATACATACCATTATTAAATTCGTTTGAAAGTATGGAGTTTGATGATAAAGTTCCGAACAACAGACAAGGCATGTGCCGCCGCTAACGGAACAACGGCACGGCAGAGACGGGAGAAGGGGGGCGCGCCCCCCGTTCCTTGCAGGCTGGCAACTTTCCCCACGGAGTACAGGCATGAACGAGAACATACTGATCGTAGACGACGAGCCCATGGTCAGGGAACTGCTCACCACGGCGCTGACCTGCGAAGGCTTCATCTGTCACCAGGCGACCAACGTTGACGAGGCGTTCAGCGCCATGGAAGAGCGACAGATGGATCTGGTCATATCGGATATCATGATGCCGGGAAGAAGCGGCGTAGAGCTCCTGAAAGAAGTGAAGCAGCAGGACGGGGACATGGCCGTGCTGATGGTCACCGGCCTGACCGACACAAAGACAGCCCTGGAGTGCATCAAACTGGGCGCCGACGACTACATCGCCAAACCGTTCAGCATCACCAGGGTTACCCTGACCGTCAGAAGACTACTCGAGCGCCGGCAGCTGGCACTGGAAAAAAAAAAGTACCAGGCCTGCCTGGAATCCCGGGTCCTGGCCCAGACCGAACAGATGCGCAGTACCATGCTCGAACTCCAGAGCGCCTATGACGAAACCCTGAACGCGCTGGTCAATGCGCTCGATGCCCGCGAGAAAGAGACCGGTTCTCACTCCGAACGGGTGATGTACTATGCCGATCTGCTTGCCTGTCGGGTGGGAATGGAGCCCCATCAGCGGGAGTCCCTCGCCAGGGGCTCACTGCTGCACGATATCGGCAAGATCGCCATCAGCGACAAGACCCTGCAGAAAACCACCCCCCTGGACGAACAGGAATGGCGCGAGATACACCGCCATCCCCAGGTGGGCTACGACATCCTCTCCCGGATCAGCTTCCTCAGGGAGGCGGCCGAGATCATCCTCAACCACCACGAACGCTACGACGGCAGCGGCTACCCCAACGGCATCAAGGGGGAGGCCATCCCGCTCGGAGCCCGCATCTTCGCCCTGGCGGACGCCCTGGACGCTATGACCAGCGACCGTCCCTACCGCGCGGCGCTTCCCTTCGACGCCGTCACCCACGAGGTCATCAGGTGCCGCGGCAGCCAGTTCGACCCGCACCTGACCGACCTGTTCCTCTCCATTCCGCGCTCCCACTGGGAGGAGTGCAACGGCAGACGATTCCTCTGAATCACTTTCCCACCGCCACGGCCGCCACCCGGGAGAGGGCACCCATCTGGATATTCCCCCGGTTTCGGGCCCACGGGAGCGATGACGGCTCCCGCCTAGCGCTTCCCCCCCCGTTTGCGGCGCTCGCGGCTGGTCTTGCGGGTGAACCGTTCCGGCTTGGGGCGATAGCCGCAGTCGGGGGGAAGCCAGCGCAGATGGGGCACCAGTTCGGGGGTCAGCTTGACGCACAGGGGGTTGATCTCGAAGCGGCGCTCGAAGATTCTGCAGCGGCGGGTGATCACGTCCAGGTAGCGGCAGGCGGTCTGGGTGTAGATGATCCTGCCCCGGCCGTCCTCCAGCTTCTCGAAGCAGCAGCGGCCGCACTGGTTGCAGAGGGAGTCCCAGGCTTCGTCGGACAGGCGGGAATCAGACATGGCGGCATCGCCAGGGGCAAAAAACAAGACATCTCTTCAGTGGCATGGGCCCGATACTAGCGGGCGCGCTCCCGGCCGTCAACGTCATTATCCCTCCCGGGGACGAGTTTCTCCGTTCCCCCCTTGAAAAACGATCGCTCCGTCATTATGTTTAAGCCTGCAATTTCCATTCGTCCAAAGGAGAATCACGCCACATGTCCAAAACCACCAAACAGTTCCAGACCGAGGTCAAGCAACTGCTCGACCTGGTGATCCATTCGCTCTACTCCAACCGCGACATCTTTCTGCGGGAGCTGATCTCGAATTCATCCGACGCCATCGACAAGATCCGTTTCGAAGCCCACTCCAACGAGGCGCTGCTGGAGGGGAACAGCGACTGGAAGATCAAGCTGATCCCGGACAAGGACGCCGGCACCCTGACCATCCGCGACAACGGCATCGGCATGACCATGGCCGAGGTGGAGGAGAACATCGGCACCATCGCCCGCTCCGGAACCAAGGCGTTCATGCAGGCGTTGAAAGACACGTCCGCCACGGATAATCCCGAGCTCATCGGCCAGTTCGGGGTCGGCTTCTACGCCTCCTTCATGGTGGCCGACCGGGTCACCCTGGAGACCCGCAAGGGGGGCACAGCCAGCGATGGCTGCCGCTGGGAATCCATCGGCGACGGCAGCTACACCATCGAGGAGTGCAGTCGCGACCAGCGCGGCACGGAGATCGTCCTGCACTTAAAAGATGAGTTCAAGGAGTACCTGGAGGAGTGGAAGATCCGCTCCATCGTCAAGAAGTACTCCGACTACATCCAGTACCCGGTGGTCATGGACATCACCCGCACCGAGACGCCCAAGGGGGTGGACGGCGAGGAGATCGAAGGTGCCGGCACCATCGAGAAGACCGAGGAAACGACCTTGAACTCCATGAAGGCCATCTGGGCCCGCCCCAAGAGCGAGGTCACGGAGGAGGAATACCAGGAGTTCTACAAGCATATCTCCCACGACTTCGAGAACCCCTTCAAGACTATCCACTTCTCGGCCGAGGGGATCAGCGAATTCAAGGCACTGATCTACCTTCCCGCCAAGAAACCCTTCGACCTGTTCATGGCCGACCGCAAGAAGGGGTTGCAGCTGTATGTGAAGCGGGTCTTCATCACCGACCGCTGCGAGGAGCTGCTCCCCGACTACCTGCGCTTCGTCAAGGGGGTGGTGGACTCCAGCGACCTGCCGCTGAACGTCTCCCGCGAGATCCTGCAGGAGGACGTACAGATCAAGCGGATCCAGAAGAGCCTGGTGGGCAAGATCCTCTCCACCCTGACCGAGGTCAAGGAGAAGAACTACGACGAGTACGTGAACTTCTGGAAGGAGTTCGGCCCGGTGCTCAAGGAGGGGCTGCACTTCGACTACGCCAACAAGGAGAAGCTGCAGGAACTGGCGCTGTTCGAAAGCACCGCCACCGAGGTGGGGAGCTTTACCAGCCTCAAGGAATACGTGGAGCGCATGCCCGAAGCCCAGCAGGAGATCTACTTCATCACCGGCGACAGCCGCGCCACCCTGGAGGTATCGCCCCATCTGGAGGCCTTCAAGGCCAAGGGGTACGAGGTGCTCTTCCTGACCGACCCGGTTGACGAGTGGGTGGTTCAGGCCCTGACCGAGTACAAGGAGAAGAAGCTCAAGGCCGTGGACCGCGGTGACGTTGACCTGGACAGCGAGGAAGAGAAGAAGGAGAAGGAAACCAAACAGGAAGAGGCCCGCAAGGAATACGGCGACCTGCTCTCCTTCATCAAGAGCCACCTGGAGGACAGGGTCAAGGACGCCCGCCTCTCCAAGCGCCTGACCGACAGCGCCTGCTGCCTGGTGGCCGACGAGTACGGCATCAACGCCAACATGGAGCGGATCCTGAAAGCCATGAATCAGCCGGTTCCCGACGCCAAACGGGTGCTGGAGCTGAACCCGGACCACCCGATCATGAAGATCATGACCGAGATCTTCAGGGAGAGCAAGGAGGATGCCCGCCTGGCTGACTACGCCGACCTGCTCTATGACCAGGCCCTGCTGACGGAAGGCTCCCCCATCAAGGACCCCCTGCGCTTCACCCGCCTGGTGAGCGAGCTGATGGTCAAGGCGGCGGCAAAGTAACACCGCCCCTGCCGTCAAAACCAGGCTGTTCACGGCCCGCGGCATTCCGCCGCGGGCTTTTTTCCGTTGTAATTCGTCATGTTTCGGAAGGTTTCCGTTGCCAGAGCGTCCCTCTGGGTATATGGTACGACGTTGGTTTCCATTGACTGACAATACCACCACACAAGGAAGATGAATGAAATTCAGTGAATTACCCCTGCCGGAACTGCTCCTGAACGGTCTCGCGGACGCCGGCTTCGTGGAGTGCACCCCGATCCAGGAGCGCACCCTCCCCATTTCCCTCTCCGGCAAGGATGTGGCCGGACAGGCCCAGACCGGCACCGGCAAGACCGCCGCGTTCCTGGTGACCCTCTTCACCCGTCTGCTGAACAGCGCCCGTGCCGAAGAAAGCCATCATCCCCGGGCACTGATCCTGGCACCCACCCGGGAGCTGGTGGTGCAGATCGAGCAGGACGCCCAGCTTCTGGGCAAACAGTGCGGCCTTACCATCCAGGCCATCTACGGCGGGGTGGACTACATGAAGCAGCGCGACGCCCTGCGGGAAGGGGCGGACGTGGTCATCGGCACTCCGGGCCGCCTGATCGACTACCTGAAGCAGAAGGTCTACAGCCTGAAGCAGATCGAGATGCTGGTGATCGACGAGGCCGACCGCATGTTCGACATGGGATTCATCGCCGACCTGCGTTTCATCCTGCGCCGTCTGCCCCCCTTCGACAAACGTCAGAACCTGATGTTCTCCGCCACTCTCAACCAGCGGGTGATGGAGCTGGCCTACGAATTCATGAACATGCCGGAGAAGGTCTCGGTCACCCCGGAGAAAATGACCGCCGAAAACGTGGAGCAGGTCATCTACCACGCGTCGCGCAAGGAGAAGTTCCCGCTGCTCCTGGGGCTTTTGCGCCGGGACGGCATGGAGCGGACCATGATCTTCATCAACACCAAGCGGGAGGGGGAATACCTGTATGACCGCCTGAACGCCAACGGCTTCCCCTGCCGCCTGATCTCCGGCGACGTGGACCAGAAGAAGCGGCTGCGCATCCTGGAGCAGTTCAAGAGCGGCGAGCTGCCGATCCTCATCGCCACCGACGTGGCCTCCCGGGGCCTGCACATCGACGGGGTGACCCACGTGGTCAACTACGACCTGCCCCAGGACTGCGAAGATTACGTCCACCGCATCGGCCGCACGGCCCGGGCCGGCGCGGAAGGCAAGGCCATCTCCCTGGCTGACGAGGACGGCGCCCTCTACCTGGAGGCCATCGAGGAGTACATCAAGGGCAAGATCCCCTGTGAATGGGCCGAGGACGAGCTGTTCGTCACCGACTACAAGCGGGTTGCCCGCCCCAAGCGTGCCACCCCTCCCCTCCGGGGAAAGGAAGCGGCCGGGAAGCGGGACGGGAGCCGTTCCCGGAGCAAGCGCAAGCCGGCGGCCAAGGGAACGGAAGCGGTCCCCACGCAATCGGCTATCGGGAACGATGGGTCTGTACGGGATACCGCTACCGGTGAGGCCGCTCCGGCCAGCAAGCGCCGCCGCAGGCGGAAGAATAAGCCGGCCGGCAAGGGGCAGGAAGGGCAGTCCGCGCCGGAGACGGCGACAACGGAATAGTCACCACAAGAAGGGCCGCGTCGCAGCGGCCTTTTTTCACGTTCACGCGGTACCGCGCCACCCCATGAACGTGCAATGGTGACGGCACTGCCCGGTTTTGTCGTTACGGTGGGCTGCACGAACCTTAAGCGATACTACTGACAGGTAAAGGCTATCGCGACACGGGAGATTCCGGGAAGCCAACGGGAAGCGCGGAAAGGGAGAGACACGCAAAAAGCCTCCCGCTTGCTTGGAGAAACGGGAGGCTTTTTGCGTGTCCGCCTGGTTGGGGAGCGGTGCTCAGAAGAGCTTCTTCGTCTCGGACAGCTGCGCGACGTGCCTGCGCTCCTCATCGATGATGGCGTCAACGGTCTTCTGGTCTTTTTCTCCCACGAAATCCTTCAGCTCCGTGTAGTAGAGGATGGAGGCCATCTCTCTCTTCATGGCGAAATCCAGGGCGTGGGAGACGTCGATGGTTTTCAGTTCAGCGATGTCATCGGTGAAGAACACTGAACTGGCCTTGCCGTTGATGTAGCTGTGAAGATAGCCCATGTACTCGCCCGGATAGTCTTCAATCGGCTCATGCACCTCTACCTTGGCAAGAAGAGTTTCAAATGTTTTCTGATGATCCTGTTCTTCGGAGGCCAGATACTGAAACAGTTTTTTCACATCGCTGTTTTCAGAGAGCTCAGCGGCCTGACGATAAAAATGCGCACCATTTTCCTCCATGCCTATGGCAAACTGCAAAACGTCACCGGCTGCGAAAATGTTCATCTGATCGGTCTCCTTTCTCAAAAATGATTTTAGTTTCGTACTATCTGTAGTATCACCAACGGGATCGGTGTCAACAGGAGAAAAATCAAGAGAGACGCCTCCCTGAGGGCAACATCACAGGCCATCTTCCCCACTGTGTGCGACCTCCGGACCAGGGCAAAAACATAGTACTTTAAAAACAGACTGTTACTCGCAAAACCATCTCGCTCCAGCAGCAGGAACCATTCATGAACGACCACTTCCCCGGCGAACACCCATCAGGATCATTGCAGTCCGACCCGTCGCGCGCACGAAACATTAAAAAAAAACGACGTTATGCGTTAATGGGCGCCACCCTCTTCCTGGCACCCCTGGCACTGGTGCTGCTCCTGGTCTGCCTGGCCGTGGAACGGGAACCGCTGATCGTTGAAACCGCCGTGCCCACCGTGGATTCCGTCCAACGCGTCCGGAACCTGGCACTGGCCGTTCAGAGCGCCCTGAACGGCCAGCGGGAAACCGCCTCGTTTTCGGCGTCGCAGGACGACCTGAACGCGGTGATGACCCTGGTCCGGAGGGCCGTCCCCCGGTTTTCGGGACGTGTCCGGGTGTATCCCTGGTTTCTGTCGCTTCAGGCGAGCGTGCGCCTGCCGGCCATCACCCGGGGAGGCTACCTGAACCTGCGGGGAGAGCTGCTGCCCAGCCAGGACGGCGTGAACATCGCGTCGCTGAAGATCGGCAGGATCGATCTCCCCCCGGGCCCGGCACGGGCCCTGCTGCGGGCGCTCCTCAATCTGGGCCTGGGCAGCGACGAGGGGACGGCGTTGATGACTTCGGTGCGCTCTCTGGACATGGGCACGGATACGGTCAGGGTCACGCTGGGGTCGCTCCCTCTGCTGAAGGAGCGGCTCAAGCGCTTGCAGGCGAAGCTGTCCAACCTACGCGACCTCGCCGGCGGAGGCGACACGCCCTGGGACAATTCCCGCGTCAGCGCCTACTATGCCCGGCTGTGGGAGACCGACCGCGCTCTCCCGGCAACCACTCCCCCGTCACTCGCCAGTTACCTGACTCCCCTGTTCCAACTCGCCCGCCACAGGTCCGTGACCGGAGACCCGGTCCGGGAAAACAGCTCGGCGCTCCTGGCCCTTGCCATTTTCCTGGGAGACTACCGTTTCGGCAGGCTGGCCGGAGTCAGCCTCGATCCCGGACTCCGGGATCGCATGCCGCGGTCCCGCGCCGTTCTGCTGGGCGGGAGAGAGGACCTGCGACTCCACTTCGTCATCTCGGCCGGCCTGAAACTGCTCGCCGACCAGGGGGCCAGCAGCGCCATCGGTGAATTCAAGGAACTGCTGGACGCCGGCCGGGGCGGGAGCGGCTTCAGCTTCGTGGATCTGGCAGCGGATCGGGCCGGCATCCGTTTCGCGAAGGTCTGTACCGAGTCCGCGGAGAGCGCGCGCCGGCTACAGGAGCGTTTTTCCTCCCTCCCCCGGGAGGATCTCTTTTTCCCCGCCGTTGCCGACCTTCCCGAGGCCATCCACAAGGCCGATCTCGAACAACGGTTCGGCGGCGTGGACAGCAGGCGCTACCGCGACCTGATTGGAGAGATCGACCGGCGCATTGCCCGCTGCCCGGCCTACGGCACGACTCCGTCGACGGATAGATCCAGGCGCTGAAGGATCATGCACCCTGTCCCTCCGCCCCCTCGCTTCCCACCATCCCCGTTTCCTCGCGAACAGCACTCATTCCGGCTGGTTTGTATTGACAAAACAGCCACCGGCTACCAGTATAAGGAGTTTTTACGATCCCCGTGATGGAGGGAGTTCCATTGTCTGAACATGAACCGGTAGTAATGCAGGGAAACGAGGCCATTGCCCGCGGCCTGGTGGAAAACGGCTGCGTTGTGGCCGCCTCGTACCCGGGTACGCCCGCCTCCGAAATCCTCTCCTCGATCGAGGCCTGGCACAGGGCCGAGGGGACCGTCATGCACGTGGAATGGGCGATCAACGAGAAGGTCGCCTTCGAGATCGCCTACGCAGCCAGCCAGGCCGGCCTGCGAAGTGCCACCGCCATGAAGCAGGTGGGGCTCAACGTCGCCTCCGACCCCCTGATGAGCGCGGCCTATCTCGGCACGAAGGGAGGTTTCGTCGTCATCAGCGCCGACGACCCCGGCCCCCATTCATCCCAGACCGAACAGGATTCCCGCCTGATGGCGATGCAGGCCAAGATACCGGTCCTCGACCCCTCCACCCCGGCGGAGGCACGGGAGATGGCCGGCCTTGCCTTCCAGCTGTCCGAGGAGTTCGGGATTCCGGTGATGCTCAGGCCCACAACCCGCGTCTGCCACGCCTGCCAGGGCATCGTTCCCCGCCCCCCCGTGGAGCAGATGTTCACGGCCGATTTCCAGAAGGATCCCCAGCGTTGGGCAGCCACCCCCACATACCGCTTCGAGCTGCACCGGGAACTCATCAGCAAACTCTCAGAGATCGCCGCCTATCCAGCCACCGCGCCCCGCTGCCTGAACCGGGTTCCGGGAGGGCGCCGCGCCCTGGTCGCCTCGGGCGTGGCTGCCGCCCACGCCCGGGAGGTCATGGACGACTCAAACCTGTTGGACTGCCTGTCCTTCTTCCAGGTGCTCCAACCCTACCCCCTCCACACCGCGTTCATCCAGGAGATCCGTTCCGGGTACGACGAGGTCCTGGTCCTGGAGGAGACCACCGGGGTGATTGAACTGCAACTCCGCGATCACCGGCGGGTACGGGGAAAACTGTCCGGCTTCGTCCCCGAGGCGGGCGAACTGTCGCCGGAGACGATCGAGCGTCTTCTCTGTGAATTCGCCGGTACGCCGCCGGCGGTGCTTCCCGAGGCTGCCCCGGCCGCCGGCAGACGCCCCACCCTCT
Organism: uncultured Pelobacter sp.; assembly: GCA_964542535.1. Classification (GTDB taxonomy): domain Bacteria; phylum Desulfobacterota; class Desulfuromonadia; order Geobacterales; family Pseudopelobacteraceae; genus Pseudopelobacter. Next base: position 86,640 of record CAZIUE010000007.1, on the reverse strand, counting down.
GCCCCGGCTGCCCCCACCGGGCCAGTTTCTTCGCCATCAAGCGGGCCGCACCCCAGGGGATCTTCCCCAGCGACATCGGCTGTTATACCCTGGGGGTCAACCTGGGAGGGGTCGACACGGTCCTCTGCATGGGCGCCGCCATCGGCCAGGCGGCCGGATTCTACCAAGCCTACCGGCTCTCCGGTCAACAGCGGGACATCGTGGCGACCATCGGCGACTCCACCTTCTTTCACGCCGGCATCCCCCCGCTGATCGATGCAATGGCCCAGGGAGCCCGCTTCGTGGTGGTGGTCCTGGACAACGCCACCACCGCCATGACCGGCAACCAGCCGACCCCGGCCCTGGCCACCCCCGCCGGAAAAAACGTCGATATCGCCTCCATTGTCAGCGGCTGCGGCGTGGAGTTCTGCCGTACCACCGACCCGCTCAACCTGCCGGCCTTCACCCGGGTTATCAGGGAGGCCCTAGCGTTTTCCCGCGATCACGGCCTGGCGGTGGTGATCGCCAAAAGCCCCTGCCTGGTGGACAGGAGCGTACGCCATGAAGAGCGACCCCGGCCGGTTGTGGACGAACGCTGCACCGGCTGCCGGCTCTGCGTGAAGCTGTTCGAATGCCCGGCCCTGGTTTTCCAGGAGGGGAGCGGACGAGTCGCGGTGGATCCCATGACATGCAGCGGCTGCGGGGTCTGCCTGCACGTCTGTCCGATGGGCGCCATAACCATGGGAGGTGAACGGTCATGAGTTCCCAGCAACTGATCATTTCCGGAGTGGGGGGCCAAGGGATCCTCTTCGTGACCCGCCTTTTGGCCGAGAGCGCCATCGCGGCCGGCATGCCGGTCCTGACCTCCGAGACCCACGGCATGGCCCAGCGGGGCGGCATCGTCATCTCGCACCTCAAGGCGGGGAACTTTTCCTCCCCCCTGGTCCGCCGGGGACAGGCCGACGGCCTGATCGCCCTCAAACCGGAAACCATCGACATCCACCGTTCCTTCCTGAAACCGGGCGGCTGGGTCGTGGCCAATTCCGGGGGAATAGCGCCGGAAACCGGGGGCATCGCCCCCGTCTGCATCGACGCGGACCGGATCGCCATGGCACTCGGCACCCCCCAGGCGGTCAACCTGATCGTCCTCGGCCGCGCCCTTTCGGCAGGTCTCCTCTTCTGCGACCAGGAACAGGTCGAGGAGCGGATCAGGCGCAAACTGCACGCCAGGGCGCAGTTCCTGGAGAAGGCGCTTGCAGCGCTGAGAGCCGGATTGGAGACTACGCCATGCTGAACCGATTCCCCCCCCTGGTCGCAACCAGAGATGAGCTGCCGGCACACCAGCTCCAGGGGCTGCAGAGTACCGTTCGTCGCGCCTTCCTGACCTCCCCCTTCTACCGGGAACGTCTCCGGGAAGCCGGGGTCGGGCCGGGCGACATCAGGAGCCTGGACGACCTGTCCCGACTCCCCTTCACCACCGCCGAAGACCTGGCTGCCGGCTACCCCTTCGCCCTCCGTTCGGCCGGTTTCGAGGAGCTGGTGCGCATCCACGCCTCCTCGGGCACCACCGGCAAACGCAAGATCCTCTGCTATACCGCCACCGACATCGACGACTGGCAGAACATGTTCGCCCGCTGCTTTGAGATGGCCGGCCTGACCCGGCACGACCGGGTCCAGATCGCCGTCGGCTACGGGCTCTGGACCGCCGGGATCGGCTTCCAGCAGGCCTGCGAGCGGTTCGGGGCCCTGGCCATTCCGGTGGGTCCGGGGAACCTGGAATTCCAGACCTCCTTCCTCATGGACCTTCAGTCCACGGTCCTCTGCTGCACGGCATCCATGGGACTGCTCCTGGCTGAAGAGGTCCAGCGCAGGGGGCTTAAGGACAAACTCAACCTGAAGAAGATCATCCTGGGGGCCGAGCGCTCCAGCAGCGCCATGCTCGACACCATGCGCCGGTACCTGGGGGTGGAGGAGATCTACGACATCACCGGCCTGACCGAGCTGTACGGCCCCGGGACCGGCCTCTCCTGCCGGGAGAGCCGCGCCATCCACTACTGGGCCGACTACTACATCCTGGAAGTCATCGATCCCCGGACCCTGGAGCCGTCAGCGCCGGGCGAGATCGGCGAGATGGTCTTCACCACCCTCCGCAAGGAGGGGGCGCCGCTGCTCCGCTACCGCTCCCGCGACCTGACCCGCCTGATCGCGGAAGAGTGTCCCTGCGGCTGTTTCCTGCCGCGCCACGACCGCATCCTGGGACGCTCCGACGACATGGTCACCTTCCGGGGGGTCAACATCTACCCCGGCCAGGTGGACGAAATCCTGCAACAGGTGGACGGCATCGGGAGCGAGTACCAGGTCCTGTTCGACCACGGCGCCGACGGCCGCGACTGCATGCTTATCCGGGTGGAACGCAGCCGGACCGCCGACGCCCCGACCGACGAGCTGGTCGCCAAACGGATCGTCACCGGCATCAAACACACCCTGCTGGTCTCCAGCACCGTCGAGCTGCTGGAGCCGGGAACCCTGCCCCGCTCGGAGAAGAAAACGAAGCGGATCTTCGACCGGCGCAGGTTCGAGTAACGTAACCTCCGGCACGGGCAGCACCGGGCCGGCCATCAGGGCCGGCCTTTTTTTCATCTTCCCCTCCAGACCACCGGCCGGAAAAACCACCCCTCCGGTTGACAGTCCCCCGGTTGTATGAAAGGTTTTATACAATCAAATCACCACAAGGAGCCTGTCATGCCCCCAACCAGCCTGTGGGAACGCTACTGCCGATCCCTCTGCCTCTGCCCCGAAATCGGGCTGTCCCTGGATATCAGCCGGATGAACCACGACGACGCCTTCCTGGAGCGCATGGAGCCCGACCTGCGCACGGCCTATGCCGAGATGGCGGCCCTGGAAGAGGGGAGCCTCGCCAACCGGGACGAGGGGCGCATGGTCGGCCACTACTGGCTGCGCACCCCTGTCCTGGCGCCGACCGGGGAGATCCGGCACGAGATCGAGGAAACCCTCGAGCGGATACTCCAGTTCAGCCACCGAATCCACTCCGGAGGGATACCTACCCAGAGCGGAGAACGTTTCGAACGCATGCTCATAATCGGCATCGGCGGCTCGGCCCTGGGGCCCCAGTTCGTGGCCGACGCCCTCTCCTCCCCCCACGACCGGCTCAGACCGTTGTTCCTGGACAACACCGACCCGGACGGCATGGACCGGGTCATGGCCGAGTTGGGGAGCGGCCTGGCCAGGACCCTGGTCATCGTCATCTCCAAGAGCGGTTCCACCCGGGAGACCCGCAACGGCATGCTGGAGGCCATGGCCGCCTACCAGCGCCAGGGGCTGGATTTTCCGCGCCATGCCGTGGCGATCACCGGAAGCGACAGCCAGCTGGACCAGCTGGCGTGCCGGCAGGGGTGGCTTGAACGTTTCCCCATGTGGGACTGGGTGGGGGGCAGAACCTCGGTCACCTCGGCGGTGGGGCTGCTCCCCGCGGCCCTGCAGGGAATCGACATCAACGCCCTCTTGCAGGGAGCCGCGGCCTGCGACGCCATCACCCGCCGCACCGAAACAAAGGCCAACCCGGCGGCGCTCATGGCACTCATGTGGTACCATGCCGGCAACGGCAGGGGGGAACGGGACCTGGTCATGCTCCCCTACAAGGACCGGCTGCTGCTCTTCTCCCGCTACCTGCAGCAGCTGCTGATGGAGTCCCTGGGCAAGGAGCTGGACCGGGACGGCCGGGTCGTCACCCAGGGGATCGCCGTGTACGGCAACAAGGGCTCCACCGACCAGCATGCCTACGTGCAGCAGCTGCGGGACGGGCTGGACAACTTCTTCGTGACCTTCATCCAGGTGCTGAAGGATCGAGACGGCGCCTCCCCGGAGGTGGAAGAGGGGATCACCAGCGGCGACTACCTGTTCGGCTTCCTCCAGGGAACCAGGGCGGCCCTCTTCGAGAAGGGGCGCCACTCCCTGACCATCACCGTGGAGCGGATCGACCCCTTCACCATCGGGACACTGATCGCCCTGTTCGAGCGCAGCGTGGGGCTGTACGCCGGCCTGATCAACATCAACGCCTACCACCAGCCGGGCGTTGAGGCGGGCAAGAAGGCGGCCGAGGCGGTGATCACCCTGCAGCGGCGGCTTCTGGACGCGCTTCCGGCACAGGCTGGAGCCCGGACCGCGGACGAGATGGCCGCGGTCCTGGGCATGCCGGAGCGCAGCGAGGAGATCTTCGCCATCCTGCGCCACCTGGCGGCCAACCCGGAGCGGGGAATCGAGCTCACGGCCGCGGGTGGCGTGGAACAGTGGACATTCCGGGTACGCTCCTGATACCCGGGGCCCGGCAGGGCTCGGACAACAAAAGGGGGGGTACGCCTGACGGCGTACCCCCCCTTTTGTATCTGTGGTCGGGGAGACAGGATTCGAACCTGCGACATCGAGTTCCCAAAACTCGCGCGCTACCAGGCTGCGCTACTCCCCGAAAGGATCATCTTTTATCACCTCACCCCGCGGCTTGCAAGCCTTTTCTCTCCCCTACGCCAGGGGCAGGCACGCCACCACCGCTTCCTGCTGCCGCGGTTCCCGCTCCAGAAACCCCAGTTCCTGTCCCAACTGGTCGATCTTGTAGGGTTTGGACAGGGCGGCGCTGAAGCCGTACTGCCGGAAGGCCGCCATGATCGGATCATAGGCATAGCCGCTGGACACGATCAGCCTGGCCAGGGGATCGAAGTCCAGGATCCGGCGGGCAGCCTCCTCCCCCCCCATGCCGCCCGGCACGGTAAGGTCCAGAATGGCGGCGAAGAAGGGGTCCCCCCCCTCGCTGGCCGCCCGGTACAGCCGCACCGCGTCCCTGCCGTCGGAGCAGCAGCTCACCCGGTAGCCGAGGAACACGAGACTCTCGCGGGTGAATTCCAGGATCGTATCCTCGTCATCCATCACCAGCACCCTGCCGCCGGAACTGCCGCCCGAATCAAGCATGCGAGCGCCCCGTCCCTCAGGAGCAACCGTCTCGCCGGTGGAGGGGAGCGTGACGGTGAAGCAGGCGCCCGTGCCCGGCTCGGATTCCACCGTGATCGTACCGCCGTGCCTGGTGACGATGGAGTGGGCCGAAGCCAGCCCCAGGCCGGTGCCGGTGGACTTGGTGGTGAAGTAGGGGTCGAAGACCTTGGACAGGAGCTCGGCCGGTATCCCCTGCCCCTGGTCGCTGAAGCTGATCCTGACATGGGGTTCCAGGTGGGCTCCCGGGTTCCGGCCCCGGGCGATGCCGACATTCTCGGCCCGCACCCTCAGGGTCCCGCCCCCTCCCATGGCCTGGGAGGCGTTGAGGATGATGTTGTTGAAGGCCTGGGCCAGCTGTCCCTCGTCGGCCATGACCGCATCCAGATCGTCGGGGACCTCCACCACCCGGCGCACCGTGGTACCGTTCAGGGCCAGGGAGAGGCACTCAGCCAGCAACCGTTTCAGCGACAGGCGGCGCTTGATCGGGTCGCCGCCCCGGGCAAAGGTCAGGAGCTGGTTGGCCATGCCCGCGGCCCGGCGGGAGGCCTCCTCGGCGTTTTCCAGGGCAGCGTAGGACTTGTGGGACGGATCAAGGAACATGCGCGCGAAGGAGATGTAGCCCATCACGCCGGTGAGCACGTTGTTGAAATTGTGGGCGATCCCCCCGGCCAGAACCCCCAGGGATTCCAACTTCTGGGTCTTGATCATCTGTTCCTGGAACAGCTCGCGGTCGGTAATGTCCACCATGATGGCCACGTTGCGGTCCATGCAGATCTGGTGCCGGAAGAGCACGTGGCGCACCGAACCGTCCCGGCAGGTAATCCGCGCCTCGTAGCCGGGGATTTCCAGCCCATCCCTGGCGCAGGCCAGGGCATTCCGGCGCTGTTCCGCGATGTGGAGCCGGTACTCCGGATCGGGCAGCACCTTGCAATACCACGCATCGGCGGTGGTCAGCTCGCGGGCGTCGTAGCCGCTCCCCTTGACGATGAAATCGTTGACGTACTCCACCGTGCCGTCCGGCAGGGACCAGGAAACCCCCACCGGCATCATGTCCATCAGCACGCGCAGGTTGCGCTCACTCTCCCGCAGGGCCTGTTCAGCCTGGACACGCTCGGCCACCTCCCGCTCCAGGGTGCGGTTGATGGCGGCCAGCTCGGCCCGAGCAGCGCGCTCCTCCTCCATGGCGTCCATCAGCTGCCGGTTCAGGCGCTGGTTCTCCTCGTCCCTCAGGCGCAGGGCAGCGGCCAACTCGTTAACCGCGTGCCCGGCCCGACCCGGCTCATCATCGGTATACACCGGGATGCGCATGTCGTACTGTCCCTGGCGCATCCGTTCCAGGCCGCGCATCAGGGCGTTGAAGGATGCGGTCACCCGGCGGAGCACCAGATGGCAGAGCAGGGACACCAGCAGCCAGAAGCCGCCCCCCAAAGCGCAGCTGGTCAGGGTCATGGTCCGTGCCGCCTTCGCCAGGTCGACGCTGGAACGCTCCATACGCACCGTGCCGATCACCGCCGGCGCCTGGTTCCGCTCTCCGCTCAGGGCCTCCTCGGCGGAAAAGCCCAGGGGGCTGCCGGTCACCGACACGGTCTCCACGATCGGCTCGGAACCGTCGTCCCCCCGGGGACTGAAACCGGCCAGCTCGCGGCCGTACGCATCGCGAATCGACACCCGCCGGATCAGGGGGGCGCGGGACGCGTCCCGGGCGAACTGGCTCAAGGCGGTGCGGTTCCCGGCGTACAGCGCCAGCCGGACATCATCCCCCAGGGCGCCCGCCCGCAGGCGCAGCTGCTCGGACACGGACCGCCGCGCGTTGCCGGTCTCGTTGACCACGTACAGGGCGCTGAACAGGGCCGCCACCAGGGCGGTCATCAAGGTAAAGATCAGGAACAGTTTGTACTGGAAGCTGCAGCGGAAGGTTTTCAGATGCGCAAGTGGCGACACGTCGGTTTCCTATTCACTATTGACCGTTTATCCCATCGAACGAAACGAAACAGTGGAAAGACGCGCTCCTCATGCGGGTACGAAGGGCTCAAGGGGCGATAACTGGATCAGAAAGACTTATTCATAAATCACCCGGCCGGCTATTTCAAGAAGTTTTTGTCCCAGCAGCCGGTCAGATGCCCCGCGCGTCCCCAGGGGAGCGACAGCGCCGGGGGACGACCGCCACCCCGAAGAGACGGAACAACAACGCCCCCCCCGGAAGTCGGGAGGGGCGTTGCCCGGTTCAACCACGTAATTCGCCGGCCCCGGGGGCATTCCCGGAAGAGCCCGCGTCCGGCGTTTACTCGAAGAAGCCGTTCCTGGCCAACAGCCGGGACAAGGGGATCCAGGAGCCCAGATGGCGGATCACGTCGTTATTCATCAGGGTTGAAGTCTTGCGCGGAAACTCCGGGGTGGTTTCCGAAACACGCCCCTTCCGCAGGATCTCCTCGGCCATGTCGCAGGCCTGGCGGCCCAGGTCGTTGCGGTTGATCTCCACCACCGCCCCGGCGCCCAGCCCCAGATAGCTGGCGGAGAAGGAAACCACCGGCACCGACTGGCTCTGGCCGAAGCGGAAATAGGCCTCGCTGGACTCCCGGGTCACCGCCGTCACATCCGGCAGCATCCAGAGGGCATCCACCTTGCCGGCCAGGGAGGCGATCATCTCCGGCGCCTGACGCGGAGCGTCGATCTCGCGGGTCACCAGGGTGATACCGGCCTTCTCGGCGGCATGGCGGGCATGGCGCAGGTACCAGCCGCTGCGGCTCTCGTCGTACACCACCCCCACGCGGTTTACCCGCAGTTTCCGGAACAGGGCCATGTAGCTCTCCGGCGGGGCGAACATCTCGATGCCGGTCAGGTTGGTCTGGTGGGAGGCCTGAGCGCGTATGCCCAGGGCCATGAGCGACACCACCGGCGTGCGGCTCACCCGGCGGGCGCTCTTGAGGGCCGTATCCCCCAGGGTCACCACCAGGCGGGGGTTTTCCTCCCGCAGGATGCGGATCAGGTCAACCTCGGCGTAATCGGACAGATACAGGACCCGGGGGGTCGTTGCGGAGCAGGAGCGGAAGCCTTTCAGCACCTCCTCCGAGGCCGGGTCGCGGCGGCTGACCAGGAGCAGCACGTCGTAGGCCTGTGCCAGACAGGGGAGCAGGGTCGCCAGGGCGAGTATGAGAGCGATGAGTAGTCTCAAAACCGTACCCTCACGCCACCCTCGAACCAGCGTCCGGGATAGGGAATCAAGGCCGTCCGGGTCTGGGAACCGTTGAACAGGTTGCGGCCGGAGAAGAATACTTCCAGGGATTTCTCTTCGCGCTTCAGCAGCGTGGCGCCCAGGTGTAGGTCCCAGATCATGCCGCCGTAGTCGCCGTCATTATCCGGCCCCAAGTTCCAGAAGATATGCCGCCCGGTCAGCACACCGCGAAACGTCGAATCGTCATAGCGCAGGGCCAGCTGCACGGTATGGCGCGCGTCCCCGTACACCTGGGTACCCTCTCCCGCCAGTTTGGTATCCGTAAAGGTGTAGCCGGCCCCCAGTGAGGTGTGGAACACTGGCGTGGTGCGGATTTCGTACTCGGTCCCCATGGCGATGTGCCGCTCATCGGTATCGCCGATGTTCCAGACCTCGTTACGGAACAGGGTCAGCTTCTGCCACACCCAGGGCACCAGGCTGGTCTCCACCCCCACCTGGGAGGTCCAGATCTTCTGGACCGGAACGGTCGTGGCTGATAAGGCCCAGATGCCGTACCCCCGTCCGGTGTAGCCGCGCAGCAGGGTCTTGTCCCCCAGGGGGTAGGTGACACCCAGGGAGGGGCTGAACTGGTCCGAACTGACGCCGGGGTGGTCGTAGCGGGCACCCGGAGTGATGGTCAGCCTCCCCAGGGTGATGGTATCGTTCAGGTAGATCCCCCAGCGGTCGGTGTTGCGCGAGACCGGGGTATAAGGCTCATCGTAGGTGCCGCTTGTATCATATTCGACGTGCTCGAAATCCCCCCCCAGCACCAGCAGGTGGTTGCTCCCCCGCCAGACCAGCCGGGCATCAGCGCCGTATACCTTTTCTCTCGCGCTTATTGAAGGAAAGCCACCCCACAGCGCGCCATCGCTGATTTGGGTTTCAAACGTGTCATAGGCGCGGTAAGCGTGACGGCCGGTCAGTTCCAGCTCCAGGCTGTCGGTCAGCTTGCGCCGCAGGCCGAGGGAGGCGTACAGATAGGTGGTTTTTTGATCCTGCTTGTAGTCATAGTCCGGTATGTACTGATTGCCCCGGTTGGCGTGGCTGCGGCTGAAGGTGCCCCACACCTGCCCGCCGTCGGGGAGGTCGTAATTCAGCTTGGCATAGACGTCGTTGGCATTGGCGCTGATGTGGGAGGGGATATCCCGGGAGCCCAGGTAGCCGCCGGAGAGGTAGTAGCCCAGAGCCCCCTGTTTTCCGCTCAGCTCCAGGCCGGTGTCGGCGGACCTGCCTTCACCCAAGGAGGCACTGACCACCCCGCCCAGCGGCCGTTGCTCCGGCTCCTTGGTGATGACGTTAATCACCCCACCCAGGGCCTGGCCCCAGGCCGAGGAAGCCGCCCCCTTGACGATCTCGATCCGCTCGATGATCCTGGCCGGCACCAGCCCCACGTCGGAGAAGTTCTCGCCCAGGCTGTTCAGCGGGATGCCGTCCACCAGCACCAGCAGGTGGAAATTGCTCATGCTCTGCAGGTTAATCTGGTTGTAACTCGCCACCCCCCCCATAAGCATGGACTGGACACCGGGGACGGTGGCCAGCACGTCGGCCAAGGTGTGGGCGTTCAGGGCCTCGATCTCCCCCCTGGTGACGATGGTGGTGTTCTCGGCGGTCTGGGAGAGCGGCTTGGGGGCGCGGCTGGCGCTGGCCGTCTGTTCCTGCCAGGCGCTGAACAGGGCCGCGGTCTCATCCCCCTCCTCCGTTGCCTGGGCACAGGGGAGCGGTCCGCGAAGCAGGGCAGCCAGCATGAGATAAATCAGCAAGGAAATATGTGGCGTTTTAATGAGGACCATGGTAAATTATGGCGCACACCATAACAGAATAAAAAACGGTTTGTCCAGCCCAATTGGCCGGATATAAGCAAAAAAATGGAAAGGGGGTGAGGATCATGGTGAAAAAGGGGGAGCGGGACGACCTGAGGGTACTGGCCAAGGGGGACAAGCCGGCCACGGCAACATGCACATGCACATCAGGGCCATTCAGAATCAAGTAGGTTCAACTAAAAACGGGGAGAACCCCATTCTCCCCGTTTTTAATTTGCATCAGGGAGATTTTTCATGCAGGTATCGCGCTACATCACCACCTTCCCCTGCCCCGACAAACCGGGACGCCTGGTGCTCCTCTCCACCCGCAGCTGCTCCACCTTGGAGCTGTCGGAAGAGCTGTGGGAGATCATCCACCAGGGGGGCGAGCTGACCGAACGAGAACGGGAGACCCTGCGGGAAGAGCTGGTGCTGGTACGCGACCGTGATCTTGAGCGGCAGGAGCTGCTGGATAATTTCCAACAAGCCAACGCCATGAAACGCCCCTTCACCGCCCTGGTGACCCTGACCCTGGAGTGCAACCTGGCCTGCCCCTACTGCTACGAAGATCCCTTCCGGGGGCGCTTCGTCATGGACGACACCACGACAAACGATCTGGTCTCGTTCCTGACGGGGAAGATGAAGGACGGCCTGGACGTGAAGGTGGACTTCTACGGCGGCGAAGCGCTGATGGCCCTGCCGCGCCTGAAGGAGATCGCCGGCCGCCTGTCCGCTGCCGCGGCAGAGCATGGCGTCGGCTTCAGCTTCGGCGCCATCACCAACGGCACCCTCCTGACCCGGTCCGTGGTGAAGGAGTTGCTTCCGCTCGGGTTCGAGAGTGCGCGGTTGACACTGGACGGCCCGCCCGACATCCACGACCGACAGCGTCCCTTCGTATCCGGCGCTGGAAGTTTCACCGCCATCGCCGACAACATCCGGGAGACCTGCGATCTGATCCAGATCGAACTGGGGGGCAACTACACGCGGGAGAACTACCGCCGCTTCCCCGAACTGCTGGATATCCTGACCCAGCGCGGCATCGGTCCCGACTGTCTCGCCGCCGTCGGTTTCTTCCCCATCATGCCCAAGGTCGACGGCAGCCAAAGCGCCGAGTGCTCCACCGCCTGCGCCTCGGGTAACGAACCCTGGATGATCGAGGCCGGCCTCTACCTGCGGGGAGAGATCAAGCGGCGCGGCTTCCCGGTCCCCAGGCTGAGAACAAACGCCTGCATGGTGGAATTCGACAGCGATATCGTCGTGGCATACGACGGCAGCCTTTACAAATGCCCGGCGTTCATGGGGGACGAGGAACTCAAGGTCGGTACACTGAGTGAGGGGATCAACGACTACCGGGAGTCCCACGGCCTGGACCTGTGGAAGAACGAGGAGTGTCTGGAGTGCGCCTATCTGCCGCTCTGCTTCGGCGGCTGCCGTTTCCTGCGCAAAGTGAAGAGCGGCAGGATCGACGGCGTGGACTGCCGCAAGGCCATGCTGGACGCATCTCTGGCCACCATCGTCAGGCAGGACCTGGGGCTCCCCTGACGTCGCCTTGTACGTACTCCCGGAAACGACGAGAGGCGGAACCATGTATAACGGTTCCGCCTCTCGTGCTTCGTACCCCGGCACCGGCAGCGAGGCTGCCTGCGTCAGGTTCAGTTCCCGTGGATGGCGCTAGGAAAATCAGTGGGTAGAGTAGAGGGCAGGTATCACCCTGCCCTCTACTCTACCCGCTCTTAGATACTTGCTACCCCGGAAGATTGCGCGGGACGCTTCCGTTATCGAATCCCGCGTGCGTCGGCCTTCCCCTTCTGACCACAGGGTCGGCATCTTCGGATCAATTTACGAGGCTACGTATGGGTTCACTTACGTTACGGCCTGCTGCTTTGCCAATTGGGAACTTACGACCCCCTGTTACCAGGACGCCGCTCCCTTGAGCTACCGGGGTGAACGGACAATTCCCCGGACGGGACTTTAACCCGTGAGATAGTCAACTGTTACTGCGAACGGTCAGGCCTGACTTTTGGGTATTTATGAGGGAAAATAAGGGTTGCTGTTGTGTGTATTGGTGTGTATGATGGCGTTATGACCAGCAAGGAAATCATAAAACGACTGAAACGGGAGGGATGGGAACTGGTGGCAGTCAGCGGCTCTCACCACAAGTTCAAACATCCCGAAAAGCCCGGTTATGTCACCGTCATCCACCCAAACCACGATTTCGCCATCGGCACACTGCGCAGCATCTTCCGCCAGGCCGGATGGGAATGGAGGTAAACCATGTTGTTTCCCATCGTCATTCACAAAGACCCTGAAAGTGATTACAGCGTCACCATTCCCGACATGCCGGGATGCTTCACCGCCGGCAAGACCCTGGAAGACGCCGTTGCCAACATCCAGGACGCCGTAGAATGCCACTACTCCGGAGAGCCCACATTACCCATCGCCTCGCCTCTCGAACGCTGGAATCACGATCCCGACTACGCTGGCGGCACCTGGCTGCTGGTCGATATCGACCTGTCACGGATCAACGTCAAGGCTCGGCGGATCAACATCACCCTGCCGGAAAACCTGCTGTCCGCAATCGACCGTTACGCCGAAGCCCATCACATGACCCGTTCCGGCCTGCTGGCTCAGGCCGCCGGCCGGTATATACATCCTTAATGATGGTCGCGGGGTCTGGCACTGAAGAATTGAAGATGAAAACGGCACCCTCACCTATTCGCCTGACACGTTTCGCCTGAACAAAAGCAACAAGTTGAAACCAGCGATGCCTGACCCCACACGCTCTCCTCAGGCTGAGAACAAACGCCTGCATGGTGGAATTCGACAGCGATATCGTCGTGGCATACGACGGCAGCCTTTACAAATGCCCGGCGTTCATGGGGGACGAGGAACTCAAGGTCGGTACACTGAGTGAGGGGATCAACGACTACCGGGAGTCCCACGGCCTGGACCTGTGGAAGAACGAGGAGTGTCTGGAGTGCGCCTATCTGCCGCTCTGCTTCGGCGGCTGCCGTTTCCTGCGCAAAGTGAAGAGCGGCAGGATCGACGGCGTGGACTGCCGCAAGGCCATGCTGGACGCATCCCTGGCCACCATCGTCAGGCAGGACCTGGGGCTCCCCTGACGTCGCCTTGCACGTACTCCCGGAAACGACGAGAGGCGGAACCTTGTACAACGGTTTCGCCTCTCGTGTTTCGTACCCCGTCACCGGCAGCGAGGCTGCCTGCGTCAGGTTCGGTTCCCGTGGATGGCGCTAGGGGATCGCCTTCTCCATGGCCCAGACGCCGCAGGGGCAGATGGCGGCGCAGATGCCGCAGCCGATGCAGTAGCGCTCGTCGGATGTGTATTCCACCGAGCCGTCCTCCTTCTCGTGACGCAGGATGGCCCCCTCGGGGCAGGTCTCCAGGCACATGGAGCAGTCGCGGCAGGTGCCGCAGGAAATGCAGCGGTGCACCTCGTCCCGGGCATCCCGCACCCGGAACCGGCCGCGGTTCTGGGGCATGAACAGCTCGCGGCTCAGCCTTTCCTGGGGGATCATTTCCGGCTTCTTCTCCGCCACCAGCTCCCAGCCGTTCAGAAAGGCGTCGATGTACCCCGCCACCTCCCGCCCGCCGGCAATGGCATGGGTCAGAAGCCCCGGTTTGATGGTGTCGCCGATGGCAAACACCTTGGCGTCCCTGACCGACTGCCAGCAATCGTTCACGTCCATCATCCCCCGGTCGGTGAGCCATTCCCGGGGCACGTAGGAGAGGTCGGGGCGCTCGCCGATGGAGATGATCACCGTGTCGGCCTCGATCAGCCGGCCGTCCTTGGTGTGCAGTCCCTCGTCGTCAATGCTCTCGGTGAACACCGGCCACTGGATCTCGCCCCCCAGGGAGTGGAAGTGGTCGATCTCCTTCTGGTAGGCAGCCGGACGCTGCACGTCGATGGCCACCACCTTCTCGGCCCCCATGGCGTAGGCCCCCAGGGCCACGTCCATGCCGGCGTTGCCGGCGCCGATGACCACCACCCTCCTGCCTACCCGGGGCTTCTCGCCGTTATTGATGCTCTTCAGAAAATCCAGCCCCTTCACCAGCCGTTCGTGACCGGGGAAGGGAATCACCACCGGGTTGTGGGCGCCGCTGGCCAGCACCAGGGCATCATACTCGTTCCGCAGGGCGGTGAACCGTTCCCTGTCGATCTTCTGGGATACCCGGATGTCGGTACCCATCTGCCTGATGCGGCTGATCTCGCTCTCCAGAACCTCACGGGGGAGACGGTCCATGGGGATGGCCTGGCGCAGCTTGCCCCCCACCTCCGTGTCTCCCTCGAACAGGGTCACGCTGTGTCCCTGGAGGGAGAGCTGCCAGGCAGCCGAGAGGCCGCCGGGGCCGCCGCCGATGACAGCCACCCGCTTGCCCGTTGCCGGTTTTCCGTCGGGAGCAGCCGCATCCCGGGAGAGTCGGCCCAGTTCCGCCATGGCCACCGGGTGATCGATGTACTGGCGGCTGCACGCATCCTTGCACAGGTTGGGACAGACCTGGCCGCAGACACTGGCCGGAAAGGGTGAGTAGGTCAGCACCAGCTCCAGGGCCTCCTTGACCTTTCCCTGGCGCAGCAGGTTGAGGCGGTCCTGGGTGGGAATGCCGGTGGGACAGGCGGTCTGGCAGGGGGCGCCGTAGAGCCGGTTCTGCCAGTGGGGGATTTTGAGACGGTCCTCACCGGTGTTGACGAAGCCGACCACCCGGTCGTAGTCGTCGCTGACCACGTCGGAGAAGATCCCCCCCTCCACCCATTTGGTGGTACGGAATTCCCGCATGGTGATCCGCTCGCGGCGCTGGCGCTCCTCCCAGCTCATGGGGACGATCTTCTTCCACTGGGAAAAGTCGGTGAGTTCGCTCAAAAGCTGGGGACGGTCGATCCTCTCCAGGAAGAGCGGCATGTTGGCACCGAGAAACTCCCGGTCGGCGTCGTCCAGCTCCAGCTGCCAGACAAACGTGGAGACCCCCTTCACCGGGCCGCGCACGTAGATGGTACCCCCCACCATGCCGACGCAGCTCCGGTCCCCCAGTACCGATTCGAATTCGTCGGAATCGTAGCCGCAGACAACCGCGATGCCGCCGCCCATGAACTCGAAGGAGAAGGAGCCGGTGTTCTTCAGCACCCAGAGCTCCGGGGCGTCGTAGGCCGGGTCGTGCTTCATCAGGGAGCCGGTGCGGGTGCCGGCCCGCCCCCCCACGTAGATCGTGCCGCTGGCGGCGCAGTGGGCGGTGGTGTCGCCGCCGTCCCCCTTCAGGATCACCGTTGCGCCGGCGTTGAGCCACCCCACGTCGGCCGGCGCCGGGCCGTCGATGATGATCTCGGTCCCTTCCAGGCCGAAAGAGCCGACCCGCTGGCCCGGGTTTTTCACCCGGAACTTGAGCGGCGTGCCGTCCTTGGTCCAGAGGGGGCCGCCGATGTCGTGGTGGCCCGAGGCCAGCACCTCGAACTCGGTTTCACCCGCGTCCAGGGCGTCGTAGATCTTCTGCAGCAGCTGCTGCGTGGAGATGCGCTTGTTATGTTCGTCAAAGCCTGAAATGAAGGCTGCCATTGTATGTAATCCTCCTTAGCAGACGTACTGGACCTGCAGACGGTCCGCCACGGCTTTATCGGTTGAGACCAGACAGTCGGAACGGCCCACCGGCAGCGAGGAGTTGCCGATGGGCGCCATCAGTTTGCGCAGTTCCTGATCCATGGCCAGGAAGTAGTTGACGATGTTCTCCGCCACCCGGTCCGGGTTGAGGCGACGCACCAGGAGCGGCTCCTGGGTGGTGATGCCGGCGGGGCAGAGGCCGGTGTTGCAGGCATTGCAGCGGCTGTGCTCGTTCCCCAGGCAGCCGGCCATCTGCAGGATCAGCTTGCCGGTGAAGACGCCGTTGGCGCCCAGGCAGATCATCTTGAAGGCGTCGGCGGCCAGGTTGCCGGTCTTGCCCAGGCCGCCGGCGGCCCAGAGCGGGATCTGACCCTGGCGCCCCTGGGCGCAGGCCGCCAGGTAGCAGTCGCGCAGCTTGCTCACCACCGGGTGGCCGGTGTGGTCCAGGGAGATGTCGTGGGCCGCACCGGTGCCGCCGTCGATGCCGTCCATGAAGAACCCCCCCACGATGTTGTAGGGGTCGCGCACCAGGTTGTTGAACACCGACACCGAGGTGGCGCTGGCAGCCACCTTGATGGCCACCGGCACGCGGAACTTGAAGGCGGCGTTCATGGAGAGGAACATCTTCTGCACGCTCTCCTCGATGGAGTAGAGCCCCTGGTGGTTGGGGGGTGAGAGCAGGTCGGCCTTGGGCACGCCGCGGATGGCCTGGATGTGGGAGGCCACCTTGGCCGCCATGAGCAGGCCGCCGTCACCCGGCTTGGCTCCCTGACCGATCTTGATCAGCACGCCGGCCGGGTCCTCGATCATCTTGGGCATGGCCTTGATGATGCGGTTCCAGCCGAAGTGGCCGGAGGCGATCTGCAGGATCACGTACTTCAGGTAGGTGCTGGTTAAGAGCTTGACCGGCATCCCCCCCTCGCCGGAGCACATGCGCACCGGCAGGCCGCACTCCTCGTTCAGGTAGGCCACCGCCATGGCCACCGCCTCCCACATCCTCCAGGAAAGGGCGCCGATGGACATGTCGCCGATGATGACCGGGTAGATCCAGCTGGTGGGCGGGGTATGGCCGGTGGGGACCAGCTTGCCGTCAGGGCCGACCGTGAAGGGGAGCCGGTCCGCCGGCAGGATCCGACCCAGGGGGGCCAGGCAGTCGAAGGTGTGGCGCTGGGCATCCAGACTCGGGTCGGTCATCTGTGAGATGCGCCCCACCCGCAGGGTGTCCAGGGTGCGGGCCTGGTTTTCCAGGTTGTTGCGCCCTCCCCGCTTGGGGCCCGAGGCGGTGGCGGTCTGGTAGACCACGTTGAAGCGGGAGTCCGGGTTGCGCTCGGAGCGGATGGCGCTGTTGGGGCAGACCCGCTCGCAGACGCCGCAGCCGCGGCAGAAATGTTTCAGGATCTTCAGCTGGGTGATGACCGGCACGGCCTTGAAGCTGATCTTCGGCTCCGGTGTCTCCGTGTCGGAGAACGCCTTGCGGCGCCGCTCGATCCTGGGTTTGATGGCGCCGAAGGTGCAGGCGGCCACGCAGGAGCCGCACAGGGTGCAGCGCTCGGTATCGTAGATGACCTTCCAGGGCAGGTCGTTGCAGGCCAGATCGTTTATCTTTACTGTTTCCATCGCTGGACCTCCAGGGTGTTGTCGATAACGACGATTTCGCGTTCATTGGGATAGATGTCCGTCTCCCAGTCGCGATCGGGCAGGATCTCGTTGACGCCGCAGACCTCGGAGGAGAAGACCACCGTATCCCGGGTGTGGCCCACCACGATGGGGCGCAGCTTCTTGGCGTCGCAGCAGACGAACAGGGTATGGTCCGGCAGGGCGCCAATGATGGTGTTGGGGCCGTTGATCTCCAGATGGGCCAGGGACTGGCGGATGGCGAAGAGCTGCTCCCGGTCCTCGCGCTTCTCCATCTCCTCGAAGGGGAGCGGCGTGATGATGTGCTTGTAGTACGAAAGCGGCCACCCCAGCTCCCGGTGCATGTAGTGCAGGGTGTAGAGGAAACACTGGGAGTCGGACTCGAAGCCGATGTATCCCGGATTCAGACTGGCCTGGAACTCCTTGTTCTTCTGGTAGAACGTGTTCTCGCCGTTGGCCAGGGCCGTGTACCCCTGCAGGAAGAAGGGGTGGGCGGCGTAGCGGACGATGGCGTAGTTGGTGTTCTGGCGGCACTGGGCGGTGATCACCTTGGCGGTGAAGCGGTCGTCCTCGTCCCAGAGACCGAAGAAGGTGCCGATGTCCCGGGGGTCGCCGATCTCCTTCAGGGTGAGGACGTCCGGCCAGAAGGAGTAGGCGAAGCCGGTCTCTCCCGGTTCCAGGGCCGCGCGCAGTTTGAGACGGGTGGCGGTCAGCAGTTCCTCCTTCTCCCTCTTCGAGGCAGTGGCATAGCCTTCCGGATAGTCATAGGTGCGGAACAGGTAGTGGGGCATGGCCTCGATGTCCAGCCCGGGGGCGCGGTTGGTGGCGGGAGTCCATTCGAACACCTGACGGAACCCCTTGACCTTGAGGATCCCCTCGGCCAGCTTCAGCCCCTCGTCGGTACAGGCCAGGGAGAGGGTCGGCAGATGCTTGTAGTCGGCGAAGATCCCCCCCAGGTCCTGCATGACCATGGCGAATCCGGAATTGTCATGCCCCTTCTGCTGGGAGTTCATCAGCCGCAGAGCTCTGCCCGGGTGCACGTAGTTCAGACTTTTTATGGCGCCAATACGACACATGAGCGTTACCTCCAAAGGTGTATGCTGCCGGGAGACCGGAATCGGGCGTCGGGCAGCGGGTTGATATGCATGCTGATCCGGCCGCGGCCCGGTTTCTCGACCAGCGACGCGACGGAACACCACCAGGTGGTGCGAAGCTGCATCAAAGCAAACAAAGCGCCAACTTTTTCTCCACGGACGATATTTTTTTCAATTGAAAGTTTATTCTTTAAAAACCAACAGTTTATATCGTGAAGCCTTTACCGGAGGTTGGGAGTGCGCTTCGGGAAAACAGCATTACGGAGTATTTGTTTACACATAACAACGCAATATGGATACACAAACAACTCACACCTCACAACACTATCAATACGCTCGTCCCCCTGTCGAGAAACCAGGAGAGCCACCCCCAGACAGAGGGAAAAGCCGGGGGTCACCGTGTTAATGTGTATACAATTGAGCACGGATTACATACTCACATACATTCAAATGGAGGGGCTGTATCCAGGGCAGGGACGCGGTTCCCGGCCCAGGGAGAACCGGTCGCCGGCAGGCGACCAGGGGGACGGCAGGCGCCTGCCGCAAAAAAAATCCCCCTGCCGGAAGCAGGGGGAACGGTTGCACGGGGAGCGGTTGCTCCCCTCTTCTTCGGGGCCGACGACTCCGCGGCGGCCCCGGGTTCATTCCAGTTTCAAATCAAAGATGATATCAAGGCGGCGAGGAAGAAGGCGACGGAGGCGTACGAGAATAGTACGTTGAGGAGCCTTCGACGAGCCAACGAAGAGAGCGCTTTGAGTTGGAATTGGAATCACTCGTCATGGGCCAGGTCAGGGATGCGTTCCAGCTGTGCCAGCCAGGCGCTCGCCTCGCCGTCGCTGGGTGCCCGCCAGTCGCCGCGGGGGGAGAGGGAACCGCCCGACCCCACCTTGGGGGCGTTGGCCATGCAGCTCCGCTTGTACTGGCTGGTCTTGAAGAAGCGGCGGAGGAAGACCGTGAGCCAGCGCTTGATGTCGTGCATGGAGTACTGGTTGCGCTTGTGCTCGGGGATGTCCGGCCAGTGGTGGCGCGTCCGGTCGTGCCAGGCGTTCCAGGCCAGAAAGGCCACCTTGGGGGGGAGATACCCCAGGCGCAGGATGTAGTAGAGGTTGAAGTCCTGGAGCTCGTAGGGGCCGACCACGTCCTCGGTGCGCTGCACCGGCTGGTCCTCGTCCTCCTTGCCCGGAACCAGCTCGGGGCTGATCTCGGTCTCCAGCACGTCCAGAAGCACCCTGCTCACCTCCGGCCCCAGCTGGTGGGTCAGGGCGGCCCAGCGGATCAGGTACTGGATCAGGGTCTTGGGCACGCTGGCGTTGACGTGGTAGTGGGCCATGTGGTCCCCCACGCCGTAGGTGCACCACCCCAGCCCCAGCTCACTCAGGTCGCTGGTCCCCACCACCAGTCCGCCGGTCTGGTTGGCCAGGCGGAAGAGGTGGCTGGTCCTCTCGCCGGCCTGGACGTTCTCGAAGGTGACGTCATAGACCGGGCTGCCGTGGAAGAAGGGGTGGCCGATGTCCTGGAGCATCTGCAAGCAGCTGGGGCGGATGTCGATCTCATGGTAGGTGCACCCCACGGTGCGGATCAGCTCGCGGGCCTGCTCCAGAGTGCGCTGGCTGGTGGCGAATCCGGGCATGGTGTAGGCCAGGATATGCAGGCGGGAAAGCCCCATGACATCCATGGCCCGGGCGCAGACCAGAAGCGCCTGGGTGGAATCCAGGCCGCCGGAGACGCCGATCACCATTTTGTCCGCGCCAGTGGCCTTGAAGCGTTTCACCAGCCCCTGCACCTGGATCTCGTACACCTCCCGGCAGCGTTCGTCCCGCCGGGACGGGTCGCTGGGGACAAAGGGGAAGCGCTCGTAGAAGCGCTCCAGGGGAAGCACCTTTTCTCTGGGGAGGAAGGCGGAAAAACGTACCGTGCGGAACCCGGCCACCTCATCCCGATGCCGGAGCACCGACTGGCCGTAGCTGGTCTGGCGCATGCGCTCCTGGGCCAGCCGGTCCAGGTCGATGTCACCGAAGATCAGCTGGGACTCGTAGGAGAAGCGTTTCGTCTCCCCCAGGCAGGCGCCGTTCTCGAAGATCATGCCGTGTCCGTCCCAGGCCAGGTCGGTGGTGGATTCACCGCTGCCGGCGGCGCTGTACAGGTAGGCGGACAGGCAGCGGCCGGACTGGTTGGCCACCAGATTGCGCCGGTAGTCGGCCTTGCCCACGGTGATGTTGGAGGCGGAGAGGTTGATCAAGACGCTGGCCCCGGCCAGGGCAGCGAAGGAGGAAGGGGGGACGGGCACCCAGACATCCTCGCAGATCTCGGTGTAGAAGGTAAGCAGCGGCTGTTCCTCCACCTGGAACAGCAGGCGGTTGCCGAAGGGTATGTCCCGCTGCCCCAGCAGGTCGATCTTCTCCACCGGCGCGAAAGATGCCGGCACGAACTGGCGCAGCTCGTAGAACTCCCGGTAGCCGGGGAGGAAACTTTTGGGCGCCACTCCCAGGATTTTTCCCCGGTAGAGCACGGCGGCGCAGTTGAACAGCATGCTGTGCACCTGCAGCGGCAGTCCCACCACCGTGATCAGCGGAATATCGATGGAGGCCTGGAGCACCGCGTCCAGGGCATCCAGGGAGCCGTCCAGCAGGGTCTGCTGGTGGAACAGGTCGTCGCAGGAGTAAGCGGAGAGTCCCAGCTCGGGAAAGACCGCCAGAAGCGCCCCCTGCTCCCTTGCCTGGCGCATCATGGCGATGGTCTGCTGCGCGTTGAAGACCGGGTCAGCCACCCTGACTTCGGGCACCGCCACGGCCGCACGGATGAAGTTATGGTTGTAGAGATTGAAGAATTGGGTAGTCACCGGTTTTCCCTCCCTGTGTTCAAGGCCTTAAATGCGCGCCACTCTAGCACGATTCAGCCGGGTTGAAAAACCATTGTTTGGCCGCCGGAGAAATCGGAAAAAAAAGGACGGACGGGACTGCCGCCGAAAGTCACCCCTCACCCCTCACCCCTCACCCCTCACCCCTCCCCGTTCCCCGTTCCCCGTTCCCTGTTCCCCCTGCCCAGCAGCTGCAAACAGGTGCGCGTCAGGTAGCCGCACCAGGTCAGGATGCCCGTCAGCTTGAACCCGTCCTCCCAGAAGATGCGCCAGGGAGAGAGCCAGAGATCGTCGAAAGCTTCGACCCCCAGGGCAGCGGCGAAGAACAGCAGGGCCAGGAGGAGCAGAACGTACTCGGAGCGGGCCACCAGGCTCCTGAACCTGATAAGTGCCCCTCCCATGAACAGGGCGTAGAGCAAGTAGAGTGCCTTTCCGTAGGCCCAGCTCCCCAGGTAGCGATGCAGCAGATCTTCATGGATCAGGAACAGGTCGTCCAGGGTCAACAGCGCGGTAAACAGCCCGAAGCAGAGCAGAAACAGCCCAGCATCGCCGCGGCCAGGCCCCAGGAGCCGACGGCTGAAGAGACAGATGGCCGCGGTAGCGCACCAGACCAGCACCCCCAGGTTGGATTGCAGGCCGGTGAGCGGGTGGGCTTCCAGGGTCGCCATGGCGTCCCGGCAGAAGAAGGCGGGCCGGATGTCGCCGGCAATGCTGGCCAGGGCGGTGATGAGCAGCACGGCAGAGGCAGACGCGTACATCGCGATGTAAACCGAGGGTGGGGAAAGGGCCGTTCTGGGGATCGCCATGGTCGTTCCTCCCGGCAGGTCACGACATCCTGAAACCCATGCGTTATAATTCTACACAAGAATCCACCGATGCACAGGCGCCACCCGCCACGGAAGGAGGAGTGACGCGGATCCGTGGACAGTGCATCCCGGCCCCATGCCCCGCGACACCGATACCGGCGGCTCCACAGTGAGGAGGCAGAGCATGAACGTCCTGATTGCAAGTTCCATTGACGGGGAGGCGATCGACAGGCTTGAGCGCAGTCATCGGGTCATCCGCGCGTTCTCCGACAACAACCGGGAACGCCTGGCCGAGCTGGCCCGCGACTGCCAGGTGCTGGTGTTCCGCAGCGGCGTCCGGGTTGACGCCGACCTGCTGGAGAGCGCGCCGGAACTCAGGCTGCTGGTGCGCGCCGGCTCGGGACTGGACAACCTGGACCTGGCCCGCGCCCAACAACGGGGGGTGCAGCTCGTGCGCATCCCGCGACCGTCGGCCAGGGCCGTGGCGGAGATGGCCTTTGCCTTCATGCTGGCCCTGAGCCGCCGCCTGCTGGAGGCCGACCGTTCCATGCGGGAAGGGCACTGGGAAAAGCAGCGCCTTTCCGGTTACCTGCTGCGGGACAAGACCCTCGGCATCCTGGGCGTCGGCAACACCGGCAGCTGCGTCGCCGCCATGGGGGTCGCCTGGGGCATGCGGGTGATCGGCTGCGTCCGGCACCCCTCCCCCCGGCGACGGGAAGGATTCAGGCAAGAGGGGATCCAACTGCTGGAGTTCGACCAGGTGGTCGCCGACGCCGACTACCTGAGCATCCATGTCCCGCTCACGGAGGAGACCTGCACGCTCCTGGATGCCGCTGCCTTGGGCCGCATGAAGCCGGGAGCATACCTGATCAACCTGGCGCGGGGAGGCGTGGTGGACGAGCAGGCCCTGTACCGGGCCCTGACCCGCAAAGACGGCCTGGGGGGAGCGGCCTTGGACGTCCACGAACACGAGGGTGAGGGACGCCGCTCCCCCCTGGCGGAGCTGGACAACGTGATCCTCACCCCCCACATCGGCGCCATGGCCGTTGATGCCCAGCAAGAGATCGGCAGGAAGGTGGTGGAGATCATGGACGCCTTCAGTGCCGCCAACGGCGCCGGCGCCTGGCTGGAACGGGTGACCGGCGTAACTCCCGGCTACGGCCGCATCCAGGGGGAGGTGACCCATGGCTAGGAAGAGCACCAGGTTCAAACGGCTGCTGACGTCCGGACAGGTGGAGTTCCTGCTTGAGGCGCACGACGGCATCAGCGCCAGGATCGTGGAGGAGGCGGGCTTCCGGGGCATCTGGGGCAGCGGGCTCTGCATCTCCGCCGCCATGGGGGTGCGGGACAACAACGAGGCCAGCTGGACCCAGGTACTGGAGGTGCTGGAGTTCATGAGCGACGCCACCAGCATCCCCATCCTGCTGGACGCCGACACCGGCTACGGCAATTTCAACAACGTGCGCAGGCTGGTGAGGAAACTGGAGCAGCGCGGCGTGGCGGCCATGTGCATCGAGGACAAACTCTTCCCCAAGACCAATTCGTTCATTAAGGGGGAAACCCAACCCTTGGCTGAGGTGGAGGAGTTCTGCGGCAAGATCAGGGCAGCCAAGGACACCCAGGCCGATCCGGACTTCTGCGTCGTTGCCCGGGTCGAGGCCCTGATCACCGGCCAGGGGCAGGATGAGGCACTGCGCCGGGCGGAGGCCTACCGGCAGGCAGGGGCCGACGCCATCCTGATCCACAGCAAGAAGCCCACCGCCGAGGAGATCCTCTCCTTCATGTCCCGCTGGCGCGACGCGCTGCCGGTGGTGGTGGTGCCCACCACCTATTACGACACTCCCCCCGAGCTGTTCGCCGAAGCCGGCATCAGCCTGGTCATCTGGGGCAACCATCTCATGCGGGCGGGCATCACCGCCATGCAGCAGACCGCGGACCGCATCCACCGCGAGCGATGCCTGGCAGGAGTGGAGCGGGAGATCGCCACGGTCAAGGAGATCTTCCGGCTGCAGAACGCCCCGGAACTGGATGAGGCGGAACGCCGCTACCTGCCGGCGCACGGTTCCGGGCAGGAGTGAACGGGGAACCCCGGGGAGGAACGGATGGCGCCACCGGTTTCCACTGAAAACAGACGCGCTTTCGCGCTGGTGATCGGCCTCGACCATATAAATGGCATCCAGACCGCGCGCCTTTTGGCCGCTCGCGGCGTGCCGGTGATCGGTGTGGCCCGGGATCCGCGGCACCACTGCTGCCGGACACGGGTCTGTTCGCGCATCATCTGCACCGACACCACGGGTGAAGAGCTGATCGACACCCTGGAGAGGCTTGGCCCCGAGTTGCAGGAGAAGGGGGTGCTGTTCCCCTGCCTGGACCCCCAGGTGCTGCTGCTGTCGCGCCATCGCCGACGCCTGGAACCCTGGTACCACCTGATCCTGCCCGACCCGGGCGTGGTGGAGATGCTCATGGACAAGACCAGCTTCTACCGCTTCGCCCAGCAGCACGGCTTTCCCATACCGCGCACCCTGTTCATGGCCAGCAGTGATGATGCGGAAAAGGCGGTCCGGGAGCTGACCTTCCCCTGTATGATCAAGCCGCCGCTCAGCGGTACGCCCCAGTGGGAAAAGCAGAGCAAACTCAAGGCCTACCTGCTCTCGACGCCGGAGGAGTTCTTGGAGGTATACCGGCGCTACGCCCCCCTGTCCGACATCCTCATCGCCCAGGAGTGGGTGGTGGGCCCGGTAAGCGGCCTGTACTCCTGCAACTGCTATTTCGACGCCTCCGCACGGCCGGTGGTGACCTTCATCGCCCGCAAGCTCCGCCAGTGGCCCCCCCAGACCGGAGAGAGCTGCCTGGGGGAGGAGTGCCGCAACGACGAGGTGCTGCGCGAGACCATCCGCCTGTTCTCGGCCGTGGGCTACCGCGGGCTGGGCTACCTGGAGATGAAGCGGGACGCACGCACGGGAAGGCACTACATCATCGAGCCCAACGTGGGCAGACCCACGGGGCGCTCGCCCATCGCGGAGGCGGGGGGCGTGGAGCTGCTCTACACGATGTATTGCGACGCCCTGGGCGAACCGCTGCCGGAAGAGCGCGAGCAGCGCTACGGCGACGCGAAGTGGATCTACCTGCGGCGGGACCTGCAGTCGGCGCTGTATCACTGGCGGCGGGGGGAGCTGACCCTGGGCGACTGGCTGCGCTCGCTGCGCGGCCCCAAGGTGGACGCCCTGTTTTCCTGGAGCGATCCGGGCCCCTTTATCGGCGACCTGACCAGGTCGGCGAGGCTGTACCTGAACCGGGAGGAGCGCAGGAAACGGGACTACAGCACCCCCTTCTGAACCGGCGGGAACGGGAAACGGCATGAAAATCGTACGTACGCTGGACGAACACGCCTGGAGAGATTTCGTGGCCGGCCAGCCGGCAGGCAACGTCTTTCACACGCCGGAGCTGTACCGCGTGTTCGCCCGGACTCCGGGATTCGAGCCGGCGCTCTGGGCGGTGCAGTCCGGAGGCGGCGACATCCTGGCGCTGCTGCTGCCGGTACGGATCACCCTCCTGGAGGGGGTCATGAGCCGGCTCTCCACCCGTACCGTGGTCTTCGGCGGCATCCTGGCCGACGACACCCCCCGGGGACAAGACGCCCTCGACCTGCTGCTGGGCGCCTATGTCAGGGAACCCGACGGCGCGCCGCTGTTCACCGAGCTGCGCAACCTGTCCGCCACGGCATCATTCCAGCCCATCCTGTCCCGACACCGCTTCCACTACGAAGACCACCTCAATTTCCTGATCGACCTGCGACGCTCCCCCGACGACCTGTTGCAGAGTATCGGCCAGCGCACGCGCAAGATCATCCGGAGGGGGATCAGGGCCGGCCGCGTGACCGTGACGGAGGTGATCGGTCCGGAGGGGCTGGCCGCCTGCTACGCCATTCTCGCCGGGACGTACCAGGCCGCGCGGGTCCCCCTGGCCCCCTTCCCGCTCTTCCAGGCCGCCCATGAACTGCTTCTGCCCCGTGGCATGGCCAGGTTCAGCCTGGCGTGCATCGACGGCACTCCGGTGGCGACCTCCATCGATCTCCCGTACAAGGAGACCGTCTACGGCTGGTACGGCGGCGTTGTCCGCTCCCATAACGGCAGTGCCCCCAACGAGCTCCTGACCTGGGACGTCCTGAGCTGGAGTACCGCAAACGGCTACGCGGTCTACGACTTCGGCGGCGCGGGCAGGCCGGACGAGCAGTACGGGGTGCGGGATTTCAAGGCCAAATTCGGCGGCACCCTGGTCAACTTCGGCAGAAACACCCATGTGCACGCGCCTTTTCTCCTCAGGCTGAGCAGATGGGGCTACCGTCTGATGCGCCGGCGGCTCTCCCGGACCGAAGCGCCGCAGGAGCACACGGGTCGTCAGACCTGAATGGCGAAAACGTTCCAGGCACCGGCCAACCTGGCTATTTTGCGCAAAAAATCTGATATTACTTAAACTTGCCTGAAGCGGGCACGGCACGTTTGAAAGCCCAGGCCTCGATCTTCTTGATCTGTTCGGCCATGGTGATTGAGAGTGGGACCGTACGGCTTAGTATTACCATGAGGTCCTGCTGCGTCATGGGACGCTGTGAAGCCATCGCCTCGAAGACCGCCGAATTGACTGCCTGTTCGATCTCCGCACCGGAAAACCCCTTGCTGGAACCGGCCAGAAGTGAAAAATCGAATGCACCAAGGTCCGCCTCCCGGTGAGCCAGGTGGATACGAAAAACCTGTTCCCGCGCCTCATTATCCGGCAATCCGACGTAAAAGATTTCGTCGAAACGCCCTTTTCGCAACACCTCGGCCGGAAGCAATTCAATGGCATTGGCGGTTGCCGCAACGAACACCGGCGCCCGCTTCTCCTGCATCCAGGTCAAAAAGAGACCGAGCACCCGGGAGGCTGATCCGCCTTCGGACTTGAAGCCATGGGTAGTTATGCCGGACTCGATCTCATCGATCCAGAGTACGCAGGGCGCCACTGCTTCCGCTGTCGAAAGAGCCGTACGCAGGCTTGTCTCGGGGGTTCCGAAAAGGCCACCGTACACCGTAGCCATGTCAAGACGAATCAACGGAAGCCGCCATTCGGCGGCAATAGCTTTAACAAACAGAGACTTGCCGCAACCGGCAACCCCCATAACCAGAACTCCCCGGGGAAGACCGACGCCCGACATGATACTTTCCAAGCCAAAGGCGTTCTTGCGCCGTTCCAGCCACTCCTTGAGGTTTTCCATGCCGCCCAGGTTGTTGCAGCCGTCCACATTGGCCACCAACTCCATGATGCCGCTCTGTTGAATGACCCGCCGCTTGTTGTCCAGAAGGGCGCCGACCGGATCCGCCCCCCCCTGAGCGCCGGCCAGACGCAACAACCGTATGGCCCGCTCCAGATCCACCAGGTCCAGCCCCCGGCCAGCAATCACCAGCCGCTCCAATAGGGTCGGATCATCCTGACAGGCCCGCGAAAGAGCGGGGTCACGTTCCCGCATCTGATTGAGAAACAGGCGTATTTCCTCCACATCCGGAAGCGTCTGGGCCAGCAGAACCGTATCCTCCCGCAGCCGTGGAGGAACCCACTCATCCTCACCCAGAATGACCGTCACCTTGCCCTTGCCGCTTGATGCCTGGGCAAGGTCCTTGAGTCTTCTGATCAGGACCGGATTGTCCCGCCAGAACCAGTGCATATCCTTAAGGATCAGCATGCAGGGCCCTGGCTGGGAAATGGCGAAATCCAGTGCTTTCAGCGCATCAACCGTATCGGGGACAACAACGCCCTCCCGGCTCAGGCCGCTTGTGCAGGTCCAGACAAAGGGCGCTCCCATCCCCCGCAACCGGGCGGCGGTCTGGGCAAGGAGCCGTTCACTGCGCTGCTCGTTGGCGGTCATCACGTACAAGAAAACAGTACCGGTGCTGATCAAACGGATGAGCTGCTGTTGTGTCAGATTTTCCATGATTACCTCAACTCTCCAGCCGGAGCCGGCACATTTCGTCCGGTTTCCCACCCCGCGCATCCCGGAACGCCCTCAGGTGACACACAGGTTATTGATAGCCGGACAATGGGATCACAAGAGGGAAGAAGCAAGAAACAACGGGGCAAAGAGACTGTGGACCCTACACCAGCCCGAAGCTGCGTTGAACCTCCTGGGGCGCCTCGTCGAAGCGGAGGAACTCCATGGTATAGCTTCCCCTGCCGCGGGTGGCGCTGCGCAGTTCGGTCATGAAACCGAACATGCCCGCCAGGGGGGCCGTCGCCCGGACCAGCTCGTTCTCTCCGGCACTGTCCACACCCTCCACGCGGCCCCGCTTCTGCTGGAGCGTGCCCAACACCTTGCCCAGATGCTCCGTGGGCACGCTCAACTCCAGCGCCATCACCGGCTCCAGCAGGTACGGTTCACCCTCCCGGGCGGCCATGAGCACCCCACGCTGGGCTGCCGCCCTGAGCCCGGTCTCGGTGGTCACCCCCGGCTCAAAGGGAATCTCCAGCACCTCCACCCGTAGGTCGGTGAGGCGGTAGCCGCTGCAACAACCGGCCATGCACCCCTGGCGCAGGCTCTCCTCGATGACCGCCAGGAGCGGGGGAATCAGCGGGGGATTGGCCGGCGGCAGGACGAAGCTCAGGCCGCTCCCCCGGGCAAGCGGGGTCAGGCGCAGCAGCAGCTCTCCCACCTCGGCCTTCCCCTCCCGCTCAAGACGAAACAGCTCCCTCCGCTGCACCTGGCGGCGCAGGGTCTCGCGGTACACCACCCGCGGTCGGCCGCTCTTGACCCTGACCCCCTGCTCGCGCTCCAGACGGTCGATGACCACCTCAAGGTGCAACTCTCCCATGCCGGTCAGGATGGTCTGACCGGTCTCCTCGTCCTCATGGACCCTGAAGGTGGGATCCTCCCAGCGCAACCGGGTCAGGGCCAGGGGAAACTTCTCCCGGTCGTCGTTGCCCAGGGGCTCAACCGCCACCGATACCACCGGCTCCGGTACCGTCACCCCCTCCAGCACCAGGGGGTGGCCCGCATCGCAGAGGGTATCGCCGGTAAAGGTGTCCCGGAAGCCGAGCACGGCCACGATATCTCCGGCCCGGGCTTGGTTCAGCTCTTCACGACGGTGGGAGTGCATGCGGAACAGGCGCCCCACCCGCTCGGTGACGCCCCGGGTGGCATTCAAAAGCGATGCGCCGGAGCGGAGCGTACCGGCGTAGATGCGCAGGTAAGTGAGCATGCGCCCCTCGTCGCACATGACCTTGAAGGCCAGTGCCCGCACGGGAGCGTCCGGATCGCAGACCACCGTCTCATGGCGGTTGTCATGGGGAGTTCTCCCCACCAGGGCAGGCACCTCCCGGGGCGAGGGAAGGTACTGCCCCACCGCGTCCAAGAGCGGCTGGATTCCCTTGTTGCGCAGCGCCGACCCCAGCAGCACCGGAAAGAGGCGGCAGGCCAGCGTGCCCCTGCGCAGTGCCTGCCGCAGCCGCTCCGCCTCCACTCGCCTCCCCTCCAGAAAATCACCCAGGATCGAGTCGTCGAAATCAGCCAGGGTCTCGGTCAGGCGCAGCCGTTCCTCGCGCACCCTCTCCGCGGCCTCGGCCGTCAGCGGGCGGCGCAGCATGGTCTTCCCCTGGTCTCCCCGATCGAACAGGAGCGTCTCCTCTTCCAGGAGATCGATCACGCCGCTGAAGTCCGCCTCCTGTCCCAAGGGAAGTTGCAACAGCACCGGCCGCGCCCCCAGGCGTTCCTCCATCTGCTTCAGCGTGCGCAGGTGATCGGCGCCGACCCGGTCCATCTTGTTGATGAAGCAGATGCGCGGCACGGCATACCGGTCGGCCTGGCGCCACACCGACTCGCTCTGGGGCTGGACCCCCTCCACGGCGCTGAAGATGGTCACCGCCCCGTCCAGGACGCGCATACTGCGCTCCACCTCGATGGTGAAATCGATATGGCCGGGGGTGTCGATCAGATTGATGCGCAGTTCCCCCCAGCGACAACTGGTGGCGGTGGCGGTGATGGTAATACCCCGCTCCTGTTCCTGGGGCATCCAGTCCATGACCGCCTGGCCGTCATGCACCTCCCCCATCTTGTGGGTTTCGCCGCTGTAGAAGAGAATTCGTTCCGAAACGGTAGTCTTGCCGGCATCGATGTGGGAGATGATGCCGATGTTGCGGATGGATTCGTGGGACAAGGTGGCAGTTCTCCTGGGATGGTCTGGGAATACGCGGGAAAAGCTGAACAAGTATAGCGCGAAACCGCGACGCAGCAACGACGATAGGGGGCACAAATACTGAATCCCCGATCCGACCGCTATCTAGATACCCGGGAGTCATCATGAATCCATCAGAACATGCCGACCCGTTCCAGGGCCGTCAGGGTAAGAGCACTGACCAGCAGCCAGAGCGTTACCCCCTGCAACAACGGACGCACCCCCACGCTCCGGAGAACCTCCCTGCTCAGCCCCGCTCCCACCAGGAAAAGCGTCAGCACCAGACACTGTTTGGCAAGCGTTGCCAGCCCGCTCCAGAGCCGGCCGTACTGGGGCAGGAGCGTCCCCAGGGCAGCGGCCAGGATAAAGCCGACGATAAACAGGGGGAGTTTCACCTTCCGATCAGACTTCAGGATCAGCGCTGTCACCAGCACCACCGGAGCTATCCAGACCGCCCGGGTGAGCTTCACGGTCGTCGCCACCCTCAGGGCATGGGTGCCGTACTGGGAGGCGGCCCCCACCACGCTGCTGGTATCGTGAATGGCAAGCCCGGCCCAGGTGCCGAAGAGCCCCTGTTCCAGACCCAGCAGGTGACCCAGCAGGGGAAACAGCACCAGTGCCGCGGAATTGAGGGTGAACACCGTTGCCAGGGCAACGGCGGTCTCGTCGTTTCTGGCTTTGAGAACCGGAGCCATGGCTGCTATGGCGCTGCCGCCGCAGATGGCAGTGCCGAATGAGATCAGAGCCGAGGTCCGGGCATCGGTTCCGAACAGCCTCCCCAGCAGGTATCCCAGCGCCAGGGTACAGGCAATGCCCACAACGCTGTAGACCACCGAAGCCCTGCCGGTACGGATCACCTCCCCCAGCCCCAGGCCAAAGCCGAGCCCGACAACGGACAGCTGCAGGATGATCGTGCTCGCGCGTGCCGACCGAACCGGCCAGGGATTGCCCAGAATGAGACTGAAGCCCATGCCCATGACCAGGGCCGTGGCGGTGCCGATGCCGGGGAAGAGACACAGCCCCAGACAGATACCGAAAAGAAGCTTGCGCACCAGGTTGTTTACCATACGATCCTCCTGTTTCTATCTCTTGAGTCCGTGACGCCGGAAACCTGCGTGCCTGAACGAGCCGGGGCGCCGCCGCCACCGGCGGTGCAGCCATCAAGTCCGGGTGAGCCTTCCGTCGAACCGTCCCCTGCCGCGGTACGGGGCCAGGGCAGAGACCTTTCAGGCACGCGCAGGGAGAGATGCGTCACGGATTCAGAATCCGCTTGCAGTATAGAGGCCTGATATTATAAGTTCAAATTCGTAATAGTAATCACAACCATCAGTAATATTTATGTCAACAAACATGGCGATAACACTCAGACAGCTGGAAATATTCGAGAAAGTGGCCAGTTGCGCCCATGTCACCCAAACCAGCCGGGAGCTCTTCCTGACCCAATCGGCGGTCAGCATGTCCCTTGCCGAGCTGGAACGGCTGGCCGGCGCGCCGCTGTTCGAGCGTCAGGGGAAACGCCTGCTGCTTAACGACCGGGGACGGGAGATACTGCCGGAGGTACGCCGGCTGCTCATCACGGCCCGCGGAATCGAACGGTATCTGGTCGAGTCCGTGGACGAGCCCCGGGGCAGCCTGAACCTGGGGGCCAGCACCACCATCGGCAACTATCTGCTCCCCTCCATCGTGGGGGAGTTTTCGCGGCTCCATCCCGGGGCCCGGGCACTGCTCCAGGTCGGCAACGCGCAGCAGGTGGAACAGGGAGTGGAACAGGGGCTCCTGGACCTGGGACTGAGCGAAGGGATTCCCCATATCCCTTCGCTCACCGCCACCCCCTGGAGACGCGATGAGCTGGTCGTCATCGCCGGTCCGGGACACCAATGGGCCGCGGAGAAGCGGGCTTCCCCGGAGATGCTGGCCACTGCCGCCTGGATCATGCGCGAAAAGGGTTCCGGTACCCGGGAGATATTCGAGGCTGCCATGGAGACAAAGGGGCTGCGGTTCGCCATCGCCCTGGAACTGGGGCATACCGAGGCGATCAAGAAAGCAGCCGAAGCGGGCCTGGGGGTTGGCTGCCTTTCCAGAATGGCCGTACAGCGGGAACTGGACAACGGCTGGCTGGTGGAGATAGCCACACCGCTCAACCTGAAGCGGACCCTGCTGATCCTCAGCCGCGGCGGCCAGCAGCCCACGACACTGCTGCGGGCCTTCCTGTCGCTATTGTCCCTGAGCCGGGATACGCCCCCCTGACTCCACCGCGCCGATCCATGCCACGGACGGATTTCCCGACTCTCTCCATATTTGTATTGACAAGCATTAATTACCCCATTATAGATGGCGCAGCGTGGGCGCGGCACGCTCGTCCAGGCCATGGCCGCGCCCCACAATCGATCCGGTAGCAGACAATTTGCATCACGTGAAGTCGCCGAAAGGGTAAAGCACGGGTAACCGTGTGGCACAAAGCCACCACCCAGCATGGAGCTGGGCAGAGGAGCTGCCGAAGTGACGGATGACGGCCCATCTTTCATGGAAGCCTGCCTTTTTCCGGCAGGCTTTTTTCGTCGCGGCACCGGCGACGACGCCGTCATCGGAGACGGCAGCGATATTCCAGGCGCACACCCCACGCAAGGAGGCAGCCATGCGACAGACTTTTTTCATCACCCTGTTTCTCGCGGTAGTACTAACCACCCCGGCATTCGGGACAGCAACGGTCGTTTTCAAGGATGGTTCGAAGGAGGTCGGCGACTCCGCCTGGATTGAGGGCACGAACGTCTACCTGAGCCGCTCCGGCTCTCTCTACGAATATCCCCAGGATGAGGTCCTGCTGGAGGAGACCCAGAAGATGAGCCGCATCGGCGCGTACGCCGAACATTCCCAGATGGATTCGGAGAAAAGAAAGAGCAGCGGTGGCCCGGTGTCGCGGGACCTTGTGGAGCGTCTGATGAAGGGGGCCGGCTTCGACCGCCAGATCGACCTGTTCATCCAGCAGTTCGAAACCGGGGTCAGGTCATCCGCGGCCAACGGTGAACTGGCAGGCCTCTTCGACCGGGCCCTGGCCGCGTTCGACCCGGAACGAGCCAAGCGGAAGATCCGGGCCTACTACCGCTCCCACCTGGACAGCGCAACCATGGAGAGCGTCCTGGCCTGGTCCCAGACCCCACTGGGGATGAAGATCGCGGCGGCCCAGGAGAGCAGCGGCGCCATGTCGCCGGAAATGGTGCAGCAGGTGCTGATGGATCTGGAACGCAATCCCCCTTCTGCCCGGCGCTGGGCCCTGATCGGGGAAGTGGACAAAGCAGGAAGGGCCACGGAGACGGCGCAGCAGGTGATCGTGGACGCCATTGGCGGCGTTGCCGGCGCCATTCCCGGGGGAACCGCCGACAGGAAAGCGGCCAGGAGAGAGATCCTGCGCAAGATCCAGAGCAAGAAGCACGAACTCGCCCCACTGCTGCGGAAGCAGATTCAGGCGGGGCTGGCCAACAGCTATCGGGATCTGAGCGACGGTGAACTGCGGGAGTACATCACCTTCCTGAAGAGCGAACCTGCCCGGAAATTCTCCAAGGCAACCATGGGCGCCCTGGGAGAGATGACCAGGGACATGTCCGCCTCCATGATGCGGCAGATGGTCCAGGCCGTGGAACAGGGCAGGGTCCGCTAGGGGGCCTGGGGAAAAAACGTCCCGAAGTACTTGGCACGGAGGGGCGGGATTGTGTATGCTGCACCAGCCGTCATGAACGCGCCATCCGATCACGCCCCGCCCACGAGGTCATAACGTGCCAGAACTGCTGAAGGTCAGCGACCTGCATACCTGCTTCCCCACCCCCGACGGCTCCCTTGCCGCGGTCAACGGGGTCAGCTTCTCCGTCGACAGGGGAACGACCCTGGCCCTGGTGGGGGAATCGGGATCGGGCAAGTCCATGACCGCCCTCTCCATCATGCGCCTGGTGCCCCCCCCCGGCTTCATCAGGAGCGGCTCCCTGCTGCTGGAGGGGACCGACTTGGCGACCCTGCCGGAGCGGGAGATGCGCTCCATCCGGGGCAGCCGCATCTCCATGGTCTTCCAGGAACCCATGACCTCCCTCAACCCGGTGCTGCGCATCGGCCAGCAGATCATGGAGCCGCTCCTGCTGCACCGCGGCCTGAACCGGCGCGAGGCCGGGGAGCAGGCCGCCGAGCTGCTGCACCGGGTCGGCATCCCCTCACCCGGGGAGCGCATGCGCGACTACCCCCACCAGCTGAGCGGCGGCATGCGCCAGCGGGTGATGATCGCCATGGCCCTGGCCTGCGGCCCCAGCCTGCTGATCGCCGATGAACCGACAACCGCGCTGGACGTAACCATCCAGGCCCAGATCCTGGAGCTGATCGACTCCCTGCGCCGGACCGCCGACATGGGAATTCTGCTGATCACCCACGACCTGGGCATCGTTGCCGAACGCTCGGACCACACCTGCGTCATGTACGCCGGACGAATCGTCGAGTCGGCCCCCAGCAACGAGCTGCTGGACACCCCGCTCCACCCCTACACCCGGGCTCTTGTGGCCTCGCTCCCCCAGAACGCCCTGCCGGGACGGCCCCTGGCGACCCTGGCGGGCCAGCCGCCAAGCCTTACCGCCATGCCGTCCGGATGCGCCTTCCGCGACCGCTGCCCGCTGGCGGTGGAGCAGTGCCGGCGGCAGGTTCCGGAACTGCGCCAGGTCGCGCCGGGGCGACTATTGCGCTGCTGGAGGAACGAATGAGCGACAACCGCGTCATCCTGGAGGGAAGGGGACTCCTGAAGCGTTTTCGGATGCGGGGCGGCACGGCCGCCGCCTCTTCCCTGCTCACCGCAGTGGACCAGGTGTCGCTGGAACTGGCCCGCGGCGAGACCCTTGGTATCGCCGGCGAGTCCGGCTGCGGCAAATCGACCCTGGCCAGGATCCTGGCCGGCCTGCTGGCGCCGGACCAGGGCCAGGTGCTTTTCAACGGCATCCCCCTGGCGGCCATGTCCCGTTCCGAAGCCGGCGCCTTCCGCCGCCAGACCCAGATGATCTTCCAGGATCCCTTTTCGTCCCTGAACCCGCGCATGCGGGCCGGTGACATCATCGCCGAACCGCTGGCCATCGCCGGGCAGGGAGGGACGGCGACACGCCGCGCCGCCGTGGAGGAGATCATGGCCACCGTGGGGCTGACCCCGGAACAGTACCACCGCTTTCCCCACGAATTCTCCGGGGGCCAGCGCCAGCGCATCGGCATCGCCCGCGCCCTGGCCAGCTCACCCGCGCTGATCATCGCCGACGAGCCGGTCTCCGCCCTGGACATCTCCATCCAGGCCCAGATCATCAACCTTCTGCTGGACATGCGGACAACCTACCGCCTCTCCCTGCTGATCATCTCCCACGACCTCTCCGTACTGCGCCACATCTGCGACCGGGTCTGCATCATGTACCTGGGAAGCATCGTGGAGATCGCACCGGCCGCGGAGCTGTTCAGCCGCTGCCTGCACCCTTACAGCGAGGCCCTGATCGCGGCCGTTCCCCGCATACGCCGCCTCGACGAAAACCGGAAGCCGATCCTGACCGACGACGTCCCCTCCCCCCTGGCCATTCCCAGCGGCTGCCGCTTCCACCCCCGCTGCCGCCACAGCCGGGAGATCTGTCGCGACACTCCGCCGCTCCTGGAAGAAAAACAGCCGGGCCGTTTCTGCGCCTGCCACCTAAGCGACCAGATCTACGGCCTGCCGACCTGAGGCCCGAGCAGCATCACCCCCAGTACCGCCCACCCCAGAACAGCCAGCGTAACGCCGGCACAAACGAGCGCCAGAACCAGAAGCAGGGAGTTCTCGCGGCCACGGCCGTTGTACCCCAGCAGCATCCCCAGAAGAATCCCCCCCAGAATACCGCCGCCATGCGCCCAGTTGTTGATCCCCGGCACGATAAGGCCGAAGATGCCGAGGCTGATCACCCAGCCGCTCACCTCGCGGTACACGGCGGCGCCGTAGGAGCCGCCGTGGCTCTTTCCGAAGTAGAGCAGGGAGCCGATCAGGCCGCATATGGCGGCGGACGCGCCGATGGTAAAGGGGACCCCGGCCCGGCAGGAGACCCAGAAGCCGAAGACTCCCCCCAGGGTGTAGATGACGACCATGCGGCAGGGTCCGTATTCGGTGACCACCCGGGGGCCGATCTGGTGCAGGGCCATCAGGTTGAACAGCAGGTGCAGCACCCCTCCGTGCAGGTAGGTGGCGCTGATAAGCGACCAGAAGCGGCCGAGCTGTTCCACGGGCACGCTGCCGGTGGCTCCCAGCCAGAGCAGACTCAGCCGACCGGGAGCCAGGAAGCCCCCCTGCCCCAGACGGAAACCGACCAGCAGGGAAACAGCATAGTAGACCAGGGTGAGCGTGATCACCCCCCCGACCAGCCATTCCCCTTCCCGGGCGTCGGCCGTCCCGCTGAAAAGGCGCCACCAGAAGGCGCCGCGCGCGGTTCCGCAGCGTGAGCAGGTCTGTTCCTGGCTGCCGATCAGGTTACGGCAGCGGGGGCACGGCGCCCGCGGCGGGGCCGGTCAACCGGCGGCTAGCGCCCCATCCGCTGCTGGTAGCCGCGGATACCGCGCTCGAAGGCCTCACCGATCACGCTCTTGGGGTGGTTTGCGGCATATTCGCGGAAGTAGAGGAACAGTACGACCAGAAAGGTCAGGACAACCGCGCCGCAGGCGAGCAGGCGCCGGCGCGTGAACGGGTCGAAAACGCCCCCCTCCCGGTCACCGGTGTCGTCCCGCAGGGCAAACAGTTCGCGCATCTGGCGGATGCGCTGCAACTGGATGGCGGAGATGTGGGTGACGATGGCATCGCGGTCCCGTTCGTCGATGAAAACGAACTTGAGGGCCAGGTTGTAGCACTCCCGGTCTCCGGGCACGGCCCGGTTGGGTGTGGTGAACACCACCCTCCCCACCGCCTCCACGATCCGGCGCGGCACGGGCAGCATGATCTCCAGCGGAACATACTCACCGACCTGAAAACGCTGGTGGGCGACGATGCGCATGCCGCCGCCGCTGATGTTGGCTGCCAGGGGGATGATGCTTTCCCAGGACGGATCCAGGTCCGCATCCCCGTCGCACTGCTCCTCGAAGGGGGAATCGAGCCGTTCAGGAGGGATTTCCGCCTGTTCGGCGATGAAGGTGACATCCCAGGGTTGCTGCCGGCGGAGCAGGTCATGCTCCTGGCGCCGGCGGTGGCGCTCGGCCCATTCGGCACGCAGGATATCGGGATTCTGCTGGGGGGAAAGGTAATACTTGATGGGAAGGAAGGCATCGACGCGGTAGAACTCCCTCAGCTCGTCGGTGACGATTTCTCCCACCAGACGCAGCTGAATCACGTTGCCACGCCACTCGCTGACGATGATCGCCCGGCAGCTGTAGGCGCTGTCGTCCCTGCCGCCGCGCAGATCCAGGATCTGCCCTACCCGCAGACTGACCTCCAGCGGCAGCTGGTCGCGGGAGAGTTGCAGGATGACCAGGTCCTCGTCAACCTCGTACAGCTTCGCCCAGTCGATGAACGTTTCGCCGTTCGACAGGGGAATGGCAACGCCGACCTTCATGCCGGCGGTGAAGAAGCTGGCGTAATCTCCCAGATAGCTCATCTGCTGGTTCCCGTCATGGCACGGCTGAGGTGGAGGAGAGGAAACAGGGGATGTCAGGCAATGGAGCGGTTAAGCTCCTCCAGCAGCCCGTCGATGTTAACCCGGTGGACTTGGGCGCCATGCTCCAGGGTCTCCAGGTCGGCGATCTGGCACTCGTGGCACTCGAGCCGGTGTTTAATGAAAACCGGCAGGGTTTCGGGGTGGTTCCGGATGATGTCGGCGATAATCATATCCCTGGTGATCATGTATCCCCCCTCTGCGTACCGTCTTCGCGGCAACGGAGCGCACCAGCCAGCCGCAGCCGCTGATGCTAGTTCAGGTTCCGGATGGCCCGCTCGATACGATCCATGCCCTCGGCGATGTTGTCCATGCCGATGGCATAGGAGAGGCGCGCATACCTGTCGTCGCCAAAGGCGACCCCCGGGACCAGCGCCACCCTGGCCTCCTCCAGCAGATAGCCGGCCAGGTCGGTGGAATCGCCGATCACCTTTCCGTTGAAGCTCTTGCCGTAGAGGGCGGAAAAATTGGGGAAGGCATAGAAGGCGCCGGTGGAATTGAAGCAGGTAACGCCCGGCATGGCGT
Source organism: uncultured Pelobacter sp. (assembly GCA_964542535.1). Lineage (GTDB taxonomy): Bacteria > Desulfobacterota > Desulfuromonadia > Geobacterales > Pseudopelobacteraceae > Pseudopelobacter. The sequence goes on along the minus strand of CAZIUE010000007.1, from coordinate 48,262 downwards.
TCAGTCGTTGCACGATGTAGGTGCGGCGCTTCTCGAACTCCTCCGCCATCACCGCCACCGGGTCCTGGGAGCCGGCGATGGCTTCCACGGCCGCCTTCTGGGCGATGGAACAGGCGTTGGAGGTGGACTGGGACTGCATCTTGGTCATGGCCGCGATCAGCTCCTGGGGGCCGCAGGCATAGCCGATGCGCCAGCCGGTCATGGCGTAGGTCTTGGATACGCCGTTCACCACCACCACCCGCTGTTTCAGCTCCGGAGCGGCCTGAACGATATTGGTGAAACGCTGGCCGTCGTAGATCAGGCGCTCGTAGATGTCGTCGGAGATGACGATGAAGTCGTGTTTGAGGCAGACCTGGGCGATGGCCCGCAGTTCATCGAGGCTGTAGCTGGTACCGGTGGGATTGCAGGGGGAGTTGAGAATCAGGGCTCGGGTGCGGGGGGTGACGGCTTCTTCCAACTGGCGGGGGGTGATCTTGAAGGCGGCCCGTTCGTCGGTCGGGACGAAAACCGGAGTCCCGCCGGCCAGCACCACCTGATCGGGATAGGAGACCCAGTAGGGAGCCGGGATGATGACTTCGTCCCCCTCCTGGATCAGAGCCTGGGATATGTTGTACAGGCTGTGCTTGGCTCCGCAGGAGACGCATATCTCGGCGCGCGTATAGTCGATGCCGTGGTCCCGTTTCATCTTGAGGATAATGGCATCCTTCAGGTCGTCGGAGCCCCCCACCGGCATGTATCGGGTAAAGCCGGCATCGATGGAGTTCTTGGCCGCGTCCCGGATGGCGGCGGGAGTGTCGAAGTCAGGCTCTCCGGCGCCGAAACTGATCACATCGACTCCCTGAGCCTTGAGGGCCTTGGCCTTTGCGTCTATGGCAAGCGTGGGTGATGGCTGAATTCTGTGCACGCGATCCGCTAATTTCATGGTATTCCCTTTACTAAAATCACAGACCGCGACCGAGTACCCCGGCGCGGTCATGTGGTAGTTCCCGGCCGTCAATCCAGGCCGTATTTCAATCTGAGAGCGTTTTTCACCTCGGGAGGCACGAAACCGTCGATAGTTCCCCGTAAACCGCAGACTTCCTTGACGATGGACGAGGAAAGGTATCCATACTGCAGCGATGTCATCATGAACAGCGTCTCGATGTCGTGCCCCAGACTGCTGTTCATCTGGGCGATCTGGAACTCGTATTCGAAATCCGAAATGGCCCGCAGTCCGCGAATGATCACATCCGCATTCTGGCGAGTCACGTAATCTATCAGAAGGCCGGTAAACGTGTCAACCCTGACCCGGTCCCGGTCGACCACCTGCCGGATCAGCTCCATGCGCTCCTCGATACTGAAGAGCGACTTCTTCTGGGAGTTGCAGGCAACCGCGACGATGATCTCGTCAAACACCTTCAGTCCGCGGTTGATGATATCCAGGTGACCGTAGGTGATCGGATCGAACGAACCGGGATACACGGCGATTTTCTTCATTCTTCCCCCACGACATACCATTCCAGGGCAGTGTCTCCGTAGATGCGGCGATCACGCCTGACAAGGTCTCCCTCCCGCTCCGGCAGGACGGTACGGGTAGAGCTTTCGGCAATCACGACCCCCTCCGGTTCCAGCAGTTCCCGGGAGGAGAGCTCCCGCAGCACCGCGCCGTAGAGTCCCGCGGCATAGGGGGGGTCAAAAAAAACGAGCGAAAAACGGCGGCCCTGAGCCGCCAGCCAGGGGAGCGCCCTGAACAGATCCATCTCCAGAAGGAGGGCACGCCCGGTCAGACGCGTGGTCTCCAGGTTCCTGCGCAGACATTTCTGGGCCTCGCGATCCTTCTCCACGAAACAGCAGGTGGCGGCCCCCCGGCTCAGGGCTTCGATGCCCAGGCCGCCGGTGCCGGCGCACAGATCCAGAACCGTCGCACCCTCCAGGTCGTAACGGCTCTGAATGATATTAAAGAGCGCCTCCCGGACACGATCCGCCGTGGGGCGCGTGGCCATGCCGCGCGGCGCGGCCAGCCTGGTTCCCCGGGCGGTCCCGGCAATCACGCGCATACCCCACACTCCGCCTCACTCAGGTTTGAGCAAGACAAGGTAATCCAAAAGCGGGTGAGCGTCAATACACAAGGAAAGTCGTGGCGCACAAAAATGTGGCGGTCCGACGATTGATGATTGTAAACGGCCGTTTCATGAGTACAATGTCAGCCAGCCGCGTCCGCGCGGCGTACGACACGCCTACCCCACCTGGAGGCCCGCGTGAAATCACGGTCGATCTCTCCGCTGTCAAGGTTCCTGGCAGGAACAGCGCCCCTGCTGCTGCTCGTTGCCGCCCATCCGGCTCCGCTCCGGGCCGCCCAATGGCACAGCCTGACAAAAACGGCACGTTTCGAGGTCGCCCTCGACATGGAAACGCTGCCGCAAGTCGATGCGCCCTCGGCACGGGTGCTGCTCCGGTTCACCCCCCGGGGCGAGCCGGAACGCCGGGGAGCGGGGGAGAGGTTCGGCCACAAAAACTACGCCCTGCACCTGGAGCAGCATGACATTGTCTGCTCCACAAGGACGTTCCGCCTGGAATACCAGGACATCCTGGGGTGGAGGGGTACCCGGCTGGCCCGGCTGGCGGGAGACGGCCAATGGCTGGCCATCCCCCCCGACTCGGTACTGGACCGGGTGTACGACCTGGCCTGTCCCGAGAGCGGAGGCGATGAGGCGGAGGAGAGCGCCGACGGGGTCGAATCCCCCTCCCAGACTCCCCCCTCCCTGGAGCCGCCCCTGGCGGACGAGACCCGGGAACGGATCAACGCGGCCCAGGAGCGCGCGAACGCGCACCCCGGAGATGTCACCGCATGGGTGGAGCTGGGCAATGCCTGGTATGACGCCGACATGCCCGAACAGGCCATCCAGGCCTACGACCGCGCCCTGGCGTTGCATCCGGGCGATGCGGACGTGCTCAACGACCAGGGGGCCATGTTCCGTCAGCTGGGCGACAGCGCCCGGGCCCGGGCCAACTTCGAAAAGGCCCTGGCCCTGGACCCCGACAACCTGGAGTGCCTGTACAACCTGGGCTACGTGTATGCCTTTGACCTGAACGACATGCCCCGGGCCCGGGAAATCTGGCAGCGTTACCTGAAACTGGACGATGCCAGCGATACAGCCGACCAGATACGCTCATTCATCACGCAGCACGGCCAGAACGCGCAAAAGCCCTGAGCCAAGAAACCCTACCTTTTTTTCCCGTGCCGTGCTATGTGTACCCTTGAACGTCAGCAGCATCCGCGGTCACCCCTTCAAGCGCCCGTAGCTCAGCTGGATAGAGTCCCTGGCTTCGAACCAGGTTGTCGGGAGTTCGAATCTCTCCGGGCGCGCCAATCACGAGTTACTCCGAGTACCCCATCCCGGGTACTCGGATTTATTGTGTGTGCGGCTTGTTGTACCGCGCACGCCATCTTCGTCGGATCACCCACCAGCCCGCCATCCACACCGATCACCTTCAGTAACAGCTAGAATTCTCCCGGAACATCCGCAAGCGCTCCGATTTTTCATGAGCAATCGCATGCTTTTCGCGGAACCCGAGAAAGCATCTCAACCACTGTAGGTGTTCCTGAACCAGACCGGCAGGCATGTCGCTCCGTTTCAAGTATTTGAAATATTAGATAATTACCGTTCTGGGTATACGTTTCACGCCTGCGCCTTTGGCTGGGAACGTGTGGCATCACCGCCGCACACCACACCTATTTTTTCAACATCTTTAATTGAAGGCGACGGAACGCAAATGCTATAGTGCGGTCGCACGACAGCCGGGAGAATGACCCCCCGCCTGGAATTGGAGCCGGGGCAGAAGGGAACGATAGGCCCCCGTTGAATGATACAGAGGTGGAGTTTTTCGTATCAGGGACTATGTCTGCAAGGTTCATGCTTGAAAACTTCCGAAACATTGCAAGATATTCAACAGGTTCAAGCCTTCAAGGCCTGACCCTGCAGGCCCCACGCAACCGCAAACACTCAGCAAAACAAGACAAATTGACATGGCAACAATTTTTCTCATTTATCGCTCCTTTCTGAAACCACAAGAACAGTTTTTACGTTCATTAGTCGCCCCTCTATCTGCATTAGCAGGCGGGTCTCAGGTCCCAAGGCTAGGCATTGAACCATTGATTTTTTTATAGTTTTTAATAGCCCAGTACATCAATGCCAACATACCTGCATTCACAAATGGTATTAAGCCACCTAGTAAAGCCTGTGCGAACCTAGAGCTATTTACACATACAAAGCATGGCTTTGAGTCAAGTATTGCATAATTCGCACTGTAAAAAACAAGTGATGTCGTAATTATTACAAGAATTAGTAGCCTTAAGGGTTTTAACTTTATGTTTTCATTCCATTTTATTATAAATTGTTTTTCGTAATTTTTGTTTTCAATAAAAGTAAAAGTTTGTAACGGTATCGAAATCCAGCAATAAGTAAAATAAATTTTTGTGATTTCAGGAAATGGAGAATGATAAGACCATATATTTATCGATGCTATATAATAGGATATGCTATTGCAGATTTTTTCTAGATATTTATTATCTGTTAATATTCTTTCTGGTGATAAATACATAATTGCAAATCCTATAAAATAGTATAACGGCAGCATTGTCTTCAAAACAGACCGACTCTTTACAATCACTTTTTTATCAGGGAAATACATTTTGTTCTGCCTCCAAAATTTTCGCTATGGACCGCTGATCAGGCTTCACGTTCAGGCAGGTCGGAAAGGAAGCGAGATGAACAACGGCAACTATGAAATCAGACCGATCGGAACCATACACTCGCAACTAACAAGCCGTCAGGAGGCGCCCAAACAGGGGAGTGAGGGCGCACCCGAGGCCTGGATCGCCCTGAACCCGGAGTTCGCGGAAGGACTTGAGGGGATTTCGGCGGGGTGCGACCTTATCCTGATCACCTGGCTGCACCGGGCGCGGCGCGACCTACTGAAGGTCCATCCCCGCGGGGACGAGAGCAGGCCGCTGGCGGGAGTGTTCGCCACCCGCTCCCCCGACAGGCCCAATCCCCTCGGCCTGCACCGGGTCAGGGTTCTGGAGATACACGGGGCCAGGATCAGGGTCTCTCCCCTGGAAGCCATCGACGGAACACCGCTGGTGGATATCAAGCCGCTACTCTCCCGATCGGCGGATGCATGAAATCGGATCACCGGACCGCCTGGCGGTTGTCATACCATTACAACGACAGTGGAGGAAACAAACCCATGAAAAGCACCGCGGCATGCCTGGCCCTCATTTCGTCGATCCTTCTCGTCACGGCGATTCCCATCCATGCAACCGAACGGAAAACGGTGTTCACCACCACCGGCATCGAATACAAAGCAGGCACAGGGGCAAAGCGGTGCCAGGATAAATGCGACAAGCGCTCGGGACCCGACGTTCAGTCCCTCTCCGCCGAAGGGTGGACGATCGTGACCTCCTCTCCCAAGAAGGTGACCGCCGAATCCTACCGGTATACCCCGTGCAGTTCCTGCCAGCCCCACGGATGCATCTGCGTCGGCACGGAGTACGTCCTCCAGAGAGAGACGCCCCCTCCCGGGAAACTAGCGGATCAGGCCGGCGAACCGGTACGGCAAAACGATGAAAACGAACAGCTGCGCCAGGAGATAACCCGGCTGCGGAAAGAAAACGAAAAACTGAAGCAGCAGCTCAGGTCAATACAGAAATTGACCGGCGAGCAGCCCTGAGAAACATGTTGGGGGAAACGACGCGGAACCGACCGTGACGCGGGAGACGGGACCGGCGCCCGCCCATGCGGGTGGGTGGGACCCGGGAGCCGGGAGAGTCTGCCCATGGCACACCATCCCGGCTCCCGGATGGCAGAGAAACGGCTATGCCTTTGTGGGACCGATGACACGGCTGACGGCCGCAAAGTCGTTGTCCCCTAACCCCACGCCCAGCGCCGTCTTGAACAGTTCATTGGCCGAGGCGGTGGTGTGCAGGGCCTGCCCCAGCTGGTTGCCCAGGTTCAGGGCCAGACGCAGATCCTTCTGCATGTGCTTCAGGGGGAATGCCGGCGGGAACGTGTCCTGGAGAATCTGCGGCCCCTTCAACCTGAACATGGGGTTCGACATCGCCCCCGCATCCAGCACGTCCAGGATGTCGGCCGGCTCAAGGCCGGCTTTGGCCCCCAGGGTCAACCCCTCGCAGAACATGGCCATCATGCCGCCCATGACCATGTTGGCAACGAGCTTCATGCGCGCCCCCTGCCCCACCTCTCCCAGGAAGAGGATCTTCTTTCCCATCGCCGCCAGCGCAGGCTGGGCCTGGTCGAACAAGGGACGGTCGCCGGCGGCCAGGATGATCAGGGTGCCGTCTTCGGCCGGTTTCTTGCTCCCCGAAACCGGCGCCTCCAGGAACAGCCCCCCCGCTTCCCGCACCGCCTTGGCAACCGATTGAGCGGTTTCAGGTGCCACCGTTGACATATCCACGTATCCCTTGCCCGGCCTGATCCCGGCAACCACCCCTTCGTCTCCTTGGCAGACCGCCTCGGCGGCCACCGGATCGGCAAGCATGGCGATGGTGATGTCCGACTGCTCCACCACCTGGCGAGGAGAGGCGGCGTGCCGGGCGCCCATCTCCGTCAGAGGGACGCATTTTTCCGCGGTACGGTTCCAGACGGTCAGCTTGAATCCCGCCTTGATCAGGTTCGCCGCCATGGGAGTTCCCATGATGCCCAGGCCGATAAATCCGATATTCTGCATTACTGTTTTCCTCCTCAGGAATACGTTCCTTGAAACGGCACGAGAGTAGCACACTATCACGCAGATCAAAAGGACCCCCGCAAATACGTACCCCGCGGAGGTTTTCCCACGCAAAAAAACTACTCACCGGACACCACGTCAGATACTAATGAATTGACATCAAAACCAAGACACTGTTATATACCACGCGACATAACGCACTTTCCTTTGACAAGGCCTAACCCTCCGCGAGGAGGGGGCGGAAAGCGAGGGATCTCCCCTAAGGGGAGATGACCGAGCTGCCGGGGAGTATTTTCCTTATGGTACGCTCGGTTTTTTTGCATGTGGGGATAGGTACACCAGAATATAACGCCAACACGGAAAGGAGGAAAGAGAGCGCAGCATCCGTTTGACACTGATACCGAGCGATGCACGGAGAACCGGGGCGCTGTTCACCCCCCCGTTGTGGAGATGATCTTCCAGCGGAGTCAGGCAACGGAGATAGCGGCCGTGTCGTTGCCCGAAAGGTCACACAACCGGGGAGAGACCTTACATGCAACGGGACAAGAGACTTCTCTCGCACTGTTCACGCCGGAGCGACAGAGCATCTTTCAGTCGCACCGGCACCTAGATGTACCGAATCACACGATTTATTCATTTTATCGGGCCACTCCACTGAAACAGGCGCCTTGTTTCGCCATGCACGGTGTTGCCGGCCCTGAAATTCCATCACGGAGGTTCGACGTAATGTCAACAAGACATATTGCGGCAGCACTGTTGTGCGCCGGAGCCATGGCGACAGCCCAGGCCTGGGCTGATGAACAAGAGCCCCAGGAGGGATTCGAAAGCTTTTCCCTGGGCGAGATTTACATCAAGGGCGAGAAGCCTTCAGTAGTCAAGCAAACCACGGTGACCAATGAAATTACCGCCGAAGACATCAAGGCGACCGGAAGCAATACCGTCGCGGAAGCTCTGAGCCACGTCACAGGTGTCAGGGTTTCCACGGGCAGGAAGAATGAACCGTCCATCAACATCCGTGGTCTGGATCAGTCCAGGGTACTGGTTTTGATCGACGGCATCCCCTACTACGAAACGAACTATGGCAAACTGGACCTGAACCAGATCCCCACGGAGAACATCGCCAAAATCGAGGTCACCAAAGGGGCGGCATCCATACTCTACGGCGCCAATGCCCTCGCCGGCGTCGTCAATATAGTCACCAAGCAGCCCACGGGCAAGCCGTTCTTTGAAATCAACGCAGAAACCGGCGAAATCGACTACTACAAGACATCAGTATCACACGGAGCGAAATACGGCATATTCAGCTACTGGCTGAACTACTCACACAGCCAGACGCGCGGCTGGGAACTGTCCAACAGCTTCAAACCGAGAGTCGGGACAGTGAGCGGCAGCGTTAACAGAAGCGAGGTGTTCGAGAACGGGGGGCTCAGGAGCGGTTCCAACTCGTCTTCGGACAGCGTCTGGGCCAAATTCGGTATCGAACCCGTCCCCGGCTCTGAATACTACGTCAATTTCTTTTACATCGACCGTGACAAAGGGGTCTCACCGAACACCATCAATAACCGCATCAACAATTCCTCCGCCACGCGCACGGCGTTCAGCTGGTTTGCCGACATCCCCACCTACAAAGACTGGGGCATCGATCTGAGCGGCCAACAAAAGGTGCTGGATATCCTCACCCTTAAGGAGAAGGTGTTCTACCACCGTCACATCGATGAATACGCATCGTACCGGGACCTGGGCCTGAATACTCCCATGACGGCAACTGCAGGCCAGGCCGTCAGCAAGTTCTCGGATTACACCATCGGGGGATCATTGACGGCTGAAATCAAGGCAGCCTCGTGGAACACCCTCAGACTCGTCGGCAGTTATCGCGGAGATTCCCACCGGGAACGGGGAGAATCGAACGTGCCCTACTCCCGTTTCTTCTCCTTTACCGGTTCGGCCGGCCTGGAAGACGAGATCAGCGTCAAGGAACTCTCCGTGGTCCTGGGGTTCAGTTATGACTGGTTCCACGTCACCGAAGCTTATAAGACCCCAAACTCCTCCGCCAACAAGATCACTGGCTTGAGGGATGTTACCAGACCCGACACCATGTCCTCCTTCAACCCGATGATGGGCATCACCTATAACTTCTCCGACGGTACGAAGGCCTTCGCCTCCGTCGCCAGAAAGACCCGCTTCCCCACCCTGCAGCAGCTCTATTCCTCAACCCTGAGCGGCCAGGATTCCAACTCCGACCTGAAACCTGAAATCGGCATCAACACGACCGTCGGCGTCTCCCGTCCCTTCTCCAAATACATGTGGAGTGAGTTGGCCTTCTATTACAACCACCTGACGGATTTCATCTCCAGGGACAACCGGGACAACGCCTACCAGAACACGCAAAAAGTCGAAATGTACGGGATCGAGCTGAACTCCGAGTTCTACCTCCTGCCCGAGCTGACACTGAAGGCCGGCTATACCTACAACCATGCGGCGGACCGCAGCTCCAACGCCGTGACCAAAGACCTGGTAAACGTCCCGGAACACAAGCTGGATCTCGGCATCAGCTACACGGTTCCCACGTATAAAACCAGACTGGATATGAATGGCACATTGATGAGCAGCGTCTTCACCCAGCTACCCACGCCGCGAAACCCGACTCAGGACACTCAGAAGGTGTCCGGCTACTTCATCTTCAACACCCGTATCACCCAGCCGTTCCTCAAACACTATGAGGCATATCTGCATGTCAACAACATTCTGGACAAATATTACGAGAGCGAGTACGGCTTTCCGGCGCCGGGACGCAACATATTCGGCGGTGTAACCGCAAGGTTCTGATTCGGCGATACGGTTACCACCGACCCAATCCGCCGGTGGTAACCGTATCTGCTCACCACATCCCTTTTACCTTCTGGAGGAGATTCGTGCGCTACCCATACTTCCGTTTAATCCTGATCCTGCTCCTGTTCCTCGTGCTCCCGTTGACAGTCTGGTCGGCTCCCCACTCCATCACCATAACCGGTCTGGTGAAACACCCTCTGACCCTCTCCACGGACGCCCTCACCAGATTCCAGTCGATACCGGTGAGAATCAACAATATTTCCAGCAAAGGCTCCTTCCATGGAGTGTTCACCGCCCAGGGCGTCCCCCTCAGAAGCCTCCTGGAACTGGCCCAGGTGGAAAAGGAAGCCACTGTCTATACCAAACCGGTGGACCTGGCCATCCTCGTGCGGGATGTCAAAGGCAATGCAGTTACCCTGGCCTGGGGTGAAGTGTTTTACCGCAACCCGGGTGATGTAACCATCGCCTACGCCACAACCCCCATTACTCCCCACCACACCGATTGCACCGGCTGCCATGCCGCGGAGTTCACCAAACCCTATATGGATCAGCTTTCCCGAACGGTGGGCCTCCCCAAGCTGGTCATGGCAAATGATTTCGATTCGGATCGTTCCCTGGAGGGGATCGTCAGCATCGAAGTCATCAATTTGACCCCACGGCTCAACGCGACCAGGAAAAAGGGAGAAGTGCACTCGCCTCGCCTGGTCATCTCGGAAAACGATGAAACACCGGTGACCCTCTTCGACCTTGCCAATCTGCCGCGCGCCACGGTTACCATGAACGACGTCGGTGACGGGAGAGGCTTCCATGGGCGAAACACCTTCAGCGGCGTTCCCCTGGCGGACATCATAGCCGCGCTCGACATGAAACCGGATCTGAGCAGTATGCTGGTAGTTTCCTCGCCCGATGGGTACCAGTCGTCAGTGTCCTGGGGCGAACTGGCCCTGTCTCCCCAGGGGCGGCGCATACTGATTGCCGACGAGATGAATGGCAAGCCGTTGGAGAAAAACGGCAAGTTCGTATTGATACTGCCCGATGACCTGGCGGCCGACCGCGAAGTCAAGGCAGTGAGCAGGATCAAACTCCACACCCTCAAGCGACCGGGCAAGCTCTACATCGTCGGCATGGGACCAGGCGATACCGATCTCATCACCCGGGAGTCATTGACCGCCCTGGGACGGTGCGATGTCATCGTGGCTCCGGAAGAGTTGTACAAGAACTTTGCCAGCATTCTGCCCGGCAAACCGCTTCTTCTGGACTCCATGCAACTGATCCACAAACGTGTGTATGCCGCAGCCCATCCGGAGATCAGTGAACAAGACCTGGACGGGCAGTTTGCCGGAGAACGGGAGAAGGCGGCTTCCCGCATCAAGGAAGTTATCGCCAGCGGCACGAGTGTCGCGTTTTTGGACTGGGGTGATCCGCTCATATTCGGCAGCAGCCGCTGGATCCGTAACCAGTTCAGCGACGAACAGGTGGAAACCATTCCCGGCCTGAGCGCCTTCAACGTCTCCAACGCCATTCTGGGGAGGGATGTAACCTGCAACGGTTCTCTCATCATGACGGTTCCCCACACCATCAAGGCGAACCCGGCCTTGATCAAGGCCGCTGCCGAAAAGGGAGAAACTGTCGTTATCTTCATCGGAATCAAAGAATTCAAGGAGATGCATCAGCTCCTCCGCGGCTACTATCCCGGTTCGACACCCGTGGCGGTCGTCTACAACGCCGGAATCAGCAGTAGCGAGAAGATGGTGCGGGGCACCCTGGACGACATTATCGCCAAGACGGCCACTGAGCAGGAACAGGTACTGGGGATGATCTACATCGGCCCCTGCCTGGACCAGAAGGGCGGCGAATGTCACTGAGGCGGGAGCTCACACTTTCCGATGCCACCCTCCTGGTCGTAGGCAACGTCATCGGTGCGGGTATTTTCACCACCAGCGGTTTTCTGGCCGGTGAACTTCACCATCCGATCCCTTTCGTCGCGATCTGGCTCCTGGGAGGAGCGCTGACCCTCTGCGGAGCCTGCACCTACGCGGAATTGGCGGCGCTCTTCCCCCTGGCAGGGGGTGACTACCAGTACCTGAAAGCAGCCTATGGCGGTGGCGCCGGTTTTCTGCTGGGGTGGACCAACTTCTGGATCATCGGACCGGGTTCGAGCGCCGCCCTGTCGCTGGGTCTGGTCAGCTACCTCTCCCCCTGGCTGCCGGCAGGCCTGGGAACCACCCAGGTGGTCGCGGCGATCATCATCCTCTGTTTCACCCTGGTCAATCTGCGGGGTATCCGCCCCGGGGGAACCATTCAGGTCGCGACAACCTGCGGCACCCTCCTGATCCTTGCTTTCATGGTCCTGGCAGGCTTCATGTTCGGCAGGGGGGACTGGAGCAACTTCAAGAGTCCTGCCGTCACGTTCCCCTCCTGGCATGGACTGCTTTCGTCGCCCATGATAGCGGTTATCTTTACCTACAGCGGCTGGTTCGCCTCGGCCCAGATCGGGAGCGAAATCCGTGACGCGGAGCGCAATCTGCCCCGTTCGCTGATTGCCGGGACATTGATCGTTATGCTGCTCTACACGGCGATCAACCTGCTGTACCTGTATGCCCTTCCTCTTTCCGCCATGAAAGGGGCGGAAAACGTCGCCCAACGATCCCTGGAACGTCTCTTCAATCCGGCACTTGCCGGCTTGGTCAGCATCCCCATCGTACTGGCGATCGCGGCCAGCATTAATGCCAACATCATGACCGGCGCGCGCGTATGTTATGCCATGGCAAGCGACGGCCATTTCTGGAGCAGCTTTGCCGGGCTTCACCACCGTTACCATACACCCTGGCTCGCCATTACCGTCCAGTCGGCAGTGGCTCTGGGACTTGTGTTTCTCGGAAGCTTCGGCCAGTTGCTCGGCTATGTAGTCTTCCCCATGATCCTGGCATCGGTGGCCACCGGGCTGGCCCTGTTCGTTCTCCGCTTGCGATTCCCCCACCTGCCCCGTCCCCATCGCGCGCTGGGATATCCGCTGGTCCCGCTCATCTTTATCCTTGCCTACGGGCTGATCGCAATTCAGATCGGATGGGCGAATCCGGGCACCCTGGTATGGGGGAGCATCATTACCCTCTCCGGGCTTCCCTTCTACTACTGGTGGCGGAGCAGGGGCGAGAGGCGTGAAACCGCTGAGGGAGATGGAGACATGCCCCATCACCTCTACGAACATCCCATGGAATGAGGGAATTGATCCGGGATGTTCGCAGTTCCACATCCCGCACCCGATTCCACAAGACCAGCCCGAAACGGAAGCAATGAAATGAACGACCACAATCTGGCCATCACGCTGTCCCTCGTCCTCCACGGAATAGCCCTGTTTCTCACATACACGTTCGGTAACGCCTTTTCCCCCTCCACCCCTGTCGTCATTGATTTCACCCTGACGACCCGGGAGCCTCCCGGCGGAAACAGGCCCTCACCCGGTCCGGCCGCCCCCCCAACCGGCACCCCCGAACGACAAAACCCCCTCTCCCCCCGGGGGGCACCGCAAACGCTCACCCAGCCTGCCAGGCCCCAGGCCCGACACACCGCCGTCGGCCCCCAACCTGCGATCGCGTCACCGAGGCCCATACCCGCGACCTCTCTTCCGGAAGGGAGCGGGAATGGTGCCGCTGTCACGGCTTCATCTACAGTTGGAAACGGTCAGGGCAAACCGGGCGGCGGCGATTTCGGGCATGATTCAGGAAACGGCACGGGAGGAGGCACGGGGAGCGGGAGAGGCAAAGGTTCCGGCGGCGAACAGCCTGGAGAGCAGTTGCGCAGCACGTACCGAAGGGAACAGTTCGCCTACATCAAGAAGCTTATCGAGGAACACCTCTCCTACCCGTCCCAGGCCAGGAGGATGCAGTGGGAAGGAACCTGCAAGCTCTCGTTTGTAGTTCTTGAAAACGGTCATGCAACTGAAATCAAGGTACTCAAAGGAACCGGACACGCGATTCTGGATGACAACGTGGTCGAGACCATCAAACGCGTCTCCCCCTTTCCACGCCCCCCTATTTCGGTTTCGATCGTAATTCCGTTTACCTACACCCTGAACTGAGGCGACCAGAGGACCGACAATCCGGGGAGCTGATCCGCAGATCCGTATTCTCCCCGGCGGTGCAGTGGTTTTGGAGCAGACGTTCAGCAGACATGTTTCTCCCCTGCTCACCCAGGGGACAGGTATCAGCCGCACAGCCGATCAGACTACTGTGACGCCGACGGCATGCAGTTTCGTTGCACCCACGGCGCATTTCAACCTACAACCGGGAGAAACCAACAGATGAAAAGGAACAAGACATTATTCCTGGCACTGCTGTTCTGCTGCATAGCCGGCACCGCCCTGGTCGCCTCGGCGGCCTATCATCACGCCGGCAGCGCGGACACGGATTCGAAGACATTTCTGACGGTCTATCCCGGCAAAGCAGGCACGAAACTGGACAACTGCGCCACCTGCCACGGTGGAGGAGCATACACCGGCAGCAACGGCAAGAAGAGCACACTGGGCAGCTGTCAGTACTGCCACGCCCTGACAAACTACGGGGCCCACGGGGGCAGGTACGCCGAAACTCTGAATCCGTACGGCATGGCCTACAGGGCCGGCGGCCGCAGCAAGGCGGCCCTGACGGCCATCAGGAATGGAGACGCCGATCAGGACGGCTATTCGAATCTGGCCGAGATCCAGGCCAACCGTTATCCCGGCGATGCGAACGACCATCCCGGCAAGGTGGTTGCTCCCTTCCGGATCTTCACCAGGAAGCAGCTGGAAGCCATGCCCCGGCATCGGCAATTGGTTCTGATGAACTTCACAAAGTCAGGCGATTTCTACGGAGAATACTCCGGGGTCACGATGGAAAATCTGCTGAAGAAGGCGGGGGTGTCTTCATCAGCCACCCAGATTTTCGCCTATTCCCCCGACGGCTATGCCCAGCGCCATCCGCTGGAAGACAGCAGCGACAATACCGGCAACAGCTATGCGCCGTTCATTATGGGCACCTATCCCCAGGCCCCCTATTTCTATGCCGCGGAAGCGGACAGAGCCCGGAACCGTGACTATGGCTGGTGCGATTACAGTTCACCCCATGCCAAGGGGCGCCAGAACGGTGAACCTATCGTCGTGGAAGCGGGGCTCAGACTCCTGCTGGCCATCAAGGCTGACGGCGCCGATCTGGTACCCGGCGCGCTGGGTCCCGACAACAAGCTCACCTCGGACAGCGAAGGTCCCTTCCGGGTCGTCCCCCCCCAGAAGAGAGTCGGTCCCCCCGACCAGCCGTCCACCAAGCCCGACAAGGGATCGATCTGGCGGTTCGACCCGGCCGCTGACCATAATGCCGGTTTCTCGACCAAATGCACGACCATGATCAGGGTGGACCCGCTTCCGGCAGGAACCACGGATATCGATGTCATGGAGGCGGGCTGGGGCTACGTGGATCAGGCCAAGATTGTCGTCTACGGCGCCCTGCAGGGGCCGCGGCTGATCGTTCCGGCCAACAACGCCACGAACGTAACCCGGTATCCCACCGTCTTCATCTGGAGACACAGTCCGGGAGTCGAACGGAACGACGTTGTCAGCTACAGGCTCGAGTACACGAAAGACGAGACTCTCGCCACCTGGACGTCCGTGATGATCGAGCGCGGTGCAAAAAAACCGAGCAAGCAGTTCTCTCCCCTGGTGAAGGACAACGCCGCCATAACCCTGGAACCGAATACCCGCTACTGGTGGAGAGTTACGGACCTGGATGAAAACGGCGGCACCACCGTCAGCGAGATTCACAGCTTTACCACCAAGGCGAAACCGGGCAGGAAACAGCCCTGCCGAACCCGGGCTTCTGCCCGACAGACACATTAAAAAATTCACCGGAACTATTTTCCGGATTTCATGGTGGCGTTTTGTACGTGAGCATCAATGACATTCAGGACAGGAACAACTGATCAGCCGGCAATGCCATTGCCGGCCCCGGCTTCTCATCCGTATCCATTGTCTCTCCTCTCGGGATGCCTTCCTGTCAGGATCCACCGGTCCAGTTTGGGTAAGATGTCATTTTTTCAAGTGTGTTCGAAAGGTTGCCTACAACGCGCTTCTGGTCATATCCAGCGTATTTCATCGACACCTCGACAGCTTTTGTACGGTAAACGTTATTTGCACGCATGGTATTGAGAGCTTCAGCGAAGCGGGTCTTCACCTGCCCCTGCTTCAGGACGATTCCGGCTCCGATCCGTTCCATACAACAAGCGTTCATCAACTGCTCAATATGGGTCGGGATGCAGAGGCTCGGCACACCGGAAAGAAGCATGGCGGACAGGGTGCCGAGATTTGCGTTGTGCACGGCAAGGGACATCCCTGGCAACAACCGGGAAAGATTAACCTTTCCGGAACAAATGCGCATGTTCGTCCCGTCATAGGCCTCACGTATTCCATCATCGACTCCCGGGATGAAGGCGATCACCTCCGCCCCGCATCCCCGCAATACATCCAGTATCTGAGGTACGTAGCCACCCGAAACCAGGTAGACGAAAATCCTCTTTTCACGACATCCGGACCAGTGAAGTTCTTCTCCCTCATCCACGGTAAACAGAGGGCCGATACAGCGCCCGTTTTTCCGCCCCGGATACGAATCCAATTCAGGCAACGTTGCCAGAAGGGAAACATCCGCCCTGATCGACTGATACAGATATGACAATGGAACTTCACCGAAATCACCGCGAACCTTATTGATGTTTTCCAGCAGTCTGTTCTCGGCGGCAAGCAGCGTCTCCCTGGTCAGGTTAAGCCAGGGACGAAAGCTGGGGTAAGGAGAGGTTTCCGGGGGGGATTCAAACCCCGAACTCAGGTTCAGGCATGGAATTCCGAACAGCCCTGCTGCCTGTGTCGCCACGGGAGCATATTGAGACAGGATTACATCAGGATTGTACAGGGCAAACACAGTCCGCCACGCCCTCACCATCCCTCCGAAAATTGCCGCATCACCAAAACCGGCCCGCGACAGGATGTCCGCGAAACTGACCGCCTCGCGACGTGATCTCGCAAGCCCCGTGGGAAGAGGCGCCTGGATGCAACCAAAATCCTCGTCTCTGAGAAAGGTGTGGGCCGTTCCCAGTTCCTTGACCGCAAAGAGCACCTCATGCCCCCGTTCCTTCAGGAGCCGGGCAACCGGCACTATTTGTGAGAGATGGCCGAGGCGTCCCCCCTGTTCCCAGGCGAACAGGAAACGCATCAACGCTCCTCCGTTATCAGGGACTCGGCGCTGTTCACCTCTCCAGAGCCCCGCGCCCCAGGACGCCGACACAGGCGAGCAGGCGCAATCTGGCAGAGTTCCACTCGGCAAGGCTGCGGATCCGCTCCTGCCGCGCGTCAGCCAACGCCGCCTGGGTGGTGAGGAGTTCCAGAATATCCGCGGCCCCTCTCTCGTATCTCCGTTGCGAGACGGCCAGGGACTCCTCGGCGATATCGAGAAGACGCTTCGACGCCTGGAGGTTGCGAAGGGACGAGCCGGCATCGGCGTGGGCCTTGACAACCTCCATGAGCGTATTCCGCTCGGTTTCCTGAAGCTCGGCCAACGCCTGTTCCGCCCGGGCTTCCGCGCTCCTGATTTTGTAGGTCCGGGAAAAACCGTCGAAGAGGGGAAACGTCAGGGAGAGACCGACGGTGGTGATCCTTGAGGGGCTGCGGGAGAGTCCCTGTCCGGGGTAGCCGTTCTGGTAATAGTTGGCGGAGAAATCCACCGTCGGCAACCCCTCGGAACGGGTTGAGGCGATCGTGCGCAACGCCGATTCCCACTGCGCGCGCCCGGCCAGGAGTAGCGGGTGGGTCTCGGCCGCGATTCTCAGCCAGTCGTCCACTGTTTTCGTTTCCACGGTTTCGGCAGGGGTGCCGCCCACGTCATCGGGCAGAACAACCGTTGCTCCCGGAGCAACGCCGATGAGATACACCAGAGCCGCCATGGCCTTTTCATAGGCTCCCCTGGCCCGGTTCCTGTCGAGGGTCGCTTGTGCCAGGGCGGTCTCCGCCTGCAGCCTGTCGCCACGTGATACGAGACCGCGATCCTCACGCCGGCCGGCCGTCTCGAAGGTGCGCAGCGCGATCGTCTCGCTCAGCTCCTTCGCGCGCAGGCCGGCCTGTGCCGTCACGGCATCGAAGTATGCCTGGATGACGTCGGCCAGCATCTTCTGCAGCGCCGCATCATGGCGCGCCAACGCGGCCACCAGCAACCGGTTGGCCGATTCCCGGGTTGCCCCCCTCCCCCCGAAGTCGAAGAGCCGCCACCCCAGGGTGGCGTTGACGGTCTTGCCCTCCTCCGTGGTGGAGGCGATGCCGGAACCGGGATAGGAGTAACGGGTTCTCATGAAGTTGACGGTACCGGACAGGGTGGGAAGGTACGCGGCACGGGCCTGTCCCTTCTCCGCCGCCTGGAGCTTGATCTCTGCCCATGCCGCCCTGATGCGGGGGGTGGTACACAACGCCAGATCAACGGCATCGACAAGCTGTAAGGGCTCCCTGAGGTCCCGCGCGGCCGGACAGACCAGCGGCGCCCTGTCGCCGGGCAGGATCGCGCCCCGGGTGAGCCGCTCGGGGTTGGCGCGCAACGGGTCATCAAAGGGAGCGACGACGTCAAAGGCCAGGGCCGGCGGGGAGGCACACAGGGCGATACAAACGGAAACGATCAGCAACGGCAGGGTACGACCGGGCGCCACTCCCCCTGTCGTTGACCGATTTCTCAACCCCACCCTATCTCTCATTGAGGCTTTCCCGTTTGTGACGCACGAGCGGGCTCAGGAGGTATTAGATGATCCGCCGGTCGCCGGTCTTGATCTCCACGTTGACCGACATCCCCGGCGACAGAGGCATCTCCCTGCCGTCAACGTTGATGGTGGATCTGTCCAGAAGGATCTTCGTGGAATAGATCAGCCCCCTCTTCTCATCGGCAATGGCGTCGCGGGAAACGTGCGTGACCTTGCCCTTTATGGTGCCGTATTTGGTGTATTCAAAGGCATCTATCTTGACCGCGGCGCTCTGCCCCTCCCGGACGAACCCCACGTCCTTGTTCTCCATGAACGCCTCGACTTCCACCCGGCTCTCCCTGGGGACGATCTGCATCAGGGGGGTGGCCGCGGCTACGACGCCGCCCACCGTATGCACGTTCAGTTGCTGCACCGTGCCGCTCACCGGTGCGACAAGCCTCAGAAGCCTGCTGTGGGCGGCGGCGCGGATTGCGTCCTGATGAGCCGACGCAGCCGTTTTGCTCTCCCCGGTCCAAAGGTCGTGCGCCGCGCGCCTGGTCTCGGCGATCAGTGCTCTGCGCTGGTTTCGGGCATCGGCCAGCTGCCCCGCGAGTTCGACCCGCGCCTGTTCCTTCTCCAGCCAGGCATGGTGGGACACATCGTGACTTTTCAGGAGTTCCCGGTAGTCGGCGGCCTGTTGCGTCGCCAACTGCAATGACTGGCTGAAGCGCTCCATATCCCCCTCGATCCGCTTCATCCTGGCCTGGTAATCGGCGTAACGGGCTTCCAGGGTGAGCCTCGCCGTATTCAGCGTATCCGCCGGAATTCCGGAAAGCCGTGGCAGCCGCGGCGGCTGCCCGCTGTCGATTGCCGCGATCAGCGCCCGTGCGCCGGCAACTTCCAGGATCGACCTGGAACTCTCCCCGGCAGCCTTGTCGCGCTCGGCATCGGACATGCTGGCATCCAGCTCGATCAGCAGATCGCCGGCACGGACCTGCTGTCCCTCCTGCACATGGAGCGCCCTTACGCTGGCCACATCGACGCAGGCGATGGTCTTGGTATAGCCGCCGGGAATGATCTTGCCCGATGCATTGACGATGATGTCCATTCTACCCACCACCGACCAGGTGATCAGGACGGCGATCAACGCCGTCAGAACCTTTGCCACAAGCCGGCATGTCGGCGAAACCGGTTTTTCCTGCAGAGACAGCGCCGCCGGCAGAAACTCGGCCTCGTGGGCCTCCAGCACCTTCCCTTCCAGCCGGTGGCGGTTGCTCCAGCAGTGGGAAAACACAGCCGCATACCTGCGCGCCACGTCCGATGCCGCTTCCATCCGGTGCCTGATGCTCATGCGCTCTCCCCCGCAACGACCGGTGTCGGCATGAAGTCCCGGGACGGAGGAGACGCCGCGGGTCTGGCCGTTGCCTCCGGATGCGCGCTCCGGGTCTGGCCGATCAGCTGCAACCGGTACAGATGGGTGTATATGCCGTTCGGGTTCCGCAGCAGCTCCTCGTGACTTCCCTGCTCGGCGATCTCGCCCCGCTCCATGACGATGATGCGGTCCGCATCCCGGACCGCCGACAGGCGGTGGGCAATGATCAGCACCGTCCTTCCGGCGCAGATCCGGCGCATGTTGTCCTGGATGATTTTCTCCGATTCATAGTCCAGGGCACTGGTGGCTTCGTCGAAGATCAGGATGCGCGGGTTGGAAATCAGGGCGCGGGCAATGGCGATGCGCTGCCGTTGTCCGCCCGACAGGCCGGAGCCATGTTCCCCGACCATGGTGTCGTACCCCTCGGGCAGCTCGCAGATGAACTCGTGGGCACCGGCAAGCCGGGCCGCTTCGATGATGGCCTCGATCGGCAGCGCCGGGTTGGCAAGGGCGATGTTGTCGCGGATACTGCGGTTGAAGAGCATGTTTTCCTGGAGCACCACGCCGATCTGGTGCCGCAGTGAGGTCGTGTCGATGACGGCGATATCCTGGCCATCCACCAGCAGCCGCCCCCGGTCCGGCACGTACAGGCGTTGCACCAGCTTGGTGAGCGTCGATTTGCCCGAACCGGACCGGCCGACGATGCCGAGAACCTCGCCGGGCGCGATCTTCAGACTGACGTCGCGGATGACATCCGGCGTGTCGGGCCGGTAGCGGAACGACACCCGGTCACATTCGATGCTTCCGGTGATGCGGGGAATCCGGCTCTTCTGCCCCAGCACTTCGGTCCGGGCATTGAGAATATCTCCCAGGCGGTTCATGGATATTCCCACCTGCTGGAAATCGTTCCAGAGTTGCGCCAGACGCAGGATCGGCGACGAAACCTGGCCGGACAGCATGTTGAAGGCCACCAGTTCGCCGACGGTCATCCTGTTGTCAACCACCAGGCCGGCACCGACCCACATGATGGCCGCGGTTACCAGCTTGCTGATCAGGTTCACCCCGCCGCCGGCCAGCATGCCGACATTGGTTACCGAAAGGGATGAGGCGACATAGGAGGCCAGTTGCTGTTCCCATTTGTGCACCCAGCGCGGCTCCACCGCCATGGACTTCACGGTGTCGATACCGCTGATGGTCTCCACCAGGAACGCCTGATTCTCGGCGCCGCGGTTGAATTTCACGTTCAGGCGGGCGCGGATGATCGGGATGAAGAACAGGGAGAGCGCGATATAGCAGGGAATGGAGACCACCACGATCAGGGTCAGCACTCTGCTGTACCAGAGCATCACCCCCAGGAACACGACCGAGAACATCAGATCCAGCACAACGGTGACGGCATTTCCGGTGAGAAAGCTGCGGATGTTTTCCAGTTCGCGGATGCGCGCCACCGAGTCGCCGACCCTGCGCGCCTGGAAATAGGCCACGGGCAGATTGAGCAGGTGCCGGAACAGCCGGGAGCCCAGTTCCACGTCGATCTTGCTGCTGGTATGGGCAAAGACGTAGGTGCGGATACCGGTCATCAGCGATTCGAACAGCGTGGCCATGACCAGGCCGACGGCAATCACGTTGAGCGTCTTCATGGCGTGATTGACCAGCACCTTGTCCATAACCACCTGAAAGAACAGGGGGGTGGCCAGGGCGATCAGCTGCAGCACGAACGAGATCACCAGTATCTCGCCCAGAAGCCTGCGGTACTTGACCACCGCCGGGATGAACCAGGAAAAATCGAAGCTGGCCATGTCACCGGCATACGTGGCCTTGGAGGTGAGAAAGATCAGTTCACCGGACCAGCAGGCCAGGAATTCTTCGAGACCGATCACGGCGGGCGGTTTGCCCGGATGCTGGATCAGCAGGCGGGGCACGGCGTCCGCGGACGATGCGGGGGTTCCGCCGGTTCCCGGATCCAATTTTGCCAGTATGAAAAAGCCGCCGGCAGTATCCAGGGCGATTGCCGGCAGCGGGGCACGGTCCAGCCGCTCCACCGGCTGGGCGACGAGTCTCGCCTTCATGCCCAGGCTCTTCGCCGCCAGCAGCAGGTGTTCCGCGGTAAAGGGACCGCTGCCGAGTTCATGCCTGAGCTTCGCCTCGTCAGCCGCGATGCCGTGAAACGCGGCCATCATCAGCAGCGAAGCCAACCCGGTGTCCGGGGTCTGTCGTGAGTCGTGAGTTTCGTGGATTGTCATGGTTGGGAAGTGGGGACCAGGGACCGGAGACCGGAGACCGGAGACCGGTAACCAGCTTTTGCCGGTCACCGGTCTCCGATCTCATCACTGCCAGTTGGCCGCGATTACGGGCGCAAGTGCGCTCGGGTAGTTGGCGGGCAGTATGGTCTGTCCGGACGAAGAAGTGGCGAAGGAGGCCATGGCGTTTACCAGGGCATTTACCTGGCTGTCCAGGAGCACCCTGCCATCCGCGGTTCTGAACCGGTCCACATGACATTGGGAGCCGCAGTACCACCCCTCAACGTTCAGCCTGTCGTCACTACCGATGACGCTTACTTCCAGGTCCAGTCCCACACGCCGGAACCAGAGCTGATCCGCGGAGACGCCTGCCGTGAATTGCACCGTGTCCGTCGTTGCGTTGAACAGATCCAGTTCGAAGATGCTGTCGTTCCCGTAGCCACGGCCGAACAGATAGGTGTCGTTACCGTCACCACCGGCAAGCGTATCGGCACCGGCACCGCCATCCAGGATGTCGTCGCCGCTGCCGCCATAGAGCATGTCATTCCCCCCGCCGCCGCGCAGCAGATCCTTGCCGCTACCGCCGTCGAGGATGTCATTGCCGCTGCCGCCGTCCATGTAGTCGTTTCCGCTCCAGCCGGAGATCAGGTCATTGCCGTCTTCGCCGAGCAGCCGGTCGTTACCCGCGGAACCGCTGACGATATCATTGCCGCCAAGGGCATGGATGTTGACATGGGGCGCACAAAGCGGAGCCAACAGAATGTCGCATCCCGGCGTGCCGTAGATGATGGGGGCGGACTCGTTCACGGCAAGGGAGAACGAACTATCGGCCGTCGCGCCGAAGCCGTCCGTCGCACGCACCCGGACGTTCAGTATCCCGACGTTGAAGTTATCCGGAGTACCGCTGAAGGTCCGGGTTGTAGCGTCGAAGGCAAGCCAGTTCGGCAGCTGATCGCCGTTGGCAAGGGTTGCGCTGTAAGTCAGCTGATCCCCGGCATCCACGTCCGTGAACGTGCCGGCGGGCACCTGGAAGCAGAACGGCTGGTCCTGGATGGCCGACCGGTCAATGAGCGGAGTCGCAACAACCGGCGCGTCGTTGACGTTGATGACATTGATGGTGAAGGTGCTCTCGGCTGTAGCTCCGCGTGCATCGGTGGCAGTTACCTTGATGCCCGTCACCCCGACATCGTTATTTGTGGGGGTGCCGGAGAAGGTTCCCGCAGCGGCATCAAAGGAGAGCCACTGCGGCAAAGCGTCGCCAGTGGCCAGGGTAGCCGTGTATGTGAGCTGATCACCGGCATCTACGTCCGTGAAAGTCCCCGCCGGCACCTGGAAACTGAACGGCTGATCTTCCGTGGCCGACCGGTCGGTGAGCGGAGTTGCCACGACAGGCGCGTCGTTGACAGGGGTGATGGTTAGGTTGACGGTCCCGGTCGTCACTCCTCCGTTGCCGTCGCTTACGCTGTAGTCGAAGGAGGCCGGGCCATTGTAGTTGGCGTCCGGTGTGAACGTGACCCTGTGCCACTCATCCATGGTGACGGTACCGTGCTCGGCGTTGCCGACACCAACCACGGTCAGGGTGTCGTGCGTGGGATCTATGTCATGGACGAAGTCCAGCAATGCCGACGGCGTATACTGGATTACCTGGTCTTCGTCGATCGTAGCGGTTTTTGCCGGTACCACCGGGGCATCGTTGACGTTGATGACGGTCAGGTTGAAAGCGCTGTCGGCAGTCGCGCCGGAGAGATCAGTGGCCGTTACCCTGACGTTGACCACACCGACGTTGTCGTTTGTGGGGGTGCCGCTGAAGGTCCGGGTTGTAGCGTCAAAGGCAAGCCAGCCCGGCAGCTGATCGCCGTTGGCAAGGGTTGCGTTGTAGGTCAGCTGATCCCCGGCATCCACATCAATGAAAGTTCCCACCGGCACCTGGAAACTGAACGGCTGGTCTTCGGTGACCGACCGGTCAATGAGCGGAGTCGCAACCACCGGCGCATCGTTGTCGTTGATGACATCGATGGTGAAGGATTGGCTGGCCGTGCCGCTGAACGTATCGATCGCCGCGACGGTAACCGTGACGCTGCCCATGTCGCCATTGGCGGGGATGCCGCTGAAGGTGCGGGTAAGCGGGTCGAAGGAAAGCCACGACGGCTCCGTCCCGTTGCCGGAGATCGTTGCCACGTAGCGCAGCTCCTCCCCTTCGGGGTCGGCAAACGCCCCTTCCGGCAGGGTATAGCTGAAAGACTGTCCCAGCAGGGCTGACTGTGCCTCAAGCGGCGCGTCCGCAACCGGGGCCTGGTTGGTCAGCTCACGGTAGCCAGCCCCGAATCCGTCGCTGAACTCGAAGTAATCAACGACCGCGCTGCCGTTGGCCTCGCTGGGGTCGAAGTTCTCGATCGTCACCCTGTCGCCCTGGTTGCCATAGGCCACGGTAAGGGTGGTTCCCACAAGGGAGAAGGTCACATCGTCGATGCTGATGCCCTCACCGAACAACATGCGGTTGCCGATGCCCGCCTCGGCGGCATCGACGATGCGGTCGTTACCGTCTCCCAGGTTGAAGACGTAGGTATCCTGTCCGGCACCCCCTTCCAGGAGGTCGTCGCCGATCCCGCCAGTCAGGACATCTTCACCGGCGCCGCCGGTCAGAGTATCGTTCCCCTCGTAACCGTACAATCGGTCCCCCAGGTTGGTGCCGGAGAGAGTGTTGTCGGAGCCATCCCCCTCCACGACGAAGGTCATGCGGACCAGCTCCGCGAACGACAGGGTGGTGCCGTCGTCGAACTGGAACAGGTCCACCGAACGGGGGCTGTTGTCCACGTCGTCGGGGGTGAAGCCGTCCAACCGGATACTGTCGCCGTTGTCAAAAGCGATGACGAATGTCCCGTTTCCGGTGTCGCTCTCCGCGGGAGCCGTAAAGCGAAGATGCTGCCGGATGTCCTCGGCCGTTATGCCCGGACCGAACCGCAGCAGGTTACCCGCTCCCGGTTCGAGGAAATCGGAGATAGACACCCGACCGTCCCCTTTGTTGAAGACATAGGTATCATCGCCGAAGCCTCCCTCAAGCCAATCGCCGCCGGTGCCGCCCTGGATGATGTCGTTGCCGGCATTGCCCATTATCCAATCACCTGTGGCGGTCCCCACCAGGGTATCGTCACCGGAGGTGCCGTCAATACTGAATCCCAGTTCGCGAATCAGATCTTCATAACTGACGACCACTCCTCCCGGCCCCAACTGGAAGTACCCCACGGCCCGCTTACCGAACGGGTCCAGACGGTCGAAGTTGGTCAGCCGCAGTTCATTGTTGGTCCCCAATTTTCTGACAATCAGAACCCCGTTGTCCGGGTCGTGACCGAGCGTTATGCTGTCCGGTCTGGCCCATTCCGGCAGCACCACCAGGTTCTCCGCTCCCGGGGCGGACAGGTCGTCGATGGTATCGGTGCCCTCGTTCGCGCCGATCAGGTAGGTGTCGTCGCCGTCTCCTCCGATCAGCAGGTCGTCACCCCCCAGCCCCCTGATCCGGTCGTTGCCGGAAGTGCCGTGCAGCGTATCCTCTTCCGGAGTGCCCAGGATCTCGTAACCCCTGGCCAGCAGTTCCGCGAAGCCGAGCACGCTGCCGTCACGGAAGATGAACTCTCCCACCGGAGCCGGCATACCGGGAATACGGGGATCGTATCCCTCGAACCTGATCAGGTCCCCGTCGCCCAGGCGCAGCGCAAAGGTCCCGTCTTCCAGGATGACCGCGGAGAGCTGACCGGACAGGATGCCGTCACCGAACTCCACCCGGTTTTCCATGCCGGCAACGCCCATGTCCACGATGGTATGCACGCCATCGCCCTGGTTGAAGCGGTAGGTGTCGAAGCCGCTGCCACCCACCAGACGGTCATTCCCCTGACCGGCATCGAAGATATCGTCACCGGCACTGCCCTGCAGCGTATCGTTGCCCGGGGTTCCCTGGAGTTCGGAACCTCCAGCCTCGGCCGTGAAGGTAATGCCCGACTCCAGGATGTCCGCCCGGCTCACCGTGCTGCCGTCGTTGAAACGGAACAGATCCACAGCGGTCGTGAAGGTCGGGCGGTCGGCATCATACCCGGCCAGGCGCACCCGATCGCCGGTGGACGGGATATGGATGACCAGGTAGCCCTCATGCTCCGAGAAGCTGAGATCGGAATGTGAAATGCCGGGACCGAATTCGAGTACGTTGAATGCCGTAACGGTTCCACCGTAGTCACCACCGTAGTCACCACCGTAGTCACCACCATACCCATCGCCGTAACCGCTGGGGTAGTCGGAATCGACAAGGGTAGGTAAGCTGCCGCCGTACCCATCGTCGGCGACCTCCTCGAGGTAGCTGTCCTCAATGGTCAGCATGCCGTCTCCGACGTTGAAGTAGTAGGTGTCGTCGCCAAAACCGCCATAGACGATGTCGTCGCCCGGCCCGGCGAAGATGCTGTCATTTCCGGCACCGGCCAGGATCAGGTCATCGCCGTACTGCCCGAGGATGATGTCGTTGCCTTCACCCGCGTCGATCCGGTCATGCCCCGCTCCCCCTTCCAGGTAGTCGTCGCCGTCAAGGCCGTAGATCAAATCGTTGCCGGCGGCTCCGTTGAGCGTGTCGTTGCTGTCTGTGCCCACAAGCCGGTCGTCGCCATCCGAGGTTACGCTGGAGGCGGCATAGGTGGCGACCCCCAGGGAATCACCGCTCTGGGCGTAGGCCACGGCCATGTCACCTCCGGCGGGCAGGGCAGAAAGGGTGATCTCCCGGGCATCGGCGGCGGAAAACAGGGACACCGCGTTGTCGGAATCGCTTCCGACCAGGGCGCCGATCCTGTCCATGACGAGCCCACCCAGGTCGAAAATCCGAACCGAGCCGTCCGCGGCTACGAACTGCGCCCGTTGCAACGGCAGTTGCCCATGGGGGGACATGATGTCTCTGTCGAACCACTCCATGGTCAGGCTGCCGCCGATGCCGCCATCCACCAGCAGGACCAGTTCGCCGTTTCCGTTCACGTAGACGGACACGTCGGCGGGCGCTATGCCGGAACCGAAGGAGAGGGTGTTGGTTTCGCCGGCCGTGCCGTTGAGAATGATGTCATCGCCGTCACCGCGGTTGAAGAGGTAGACATCGTCACCGGAGCAGCCGAAGAGAGTGTCATTCCCCCATCCCCCCACCAGGATGTCGTCACCGTATCCGCCGTCCAGGGTATCGTCCCCGCTACCGCCGTCGAGCAGGTCGTTTCCGGCTTCGCCGTACAGGTTGTCACTGTCTGCGCCACCTGTCAGGGTATCGTCGCCGACGCCACCTTTCAGGCTGTCGTTGCCTGAATTACCCTCCAGAATATCGTCACCGCTCCCCCCCTCAATGGTGTCGTCTCCTCCGGCGCCCGTAAGGATGTCGTTCCCCTCCAGACCAAGGATGGTGCTGTACAGGTCGCTGCCGGTCAGGGTGTCGTCACCAGTAGTTCCCACCAAGGATTCATCGTAGGGTTGTACGGCGGCGAGTAGTTTCACATTATCCCAGCTCAGGGTGGTGCCGTTACTGAACGTGAAACGCTCGACCAACATACGAGACCACCCGCCACCGATAATCGTCAGGCTCTCTCCGCTGTCCCTGATGCTGATTACCAGATCCTCATCGGGGGTAATCACAAAATCCAGATCCGCGGGGGTGATGCCTTCCGAGAACCTGACCGTGTCCGTGTCGACACCATCCCAGTCGTACTCCTCGCCGATAGTGTCGTTGCCCGAGCCGCGACCGAAGAGGTAGGTGTCGGAGCCGCTCTTCCCTTGCAGCAGGTCGTCGCCGGCACCGCCGTCCATGATGTCATCCGAGGAGAAGCCGACCAGGGTATCGGCGCCTTGGGTGGCTTCGAGGGCTTTTGCCTTCATGGTATCCAGATCCCAGGTCGTGCCGTCGGCGAAACGCATAAACTCGATCCGGTTGGGCTGCGAAGTCTCGTTGAAGCCGTGCATGACCGTCAAAACATCGTCCGCGTCCCCCAGGGTAACGATGATATCGTTTCCGGAACGACGGAGTATCACGTCCTCCGGCGAGACATCGGCGTTGAACTCTATCGTGTCCTCCAGGGAATTGACCCAGCAGGAGTTCCTGAATCCTTCGTACACGGTGTCCCTGCCGTATCCGTGGCCGAAACGGTAGGTGTCGTTGCCGTAGCCCCCTTGCAGCAGGTCGTCGCCGGCACCGCCATCCAGTACATCGTTGCCATCTTCACCGCACAGGCTGTCGTTCCCCTCCCCACCAAGTAGGGTGTCGTTGCCGTCCCCGGCGTTCAGGATATCGTCTCCGCCCCGCCCATCCAGGGTTTCGCCCTGATTCGTGCCGGTCAGCCTGTCGTTCCCGCTCGTTCCCGGCACGGTCAGGTTGGCGTTGACCCAGGCGTTATCCAGCACGGTGCCGTCACTGAACTCGAAGCGCTCGATCTGGCAGTTGGTGTTCCAGAACCATTTCCTGACGGTGATGCTGTCGCTGCCGTCCCCCAGGACGATCCTCAGGTCACCGCTGTTATTACCGGCTGACTGAAAGATGACGTCATCCGGCGTGATCCCCTCCCGGAAGCGGATGCTATCGTTGCTCTCACTGCTCCAGCCTTCATCCACGATGGTGTCGTGGCCGTCGCCGAAGCCGAAGAGATAGGTGTCGTTGTCCGTCGGCAGATCGGAATACCCGGTGTCGCTCCAGGTCGTGGCGCTTTGGCTGCCGTAGATCAGGTCATTGCCAGCTCCGCCGTCGATGAGGTCGTTCCCCAGGCCGGCACGGATGGTATCATTGCCGGCGCCGCCGGATATGTGGTCGTTGCCGGTGCGGGCATCGATGCTGTCGCTGCCGGCGCCACCGGTTATCGTGTCGTCCCCACGGTAGGCGATGATGGTGTCGTCGCCTTCGGTTCCGGCCATGAGCTGATTGCCGATGTCGGCGGCGGTCCAGACTGTGCCGTCGCTGAACCGGATGTTTTCGATTTCGTAGTCGTGGTTCTCGACGCTGGAATAGCCTTCATAAAAGTACCGGCTTATGGTGACGCTGTCGCCGGTGTCGATGATGGTGAGTTTGAGGTCGTCTCCGCTGCGCCTTATGGCGATATCGGAGGGGGCGATACCTTCCTTGAAAAGCAGGATGTCATTGTTGATGGTGTCATCGGCGTCGATGATGAGGTCGTGGCCGTCGCCGCGGCCGAAGAGGTAGGTGTCGTTGCCGTTGGCTTCGGTTGTTCCCGATACAGCGAGTTGGCTGGTATGGGTGTATCCGCTGCCGTAAATGGTGTCATCACCGGCGCCCCCATCGAATACGTCGTTGCCTTGATTGCCAATGAGGGTATCGTTGCCAGCCAGCCCGGAAATCACGTCGTCCACCCGACTGCCGATGATGAGATCGTCCACTTCGGTCGGCTTTGTTACCGACTGGCGCAACAGTTCGGCTTTGTCCCACTCCATTCCGTCGGCGAATACGACCCGGCTGTCCGTGTTCCAGTCGCCGGCTATGGCGAGGGTCTCGCCGCTGTCGGTGATGGTGAGGACGAGGTCATCGTTCCGGGTCGAGCTTCTGGTTACGGTGATATCCGAAGGGGTGAGCCCCTCCAGCAGGATGCGGTTGGCGCCCTGGCCGTCCTGGATGCTGTCGTTGCCGCTGCCCCGGCCGTAGACGTAGCGGTCGTCGCCCGCTTCTCCCAGCAGCCGGTCATTGCCGACGCCGCCATCCAGCCGGTCGTTGCCGGCGCCGGCGGAGAGGTAGTCGTTGCCCGTGCCGCCGTTGAGTGCGTCATTGCCGTTTCCACCAGACAGGTTGTCGTCGCCGTCACCGCCGAACAGCTTGTCGTTGCCGCTTCCGCCGTAGAGCCGGTCGTTGCCCCCCAGGCCGAGGAGCGCGCTGTCGGCGCCCTTGGGAGCGGAGAGAGTGTTGTGTGCCCCATCGCCGATGACGCTGGTCATGCCGATGGTGGAGAGCTGGAAGGAGAAGTCATCCGTTCCCCCCTCACCCTGCTGCCGGAGCGAACCGGTCACCTGTTCGCCGAAGTCGCCGAACACGGCCAGGCTCTGGGAGAACTGGCTCATCAGCAGCATGCCATTCCCGGCGTCGGCTTCATAGGCGGCCTGAAGAGCGGCGATGGGAGCCGAGACATCGAGGGCGAATGTTTGGGCGGATTCATCC
Source organism: uncultured Pelobacter sp. (assembly GCA_964542535.1). GTDB lineage: Bacteria > Desulfobacterota > Desulfuromonadia > Geobacterales > Pseudopelobacteraceae > Pseudopelobacter. Next base: position 18,198 of record CAZIUE010000007.1, on the reverse strand, counting down.
CAGCTGAGGGATATGCCGTCGAAGAGGCTCTTCAGGTGGGTTTGGGCCATGAGCTGCTGGGTCATGTGGTTGGTCAGCTCGTCGAAGGCCTTGAGCAGGACGGGGGCTGCCTTGCCGTGGGGGTTGGGGTCCCGTTCGCCCCAGCACCAGGTGCCCAGGTACTCCTCTCCCAGGAATTCCTCCAGGGTCTCCAGCTTGCGGGCGTCGCCGATGGCGTTGCCGTAGTATCTGGTGGCGGCTCGGCTGTAGGGATCCACGTCCTCCACACCGGCCCAGGCATACATGAGGTGCAGCATGATCTCCCTGCGGGCGGTGGGGTCGGTTTCGGCGGAGAACTGTTCCACCAGGGATTTGAGCCTTCCGCTGGTGTCGAGCTCCATGGCGACGTGCAGGGAGTGGACATTGCCGAAACCCTGCAGGTCGGGTAACGCGGCGATATCCGCGCTGATGTCGACGTCTGTCTGGTCGATGGTGTTGGCGGGATCCACCTTGAACCAGACGTCGTCAACAACCGCCGTCGTGCCGTCGGTTCTGGTGAACGTTCCGGTCTGCAAATGCTGATTACCGTTGGCGTCGGTGACGTTCTGGCTGCTGTAGCCGGTGTTGATGGAGGCAACGCCCGCTTCCTCCAGCGACAGCAGTTGCTCGTCTTTCCACACCTTCAGCTGAGCGTAGGCGGCATCATTGGCGTCGATTTTTCCATCACCATTTTCGTCCAGTTCGGCCAGGGCGGCAAAGCCGTTGGCGGCTTTCGTGCCGTCGGTGAGGATGGTATTGTTGCCGAAGAGTTCCGTGCCGTCGTCGATGACGCCGTTGCCGTTTCGGTCCAGCGCCAGCAGGCCATCTCCCGAGTCGGCCCAGCCGGTCTGTTCGGCAAAACCGTTGCTGTCGAAGTCGAAATTCGTTCCCGATGTAAGTGAAGTGGTTTGGACACCGTCGCCGTTGAGGTCGAGGATGAGGGGGGAGCGGGTAACTTCGGCGGTTTGGAAGGACGGACGGATTTGGGAGAGGATTGCGTCGCAATCAACAATGATCCCTTTCTGAAGAAGTGTCCCTAAGTCAACAGGATTGAAAAGGATTACATCAAATGGATTTATTTGTGTCTGAGGCAGGCCGTTTTTTTGTTTAATTTGTCTCATTGTACTAGGATCAAGCAAAATACTATTATCGCCTGGCGTCAACAAACTAGCTCCTGGAATAGGTATTTGTGTCAACCCCATACTTTCAACAAGTGTATTGGCAACTGAGTTGCTGTTTTTACCTAATCCAAGAATAGGATATGGTAGATTCATATTGTTTATGGCGTCCTTAGCATCTAGAGCAGCACCCCATTTCTTCATAACATCAGTATAGCTGCCAGTATAGAGGGTAACTTGTGGTTCATCTGACGAGTAATAATTTTGATCTGAATAAACTTTTAATTTATCAGACAAAAGATATCCAATTGTCTTAATTTCACCATCAGCTCCGGTTGCCAAACCGTTGAGTTGTGCTACTACCTTGCCGTTTTTATCAATAACAACTAATAAGTTATGACCAGCGATTCCACCTACCAATGGAAGTTGAGCTTCTACTATTCTATATCTATCTTCCACAACAATTCTCCTTATACCTTATAATTGTTTTTGTTTTTTTTACTATTATTTCACTTGGATTTTCATAGTCTTTTAAAGTTATTTCTATAAGTATCTTAGTTGGTTCACCTGATAATGTATTTTCTTTTGGTGTGCCATGAGCTTGATATATAACCACTCCTTTATATTGGCACATCTTGCTTGGTAGAGATGAGCAGACCATTCCTATTGACTCTGCGCTTGACCGAGGTGTGTTTTTACTATTTGCTATTTCAAGCATAAGTTTAACTTTATCTGCAATTCTCTTCTCTTCGTGGTCCCAAGCAGGAAGTTTCAAATAATCTGCAATCGGTCCTTGGCCCAGACCTTGCGTATCTACGCTGATACTGGGCCACGGCCCGCCGCAACCAAAGCAAAAGAATAAACAGAACACAATTACGAAACTAAAAAAACATATAGTTTTGTTGGCATTCCAGGGACGGGGGTATTCCGAGTATTCTGGGGACAATATATGAAACCATTTGACTTTCCGACCCGCACAAGAAACAGCACCCTCCAACAACAAACTCTTCTTCTCGTTCTCGTCGTTCATGGCATCTCCTTCGAGTACAAACCCATCAAATCTCAACCGCCCCCAAACACAAAAACCCACCAGCAGGAGTCGGTGGGTTTTGGCATATCAGACAAATCATCATCCGTCACTTCGACAGCCCCGCTATCCAGAACATCCTGGATGGTAGCTTTGTGCCACACGGTTACCCGTGCTTTACCCTTTCGGCGACATGAAAGTATTCGGTTGTCTTGACGAGCCCACCTTATAAAGCACTTAATTCATCAAAGTCAATGTTTTTAATAATTTAATACCAAAAACACAATCTTCACAGATTTTACTCAATAATTCCGTACTGTTCACCTGTCCCCCCCACTCCTCCTTCATCTAGCCCTTTCGGAAACCAACATCCGTTGAAGAATTTGCCAGAATGAAGAAGCCGCCGGCAGTATCCGGGGCGATTGCCGGCAGCGGGGCACGGTCCAGCCGCCCCACCGGCTGGGCGACGAGTCTCGCCTTCATACCCAGGCTCTTCGCCGCCAGCAGCAGGTGTTCCGTGGTAAAGGGACCGCTGCCGAGTTCATGCCTGAGCTTCGCCTCGTCAGCCGCGATGCCGTGAAACGCGGCCATCATCAGCAGCGAAGCCAACCCGGTGTCCGGGGTCTGTCGTGAGTCGTGAGTTTCGTGGATTGTCATGGTTGGGAAGTGGGGACCAGGGACCGGAGACCGGAGACCGGAGACCGGTAACCAGCTTTTGCCGGTCACCGGTCTCCGATCTCATCACTGCCAGTTGGCCGCGATTACGGGCGCAAGTGCGCTCGGGTAGTTGGCGGGCAGTATGGTCTGTCCGGACGAAGAAGTGGCGAAGGAGGCCATGGCGTTTACCAGGGCATCCACCTGGCTGTCGAGCAACACCTTTCCATCCGAAGTTTTGAACTGCTCCACATGGCGTGCGGAACCGGAATACCAGTCTTGGATGCTGAACTTGTCATTAGTCCCGATGACGCTGACTTCCAGGTTGTTGCCCACATGCTGGAACCAAAGCTGATCCGCGGAGATACCGGACTGGAATTGAGCGACGTCGGTGTTACCGGAGGTGGAGTCGTTTTCAACGATGACGTCACTGCCGTAACCCGTGCCCAGCAGATAAGTATCGTTACCGGTGCCACCGCTCAGGGTATCGTTGCCAAGACCACCGTCAAGAAGATCGTTGCCAGTCCCGCCGGTAAGTGTATTGGCTGCGCTATTGCCAGTTAAGATATTGTTCAGTGCATTACCGATCCCGTTGATCGCTGATGAGCCCGTCAGTGTAAGGTTCTCAAGGTTATTACCCAAGGTATGGGTCACGGAGCTATTAACCAGATCAGTACCTTCGTTTGCGTTTTCAGTAACAACATCACCAGTATTATCGACGAAATACACATCATCACCGGTGCCGCCAAGCAGCTTGTCCTTACCGGAGCCACCATTCAACGAGTCGTTGCCGCCCCCGCCGGTCAGGGTGTTTGTGCCGCTGTTGCCGACAAGCATGTTGTCAAGCGTATTGCCCGTGCCGTTTATCGCTGATGTACCGGTAAGTGTGAGGTTTTCAACGTTGGCCCCCAGGGTCAGAGTGACACTTGACTGCACCGTATCGATGCCATCATTGGCGTTCTCGGTCACTATGTCGCTGGTACTGTTCACTACGTAGATATCGTTGCCCGGACCACCCAGCATGGTGTCGTTGCCTGCGCCTCCATCCAGCTTGTCATTCCCGGCATTGCCCACCAGCATGTCATTTCCGGCAAGACCACTAAGGGTGTCATCGCCGGCTCCGCCGGTCAGGGTATCCGCGCCGCTTGTGCCGGTGAGAGTAAGTTTCGGCATGCCAACCACCAGGTCGAAGACGTCCGAAGCCGTCATATTCCACGGGTCTGCCGCCGTTACCATGACATTGAGCGTACCGATTGAGCCGGCAGGAGGGGTGCCACTGAAGGTGCGGGTACTGGGGTTGAAGGAAAGCCATGACGGCAACGCGCTTCCGTCGGCTTTGGTGGCGCTGTAGGTAAGCATATCTCCGCTGTCCGGATCGGTAAAAGCCGTGCTTGGCACGGTATAACTGAAGGCCGCGCCTTCCGATCCGCTCTGATCTGCCAGTGGTGCAGCCAGCGCGGGAGAGTGGTTAGGCTGGCCAACGGTGATGGTTACATACTCACCTGCCGCATAACCGTAGCTGTCCGTACCCCAGAGAATAAACTGCAGAGAACCTATATCGCCTGTACCCGGAGTCCCGGAAAACGTGCGGGTCACAGAGTCAAAACCAAGCCAGTCCGGCAAAGCGGAACCATCAGCCATTTCAGCCCTGTACGTAATCGAGTCCCAGCTATCGGGATCAGTGATGGTATCAACCGGAACCACGCTGGTAAACAGGCTGCCGGCCCGGGCCTGCAACGTAGGAAGGTAACTGTTGACCGTGGGGGCATGGTTATTGTTTGCCCGGTCTACCACCGCCTGGATCATGGCGGCGTCCCATACCACGTTGTTGGCAAACTCAACCCGGTCGATCGCGTTATCCTCTCCGTTCGCACCCGCAGCATAATGGTTCATGACTACCGCATAATCAGAGCTGTTCTTGATGGTAAAAACCAGATGATCGCCGTTGCGACTGGCAATAACGTCGGTATCCAGTATTCCCGCGCCAAAGCGCAGCGTATCCGTGGCGTCAACCATATCGGTGGCGTTGAGCGTGTCCTGGCCATCCCCCCTGTTAAAGACATAGATGTCGTCGCCGGCACCGCCTTCAACGTAATCGTTACCCTGGCCGCCGGTCAGCAGGTTGTTACCCTGATTGCCCCACAGACCATTGTCCTGCCCGTTGCCGGTCAGGGTCAAGTCGTCCATGCCGTCTACCGCAGCCCGCTCAATGTTGTCCGAAAGGGTATAGCTGACGGTTGAACGGACAAAATCATCACCTTCGTCAGCTGCCTCTAGTATCAGATCACCAGCGTCGCCTACCTCATAGTAATCGTCGCCAGCCCCGCCGATCAGAACATCCTGCCCCCCGGCTCCGAACAGGGCGTCGTTGCCGGCGCCGCCGATCAGGGTATCGTTGCCTTCAGCGCCCCACAGGTTGTTGTCGGCTTCATTTCCGATGATGACGTTATCCAGTTCGTTGCCGTTACCGTAAATCGCCGATCCGGTGAGCGTCAGATTTTCGACGTTAGCGGTCAACAGATAGTTTGTATCAAAACCGCGGATCTCCGTGTCTATGCCCGCGCCGGCCTGCTCGACAATCCTGTCGCCCAGAGTGTCGGTGTAATAGGTGTCATTGCCGGCACCGCCTTCCATGGTGTCGGTTCCCAATCCGCCATCAACAATGTTGTTGCCGCTGTTACCGGTCAGGACATTATCCTGGTCATTGCCAAAACCGTTAACATCAGCGTCGCCGGTCAAAATGAGGTTTTCCAGGTTGGCGGCCAGAGTATGGGTTATACCGGTCTCGACCGTGTCATTGCCGCCATCCACGGCTTCAACAACCTGGTCAGCCGCTGAATCCACACCATAGGTGTCGTCGCCAAGCCCACCATCCATGACATCCGCGCCGGTTCCTCCGTCGAGGATATCGTTACCCAGACCACCGGTCAGGGTATCGTTGCCGCCCCGGCCAGCGATAAAGTCATTACCCCCCAGCCCGGAGATGACGTCATCGCCGGCATACCCGATCAGAGAGTCGTCTCCATCAGTCGCTTGAAGAACCAGTTGCCTGATGTCCGCAATGCTGTAGACCAGGTTGTCGCCAGGAATCCGGATCTCCTCCACCCCATGCCCGTCGTGGCCATCACCGGAGAAATAGTTGGCGATGGTCACCTGATCATTACTGTTCAGGATGGAAATCGTCAGGTCGTCATTCGTCCGCGAAATGTCGATATCCGCAGCACTCAGACCTTCCCCCAGCACCAGGGCATCCGTCTTGCCGCTACTTGCGTCAAAGTTGAAAATGGTGTCACGGCCGGACCCCGGGCTGAACAGATAGGTGTCGCTGCCGGTATCCCCGGACAAAATGTCATCACCTGCGCCGCCAGTCAGGATATCGTCTCCATCACCGCCGCTCAGTATATCATTGCCGCCAAGCCCGTAGATGGCGTCATTGCCGCCAAAACCGGAGATGGTATCCGCCGTGGCGTAGCCGATCAGGGTATCATCCGCGTTGCTCCCATTCAGGAGCAAACTCTTGATATCCTCAATAGTGTACGTCAGGTTGTCGGCCGGAATCCGGATCACGTCCAGCGCATACTGGTTACCGGCCAAGCAGTTGACAATGGTTACCTGGTCGCCGCTGTCCCTGATGGTCAACACCAGGTCGTCACTATTGGAATCGCTCCGCCTGATGTCGATATCCGTCGCATGCAGGTCATCGGCCAGGACCAGCGCATCCGTCTTTCCGGCGCCGGTGTCATAATTGTTGATGACATCGTGGCCCGCCCCTCTGCCGAACAGATAGGTATCGCTGCCTGCGCCGCCATTCAGAGCGTCATCGCCGGCTCCGCCGACCAGGGTGTCATTACCGCTGTTTCCAAAAAGAGCATCATTTCCCGCCAGGCCCTGGAGGATTGTGTTTTCGCCCACCCAAGCTTGCAGAGTATCGTTATCGTCCGTTCCGGCGATGGCGACTTCCGCCAGCCGGGCTTCGATATACGAAACATCCCAGACCGTGGCATCGGAGAATTCCACCTGCTCAATGCGATTGGAGGTCCCGGCGCCCCAATTCTGTATCCGTATCTGATCGCTGCTTCCGTTGATGCTCATTATCAGATCGTATCCGTCGCGGCTGAAGGCAAGGTCACTTGGGGCAATCCCGGCGCCGAAACGGATGGTATCAAGAGTTCCCCCACCTTCGGAGATCGTATCCTGCCCATCTCCTGGGTTGAACAGATAGCTGTCGTTGCCGTTGCCTCCATAAAGCGTGTCGTTGCCAGCGCCACCGTTCAGAGTATCGTTGCCGTTGTTTCCATACAGGACATCATCTCCCGCAAGCCCCTGGATGGCGCCATTTTCATCCGGCCAGGCTTGCAGAATGTCGTTGCCGCTTGTCCCGACAAGAGGAACCATTGCAACCATGGACTGGATATACGCCACATCCCAGACCGTGCCGCCGGAAAACTCCACCCGCTCAATGCGGTTGCCTTCCCCGCCGTTCCAGGATTTAATTCTCACCTGATCGCTGCTTCCGTTGATGCTCATTATCAGATCGTATCCGTCGCGGCCGAAGGAGATGTCCCCGGGAGCGATTCCGGCGCCGAAACGGATGGTGTCCAGAGTTCCACCACCTTCGGAGATCGTATCCTGACCATCGCCCAGGTTGAAGAGATAGGTGTCGTTTCCGGTTCCGCCATTTGTGGTGTCGTTGCCGGCGCCACCGTCTAATGTATCGTCGCCGGTCCCGCCATAAAGCGCATCATTTCCTGCCAGCCCCTGGAGGATACTGTTTTCGCCTGCCCAGGCGGACAATGAATCGCTGCCGACCGTACCAACAACGGGGAGGTTTGCCCGTGAAAGAACATACGCCGTATCCCAGACTGTTCCGTCGAAAAACTCGATCTGTTCGATCCGGGCATTAACATTATTTCCCCAATTTTGAACCGTCACCTGGTCACTACCGTTGATGCTCAAGACGAGATCGTAACCGCTACGACTGAAGGTGAGTGCGTCGGGAGCAATTCCTTCGCCGAAGCGAATGGTATCCAGACTGCCTCCGCCTTCGGTTATCACATCGCGCCCGTCGCCCAGGTTAAAAACATAGGTGTCGTTGCCTGCGCCGCCTTGCATAGTATCCGCGCCCAGACCGCCAATCAGAGTGTCGTTACCCTTGCTTCCACAAAGAGTATCGTCACCATCTCCCCCCTGAAGAGTCGCGTTTTCAAGGGACCAGGCACTCAGCGTATCATTGCCGTTTGTCCCGACAAGGGGGGTTGTCAGTAGAGACCAGATATATGCAGCGTTCCATACCGTACCGTCGGCAAAGGTCACCTGATCGATGCGACTATCGACATCGCTCTCGTCAAAGCCCTGATTGTTCCCCCAGCCCTGGAGTGTCACTTGGTCACTGGTCCCGTTTACTCTGAGTATCAGGTTATAACCATCGCGGATCATGCTAATTTCACTTGACGCAATACCCGCACCAAACTGAACCGTGTCAAAACCACCACCGAAATACATGGTTCCAGAATAACTGGTCATTTGGCTATAAGATGTCTCATTAACAACATCCTGGCCGCCGCCTTTGTTAAAAACATAGGTGTCATTACCGGCATAGCCACGTAGCCAGTCGTTACCTGTTCCACCATCCATAGTAATATTGACAAAGGAACCATTAAAAACTTCTTCATCACTTACATACCACACATAGCCAAATCTGTTGAGATAGGGGAGAGCTTCAATGCTGTCATCGCCCCCCAACCCAAGGAGAACCGTATCTGTTGCCACTTGCCATGGCCTTATCGTATTGTCGTCATTATAAGAATTAGAGTTCCAGGTACGGACGTCATTTCCATCCGTGCCTGTGACTGGCAGGCTATTTAATAGGGAAATGATATGCGGCTTATCCCACACGGTACCATCAGCAAACTCGAACCTTTCAATCTGGCTGCCACCATAATCCCCCCACCAACCAGGGTAAACATCCGTGTTTGACCAGGATTTGATCGCAATCTGGTCAGAACTGCCGTTAATGTTTATTATGAGATCCTTTATCACGCGGCTAAACGTAATATCGCTTGCAGAAATTCCGCTGCCAAAACGCAGGACATCGACACTCTGGCCAATTTCGACAATTGTATCCTGCCCATCTCCTCTGTTGAAAACATAGGTGTCAATCCCGGAGCCACCATACAAACTGTCGTTGCCTGCTCCACCGATAAACACGTTTTCGCCTTCACCTCCATGGAGGGTATCAAGTCCGGCGCCGCCTGCCAGCAGATCAGCGCCGGCACCACCGTCCATCAAATCATTACCTGCTCCACCATCCAACGAGTCATTACCAACACCTCCACGTAAGGTATCAGTACCGTTTCCTCCGATTAATGTATCATCTCCTGCATCGCCATTAATCGCGTCGCCACCTATCTCTCCAGCCAGATAATCATTCCCGCCGCCACCGCTTATGGTGTCACTGCCGGCGGTGCCGGTTATAGTGTCGTCGTTGTCCGTACCACTTAAGTTGAGACCAGGATATAGCAAATCGGTCAGTGCTTTCTGATATTGACCATTGAAATTTACCCAAGTAACGGGCAATTCAACATCAGAATCACCTTGTGGGCAGTTTGAAATAATTACAGCATCACCACCGGTTCCCACATTTATCATCAAATTATTGCTTTCCCAGGTGAATGAAAGACTGCTTTCAGAAATATTATCCCCGAAATACAGTGTATTCTCCGTGCCAGCCAGACTATTATTGTCCTCGACAGTGTCTACACCATCACCAAGATTGAAGACATAGGTGTCGTCGCCTGCCCCGCCAACCAATGTATCATTGCCGCCATAGCCGACCAGAAGGTCATCGCCGTCGCCGCCATACAGCTCGTCGTTGCCCGAAGCGGTGTCTCCCGCATCGCCGTGCAACTGGTCGTCGCCGCCGTTCCCGTAAATTGTGTCGGCGCCGTCACTCCCGAGGATTATGTCCACACCACTGCCGCCTTCGATAGTATCGCTCCCGCCGCCGCCCTCCAGACGGTTCTCTCCATCGCCGCCCACTATGGTGTCATCGCCGTCACCGCCGAGAATCAGATCATTACCCGATCCTCCTTCCAGATAGTCATTTCCGGCATCACCCTGAAGATTGTTATTTCCTTCACCACCAAAAATCTGGTCAGCACCGGCACCACCCAACAACGTGTCGTTGCCGGATTCTCCATTCATATAGTCATCGCCGCTGCCAGCCTGCAGCCAATCGTCGCCGTCGCCGCCGAAGAGCTGATCGTTGCCATCGCCTCCGTCGATTACATCATTACCTTCGCCGCCATCCAGATAGTCGATCCCGAGATTCCCCTGAAGTTGGTCATCACCGCTGCCGCCATATATTTCATCGTCGCCGTCACCGCCAATCAGGGTATTTGTCCCGGAACCACCCTCTATGTAATCATTGCCGGCATCGCCCTGAATCTGATCATCGCCGTCTCCCCCCAGCAATGTGTCGTTGCCGTCACCGCCAAAAAGGGTGTTATTGCCTGCTTCACCGTCGAGATAATCGTCACCGGCATTGCCATGCAGTTCGTCATCACCATCGCCACCCATAAGCTGGTCGATGCCGCTGCCACCCCAAATTTCGTCGTTTCCGGTTTCGCCGTCGAGGTAGTTGTCGCCTTCCGTGTCGTCAAGGTAATCATTGCCGTCGCCGCCGAACAACTGGTCGTTGCCGCCTTCTCCGAACAGTTGATCATCCCCTGCTTCGCCATCCAGATAATCGTCGCCGGCACCGCCTTGAAGTTCATCGTTGCCATCGCCACCAAACAGTTGATCATTACCGTCTTCACCGAACAATCTGTCTTCTTCGGCTTCACCATCCAGGTAATCGTCGCCGGCACCGCCTTGAAGTTCATCATTGCCATCGCCACCGAACAGTTGATCAGTACCATCTTCACCGAACAATCTATCCTCTCCGGCTTCACCATCAAGGTAATCGTCGCCTGCACCACCCTGCAGTTCATCAATGCCATCGCCGCCAAACAGATCGTCATTGCCGCCGTTGCCGTAGATCTTGTCGTCGCCGTTTCCGCCATCGATATAGTCGTTTCCATGTTTTGTCGGGTCAAGCAGTGCGTCGTGATTGTCTCCGCTCAAGACATCATTGCCATCGCCGCCAAAGATATTATCTCTGCCACCCCAGCCAAAGACGATATCATCGCCGGTTCCTGCCAAGATATCGTCACTGCCTCCGGCGCCATAGACAAAGTCATTGCCTGCTCCGGCGTAGATCACATCATTTGCCGTATCATTCATGCCGGCGTCAATCAGGCTCATGTTGGTAAAAGCCGGATTATAGTTAGTGCCATCGTAGCCGTTTGAGAACGTCCAGTTGAACAGCGGGCCACTGGTATAGGTGTATTCGCCGTCGTTGAGGTTTGGGGTGACAATGAGGCCGTCGAAAGTTCCGCCGCTGGCAATGAAGTCGTTACCTGCCCCGGCGACGACCATATCCTGCCCGGCGCCACCAAAGATGGCATCGTTGCGGGCTGTGCCGTAGAGATAGTCATTGCCGTCCGCCCCGCCGATAAGGTCGCCCTGTTCGTTGATACTTTCTGCAATTTCTCCGGTATTCACCAGGGTGGCCATTTCAGCGGCGTTGTCGCCATAGATCTGGTCGTTGCCGTCGCCGCCGTTGAGAATGTCCGCACCTGCGCCACCTTCGATGATGTCGTTACCGGATGCTTCTCCGGTTTTGACGCCGATACCGTCGCGGCCATTGCCACCCAACAGATGGTCATTGCCGAGTCCCTGATAGATGTAGTCGTTGCCGTCTTTTCCTTCTACCCGCTCGTCATCGGTTCCGTCATGAAGATAGTCGCTTCTGCCAGGCAAGGGGGTAGTGTTGCAGATGATATTGCCGAGCGCGTCTTTCTGCATCTGAACACCGGCAGAAGCAGGGTCGTAGTCGATCGGGGTGAGGTCACCGACTATGGTGGATGGGGTGGTAGCAGTGGCTGGTGCGTCGTTTAGAGTCATGCCAAACTTGCTGCTGTCAAAGTCCAATCCAAGATCAATGGTGCCACCGTCTTCGAGAACTATTTTCCAGGTGGTGTCGTGAATAATTTTGACCTTGCCGGTCGGGTCGTACAAGACATCGCCGTTGCGGAACAGCATTGCAGTCTGATAATACTCGCCATCTTTCTTGATCTCAATTTGCCCGAAGCCATCAGAGTCAATAATTGTATCGTTGCCATCGCCGATGTTGTAGACATAGGTGTCAAATCCTTTACCGCCATAAAGCGTATCGTTGCCTTTGCCACCCTCAATTACATCATGACCGTCGCCACCTTCGATGTAGTCGTCGCCAGCACCACCGCTCAGGTTATCTTTGCCACCGCCGCCGTACAAGAAATCCCGATTTGAGCCTCCAGAAAAGCTGTTTGCGTTGGAATCGCCGAAGAAAATTTGGCGCGCAGCAGTGCTTGACGCAAGGTTCCTAACAGTGATCCTTTCCTTGCTGGCTGCGTCGGTGAATACCCGGTCATCGGGATACATTGTGCTGACTAAAAAGGTTTTATTGCTTAATTCTTTTTGGAGATGCCAGCCAAGCATGGCAGAACGATCTTGCAAATATTGTCCAGTCATGCCTTGGCCTGTGACCGGGTTGTACAGATCAAGTTCGCCATTGGTATTTCTGGCGCTGTAATCAATACCTTCGACGGCAACATAACGCAGTTGTTTCAAGGCATAGCGAGCGGCCAGCCCGGCTGCGCCTGAAACCAGCGCCTGGCTGGACAGGTCGCTTACACCGGTTATATCATTTCCATAACCGCTTAACCCTATGGCACTCCCAATTGCTGTGGCATTGAGCAGGTGGTTCATGCCCGCTGATTCTGTCAAGCCCGGCTGAGGCTCATATGGCAAGCCTTTTTCGTCAAACAACTTCTTTTTTGCATCAAGCATGCTTTTTTCACCGCGATTGACATAAGTTACCAGCAAAGCGTCGCGGAATGTCTGCGGCAGACTGCCCCATTGGCCGCCATAGGCTCTGTCCTTATAAAACTTTTCCGCCTCTTGCAGCATCAGACCGTAAAACTTTGCTGTAGCGTCAGAAGTTTTATCAACCAAATCGTAGGCCAATGTGTCGTATGCATTTGCGTATTTGTTTAGTCCGAGCGGGTCTGTAGGCTGATCCTTCAGATAGGACAAAAGCAGGGTAATTGCCGTTGACAAACGGAAGTTGCCTTGCCCCATGTCGATTTGTACGGGGTGGGCCAGCTTGTATGCCTTTCCTCCTTCATCCAGACCGTTGTGCACTTTGACCCACTCGTAGTCGTCTTTGAATTCCTGATGCGTGCGAGGGCTCCCGTAGCCCAAATGCTTGAGAGCATAATCGTCCAACATCGTTTGTTTGACCAGATCAGCACGAACAGAGGTACACTCCTCTGCCATGGCCCCGGCAATGGCCCCTGCGGAAACGCCCAGTTTTGATGCAGTATAAAGGATAGCGTTTTTTTGTTCTGTGGTTTTTATCCAATCAAAAGCATAAGGATCATAGGTTTGATTTGTTGCGGAATTTACATACGTTACGTTGAGCATAACACCTCCACAAAATTATTTGGATTTATAAAAGTCAGATAATCGTTATTTTCCGGTTCTACACATTCTAATAAACCACTGTGGCTCCAATTGACGATAAACGCATTCACTGTCCTTCCAATTATCCGGATATGAGGTCAGGCTGGGAAGCAAGCGCCTTGCAGAACGCTCATATTCATCCTGTGATTGGGGTGGAGATACAGGCGGCCAAAGTTTACCGCCTGAGGTTTTCGGCACAGTTGGAATATAGAATAAGCTTTTAGAGAGAAGCGATGATGACAGGTAACGAGGCGTTGGTACAAGGTGATAACTATCCGCTATATCCATCTTCAACGCTTCATGTTGACGCAAAGCAAAACGCCCCTCTCTTGTCTTAGCATTGTCGAATTGCAATAGTTTTCGTTGTGTTTCAACCGAATACAAATCAGGCATCCAATGCCCTCTGTTATCGATCCGGTGAATGCCGGCCTTCTTTTTGATCTTCTGTATTTCCTGAGGGCTGTCCCAAAGAGTCCCCTCAGGCGCTGCATAATATGCCTTAATCAGTGTTTCCAGGTCAGCACGATGCGTTTGAAAAATCTCTATATATTTTTCATCAGGGGGGAGCGGATTGACAAAGATATGATAATAAAAAGGGCCTGTAATATAGAGTACAAATGCAGTAAGAGGACTGTGGAGCAAAAACCAGTAGCATATTATCTTGAAGTTCTTGCCCTGAACCAGCTTTGAGCGAACCATTTTTCTCCACAAAAAACCGATGATCAGCAACCATATGATTACAATAAGCATCATTATCACATGAAACCACATACCAAACTCCTTTTAGCAATGGTTGTGTAATTGTCTGCAAACATAACTTCGCCCCCTTCGATGTAGTCATCTCCGCCAGCGCCTTTCAATTGATTCAACGCATCAGTAAGCTAACAGGGGTACGGTTGTGCCGGCAGGTCTGGGTATCTGTAGGTGTATTCGCCGTTATTGAGGTTGGGCGCTATTCCGGGGACAGTATATGAAACTATTCGACTCTTTTTCTCATCCAAAGAACCTCCCTTAACCTGTGGTTCCTGTTTTCAGTTCTCACCATTCATGGCATCTCCTTCGAGTACAAACCCATCAAATCTCAACCGCCCAAACCACCCAAACACAAAAACCCACCAGCAGGAGTCGGTGGGTTTTGCACATCGGACAAATCAGCATCCGTCACTCCGGCAGCCCCGCTATCCAGACCATCCTGGATGGTAGCTTTGTGCCACACGGTTACCCGTGCTTTACCCTTTCGGCGACATGAAAGTATTCGGTTGTCTTGACGAGCCCACCTTATAAAGCACTTAATTCATCAAAGTCAATGTTTTTAATAATTTAATACCAAAACACACTCTTCACAGATTTTACCCAATAATTCCACACTGTTCACCAGCAACATCCCCACCCTTCAACTACAAAAAACCATCTGTCTGCAGTTACCCAAAACACCATAAACACATCATCAAACAGTGGATACAGAAAAGCAGCTGCATATAACACCAAACAAAGCCTGACCCCAGTGCTTGTATACTACAAATAGCTCTCCGAGCCTCCTATTTTATCTACTTACTATGGGACAGCAGTGGTATATATCGTTCTTCTGCGCGAATCATGATATAACGGGATAACTGGTAACTTGAATTGTTAACAATGGATCAGACATGAACTATTTTACCCCTTTTGTATTGCTAAATGGATAATAATAACTAAATTCACACAAGTAGTGACCAGGGCTGAAATCATCTCTCCATCCTCTATCTTGGAATATTCCATTCGGCAAAATCGAATATTTTCCAAGAAAACCATATTTCACGGTTGAAGCTTCAGATCTACTTGCTGGCCACTTCACAAATCTACCAGCAAGGTTAAAATTGCTGCTCTCATCTAATATTCCGACAGAAGCAAGCGGTGAGTAGACCATCAGCAAATACCAGCCTTCTCGCTTTGTTCTCGGATGCTCAACATGCGCCTCGGAAGTGGTATTTATTATTTTCCACTCGGTACCTTGGTAATATTCTTCAAAGCCTCTGTAGACATCAATAAATTGTATTTTTCCATTGACTCGTGCACAGGTCATAACAACCCAATAATCCTGTAATTGTTCCTTACGAGGAATGTATATTTCATCCTTATCGCTCTTTTGCACCTGCTTATCAATATATGCAAACACCATTGGGCTTCCATACTTGTCAAACTCAATGCGCCCGGCATAGAGGGCTTTGCTGGGATCCTCCTGACTTACCAGATACCATTGCAACACATACTCCCGCTCCAGTCCTTTGAAATGGTATAAGAAGGCATCCATGACCAAGCCATTAGGTGCTTTTCCTTTAATCAGCAGATCCTGCACTGGCTTCCAATTAGATTGAGCATATCTTTCAAGATCGGATTTTGCCAAATTGGCTTGTTTTAGGAATGAAAAACGAGTCTGTAATACATCTAGAATTTTCTGGTTGCCGTCTTTTCCAGTAGAAAAATCAGCAAGTGGAGTTTCAATGACAGAGTCTTTTTTTATCAGTGTTGATTGAATATTTTTGCATACAGGATCCCGCTTCTTATAGTCATAGGAATTCCCAGTCCCTGGCTCCAAGGTCAAGTATTTGCTGTGCTTAATAATCGTGCGCAGAATTTCAAGCTGGTTGTGCAGCAGGCGAGTTTCTGTCTCAATCGTAATAAGCTGAGAATTTGTTTTTCCTTTGGCAGGGACGGGAGATGCTTCACGCTTCTCACCAAGTTCTTTCATACGCTGGTTGTACAACCTTTCGATACAACCGGGTGTGGCGCAGGCATTGCGCTCTTTGAGCCAAGCACGCTGCTGACTGGTTACAGTGTCCGCATCGCCTCTCTTTTTAGCTGCAATATAGGAACTATGTACGGCATCATCTAATTCTGAAAGCGATGGTCTGGTACATATGAACTTTTCTACTTGAGTCCTGGCTTTGCCGCAGTCAAAACTTGCCGAGAATGCACCACGAGGCAAGAACATCAACAGTAGCGCCAGTACATAAACAACATTCAAGGTAATAGTGGTAACCCAATGGGGCACTATTCCGGGGACAGTATATGAAACTATTTGACTCTTTATCTGCATTTACCCCTCCTTTAGCCTGTGGTTCCTGTTTTCTGTTCTCGCCATTCATGACATCTCCTTCGCGTACAAACGCATCAAATCTTAACCGCCCCCCCCCAAACACAAAAACCCACCAGCAGGCGGTAGGTTTTGGCATATCGGACAGACCATCGTCCGTCACTTCGACAGCCCCGCTATCCAGAACATCCTGGATGGTAGCTTTGTGCCACACGGTTACCCGTGCTTTACCTGATTCTGCCGTATTGACGTGGACATTACCCCGGCAAAACTCCTTAGCCCCATGGTTTACGGCATCATGTGACGCATACCGTTTGCCAATCGGCTTGTATGTTGCCAACTGATCCGTCATGAGATGTGCTTCCGGTGAAACCGCTTGGGCGACTCGAAACGACAGTTCAGCATAACTGTCGCCGGTGACGACCTCGGCGTTGACAGTCCCCTGGCGTTCATAATTACAGCAGGTTATACTTTTTTACCAACTGCGAAGTCGAGTGAATTAAAGTACCACCATGTCAGCTATACTGCAGCCCACCCAAAAACAATCAAACCAGGTTAAATAACAAAAAGCCCCTGATTTCTCAAGGGCTTTTGGATGTGTCCGGACCATGCCGGGCTATTCCGGGGACAGTATATGAAACTATTCGACTCATTTTCTCATTTAAAGAACATCCCTTAACCAGTGGCCCCTCTTTTCCGTTCTCACCGTTCATGACATTTCCTTCGCGCACAAACGCATCAAATCTCAACCGCCCAAACCACCCAAACACAAAAACCCACCAGCAGGAGTCGGTGGGTTTTGCACATCGGACAAATCAGCATCCGTCACTCCGGCAGCCCCGCTATCCAGACCATCCTGGATGGTAGCTTTGTGCCACACGGTTACCCGTGCTTTACCCTTTCGGCGACATGAAAGTATTCGGTTGTCTTGACGAGCCCACCTTATAAAGCACTTAATTCATCAAAGTCAATGTTTTTAATAATTTAATACCAAAACACAATCTTCACAGATTTTACCCAATAATTCCGTACTGTTCACCAGCAGCATTCCCACCCTTCAACTACAAAAAACCATCTGTCAGCAGTTACCCAAAACACCATAAACACAACAACGAAACAGTGGATACAGAAAAGCGACCGCATACAACACTTAGCAAAGCCTGACCCCGGTGCTATATGTATTTGGGAGCGAGCGGATCAATCTGTCATCAACCAAGTTGCTTGGGGTATTTGTTTGTCCATATAGATACTGATTCGTCACTTCACTTGCAGTAGGTAAAGCCATAATTGGAACCTCTGGTTTTGTAATTTCGTTAATAATCAAAATAACCTACTACAAATAGGCTGTTACTGATTGTAGGGTTGACCACAATTCCCATACGTAACAAAACCTTTTAATGGCACATCACGTCTTTCCCCCAATCCTTCTGTTCCATCTTCATTAATCGGAATTACAATTCGTCTCTCAACATACGAAACACGCACTCCATAGCTGTAACACCCTAAAAAACGATCCAATTCTGTGGGAGCGGGATCCTCCGCCCACACTCCTGTTAATCGGCATGCAAAAATGACCCACTATTGGGGGTTGTGATTTTTCACCACCATTGACCCCCCTCAGGCCACAGTTTTTCACGAGCATTGACCCCCCTCGCACGGCGCCGACTACAACCTGTATCATGCCCCTCATCATCTCACCG
>CAZIUE010000006.1:0-209362 GCA_964542535.1 uncultured Pelobacter sp. | reverse complement strand
ACCGACCTGGGGGGCATCGAGAACGTCTCCCGCGCCCTGCGGCGGGCCACCAACTCGGAATTGACCCGGCTGGAGCGCTACCTCACCTTCCTGGCCACCACCGGCTCCACCTCCCCCTTCATCGGCCTGTTCGGCACGGTCTGGGGGATCATGACCGCCTTCGAGGGGATCGGCAAGACCGGCTCCGCCTCCCTGGCCGTGGTGGCCCCCGGCATCGCCGAAGCCCTGATCGCCACCGCCATCGGCCTGGTGGCCGCCATTCCGGCGGTCATGGCCTACAACCACTTCCAGCACAAGATCCGGGTGCTGACCAACGAGATGGACAGCTTCTCCACGGAGTTTCTGAACATCGTGCAGCGCACGGTGGCGGGGAGATAGGCCATGGCAATGGGAGGAGGCAACAACCGGGCCGCCATGGCTGACATCAACGTCACGCCGCTGGTGGACGTGATGCTGGTGCTGCTGGTGATCTTCATGGTGACCGCGCCCATGATGCAGCAGGGGGTGCAGGTGAACCTGCCCAAGGCGAATACCAAAGCCATGGACCAGGCCGAGGAGACGGTGATCGTCACGGTGGACGGGCAGGGGAAAATCTTCATCAACAAAGACCAGGTGCCTGCCGGCGACCTGCGTCCCCGCCTGTCCGACATGTTCGCCAACCGGGAGAAGAAGGAGATCTTTCTCAAGGCCGACACCGGTGTCCCCTACGGCGAGGTGGTCCGGACCATGGCCGACATCAAGGGTGCCGGCATCGAACGCCTGGGAATGGTGACGGAGCCGGCGAAGCCGTAATGCGGCGCTCTGCGATTCAATTGTATATGGGAGGAGATATGCAGCAGGAGAAGTACATCCGCGCCGTCGCCTGCGGCATGGTCCTGGCGGTTGCGCCGGGAGCCGTGGCAGCCCAGGAACGGGAGACGGAGCAGATGGAAACGGTCATCGTGACCGCCACCAGGACGGCGAAGGAACTGGATTCGGCGCCCGGCAGCGCCTCGGTGGTATCCAGACAGGAGATCGACAGGAAAGACGTCCTCACCTTTGACGATGCCCTGAAGGGAACGGCGGGCGTCATGCTCTCCCGCTCCAAGGGTCCCATGGACACCATCGCGAACATCACCTTGCGCGGTGTTCCCGGGCAGAACCGGACCCTGGTCATGGTGGACGGCGTCACCCTGAACAGTCCCTTTGCCGGGTCGATCCAGTCCAACACCATCGCCCCCGGCGCCATCGAGCGAATCGAGGTGGTCAAGGGGGCCACTTCCAGCCTCTACGGCGGCAACGCCATGGGCGGGGTCGTCAACCTGATCACCAGAATGCCGACCAAGCGGGAGTTCTCTCTTACGAGCGGCTTCGGCTCCGCCCTGGAGGGGAACGCGCCGGAAAACACCCGACGCGTCGCCGCCTCCTACGGGGACGTGCTGCTGAACGACAAGTTCCGCATCTTCCTGCACAACGACTACACGGGCACGGACGGCTACGTCACCGACCTGGTGACCGGCACCCCCGGCAGCGGCACCACCGGGGCACGCCCCACCCTGACCAGTGACGGCAAGACCACCTCTCTGCTGGGCCACAAGGGAACAAACGACGCCTGGCAGGACAACCTGACCGTCAAGGCGGAGTACGCTTTCAACGCCGGCACGAAATTCCTCTTCACCTTCCTCAAGTCCTACGGCGAGTACTCCTACAACGATCCCGAGACCTACATGACCGACTCCTCGGGGAATCCCTACTGGAGCTCCTCCGGTTCCGAGTATTCCTTCCTGGGAACCTACGGGGTCAGCAACCAGAACATCTACGCCCTCTCCCTGGAAACTGAAGTAGCCGCCGCCAAGGTCAAGGCCGGAATCAGCTACCTGGACCAGGACACCAACTGGTACGTCACCCCCAGCAGCAGCACCAAATCCCCGGTAGCCACCCGCGACGGCGGTCCGGGAAAACTCACCAGCACCCCGGCATCGGCCCTGAGCGCCGACGTGCAGGTAACCTTTCCCGTTCTCTCCTGGAATATCGTCACCCTTGGGGGCGCCTTCCGCCAGTCGGAGATCAACGGCAAAGACTACGCCCTCTCCGACTGGACCGATGAGCATGACAAGGGGCAGCGTATCGGGGCCGCCCGGGGAACGGACCGGATCTACGCGCTGTTCATGCAGGACGAGATCCCGGTCCTGGACAATCTGACCCTGTACGCCGGGTTCCGCCAGGACTGGTGGGAAACCAGCGACGGCTACGTCCTTGCTTCCAACGCGTCCAACGTCGTCACGGTCGGCCCCACCTCGTACGGCTCCCGCAGCGAGAGCGCCTTCAGCCCCAAGGGGGCCGTCGTCTACAAACCCTTTGCGGGCACCACCCTGAAGGTCTCCGGCGGCAAGGCTTTCCGCGCCCCCAGCAACTACGAACTCTACCGCACCACCATGATGGGAAGTTCCACCACCTACCAGTGCAATCCCGACCTCAAGCCGGAGAGAAGCGTCACCTGGGACGGCGGCATAACCCAGGAACTGTGGCAGGGAGCAACGGTCAAGGCGACCTATTTCGAGAACTACATCAGGGACATGATCTACAGTACCACCACCGGCAGCATCCGGGAAAAGAGAAACGCCGGCAGGGGGCAGAGCAAGGGGGTGGAGGTGGAGGTGGAACAGAAATTCGGCAAGCTGCTGCGTCTGTTCGCCAACTACACCTACACCAACGCCAAGATCACCAAAAACAGCGCCGTCCCGGCCACGGAGGGGAAACGCATGACCGATATCCCCCGAAACATGTACAACGCCGGGGCAGACCTGGAGTACGGCTCCCTGGGAGCGTCGGTCATCACCCGCTACGTGGGAAAACGGTACGGCAACGACACCAATAACGACACGGCCCGCCATGTCAAGGGTGTCTACGACTCCTACATCACCACGGACGTCAAACTGCGCTACAAGCTGACGTCCTGGGCAACGGCATCCTTTTCGGTCAACAACATCTTCGATGAGAAGTACTTCTCATCCACAAAATCTCCGGGGCGATCATGTTACGGCGAACTAGCGTTACGGTTCTGATCCGGCCAGACCAGTCCTGGCCGCTCTGGTCATCGCTTCTCCTGCACGGGGCGCTGTTTGCCGCCTGCTGCACCCTTCCCCACGCGCCAAAGGTGCATGACTGCATCATGGTGGACCTGCGGATGCCCAGCCTGGGCTCCCTCGCCCCCATGGGGGGGCGTCCGGCCCCCGGCCCGAAGAACGGGCCGGCGAAACAGGCTGCCCGGTCCGCGCCGCGCCAGCCGGCGCCTTCCCCGGCGCCACCGCCCCCCAGGCACCAGGCCATGTCCCTCCCCGGGCAGCGTCAGGCCGTCCAGCAGCCGGTCTCCCCCACTCCCGTCGCCACCGCAGCCGCCGCGGAGGGGACCACGCGGGGGCAGCAGACAAGCGGAGCAGCATCCCATGGAGGTGGCGAAGGGGGGACGGCCCAGGGGGGCGCTCCATCCGGCGGAGGCGGCTCCGCATCCGGTTCCGGCGGCTCGGGAGGCGGAACCGGCCCCTTCGAGGGAGAGTTCGGAGCCCAGGGAGGGCCCACCTACCTGAACAGGGTACTGCCGACCTACCCCGCCTTCGCCCGCAGGATCGGCAAGGAGGGAACGGTCCTGCTGCGCCTGACCCTGGATGACCGGGGAACCCTGTCCAGGGTGGAGGTGATGAACAAGGCCGGGTACGGCTTCGACGAGGCAGCCCTGGCAGCGGTCAAGGCGTCGCGCTTCCGGCCGGCCCTGCGCAATGGCAAACCGGTCCACTGCCGGGCCCTGCTGCCGGTGAGGTTCGAGCTGCGGGAGTGATGTTGCGGGTGATGCGGCGGCCGACGTTTTGTTCTGTTTTCTCCGCGCCCTCGGCGTCTCCGCGGTTATCAGTTTCCAAACACGAAAGGATTTTGACATGAACCTGAACATCATCCTCTGGATCGGCGGCATGCTCTTCAGCCTGGGAATCTTCGCCCTCAAGGTGGGGCTGGGCCTGGGGTACGGCAGGGTCGGCCCAAAGGGAATCGCCCTCACTCTGGGAGGGTACACGGCGCTGTTCATGCTTCTGGCCGTGGCCGCGGAACGGCTGATGCGCATCCTGCAGCCGATCCTGGCCAAGGGTCCCTTGCTGCACACCCTACTGGCAACCGGCATGATCACCTGGGGCGTGGTGGTCCTGTTGGGAAAACGACATGGGCACGAGGCCGGCGGAGAGGAAAAGAGCCCGCTGAAGGCGCGCCTGCTGATGCTGGTCCCCTGCCCGGTCTGCCTGACCGCCATGACCTTCTCCATCTGGGCCGCTCTGAACGTGGTCAGACTGCCGCCGCTCCTCACCGGGTTCTGCCTGGGTATCGCATTCGCCCTCATGGCGTTGGTGGTGGCCCTGATCGCCCGGCCGCGCTCCGCCGCGTCCTCGGAGACCTCCCTGGGGATGGCCATGATCCTGGTCGGCCTCTACTTCATCGCTTCACTCTTCCTCCCGGCCAAGATCGAGGCGGCCCGGGGGATGTACAGTTCGTTCCTCCACGAGAACGGCATGACCCACGGTCACGACACCACCGGGGTACTGTTCTTCGTGCTGTTCCTGGCTCTGGTTGGGTTCGTGACCGGCAGGAGCGGAAGCAGTACCAGGGCATAGTTCCGACACCGGAAAACGGCGCACGGAACCCGCATCTCACCACTATACGTTCGTAGCCGTCGTACGGCGACGAAACGCAGCCGGACTACCCTGACAGGCAGCCTCCGGCTGCCCTTTTTTATGGATTTCAATGTGTATCGTGCCGGGGAGCCGGAGGAAGCGGTGGAGACCGCCCCGCCGGATCCCACATTCTTTTCAGAGGAGTAGCTCATGAACATTCTGGCAGGCCTGGAGAGTTTTCTCTTCATCATCTCATCGGTATTGCTCTTTCCGGTTGTCGCCGCCCTGGTGCTGATCACCTGCTGGGTGGTAGTCTTCTTCGGCTGGTTCCTGCGGGAATATTTGGACCGTCGCCAGGGACGCTTCGTCTCCCTGGAGCGCTACCGGGTTTCCCTGACCAAAGAACTGGAGGTCACCGCCGACCGGGACAACCTGGACATCGCCCTGGAGCGGCTGCTGCAGGCGTCGGAGCTGGGGCTGATCAAATCCCTGGACCGGATCCGTTTCGTCATCCGGGTCGGCCCGGCCCTGGGGCTCATGGGGACCCTGATCCCCATGGGGATCTCCCTCTCCGCCATGGCCCAGGGGGACATGCCCAAGATGGCCGGGAGCATGGTGACCGCCTTCACCACCGTCGTGGTGGGCCTGGCCAGCAGCGTTGTAGCCTACGTCATGTCCCTGGTCAAGGAGAAGTGGGTGCGGGCCGACATGCGCGAGATGGAGTTCATGACCGAGGGGATGCTCCGCTCCGCCGGACGGCGCCGGGAGATCCCGGAGGAGGAGGGGCCGGATGAGCTTTCTTAAGCGCCGGGGGCGTTTCGACCGATACGACGAGCCGCTGGAAGACCCCATCTCCGGCGTGGCCAACCTGTTCGACGTGAGCGTGGTCTTCATCGTCAGCATGATGATAGCCCTGTTCATGGCCTACAACATGCTGGACATGATGGACCCCAAGTCGGAGATGACCATCATGAAGAAGACGGCGGACGGCAGGGTGGAGATCGTCACCAAGAAGGGGAAGGAAATCAAGGTGCAGAAGGTGACCGACAAGCGCCTCTCCGGCGAAGGGGAGCGCCTAGGCACGGCCTACAAACTGAAGGACGGCAAGGTGATCTATGTTCCGGAATAGAGCGAGCCTGAAACCGGTTGTCCTGTATCCACTGGCCGTCATCGCCCTGCTGACGCTTCTCATGACCGCCTCTTCCCTTGCTGCTCCTCCCACAACCAGGGTCTACCTGATGCTGGGGGATTTCAACTCCCGCACCGCCATCGGGATGATCACCTCGGTCCGCGCCAGATTCCCGGAGATCAGCCGCGACATCGACTTCAGCCTGGTCACCGGAAAAACCACCGAACAGGTGCGGCTGAGCCTCTCCAGAACCGCCCAACCAGGCAAGGCGAGCGGCATCGGCATCGTGCACATCATGGACCGCCGCCTGGTGGAAAGCCTGAAACCGCGCCTGGCCGACATGATCAGAAACGGGGTCAGGGTCTACGCCGTCGGCGGCAATTTCACGAAGGAAGATGAAGAGTTCGGCCTGATCAACGACGAAACGGTCAATCGCTATTACGAGGAAAACGGGCCGGAGAACATGACCCAGATGCTGCTGTTCCTGCTGAACAGGGATTGCGGCCTGAAGATGCCCTGCGCGCCGCCGGCACGCGTGCCGCAGAACGGTTTCTACCTCCGCCACGAACATCGCGCGGTAGCCAGCTGCGAGGAGTACATCAAGGCCTACCGTTCCCGCCCCGGCCCCTGGGTGGGGATCCCCTTCTTCAAGACCAGCTTCAATTCCGGCGAGATGCAGCTGGTGGACGCCATCGTTGACCGGCTGGAAGCCGAGGGGATGAACGCCATCCCGATTTTCGGCTTTCCCTCGGAGGTGGCCGTGGAGCGGTTTCTGCTGGACGAGAAGGGGAAGAGTCGAGTCCAGGCGGTGATCGGCGTCTCCCTCAAGGTTGGCATGTCCCCCCAGCGCGCAATCCCGATTCTCAGCAGACTGGGAGTGCCGGTGATCGACGCCGTCACCCTGATGTCCCAGTCCAGGGAAGAGTGGGAGAAATCCCCGGTGGGTCTGGACATCTTCGAACGCAGTTCCACCGTGGGACTGCCGGAACTGGCCGGCATCATCCAGCCCACGGTGGTTGCTTCCCGGGAGAAGGTCATGGACCGGGAGAGCGGCATGGAATACGTGACCACCCAGCCGATCCCGGAGCGGATCCAGCGGCTGGTGGAGAGGGTCAAGGCCTGGATCAACCTCCAGACCAAGAACAACAGGGACAAGAAGGTCGCCCTGATCTATTACTGCTACCCGCCGGGGAAACAGGGAATCGGCGCCGCCTACCTGAACGTCCTGCCGGACAGCCTGTACGAGATCGTCAACCGGATGAAGACGGAGGGGTACGACACCGGTCGGGAAGAACTGTCAAAGAAGCGCATCTACGACGACGTCATTGGGTACGGCCGCAACGTGGCCAACTGGGCCCCGGCCGAGATGGACCGTCTGGCCCGCAGCGGCCGGGCGGTGCTGCTGCCGGTGGAGACCTACAGGAGGTGGTTCCGCGAGCTGCCCCCCGCCTTTCAAAAATCGGTCACCAAAGACTGGGGTGAACCGGAGAAGAACAACGGCATGATGACCTGGCGCGACGACAGGGGAAGGGCGTTTCTGATCCTCCCCGGAGTGCGCTACGGCAACGTGCTGCTCATGCCCCAGCCGGCCAAGGGGTGGGCGCAGAACATCGTCAAGGCCTACCACAATCCCAACATCGCGCCCCACCACCAGTATGTGGCCTACTATCTCTGGCTGAAGAAGGGGTTCAGGGCCGATGCCCTGGCCCACATCGGCACCCACGGCACCCACGAGTGGATGGGAGGGAAGGAGGTCGGCTTTACCAGAGAGGACCCCTCCGAGGTTCTGATCCAGGACCTTCCCAACATCTATCCCTACATCGTGGATGACGTGGGTGAGGGAATCCAGGCCAAACGCCGCGGCATGGCGGTAGTGATCGACTACATGACCCCACCCTTCGACAAGGCCGGCATGAACCGCGACCTGAAGGAACTGGCGGCCCTGATCAATGACTACAATAACGCCCGGGAGAAGTCGCCCCAGCTGGCGACGGCCAAGCTGGAGGAGGTCAACCGCATCGCCCGGAAGAGCGGTCTGCTCATTGACCTGAAACTGAAGGCCATCGCCACCCATGACGACGTGGAGCAGCTTGAGCACCATATCAAGGATATCGCCGAGACCACCACCCCCTTCGGCCTGCACACCTTCGGCAAATCTCCGGAGGAGAAGTACATCCGCAGCACGGCCGAAGCCATCGTCGCCATCGAAAAGGGGCTCTCAGCCGACGAGCGGGCCAAGCGGATCGCCAAGTTGGAGGACGCCATCCGGCGCAGCGGTCCGCGGGAGCTGGATTCGTTCATCAATGCCTTAAACGGCAGGTACATCCCGGCCGGCACCGGCAACGACCCGATCCGCAACCCGGACTCCCTCCCCACCGGCAAGAACTTCTACTCCTTCGACCCGTCCCGGGTCCCCTCCCCCGCCACCTACGCCACCGGCGTCAGGCTGGCCCGGGAGCTGATCGAGAACTACCGTGCACGCCACGGAATCTATCCTGACAAGCTCTCCTTTGTTCTCTGGGCCACCGAATGCATCCGCCACGAGGGGGTGATGGAGTCCCAGGTGATGTACCTCATGGGGGTACGGCCAAAATGGGACGAGCGGGGAAGAGTCCAGGGGGTGGAGGCCATTCCCCGCGCCGAGCTGGGCCGACCGCGCATCGACGTGACCATGACCCCCTCGGGGCTGTACCGCGACCTGTTCTCTACGCTGATGGATCTGCTGGACAGGGCGGTCTCCGTTGCCAGGGACCAGAAGGAACAGGATAACGTCGTCCGCGCCAACACACTGAAAACCCAGAAGATGCTCATGGCCAGGGGCATTCCGGAGGAAAAGGCCCGTCGCATGGCCTCGGTGCGCATCTTCACCGAGCCCTCAGGCGCCTACGGCAACGGCCTGGAAAACGCCATCGTGGCCTCCAACACCTGGAACAACGAAAAGAAGGTCATCGACGTCTATTTCCGGCGGGTCGGCTACCTGTACGGCCAGGGGTTCTGGAGCGAAGGGGGCAAAGAGGGGAACGAGGAGCTGGGGCAGGTGCTGCTGAAAAACGCCCTCTCCGGCAGCAAGATCGCCATCCACAGCCGCTCCACCACCACCATCGGCGTGCTGGACACGGACGACTTCTACCAGTACCTGGGGGGCCTGGCCATGGCCATCCGGGCCGTGGACGGGAAAACGCCGGAGGTGTTCGTCAGCAACATGACCAACCCCACCAAACCGGTTCAGGAAACCTTGGAGAAGAACATGGGGCGGGAGATGCGCGCCCGCTACCTGAACCCGGAGTGGATCAAGGCCATGATGAAGGAGGGGTATGCCGGCGCGCGCTTCATCGACAAGGTGACCGAGCACCTCTGGGGGTGGCAGGTCACGGTGCCCGAGGCGGTGGACAAGGCCAAGTGGCAGGAGATGTATGAGACCTACGTCCAGGACAAGAACGGCCTGGGAACAAAGGAGATGTTCCGCAAGGCCGGGAACATGTGGGCCTATCAGTCGGTGGTGGCGCGCATGCTGGAGACCGCCCGCAAGGAGTACTGGAAGCCGGACCGGAAGGTGATCGAGAAGCTGGCCGAGGAGTACGCCAAAACCGCCATGGAGGTGGGCATGGCCTGCTGCGACCACACCTGCAACAACCCGCATCTGACGAAGTTCACCTCGTCCACCCTCCTCTCCGTGCCGGGGCTGGCCCCTCTGAACAGCGGCTTCGTCCGGGCACTGAACGCCATGAAGCAGGTGGGTTCAAACCCTTCGGCCGCCCAGCCGGGACAGCCCCGCCAGGGACGCACCGCGGGAATGAAAACAGCCGCCCGGGGAGCATCCGGCCGCGCGCCGGACGGCAGCGGCAGGGGAGCGAAAGGAACCCGGGTTGCCGGCTACGAGGTGCAGGAGGTGGGAAGCGGCGCAACAGCCGGAGGCGCCTCGTCCGCCCCCATCCCCTGGATGTTCATGGTCGGCTTTGCCATCTTCGTCGCCCTGGCAGCCTGGGGCTTCCGGAAGGGAGGAGCATAGGGAACTCCGAAATAGCAAGAAACACCTGGTAGGGGCGTATTGCATACGCCCTTGGTGGAATTGTATCCGTAGTTGCCATTACCACCGAAAAGCGGGCGAACGCAGTTCGTCCCTGCACAAATAACGAAATCACACAGCCCGAATCAAGGGAAGCGGGTGAAAGACCCGCGCCGCCCCGCGGCCGTAAAGGGAACGAACGCCGAACAATGCCACTGTCATGCGGAGCATGATGGGAAGGCCGGCACGTAGGTCGCCCTGAGCCGGAAGACCTGTTTCGGAGCCATCTTCATTTCCCGAGGGAGGAAAACAATGAAGCGCCCGTTCGTCATTCTGTCCATCTGCAACGCCCTGGTCATGCCGCCACTCCTGGCTCCGGCGCTCCACGCCGCTCAAGACGACGCCGCATCCCGGCCCGACCAGGATTCCACCACGACAAACAGCGACACCACGCTGGAGCGGATGGTGGTCACCGCCACCAGGATCCAGGAGTCCACGCTGGATATCCCGGCATCGGTCCAGGTCATCAGCCAAGAGGAGATCAGGACCTCGTCCGCCCGGGATGCCGGGGAGCTGCTGGCCGAGGCGGGCATCGGCCATGTGCACAAGTACAACGGCGCCCTGACCGGCAACGTGGAGATCAGGGGACTCTCCACCGACCTATTCACCGAGAGCAGCAGCAGGGTGCTGCTGCTGGTGAACGGCAACCGGGCCGGCACCACCAACATGGCCAAGATCCCGGCCGGCGAGATCGAGCGGATCGAGATCGTCAAGGGACCCGGCTCGGTGCTGTACGGCTCCCAGGCCATGGGGGGGGTGATCAACATCATCACTAAACATGGTACCGAGGAGGGAGTTCACGGCTCCATAGGCGCCGAGGGAGGCTCCTGGGGATACTGGAAGAGCGGCGGCGACCTGCACGGGAAATGGAAGGGGATCGACTATTTCATCTCCGGCGCCGCCTCGGCCAGCGACGACTACCGGACCGGCAAGGGCTCCTACGACAACAACTCCTACGAGAGCGAGGAGCTCTCCGCCCGCCTCGGCTACAGCTTCCTGGATGACCAGCGGGTCTCCGTCGGCTTCCAGCGCTGGGTCGGCAGAGACATCGGCTCACCGGGCGCGGTCTACGCCAAGGACCCGGACGATTATTCCAAGAAGGCCCGCAACGCCTTCGACTTCGAATACCGCACCAGGACCGCGACCCTCACGTACTACATCAACAACAACAAGGACGACTCCTACAGCACCGGAGGCATGGGGATGCCGGGACCGGGGAACGCGGACCGGTTCACCTCCAACAGCCGTGCCCAGGGGGTCAGCATCCAGAACGTCTTCCCCATGGGCGTCCACCGCATCATCCTGGGGGGGCAGTGGGACCGTAACTCCGTGGACACCTCCAGCAGCAGCGGCGCCCCCTACTACCCCAACTCACGCTACGATAACTACGCCGCCTTTGCCGAGGGCAGGCTCAGCCTGCTGAACGAGAAACTGCTGCTGACCGCAGGCATACGCTACGACTACTTCGACAACAACACCCTGAAGACCAGGGGACTCACCGGAGCCCCCATCTCCCGCAGCATGGACCACGTCACCGCCCGGGGGGGGATCGTCTACAAGATCGCCAAAGGACTGAGCCTGAAGGCAGCTATCGGCACCGCCTTCAGGGCACCCTCCCCCCGCGAGCTTGCCAGTGACTATACCCTGTACGGCTACCGCACCCTGGGAAACCGCGACCTGGGACCGGAGAAGAGCACCACCTACGAGGGGGGAATCGAGTACGACAGGGATCACCTGAAGGCCGGCTTCACCTTCTTCCACACCAGCTTCTCCGACAAGATCGCCAGCTACTACGACAGCAACCTGGGGGCGACCAGCTACCGGAACCTCTCCGGCGCCACCATCCAGGGTCTGGAGATGAACACCTCCTATGACGCCGGACTTGCCGCCGGGCTCCCCATATCCCTGGAGCCGTTCGCCAACGTCACCTACAAGACCAGGTACGACGGTGAGAGCAGAAGCACCGGCAGCCACGGGCATCTGCTCAACGTCCCGGAATGGACCGGCGCCTTCGGCGTCAGGGCCGGCCAGGAAGCCTGGGATGCCAAGCTGATCATCAACTACTCGGGCAATGAATACATCACCGACTATTCAGCTTCCTACCCCTATCCGGTGGTCAACAAAGGGGGCTTCATGACCATGGACATCAAGGGGGCCTACCGTCCGCTGAAGAACCTGGAGCTGACCCTCTCCGTGGAGAACCTGCTGGACAGGTACTACCAGTACATCAACGGCTACCCCATGCGGGGAAGGACCTTCGTGGGGGGAGCGAAGTGGATCTTCTGACGGGTCTTTGAACCTGAAAACGGCGGTCAACCACGGATACATACGGATACACACGGATAACAACCCCATGACACCCGCACAACGGCAGCTACCCCGGGGGTGAATGACGTTCGGCCCGGCTTTATCCGTGTGTATCCTCTGTATCCGGGTTCCAACTGCTCGTTGCAGGTTGAAACGGCTGGAACTGCATTGCACTGCGTCTCTACCGCAAGAAAGGATGAATATCACCGTGCGCATCATTCTCTCGTTTCTCATGACCATTCTGACCATCCCCACCCTCCTCTTCGCCGCCGAGATCAGGCTCCCCGACAACCTGAAGGCCGAGGCACTCATCATCAGGGGGGAACGGGATCACCAGTGGGAGAAGACCCTGGTGGTACGTTTCCCGGAACGCCGCCGCACCCTCTCCACCTACGACGGCCTGGTGGATGCCCTGGGGGCCATGAACCACTCGGCCAGCCCGCTCCTCTGGGCGCAGGTCAACGACAGCTTCATGGGCAAGGCCGGCAGGGGGGGGAAAACCTACACCGAATTCATCCATGAAACGATCGCCCGGAACCTGAACCTGAACACGGGTGATATCACCAAGATGGCCACGGCGGCGGACCTGGATAACCTGGCCGTGGTGACGAAGGAGTTCGGGCCGCTCACCGTCACGGTGCTGGTCACCGCCGGCGCCAGAGGGAACGCCATCAGGACCGGCGTGGACCAGGGAAGTCACCTGGAGGGACAGGAGCCCCACGGTACCATCAACGTCATGCTGCTGACCAACGCCCGCCTGACTGACGGCGCCATGGCCCGGGCCATCGTCACCGTGACCGAGGCCAAGACGGCGGCGCTCCAGGACCTGAACGTCCCCAGCAGCTACACGAAAAACGCCCAGGCCACCGGCACCGGCACGGACAGCGTCATCGTGGTCTCCGGCACCACCGGTCCCCGCGCCACCTATGCCGGCGGCCACAGCAAGCTGGGGGAGCTGATCGGCACAGCAACCCGTGAGGCGGTGATCGAGGCCCTGGGGAGACAGAACGGGTTCCTGCTTCCCGGTGGAAAACCATACGTGACGGAACATACGCTGCGGGAAAAGGCTGTGGCCGATGCCGCCCTGCAATGGCTCGGCCTGGTGGATGACAGCAGGTTCGGCGACAGCTGGAGCCAGGCGTCCGAAGTGTTCCGGCACGCCGTCACGCAGGGAGCGTGGGAAACGATGATCAGCGCCAGCCGTACCCCTCTGGGGAAACGCCTTTCCCGGAAGCTCCACCGCAGCATGCACACCACCTTCCTCCCCGGTGCTCCCGAGGGGGACTACCTGGTGATGGAGTTCACCACGGAATTCGAGAAGAAAGCCGACGCCATCGAGACGCTCACGTCCCGCCGGGATCAGGACGGGGTATGGAGAGTCTCGGGGTACTTTGTCAAATGAAACGGACGCCTCGCGACACAACGGGCCATTTCCCGGGAATGCTGCTTTTCCTCTGTTCACTCTCCATCATGCTCGCCACTGCTTCCGTTCCGTTGACAGCCGGCAGGGGGTGGTGCGTCGACGGTGCTGTTCAGGGAAAAACCGGGGAATCCATCCGCATCGCCCTGCTGCACCTGGACTCCCGGCCGGGAGAGGTGGAACGGAACCGCCGCGCCATCGAGGCGGCCATAGACCGGGCCATCGCGGAAAAGGCCGACTGGGTGGTGACGCCGGAGCTGGCTGAGACCGGCTACCGATTCGCGGAGAAGATCGGCACCGACTGGATCGAGGGGTTTCCCACCACCTGGGTCCGCCGCCTCTCCACCATCGCCGCCCGGGGCGGGGTTACCCTGTTCATCGGCATCGCCGAGAAAGACGCCACCACCGGAAAACTGCACAACAGCGTGGCGGTCATCGACAAAACCGGCGTGATTCAGGGAACCTACCGCAAGCACCGAGTGGTGAACGGGCCGGCCGAGAACTGGGCCTCAAAGGGGGGCGAGAACAACCTGTTCATGGTTGACGGCATCCCGGTGGGGCTTCTCATCTGCGCCGATGCCTACAAAGGCGAGATCAGCGGCCGCCATCGGCTGATGGGGGCGCGCATCCTCCTCTCCCCCGCCAACTGGCCCCCTGCCGGCGAGATGGGGCCCAAGGGGTACTGGGAGGAGCGCTCCCGGGAGACCGGCCTGGCACTCATCGTCACCAACCGTACCGGTGTCGAGCCGGGCATCGATTTCCGCGGCGGCGAGAGCGCCGCCGTCCTGGACGGCAAGCGGCTGTTCACCTTCGTCTCGCCGACGCCCCAGCTGGTGCTGCTGGACTGGGACCGCACAACCAACGCCATCACCACGGCGGGAAAAATCAATCTCTAAAAACCAAAGGACCATCCATGCATATCCGTCAGATTCCCGGTCATACCGTTCTCATCCTGTCGCTTCTCTCCGGACCTGCCCTGGGCGCTGAAACAGCCCAGGAGCCCTACTCCCTGGGTGAGGTCGTGGTCACCTCCGAAAAGCTCAAGGAGTACCTCCAGAACCACCCCCTGGACGTGACCACCGTGGAACGAACGGAGATCGTCAAGCGCAACCTGGGAAGCGTGGAAGAGATCCTCAAGACCATGCCGGGGGTTGAGGTCTATTCCAGCGCCGGGATCGGCTCGCGCATCTCAATCAGGGGATCGGGCCGCTCCGGCGGCGTGATGGTGCTGCTGAACGGCAGGCCGCTCAATTCAAACCAGTACGGCAGCCAGGACCTGAGCGCCATCCCGGTGGACAGCATCCAGTCCATCTCGGTCTTCAAGCCGCCGGTCCCGGTCTGGCTCGGCCCCGGAGGGAGCGACGGCGCCATCAACATCGTCACCCGCGCGCCCAAGAAGGCGGGAGGGAAGGAGAAGAAGCGCAGCTCCCTGAAGCTGGGGGGAGGCTCCTACGGCCTGATGGAGGGGACCGCAAGCCACCAGCTGCCGGTCTCCGACAGCACCGTCCTGCTCTCCGCCACGGGCAACCACTTGGACGGTAAACGCGTCAACAGCGACCGCACCGACGGTGCCTTCAGCCTGAACTGGAACCGCCAGGGGGAAGAGGGGCGGCGCTACGAGTTCAACGGCCGCTACTACCATGCGGAATTCGGGTCCCCCGGCCCGGTGGACAACGAGACCCACCATGCCCGTCAGGAGTACCGCAAGGGGTCCCTGGACGCGCGCTATTCCGGTATGCTGGGTGAATCGGGAACCGTCAGCGTCACCGCCTACGGCGACCTGATCCGCCTGGAGGACCGGGCCGAGTCGGGGAGCCGCTACACCCTGGACGACGACAAGGCAGGAGTGAAATTCGACACCACCTGGTCCGGCGAAGGGGAACAGTGGGACCTGCGCTTCGGCGGCATGTCGGAATGGAACGTCTTCGACCATACCCTGAGCGGCGGCCACGAGCGTTTCAGGAACGGTCTCAGCGTGCAGTACGACCGCAGATTCGGCTCCCTGACAACCACCTTCGGCCTGCGGGGGGACCTGACCAACGACTTCGGCGGCAACCCGGGGGGCAATCTGGGCATCGGCTGGAGAATCGGGGAGACAACCCTGCTCAAGGTTCGGGCCGGCTATACGGTGAACATTCCCCTGTTCGGGCAACTGTACCAGACCAGCCACGGCTCCATCGACCAGACCCGGGGCAACCCGGATCTGAAGAAGGAGCGGGTCTGGTCTTACGAGGTGGGACTGGAACAGACCTTCGGCAAGGACCGCCTCGTGCAGCTGACCCTGTTCAGGAGCGACACCATCGACCTGATCAGTTCCCGCAGGGGGAGCGACCTGATCTACCGTCCGGTAAACATCCGCGGAGCCGAGCGCCAGGGAGGAGAAATTACGGCCAAATATGCCTGGGAAAACGGGCCTGCCCTGGAGGGGAGCATCACCCTCCAGGATTCGGCGGTCAAGGCCACCGGCAAGAAGCTCCCCTACACCCCCGGCCTGAAGATGAAGTACACCCTCTCCTACACCCTCCCCCGCCTGGCCACCAGGCTGGAGACCACGGTCCGCTACGAGGGAAGCCGCTACAGCCAGGCGGAGAACCGGAGCTACCAGCGTATGGGCGCCGCCGTGCTCGTGGACCTGAGGGCGACCCAGCCGTTCAGAATCGGCGCAATTGCCTCCGAAATCTATCTGAGGGTTGATAATCTCTTCGATACGGCGTATGAATCTCATCTGGGACATCCCGACGACGGCCTTCGCGCCGTGGCCGGGCTCCAGATGAGATTCTAGGGAGGAGTGTGTGATGAGTGATCAGGCAACGCAGAATCAGGACGTGTTTTCACAGGTGCGCATCAAGTCTCCGGTGATGGAGGCCTGGCTCAACTCTTTGGCTGACATCGCCGTTTCCCTGCGCCTGCAGAAGCACCTGAAGGTCGTTGACATGGAACAGGACCGCGCCTTCGTGGAGAAATCAGGCAACCTGACCATGGCCACCACCGTTGACGGCGAGCCGGTGCGCATGGTGGTTCCCGAGAACATGTGGAGCTTCTGCGGCAACTAGTGGACCGTTTCGTAAATTTGCTTACAAGTCTCCGTTCGGCCTGAGCTTGCCGAAGGCCTGTGCTTACAAAGTGACAACGGTTCGACAAGCTCACCGTGAACGGTAATGGTTGTATCGAAACGGTCTACTCGACTCCTTCCCCGCCAACGGGCACGGCCGTTGCGGAGTAAGCCGGGAAACGACTTGACAGCCGGAGCCGTATTGGATAGTCTGCGGGACACATATCCGTTCACCGAGCGGAACACTCATACCGGATCACGGCGCCCGACAGGGCTTGATAGGGAAGAGGGGTGTGATTCCCCCGCGGACCCGCCGCTGTAAGCGATGACAAAGGGCAACAGCCACTGGTTTTTGACTGGGAAGGCGCCCGGAGGACGAATCGCGAGCCAGAAGACCTGCCACAGATCCATGCCACTCGCAATTCCCGGGGGACCGGGAGAGTGGAGCGCGAATCCACAGGACCAAAATACGGAAAGTCCGCATGCTGCTTGCAGATGCGGACTTTTTTCATGCCCCGCCGGGGGCGCTGCGACATATGCAACTACCACCCCGTCCGAAACAGGGAAGAGGAGTGCCGCGCCATGCGTGAATGCTCCCGCTGCCCCGCAGCCGTAGAGGGAACGAACGCCCGACAATGCCACTGGCCGATGAAGAGCCGGGAAGGCGGGCAACTAGGATGCCCTGAGCCGGAAAACCTGAGCGGACGGTTCCACACCATTCCCGAGGGAGGAAAACAGATGTCTGGAAACACGGGGGAACAATCCCCACCGCACACGGAAACCGGATGGAATCCGGGAACCAGAGTCCGCGCCGTCCTGTCCGGCGCGCTCCTGACGCTGGCCCTGGCTGCTCCGGCCCAGGCCGCGCCGCCGCTGATCACCGACGATGCCGGAACCGTCGAATTGGGCAAAGTTGAGATCGAGATCAACAACAGCTATGCCCACGACAGCGAACGGGAAGGGGGCCAGAGGGTCAGGGGAGAAGTCTTTGATACGGAACTCAAAGTCACCACCGGCCTGTACCAGGACCTGGGCATCGCCCTGGCCGTGCCCTACGTCTTCAGCGACCGCACCCGGGAGGGGGGCCGACTGGTGGACGACCTGGACGGCTTCGGCGACATGACCCTGGAGCTCAAGTACCGCTTCCTGGAACTGGCCGGGATCGACTTCACCCTGAAGCCCTACGTCGCAATCCCCACCGGCAGGTACAACGCCGGCCTGTCCGAGGGGAGCTGGCAACCGGGGGTTACCCTGATCGCCACCCGGGAGTTCCATGACGGGGACGTTGCCCTGCACGCCAACCTGGGATACGAGCATCATCACTACCGTACCGATGACATGCGCGCCGAGAACCGGAACAACATCTGGTACGGCTCCCTGGCGGCCGAGGCAAAGCTGCTCCCCAACCTGATCGGCGCCGTTGATTTCGGGCTGTCCACCACCCAGGACAAGGGAACCGGATGCCTTACCTCCTACGCCCTGACCGGCCTGCGCTACGAATTCAACCAGTACCTGGATCTGGACGCGGGCATCAAGGTGGGGCTGACCCGCCCCGAGGACGATCTGGCCATCCTGTACGGCATCGTCCTCAAGTTCTGATCACCAGCCGTCCACGTCGTACCAGAGGAGATACATCATGCACATCATGGAAGGTTTCCTGCCCGTTGAACATGCCGTCGGCTGGAGCGTCGTCTCGGCGCCGGTGGTCGCCTACGGCCTGTACTCCATCAATAAAAAGATCAAGGAAAACCCGGAGCAGCGCATGCTGCTGGGAGTGGCCGCCGCGTTCACCTTCGTGCTCTCGGCCCTGAAAATGCCCTCCGTCACCGGCAGCTGCTCACACCCCACCGGCACCGGACTGGGGGCGGTGCTGTTCGGCCCCTCGGCCGTGGCCCCCATCGGCGCGGTGGTACTGCTGTTCCAGGCCCTGCTCCTGGCCCACGGCGGCCTGACCACCCTGGGCGCCAACATCTTCTCCATGGCCATCGTCGGCCCCTTCGCCGCCGCCGCCGTCTTCCGCCTGGCCCGTTCGGCCCGGCTTCCCTTTGGCGTGGCGGTCTTCCTGGCCGCCTCCCTGGGCGACCTGCTGACCTATGTCACCACGGCCTGCCAGCTGGCGTTTGCCTTTCCCGATCCGGTGGGCGGCTTCACCGCATCCCTGGCCAAGTTCGCCGGCGTCTTCGCCCTGACCCAGATCCCCCTGGCCATCAGCGAGGGGCTGCTGACCGTGGTGGTGATGAACGCGCTGCTGCGTTTCAACCGGGAAGAGTTGGGCAACCTGAGCATCGAGGAGCAGGGACGGGAGGTGCGGGCATGAAACGCTATCAGAACCTGATCCTGCTGGCCCTGGTGGTATTCCTCGTGGCGATTCCGCTCTGGTTGGTGCAACGACCGGCACCGGGACCGGACGGAACCCAGGCCGAGATCTTCGCCGGTGCCGATGACAAGGCCAAGGATACCATCTCGACCATTGCCCCCCAGTACAAGCCCTGGTTCAACCCGATCATGGAGCCCCCCAGCGGAGAAATCGGCTCCCTGCTCTTCGCCCTCCAGGCCGCCCTGGGCGCCGGGTTCATCGGCTACTGGCTCGGAAGCTCGGTGACCCGATCCAGGCTGAGCCGGAACAAGAGCGAGGCCTGATGCTGATCGAGCAGCTCTCCTATTCCAATCGCTGGCGGCGGGTCCATCCCGCCGCCAAAAGCGTCTTTGCGCTGTGCGGCATGATCGCCGCCTTTGCCGCTTCTTCCCCCGCCGTCGCCCTGCTGCTGGCACTGCTCCTGGCGGTACTCACCTGCCTCGGCGCGCGCATCCCCCTGCGCTGCTACCTGCGCATCAGCGCCGCGCCGCTCTTGTTCCTGCTGGTCAGCACCGCGACCCTGGCGGTATCACCGGAATGGCACGCCCAGTCCCCCTGGCTGACCCTGACCAGCAGCAACGGACAGGTCGGAGAGGCCCTGCACGTGGCGGGACGGTCCCTGGTCTGCCTGGCGGCGCTGCTCTTCCTGGCGCTGACAACGCCGCTCAACGACCTGATCGCGCTGGCGCGCCGGCTCCGCGTCCCGGAAGTTCTGACCGACCTGATGACCCTCTGCTACCGCACCCTGTTCGTCTTCCTGGAGGCGACCCACGACATCGTCACCGCCCAGTCGTCACGCCTGGGATATGCCACCCCGCGCCTGGCCCTGCGCTCCATGGGCATCATGGTGGCGGCTCTCACGGTCCAGGTCTGGCAGCGTTCCCGGGCACTGCAGCAGGCAGCCATTTCCCGGGCCAATGACGGCCCCCTGCGTTTCCTGACTCCCACCTATCCCAACGGCTTCGGCAGTACCCTGGCAGGGCTGGCCGCGGGCTGCCTCCTGATCGCCCTGGCGGTAGTGCACTCGTGACAACATCCGGCGAGATCATACTGGAGCTGCGCGGGGTGAGTTTCCGCTACCCCGACGGCAACCGGGGCCTGGACGACTGCTCCATCTCGTTCCAGAAGGGGAAACGTACCGCCCTTCTGGGGCTGAACGGCGCCGGCAAGACCACCCTCTTCCTCCAGTGCAACGGCGTGCTGCGCCCCCATTCCGGCCAGGTGCTGCTGGCGGGAACCCCCCTGGATTACGGCCGTCAGGGGCTGCGCGGAGTGCGCTCCCGCATCGGCATCGTGTTCCAGAACCCCGACACCCAGCTGTTTTCAGCCAGCGTGCGCGAGGACGTTTCCTTCGGCCCCCTCAACCTGGGACTGCCGCTGGCCGAGGTGCGTGAGCGGGTGGAGCGCTCCCTGGCGGCGGTGGGCATGACCGGCTACGCCGACCGGCCGGTACACGCCATGAGCTACGGCCAGAAGAAGCGGGTCTGCATCGCCGGCGTGCTGGCCATGGAACCGGAACTGCTGATCCTGGACGAACCCATGGCCGGCCTGGACGCCGCCATGCAGACGGAACTGGCAACGGTGCTGGAGGGGCTCCACGCAGGGGGTATGACCGTCATCATCGCCACCCACGACATCGACTTCGCCTACCAGTGGGCCGATTGCGTCAGCGTGCTGGAGGCGGGACGCTGCGCCGCCACCTGGCCGGCCACGGAGCTCCCCTGGGTGCTGGAGCGCCTGGAGCGTTTCGGGGTCGGCGTCCCCCGGGTGGCCCAGCTGCACCACGCCCTGGTGTCGGCGGGGCTGGCCGACGCCGCAACCCCGCCCCCCCGCTGCCACCAGCACCTGCTGGACCATCTGGCGACCTTGGCCGTTCCCGCCTAATACCGGGTCCGTCACCATCGCCGACCAGGCCCTGTGCCGGGCGAAACACCAGGGAAAAAGCCGCGTGGGCCGGGCCGCTTCTCCCCCCTGAACGACCGTCGGGGGGCGCCTCAGGGGAGTGTGGCGCCAAAGCCCGGCTCCAGCAGACAGGTCTCCCGCACGACGACCAGAATCGGCAGGTCGTCCTTCGATACTCCCGCCCGTATTCCCCGGAAGGAGACCAGCAGATTCCCCTCCCGGTCCGGCTCCAGACCGAGTTCACGCACCTCATCCACCACCCCCCGATCCATGAGCAGGTAGTGCACGAACAGCCGCGATACCGCCAGGAACAGGTCCCAATCCCGCCCCAGGAGCGGATACAGCAATCTGAAGGGACAGGGGGTCTCCATCAGCCTGACCACCTCCGGCCTGGCGTTCCCCCCGGCGTCGGTGAAGCCGGTCACCCTCCCCTTGTGGCCGTACTCGTAGGGCATGTTCCTCCCCAGCAGGATCCTCCAGGCGCTGTGGTTGACCAGGGTGACGAAGCCGGGACGCACCGGAGGAGCCTGGGCAAATCCCATCATGCCGTCGTAGCGGGCCAATTCCTTCAGCGGCCTGTCCCACTCCAGCTCCCACTGCCGCATCTTTTCCTCGGCGATCAGCCCCAGGGTGGAGGGCAGCTCCAGGCGCCGGCAGCGCAGGGTAACCAGCTCCCCCTCAACGGTCCGGCTCCGCTCCACCTCCCGGATGGAGGCATGGCAGCAGAGTTCCCGGCAGGACAGTCCCACTACCCCCCGGTACTCGGCCAGGATGGCGTCCAGGCCATGGTCGTCCGGCCGGGGAATGAAGCCGATGACCAGCTGGTCCTCCTCCTGCTCCAGAAGAGTGAGCCGGGCATAACTCCAGCAGTCATGGCGGTTGATCAGAAACAGCAGCGTGGATTCCATACCCTTGTCCTCGTTTGCTAACTAGTCATGGGCGCACACGAACACGCTCCCATCGCACGTAGTACCACCGGGCTATTCACTTACCATATCTTCGGCGTATATGACACCCCCAACCATACTTGATACAGGTGGTCAGGCCAGATGTGTTGCATGCCGATTGCAAGGTCCCTACGGGACATCAAACTCATCAATGATCCCCATGAAGGCATCAATCACGGCAGGATCAAAGTGCGTCCCCGCCCCATCCAGGATGTGCCGTATGCTCTTCTCCCTTGTCCAGGCCGTACGGTACGGTCGGTCGGATCTCAGGGCATCCCACACATCCACAACGGCAAAGATTCGCGCGGCCAGCGGGATCTGCTCCCGCGCCAGCCTTCGGGGATAGCCGCTCCCGTCCCAACGTTCGTGGTGGCAGTACGGGATGTGCAGAGCCTGTCGGAGAAACTCCGTGGACGAGAGAAACTGATTGGCATATTCGGGATGTTTTTCCATAACCGCCCGCTCCTCGGCATTCAGGGGACCGGGTTTGAGCAGGATATTGTCCGGTATCCCCATCTTGCCGATGTCGTGCAGCATCGCGCCTCGTCGGATATGGATCAGCTCGCTTTCGGGGATTCCCATGG
This sequence comes from uncultured Pelobacter sp., assembly GCA_964542535.1. Classification (GTDB taxonomy): domain Bacteria; phylum Desulfobacterota; class Desulfuromonadia; order Geobacterales; family Pseudopelobacteraceae; genus Pseudopelobacter. Next base: position 186,965 of record CAZIUE010000006.1, on the reverse strand, counting down.
TCTGTGCCAGACGCACGGTCATCTCCGTTACCCGCCTGCTGTGCCCCTCGGACTCCTTGTCCCTCAGATCCAGCGCCTGGGACCATCCCTCCAGAGTGGAATCATAGGCCAGCAGCAGTTCGGTGTTCAGCTTCTGGAGTCCCGAGAACAGGGTGGCGTTGTCCACGGCAATGGCGGTCTGTTTTGCCAGAGCCTCAAGGAAATCAAGCTCCTCCGGCTCCAGGAGACGCCTTCCGCGGCAGTAGATCTCCAGGACACCCACGACCTTCCCCTTGGCTATGAGTGGAGCGCCATGGTAGGAGAGGAACTCCTCGTCAGGATGGAATGACGCCGGGAAAGAAGCGCTCCCATCCTCACCGGAGAGCGTGATGACCCGCTGCTCCCTGATGACCCGTCCGGCGGCCCCCGCACCCAGGTGCAGCCTCCGGGAGCCCGTGTCGGTCTGGAAACCGCGTCCCGCGGCATATTCCAGCTGATAGGCATGATTGAGCAGGAGGATATCGGCGGCATCAGCATCATAGTGCCGGGCCACCTGATCCAGGATCACTTCGAGCACCACACGCAGGTCCAGGCTGCCGGTTATGGCCGTATCGATCATTCTCAGCGACGCCAGCCGCCGCAACTGGACGGCAGTCCTCTCCTCGGCCCTCTTCCTCCTGCTGATGTCCTTGACGAATGCCACGTAGTACTCGTGCCCCCGGTTTTCCATGTGTTTGGCCGTAAGCTGCACCGGAATGAAGATGCCATCGCAGGTCCGATGGCGGGACTCAAAGCTCAGCAGTTCTCTCTCCCGGCAGAGCGCCCAGTCACGCTCCCACTCCTCCCGCGAGAGTCCCGGATCAATGTCGAAGATGGTCAGGGTAGCCAGAAACTCCGGCGAGTACCCCAGGTAGCCGCAGGCATGGTTGCAATAGGCGAACCGTCCCTCCCTGGTGATCCAGAAGATAGGCATCGCCGCCTGGTCAACGGAAAACTGGGTGAACAGGAGCGCCTCGTTGGTCCGGGTACGTTCGGTCACATCCTGGATGGTGCCGATGAATTTGGTTGTACCGTCATACTCGTCCGCCACGGTTTTTCCCTTGGCATGAACATGCCGCTCGACCCCATCGGCCCTGATGATCCGGTATTCCACCTCATACGGCCTGCCATGCTCCAGTGTCTCGGAGATCCGTGCACGCACGAGTTCCCTGTCCTCCGGATGAATGTAGTCGAACATGGAGTCACGGGCAAAACCGGAGGTAGCGGCGGGAATGCCCAGGATGCGGAAAAATTCCAGGGAACGGTACTCCTTGTCGGTCTCCAGACAGTACTCCCAGCTCCCCAGATGGGCGATGGACTGGGCTTCTGCCAGGATCCTCTCCTTCTTGGTCAATGTATGTTGTATGCGCCTGCTCTCGGTAATATCCTGGATCGTTCCCAGTATGCCGATGACCCTGCCATCCTGGTCGTGGAGCGGAACCTTGTTCTTTCTCAACCAGGCAACACTATCGTCCGCCTGGGTCTGGGCGCTCAGATAACCGAGAGCAACGCTGTCACGCTCCATGATTTCCCGGTCCTGAGCCTGGTAGTCAGCCGCATTGGCCTTCCAGGGCATCAGGACGTCATCCATACCGACAACCTCGCTGGAATCGTTCAAGCCGGCATGTTCGGCAAAGGATCGATTACACCCCAGATAACGCAGGTCGCGATCCTTCCAGAACACCCGCTGGGGGATATTGTCGATAACCAGCTGCAGCATCTTCTGCGAGCGGTGGAGCTCTTCTTCGATCCGGATGCGCTCCCCGATCTCCCGGGTCAGCTGTTCGTTCAGTTCGGTGATCTCCCGGGTGCGCTCCCGTACGCGGGCCTCGAGCTCATCGTGGGCACGCAACAGCGCCTCTTCCGCCCCCTTGCGCCGGCTGATGTCGTGAACAAAGCAGTACCTGTGCTCGGAATCCCTGAACTTGACGGGAGAGAGCCACACCTCAACCGGAAAGCAGCTGCCATCCTTGCGTCGGTGGGTGGCCTCGAAGCAGACGCTCCCCCATTCCCGCATCCGCCGCAGATACTCCTCTACCTCCTCCGGGGTGATCTCCGGCTTGATGTCGAAGATGCTCATGCCGCTGAGTTCCTCACGGCTGTAGCCGAGGCTGCGGCATGCCTGTTCATTAACGGCAAGCACCCTGGAATCGCTCCCCACCCGGAAAATCCCGATGGGAGCCCGTTCGAAGCAGAGCTTGTGCAGCTGCAGCTCGTATTCGCTCTTCATCTGTCCGGCATGTTCCATCGTAGGCTACCTTTCCCTGAACTCCGTGCGCACACCGGGATACTCACGGCGCGGCGTGGGAGCAACGATCCAGTCGATGCAGCGGGTATTACGCCAACCTGAACCGCTGAATCAGCGATTGTAACTCCCGGGCCTCCCGTGCCAGCTGCGAAGCGGCATCAGCCGTCTCCTCGGCGCTGCGTGCGGTCTCCGATACAACATCGTTAATCTGCTGGACATTCATGGTGACCTCGGTGGTCACGGCGGTCTGCTCCTCGGCTGCCGTGGCGATCTGGCTGATCTCCATGGACACCTCGCCGATGCTGGAGAGGATCTCCCGCAGGGCCTCTCCCGACCTGCGGGACGACAGCGCCCCCCTCTCCACCTCAGCCACGCCGGCCTCCATCTCCTTGACCGCCTCCTGGGTTTCCCCCTGGATGGCCTCGATCATGTCGCCGATCTCGCGGGTCGCCCTGGTGGTGCGTTCTGCCAGTGCCCTCACCTCGTCGGCCACCACGGCAAATCCGCGCCCCTGATCCCCCGCACGGGCAGCCTCGATGGCGGCATTCAGAGCCAACAGATTGGTCTGGTCCGCGATTTCCTCGATGGTGCCGACAATGGCGCCGACCTGTTCGGAGCGCGTGCCGAGGGCCGAAATGGTCGAGGCGGTCTGGCGCACCCGCTGGGCAATCTGGTTCATGCCGCTGATGGTTTCCTCAACCACCTGCGCACCGGAGTTTGCCGCGCCGGTTGAGTTGCGCGCCGCCTCGGCCGCCATGCCGCAGTTGTTGGCAATATCCATACTGGTACTGGACATCTGCTCGCTGGCCGTGGCCACAGTACCTGCCTGGGCAGCCACCTCCTCGGCGCCGGTGGCGATCTGGTCCGATGCCTGGTGCAGTTGGGTGGAGGCCGCGGCAATGGCTGCGGAAATATCCACGGTATGGGAAACCATCTCCCTCAGGCCGGTTACCATGTCATTCATGGCCGCCATGAGGCTGTCGTTGCGCTTTCCCGCCAGATCGATCCGTACGGAGAGATCACCGTCGGCGACCCTGCGACATACGGCTACGACCTCTGACGGATCCCCCCCCAAGCGCCCCACAACGATCCGACTGATCAGGACCCCCAGACCAACGGCCACACCTACGGCAACCAGCATCAGCAGCAGCGTATCCCGAATCGCCGCCCGCACCAGCCCGGAATTGTCATCGGCCACCTGCCTGCCATAGGCTACCTTGACAGTTCTCAACTCATCCAGCCTTCTCTGGTACTCTCCGGCGGCGCTCTGCTCATCATGGAGGAACAGGCTCTTCACCCGGTCATGATCGCCCGCCCCAACCAGGGAGACGATGCTGTCAAGCACCCGGATATAGGCGTTGCGGCTCACCGTGAACTCAGCGTAATCCCTGCGCCCCTTCTCCGTCAGCAGGCTCTTCTCGTACAGTTCCGACTTGGAGCGTATCTCCTCCCGCTGTTTCCGGATCTCCCGAAGCAGCGCCTCCCTCCGGCCCGGTTCGGCCGTTTCCATATCCCTCAGGCAGATTCTGACGCGCTGAAAGGCGATGGCCATGTCGGCCACATAGCCGGCAGGCAGGGTAACCTTATCGTACAATTGCCTGTCGGCGGCGCCGATGCGCGAGAGCTTCACGACTCCCACCAGCCCGACAACTGCCGCCACCAGCGCCACCAGGGCAAATCCGACGATCAACTGCGAAGCAAGATACAGCGAACGAAAACGATTCATGTATTCCCCCGATCTTTTTTCCCGTACTTCATTATCCAGCCATGAAACTGAGCAGCACCAGCCTGATCATCCGTCAGCGTCCCGCGGCTCTGCTCCTCCCTTCAGCATTGCCAACGGCATCCGGATACGTAGACCGGCTCTCTGGCCAGGGAGGGAGAGAAAACGGACGTTGCCCCCCAGGAGGCGAATGCAGCAGCACATGACTTTCCCCTCTGTTTTGCGGAATCTAACGGCAGTTTCGGCATACTCGTAACCACCTCCCCGGTCTTCGATCACCAGTTGAAGCAGGTCGCCGACCCGGGCGACGCTGAGCCGCACCTCAGTGGTTATTCCCTCGTGCACCACCGTGAACAGAGTTTCGCGGGCAGCGTGGTAGACGATGGTGCGGGAAAGCCCCTCCAGAGGCTTCTCCTGCCCGTCGTCTCCGAACAGCACCCGTACGCCGCTCTTTTCCTCCAGTTCCCGGCAGAGGTGACGCAACGAAGACTCAAGCCCCAGTTCGGCAAGCAGGAACGGACTAAAACGAGACACCAGTGCCCTGATTTCGGTGATTGCCTGGTCAAGCACCTCGCGCACCTGATGGAGGGTCAATGCATGCCCCTCGAACAGGCCGTCGCTGGTCAGCATGTCGAGCTTGATCCTAGCCAGCAGGGTCAGCTGGGCGATATTGTCCGCCACCTCCGATACGAAACGGATGTTTTCCTCGGTTTGCGCCAAAAATTGGCGCGCCTCGACCTCGTCCTCCTCACCTTCACCGAGCCGGAAAAGCTCTCCCTCCCCATCCTCTTGTTCATCTCCGTTGTCCGGTTCCGTTTTCCACACCCGGCTGGAATCGCTGGTTTTCATGGTATGGTCTCCTTCCGGCCCGTGCCCTCCGTGGCATGCCTTCACCGTTGAGGCATCATACCTCCAGCGGCTCGGGATGCATATTCAGGCAATTGGAAAAACAGCAGCGAAATGCCTTATGGGATCGGTAAGGAAAAACGATGGTGGGAAAAAGAGAGGAAAGGATATCCTGCCGGGGAGGAGTCATGTCTCGCACCCGTACCGGAGAGATCAGGCCGGAGAGCAGTGATCAACGGACATGGCCCTCCTACGGTTCCATGGAGGTCAACCCCTCGCGCAGGGCGTATTTGGTCAACTCGGCAATGCTGTACAGGTTCAGTTTCTTCATAATGCTGCTGCGTTGAACTTCGACGGTCTTGGCGCTGATTCCGAGGGTAAAGGCAATTTCCTTGGTAGTGTTGCCGTCGGCTATCAGCTGGAGCACTTCCCGCTCACGAGCGGAGAGCAGCGAGTGGGACGATGAGGGGGTCTCGGCCGCATGCTGCGCGTAATCGCTGATGATCAGTTCCGTCACCTTGGAGCAGAGGTACGACCCCCCTTCCGCCAGGGTGCGGATCGCGCCGATCAGCTCCTCACCGGCACAGTCCTTGATCAAATATCCCTTTGCACCGGCTTTGAGGCTCTCCACCACGCAGCTTCGGTCCATGACCATGGAAAGGGTCAATGCTCTGCACCCTGGATTATCGACGGCAATGCGACGGATCGCCTCGATCCCCCCCATCCTCGGCATAGTCAAATCCATGACGATTACGTCGGGCATGAACTCGGCTGCCCGTTGCACCGCTTCGACGCCATCGGCAGCCTCCGCGACCACCTGGATATCCTCCGCCCGAGTCAGCAGAGCCTTCAGCCCTTCGCGCATGATGGTGTGGTCGTCCACCAACAGAACCCTGATACTCATATCGCTCCCTTTGTTGCAGGCATACCCGCTTCACCCCGACACATCCCCTTCCCCATGGAAGCTTCATCCATGAGCGGAACACGGAGGGTCACGCATGTCCCCCTCCCTGGAACCGTATCGATCTCCAGCGTACCCCCCAGATATTCGGTCCGCTGCCGGATATTGAAAAGCCCATATGAGCCGTTCCGTGCAACCTGCATCTCCTGGCCGGAAGGACAGGCGAAACCGCTCCCCCGATCTTTCACGATCAACCTGAACATCGTTCCGTCCCGGCCGACATGAAGCCAGGCCTCAGCGCTCCCTGCGTGCTTGGCCACATTGATCAGAAGTTCGCGGGCAGACTGATACAGGACCGTGCGCAACTCCGCGCAGAGCGGCTTCCGACGCCCGTCGTCGCTGAAATGCACCCGCACGGAGTAATCCCGTTCCATCCGTCGGGCCAGCCACTCCAGGGCCGCTTCAAGGCCGACACTGGAGAGCAGAGGTGGGTTCAGCTGTTGGGTCAGGGAACGTACGTCATCGATGGTCTGACCGAGGAGTTCCTGGATGTCGCGATACGTTTCCTCATCTTCGCTCCCCTCCAGCCGGGAAGCCAGGGAACCCAGCTTGATCCTGGTCAAAAGCAGCTGCTGACCGATATGGTCATGGAGTTCCGAGGCGATGCGGCGACGCTCCTGCTCTTCGGCCAGAGAGAGTTCCACCGCCATGGAGGAGAGTTGCCTCTGTTTAGCATCGAGCGCCTCCTCAGCCTCCTTGCGTTCGGTGATGTCATGAAAGAAACCGCTCCAGAAAACACCGCCATCGGGCCGCGGTTCCGGGGTGGAGCGCCCTTCCAGCCAGACACTCCCCCGTGCCGGATGCCGCACCCTGAATTCTGAATGCCATGACGTGAGGGTCCGCGCCGACTCCATGATCGACTGATGCACCCTGACCCTGTCATCGGGATGGATTCGGGCAAACACCGCCGACATATCCTCGGTCACATCCTCGGGGCGGATACCGCTCAGTGCTTCCATACGGACGGAAACATAGGGCATGCAAGCCGTGCCGTCAGGACGAAGGAGGAGGTTGAACATCACGCCGGGAGAACTCTCCGCCAGTCTGGCCAGCCTGAATTCTGCCTCCCTGCGTCCGCTGATGTTGTGACCGATGGCCAGACAGCCGCTGACAGTGCCGTCCGACTCCCGCTCGGCAACCACATTGAGGATATGACTGGCAACCCGTCCGGTTTCCTGGTTCTTCCACTCCAGGAACAGCTCGGCGGGAATGCCGTTCTCCATCACCCGCCGCAGAATCGACGCCAAATCCTTCCCTGAAATATTCATCCCCTCGGGCCACAGTTTCTCCACGGAGATCCCCCGAGCCATGTCGGTCGCTATCCCCGACTCCCGGGAATAACTGGGATTGACGTACACACGACGGCACTTCCGGTCGTAGCGCATGATAATATCCGGCGAGTTTTTCGTCAGAGTGCGGTACAACCGCTCGCTCGCGCGCAGCGAGGACTCCATCCATCTGCGTTCGGTGATATCACGCGCCAGCGCAAGAAGAAATCCTTCTCCATTGAATTCAAAATAGCTGATATAGATTTCTACCGGAAAGAGATGATCGTTCTTACCCCTGTGATATCCCTCGACCACCAGTGAACCGCGCTCCTTGACGTCGCGCCAGTGATCGGGCCATCGCGCCAGGGGAACGTCGGGGTTGACGTCCGCAAGACGGAGGGTGAGCAGTTCAGCACGGTCATAGCCCAGGGCGTGACAGGCCTCGGCATTGACGTAGCGGAACTGGGCCTGTTCATCGATGAGGTAGACCGCTTCCCGGACATGGTCGAGGGCAAAACTCATCAGCGACAACCGCTCTTCGACGCGGCTGCGCTCTTCCGTTTCGCGGGCAAGCTTGAGGTTTTTGAGTCCCGCTTCAGCCAGGAACCGCACCATGTTTGAGAGGAAAAACATGGTGCGTCGCACAGAGTCTCGACTGAACACAGGCACCCGATCCAGCGCCCTGAAATACTCGTTCGGATCAAATCCGAATGCCTCTGCCTGGCCGCGGAAAAACTCCCTGTCTGGTCTGTCGTCGTCGTAAAAGAACTGCCCTGTGAAGAACGTCGCGACATGCCTCTCCTCGATGAGGATCGGCATTGCCACATCTATCAGCCCGTTCGTACAACGGTATTCAACAAAATCTCCTTTGGCGTCATGAAGATGTGCTTTGATGTAGCTGTCGCTTTCACGACACCGGGCGAGAGTGACGTGATTGGCCCGATGGAAGCGCGAACAAATCTCCTGCCATCCTACGGCAATGAGGATACGCCCCTCACCATCGAGAATGCTGTATTCCATTCCCGTAAGAGCGTGATAGGCCTCCAACAGGCTTCTCAGCTGCCTCATATCCACAAGCTGATTGAAGTTACAGCTGATCATACCGGCATCCCTACCAGCACCATTCGTCAGGCACGCTGGTTCTCGTATCGTTTCATCGTGTAGTAGAGCCTTATGTTTCCCCGGCACCGGCTGAAAGCACGAACGCCAAGGGAACTATCACTCCGGTCACCACTCTGTAAACGAGTAAACAGGTTACGTAGAGGCCTTGAAAGGATTCACCATCAACAGACAGGAGAACGACTCCTGGCCGCAAGCTCAGGTTCAACGTCGAATCAGCCGGTCAACGGCCGACAGCGACGGCCAGAGCCAGGAGCAGCACCGCCCCGCAGAGCAGCAGCGGTGACAGGTCGTACCAGGCAGGCTCCGTGGACCGGGTGTATTCAATGGTCCGGGCGCGTTTCAGAATCGCGCCGACGATGCCGTCCGCGCCGCGCTCGTCCCGTGCACGGAAGAAGCTCCCCCCGCTGGTGGCGGCGATGCGCCGCAGGCTCTCCTGCTCCAGCCTGGTCTTCAGGTATGAGCCGTCTTCGTCCTGATAGTACCCCTCGATCCCCCCGCCGATGGCATCCCGGATGGGAATCATGACCCCCTGCCCCGAACCGGTGGCCACCGTGTAGATGGCGATCCCCTTGGCCGCGGCGCGCTGGGCCGCTTCGTGCATGCGGGAGCTGTCCTCGCCGATGTCCTCACCGTCGGAGATCAAGACGATGCTCTTGACTGATGTGCGGGAGCTTTCCTCGAACAGGGAAATGCCGGTGCCGATGGCCTGGCCCAGATCGCTGCCGGGTGTGGAGATGGTGGCATCGCTGACGTGCTTGAGGATGTACTGACAGTAGCCGTAGTCGTTGGTCAGGGGAACGACCGAAACCCCCTTGCTGGCGAACATGAATACGCCCACCCGCTCTCCCTTGAGAGCGGCCAGAATCGACAGGGCGCTGTAGCGGGCACGGTTCAGGCGGTTCGGCACGCTGAAGAGCTTCCTCCCCTCTTCGGGAAGCGTTTCATCTTCGGCCAGCATGGATTTCGACACGTCGATGCCGATGGCCACATCGATGCCGCTGCGGTTGAAGACGGTTTTCGTGTAGCGCAGCCTGGGCCCGGCCAGAGCCAGGATCAACGCCGCCAGGGCAAGGCTCAGCAGCAGGGCGGAAACAACGGCGGGGAAAGGCCTCTTCCTCACCCGGGCAAAGCGGTACAGCCAGCCGCTGGCCTGGACGAACGACACATACGCGCCCAGCAGAAAGCAGGGGATCGCCGGCAGCAGCCACAGATAGCGACTCTCCTCCAGGGTCATGGCAGCCGGGCCTTCATTTCTTCACCCGCGTCTCCAGGGGCTCACCGGGCGCATAGCCGCCGATGTCGGGGATCAGCGTCTCCAGGTTTTCCTTCAGCGCCTGGTTCTTTTCCGCGTCGGTCATGGAAACCTCGAACTTCCGGACATTCTCCTCTCCGTTGAGCACCTCGAAGTTCCAGCGGGGAACGTTCCTGTACCGGGGGGACACGCCGGCCCTGTCCACGGCTTCGATGGCGGCCTTGAAATCCGCCAGTGCGTCGCGCATGACCCCCTGCACCTTGTCGGCGTTCTGCTCGCTTTCCAGCATCACCAGCGCGCTCAGCACCTTCGCGGCCCCGGACGTGTTGTACAGGCGCCAGACGATATCGGGCCGCAGGGAGGGAGCGTCCGCCAGGGTAGCGCCGCTGCGTTCCACGATCTCGTCCAGCAGCCGCGCGAGCCTGCCGTCGTACACCGCGCTCTCGTTCTTCAGTTCACTGTTGCTCCGGGCCCGCCGCAGGTAGCTCAGTTGCTCCAGGGCGATACGCCATTGCCGCTGCACGATGCGCAACTGGATCTCGGGGAGCGCTGGAGAGAGTTTCTTGTAGGCGGCCACGGCGTCGGTGTCCTCGGTTATGGCGTCAGCCTCGCGAAGGCGTGTCTGTAACTGCCTGTCGGCAGCCTCCCGCTCCTTCGCGGTACGGTACTCGCGGCTCAGGTAGATCCCCGCCGCCCCGAGGGCAACGGACAGGAGAACGACGAGCGCCATGCAGATACGGGTTTTCTTCTTCATGGTTCAGATCCTTCGCGTGGCGGGGAGCACCCGCACGAGACAATAGGCCGCCAGCATGGCGGCTGACGCCAGCGCCAGCGGTCCCCTGGTATCCTTTTTCCGCTTTTCCAGCTTCACCAGCAGCCGGTTCTTCTCCATGGTGTTGATGCTCCCGTACACGGCGGAGATCCGTTCCCTGTCCAGGGAGCGGGGCATGGCGAACACATGGCCGGCAGCGGAGCCGTTCACCGGTTCCTCCAGGGCCTGGCGCACGTCGCTGGTGACGTCCCCCCCTACCACCACGAGGTAGAGCCGTATGCCCAGGCGCCGCACCAGGTTCACCACGTTGACGAAGTTGAGCAGACCGCTCTCCGCGTCCCCTCCCCCCTGGCTCGATTCGATGCGGCCGTCCGTAAAGAGCACGATGGCCATTCCCCGACCGAAATGAATGTCGCTCAGCTGCGAGGGGATATGCAGGGGAGTGCCGCTGCGGCCCATCAGCGCATAGCGCATATCGTTGATCTGCTCGTAGGAGGGCTGGTTCTCCTCGGGAAGAAACATGAAGAAGACGCACAGCGCGAGCCAGGTGGCATAGGAGGCATTGGTCTCTCCCCCCAGGACCAGATCCCGGAACAGGGTCGAGTCGTTCCGTCTCCTCAAAAGCTCCAGCTTCTTCTTGAGGATCTCCCGGTCGAAGGAGGGGGGCGCCACCAGCTGCGCCACGTCGGAAAAGGCGATGATGCCGATCAGGTCGTCCTTGCCGCGCATGTCGATGAAGGAGGAGGCCCCATCAAGAGCCACATCCCCCAGGGTCTGGGTGCCGCTGTCGTTGCCGGGACGCCCCATGGAGCCGGACAGGTCCTGCACCAGCATGATCCAGCGGGACTCGGGATACGACTTCTGCCAGTAGCTGGAGTACTGCACGTTCGCCACGGCCAGAACGAGCAGGACCATGGCGCCGGCGGCCAGAAGATCGCCGCCATAGGCCTTGAACAGGCCGGGCCGCACGTCGCTCTCCAGGGCAGCGACCCAGGAAAAGCCGGTGCGGGGGCCGCGCCTCCTGCTGGCCGCGAATGCCGGCGGCAGCAGGAGGAGGAGCGCCAGCGCCCAGGGATACTGGATGCTCACGGCAATCTACCAGCGGCCCGCGTCATCGCGGGCGACACGATCCACGATCTCCATGAGGTCGCGCTGCAGCCGTTCCATATCCGGATGCTGCTCCATCTCCAGGGCTACGCCGTCGTCGATGGCGGCGAAGAGGGCCGTCAGGGGGGCAACGCACTCCCGGGGCAGCTCATCTCCAAGGGTCTCCATGAAACGCCGGCCACTCCCCCCCCGGTAGCGGGGCTCGATACCGTAGAGCAGCAGCAGATATTCGCGCAGCAGGCCGCCCACCTCCTCCAGGTATCTCCAGTGGGGAACGGGCGCCTGGTCCAGCAGCAGCACGCGCAACCTGCCGGCCAGCTGAAGAGCCTTCCTGCGCTCGTCCCGCAGGTTGCGTTCCTCCGCCAGCCGGGGACGCAGGGACATGCACCAGACGACGCCGGGAATAATCCCGGCAAAGCAGAGCAGGGCAACGAAGAGGTAGCGCAGGGACTGGCGCCGCAACTGATCGTGGTGGAATGGGGGGGCGACCGGATCGGTCGGAACGACCAGGCGGTTCTCCGATGCGACCCGGGGAATGATCGACGAGACCCTGAACGGCACCGGCTCCGTCTCGATGGTCCGCACGCCGCTGTCGGAGCAGGAAGGACAGGAATAGCTGACCCTGATCGGCGGGAGCTTGAATTCGCCCGGAGCGTACAGTGCCATCCGGCCGGTGATGACGATCGGGCTCGTGGCAACGGCGCCGGCATAGTCATAGGGGTCGAAGCTGCACTCGAAGAGCTCTTTCTGAAGTTCCGGCGGCCGCAGATTGATCGTGGCAATGGAGCTGGGATCGATCTTCACCCGCTCGGTGAAGGCGATGGTCAGGGTAAAGGGGATGCCGTCGCCGATGTTGCCCCCGTTCATGAGCAGGGACAGCCGGGCGCTGATGGACGGTTTCACCTCCACCAGGTGGGGGGTCACCCTGAGCACCCGGATGTCTTCGGCCAGCAGGTTGAGCGCCTTGAAAAAGGGGATCCTGGCCACATTGACCGTATAACGCCCCCCCTTCGGATCCTCGGGATCGAGAGCCGCCCGGGCCGCCAGCAGCAGGGATTTCCGCTGCGCCTCGGGGGTACCGGTCTTCCAGTGCAGCTCGAAGGAGTTGAAATAGGCGTAGCTCTTGCCGTTGATGACCATGGTGGGGTGGACGTAGGCGATGCTCCCGTCCCGTCCCAGGCGGCTGATCAGCTGCCTGATCTCGGGGAGCTTCAGTCCGCTGCGCATCCTGAGGAAACAGGCGTTCGGGGCCAGGTTGGGGTCATAGAGAAACTCGCTCAGGCGCCGGTTGGCCCTGAGCATGGCCCGGGCCTTCTTCTTGATGAAGTCGCCGGCCGGGTCGCTGACCTGCGCACCAGTGGGGGCACCGTCACCACCGGCAGCGGCGGCGGCATCGACGGAAGCATCGACGGCACCGAAGCCGGTGTCCTCGGGGATGGAGCGTGGGTCGAAGACTACCGTGAGCCATGTCGCGCCGATCTCCGGGACGATCCTGGTTCCGTCACGATAAAACCAGATCGAGTCAAAGGAAAAGGTGGCGGCCCTGGCCCCGGCCTCGGAAACGTCTCCGGCCAGCAGGGCGGCAAGGAGCAGGATCAGCGAACAAAAGGTTCCAAAACGTACCGTCATGGCATGCGTACCCCTGTGGAGGAGCGTGAAACGGGGCTCTTCATGAATTCATTGAGGATGGGGACGAAATCGTCCGCCGGGCTGAGGGTAACCATAGGGATACCGGCCCGTTTCAGGCGCTCCGCGGCAGCCTGGCGCGTGCGGGCCATGGCTGCGTTATAGGATTTCCATTTACCCAGATCCAGTTCCACGGTCCTGCCGCTCTCATAGTCATAGAGCGGCAGAATACCCCGCGAATGGGGAGGCAACTCGATCTCGCACTCTTCAAGCACCTGGATCGCCCTGACCTCGTGCCGGCCGCTTCCGTGCTGCGTGCGGTGAAAGCTGTAGCTGATGTCAAGCGGATACATGAAATCGGACAGGACGAAGGCAAGGCTTTCCGGAACCTCGTTGATCAGCTTGGCCAGGGCGGCGTCCAGATCGGTGGCGCCGCGGCCGGCCAGTTCGGCCCGCACGATGGCGTCCAGGATTTCCATGAAATGGGCCCTGCCCATGCGTGGCGGAACGAACCGGATGATGTCGTCCGCGAAGAGGATCAGGCCGCAGCCGTTGTTGCCCAGTATGGCGCTGTAGGCCAGGGAGACGGCGATGTGCGCCTGGAGCAGTTCCTTTCTGCCGAAACGTACCGACGAGCTGATGTCGTAGAGGAGCATGACGTTGAAGTAGCTCTCGGCAAGGAACTCCCGCACGAAGAACTTCCCGGTGCGTGCCGTGGCCTTCCAGTCGATGTTCCGGAACGGGTCGCCGGCCTCGAATTCCCTGAGGGCCCAGAACTCGTACCCCAATCCTTTGTAGGTACTCTCCCAATCGCCGGGAAAGGGAGAATGCACCCGGTGGTCGATGAAGAGCTCCAGCAGCTCTTTCTTGGAAAGCAGTTCCTTTTCCGTCTTGACCATGGGCGTCAGTAGGGGCGAACCATTTTGAGGATTTCCCGGACCAGATCGTCGGTGCTGATCTGCTGCGACAGCGCGCTGCTGTTGAGCAGGATGCGGTGCCTGAGCACATGCCGGGCGCAGGTGACCACATCGTCAAAGCTGACAAAGTCTCGCCGCTGGCCGAAGGCATGGGCTTTTGCCAGCGCCAGCAGCGATTCCGACGCCCGGGGCGATGCTCCCAGCCTGATGTAGCGGTGGATGTCCGCTTCGAACTCCTGAGAGGCGTAGGTATCGCGGGGGCGTGTAGCGATGCAGATGTTCAAAATGTAGTTCATGACCTTCGGGCCGACCCGCACCTGTTCATGGATCAGGCGCTGGATGGCGGTGATGTCGTCCAGGGTGAGTATTGTGTGTACGTCGTTCTTCAGCTGGTCGAAGTTGCTGTTCTTGCGCTGGATAAGCTCCAGCTCCTCCTCCTTCAGGGGATAGCCGACGTCGTACTTGACCATGAACCGGTCCACCTGGGCCTCGGCCAGGGGATAGGTGCCGATCTGCTCGATGGGGTTCTCGGTGGCAAGCACCATGAAGGGACGGGGAATGTCGTAGCGCGTGCATTCGACGGTGACCTCCTTCTCCTGCATCGCTTGCAGCAGGGCCGACTGCACCTTGGGGGACGCCCGGTTGATCTCGTCGGCCAGGAAGATATTGCAGAAGATTGGGCCGGCATGGAAGTCAAAGGTCTCTTCCTTCTCGTTCCATACCATGGTGCCGGTTATGTCGCTGGGCATCTTGTCGGGGGTGAACTGGAACCGCTTGAAATTACCGCCGATCACCCGGGCAAAGGTCTCCACCGCGAGGCTTTTGGCCAGCCCCGGAACTCCCTCCAGCAGTATGTGCCCCTTGGAAAGGAGCGCATGGATCATCAGGCTGATCATCTCCTCCTGCCCGATAACCACCTGGGCTATTTCAGCCCGTATGCGCTTGAGCTTGTCGGCGTACCGTTCAAAAAGCTCCCCGCTCCCCGCGTCGTCTCCGTTTCGTTCCCGCATGTGCCTTCCCGTTGTGATAGCCGCGCGGCGGAACATGCCGCAATCGCCGCCCCCCGGCAGTGACCGGCCGGTCTCAGATGTATTCGAACTGCTTCCGGTGTTTGACGATGAGGTAGAGGAAAAACGGACCTCCCAGCATGGAGGTGACGATACCCACTTTCAGGTCAACCGTCACGATCAGCCGAACGAACAGGTCCGCGTAGATGATGAACACCGCCGCCAGCATGCCGGAGGAGAACACCAGCCTGCGGTTGTCCGGCCCCATGATGCCGCGCATGATGTGCGGCGCCACCAGGCCGACGAAACCGATAACCCCGGACACGGCAATGGCGCCGCCGGTCTCGATGGAGGAAAAGAACAGCAGGCCGTTGCGGGCACGCCGGATGTTGACCCCCAGGTTTGCCGCGGTCTCCTCCCCGAGCATGAGCAGGTTGAGATCACGGGCAAAGAAGAGAGTCCCCAGCAGGGCGACCACCGTCGTGGGCGCCACGATCTGCACATGTTCCCAGGAGCGGTTGTTCAGATCACCCATCAGCCAGTTGATGATCACCCGCCCCACGTCGAACTCCCGGGTGCCCAGAGTGATGACAAACGAGGTCAAAGCTCCGAACACCAGGTTGAGCGCTATGCCGGCCAGCAGCAGCGTCGAGACCGAGGTGCGCCCGCCCGAAGTGGCGATGGCGAACACCATCACCAGGGTCAGCAGCGAAAACAGGATCGCGGCGCAGGGGAGCGCCACCAGCGAATGTGCGGCCAGCCCCAGGAAAATGGCCAGCACGGCGCCCAGGGCAGCGCCGGAATCGATGCCCATCACGCCGGGACTGGCCATGGGATTCTTGAAGATCCCCTGCATAATCGCACCCGCCCCTCCCAGGGAGAATCCCACCAGCAGCGCCACCAGGAAGCGCGGAAGCCGGCCGTCCCAGATGATGGCGGCCTCCACCTCGCTGATTGCGCCGGCGTACAGCCCCAGCCGGGACAGGATGACCAGGGGCACGCGGGAGGGGGCGATCGGCCATGAGCCCGATGACAGGGAAATCACTCCCCCCGCGACGATCAGGGCGGCCAGGGCCGAAAATATGAGCAGGTCTCTGGTGCGCATGGGATGTCAGCGGGGCGCGCGGTAGATGACGCCGGCCAGGTAGTTGGCGCTCAGCAGCATGTACTGGGATGTGGCCCGCAGATACACGTCGGGGACGGTATGGACGGAACCGCCCCTGACGGCCCGCGAATGGGACAGCAGCCGGTTGGACATGAGCAGCTCTTTGAGCCTGCCCCGGGCGGGAACGATGATGACGTCCGGGTTCCACCTGAGCAGGGTCTCGTAATCGATGCGCGACCAGGAGGTGATCCCCTGCTCCGCCCCCACATTGACGGCGCCGATCATGGAGCAGATGGAGCTGAAGTTGGACGTTCTGCCGGGAACATACCCCCCCTCGTCGTAGTACAGGATGCGCAGGGGAGATTGTCTTCGGGGAATCCTGCGCCTGAGCTCCCGCATCCTGTCATCCACGATCCTGATCAGGGCCCGGGCATTCCCCTCCTCGCCGATGATCCGGCCGATGAGCAGGATCTGCTCCCTGACCGACTCCATACTCCCGAAATGTCCCAGATCAAAGCTGGGGATGCGGGCCTGACGGAGCTTCTCCTTGAACTCGGCCCCGGAATAGAACACGGTGAAGACCAGGTCGGGACGATAACCGATCACCAGCTCCGTCTGCGCGGTTCTGAAGATCGGCCCCCGCCGGCGCACGCTGTCGGCGATGAAGCTCGAGTCCGGGTCGGCGGTGATATCGTTGAAGGCCACCAGTCGTTCACGGGGGCAGATGGCCCAGAGTATCTCCGCCACCCCCACCGCATGGGGGATGATCCGTCGCGGCTTCCGGGCGATGACGACGCTGCGTGTTTCCCTGCGCAGGCTGTCGGTTACGTGATCGTACCGGTCGTAACCGTAGCGCATCTTCCGCGGCCAGGGGGCATTCTCCCTGACCGTGCCCCTGGCCAGACTCAGGTCGCTTTTCAGCCGGTTCGGATCCAGGGGGGGGGTACCGGCAGGCACGGCGGCCGCCGCCGCGGCCTGCACCAACAGCCCCCAGGCGAGCAGCAGGCCGAGCAGCAGCGAGCGCCCCCTCCTGCCGAATCCGCCCAAGGCGTCAGGAATAGAAATCCAGGAAAGGTGTTCCATTGTGCGTGTACTCCCTCACGTTAACCTGAAAGACCTGCCTGATGTTGTCTCCGGAAAAGGCCTGTTCCGGCAGGCCGGAAAAAAACAGCCGGCCGTGGCAGAGTATCGTAATTGTATCACACAACTTTCTGGCCAGATTCAGGTCGTGGATGGTAACCAGGATGGTCTTTCCCTGCTCCCGGAGCTGCCGCAGCAGCTTGATGATTTCCAGCGTATGCCTGACGTCCAGCTCCGAGGTCGGCTCATCCAGCAGGATCAGGGGCGCCTCCGTGGCGATGGCTCTGGCGATCACGGCCAGTTGCCCCTCCCCTCCCGACAGTTCGTTGATGTTCCGGTCTTTCAAGGCGTGGATATTTGTCTGGCGCAGGGCCTGGTCGATGACCTCCCGGTCCCTGCGACCCAGTCCGTCGAAGCGACCCAGATGCGGGTTGCGCCCCATGGCAACCACCTCGAAAACCGTCAGGGGGAACACGATGCCGGTGTTCTGCGGCACCAGAGTGATCAGCGAGCTCAGTTCCTTGCGCGGGACATCCTTCACATTCCTGCCGTCAAGCAGCACGGAGCCGGACCGGGGCGCCCACAGACGGCAGATAGTCTTCAGAAGGGTAGACTTGCCTGAGCCGTTCGGCCCGATGATGCCGTGAATTCCGTGAGGCTCGAAACAGGCCGTAATGCCGTCAAGGATCGGCTTCCCATCGATGGAAAAATGAAGTCTGTCAACGACAAGCATACGAAAACCAGATGCGGGACGGCTCTCAGGAGCAGAGTCGTAACCGATAGGCAGCGGGAAGAATGAACTTCGAGACAAAGACGCAGACGAACCCGAAATAGACAGTGCTACTCAGAAGCGGCGACGTAAGATCGGGAGAGCATTCGGTGGTTATGCCCAACGCCGTCCAGATGAAGAGCTGCCCCAGCAGGAGCTGGAAATTCTGGGCGACAGTATATATGACCCAGAAGTTTTGCGAAAGCTTCGTGATTTCTCCTCTCCGGATCTTGATTTCGATGATCTTGAACCAGGTTCTCCCCTCCACGATCTGCGACGATCCGTCACACACATGGTGCAGCAGATAGATGGCCACCAGAAGATTACCCCTGTAGGGGAGATCTGAAAAGAAGTACATGAACACCGGGGGAAAGCAGAGCAGCAGACAGACTGCGCCCAGGGCCTGACCCGCGGCGACCCCCAGCTGTGCCCTGATCAGGTGGGCGATCTGGCGCCTGATGTCGTGCAGCGCCTCCAGGTGATCGACAAAACCGGAAATATAGGTACTTGAAATCATGGTTATTCCCGGATAGGCGTACTTCACCACCACCCCCAGGATGGCAGCCACCTTCAGCTCTTGCTCCGCCATGGAAAACATGGTGTAGAGAATGACGCCGTCCAGGATGTTCTTGCCGATGGTGTAGCAGATAGTGCCGATCTCACCGTAGCGGTAGAAAGGGATGGAGATGAGCGCCGTCAGATAGAGCTGGATTTTCTGCGACAGCGAGGGGGTGGAGTAGCCGACAGGGACGTTTATGTGTTCGTTTTCCATACGAGAACGGTTCGATCGTTTGTAACGGGAGGGAGTACCCCAAGGCGGACGGGACAAAAGAAAGCCCCAAAGAGGCGGCGCGACGCAGCCTCTTTGGGGCACGACATAA
The DNA here is from genome assembly GCA_964542535.1 of uncultured Pelobacter sp. GTDB lineage: Bacteria > Desulfobacterota > Desulfuromonadia > Geobacterales > Pseudopelobacteraceae > Pseudopelobacter. The sequence goes on along the minus strand of CAZIUE010000006.1, from coordinate 168,263 downwards.
TCTGCTCAGCTCGCCATCAGCTCCTTGATCAGCTTGACGGTCTGCTTGGCGGCATCCTGCGGCTTGGTGGCCTGCTTGGAGATGCCGCTTACGACTTTAACGATGTTGTGGTCAACCTTGTTCTCGGCCCACACCTTGCCCTTGGGAGCGGCGATGTACACCGAGAAGGCATCCTGACCGGTGCCCGGACGTTCGCCGATGATGTGGACAACGGCGCGGGGCTTGTTGGGATCGGAATTGTTGAACAGCGTGTCGCCCACCACGTAGCCGGCACGCACGCGGCCGCTGCTGATGACGATGTTGTTCCTGTCAACGGTCAGGCCGGCGGCATTCAGTTCTTTCCTCAGGGCCGCGATGTACGGCAGCGCATGTTCGGGGTCCATGATCGACTTGGCATTCAGGCCATCGGACACGACGATCTGCACGTCGGGCGATTTACCCTGCCACGAGTCGCGCAGCCGCTGCAGGGTCGCCACGGACTGCTTGTTCAGCTGTTCTCCGGTCTCGGGATGAACGATGTAGTTTTCGCGATCCTTTGACAGGGTGCCGAGGTGAACGGCATCGGGAACGCTCTTGATGAAAGCGGGGGTGAACTCGGTCCAGATAGCCTTCTTGGCGTCGGCGTACAGTTCACGGATCTTCTTGTCAAGTTGCGGATTCGGATCCCAGGTATTCTTGCCATAGCCGGAAGCCAGGGGAACCTTATTGCCGGTTTTGAGCCAGGTGTTGTGAATGGCATCGAATTTTTGCTTACCCTCGGCCATGATTACCTGCTGGGAGCGCGTGTCACCCTTGGCCTTGCAGTACTGGTAGTACACCCAGACCGGATCGCCGAAGTGCTTGGTCGGCTTGCCGTTTTTATCGATGACCTGGATGCGCTTGAAGAAGTCCCACATGGCATCGTTGACCTTGAAGCCGAACTTGTTGCGGATGCGCACGTGATCCTGGTAGCTGGTGGTCAGGTAGCTGAGCATCGGGTCGTTCCTGGTGGGAAGGGCCATCAGGTAGGCCGGGTTGGCCGCCATGATCTGGTCCTGGCACCATTCCAGGTCGTCCAGGCTTACGGACATGTGCAGGGTGGAGCAGATGTCGAGGCCAATGGTGATCCCCTGAAGTTTGCCCATCAGGATGTCTTCCAGGCAGCAGCGCACCAACTGTTCCTTGGTACGGAACACTTCCGGTCCGATGAAACCGGCGACGTCATTCAAATGAAGATATGCGCCTTGGGGTTGAACCTGCTCAAGAACCTGCTTCAAGCCGCGTGCCATACCGTATTTACGGGATTCGAGCACCACCATGTCGACCCCCTCGGCGCCGCCGTTGGTGAAGTCGGAACCCTGGCCGGTCTCGAAATAGAGGCCGAATTTCTGGCCCTTGCGGGATTTGGCATGGTCAACCATCTTCTCTACGGTGATGTCGAAAGTCTTGTTGGCCGCATCGGTTCCCGCCAGGCTCTGGAACATGAAATCGACCAGTTCGGGTTGTTCATCGAAGATCTCGCGCTGGACGTCGATGTGGCCCAGCACGCACCAGGGAATGGTGTTTTTCAACTGGAATACGTCCACCACATCCTTGAGAGCCGTCTCAACCCGAGCGATGCTCTCTTTGGTGCCGTCAACAGGGTTGGTGCCAAGCACCAGGTCGCCGACACCGTATGAGAAGGCGGAAAGCACCTGCATCATAATCTCTTCGGGATCATCGGTAGGGGAGTTGGGCTGAATGCGCGCGCTCAGGTACCCCTTGGCGCCCATCTTGGTTCCGGGCAGCGGGTTGAAGATCTTCCTGTTGACCGCGATCAGTTCCCGGTTGCTCATCAGCTTGGGCAGGCAGCCGACCACCTCGCTGTTCATACCGTACATGACCGACTTGATCTCGGCTTCGGATTTGGTCAGCAGGAAGGACTTCATTCTCCCCACGGTCCAGTCCTTGATCTTGTCATACTGGACAGGATCAACGGATTTCGCGATGAACTTGTAGAGGCTGTCGTTATGCAACGGATGTCGGGTGATATCCTTGATTTTGGTATTTGCCAGGAGCTTGCGGGCATTTTCCCGGCTGGCATTGGTATCGGCCGCAACGCCGATGGTCTTGTCCCCTTCCTTGAAGGCATTGGACGCTCCGATCACCTGCTGGTAAAGCACTTGATCGAACGAGCCTTTCACCCGTTGGATGTACCTGAACACATCCTCCCCTGGCTTGACGCTCTTGATTACCACGGCACCGCAGGTAGCACTGAAAGCCAGAATTCCGTAACATAACAGCGCTACGATCACAATAAATCGTTTCATACCCTGGATCCTCCTTATCTTCGTTGATATGGTGCTGCCACTCACCTGTCAGTTTTAAATCGACAGATCGAAGACAATGCCTCCGTAAACAAAATTGTGCGCACGCGTCAGGCTTCCTGCTTCTATATCCTTGGAAGCGGCGGAACTGAGCGGGAATGAGTACTGAATCTTGGGCGTAATCGAGAAGTACTTGTTCAGCGGAATCTTCAGGCCGGCTGAGAGATTGCCGTCATGGAAATCGGAAAAGTCGTTGGTTGATTTATTGTTGAGGTAGCTGACCGTTCCCGCCAGATCCAGGGACCAGTCCTTGTAGACGGCGAAACTGTGGGAAAGTCCCAGTTGGAAGTACCAGGCATGACCCGACTCAATCTCCTGAAAAACGCTGAACGTTGGTTTGAGCAACGTATCCAGACCGAGGGTTACAAAGATCTCCTGGTTCTTGGAGGGGGTGAGACCATCGGGGCCATCAGTGTCGTAGTAGATCCATCCCAGGGTGTAGTTCAGTTTCCACGGCTCATAGGAGTTGCTGTAGGTAAGGACATAGTCCGTTTCCCACAACCGGCAATTATGCGAATCTCCTGCCGGCCCGAGACCATCGTAATCGGTATCAAGATCCGTCCAGATATTAAAGGCGAATCCCTTGTAGCCGACGGTCAGGGTGGGAAAGATGACCAGACTGTCTTTGCTGAGCGCGTATCCACGCCAGACGTATTGCGTGTAGAGCGATACGTTCAGGTTAGCGGTAAGATCATCGGGGATCAGTTTATACCCGGCAGGCGCCGATGGCTCCGCGGTCTCCTCAGCCTGGGAAGGCGTGCCCACCCCCATCCCAACGGCAAGCATCAATCCTAAAGCAAATGTACGTAACAATGTCTTCATGTCATCCTCCTTTGGTCTGTTTCGATGGTTACCTGCACCTGCTTCCTAGCCTCCTGGTGTCCTCCTTTGACGCTGGATTGCCCCACTTTCGCCGACTACGACACCGCGGCGCTCCCCCTTCAAGCCGTGCCGATGCTCCGACGGAAAGGCGCGCCCGATTCGCGCCAGACTCACTTCGAACGCGCCTGTTTGGCGGTCTCCCACATTTCAGCAAAGGCTTTTTCGGTCTTGTCGTTCATGACCCGCCAGATGGCCACAGTCTTGAAATAATCGTTGTTGCCCACGTTGAAGAGAACCTTCTCTTCCGCCGTCACCAGGTCACCCACACTGTCCACGACCGGCGAAACGCCCTGCTGCTTGACAACCGCTGCCTGATACTTGGGGGACAGGTGCAGGTTGATCCACTCTTCACACAGTTTTTTCTTCAACCCCTTGGCGGCATGGGTGACACACCAGTAGTCGATCCAGGCAGAGCCCCCCTCCTTGGCGGTTGCCAGCTTCCAGTTGCCACCCCTCTGGTTCGCCTTCACCACCGCGAATCCCCAGGTGGTGGCCAGGGACAGGTGGGGGAATTCGTCCGGGTTGGCCTCACCATCCCAGAGACTCTTCGCGCCCTTGACCAGTTCATTCAGTCGGGGCTGAATCCTGGCACGGTCAAGGCGGTCGATATCGAACAGATCTTCGTACGTGTAGCCGAGCGCCAGGGCAGTGATCCAGATGTTGACCTTGTGGAAGTTGTTGTTAAGGGTGTAGCTGCCGGCGTAGCGCGGATCCCAGAAAATGTTCCAGCTTGCGGGAGCTTCCTTGAAAACATCGGCATTGTAGGCCAGGCCGTAGGGTCCGCAGTTATAGGGGAGTCCGTAGCGTTTGCCCGCTACGGCAAGGGATGTGTCCGCCGCGAAAAACGGCAACATGCGCGCGGCATTGGGGATATGTTTCAAGTTGAGGGGGGAAAGCACCACCCGCCCTTTACTGAAAAAATTGTAGCGGGTGGATTTGGCCATGTCGGCCGGCGGGGAAATCAGGTCGGCGGTGCCGTTCTTGGCGGCATTGTAGAAATCTTCCTGACCAGTGGCGTAAAACGGCTTTACCGTAACATCCACGTTGTATTTCTTCTTGACCAGTGCCCTGAAATCCTCAACGAACGCCTTGTCGGCATATCCTTCCCAACAGGTAATCCGGATGGTCTCCTGCCGGGCAGCCCAGGCAGGATGGAACCCGCTCAGCACAACCGCAACAAACAGGACGACGGACAGCAGGGCCAGTGGTCTCATGATTTCTCCTCCTTTGGTATTACAACATGCGTTAAGCTTCCTCCACCCAAAGTATTAAAGCGGCTCGATTTTAATGAAGGTCTGACCTCTTGTCAACCCTTGATTTCAGACCGTGCCGCACCCCGAAAAACGTGATACGTCATCGGAACGGTCCTTCACAACGCTCTTCTGTGAGAGTAGCAACTGATCGGTACCTGTCAACACAACCATTTTGGTGTGGGCATCGTCCACCGGGGCTCGACGATGCCCATGCTCACCCGGGACAAGGGGGGGAGAGCGGTCCGGCACAGTCATCGGGAACGACACGACCGGCAGCACGACCACCTCACCCCCGGGGATGGATCTTCTCGTGCAGACGTTTCAGCCGTTCGCGGGTGACATGGGTGTAGATCTGGGTTGTGGAGAGGTCGGCGTGACCGAGCATGATCTGCACGCTGCGCAGGTCCGCACCGTTCTCCAGAAGATGGGTGGCAAAGGAGTGGCGCAGGGTGTGGGGAGACAGATGTTTGACGATTCCGGCGATCCTGGCCCGCTTCCGGACCAGATTCCAGAAGGCCTGGCGGGTCATGGCCTCTCCCAGCCGGGAGAGGAAAAGATGGGGGTTGCGCCCCAGGGGGTCCTGGCGGCAGCGGGCCTCGTGGATATACGTCCCGACCCGGCAGCGGGCCGACTCTCCGATGGGTATCAGCCGCTCCTTGTCCCCCTTGCCCACTACCATCAGGTAGCCAACCTCAAGGTTAACCTGACGCAGGGTGAGGCCTACCAGTTCCGACACCCTGAGCCCCGTGGCATAGAGCAGTTCCAGCATGGCCCGGTCACGCAGTTCCTCCGCCGCCGTGCCGGCGCAGGAGGCGAACAGAAGATCGACCTCGTCGGAGGAGAGAAATTCCGGCAGCCGTTGCAGGGTGCGGGGCGCTTCGATGATGATGGCCGGATTTTCGTCGCAGAAGCGTTCGATCACCAGAAACTTGTGGAAGGTGCGAATGGCCGACAGGCAGCGCGCCCTGCTGCGCGGAGCGATGCCGTCCTCCCTGAGCCGCGCCAGGAAACCGGCGATATCGGACGCCGTCACCTGGGACGGCTCCCGCCTCCGCCGTTCATCAAGAAAGTCCAGATAACGGGCAAGGTCATGGCCATAGGCTTGCAAGGTGTTGGCGGCCAGCCGCCGCTCCGCTGCCAGATAGATGAGGAAAAGTTCCAGGTAGCGGTTCACGGGACGTTACCTGACGAGCGGAACAAAGCCTGTTCCAGCCCGCCTCCCGCAGCCCCCTGGATGGCGCTGTCCCACCGCGCCGGGACACGGGGTACAATTACGGTGCCCCCCCTGAGTCGGGTAATGTCGTTCCACACCACTGACAGTCTCTCTTTCATACAATCGGTCCTTACCGCCACGGCACGTGAAATCCGGCTCTTCCGTAGCCGGTTCTTTTATGTAGCACAGCGCATGGCGAAAATATACAATACCTCTGCCGCATCCCCCTTCCGACGGGGCGCGACATGCCACACCAGGAGGAGATCCCGTGTCCCGCCCAAGAATCCTGATCTTCCTGATCGTCACCCTGCTGCTGGCCGCAACGTTCCTCCATCCTCCCCGGGCAGCCGCAGCCCCCCCGAAGGTGCTGGTGGTCATGAGCTACCACGAAACCCAGCCCATGGAGACCGAGATCAGGAAAGGGATCGAGGAGGTTCTGGGGGAGAGAGCCCAACTTCACTACGTCTACCTGGACACAAAATACAACATGCAGCTGGGTAAAGAGCGGGCGCGAAAAGCCTTTGAACGGTACCGGGAGCTCCGTCCCGACGGCGTCATCGCTGCCGACGATGACGCCCAATCCCTGTTCGTCGTCCCCTACCTGAGCAACAAGGTGAGCACTCCGGTGATGTTCTGCGGCGTGAACGCCGAGGCGGCCAGCTACGGCTATCCTTCCCGCAATGTCTCCGGCATCATGGAACGGTCCCATATCAGCGAATCCATCGCCTTCCTGCAGCAGCTGGTCCCCTCGGCCAGGAAGATCGCCTTCATGGCCCCGGACGACACCATGGGCAGGATCTACAGGAACCAGGTGGAGCGCGAGGCAAGCTCCTATTCAGCCACGGTGCTTCCGGTCAGACTGGTCAGGTCCCTGGACGAGGCGACAAGCCTGGCCCGGAGCCTGAGAAACGAGAGCGACGCCCTGTTTCTGCTCTCCATGGCTTCCGTCAGGGATGGGAAGCACGCCCAGGCAAGCGACCGGGAGATCTTCAGCACCCTGTCCCGTCGCTACGGAAAACCGGTCATCAGCGTCAGCGACTTCGAGATCCGCCACGGCCTTTTGTGCGCCGTGGTAAAATCCGGACGGGAACAGGGAGCAACCGCCGCGCGAATGCTGCTCAAAGCCATGGCCGGGACGCCGGTCTCCCGTATCCCGGTCACCAGCAACTACGGAGGAAAGCGCATGATCAACGTCACGGTTATGAAATCCCTGGGGATCAGGCCACGGCCCATCGTCCTGCGCGGCGCCGAACTGGTCACAACCTCCGAATAGAGCCTTGAAATATCTCATTTTTCCTGTAATTTCACACTGCATGCACGTGTCATCCACTTCCCGGGGAGGTAACCCGATGTTCCGCAGGAGAGTGACATCCGTTCTGGTCCTGCTGTTCGCAGTCGCCGTCTGCCTGCTGCCCGCGCCAGGGTACGCGGCGCCTTTCAGAGTGCTGGTAGTCATGAGCTATCACGAGGACATGCCCTGGGAGCAGGAAATCCGCCAGGGGATAGAAGCGCACCTGGCCCGCATCGCAATCCTGCGGTACGTGTACCTGAACACCAAGCACGACTTTGCCGGAGGAGCGGCCAAGGCGCGGGAGGCGCTGCGGGTCTACCACGAATTCCAGCCCCAGGGGGTGATCGCCGCCGATGATGATGCCGTGGCCATGTTCGTGGTGCCATACCTGAAAGACAGGGTCAGGACACCGGTCATGTTCTGCGGCGTCAACGAGGACCCGAGGGCCTACGGCTTTCCGGCATCCAATGTATCGGGAATCCTGGAGCGGGCCCACTTCAGGGAATCCATCGCTTTTCTGCACCAGCTCAGCCCGTCGTTCAGCCGCATGGCCTTCCTGACAATGGACAACCCCACCGGAAGGGCCTATGTGCGCCAGATCCATCGGGAATCAGGATCGTACCCGGCCAGGGTCAGCGCGGTCAGAATGGCCAAAAACCTCGGACAGGCCCTTGCCATCTCCCGGGAACTGAGGAACAACAGTGACGCACTCTTCGTCGTTGCCATGGAGGGACTGCCGGACGCAGCCGGCAGACCGCTGGACGAAAAATCCGTCTTCCGGGACATTTCAGCCGGCTTCGGCAAACCGGTCATCGGCATGAACGAGTTCAACGTCCGGTCGGGTCTGCTCTGCTCGGTGGTGAAGAGCGGGCAGGAACAGGGCGCAACCGCCGCGCAGATGCTGGCCAGGGCCATGGAGGGAACCCCCGTTTCCCGCATTCCCATTACCCGCAACAAAACCGGCAAACGCCTGTTGAACGTCAAGACCATGAAATCACTCGGCATCAAGCCCCGCCCGGTCTTTCTGGTCGGCACGCACCTGGTGGAAACCGGACATGAATGACGCCACGGGACCGTCCCGACACACGGACCATGCCATGGCACAACCACACACCAGTTTCCCGACGGACACCCCCATGAAACAGAACCCCGGGCCGTTTACCCCCGGCATCCTCACAAAACTGCTGTTGATGCACCTGGCGGTTTTTCTCGGCTTTGCCGCGACCATACTGGCGGTATTCTTCTCCTTCCAGAAGATCGAGTCATTCTCCCGCATGCTGGTGGAGACGGACGTCAGGCAGGTGGTGGAGAACGCCCAGCTGGGCAGAAGCCTGAACGGCGTGTTCGGCGACACCGACCTGCTGGTCAGCACCTTCCTGAACAGGGACGAACCGGTCCAGACCGAGGCGGCCCGCATTTCATCCCAGGTCAAGGCGCTGGAAGAGCGGGACACCACGGCGCAACTCAGGCAGAACCTGCGGGCATTCGCCGCTGCCCAAGAACGGCTCTTCCAGCAGTGCGTCCTGGTCCAGGGGTTTTCCCGCGACCTGGACAGGCTGGAGGGAGAACTGGATACCGAAATTTCAGCCCTGGAAGAGACGCTCTCCCGGAAGCTGATCTCCCTTGCCGGCCAGGGGCGGGATACCTCCATCCTGGAACAGCTCAGCATCATCATCCCCGGTTACCGGGAGACCCTGCTGCAGATCTCCGCCTACCACACCCGGCTGCGCCTCAAACACCCCGGAACATCCCAGGCAGAGCACGGCACCCGGATCCTGGTACTGCTGGACGACCTGCACCTGCGCCTGCGCACCCTGACCGCCTCGGAACCGACCATAGGGGCCTTTGGCTTGCGCCTGATGGGCAGGGTGGATGCCTACCGCTCCACAACGCGCCGGTTTCTGGGAGCCATGGACGAACTGCAAAACCGCCTGAAAACGGTCAGTAACAACAAGGAGCAGCTCCTGACCGCCATGCGGGCCAGCGACCAGAACATCTCCCAAACCGCCGGCAACATGGGCAGGGAAATCGCGGCGGTCATGGGGTCCACCCAGGAATTCATCCTGGTCGTGGCCGGCGGCCTGATCATCTCCCTGGGACTTTTCACCGCAATTTTCAGCCACAAAAACATCCGGCGCCCCATGCAGTTCCTCCTGCAAGGGGTCGAATCCATCAGAAACGGCAACCTGGGCACACGTATCCACCTGAATCGTCGAGACGAATGGAATGACATTGAAGAAGCGTTCAACCGCATGATGGATGAACGCAGGAAGGGAGATGAGGCGCTCAGGGAGAGCGAGCAGCGGCTCCTGGCCACCATCCAGGGATCGCCAATCCCCATCTTCGTCATTGACCGGGACCATATGGTCACCCACTGGAACCGGGCCCTGGAGCAGCTCAGCGCCATCCGGGCCGAGGAGGTGATCGGCTCGGACCAGGCCTGGAAAGCATTCTACGACCAGGAGCGGCCGACCCTGGCCAACCTGCTGGCCAAGGGAGACGATTCCGCCGTCCAGCGCTGGTTCGCCGGAAAGTTCAGCAGATCCCGGCTGGTGGACGACGCCTACGAGGCACGCGACTTCTTCCCGAAATGGGGCGAAGGGGGAAAATGGCTGCACTTCACCGCGGCGGCCCTGCGGGACACCCGCGGCAACCTGATCGGCGCCATGGAGACCCTGGAAGATATCACGGAACGGATCCTGGCCGAAGAGAAGTGGCATTCGCTGTTCACCAACCTTCCGGGCGGCAGCTTCACGGTCAACCGCGAGTACCTCATCGAGGAGGTCAACGACGTACTCTGCGCCACAACCGGCTATACGCGGCAAGAGCTGGTCGGCCAGCCCTGCGACATCATCTGCCCCAAAGGGCCGCATAAGTGTCCCATCTTCGACCTGGGCAAAGAGCAGATCGACAACAACGAGACCGCTGTCAAGGCCAAGGACGGCCGCCTCGTGCCGATCATCAAGAGCGCCCGGAAAATCACCACCAACGGCGGGGAGCTGATCGTCGAGAACTTCCAGGACATCACCGACCGCAAGCTTCTGGAGGCCCAGCTGGGCCATTCCCAGAAGATGGAAGCCATCGGCCAGCTGGCCGGCGGCGTTGCCCACGACTTCAACAACATCCTGACCGCCATCATCGGCTACGGCAACCTGCTGCAGACGAAGCTGACCGACGACGGGCACCTGGGTAAATACGTCAACCAGATCCTCTACTCCGCCGAGCGGGCCGCCAACCTGACCAGCAGTCTGCTGGCCTTCAGCAGGAAACACATCATCCACGTGCGCGAGCTGAACCTGAACGAGATCATCTCCCGGGCTCACAAACTCCTGGTGCGGCTGGTTCCCGAGGATATCGACCTGTGCGTGTTTCCCGGGCCGGACTGCACCATCCGCGCCGACTCCACCCAAATGGAGCAGGTACTCATGAACCTGGTCACCAATGCCCGGGACTCCATGCCCGACGGAGGACGGCTCACCATCACCACCGAGTTGATCCGCCTGAAGGACGATTTCGTCTACCGCCAGGGATACGGCACGCCGGGAGAGTACGTCAAAATCAACGTTTCCGACAACGGCGCAGGCATGGACGAAACCGTCAGGGAACGGATCTTCGAGCCCTTCTTCACCACCAAGGAGACCGGCAAGGGCACCGGTCTGGGGCTGGCCATCGTCTACGGCATCATCAAGCAGCACGATGGGTACATCCAGGTATCCAGCCAGCCGGGCCAGGGAACGAGCATCAGCATCTTCCTGCCCCTGGCAGAGGCGGGTAACCACGCCTCCGCCCCCCCGGACGACGCACCATTACCGCGGGGCACCGAAACGATCCTGCTGGCCGAAGACGAGCCGCTGGTGCGGAACATCGCCAGGGCCATCCTGGAGGAATTCGGCTATACGGTGATCGAAGCCGAGGACGGCATCGACGCAGTGGACAAATTCCGGGAGCATGGCCGGCAGGTACAGCTGGTCATGCTGGACGTGATCATGCCCCGGAAGAACGGCAAACAGGCCCTCGAAGCCATCAGGCAGATCCGGCCGGACGTGAAGGAGCTCTTCATGAGCGGCTATGCCGGCGATATTCTCAGCACCAAGGGGATCATGGACGACACCCTGAATTTCATTCCCAAGCCCCTCGATCAGAGGGCGTTAGTGCGCAAAGTTCGGCAGGTGCTGGATTCATGACCCCATGATCCACCCTCCAGCCCCCGTGACGCAACGACCCCCCTGAAGGTCACATCTGCGGCCACGGCCGCGCTTCAGCACGCAGTCAGGATTATCATTATGAAAAACACCACCAGATTCATGCTGTTCAACGTTCTTCTGGTCGCCCTGGCCCTGGCCACCGCCGCCGCCATGTTCCTGGCCGAGATCCACCGGGAAGCCCGGAGCAGGGCCATCACGGAGCAGGAGCATCATCTGCTGACCTTCTGGAGTTTCCTCGGAGACAAGGGGGACGAATTGCGCGTCGTTGACGGCAGACTCCTTGCGGGGAACTACGTGGTGAACGGCAACAACGAGCTGCCCGACAGAATGGGACAGCTTTTCAACTGTACCGCCACCATCTTCATGGGGGACAGGCGGGTTGCCACCAACGTACGCAAAGCCGATTCCACCCGGGCCATCGGCACCCGCCTGGAGGGACCCGCCCGTCAGGCCGTGTTCGATGAGGGAAAACCGTACCGCGGCCAGGCACAGATCCTGGGCGAGACCTACCTAACCGCCTACGATCCCATCCGTGACTCCCAGGGGCGGGTCATTGGCGCGCTGTACGTGGGGGTCAAGGAAGAGCTCTACTTCAGGACGTACGATATCCTCCGCAACAAGGTGATCGCGGTAACCACCCTGCTCATGTGCGTCTTTTCCCTGCTGGCGGCGCTGCTGGTCAGGTTCCGCCGACAGGCGGTGGAAGTATTGAGAGAGAGCGAGCGCAAGTACCGCCAGTTGTTCGAGGTTCAGTCCGACGCCATCCTTATGGTCGACGGCGAGAGTTGCGCCATCATGGAGGCCAACGCCGCGGCCAGCCAACTGTACGGCTTCGACCGGAACGAGCTCGTGGGTAAGATGAGCTTCGAGCTCAGCGCCGACGCCCCCCAGGCCTGTATCCCCTTCACGGAGAAGCAGCGACACACCCCCCTGACCCGGCACCGGAAGAAGGACGGCAGCGTTTTCCCGGTGGAAATATTCACCACCCTGTTTTCCTGGAAGAGTCGGACGGTGCAGATCGCCGTCATCCGGGACATCACCGAGCGCAAGCACGCCGAGGAGGCCCTGCGGGAAAGCAGGGAGCGGCTGCAGCTCCAGTTCGACCACATGCCCATCGCCTGCATCGTCTGGGGAACCGACTTCCTCATCCAGAGCTGGAACCCCGCGGCGGAAAAGGTCTTCGGTTACACGGCCCGGGAGGCCATCGGCAGGGCCGCCAACGAGCTGATCGTGTCGCCGGAAAACCGGGAGGAGGTGACGAGCGTCTGGCAACGGCTGCTGGAGCAGGACGAAACCGTACACGTGGCGCACCAGAGCGTGACCAGGGACGGTCGAAAGATTTTCTGCAAATGGACCAAGACGCCGCTCAGGGACGCCGGCGGCGCCACCATCGGCTTCATCTGCATGGCCGAGGACATCACCGAACTGAAAAATGCCGACCTGGCCCTGCGGAATACCGCCCGGGAATACCAGGACCTGGCCTTGAAACTGGACGAGAAGCAGAATTTCCTGCAGACCCTGATGGATTCCATCCCCGACCTGATTTTTTACAAGGACCAGGGAGGACGCTATCTCGGTTGTAACAAGGCTTTTGAAGCCTTTGCAGGACGTACGGAAGAGCAGCTGGTGGGACGGACCGATTTCGACCTGTTCGACCGGGAGGTGGCGACATTCTTCCGGGAAAGAGATCTCAGCGTCATGGACCGGAACCAGGCGCTCCAGAACGAGGAGTGGGTCGACTATCCCGACGGCAGGCGCATCCTTCTGGACACGCTCAAGACCCCCTTCTGCGACTACGAAGGGAGGAGTCTGGGGCTGATCGGCATCAGCCGCGACATCACCGACCGGAACCGTTCGGAAACGGAGCGGAAAAATCTGGAGGCCCAGCTCTACCAGTCCCAGAAAATGGAGGCCATCGGGCAGTTGGCCGGCGGCATAGCCCACGATTTCAACAACATCCTGACGGTCATCATCGGCTACGCGGAGATCCTGCAACTCAGCATGGAGCCTGACCATCCCCTGCGCCACCACGTGGAGCAGGTGGTGGTCTCCGCCGGGAGGGCGGCGGACCTGACCGCCGGCCTGCTGGCCTTCAGCAGGAAACAGGTCCTGCACACCAAGCAGGTGGACCTGGGCGAAATCGCCCGGGGACTGCGCAAGATGCTGCGCCGACTGATTCCCGAGGACATCGATTTCAAGACCATCATCATCGAGAAGGAATTGACCATCCTGGCGGACAAGGGGCAGATCGAACAGGTGATCATGAACCTGGTGACCAACGCCAAGGACGCCATGCCCAAGGGAGGCTCCCTGACCCTGGAGATCGCCCCCTTCACCATGGACGAGCAGTTCGTGCACCAGCACGGCTTCGGAAAACCGGGGGGATACGCCTGCATCACCCTCACGGACACCGGACACGGCATGGACGAGGAGACCCGCAAGCATATCTTTGAACCGTTCTTCACCACCAAGGAAGCCGGCAAGGGAACAGGCCTGGGCACGGCCATCATCTACGGGATCGTCACGCAGCACAACGGTCACATCACCGTAGATTCCGAACCGGGCCGGGGGTCCACCTTCCGCGTCTACCTGCCGCTGGTCGCCTCCACGCAGCAGGACGCCCAGGAAACGACGCTGACACTCCCTCCGCCGGGCGGGACGGAAACCATCCTGCTGGCCGAAGACGACACCACCGTTCGGGAACTGCACCGCCTGATCCTGGAGGGGGCCGGCTACCGGGTGATCGCCGCCTCGGACGGCCAGGAAGCCCTGGACAGGTTCAGGGAGCACCAGACCGAGGTGGACATGCTCGTTTCCGACGTGATCATGCCCAAGATCGACGGCAAACGTCTCTACGAGGAAATCCGCACGAGCCGCCCCGACATGAAGGTCCTGCTGATCAGCGGCTACACCAACGACATCTTCGTGGAACGGGGCATCATGGAAGACGAGTACGGCTTCATGGCCAAACCTGTGGTGCCGTCAGACCTGCTCAGGCAGGTACGGCAGATTCTGGACAGCCACTGAAACACCCATCACACACAAGGGAAGGAGGAACGCGCAATGTCATCCAGGCTAGACCAGGTCCGTCATCACATGGGGAGCAGGCAGCCGCTCATGCCGCTTACCGCGCTGCTCGGCATGATCCTGACGGAGGTTGACCAGGGGCGGGCGGTGATCGAGTACGAGGCGGCCGAACGGCATGCCAACGCCATGGGCACCCTCCACGGAGGGGTCCTGTGCGCCATGGCCGACACGGCCATGGGGGTGGCCTTCTACACGGTTCTGGGAGAGAACGAATCCCTGACCACCCTGGAACTGAAGATCAACTATCTGAAACCGGTCTGGAACGGCAAACTCACCGCCACCGCCCGGGTCGTCAAACGGGGAAAAACGGTCGGACTGCTGGAATGCGACATCCTGGACCAGGAGGGGCAGCTGATCGCCCGCGCCAGCAGTACCTTCATGGCACTCAGCGGAGACCAGGCCGTCAACCGCGTCGCTCCCCACCATCCCGGCTGAGCTTCCCGTCGCGGAAAGACCGTTTTTTTGCGGCTTGACGTCACGCGTCGGCCTTGTTATACATTAGCCCGTTTTATCAGCCAGTTATCAGCACCAGCTGCGGGACGCGGCCAGAAGGAGACGCGCAGATGGGAGTCATGGACAAGCTCAAGGGTGAACTGATCGACATCATCGAATGGCTGGATGACACCCAGGACACCCTGGTGCACCGTTTCGTGCGTTACGACAACGAGATCAAGTACGGGGCCAGGCTGGTGGTGCGCGAGGGACAGACCGCGGTACTGATCAGCGAGGGGAAACTGGCCGACGTGTTCGGACCGGGCACCTACCGGCTGGAGACCCGCAACCTGCCCGTACTGGCGACCCTCAAGGGGTGGAAGTACGGTTTTTCCAGTCCCTTCAAGGCTGAGGTCTACTTCTGCAGCACCCGTCAATTCACCAACCTTAAGTGGGGAACCCCGGGGCCGGTAACCATGCGCGATCCTGAACTGGGAGCGGTGCGGGTCACGGCCTACGGCCTCTACGCCATCAGGCTCATGGATCCGGCCCTGTTCATCAGGGAGATCGTCGGCACCGGAGGGAGCTTCTCCACCGCCTCCATCGAAGACAACCTGCGGGGCAAAATCGCCAGTCACATCAAGGAGGCGCTGCCCCGGGCCGGCATCGCGGTGATCGACCTGGAGGGCAAGGTCGTGCAGCTGGGCGAGGCGCTCAGGAACGGGATCGCGCCGGCCATGGCCGCCTTCGGACTGGAACTGACCGAAGTGCAGGTGCAGGATATCGGTCTGCCGTCTGAAGTGGAGCAGGCCATCGACAAGGCCGGCGCCATGGCGGCCATCGGCAACATGCAGCAGTACACCAGTTATGAGACCGCCAGCGCCATCCGGGACGCGGCCAACAATCCGGGCGGTCTGGCCGCCGCCGGTGTTGCCGCAGGCATCGGCTTCGGCATGGCCGGCCAGATGGGGGCGGCAACGGGAGTGCTCCCCGGCGGAGCAGCGCCTCCTCCCCTCCCCTCCCGGCCCCGCTTCTTCATTGCCAGGAACAACCAGCAGAGCGGTCCCTTCGACCATGAGACGCTGCTGCGCATGGCCCGGGCCGGCGAACTGACCCGGGAGAGCCTGGTCTGGCGCCAGGGAATGGAGGCATGGGCGCAGGCGGAAGAGGTGACGGAACTGGCCGACCTGTTTTCCCAGCTTCCGCCCCCCCTCCCGGCCTGACCGGCCTGACCGGCCGGACCGCGCCGGCATCAGGTCACGACATCATTTCGTTCACCAAGGAGCAACCATCACCATGCGACTGACCCCCGCCAACGAGCTGGCGCACCGCTGCACGACACTCCAGCGATACATGGCCCAGGAAGGCCTGGATGCCGTCATCATCGCCCAGAACGCCGACCTGTTCTACTTCACCGGCACGATCCAGAGCGGCAACCTGTACATCCCCGTCCAGGGAGAACCGCTCTACATGGTGCGCAAGGATCATGGCCGCGCCCTCAGGGAATCGGCCCTCAGGGAGGTGATCCCCTTCGGCTCCATGCGGGACATCCCCGCCAGGCTTGCCGATTACGGCTATCCCGCACCCGGCCGCATCGGCCTGGAGCTGGACGTGCTGCCGGTCAACTTTTTCGAACGCTTCCGCGCCACCTTCCCCCATGCGGTCTTCACTGACGCCACCCCCCTGATCCGGCGCGTGCGCATGATCAAGTCCCCCTATGAACTGGAGCTGATCAGAGCCGCCGCCGACCAGCAGGACGCCATCTTTCAGCAGGCCAGGGAGATCATCCGCGAGGGGATCAGCGAACTGGAACTGGCGGCCGAACTGGAGTGCGTCGCGCGCAAACTGGGGCACCAGGGGCTGATCCGCATGCGCGGCTTCAACTCGGAGCTCTTCTACGCCCACGTCTTCTCCGGAGCCCACTGCGCCATTCCCGCCTACGCCGACACACCGCTGGGAGGCCCGGGCCTGAACCCCTCCTTCGGCCAGGGTTCGGGACGCAAGGCCATCGCCCGGGACGAGGCGATCATCGTGGATTTCGGCACCTGCGTCGACGGCTACCTGAGCGACCAGACCCGCGTGTTCGCCATCAATTCCCTGCCAACCAGACTGGGCAGGGGATATGAGGATATGCTCAGGGTCCAGGAGCGGATGACGGAAATCGCCACCCCCGGCACCCCCTGGGGAACGGTCTATGCCGAATGCCTCGCCCTGGCAACAGACATGGGGTATGCCGACAACTTCATGGGAGCGCCCGGATCGCAGGTCTCCTTCATCGGCCACGGCCTGGGGATCGAGATAGACGAATACCCCTTCATCGCCCGGGGATTCGACGCCATGCCGCTGGAAAACGGCATGGTCTTCGCCTTCGAGCCCAAGCTGGTCTTCCCCGGCGAAGGAGCCATCGGCATCGAGAACACCTTCCTCCTGGATGGGGGGAGGGTCACGCGACTGACCTACTCGTGCCAGGAGCCGGTCATTCTGGCCTGTTGAGTCCGCGCCCCATGCCGGAGGTCCTGCCGGGCCGCATTTTGTCTGATATACTGTATGCCGGCTCCGGGAAGCGGGGCAACAGCCGACGGCCGCGTATCGCCGCCCGGCACGAAGGAGAATCAAGGGGATGTCACTGAAAGAAACCCTCGGCAAGAAGATTGAGGAGTTCCGGCCGCGCACCCAGAGGCTGCTCAAGGAGTTCGGCAAGGTCAAGATCGACGACGTCACCATCGAACAGTGCATCGGCGGCGGCCGTGACATCCCCTCCCTGGTGACCGACATCTCCTACCTGGACCCCTACGAGGGGATCCGCTTCCGCGGCAAGAGCATCAACGAGACCTTCGCGGACCTGCCCAAGCCGCCGGGCGCCACCTACCCCACGGTGGAGGCGTTCTGGTATTTTCTCCTCACCGGCGACGTGCCCGGCGAGAAGGAGGTGCAGCAGGTCCTGCACGAGTTCAGGGCCCGCGCCAACGTCCCCTACTACGTCTACGACATCATCCGCGCCCTGCCGGTGGGCACCCACCCCATGGTCATGCTCTCCAGCGCCGTGCTCTCCATGCAGCGGGACTCGAAATTCGCCCGCTTCTACAACTCGGGCAAATTCAACAAGAAAGAGGCGTGGGCCTACATGTACGAGGACGCCAGCGATCTGGTGGCCCGACTGCCCGAGATCGCCGCCTTCATCTATCGCTACCGTTACCGCAATTGCGACATCATCACCTCCGACCCGGAACTGGACCTGGGGGCCAACTTCGCCCACATGATGGGTATTGCCCCCCCTTACGACGACCTCTCCCGGATGTACTTCATCATCCATTCCGACCACGAGTCCGGCAATGTCTCGGCCCACACCACCCACCTGGTGGCATCGGCCCTGTCGGACGCCTTCTACGCTTACTCCGCCGGCCTGAACGGCCTGGCCGGCCCACTTCACGGCCTGGCCAACCAGGAGGCGCTGCGCTGGATCATTGCCTTTGAGAAGAAACTGGGCGGCGCTTCTCCCACCAGGGAAAACGTCACCAGGGCACTCTGGGACACCCTGAACGCGGGCCAGATCATCCCGGGCTACGGCCACGCCGTGCTGCGCAGGACCGACCCCCGTTTCCTGGCCCAGCGGGATTTCTGCCTGAGAATCCCCGAACTCAGGGAAGACCCGCTGGTCAAACTGGTGTCCATGCTCTACGAGACCGCGCCGGCCGTACTGGCAGAATACGGCAAGATACGCAACCCCTGGCCGAACGTGGACGCCCACTCCGGGGTGATCCAATCCCACTACGGCGTCACGGAATGGGACTTCTACACCGTGCTCTTCGGCGTGGGGCGCTCCATCGGCTGCATGGCCAACATCACCTGGGACCGTGCCCTGGGCTATGCCATCGAACGGCCCAAGTCGGTTACCACCACCCTGCTGGAGACATGGGCCACGAATGGCGGCAGAAAAAAACAGTGACGGTTCAGGGACCTGTCATTGCGATCCTCCCCTGCGAACATTTTACCCTTGCATCGTAACGGCCATAGGGTATAAATGGGATATTATTTATCCTGTTTCACCTTTCCCCCTCGGGTCACAACGACACGAGGGGGAAACAACCACACCAGATCACAAAGGAGAAACCACCGATGGCGAAACTACTGGAAGTCTACAAATGCGAGCTGTGCGGAAATATCGTCGAAGTCGTCCACGCCGGTGACGGAGAACTGGTCTGCTGCGGCCAGGCCATGAAACTCCTGACGGAAAACACCGTCGATGCGGCCAAGGAGAAGCACGTTCCGGTGATCGAGGTCTGCGAGGGGTGCGTGAAGGTCAGCGTCGGCAGTGTTGCCCATCCCATGGAAGAGAAGCACTACATCGAATGGATCGAGCTGGTGGCCGACGGCAAGGCCTACCGGCAGTTCCTGAAGCCGGGCGAAGCCCCCACGGCGACCTTCCTCGTCACCGCACAACAGATCACCGCCCGCGAGTACTGCAACCTGCACGGGCTCTGGTCCAGCAAGGCCTGACCGGGCATCCTCCTCCCCTGCCGTCGAGCGTGAAAAATGACGTTCCGCAACATATCGATGGACAGGAGAGGCGTTTTATGGCTATAGTACGCGTTCGTCCGCCGGGGCGATGCTTTGGATGTGACGCCGTCATCCCTCTCCGGAACGATATCATGTGCGCCCGTAGCTCAGCTGGATAGAGCAACGGCCTTCTAAGCCGTAGGCCACAGGTTCGAATCCTGTCGGGCGTGCCAAAAAAATCAAGGGGTTACGTGATACACGTAGCCCCTTTTTGTGTGCCGGTTTTCAGAGAATTTCAGAGCTTCACCAGATGCACCAGCAGTCACCCCGGCCAACCGGTGCTATGCCCCCCGCCCCCTCACACCGTTGTGGCATACTCGTCATTACCCCAAGCCACCAGGGAATCGTCTTTAGTCTATGACAGCTGAGAGACACTGGAAACGTAATTCCTCCCGCGGTTATATATCCTGTCTCCCGCCCATTCGCGGAGTTCATTCGCGGTCAGGCCACGCAACATGGTTGCAAGGGTTTTCATTTCTTGGTCCTCGTTTTACGGGACTCCAGAAGCAGCTCAACGATCTCACCGAAAACCCGCTCACATTTCTTCGCGGATAGTGATTTTTCGCTGTACGGAATATCTCCGGCAGCCACGTTCTTGCGGTTGTTATACAGCGATATCATGTCTATTTTGGTCCAGCGTTTCCGGAATGTCAGCGGAGACAAGATCTGTTCCGCCGGGTACAATGCCCATCCCTCAATCGTTGAATCCACCGCATCAAAATGTTTTTCCGGCTCCAGCTCCAGCTCGGCAAGCTGCCGCACCAGAGATTTCTCGCTTTTGGCGGCGATAACATGGCCATCGATATCGCACAGAATGGGGAATACAGGTTTTCGGAACAGATAGTTAAACGTCATGGCGTCTCCAGCAACCAGACTTTTTTACAGTCCGTTTCCCTTCGACAGGTCTGTCCTGAGCAGCGTCGAAGGGTTCAGGACGAACGTGCTTTGATCTAGTGTTTTCCCACCAGCCCCGCCGCCACGTCCTTGAACGAACTCAGAGCCGCCTCCAGGTGGTCGATGATCTCCTGCGCCAATCCAACCAGCCTGTTCAAGCTTTCTGTCGATCTCCTGTCGCGCCTTAGCCTCGGGTGTCATACTTTTCCTCGTGGATGAGCCTCAAGCAACGTGGTCGTTGCGTCACACCGTACGTGAACGGCATCGGAGGAAACCCCAAAAAACGCCGGCCTCTGCCAGCCGCATGTCCCTGCTCGCACCTGAGCCCCAATGGCATCGCAGCTGTTCCCACGCTAAACGTCCCCAAAAACCACCTGTCCTTCATAGCCCATCTTCACCGTTATGACAAGAAAAGTAACGACTTACTGGATGCAAATGAAAACGATTCCAGCAGGTGGGTTACAACCGGGACTGTCCACGTAAGCCGTTCGTGCCAAACCCTTTGACAGTGCTCAGGACAAGCCTGTCGAATCATGAAAGGGGCAACCGTCCCCCCTTCGACAAACTCAGGGCGAACGGTTGCCCCTTTAGATGAAGGGTATCGGGGGTACAACGCACAAAAAAAGCGCCCCTGATTTCTCGGGGGCGCTCCTTGCGCCCAACTGACACCGCACAAAAATGGACAGCCCTACTCCCCGGTGACCGCCCTGATGAAACCGTTCTTGTCCTCCACCAGCGCGGTGATCAGGAACAAGGGATTCTCGGGAACCATGAGCATATCGGGGATATCCCCCTCTCCACCGGAATCCGCCCGGTAGCGGTACGCGATCTCACCGGCAAGCTCCTGAAACATTTCATGAAAAAGAGTGCTCTCAGGGTTGTAGAGTTCGGTCAGGCTGCAGAGCCCGGTCAACGTCTCATCCCCGGTTTCCATACGGAAACGTTCGGGCACCGGCATGCGCGTGGCCAGGACGAAATCGCTTACGGCCAGCTGTTTCAAAAGAGCCATTTTTTCCTCATCGGTGCCGCACGCGTAGTAGGCCCGCCCGGCAAGACCGTAAACGACTCTGTCGGTCGGGTCGTGGATGGCCCACAGATTAAAGATCATTTCACCGCTGCTCATGTATTCTCCTGTTGGTGTATTTGTACGGGCAGATCTCTGCCCTGTGCCGTACCGCCCTGGAAGCTGGCCCTCATCAGGGCGGCAAAGGCGGCCCTGGTTTCCGGATCGGCTATGGCGGCGGCGTGACGGGCGATTATCTCCTCTTCTTCCGGAGTAAGCAGCTTTTCAGGGGGGGGATCGTCGGGAGCAGGGGACTCGGTGACGGAAACCCTGCCGGCTCTGAGCACGATTTCCCTGACCACTTCCCCTCCCAGGCGCTGATTCAGCTTCTCCTTCAGTATGGGCTTAAGAAAACTCAACTCCTGCATCCAGGGGCCGCTTGAGACCGTCACGTAGAGTGTGCCGCTAATGATGCGCAGCGGCTGGGAGCGGGATGCGATCACCGGGCCGACCACGTCGGGCCAGGAACGCCAGATCTCCACCTCCCGCAGCTTCCCGGCCAGGCCGGATGCGACCAGCCCCTCCTGGAGCAGGTCCCCCAGGGGCCGGGGAAAACGCATGCGCGGACGTTTGCGTTTCATCGTCCCTTCCGGTGCGGAGCGACCCCGCCAAGGAGCTGACCGGCCAGGGAGCAACCCAGGGTCAGCGGAATGAGGTGCCAGTCAAGGCCCGCCTCAAGGCGCATCAGCGCAACAAAGGGGATCGGCAGGTGGATCAGTAGAAACCACATCGGAGAGTACTTTCGGAAACGTTGGCGCAGGTAGCCGCAAGGGATACTGCAGAAGAACGACAGCAGAGCGATACCGCTCCTGACGGGGATTGTTGCTTGCATGTAGTCGCTCCTTTCGTGCATAGTAGGGAGTCATTGCGACTTTGTCAATCCACTGCCACGCCCCGGGACTTCGACCATGAACAACAGACTGATGCTTCAGGAAGGGCAGCTGCTGGCGGTATTCAACTCGGCCCACCGGGTAATGAAGGCCGAGAGCCTGCTCAAGACCCTGGGAATGCCGATTCTGCTCATACCGGCCCCACGTGGGCTGCTGACCGACTGCGGCCTGGCGATCCGTTTCAGCCAGGAACGGCACGCCGAGATCATGGCTGCCCTGGAACGGGAAAAGCTGCTGCCTGATTCCGTCTCCCGCTACGAGGGGGGGAGCTTCGCCACCGTCTGGAACACGCACCAGGAAAGCGCAGCCGGCAGCTAACCAAGCGGACCAGCCACACGGAAACCGCAACACCGCGGACTCCACCGCCACACAAAACCATGGGTACGCGTTCGTCGCCCGGGCCTCAATGGACCGCCAACGTGCGGGTAAACCAATTAATTCTTGACAGTTTCCAAAAAGGTACTCTATAGTAGGCCCCTTTATTATCCTTCGTGTGCCGGGAATTCGACAAACGCCATG
This sequence comes from uncultured Pelobacter sp., assembly GCA_964542535.1. Taxonomy (GTDB): domain Bacteria; phylum Desulfobacterota; class Desulfuromonadia; order Geobacterales; family Pseudopelobacteraceae; genus Pseudopelobacter. The sequence continues at coordinate 145,632 of CAZIUE010000006.1, read as the reverse complement.
TTCGACAGTCTTTCGGAAAAACTAGAATCGGTATTCAAAAAACTTCGCGGCCAGGGAGTGATGACCGAGGACAACATCAAGGAAGCGCTGCGCGAAGTGCGCCTGGCGCTCCTGGAGGCTGACGTCAACTTCAAGGTTGTCAAGGACTTCATCGAAAGCGTCAGATCCAAGGCCGTCGGCACCGAAGTACTGACCAGCATCTCTCCCGGCCAGCAGGTGGTCAAGATCGTCCACGACGAACTTGTGGCGGTCATGGGGGGACACGAGGACAACGACATCAACCTGGCGGCAAAGCCGCCGGTATCCCTGATGATGGTCGGCCTGCAGGGGGCCGGCAAGACCACCTCCTGCGGCAAGCTGGCCTTGCACCTGCGCGCCAGAAAGCGCAGGCCGTTGCTGGTTCCGGCCGACGTCTACCGTCCCGCGGCCATCGACCAGCTCAAGATCGTCGGCAGGCAGCTGAATGTCCCGGTATTCGACTCCTCCGCGGACCAGAAACCGGTAGACATCTGCACGGCCGCCATGAAGTACGCGGAACTGAACGGCTACGACACCGTCATCCTGGACACCGCAGGGCGTCACCAGATCGACGACTTCCTGATGGGGGAACTGGCGGAGATCAACACCGCGGTCCAGCCCCAGGAAATCCTCTTCGTAGCCGACGCCATGACCGGCCAGGAGGCGGTCAACGTGGCGGCCGGTTTCAACGACCGTCTGGGTATCACCGGCGTGGTCCTGACCAAGATGGACGGCGACGCCAAGGGGGGCGCGGCCCTTTCCATCAAGGCGGTTACCGGCAAACCGGTCAAGTTCGTGGGCATGGGCGAGAAGCTGGATGCCCTGGAAGTGTTCCACGCCGACCGGCTCGTATCGCGCATCCTGGGCATGGGTGACGTTCTCACCCTGGTGGAGAAGGCCCAGTCGGTCTTCGACGAGAAGGATGCCGAGCGGCTCAAGCAGAAACTCAAAAAGAACCAGTTTGACCTGGAGGATTTCCTGGCCCAGCTCCAGCAGATCCGCAAGATGGGCTCCCTGGAGTCGATCATGGGCATGATCCCCGGCATGGGCAAGATGATGAAGCAGATGCAGGGCGCCCAGCCGAGCGAGAAGGAGATCGGCCGCATCGAGGCCATCATTCGCTCCATGACCCCGGCCGAGCGGGCAAATCACACCATCATCAACGGCAGCCGCCGGCTGCGCATCGCAAAGGGAAGCGGCACAACCGTCCAGGAGGTCAACCAGTTGCTGAAGCGCTTCACCGAGGCACAGAAGGTGGTCAAGCAACTGCAGAAACTCGGCCCCAAGGGGCTCCTCAAGGGCATGGGCGGGCTGGGAAAAGGAAAACTTCCCTTCGGCTATTGACACAACGGAGCACCCTTTACCATACATTGAACCGAGAAAACATCAGGAGGATTCACCATGGCAACAAAGATCAGGCTTGCACGCGCAGGCGCAAAAAAGAGACCCTTTTACCAGGTAGTAGTCGCCGACGAGCGCAGCCGCAGGGATGGACGCTTCATCGAAAACATGGGCACCTATGACCCGACCAGAAACCCGGCCGCGGTCAAGCTGAATGAAGAGAAAATCAAGGCATGGCTCGCCAAGGGCGCCCAGCCCACCGACACCGTACGTCAACTGCTCAAGAAAGCCGGCATCCTGGACACACCGACGGCATAAAGCAGACCCGGCATATCCTTGCATCCACTTCCGGTACGCCGGATATTCTATATGAGCAGAGGAATCCGACATGAAAGCACTTGTTGAAACCATTGCCAAGTCACTCGTCGATGACCCCGAACAGGTTCAAGCTGCTGAAGAGATGGAAGAGGATACGCTGGTCATCAAGCTTACGGTTGCAAAAGAGGATATGGGACGAATCATCGGCAAGGAAGGACGTACCGCCAAGGCCATCCGTACCATACTGAACGCGGTCTCCACCAAGGACAACAAGAAAGCCATCCTTAAGATCGTTGAATAGAATGACTGATTCCGAAGCATTGATTCCCGTGGGCAAGCTCGTGGCTACCCACGGGGTCAGAGGCATGCTGAAACTGCACTCCTACTCGGGAAACGTGGAGAGCCTGAACGCATGCGACAGCGTCACCCTGCGGTCCCGTGAGGGCGTACTGAGCAGGCTTGAAACAAAAGGCGTCCTCGCACGGCCGGGCAGGTTTCTCATCGGTTTCACGGGTGTTGAGGACATGGACCAGGCCCAGCAGCTGGTGGGCAGCGAGGTCTGCCTGGTGCGCAGCCAACTGCCCGAACCGGAAGAGGACGAATATTACTGGTGCGACCTGATCGGACTTCAGGTTACGACCGTGGACGGTTTGCACTTGGGCGCCATCGAGGAGATTTTCGAGACCGGCAGCAGCGACATCTACGTGGTGAGGGGCCAGGGACGGGAATATCTGATTCCGGCCATCGCCTCCGTCATCACCAGCGTAGACCTGGAGGGAGGGCGTATGCTGATCACTCCGCTGGAAGGCCTCCTGGATCTATGATTTTCGACATACTTACCCTCTTTCCCGGCATGTTCCAAGGCCCCTTCGACGAGAGCATTATCAAGCGGGCCAGGGAAAAAGGGCTGATCGACATCGGACTGCACAACATCCGCGACCACGCCCTGGACCGGCATCAGGTAACGGACGATGCCCCCTACGGCGGCGGAGCCGGCATGGTCATGAAGGTTGAGCCTCTTTCGGCCTGCATCCAGGCGGTGAAGGCGACCCGCCCCCGTTCGACGGTGCTGTTGACCTCCCCCCAAGGACGGCCGCTCAGCCATCGGGTTGCCCGGGACCTGGGGCAACGCGAGGGACTGATCATCATCTGCGGTCGCTACGAGGGAATCGACGAACGTATCCGCGACCTGTACGTGGAAGACGACATCTCTTTGGGAGACTTCGTGCTCTCCGGCGGCGAAATCGCCGCCATGGCCATCGTTGACGCGGTCACCCGCCTGATTCCGGGCGCCCTGGGATGCGACGATTCAGCCACCGGCGACTCCTTCTGCGATGGCCTGCTGGAGTACCCCCAGTACACGCGGCCGCCGGAGTTCCGGGGGCTGGCCGTGCCCGATGTGCTCCTGTCAGGCAACCACGAACTGATCAGGAGATGGCGACGCCGTCAATCCCTGGCAAAGACATTCAGGCTCCGGCCGGACCTTCTGACTGGTGCCGTGCTGAACGACGAAGACCGGGGTATCGTGGCGGAACTGCAACAGGAGGTCCGGCTGGATGCCCGCTAATCTGGCCCTGGCACTGCTGCACCATCCGGTGTACAACAAACGGCGCGAACTGGTCACCACGGCGCTGACCAACCTTGACCTGCACGACATTGCCCGTGCCAGCAGAACGTTCGGACTGGACCGATTCTATATCCTGACTCCCTCCCTGGAACAGCGCCGTCTGGCTGAGCGTATCGCCGGGCACTGGCAAGAGGGGTGGGGAGCCGGATACAACCCCGACCGCCGGGAAGCTCTCACCATCGTCAGGGTCCGGGCAACCCTGGAACAGGCGTTGGCGGACTTTCAGCGCGACTTCCACCAGCCGGTGCGCACGGTGATCACCGGAGCGGCGCGGCGCTCCGGCAGCATCAGCTGCAACGAGTTGCGCCAACGGCTTGAAGATAGGGAAACACCTCACCTGCTGCTTCTGGGCACCGGATGGGGACTCGCCGACGACTGTTTCCGCGCTGCCGACCTGATCCTGGAACCGATTTCCGGCGCAGGCGATTACAATCACCTTTCGGTCCGCTCGGCAGCCGCCATACTGCTGGACCGTCTGAGGGGATCACGATAGATTCATACAAATTGCACCAAAGAGAGACATGGAGGAAGCTACAGATGAATACCATTGATTTTCTGGAATTTGAGCAGATGAAGAAGAACGTCGTCCCCTTCAAGGTCGGCGACACCGTCAAGGTGCAGGTCAAGATCGTGGAAGGCGACAAGCAGCGCATCCAGGCCTACCAGGGCGTGGTCATCTCCCGCCAGAACGGCGGCATCCGCGAATCGTTCACCGTGCGCAAAATATCCAACGGCATCGGCGTGGAGCGAATCTTCCCGCTGCACTCCCCCTCCCTGGAGGCTGTTGAAATCGTGACTCGCGGCCACGTTCGTCGCGCCAAGCTGTACTACCTGCGCAAACTGCGCGGCAAGGCAGCCAGGATCCGCGAGAAGAAATACGTCCCCATCGCCAAGTAACACGGAAAGCCCCGCACCGGCGGGGCTTTTTTTCATGTCACCCATGGGACAGAGAGAACTGTTCAGCATTCCACCCCAGGACCTGCTCTTCTTCGAGCGCCAGGCTCTCAGGCAGGGGCATAAGGTCATTGCGGGAATCGACGAAGCCGGCAGGGGCGCGCTCTGCGGGCCGGTGGTGGCGGCGGCCGTACTGCTGCCGACCGGTCTGACCATTGCAGGGGTGGATGACTCAAAGAAAATCTCGCCCCGCATGCGCGAAAAGCTGTTCGACGAGATCATGACCCAGGCGCTCTCCGTCGGCATCGGCATCGGTCCTCCCGAACTGATCGACCGGATCAACATCCTCCAGGCCACGCGCCATGCCATGGCGGAAGCGGTGGCGGCCCTCTCCCTTCGCCCGGACCTGCTGCTCATCGACGGCATCAGTACCATCGCCGTCCCTCTCCCCCAAAAGACCATCACCAAGGGTGACTCCCGCTCCCTCTCCATCGCGGCGGCATCCATCATCGCCAAGGTCAGCCGTGACCGCATGCTGATCGAACTGGACGCCATCCATCCCGGTTACGGCTTCGCCGCGCACAAGGGGTACGGCTGCGCCTCGCACCTGGAAGCCATCCGACGCCTGGGCCCCTCCCCCGTCCACCGTCTGACCTTCCGGGGGGTACGGGAGCATGTGGCATGTCCCTCTTCCTGATCACCTTCCTCTCCCTCTACGGGGGAATGCACCTGTATGCCCTCCACCACGTCCGCCGTGCCTTCGCCCCCGGTCGCGGCCCCCTGCTGTTCCTGGGCGGTCTGGCACTGCTGGGAACCCTGGCTCCCGTTCTGGTGCGCGTCTGTGAAACAAGGGGACGGGAAGAGGCGGCTCTCCTGCTGGCATGGAGCGGCTACTGCTGGATGGGCTTTATCTTCATCCTGGTCTCGGTCCTGCTCGTTCTGGACCTGCTGCGCCCCCTGCTCTCCCGCGCCCTGCCGCGGCTGGGGCTTCGCCCCCGGATACTCCTGGCGCTGCTGGCGGCCCTGGCGACATCCTGCCACGGCTTCTTCGAAGCCCGGGACATCCGAATCGAACATCTCGTCATCTCCAGCCCCAAACTCTCTCCCACGGTCGGGAGGATCAGGATCGTGCAACTCTCCGACGTACACCTGGGACTGATCGTTCGCGAGGAGCGACTCAACCGCATCCTGCGCGTCGTTACCGACGCGCGGCCCGATATCCTGGTTTCCACCGGCGACCTGGTGGACGGACGTCTGTCGCGCCGCGAGGAACAGGCGGGGTATCGCGGGGTGGAGGCGCAGCTGCGCCAGGTACCGGCACCGTGGGGGAAGTTCGCCGTCACCGGCAACCACGAGTACTACGCCGGGCTGGAACACTCCCTGGAGGTGACGCAGGCGTCCGGCTTCCGCCTGCTGCGCAACCGGGCCGTGCTGCTGGCCAACGGCCTGGTCATCAGCGGCTGCGACGACGCTGCCTGGAAACGCATGTCCCTGCCGCCGCCCGAGCCGGACGAAGGCGCTCTGCTGCGCTCCCTCCCCCGAGAGCGTTTCCGCCTGCACCTCAAGCACCGCCCGCGGGTCGATCCACGGCACGAGGGGCTATTCGACCTGCAACTCTCCGGCCATACCCACCGGGGACAGATCTTTCCCTTCTCCCTGCTGACCAGGCTGAGCTTCCCGATCATCAGCGGCACGACCCGCCTGAGCAGAGGTTCCCAGATCCATGTCAGCCGCGGCAGCGGCACCTGGGGGCCGCCGATCCGTTTCCTGGCGCCACCGGAGGTCACCGTCATCGATATCGTTCCCGCCGGCCGCCCACAGGCGGAACGCACGCCGAGCTGAGGATCATAATTCCTGAACGCGTACACAGGCAAGGTCCAGCAAAAGACGCAATGATTTAGCGACGTTGTCTCGTTTCTTGAACTATTTGAGGTACCGCTGCACCGCGCGGTTGTGCTCGTCCAGGGTGCGGGAAAAGTGGTGGGTGCCATCCTGGCGGGCCACGAAATAAAGGTAGGAGGTCCGGGCCGGATGGAGGGCGGCGGCCAGAGCGGCGGCACCAGGGTTGCCGATGGGACCGGGGGGGAGCCCCCGGCGCAGATAGGTATTGTAGGGTGAGGGACGCAGAATATCGGCCCTGGTCACCGTGCCGCCAAAGGCACGCAGGCCGTAGACCGCCGTGGGATCGCTCTGCAGCGGCATGCCCACGGCCAGGCGGTTGTGGAACACCGAGGAGATCAGGGGCTGCTCGGCCGGAGATTTCGCCTCCTTCTCGATCATCGAGGCCAGGGTCACCACGTCATGCCGGGAACGGCCGGCGCCCCCCGTGCCGGCGATGGCGACATACTTCTTCTCGAACTGGGCTATCATGCGGGACACCAGCCGTCGGGCGCCTTCGTCCCGAGACAGGTTATAGGTGGCGGGAAAAAGGTAGCCTTCCACGCTCTCCGTGGCGATCCCCACCCGTGCCAGCAGTTGCGCGTCGCGGCAGGCCGCCAGGAACTCGTCCCTCCCCATGAGCCCCTTGCGTTCCAGCAGTTCCGCCGCCTGGAACGTGGAATACCCCTCGGGCAGGGTGAAACGCCGGAAATCGACACGCCCCTCTACCATCTTGGCCAGGATCTCCGTGGTGGTCATGGCGTCGCTGAAACGGTACTCCCCCGCCTTCAGTCGCTGGGCCTGGCCACGCAGACGGCTGACCAGGATGAAGTGCCAGGAGCTGCGGATAATGCCGGCCTGTTCCAGGTCCCGGGCAAGCTTGGCCACGCCCCTGCCTGCCGGCAGCGATACCACGCGCACCACCGTCCCCTTCCCCACCGGCACCAGCAGGCAGATCAGGTGCCAGGCCAGCAGGAAGAGCAGGCAGCACAGGCCGAGCAAGGCTATCAGAAGTGGTATCCGGCGTCCGGGTGTCATCATGGCCGGCATTATGGGAATCTTTTGCCGGGCCGTCAAGCGCCTGTGCGCAGCTTGACATCATGCCGCAATATTGCTACACATTTTCCCCGGCCCCGGTCCCGGAACAGGGATGCCGCCTCCCATCCACGGCGTTCTCGGGGTAACATGCACGAGGGACATCCGGACGCGCCTTTTGTCCGTGCGGAACCACGAAACAGACGGCGCGGACAGTACCATCACACCCTATCGACCGAGGAGCAGACGTGCGCATTGCCGACCTGATCGCCAACCATACCCCGTTCATCTCGCTGGAATTCTTCCCCCCCAAGGAACGATCCGAATGGCCGGCCTTTTTCCAGGCCGTGGAGCAGTTGAAACAGGTTCAGCCGCTGTTTGTCTCGGTCACCTACGGAGCGGGAGGCAGCACCCAGAGCGACACCCTGGAAATCGTCACCCGCCTCACCAGCGAGCTGGGACTGGAGGCCATGGCTCACCTGACCTGCGTCGGCGCGACGCCTCAGGCGATCCTGGAGTTCCTGAACCGGCTGGTGGCCGCCGGGGTACGAAACGTGCTGGCACTGCGGGGAGATCCCCCCAAGGATGCTCCCGATAACGTTCTTTCCTGCCGTAGCCTTCAGTACGCCTCGGACCTGGTCGCCTACATCCGCTCCGTGCACCCGGAACTGGGCCTGGGGGTTGCCGGCTATCCGGAGACCCATCCCGAGGCGGCGAGCCCCCGAAGCGACCTGGAGTATCTCAGGCTCAAGCTGGACAACGGCGGCGACTTCGTCATCACCCAGCTCTTCTTCGACAATACGAGTTATTTCGATTTCGTCCGCAGGGCCCGCGACCTGGGGATCGAGAAGCCGATCATCCCCGGCATCATCCCGGTGGTCAGCCTGAAGGTGATCCAGCGCATCGTCACCCTGTGCGGCGCGACCATCCCCCCCGCCTTCCTGGCGGAACTGGAGCAAGCCGACCGCGAGGGGGGCGCCGCGGCAGTGCGGGAGGCGGGGGTGGCCCATGCCCGGCGCCAGGCCGAGGAGCTGCTGGCAGAGGGGGCGCCCGGCGTTCACCTCTACACCCTGAACCGCGCCGATGTGATTCTGGAGCTGACCCGGGGGCTGCTCCCCTGAACGGCCCGCCCCGTCAAGGAGCAAAGAAGTGTTGACATACCGCGTGTAAAGCCGTCAAATGCGTCAGCGGAGCATCTCCATGCCGGAGGATTGATGGGTCGATGATCTCGGAACTGCACTCTCCCGCCGACATACGGGCGGCCCGCGAGCTGATCGAGCGGAACGGGCTCTCCTTCGAGGAGGACTTTGACCAGCTCCTGGGTATGCACGAGGGGGGGCGGCTGGTGGCCGTTGCCGCACGGGCCGGCGACATCCTGAAGATGTTCGCCGTGGAACCGTCCCGCCAGGGGGAGGACCTCCTGGCCGGCATGATCACCGAACTGGTCAGGCACGGAATGGAAGCGGGCTTCGACTCGCTGTTCGTCTTTACCCGACCGGCACAGGTCGCCACTTTCCAGTCGTTTACCTTCTCGCTGCTGGCCAGCCAGGGGAAGGTGGCGCTCCTGGAATACGGCAGAGGGCTGGAGCGCTGGCTTTCGTCCCACCGCGACCTGGTCAGGGAAGGGACCAACGGCTGCGTTGTCATGAACTGCAACCCCTTCACCCGCGGCCATCGCCATCTGGTGGAGAGCGCGGCCCGCCAGGTGGATCACCTCTACCTGTTCGTGGTGGCCGAGGAACGTTCCCAGTTCCCCTTCCCGGTCCGCCTCCAGCTGGTGCGCCGGGGAGTGGCCGACCTTGGCAACGTGCTGGTGCTGGATACCTCCCGCTACGCCATCAGCAACGCGACCTTCCCCACCTACTTTCTCAAACGGGACGACCCGGTGGCCCAGATCCAGATGGAACTGGACCTGACCCTGTTCGCCTCACGCATCGCCCCCTTCTTCCGCATCACCCGCAGGTTCGCCGGGGACGAGCCCTGCTGCGGTCTCACCTACCGTTACAACCAGTGCATGAAACGCCTGCTCCCCCCTTACGGCATTACCCTGACCGAGATGGAGCGGCTCCGCGCGGGGGGAGAGGTGATCAGCGCCTCGCGGGTGCGGGAAGCCCTGGCGCGGGACGATCGTGGAACGCTGGAACTGCTGGTTCCGGAGAGTACCCTGGCCTTCCTCGACAGCGGCCAGGCCGATTCCATCCGCGACACCCTGCGCCATGAAAAAAGGAACGCCAGATGAACATTACGAAAAAGGGACAGGCCGGCACCATGCAGTCCAGCGACCTGATGGTATTCGTGGAACCGGCCGACGAGCTGAGCGTTGAGATCGAGTCCACGGTCAAGAAGCAGTTCGAGCACCTGATCCGCGCCAGGCTGGAGCTGGTGCTGGCCAGGTACGGGGTCACCCGCGGCAGGATCCGCGTCAACGACCGGGGCGCGCTGGACTACGCCATAGAGGCACGCCTGGAAGCGGCCCTGATGCGGGCCGGGGAGGAGTGAGACATGGAGGGATTCAGGTACAAGGAGTACAGCCAGGGGCGGCGCTTCATCCTCAAGATCATTCCGGGCGAGAGTCTGGTGGAGTGCATCACCCGGTTCGCCCTCAGAGAGAACATACGCTATGCCGTGCTGCTCTCCGCCGTCGGATCGGTCAGGGACGTGCGGCTGCGGGGGATCAAGTCCGGGGCCCGGCTCCCCATCAGCCCGGCGCGGATCAACACCCACCTGCTGGAGGGACCGCTGGAGCTGCTCAGCCTGACCGGTAACATCGTCCCCGACGAAACCGACACTCCGGACTGCCACCTGCACATCATGGCCGGAAAATCGTCCTGCGACGTCATCGGCGGCCATCTGTTCGACGCCCAGGTGTTCGCCACCTGCGAGATCGTGCTGACCGAGCTGGTGATCGAGGGGGTGGAGCGCCACCATTCAACCTGCGGCGGAACCCCCACCATCTTCTTCGACGAGGAGTAAGCCATGCCGGAATTCCAGCTGCGCCGCTCGCTGCTCTACGTGCCGGGCAACATGCCGTCCATGCTCCAGAACGTGCCGCTGTTCACCTGCGACGGGGTGATCCTCGACCTGGAGGACGCGGTCCCGCTGAACGAGAAGGACGCGGCCCGCATCCTGGTCAAGCGTTTCCTGGAGAGCCACACCAGGCGCACCAAGGAGATCCTGGTGCGCATCAACCCCCTTGACACCAAATGGGCCTACCACGACCTGAAGGCGGTGCTCCCCTTTCTTCCCGACGGCATCCGTCTCCCCAAGGCCGACACCCCCGAGATCGTCGAGCACCTGGACACCATGCTGACCGAGTTCGAGGAGGAGCTGGGTCTGGAGATCGGCCGTTTCCGCATCCTCCCCTCCATCGAGAGCGCCCGGGGGGTGATCAATGCCAACGACATCGCCCGCAGTTCGGAGCGGGTCTTCGGGCTCGGTTTCGGCGCCGAGGATTACACCGCCAGCATGGAGATCGAGCGCACCAAGGGGGGGGAGGAGCTGTTCAACGCCCGCATGACCATCCTCTGGGCCGCCAAGGCCGCCGGCATCCAGGCCATCGACACCATCTTCGCCGACTTAAACGACATGGAGGGGCTGCGGCGGGAGACCGAGCTGGTCAAGAAGCTGGGATACACCGGCAAGTGCATGGTCAACCCGCGCCAGATCGACGTGATCCACGACGTGTTCGCTCCCAAGCAGGATGAGGTGGAGTATGCCCTGCAGGTGATCGAGGCCATCAAGCGCGCCCGCATGATGGGCACCGGGGTCATCTCCCTGAAGGGGAAGATGATCGACGCGCCGGTGGTGAAACGTGCGGCCCGTGTACTGCGTACCGCCTATGCCCACGGCCTGGTGGAGGAATGCATCCGAGAGGAGGATATCCATGGCGTTGAATAGCCTGGGGCGGGCCATCCCCGACAGTTTTGCCGGCAGGAACCTGACCCCCTACCTGGACCCCTGGTCCCTCATGCCCCACTCCGTGCGTGCCACCCGGCCGACCAAACGCATCCCCCGGGATGAACGGAAGCTCCTCCCCAGCCTCAGGGAGGCGATCATCGCCTCGGGGCTCAAAGACGGCATGACCATTTCCACCCATCACAGCCTGCGCAACGGCGACCATATCCTCAACCGGGTGATCCGGGAGATCGACGCGCTGGGCATCCGCGATATCAGGATCGCCTCCAGCTCCATCCACCCGGTGCATGCCGAGCTCATCCCCGCCATCCGCTCGGGGGTGGTCACGTCCCTGGAGTGCGGGGTCAACGGCCTGATCGGCGAGCAGATCTCCCGGGGAGAACTCAGCTGCCCGGTTACGGTCCGCTCCCATGGTGGGCGGGCCCGGGCCCTGATCACCGGCCAGGTGCCGGTGGACGTGGCCTTCCTGGCCGCTCCCTGCTGCGACGACTACGGCAACATGAACGGATTTTCCGGCCCCTCGGCCTGCGGCAGCCTGGGGTATGCCATGGTGGATGCCCAGCACGCCAGGACGGTGGTGGCGGTGACCGACAACCTGGTCCCCTACCCGGCCGTACCGGTGGGGATCCCCCAGACAATGGTGGATTACGTTGTTGTGGTGGATTCCATCGGCGACCCGTCCAAAATCGTCTCCACCACCACCCGCGTCACCACCGACCCCATCGGCCTGCAGATCGCCAAGCACGCGGCGCATGTGATCGAGTCCTCCGGCCTGCTGAAAGACGGCTTCTCCTTCCAGACCGGAACCGGCGGCATCTCCCTGGCCGTGGCCGAGCAGGTGCGGGCGATGATGCGCAAGGGTACTATCAGGGGGAGCTTCGGCTGCGGCGGCATCACCGGCTACTTCGTGGACATGCTGGAGGAGGGGCTGTTCCAGGCCCTGTTCGACGTGCAGTGCTTCGACTTGAGAGCGGTGGAATCCATCGCCAGGAACCGCAACCACCAGGAGATCAGCGCCACCATGTACGCCAATCCCTTCAACAGCGGGTCGGTGGTCAACCGCCTGGACTGCGTGATCCTGAGCGCCACCGAGGTGGACGTGGAGTTCAACGTCAACGTCAACACCGAATCCAACGGCTACCTGCTGCACAACACCGGCGGCCACAGCGACACCGCAGCCGGAGCCAAGCTCTCCATCATCGTGGCCCCCTCCATCCGGGGGCGTCTCCCCATCATCAGGGACGAGGTCACCACCATCACCACGCCGGGGGAGACGGTGGACGTGGTCGTCACCGAGCGGGGAATCGCCGTCAACCCCCGCCATCCGGAGCTCAAGGCCGAACTGATACGGAGGCGGGCGCCGGTCAAGGATATCCGCGAGCTGCGCGACGAGATCTACGAGCTCACCGGCGTGCCGCGGCCGCTGGAATTCGAGGACGAGGTGGTGGGGCTGGTGGAGTACCGGGACGGGTCGATCATCGATGTCATCCGCAGAGTCAGGGAGTGAGGTCCTGGCGGCCCGGGAAGCCAGGCAGGAGTTGCTGGACCGGCACCTCGGCGCCCAGGTTTCAGCCACCATCTTCCTCTCCCTGAACATCCCGGGAGAGCGGAAGACGCCGGACGGCGCGGTGGGACTCTTTGCCTGGGCCTTGACGCGGCTGGAAGCCGGTCTCCCCGACTCGACCCTGCTGGAGCGGGGAGATGACCGGCTGGGGCCGTTCGCCCTGCTGTCTGCCGGCCAGGAGGCGGTCTGGGTGAAGCGGCTCTGCGTCTCCCAGGAGGAGAGCAGCCCGGCGGCGCGGCTGATTGATCTGGACGTGTACGACCGGGGAGGCAATCAGATCGGCCGCGCCTCCCTCGGCCTTCCCCCCCGTTCCTGCCTGCTCTGCCGCCACCCGGCGGTGGAGTGCATGCGCCTTTCCCGGCACAGTCCCACGGAACTGGTGGCGGAAACAGAACGGCTGCTGATGGCATTCCGAAAGAGCACGTGAGCTTTTCGATGGAGCGGTCCGTTTTTCCTTACCCGGCGTGGAAATCTGCCCCTCTACTCCACCGGCTTTCCGCCGAACATGATCTCCTCCAGCTTCCGCTCCTCCTCCGCCAGAACCTCCGGATCACCACCCTCCCGACGCAGTTCCAGGTAGTGCTCGATGGCGCTGATCTGGGATTCGCACCTGATCATGCCGGTTTTGAGAAAACCGATCACCACCCGCTCCACCTCATGGCCCAACTGCTCCCGTGTCCTGGCAACGCTATCGGCGAGAAAGCGTTGCCGGCACTCCCAGACATCAACCCCCAGCAGGCGCGCGGCCGCGGCGAACAGTTCGCTCTCCCGGTCATACAGCTCCATGGAAAGGCGCGTGGCGCACTGGATACAGATGGGACACTGGCAGAAATCGTTCCAGACGAGAGCAGCAGTGTCCGCCTCACCGGCATTCACGCCGCACAGCGGACAGGGTACGGTTTCCATGGATTGTTCGCTTATCATTCAAACTCCTCGTCGTTTCGCAACTGAACCGCACTCACGCACGGAACAGGAGAATTCACGCCTCCAGGGCGTTGGTGAGAAGTAAAGCGTTCCCGATGCCGTGTCAAGAAGTTCCTGATTCTCCCGCTCCGCTCAGGGAAGCGTCTTGTACCACAGGTTCATGCTCTCCAGGCTTCCGGCGATGTTCGTGTTGTTGGTGAGGGTGCCGCCGAAGCAATAACCGTTGCGGGCAAAGGTGATGTTCATGCCGAAGGAGTAGGCCCGGGCGATGGTGAAAAAGGAGCGGAACCCGCGCCGCGTCATGGCCTCCTCCATCCTTTGCAGCAGAAACAGGGCGATTCCCCGGCCCCGATATGCGGGCAGGGTCGCGAAATCGGTCATTTCCACGCTCCTGGAATCCCGATCCATCTCCGCGGAGGAGGCCGCCACCAGTTCACCCTCTCCGCGTACGCTGAAATAGAGTGTGTCCGACTTCATGGCCTCGACGAGAAAGGATGGCTGGTGGATGGGAAAAGGATAACTGGCAAAGATCTTCCGGAAGAGCGCCGCCAGTTCCTCGATGTCATCCGCGCCGGCGATCCCCCAGGAGCAGCCCTCGGGAAGGGCGGGCCGCCTCCCCGACGACCGCTCCACCGCGGAGTATGCGGCGGCAAGCACCTGGCGCACAAGAGTGGGCCGCCGTTCCCGGCCGCGCTCCGGGTCAAGGTACTTTCCGAGAAAAACGGCCGATGCTCCGTCAGGGAAAAAGCCGGGGATTTCCGCCTCCACCCTGAAGCCGGCGGAGAGAAAGTGGCTCGCGGTTCCATGGGGCACTTTGGCGAATATCTTGGAGTAGCCCTTCCCCATCGCCAGCAGGCCAAGTCGCTCGGGAAGGTCGCGGGCATCGTCTGGATGCAGCTTCATCAGATAGACCCGGTCGTTGCCCCGGCCGTGCTGAATCACCGAATTCCCGATGCGCTCAATCCGGTCTGCCATGGTTCCTCCGTTTCATGCGGGCATTGTTCTCCGGGGTCAGGGAGATGGTCTGATCGACATCGGAGAGCAGGCGTTCGATGCCGACGGCCGAATACTCCTCGGTTCCTTCCATGTTCAACTCCAGGCGACAGTCGGCGCAGTTGCGGTCGCAGAACACCGCCTCGTACTTCTCCGGCTCCTGGTAGGTGGTGATCACCCCTTCGTAGTTGCGCAACACCACCTTGTTGGTTGCCAGGGTTATCAGGTAGTTGGGCATGACCGGGATCTTACCCCCTCCTCCGGGCGCGTCGATGACGTAGGTCGGCACGGCAAAGCCGCTGGTGTGGCCGACCAGACTCTCCATGATCTCCATCCCCTTGCCCACCGGCGTGCGGAAGTGGGAGAGCCCTTCGGAGAGATCGCACTGATAGAGATAGTAGGGGCGTACCCGGTTTTCCACCAGGCGCTGCACCAGAGTTTTGATAATCATGGGGCAGTCGTTCACTCCCGCCAGGAGCACGGTCTGGTTTCCCAGGGGAATGCCGGCGTTGGCCAGGCGGGCGAGCGCCTCCCTGGCCGACGCGGTGATCTCCCGGGGGTGGTTGAAATGGGTGTTCAGCCAGAGCGGATGATACCGGGACAGAACGCGGATCAGACCGGGGGTGATGCGGTAGGGAAGCACGACCGGCATGCGGCTGCCGATACGGATCACCTGCACATGGGGGATGGCGCGCAGTTCTCCCAGAATCCAGTCCAGATGGCTGTCGGGAAGCATCAGAGGGTCCCCTCCCGACAGGAGCACGTCGCGAACGACCGGGGTGCGGCGGATATAATCGATTCCCTGCATGATCTCGTCCTTCCCCGGAATCGAATCCACGTCTCCCACCTTGCGCTTGCGCGTACAGTGGCGGCAGTACATGGAGCAGATGTTGCTGACCTGGAACAGCACCCGGTCGGGATAGCGGTGGGTGACGCCCGGCACCGGACTGTCGGCATCCTCGTGAAGCGGGTCCGCGTGTTCACAGGAACTGACCTGCAGTTCATGCGGCGAGGGGAAGGCCTGGCGGAAGACGGGATCGACGGCATAGTTCGTGCGATCGATCAGGGAGAGATAGTAAGGGGTTATGGAGAGGGGGAACGTGGCGAGAGTTTCTTCAAGCTCCCGTTTTCGGTCGGCGTCGAACCTGATGCCGAGCAGCCGCTCGAAGGTGGCGATATCCCGGATGGCATGGCGCACTTGCCAGCGCCAGTCCTTCCAGTGGGACAGCTCGGTGCTCTTGCCTATTTTCCGTGCGATTGCCTGCTGAATTTTGGTGTATATACTCATAGGGCTCCTTTGAGTGTCTGTCGAGCATCACGGTTCTCCGCATGCCCGGTTCCTGCTCACAAGACCGGCACCCAACCCCGTTCATCGGTTGTGCCGCTTCTTCCCACCATTTTTTGCTTTCGTACTCTTCTTTGCCTTCACATTCTTTACGGCTTTCGAGGACTTCCGTGACTTCGTGACGGTAACCCTGGAGCGTCCGACCTTCCGCGATGACCGATAGCTCTTTTTCGAACTCCGATGGAGCGCGTCGTTCCTGACGCTTTTCCGGCTTTTCCTCACCGCGGGGCGCTCCCGCAGACTGTTCAGAAGCTCCTTTGCCTCCCGCAAGTCAGGGTCAGACTTGCGCGCTGCCGCCAGATATTCCTTTGCCTCGTCCGTTTTGCCGAGCTTCAGGTAGACCTTTCCCAGTCCCTTCAATGCCCTGGCATGGTCGTTTTTCAACGTCAGAGCCTTGCGGTACTCGGCGATCGCCGCCTGGTACTCCCGGCCGAAATCGTACATCAGCCCCATCCTGAAGTGGCTGTCCGGGTCATCGGGAAACAGCTCCACCCCTTCCCGCAACAACTGGCGCAGGTCACCGTACCTGCGCAGCTTGACATAGAGAGAGATCAGGGCGTTGCGCGCCTCCGTATCTCCGTTGTCCAGCTGCAGCAGTTCGCGGTACTGCCTGATAGCGCCGTCTCCCTTCCCCTGCATGCGGTAAAGCCGGGCCAGTTCGCGCCGCAGTTCGGCGTTGTGGGGGGCCAGTTCGATCGCCCGGCGGTACGCTCCGATGGCATCCCCGTAGCGACGGCGATCTTCCAGAACCCTTGCCAGCGCGAAATGAAACAGGGGATTGGCCGGCTGCCGTGCAATGAGTTGCCGGTATTCCTGTGTTGCCAGGGAGAGATTGCCGCGCAGAACGTAGATATCGGCCAGATGGCGCCGCGCATCGTCGTTGTCCGGCTCCCGGCGCAGGCACTCGCGATACTGGTTCTCGGCTTCCTTCAGGCGCCCTCCCCGTTCATGGAGAACTCCCAGCGTGTAGCGCACCGAGCCACGCGACTGGTCCAGACGCAGGAGGCGTTCATAGGTGCGTATCGCCTCCCCGTCTTTTCCGGCTGCCATCAGGGCATCGCCAAGCCGCTCCAGGGCCGCCTGCCACTCCGGGCGTTCCGCCAGTGCCGCGCGGTACTCGACGATGGCTTGCTCCCAGCGCCGTGCCAGCAGGTGTTCATCCCCCCGGCGCAACCGATCATCACCGCCATCACTCGGGAGAAAGCCACAGAGCAGCGAGACTATCAGCATCAGAATCAACAAACGTACAATCGTGACCATAACCTTCCTTTTCAACATGCTTTTCCGAAGTTGAACGTAATCCGACGCAGATATGCGTACGAAGGGGTGAGGATACGAGATCGAACAGGATCTTCCGTCTCGATTATTCCCTGCCACAGGGGCCTGCCCGGGAGGCCAGGCTCCCTGCCTGTTCCAGTGGCAACGACAGAGGAGTCTCCGTCACGATCCTCACAACTCCGTTCTGGGGATCGCCCTTCTTCCGGATAACGTTTGGTCGCATATCATAGGTACACAAACTAATTACGTCAACTAAAACATGCCGACCAAACCGCTAACACACCGAGCAATCTCATGTTTTTCCTTCTTATCATCAGTGTGGCAGCTCCTGCGCACAACGGTCATGAAGACATAACGGCATGTATTACAGCCGCACACAAACATAACAACGTTTACCAGCTCACCACGACACAGATATTCCTGGCGTAATCACGACTTTTGCTATTCACAAACCATGGCCGTTGGGATTAGAATCAGCGCCGCTTTGAACGCCCCGCGCCGGCCGCCCACCCCCATCACGGGCAGAGGCCGCGCATACCCGACAGACAGCACGAGGAGAGGGATGGACACCAGCAGCAGGGTTGCGACTATCGTCGACAACATTCGGCGCGTTTTTCAGGTCATCAACGAACACTCCAAACGGGTGGAAAAAGTCGCCGGCATCACCGGCCCGCAACTCTGGGCGATCAAATGGATCGCCGAAAACGCGCCCATCAAGGGAGCGGAATTGGCGCGGCGAATGCATCTGCACCCCACCACCATCGTCGGCATCCTGGACCGGCTGGAAGCGCGCGGCCTGGTGGTACGCAACCGCTCCACGACCGACCGAAGGGTAGTGGAAATCAACCTGACGGAGCAGGGCAGGCACCTGGTTCGCAACGCACCCGAGGTTGCCCAGGGCATTCTGGTTCAGGGGCTGGAGCAGCTTCCCGAGGAACGATTGCGGAAGATCTCGGAGGGTATTGACGAGCTGATCCGGATTCTCGATGCACGGGAAATCCCGCCCCAACTGATGCGCTCCCGGGAAGTGAACCTCCCCCAGGGCCCCCCCCCCTGAGACGTCCATTTCCTGAGGACCGGGGACGATCCGGTGCGCTCCCATGCCCGTGCACCGGATTTCACCAGAGCACCGTACCCTGAATCGCTTCCCTTCGGTTGTAGCGCCGGACATGCATAGCTGCGAGACCGGCAGAGAGGCCGCGTCGGGGTGAAAGATCAGTATTCGGAGGCACCATGTCATCAGTAACGCGGAACTGTTTTGCGATTGAACTGTCGGTTCGGGATTACGAGTGCGACATGCAGGGGGTGGTGAACAACGCCGTCTACCAGAACTACCTGGAGCACGCCCGCCATGAGTTCCTGAAGAGCATCGGTATCGATTTCGCCGACTTCACCGCCCGGGGGATCAACATGGTGGTAACCAGGGCCGAGATCGACTACCGCTCGTCCCTGAAAAGCGGCGACCGATTCCTGGTGGAGGTGATCCCCGAGAGGATTTCGACGCTGCGCATCGGCTTTAGCCAGCGCATCCTCCGCCTGCCGGAGCGTGCGATCGCCGTGCAGGCCCTCATCATCGGGACGGCGCTGAACGCCAACGGCCGACCACGCATCCCCGCCGAACTGGATGCGTTCGTACGCTGCGCCCGATGAGACGGTCCACCCCATGAGCAACGACAGCGACCACGCGAACGCGAGCGTGCGACTGGAGCGGATCTGCCTCCTGCGCACGGGAGCCGACGGCAGGGTCCGACGCATTCTGGACGACCTGACCTGTCAAGCCCGTCGCGCCCGGATCACCACCATCATCGGCCCTTCCGGCAGCGGCAAGAGCAGCCTGATCCGGCTGATCAACCGCCTGGACGATCCCAGTTCGGGAACCATCTACCTGAACGACAACGACATCTCCCTGCTCGACCCCCTGGAACTGCGCGTTCGGGTGGCCATGGCCCAGCAGAAGCCGTTCATGTTCGAGGGGACCGTGCGGGACAACCTGCAACGCCCCTTTCTCTACCGCGGACACCCTCCACCCGCATCCGGCAGCCCCGACCTGCTCCGCCTGCTGGAGCTGGCCCGTGTTCCGGTCACCCTGCTGGACCGCGATGCCCGCACCCTCTCCCTGGGTGAACAGCAGCGGGTGGCACTCTGCCGCGCCCTGCTCACCGGGCCGACGGTACTGCTGCTGGACGAGCCGACCAGCGCCCTGGACCGCCCCACGGCCGACCATCTGGCCGCGGCGCTGCGGGACGTCTGCCATGGGGAACGGCTGACCGTCCTGCTGGTGACCCACGATCTGCGTCTGGCGGAACAGGTCTCCGACTATCTCTTCTATCTGGAAGGGGGGCGCATCAGGGAGGAGGGTGAACCAACGGAGCTGCTCTCAACTCCGCGCAGCGAGGAGCTGCGCCGGTTCCTGGGGGCGCCGCATCCGGAAGGGGGGCGCTGACATGGAGAGCGCCGCAATCGTCAATCCGGGATTTATGGATCTGGTGTTGGTCTACGGGCTGGTACTGCTGGCGATCGCCCTGGCGCGTCTGCGCGGCATCGGCCAGGAGTGGCAGATGCTCTGGGCTTCCCTGCGCATGGTGGTCCAGCTCTTCGCGGTCGGCTCGCTGCTGCACCTGGTCTTCAACGCCAAGAGCCCCCTGGCCAGCCTGGCCATCCTGCTGGTGATGGGGCTCTGCACCCTGCAGGTGGTGGGGGGACGTCTGGAACGCAGGATGCCCCGCTTCTATCCGGTGATGGCGACCGCGCTGCTGGCGGGATGCGGGGGAGCGACCTTCGTACTCTGCGGCCTGGCTCTGGACTACACCCCCTGGTACGATCCCCGCTACCTGATACCGCTGGCCGGCATGATCATCGGCAACTCCATGAACGGCGCCTCCCTGGCGGCGGAACGACTGGCCTCAGGCATCCGCGAGCGGCGCGAAGAGCTGGAGGCGGCCATCTGCCTGGGCGCCACCTCCCGCCAGGCGGTCGAACCGCTGGTGCGCCAGGCGTTCCGGGCCGCACTGATGCCGACCATCAACACCATGGCAGCCATGGGACTCGTCTCGATCCCCGGCATGATGACCGGCCAGATCCTCTCCGGCACCGATCCGGCCATTGCCGTGCGCTACCAGATCGCCATCATGTGCGCCATAACCGGCGCGGTGGCCATCAGCTCCTTCTTGATCCTGCTCCTGGGATACCGCCACTACTTCACCCCCGCCCACCAGCTGCGGGGGGAGGAGCCGTGACCTTCCGGAAGACAGGGCTGTCTACCTGTCTTCCCCGGTTTTCTTACCTGCACCGCAGGCAAACACCGGTGTTGACCTGGCGTCATCGCACTGCCCCATACACGAAGGGCCACGGATCGTTCCGTGGCCCTTCGTGTACACCAGATATGGAATGAATGGCTAGTTTAGTTTTTCCTGCTCCTGCGGTACAGGCCGGCCCCCAGCAGACCGGCGCCGAGAAGCACGAAGGTGGACGGCTCGGGCACCGGTGCCGCGGCTCCTCCCTCGATGGTGTCGTTGCCGCAGGTCATGTTCCAGTGGAAACCGAAATCTCCGGACCCCAGGTATCTATCGACAAGTGCCGTATTCGTCAGCTCAAAGGAGAGGACACCGTATCCTCCCGTCTGGGTATTGTCGATGTCCCAGGTGCCAACGGTTCCGAGAAGATAGTCCGGTTTTGATGTATCAATAAGAGTTTCCTGATTTTCCCGGAAAATGTAGCCGTTAGGGGCATAACTTTTGACAATATTGGAACGATCCCCGGCGACACGGTACAGGCTGATGGTCCGGTCATGTTCACCTGGAAACGAACCAGTAAAATCGTGCCGACTCAGGACCAACGCATATTCCCACTGTTCGCCGGTGAACATGGCATCCAAGGCCATGTCTGTAGTGCCGTAGCCGTTCGTGCTGACGAACAGGTCCCCCAGCTTCGTTCCATAGGTCCCCACATCCGTGAGCGGTTTTACATAACTGGTGGAGATATCAACAGAGGATAGACGGCTGCCGCTGAAGTTAATCACCATTTGTTTGACATCAAATATGGTGCTGGCTCCGATCACATCTGCTTTATTTGAGCCCCTGTAGCTGTCTGCAATGGTAACGGAATATGCGTCGGCCTGGGCGGCAAAGGTTGCCGATGCGAGGATAGCCATACAGGCAAGTTTCAGGTTTTTCATTCGTATTCCTCCCGGGGAACGGTGTTGAGATAGAGGTGGCGCCTACTCATTCGGCCACATGTGCATGTACCGGCACCCCGGAATTCAATCATCGTGCCAACCCCAAACAGCCTCCTTATCCAACTGAAATACCGGATAGAATCCGAAACATGGCGAGAACCATGCCCGTTCCGCCAGATTTCCTGTTAATTAAACCGACACCATCCTTCATCAAACGACGGAGCCCCCCCCGAACACTGTCAAGCAATCCGACAGCCCCCCTTGCGCAACGGCTTGGGCCAGGCACCCACACCACAGGCGCCGCCCTTTACAAGCACATTCCCCCTGTGCTAGCTTTACGCCCATTTTTCCGTTCCGCGGCACGGAGTCCGACCTCCCCGACAGACCGCGCCACGAACACCCAGGAGTACCCCATGAAACGTAAGGCACTGGCCCTCTTCTCCGGCGGACTGGACTCCATCCTGGCAGTCAGGCTGATGCAGGAACAGGGCATCGAGGTGGAGGCCATCACCTTCGTCCTCCCCTTTTTCAGCTGTTCCGGCAACGGCACGGAGCGCGACCTGGAGGCGGAGCGGGTGGCCAATCAGCTGGGCATCCCCCTCAGGGTCATCAGCTTCGGCTCCGATTTTCTGGAACTGATCCGCAATCCGCGGCACGGCTACGGCAAGGCGGTCAACCCCTGCATCGACTGCCGCATCCACATGCTGGCCAGGGCCAGGGAGCGGATGGAGGAGTGCGGGGCGGACTTCATCGTCACCGGCGAGGTGCTGGGGCAGCGCCCCATGAGTCAGCGCCGCGACGCCATGTGGGTGGTGGAGCGGGAGAGCGGACTGGAGGGGTTACTGCTGCGGCCGCTGTCGGCCCGGCATTTCGAGCCAACCATCCCGGAGCGGGAGGGATGGGTGGACCGGGAGCGGCTTCCGGCCATCAAGGGGCGCTCCCGCAAGGAGCAGATGCGGCTGGCGGACGAACTGGGGGTTTCGGAGTATCCCAACCCCGGGGGGGGATGCCTGCTTACCGAGGTCTCATTCGCCCCCAAGGTGCGCGACCTGTTCCAGCACAGCCAACAGCTTGACCCGCGCGATTTCCGCCTGCTCAGGGTCGGCCGCCACTTCCGCCTGGACTCCGGCCACAAGCTGATCATCGGTCGCGATGAGAAAGACAACCTGCGGCTGGAACAGGCCCTGCTGCCGGAGGAGACCAGCCTTGGCTGGATGGACGGCACCACCCCCCTGGGAATGCTGTCCGGGGAACCGGACCGGCTCCTGCACGAGCTGGCCGGCCGCCTGCTGCTGCGCTACACCCGGGCCGAGCCGGGCAGTACCTGCCGGGTACGGATCACGCACAATGGCCGGGAAACAACCCTGGACGTTACCCACGATATCGCCGAAGAAGAGGTGGAGCGTTACCGCATCGCCTGACCCACCGCCGCACGACAGCGTGCCGTGAACAGCCCCGTCACCGGAAACAGCCGTGACGGGGCTGTTCCGTCCAGGGGACAGCGTAACCGAAACGTGACGTGACAGGCCCGGCAAGCTCTGGCAGTGTGGGGGCAGAGACAGCTACACCATCCGCGGGGACCGGAGGAACGGCAATGCAGAACGACACTTGGTTGGATGAGGAGAAGGAAGGGGGCGCAGGAACGGCGGCAGGGATTCAGCGGGTTCATTTCTGCGCGGTAGTGAACCAGTGGTGCCGCGGCACGACGGAATCGGGCCGGCCCGACGACTGTCTCGGCTGCGGCAGATGCGAAGGGCGGAAAGAGTGAACGTGGCGGAAGGGGCGCGCTCTACCCCAGGTGCAGCTCATCCAGGGAGAGCCGGAATCCGGGCAGGAACGTCTCCATGAAGTAGCGCACCTCGGGCAGGGGACTGGCCTCCAGCAGGGCCTGGTGTTCGGCTCCGGCGCGGCGGAACTCCAGGTTGCCGGACTTTTCCTCTTCAATGCACTTCACCAGGGCGGCGATCTTATCGGCCGCCTTGATCAGCCGGGCGTACTCCCCATCCCCTTCGAAGAAGAAGAGCGGCTCATATTCGGCCGCCAGTTCCGGCGGCAGCATGGCCAGGAGCTTGCGCCGGGCACGGTCCTCCAGCTGGTGGAAGGAACGCTTGAAGTCGGGGTTGAAGTGCTTCACCGGGGTAGGCATGTCGCCGGTGAAGATCTCGCTGGCATCGTGGAAGATGCCGCACAGGGCCGCCCGGTCGGGGTTGAGGTCGCCGCCGAAATAGGTGTTGCGGATCACGGCCAGGGCATGGGAAATCACCGCCACGTCCAGGCTGTGTTCCTGGATATTCTCCGGCACGGTGTTGCGCATCAGCCCCCAGCGGCTGATGTAGCGCATGCGGGAGAGAAAGGCGAAAAAGTCGTACTGCCCGACCGGCGTGTTCTCCTCTGTCACTCCATCTCCCCCTCTCGCTTTGAAACTGCCTCCACGGCCGAGATAACCGTGAAGCGATCGTCAAAACAAGGCTCCAGGATCGGCCGCACCTCCCCCCAGGAAAGCCCTCCGCCACCGCACCCGGGGCGCGGCACGACAATGGCCGTCCACCCCCGTTCATCGGCCAGGGCCGCCAGTTCCCGGGCTGACCGCTGGATCAGCCGCAGGTCAGGCACCTGGAAGGGAGAGTGTTCCACCGGAAAACTGACGATGTTGCCCCCCAGGTAATGAACGTGGTTTCCCCCTTCGCCGATCATCCGCCCCAGTCGTCGGGCCAGGTCCGGGAACAGCCGGGCGGCCTGGGCCGCAACGCCGCGCCCCATGACCGCTCTGCCGCTCCTGCCCACCTGGCCGTTGGTAGTGATGGCAACAACGGCGCTGCCGCGATACTCCCAGATGTTGCCGCGGATCTCCTTCACGGGTCGTTGCTCCTGTGCCACCCTGTCACGGGTGCGGGTCGTTCGCGCCGGAAGGACGGCCGGCGCCCCGCTCAGTACAGCTTGCCGATGAACTTGGCGATCTCCTCGCCCTGGTCCTTGGCCTGAATCTTGAAAACCTCTCCCACGAATCCGATGGCCGTTCCCTCATGGCCGGAACGGGTATCGCTGAAGGTGGCCAGTTCCTTGCCGCTTCTGGCGTCGATCAGCCGGCCGGACACGGAGATGTTGGTCTTGGCGCTCTCAGGCGCCATCCAGCCCAGGAAGACCTTGGCGGCGCCATGGCCGGCATTGAAACGGGTAAACTTCCCTTCCAGGACAAGGGTTCTGGGACCGGCGTTCCCCTTGGTGGAAACCCTGGCAAAGCGGGTTTCGCTCTTCAGTGTCTTGACGATGCTCTCGCTCAGGATCCTGACGATGTCCGCCTTGACCTGGTTCAATCGCACCTGTTCGTCCTTGTCCATGTTGACCACTTCGGCACCAGCCGTGGAAAAGTCCCTGACGATGATGCCGTCGTAGCCCGACGACAGCCGTTCCGTCAGGAAAACCTCTTCATTCCCCAGGACATCCGGCTTGGGCAGCGTACCCTCCCCTGCCCATGCCAGCGTGGCCCATCCCATGACAAGCAGCGCGAAAAAAACGATTCGTTTCATGTGAACCTCCCGGTGCAACAGGATTGGTGACGCGTCGCGATATATACTCCGCCTAAGATCGTTTTGTCAAACACGGCAGGCGACCACCCGCGCCCGGACCGTGGGAACGGACCGTTTTTTACTGACAGCCCGGCCCGTTTCTGCAAGAATCTCCGGCACGCCCCCCGGTTTTCGGTGGGCACCGCATGACACGTAGCGCCAGGCGCCGTTCCGGAGCCCCGCGCAGTACACACAAAGGACACCCCATGAGCACCCACGACAGAAGCGACCACCTGGCCCGGCTGATGGCTATCGACAAACGCTCGCTCCCCGGTGACGGGGGGGAGCGTTTCAACCGCCTGATCTTCTCCGCCAGTCCCTACCTGCTCCAGCACGCCGAGAACCCGGTGGCCTGGTACGAATGGGGCGACGAGGCCTTTGACAGGGCCACAAACGAAAACCTGCCGGTCCTGCTCTCCATTGGCTATTCCACCTGCCACTGGTGCCACGTCATGGCCCGGGACTGCTTCCAGGACAACGAGGTGGCCGAGCTGCTCAACAGGCAGTTCGTCTGCATCAAGGTGGACCGGGAGGAGCGCCCGGACATCGACGACTTTTACATGAGCGCCTCCCGGGTGCTGACCGGCAGCGGCGGCTGGCCCCTGAACGTCTTCCTGACCCCGGACCGGCGCCCCTTCTTCGCCATGACCTATCTGCCCAAACCACACTTCATGCAGCTGGTGGCGGGCGTTGCCGCGCTCTGGCACCAGCATCCCGAAGAGGTGGACAAGAACTGCCGGGCCATCCTGACGGGTATCCAGCGCCTCACCCCCAACGATGAGCATGGCTGCGTACTGCTGGAAGAGCTTGACAGCCTGGCCTTCCAGCAGCTGTCAACGATCCACGACCAGACCTGGGGCGGCTTCGGACCTCCCCCCCGCTTTCCCCTGCCCGTAACCCTGAGCTGGCTGGCTGACCAGGGGCTGCGGGGCAATCACGCTGCGCTTCCCATGGCGGAGAAGACCCTGGCCATGATACGGCGGGGAGGAATCTGGGATCAGCTGGGGGGCGGCCTGCACCGCTACGCCCTGGACCAGCGCTGGCTGGTGCCCCATTTCGAGAAGATGCTCTACGACCAGGCCCTGATGGCCATGGCCTGCCTGGAAATCGGCCATGCCGGAGGCGATCCCTTCTTCACGTTCATGGCCGGGGAGATCTTCGACTTCGTGGAGCGCGAGCTCACCTCCCCAGAGGGGGGCTTCTTCTCGGCCCTGGACGCGGATTCGGAGGGAGAGGAGGGGAGCTATTACCTCTGGAGTCTGGCGGACATCGAGGACATCCTGGGCAGGGACGCGGAGCTGTTCCAGCGCTTCTTCGGCCTGAGCCCGGAAGGCAACTTCCGGGGACTGAACATCCTGAGCCAGCCGTCCGACCTGCGGGAGTTCTGCGCCGCCGAGGGGCTGGACCCGGACCGGACCGGGAAGCTCATGGATGACTGCCGGGCGCGACTGCTGGAGTTCCGGGAAGAACGGAGCTATCCCTTACGGGACGAGAAGATCATCACCGCATGGAACGGCCTGATGATCGCCGCCCTGGCCAGGGGAGGGGCGCTGACGGGAGAGGTCGCGTACATCGAGAGCGCCTCCCGCGCCGCGCGCTTTATTCTCCACAACCTGCGCCGCGGAGACGGCCGGTTGCTGCGCAGCTACCTGAACGGGCCGTCATCCACGCCCGCCTTCCTGGAGGATTACGCCTTCCTCTGCCACGGCCTCATCGAACTGTTCGAAGCCACCCTGGACGGTTTCTGGCAGGAGCAGGCACTCCTCCTGGCCGACGGGATGCTGCGCCTCTTCCACGATCCTCACCGCGGCGTCTTTGACACCGTGGCCCGGGACAGCGAACAGATGCCCTGCCAGAGCCCGGGAGAAGGGGACGGTGTCCTTCCCTCGCCATTCTCCCGGGCATCGGCGTGCCTGGCCCGCCTGGGGCACGCCTGCCAACGCGACGATCTGCTGGACCATGCCCACCTCCTGCTGGATGCCCCCCTGCGCGACGCGGCGGAGAGCCCGCCCTCCCAGCTGGGAGCGCTCCAGGCCCTGGCACTGCTGGAAGGGGAGCCGACCATCATCCACCTGCGGGGGAGACGCGACTCCGCCCGGCTGGCTTCGCTTCTGGCCGTCGCCAGGAGCCATCCCCTTCCCGCCCCGATCATCCGCTTCACGGAAAGCGACCACCAGGCAGAGGTCCTGGTCTGCGCCCAGGGGAGCTGCCTGGGTCCACTCACGGACGAGGCCTCCCTGGAGCAGCTCCTCTCCCGTCTCCGCGGCCACAGCTAAGCAGGCGTCCCGGGTGAACCATGCCTGAATACACGGATTCTGGCATGCGGAACACACAAAACGGGCCGCATCCCATGGGGATGCGGCCCGTTTTGTGTACGACGGATACGCGTGCGAAATTACTTGGCGGCAGGAGCAGCCGGGGTCGCGGGAGTAGCCGGAGCGGCTTTCTTCACGTCTTTCTTGGGAGCTGCTTTTTTCTTGGCAATTTTTTTCTTGGCCGGTTTCTTCACGTCTTTCTTCTCAACAGCGGGAGCGGCGGCTTCCGGAGCCGGTGCAACGGCTTCAGCGGCGAACACGACGGCGGAGAAGGACAGGGCGACCAGAGCGGCAACAACGGAGGACAGAACTTTTTTCATGGTACATCTCCTTATAAAAAGTGGTGATACGTCCGGTATCTTTAGCACAGAGAATGCCAACACAAAAAATACAAGCAACAATCCATAATCGTTGACTTTTTACCCAGCCACCCCCTCGATGCGCCCCTACCGGAACCCCATATCCTACAAGGGATACCGCAAATGAGGCATTTTCCACCCCGCCGGCGGTTCGGCCACCAGGGAGTTGAAAGCCTGACCCGCCACCTGCTACAGTGGGGCATGTCCAACAGCGTCACGCGCCACTACGAGCGCTACCCCTACCCCCGTTACCCCCTGCTGGCCTCACTGCGCCGAGCGGACAGCTACGCCCTCAACCTGGAGGCCCTCTGGGCGCGATTCAACGGCAGCCTCCCCCCGGAGGGGGAGCAACGCATCCTGGTCGCCGGCTGCGGCAGCTTCGCCCCGTATCCCTTCTCCCTGGCCAATCCCCAGGGCGAGATCGTCGCCCTTGACCTCTCCCGCCGCTCGCTGCGCCGCGCCCGGCTGCACTGCCTGCTCCACGCCAGAACCAACGTCTCCTTCCGCCACGGAAGCCTGCTGGACCGTTCCATCGCGCCGGGCCCCTTCCAGCTGATCGACGCCTTTGGCGTGCTGCACCACCTGGACGACCCGCTGCCGGGATTCCGGGCCCTGGCGGAGCGCCTGGCGGAAGGGGGCATCCTGCGGCTGATGGTCTACAGCCGCTACGCGCGACAGGAGGAGGAGTCCATCCGGCGGGCGCTCCGCCTCTTGAAGGTGCGCGATATCGCCACCCTGAAGCGCCTGATCGCCCGCTCCCGCCCCGGCTCGCGCCTGCGCGCCTTTGCCATGGCCTCCAGCGAGGCTGCCTTCGAGGCCGGCCTGGCCGACGCCCTGCTGCACCCCTGCGTGCACAGCTTCCGCATCGACCGGCTGCTGGAGCTTTTGGAACAGAGCTCCCTCAAGCCGCTGCTCTTCGCCCACCAGGGCGCCCTGGAGTCCACGGAGCGGGAAGTGGAGCGGGTGCGGGACCTGGAGGCGCGCCGTGAATCGCCCGGCAATTTCATCCTCTACGCCGGGCATGCGTCCCGCCCCCCGGCCGCCGGCGGCGAGCCCCTGCTGCTGCTCAACCCCTGCCTCTCTGCGGCGGTCTCTCCTCTCTGTCTCGCTCCTTCCCGGATTCAGGGACGCCTCGGCCACCCCGCCCCCCCCCTGGGGCGGAACGAGCGGGCCTTCCTGCGCCGCTTTCGCCGTCCGGTCAGCGCGGAAGCCCTCACCCCCGGGGAGCGTGCGGCCGCGGAGGTTTACACTTCAGCGCTTTTTCTGCTACAGTACCGCGGCTGAAACAACGGCAGGAATCCAGAACGGGAAGGATGTACCGAACAGATGGCAGACCACACCCCCATGATGCGGCAGTACCTGGAGATCAAGTCAGGATACCCGGATGCGATTCTCTTCTTCCGCATGGGGGATTTCTACGAGATGTTCCTGGACGACGCCCTGACCGCCTCCCGCATCCTGGACATAACCCTGACCTCGCGCAACAAGGGAAGCGGTGACGAGATCCCCTTCTGCGGCGTTCCCTTCCACTCGGTCACCCCCTACATCACCAAACTGATCGAGAGCGGCCACAAGGTGGCCATCTGCGAACAGGTGGAGGACCCAAAACAGACCAAGGGGATCGTTCGACGCGAGGTGGTCAGGGTCATAACCCCCGGCCTGCTGATCGAGACCGAGAACCTCTCCCCGGATGACAACAACTACCTGCTGGCCCTGCACCGGCTGGGGACGGAACAGTGGGGGGTGGCTTGGCTTGACCTCTCCACCGGAGAATTCCGGGTCACCGAGCTGACCGGCGCCGCGGCTGCCCTGGCCGAGGCGGTCTGCATCAATCCGGCCGAGGTGCTGCTGGCCGACGAGGTGCGCATCGAGGAGCTGCCCCCCGACCTGAAGGCGTACCTGGAGCAGCGGCTCGTCTCCCGCGCCCCGGCCTGGGTGTACGAGCGCGACTACACATCCTCGCTGATCCAGGAGCAGTTCGGCGCGGCCTCGCCCGAGGTGCTGGGACTGGAAGGGCTTCCGGCGGGGCTTCTGGCCGCCGGCGCGGCCCTCCATTACCTGCGGGAGAACCGCAAATCCGCCATCCCCCATATCCGCGACATCCGCGTTTACCGACGCAGCGAGCACCTGGCCCTGGACCCGGCCACCCGCCGCAACCTGGAGATCACCGTCAGCATGGCCGAGGGGAAGAAGAGCGGCTCGCTCCTGGGATGCCTGGACCGTACCGTCACCGCCATGGGGGCCCGCCGGCTGAAGCAGTGGCTCAGCTACCCCCTGGTGGGGCTGGAGCCGATCCGCGACCGGCTGGACGCCGTGGAGGAGCTGCTGGAGGCGGCCACCGTCCGCGAAGAGCTGGCGTCCCGGCTGAAGGGCATTTCCGACCTGGAGCGGCTCAACGGGCGCATCGGCATGGCCTCGGCTTCCGGGCGGGACCTGCGCGCCCTGCACGACTCCCTCGGGTCGATTCCCGCCATCGGCGAACTGCTGGCGCAGCTGCGCACCCCCCTTCTCAGCCGCCTGACCGAAGAGATCGACCTGCTGGAGGACATCGCCGGGCTGGTGGGGAGCGGCATCGTGGAGAATCCCCCCTTCTCCCTGCGCGAGGGGGGGATCATCGCCTCCGGCTTCAGCCCGGAGCTGGACGAGCTGCGCGGCATCAGCCACGAGGGGAAGGGGTTCATCGCCCGGCTGGAGGCCCAGGAGCGGGCCCGC
This sequence comes from uncultured Pelobacter sp., assembly GCA_964542535.1. Taxonomy (GTDB): domain Bacteria; phylum Desulfobacterota; class Desulfuromonadia; order Geobacterales; family Pseudopelobacteraceae; genus Pseudopelobacter. The sequence continues at coordinate 115,376 of CAZIUE010000006.1, read as the reverse complement.
ACCGGCATCTCGTCGCTGAAGATCCGCTTCAACAAGGTCTTCGGCTACTCCATCGAGATCACCAAGAGCAACCTGGCCAGCGTGCCGGCCGATTACATCCGCCGCCAGACCCTGGCCAACGCCGAGCGTTACATCACGGAGGAGCTGAAGGAGTACGAGGAAAAGGTACTGGGGGCCGAAGACCGCATCCATGAACTGGAGTACGCCCTGTTCCAGGAGATCCGCGAACGGGTTGCCGCCGAGGGGAGCCGTATCGCCCGCACGGCCTCCGGACTGGCAACCCTGGACGTGCTCGTCTCCCTGGCAGGGGTGGCCGACGAGCGCGGGTACTGCAAGCCGGTGGTGGACGATTCCGAGGTGATCGACATCAAAGACGGCCGCCACCCGGTGATCGAGGCCATGAAACTGGGAGAACGCTTCGTCCCCAACGACACCCTGCTGGACGGGGCCGAGAGCCAGATCCTGATGATCACCGGCCCCAACATGGCCGGCAAGTCCACCTACATGCGCCAGGTGGCGCTCATCACCCTGATGGCCCAGGCCGGCAGTTTCGTGCCGGCATCGTCGGCGCGCATCGGCATCGCCGACCGCATCTTCACCCGCGTGGGGGCCGGGGACAACCTTTCCCGGGGCCAGTCCACCTTCATGCTGGAAATGATGGAGGCGGCCGGCATCCTGCGCAACGCCACCCCCAAGAGTCTGATCGTGATGGACGAGATCGGCCGGGGAACCTCCACCTTCGACGGCGTCTCCATCGCCTGGGCCGTGGCCGAATACATCCACGACGTCCCCACCTGCCGCAGCCGGACCCTGTTCGCCACCCACTACCACGAGCTGACCGAGCTGGCCGTCACGAGGGAGCGGATCAGGAATTTCACCGTGGCGGTCAGGGAATGGAACGACCAGGTGATCTTCCTGCGCACCATCGTTCCCGGCGGCGCATCCCACTCCTACGGCATCCAGGTGGCCCGGCTGGCCGGCATGCCGGCCGACGTCATCGAACGGGCCAAGGAGATCCTGCGCAACCTGGAGAAGGGGGAGTTCGAGGAAGGAGCGCCGCGCATCGCCAGGAGCCGCGGCACACAGCCCAGCCCCTCGCCCCAGTTCTCCCTGTTCGAGAGCGACGAGGACCTGCTGCGCACGCGGCTGAAGAAACTGAACATCGCCACCCTGACCCCCCTGGAGGCGCTCAACCTGCTGGACGAACTGAAGCGCATGGCTTAATGCCCGGTGGCCGGGAGGGTCACTCCAGCATGATGTGATCCCCCGGTTCCTTCAGCTCCTTCAGCTCCGGATAGATCTCGCTCATGTCGTTGAGCATCCGCTCGAAATTCTTGATGGCCGCCTTCAGGTCGGCGAACCAGAGCAGCTCCACCGTGTGGCCGCAATGGGTGCAGCTGTCGCAGGCCCGTTCCCCCTGGGGAATGGCACGGTGGATGGTGTAGTATCCGCAGGCGGAACACTTCTGGCGGTGCAGGATGGGCTTGACTTCCCTTTCGATCAGCACGGACGTCTCCTTTCCAACGGGTATCGCTCGCCTCTGGCGGCGTCATGTGGGTTCGGCCCGACACGCGCCGGGGCCGAATCAGGACTATACGCATATCCACGGGGTTTTCCAAGGGCCGAATACTCCGTCGTCCGTGCCGCTGCCGGAGCGGACACAACCGCACCGGAAAGACCCGGACGGCGTAACGGTCCGGGCAAAAGGTTGAACAAACTGGATAGTTCTGCTATGAACACTCACGGGGCCGCCGAAGTGCCGGCCCGGGAAGAAACTACATCACCATGAACAGAACAGCGTACATACTGGCCTGGTTGCTGCTGATCGTCCTCATGCCGTTGCAGTCTGCCGCCAGGCCTGTCGGCGGGACGCCTTTCGCGGCCCACAGCTCGGCGACCCGCCGCCCTCTGGCTCTGTTGAGCGAGATCAGGCACTGGTCCAACCCCGACTATACCCGCGTCTCCCTGGAACTGGACCGTGACGTGGCCTGGGAGTCACACGAACTGGGGAGAGGGAACAGCGGAAAGCCCGGCAGGATCTTCATCGACATCAACCGGAGCCGGCTGGCGCCGGGAGTCAGGAATCTCACCATCGGAGACGGTCTGCTCAAGGGGGTGCGCGTGGCCCAGTATCGCCCCGAGGTGGTGCGGGTGGTGCTGGACACGCAGAACATCAAGACCTTCAAGGTATTCGCCCTCTCCAATCCGACACGCCTGGTGATCGACGTGCGTGGGGAGCGCCCCACCGAGATAAGCCGCCTGGAGAGGGGCATCAGCGCCGCGCCAGCGCCGCGTCCCGAGCCCAGGCGCGCCGAACCGGCAACAGCGGCCAAGCGGGAAAAGGCCCCCCGTCGGACGCAACACTCCAAGATCCGTCGCATCGTGGTGGACCCGGGCCACGGCGGCCACGACCCGGGAGCTGTGGGCCCCGACGGCACCCAGGAGAAGGACGTGGTGCTGTCCATCGGGCTCAAGCTGCGCGAGATGATCAGGGAGGAGCTGGGGCTGGATGTGGTCATGACCCGCTCCAGCGACGTCTTCATCCCCCTGGAGGAGCGCACTGCCATTGCCAACAAGGTCAACGCCGACCTGTTCGTCTCGATCCACGCCAATGCCGCCGCCAACCATCAGGCTTCGGGCATCGAGACCTACTACCTGAGTCTGGCCAAGACCGAGAAGGCGGCCCGTCTGGCTGCCAAGGAGAACGGCACCTCCCTGGAGAAGGTGAGCGTCCTCCAGGCGATCCTGTTCGACCTGATGGCCAACTACAAGCTGAACGACTCCGCCCACCTGGCCAACGACGTGCAGAAAGCGCTGTACCGAAAGATCCACGGCCTGCACAGCGACACCAAGAACCTGGGGGTCAAGCAGGGCCCTTTCTACGTCCTGGTGGGGGCGACCATGCCCAGTATCCTGGTGGAAACAGCCTTTATCAGCAATGCCCAGGAGGAGTCGCGCCTGAAGGATTCCGCCTATCAGGAATCCACCGCCGAAGGGATCCTGGAGGGCATCCGCGCCTACATCTCCAGCCTGAAGTAACCCGCCGCGATCCGGCGTGATGAAGCCTCCACGAGGAGCATGAATATGACCGATGACAACAAGCTGACTGGCGACACAGCTCTCAGCCCCCATGACACCCGGTACCTGTTCATCCTGCCGTTTTCCACGGACCCGGTTGTCGCCAGGCGCTTCCTGGCACGGGACAGCAGCATAGTCGGCAACATACGCTTCGGCAAAATCCTGGAGACACTGGACAAGGTGGCAGAGAATACGGCCATGGCCTATGTGCAGAGATTCTACCCCGAGGCGCGGGTGGTTACCGCGGCAGTGGACAACATCGTCCTGAGAAACCCCGCCGACACCAAGCGCGACCTGGTCTTTTCGTCCCAGATAAACCACGTGGGTAGGTCATCCATGGAGGTCGGCATACGGGTCGAGCGTTTGGGAGAGGGGTCGAGCCACCTGGCCAGCTGCTATTTCACCATGGTGGCCCGCTCCGCAGACAGCGGCGAGGCCAGAAGCCTCTCCCTCCCCCCGCTGCAGTACCCGCAGGAGCTTGACAAGAAGCGCTACCAGAAGGCGGAACTGCGGCGCAAGGCGTATCGCGACGGGCTGGCCCAGGCCGAGGAGATGCCTTCCCTGGACGAGTACCTGTTTATCAAGAAACTGCACAAGGAGCAGGAGGAGGAGGGGTTCAGCGGCATACGCGCCGGCCAGCTGGTGCTGGAGTCCACCTGCCGGGCATACCCCGAACAGGAGAACGTCCCCAAGACCATCTTCGGCGGGTACCTGATCAGGAAAGCCTACGAACTGGCGGCCCTGGCGGCGGAGATGGTCGCCCCCAACAGGGCGGTGCCGTGCCAGGTAAACCGCATCAACTTCAACCAGCCGGTACTGCTGGGGGACCAGCTGAAATTCACCGCCAGGGTGGTCTACACCGGCAAGACGACCGTTACGGTACAATCAGATATCGAGCGTTTCAACCGCAACGCCGGCGACAAGTCGCTCTCCAACTCCTGCCTGTTCACCTTCCGCAACGTGGACAGCGATATGCAGCCGCAGCCGGTGCCGTTCATCTATCCGGTCACCTATGCGGAGGATGCGAGACTTCTCAGCGCCTACCGCCAGAGGCTGGACTAGGAGCGCCGGCTGCCTGACAGATTCTCCGCGCACAAAAAAACCGCCTGATTCCCGGGCGGTTTTTTTGTGTGTCACGCAGGGCGGTGAGCGCTTAACCTGTCATGGCGATGACCTCCTCGTAGGTGGTGACCCCCTCCAGCATCTTGCGAACCGCCACCTGGCGCAGGGTAACCAGACCGTCCTCTCCCGCCGCGGCCATGAGGTCGGCCAGCTCCACATCAGCGCTGATCAGCCCCCTGATCCGGTCGCCCATATCCAGCACCTCGAACAGACCGGTGCGCCCCTTGTACCCGGTGCCGCGGCATTCCTTGCACCCCGCCCCTTCCCATACCGTCCGCACCTTCCCGTCCAGACGCAGATATTCCTGCTCGGCGAAAGTCAGTTCCCGTTCCCTCCGGCAGCCGGGGCAGATCCTGCGCACCAGGCGCTGGGCGATGATGCCCACCACCGTGGCTGAGATCAGAAACGGCGGCACCCCCAGATCCAGCAAGCGGATAATGGAGGAGACCGAATCGTTGGTGTGCAGGGTGGAGAGCACCAGGTGGCCGGTCAGGGCCGCTTGCACGGCGTTCTCCGCCGTCTCCCGGTCGCGGATCTCGCCAATCATGATCACGTCCGGGTCCTGACGCAGGATGTTGCGCAGAATGGTGTCGAATCCCACACCGATGGAGTGCTGGACGCCGATCTGGTTGAACTCCTCCATGACCATCTCGATGGGGTCCTCCACCGTAACGATATTGACCTCGGGCGAGGAGAGTGTCCGCAGGGTGGAGTAGAGCGTGGTGGTCTTGCCGCTGCCGGTGGGACCGGTCACCAGGATGATGCCGTTGGGGCGGTTGATGAAGGAGTTGTACAGCGCCAGCTCGCGGGGGTAGAAGCCCATGCTGTCCAGGTCCTGCAGCAGGACGTCCGGATCGAAGATCCTGATGACCACCTTTTCCCCGAATGCCACCGGAACGGTGGAGACACGCAGTTCCATCTCCTTGTTGTTGACGCTGGTCTTGATGCGGCCATCCTGGGGGCGGCGCTTCTCGGCCAGGTCCATGCGGGAGAGCAGCTTGATGCGCGACACCATCGGAGCGTGCAGCGGCTTGGGGATGGTGTGGATGTTGTGCATGACCCCATCCAGGCGAAAACGCACCAGGGACTTCTCGCGCTTGGGTTCGATGTGGATGTCGCTGGCCCGCTGGTCAAAGGCGTACTGCAACAGGAACTCCACCGCGGCCACCACGTGCCGGTCGTTGCTCTCGATCTCTCCCTGCCCCCTGAGGCGGACGAACTGCTCCAGGTTGCTCAACTCGACGCCGCCGGCGGCTTCGGCCTCGGCCGCCTTTACCGAGGCGCGAAAGCCGTAGAACTCACGCAGGATCTTGAGGATGTCGCTCCGTGAGCTGAGCACCCGCCTGACCACCAGGCGCCGCGCGCCGGCCAGCTCTTCCAGGAGGTGCTGGTTGAAGGGATCGGCCACGGCGACCGTGATGGCGCCCGGTTCCTCGGCAACGGTCACCACCAGATGTTTGAGGGCAAAGGGGCGGGGGATGTGGGACGTAACCACATCCAGGTCGAGCTTGAGCGGGTCTATCTTCAGGTAGGGGATGCCCAGCTTGTGGGCTATCACCTCGGTAATGACGTCTTCGGTCAGACAGAAGCCGGGGCTGCCGCAAAGTTCCAGATTGAAGGAGGCAATCACCTCGGCGGGCGAAACCAGCTCCGCCACGGGATGGCCCCGGCGCAGGGCGCCCGGCTGATGCAGGGACGCCAGCCGCGCCTGCTGGGCTTTTGCCCGGGCCAGCAGCTCTTTTACCTGCGCAGCCGAGAGCAGGCCGCGCTGTTTCAGGAGCTGGGCGATGCTTTCAACGGTGAGTTCTCTGGGGTCTGGCATGGGTTCTCAAGGTGGAGCGGGACTAGTTCATGGCCCGCTTGGCGGCGCCGGCCTTCTGGGTCTCGATACGCTTGGCAACCTCCGCGATCACCTGATCGGGGGTGTAGCTCGGAGTTTCGGGAAGCTGGCCGACAGCGGCATGTTCCGGGTGGATATCCTGGCGTGAGCCGGAGGCGCGCGGCCGCTCGGGCAAAGCCTGGGCCGCGACCATGGTCGTGACCAGGTTCCGCATCAGGCGGAACGCCAGCAGCAGCATGAGCCCCAGGGGAACGACATCCTCCCGCCAGTAGTCGAGGCTCCCCTGGGACACCATCATGCCGCCCAGGAGGCCGCCGCTGGCGATCATGAGTCCGAAAGCGTTTCCGATCACCCGGTATTCGATATCCGCGGGAACCTTTATCTGCACCGCTCCGTTAGCCATGTCCCATCCCCATCCCTTCCGTCGTTGGTCGCGCCCGGCGAACCGGTTGACTTTACGCATCGGCAGATCAGTGCCGCGACTTCAGTTTCTCGGCGCGACGGAACGGGGAACCAACCGTTGCACCCCAAAAACGGCGCTGCCCATTCAGCGGCATACCGGAATGGGCAGGAACAACGGCGACCCGGCACGGAGTGCCCCGGGAGCTACTCCCTCACATAGGTGTCCATGTCGCACTCATGGACCATCCCCATAATACGGGCGTACTCCGACTCGATCAGCAGGTAATGGTTGTTGGTCTCCCGGGCGTTGTTCTCGTATACCCGGCGCGCCTCGGGATCGTCGATGGTGGCGGCGATCTGCAACAGCGAATCCTCCAGGCTCCGTTCCCGCTCCAGGGCCAGTTCCATGGCCCGCTGCTCACAGAAATCGCTCTCGATCAGGGCGGAGAGGGAGGAGAGCCACAGGGAGGCGTTCTCGGGAGGCGTATCCAGAAACAGCTCCAGGGAGGGGATGTCGTCCCCCTGGTAGATGGCATAAAAATGGGCCGCGTGTTCACGCTCTTCGCTGGCCAGGAGCAGAAACAGCGCCCGGGCCGCCTCGTCCAGGATCTTCTCCGCGCCCATCTGATAAAAATACATGGCGTTCCGTTCCGTATGAATGGAACGTCTGATCGCCTCCTGAACATCGATCCCCATGGGGTGCTCTCCTCGTGGAATATGGAAGGGTATGGCGGAATCCCACCACGCCTGCCGGACGGATTTTTTGCTGGAATGGTTCCCTTCCGGCGGAACGGGCCGCCGGAGCCGGGCAGGTTGCAGCGAAAACGGCGATCGCCCGGGCTGCGCGACCGGCCATTGGAACATCGCGGGTGCGGGGTGAAACGAAACCGTACACCTATCGTGGCAGACAGCGTAGATAGTACCCATTTCTCCAGCAGTGTCAAGGGGATGCTGCCCTGTGCCCCCGCCAAAGCGGTTGACAGTCCTTGTCCGGCCCGTGTAAAAGTGTCTGCACATTACCCAAGGAGGCGCCAGCGTGGCAATCGAACCGAATAAAGTCATCTACTCAATGATGCGGGTCAGCAAGTTCTACGACAAGAAACCGGTCATCAAGGATATATCACTCTCCTATTTCTACGGCGCCAAGATCGGCGTGCTGGGCCTGAACGGCTCGGGCAAGAGTTCCCTCCTCAGGATCATGGCCGGCGTGGACAAGGAGTTCAACGGCCAGGCCGTGCTCTCCCCCGGCTACACCGTCGGCTACCTGGAGCAGGAGCCGCTTCTGGACGACGACAAGACGGTGCGCCAGGTGGTGGAGGAGGGAGTACAGGAGACGGTGGACCTGCTGGCAGAATTCAACGCCATCACCGATAAATTTTCCGAGCCGGACGCGGACTTCGAGAAGCTGTGCGAGCGCCAGGCCGAGTTGCAGGAGAAGCTGGACCACCTGGACGCCTGGGACCTGGACAGCCGGCTGGAGATGGCCATGGATGCCCTGCGCTGCCCGCCGGGTGACACCCAGGTCAGGGTCCTCTCCGGAGGGGAAAAGCGACGGGTGGCGCTCTGCCGCCTGCTCCTGAAGAAGCCGGACATCCTGCTCCTGGACGAGCCCACCAACCACCTGGACGCCGAGACCGTGGCCTGGCTGGAGCACCACCTGCACAGTTATCCCGGCACGGTCATCGCCGTGACCCACGACCGCTACTTCCTGGACAACGTGGCCGGCTGGATCCTGGAGCTGGACCGGGGCGAGGGGATCCCCTGGAAGGGGAACTACTCATCCTGGCTGGAGCAGAAGCAGAACCGCCTGGCCCAGGAGGAAAAGAGCGCCAGCGAGCGCCAGAAGACCCTGCAGCGGGAACTGGAATGGATCAGGATGTCCCCCAAGGGGCGCCATGCCAAGGGGAAGGCGCGCATCAGCTCCTACGAGCAGCTGCTAGCAGAGGAGAGCGAGAAGCAGGCCAAAGATCTGGAGATCTACATCCCGCCAGGGCCGCGGCTGGGTAACATCGTGGTGGAGTTCGACAGCGTCTCCAAGGGGTACGGCGACCGACTCCTGTACGAAAACCTGACCTTCAACCTGCCGCCGGGGGGCATCGTCGGCGTGATCGGCGCCAACGGCGCCGGCAAGACCACCCTCTTCCGCCTCATCACCGGCCAGGAGCAGTGCGATTCCGGCAGCATCCGCATCGGCGAGACCGTCAAGCTGGGGTACATGGACCAGTCCCGTGACGCCCTGCAGCCTGACCAGACCATCTGGCAGGCCATCTCCGGCGGAGACGAGCAGATCCAGCTGGGCAAGATCACGGTCAACTCCCGCGGCTACGTCTCCCGCTTCAACTTCTCCGGCTCGGACCAGCAGAAGAAGCTGGGCATGCTCTCCGGCGGCGAGCGCAACCGGGTGCACATGGCCCGCATGCTCAAGGAGGGGGCAAACCTGCTCCTCCTGGACGAGCCGACCAACGACCTGGACGTGAACACCATGCGCGCCCTGGAGGAGGCGCTGGAAAACTTCGCCGGCTGCGCCGTGGTCATCAGCCACGACCGCTGGTTCCTGGACCGCATCGCCACCCACATCCTGGCCTTCGAGGGGGATTCCAGCGTGGTGTTCTTTGACGGCAACTACTCGGAGTACGAGGAGGACCGGAAGAAGCGCCTCGGCGCCGCGGCCGACCAGCCGCACCGCATCAAGTACCGCCAGCTCACCAGGGCCTGATCCGTCTTGGATATGCTGCCATGAGCGAAGATCGCCCCGGTTCCGGAAGGAGCCGGGGCGATCGTGTCTCCATGGTGCCCCGGTTACACACGACCCGCCTCGCCTTCACGAAATCCCCGCACAGCCCCTTTCAATCATTAGAAAAATTGACCGCCCCGCGCATCCCGTATAGATTGGCAAAAACGTTCAGCAAGATGATCGGATGCTGTTGCAGTTCTCCCCGTTTTGTTTATTTCCCCCCGGAATCGGGACCGTGATCATCTATTCACTGAACGGACGCGGAGTCATCCATGAGCCTTACCATTGCCGGACGAGTCGTCTCCCATAGAGACTCGCTGACTCAGCTCTGCCACCTTACCCTGAGCCTCATCGCCGGTGGTGTTAGATGGCTTGACTGGACCATCGACAACCCGGCCGTGCGCCACGAATTCCCCGACGAAACCGAGTTGGTCGTCCAGGTGCAACAACAGCTTCATGCCTCAGACCTGACGCTGTTGCCGCGGCTGCAGTTGATGATCAGCCCCATCAAGTTGATGACGCTGGGGGTGGCCGATCTGCGCACAATGGCAAAAGCCGAAACAGGCAATGGCGATGCGGTGATCGATGCAATGGTCAGCCGTGTCCTGGCGAGCCACGGCTTGGTCACCCGCGACGCTCTCGCAGCCGGCGGCAACTTTCTGGTTGAGCTCGGCGTAGCCTCCGCGCCGCTGTTCCAGGCACCGGACGTAAGCGACAGCCTGGCGATCCACGAACTGATACGCACGCCGCAGCAGCAAGGCGAATCACAGCCGTCACTGAAGAAAGAAGCTGCATCCTTTGCGGTGAGTCAGGCCAGTACGCCGCGGGAATTCTGCGATTATTACCTGATGTACCTCGACCTCGCAGCGACGCTCCCCGACTTCCCGCCGGAGGAGCGCCGCCGGAGGGCCCAGAACGTCGTCGAGACACTGTCACCGCTGGTATTGTGTGTACTCGACCACCCACAGCTGAACGGTCTGGCCGGGCCGGGAGAGGTGATGTCGGCCGTCAGAGAATGGCACGGCCGGGGGAAATTGGTGGGATTCGACGGCCTATCGCGCGCCGTGCAGCAGGTGGTGCGCCACTCAACCTTCAGGGAAGAGACGGGCGCCGAGGCCAGGCATATCGTTCGTCGCTACCTGGATGAGGCACAGACCTTTCTAGCCGCCAGCAGACGCTGCGCGATACGCATGGGGCAGGATGCGACCTGCTTCTTTCGCGTCGAAAGCGACACCGAGTACGCCGAGATGAAACTGGAGAGTAGCGGGGTTCTCTCCCTACGTGAATTCGGTCCCAAGCCTGCGCCCCCCAGCGGGGGAGCAGAGAGCAATTAGCTTCGGAGAACACGCGGTAATGACCGGGCATCACCCGTGGGGTCGGAATCGGTGGCGGTTGCTGTCCTGCGCTGACGAATATCCGAGACTCCGGTCAGATGCGGGATTTGGCTCCCCCACTGTCCCCAATCACTCCTTGCGGGAAACTGCCGCCGGGGCCATCCCGCACATCGAACAGAGACAGGCCGGGCAGATGCGGAAGCACGGTCCGATTCTCCCACACAATGAGAGCCCCCCATGAAACTTGCCTGCCCGACATGCGGTTATGCCGAAGAGATCGCTCCGTCCACGATTCCCCCGGGAACACGTGTCACCTGTCCCACGTGCGGTGAAGTGTTCACACCAGCCACGGCACCGGCCGCGGCATTCCAGGATGACGGCCCAACCATCGAGAAACGCACGGCTCCCCGGGAGCAGTGCCGGACGGAACTCCCCACGTCTCCAGTTCCCGTTGAAAACAGTGTCCTTCTCCCCCCCTCCGGTCCCCTGCCCTGCTTCCCTTCGGGGCGGAGCGAAATCATCTCCTGGGTCAAAAACGGTCACCTGGCGCCGGAGGTGCTGCCCCGGGCAACGCGGATCGCCGGCATGCTTCCCGGTCCGGCCCAATGGCGGATATTCCTCGACGGGCTGGCCCTCTGGCTGGGGGCCGTATTCCTGGCAACAGCGGTAATCTTCTTCTTCGCCTACAACTGGCAAGCCCTGGGGCATTACGCCCGCTTCGGCTGTGCCGAGCTGCTGCTCGTCGCAGCCGTTGCCGCGGCCTGGCGCCTGGGGCTGGAGCGGACCTCGGGTAAGGCGGCCCTGCTGACGGCGACGCTTCTGGTGGGGGCGCTGCTGGCGCTGGTGGGGCAGACCTACCAGACCGGTGCCGACACCTGGGAGTTGTTCGGAAGCTGGGCTCTGCTGGTCTTCCCCTGGGTGCTGCTTTCCCGCTTCGCCCCGCTCTGGCTGTTCTGGCTGACCCTGCTCAATCTGGCCGCGGCACTCTACTTCGCAACCTTCGGCGGCCTGCTCGGCCTCGTCTTCGGCACAGAAGGGCTGGTGTGGACCCTGTCCATCTTGAACAGCGCCGCCCTGGCTCTCTGGGAGCTGGCAGCGGGAGCCGGCATCCCCTGGCTTGAGCAGCGCTGGGCTCCACAGGTCGTGGCAACCGCGGCCACGGCAAACGTCGGCCTGCTGGCCTGCTGGGGGATCGTCGACGATTCCCGTTCCGGCCTGGGGGAACTGGCAGCCTATGCGCTCCTCCTGACGGCGGGTTACGTCGCCTATCGCAGGAGATATCCCGATCTGTACATGCTTTCCCTGGGGGTCGTAAGCCTCGTGATCGTAGCGTCCGTCTTCCTCGCCCACGCCCTGGGGCTCGGCGGGGATGGGGGGGAATTCCTGCTCATCGGGATGACGGTACTGGGGATGTCGGCCCTGGGAGGAATGTGGCTGCGGGGCATTGGTCAGGAGGTAGCGCGATGACACGGGAACGGCGTTGGCTGCTGTGGCAGCAGCTTGCCACGGCCGGAATGGTGAGCGGCGAACCGCCGCAGGAGCAGCAAGCTCCCTGGTATGTCAGGGTCATGCTGGGGATCAGCGGCTGGATCGGCGCGTCGTTCTTGCTGGTCTTCGTGGGGATAGCCTTCACAGCCGCGATGCAGAATGCCGCTGCCGCCGCGGCGACAGGGTTGATCTGCACTGCCGCGGCCTATGCGGTTTTCCGGCACTTCCCCGCAAGCGACTTTGCCGGGCAGTTCGGCCTGGCTCTCGGCCAGGTGGGACAGGCTCTGTTTGGCGTGGCCGTATTCAAGCTGTTCAACGGCGGCCATGCAGCGGGCTTCTTCCTGTACTTCCTGGTGGAGGCGGCCCTGACGGTGGTCATGCCCAACTTCCTGCACCGGCTGTTCACCAGCCTGGCCGGCCTGGGTGCGCTCTATCTCGGCTTAGGCCAGGCCGGACTGCACGGACTGGCCCTGCCGCTGATGGCCGCTGCCTGCGCATTACTCTGGCGGAGCGAACCGCGGCTGGGAGCCAGGCTGGATCTCTGGCATCCGGTCGGCTATGCCCTGGCTATCGCCCTGCTGCTGGCCACCGCCCTGTCGCTCACGGGCGCGGAAGCGTCCTTCCACCTGCGGCGAAACGGCGGCTGGCTGCCGCTCTACAGGGCAACCGTCGAGAGCTCGCTGGTGGCCATGGTCTTCCTGGCGACAGTCCTCTCGTTCCTACGGGAGTTGGCCATCAAAGCAGCCGGCACGACCGGGACCATTCTCCTTGTCTGCGCCATCCTGGTCATGGCAGCCTCGTTCCCGGTTCATGGCCTGGCGGTCGCGCTGCTGGTGCTGTTCCTGGGCTTCGGCGGGGGAAACCGGATCCTCGTGGCGCTCGGCCTTCTGGCATGCACCGGATTCATGGTTCTGTACTATTACCGCATGCAGGAGACCCTGCTGTTCAAGTCCATGATGCTCGGCGCGACCGGAACGGCCCTGCTGGCCGGCCGCCGGATAGTGCGTCTGCTCCTGCCGCACGAGGAGGTGCGCCCCCATGCGTAACGTTCTCCTGCTCCTTGTCCTGGCGATCATCCTGCTGTTGGTAAATTACGGCATCTATCAACGGGAACGGATCATCTCCCAGGGGAGGCCGGTGCTGCTGGAGTTGGCCCCGATCGATCCCCGCTCCCTCATGCAGGGGGACTACATGGCGCTGCGGTTCAAGGTAGCGGACGAGGTCATGCCTCGGCTCAGGGCCGGGGCGGCGCATGACGGCCGGCTGGTGCTCAGCGTGGATGAACGCAACCAGGGCAGGTTCAGGCGGTTTGACGACACAACCCCGCTTGCCGAGGAGGAGGCGTTGATCCGCTACCGGGTCCGCAACGGCCAGTTCAAGATAGCCACCAACGCCTTCTTCTTCCAGGAGCGGCAGGGGGAGTTGTACCGCAACGCCAGGTACGGCGAAGTCCGGGTTTGTCCCGACGGTGAGGCGCTGTTGGTGGCCCTGCGGGGGGAAAACCAGGAGAAGCTGGGGCCGCCGGGGAAAAGATAACGAAAACCTCATGTGCTAAAGAGCTGAAACACATTATCGACAAGCGCCAGGGAGCCGTGGATGCGTTCACCTGGGGATAGGTTCATCCAGGCCAACTTTGTCTCCTGGTTGCTCGCCTATATGGTGGGATCGATCGTTTTCTGTACGGGAGCGATCCTGTTCGGTATCGACATCATCCTGACGGCTCCCTTGGGGAACCTGATTATCATTCAGCAGTACGACAACGTGAAATAAGGCTCGCCCCCCTCTCTATCGCCCCCCGTTTTCGGGTGAGGCGCGATTGAAAAATTGACCGCACCTCCCATCCCGTATAGATTGGCAAGGGCTTAATGGCAGGGGGGATTTCGTATGGCGCCTTCGGAATCACCCCTGTCCCCGAAATCCACCCTCTGGAACAGCCCCCAAGCCAGGAGACGACAGAGACCATGGCCAGAAATATCGAAATCAAGGCATGTATCGAAAGTGTTGAAGCCGTCATCCCGAAGGCAGCCGCGCTTGCAGACAAGGGACCAATCGAGATTGTCCAGGACGACACGTTTTTTGTCTGTCCGAACGGCAGACTGAAGCTGCGCTCTTTTTCCTCCACGGAGGGAGAACTCATCTTTTATCGCCGCCCGGATCAGGCCGGACCCAAGGAATCGTTCTACCTGATCTCTCCCACATCCGCACCTGATGTTCTCAGAGAGTCCCTGTCATTGGCGTATGGCCAGGCCGGACGCGTTCGCAAACACCGCACGTTGTTCCTCGTTGGCAGGACACGCATTCATCTCGATCGGGTCGAAGGCCTGGGGCATTTTCTCGAACTGGAGGTTATTCTGTCGGATGGCGAACCCATGGAAGCCGGCGAAGTTATCGCGCACGACCTGATGGAAAAGCTGGGAATTCCATCGTCCCAGCTTATCGAAGGGGCGTACGTGGATCTGCTCAATAAAGCCGCATCAGCTTATTCCCCGTGAGGTGAGGTCGCAATAACCAGGGAAGTGCACCTACTCAACCTATGTAGTTTGTACATGAAGGAGACATTATATTGTGACCAGTGAGAAAAAGGAGGATTTACATCCAGAGAAGTCAGCTCCAGCAGATACATTAAAAACACACATAAACTCAGCTAAATCAGCACTTTACTCACCTAATACAAAATGGTGGAAGAAATTACTCAATGAAATCTACCAACCAGAACTAGAATCAAAAGATATAACCATATCGATGATGGCAGACAAAAGCTATCTTACAATAGATAAAAACAAGATTTGTATAAAGAAAGACGGAAATGGATTGCCTGAAATATGTGTTCATATTATTGCATGGATAACAACAACTATATTTTCTATACTGATTTTATGGAATTTTTATTTGGGGCCATATTTAGCGATAGTGCTTGATTTAATATTTTTTACAAAATTCGGATACCCTGAAATCAACAGATTGATTTTTCCAAGAGTAACAACTATAGACTTTTTAAACAAAAAAATAGCATTTTCAGGAATAACAAAAAATGTATTATATATAAATTACAGTAATGCCAAAATTGTAAAAGCTGATGTAACTAATTATAGTATTAGTAGGATTCGTGATACAGCTTTAAACATAATAGTAGATCATAAACAATGGAATATCAGGGGAGGATACACATCTTCTACCAAGCATGAATACAATCAAGAAGCGGTTTTTTTGGCGAATTACATTAATTCTAAATTAGAACAGAGCAACCAGCGGTGTCTGGCATTGTAGAATTCGTCTCGCGATGGTGCTGGATTCAAATACAGGGGACTTGCACCCCATAACGTTCACGCCCATGACGAACGTACATCAGGCCGGTGGAGCGGTGCCCCCCGCTCAGTGCCCAGCCGTTGGACATACAGGAAATTGGATCCAGGTTCCACAACAGTGAATAGCACAACCCTCTACATTTTTTCGGGCCTCCCCGGAAGCGGAAAGACGACGTTGTCCCAGTTGCTGGCACGCCACATCGGAGCCGCTCATGTGCGAATCGACACTATCGAACAAGCACTGAGGGAGTTGTGTTCTGTTGACGTTCAGGGAGAGGGGTATCGGCTGGCTTACCGAGTTGCATCTGACATCTTGAACATGGGTGTTAGTGTAGTCGCTGATTCCTGCAACCCGATTGAGTTGACTCGCCGCGAATGGGAACAGGTGGCTTTGGACGTCGGCGCGCGATATGTGAACATCGAGGTAATCTGCTCCGATACTAAGGAGCATCGCAGGAGAGTGGAAACACGAGCCCCAACAGTTCCTGGGTTACGGCTTCCGACTTGGCAAGAAGTCGAAAATCGGGAGTACCACGATTGGACAGTGGGAAGGATTGTTCTCGATACATCACGAAGGCTTGAAGTTGAGTGTATCGAGGAACTTCTATCCAAAGTATCAGGCTGAACACGACGGCGGCGTAACCTGGGGCAACCAGCAGCCAGCCCAAGGGGGTAGAGCTCAACATTTGACACACCTTTCCCCTCTGTTAAAACTGGTGTTTCCGGAAGGAAGCGATCTAAAAAATGAAGAAAGCAACTTTATTCTTAATGTCATTATGGTCATATTTACTGATTGTCAGTTATTATGGCCTTGATAGCTACAGTGGGGCAGCCATAAAAAACCTATATGCCTGGAAGCTAATGTTAGCTTCAGCCTTTATTGTGCCAATTGTGGCATCAAGTGTTGTTTTTTGTGTAAAACGAAACTTTGAAAACAATGAAATAAAACCGATATTTATATCATTAAACTCAAAACAGTTAAAAGCATATGTCATTGGCATACTACTTATAATTGTACTTATCGGTGGTTTAATCATGGTTGGCGCCGCACTTTGCGGCATTTTTATTAATGTTTATTTTTTTGCTACTGCACTGTTAAAAAGAAATGGCTAGGACAGCGGAAACTTCGAGGGCAACCAGCGGTGCCTGGCATTGAAGAATTGAAGCTGAACAAACAACCACAAAAAAAGCACCCATATCGACCATGACGCCCCCGGGGTGGCCGGGAAGGCTGCCCACCGGGTGACGGCGACAAGGTGCAACGGTACAGACAAGCGTGACCTGTGGTCGAACCGAGAGCACACACCCCAGGATGTAAGGAGTTGCCGCACATGAAACGGATTTTCGGACTGGTTCTGATCCTCTGGCTGCTTGCGCCGCCCATCGCTCCGGCAGCCGCCGATGCCGTTACAGGCAGATGGAAGACCGCGGACGGCAGGGCATTGATCGAGATCTACCCCTGCGGCACACAGATCTGCGGTCGGGTTGCCTGGCTTCGAGAGCCATGCTTTCCCGCGGATGACCGGGAGGGAATGACCGGCAAGCCACGTATTGACCGAAACAACCCCAATCCAAGACTGCGCAATCGAAGGGTTATCGGCCTGCAGATCATGGAAGGGTTCACCCGCGATGGCGACAATCGCTGGGTACAGGGGACCATCTACGATGCGGATACGGGAAATACCTACCGGTCGCGACTTCGCCTGACCGCTCCGAACCGGCTCGAACTGCACGGCTACATCGGGGTTCCCCTTTTCGGCAGGACATCGGTCTGGACCAGGCAGGACTGATCAGCATCCACGAGGGACCGGACAACCACCGAACCGGCCACAACACAGGCAATCCGGCGTCAGACCGGTTACACAGCCAGAAAGGTGCCGACATACCATGCGGTGTTTAGTAACCGTCATTGCAGCACTATCGCTGACAGCAGGGTGTGCCACACTCACCGAAACCTTTGAGGAAAGATCCCACTGCGGAGCTACCCGCGTTTATTGCGGTACACGCGTGGATGCGATAATGATCTCCA
This sequence comes from uncultured Pelobacter sp., assembly GCA_964542535.1. Lineage (GTDB taxonomy): Bacteria > Desulfobacterota > Desulfuromonadia > Geobacterales > Pseudopelobacteraceae > Pseudopelobacter. Next base: position 98,044 of record CAZIUE010000006.1, on the reverse strand, counting down.
TGGCCACGGACGAATCCGCCGGTGTACTCCGTGCCTTCTGGCCACTCGCGATTATGGATCTTCCCTTGAGCCTGGTTGCCGACACGTTTCTCCTGCCCTATACGGTATATCTGGATTCAAAGGCCGGAGAATCGAGACCTGTCGGGCAACCACATGCCGAAGAAACTTCAGGAAATATGCCTTGAGACCAGGCGAGCTGAGGTTTCGGAACCCGATCAGCATCGATATCCAGCTCGTTCCTTCCCCCTCACACCTTTCCACACTGACATCCGGTTCCGCCATGGCGCATAAAAACGCTCATGGCATAAAGCCCCTCTCTATCATTAGAAAAATTGACCATCCTTCCCATCCCGTATAGATTGACAAAGTTTTCGGCAATGGGGCGGATGGGACCGCCGGAGCTGCTCGCCAGTTCTGTACAGTCCCCGGAATACAAGTAGGCACCTCACCGTAACGACAGGAAATCAGAGGACTCCCGTTGCGCTGGCTGCTGAGTCACACTACTATCGAGTGAATCGAGTTGGCAAGATGACGCACAAAGAAAACCAGATCGAACAAGGCCTGATCGCCAAGCTAACCCATCTCAAGTACACCTACCGCCCTGATATCCGCGACAAGGTTACCCTTGAACAGAATTTCCGCCAGAAGTTTGAGGCCTTAAACCGAGTCAGCCTGACCGATGCCGAATTCGCCCGCCTGCGTGACGAGATCATCACCGCCGATGTCTTCACCGCCGCACAGGCCCTGCGGGAGAAAGGCAAATTCACCCGCGAGGACGGCACCCCGCTGGAATATACGCTGGTCAACATCCGGGACTGGTGCAAGAACGAGTTCGAGGTCATCAACCAGCTTCGGATCAACACAGACAACAGTTTTCAACGCTACGACGTCATTCTGCTGCTCAATGGCCTGCCACTCGTGCAGATCGAGCTAAAAACGTTGCAAATCAGCCCGCGCCGCGCCATGGAGCAGATTGTCGACTACAAGAACGACCCCGGCAACGGCTACACCAACTCGCTGCTCTGTTTCATGCAGCTGTTCGTCGTCAGCAACGAAAGCGACACCCGCTACTTTGCCAACAACCGCAGCCAGCATTTCAGCTTCAATGCCGAAGAGCGCTTTTTGCCCATCTACCAGCACGCCGACGCCAAGAACAATAAAATCGCTCATCTGCATGACTTTGCCGAGGACTTCCTCGAAAAATGCACCCTGGGCCGCCTGATCGGCCGCTACATGGTTCTGGTGCAGAGCGAGCAAAAAATCCTCATCATGCGCCCGTACCAGATCTATGCGGTCAAGGCCATTGTGGAATGTATCCACCAGAACCGCGGCAACGGCTATATCTGGCACACCACCGGCAGCGGCAAGACGCTTACCTCGTTCAAGGCCTCAACCCTGCTGAAGGACAACCCCGACATCGAAAAATGCCTGTTCGTGGTTGACCGCAAAGACCTGGATCGCCAGACCCGCGAGGAATTCAACAAATTCCAGGAAGGGTGCGTCGAGCACAACACCAACACCGAAACCCTGGTGCGCCGCATGCTGTCGGACGACTACGCCGACAAGGTGATCGTCACCACCATCCAGAAGCTGGGTCTGGCGCTGGACGAAAACAGTAAGCGCAACAAGGCAAAACAAAAGGAAGGCAAACAGACCTACAAGGAACGCCTCGAACCCCTGCGCGACAAGCGTGTGGTTTTTATCTTCGACGAATGCCACCGCTCCCAGTTTGGCGATAACCACAAGGCCATCAAAGAGTTCTTCCCCAAGGCGCAACTGTTCGGCTTCACCGGCACGCCCATCTTTGATGAAAACGCCACCTATCAGCAGATCGACGGCAATGTCGGTTCCTTCAAAACCACGAAAGACATCTTCGAAAAAGAGCTGCACGCCTACACCATCACCCACGCCATCGACGACAAAAACGTGCTGAGTTTCCACATCGACTACTTCGGCAAGGAGGGGGACAAGAAGCCAAAGAAGGGGCAGACACCGCCGCCGGATGCCGTCATAAACACCATACTGGAGAAGCACGACAGCGCCACCGACCACCGCCGCTTCAACGCCATACTGGCCACGGCCTCCATCAACAACGCCATTGAATACTACGAGATGTTCAAAACCATGCAGCAGGAAAGACAGGCCGAAGATGAAGCCTTCGAGCCGCTCCACATCGCCTGCGTCTTCTCGCCACCGGCGGAAGGCAACAAGGACGTGCTGCAGCTACAGGAAGACCTGGCGCAGGAAAAGGAAGACAACAAGCAAGAACCGGAGAAAAAGAAGGCCGCGCTTAAAACCATCATTGACGACTACAACCGCCACTACGGCAGCAATCACGCCATCAACGAATTCGACCTCTACTATCAGGACGTGCAGCAGCGCATCAAAGACCAGAAGTACAGCAACGCCGACTACCCGCGCAAAAACAAGATCGACATCACCATCGTGGTGGACATGCTGCTCACCGGATTCGACTCCAAATACCTCAACACCCTGTATGTGGATAAAAACCTCAAACACCACGGCCTGATTCAGGCCTTCTCGCGTACCAATCGCGTGCTCAACGACAGCAAGCCCTGGGGCAACATCCTCGACTTCCGCTATCAGGAGAACGAAGTAGACGACGCCATCAAGCTTTTTTCCGGCGCGGCCATAGACCGGGCGCGTGAAATCTGGCTGGTCGACCCCGCCCCCAAGGTGGTGGAGCAGTACAAAGCCGCCGTGGGCAAGCTGGAGAAATTCATGGCCGCCAAGGGGCTTCCCTGCGAGCCTTCGCACGTGGTCAATCTGAGGGGCGACACTGCCAAGGCGGAATTCATCAACCACTTTAAAGAAGTACAGAAGCTCAAGACCCAACTGGAGCAGTACACCGATCTCGACGACCAGAGCAAACAGGCCATCGAGCAGCAACTGCCCACCGACACCCTGCGCAGCTTCAAGGCCGCCTATCTCGACATCGCGCTGGAACTCAGGCGCAAGCAGGGCAAGGGGGATGAGGCAGGGCCAGAGGTGGATCAACTGGAGTTCGACCTGGTGCTGTTCGCCTCCAGTCTCATCGACTATGACTACATCATGGGGCTGATTGCCAAATCCACCCAGAAAACCGGCAAACAGAAGATGACCCGCGCGGAACTTATCGAGCTGATCGGTTCCAACGCCAATTTGCTCAGCGAACGTGATGACATCATTCCCTATCTCTACACCCTGCCGACGGACAGCCCGCTGAAAGAATGCGAAATTCGTGAAGGCTATCAGGAATACAAGGCAAAAAAAGCCGCTGACGATCTGGCCAACCTCGCCGACACGCACGGCCTGCAAGCCGGAGCGCTGCAAGCCTTCGTGGATGCCATCATGGGCCGCATGATCTTCGACGGCGAGCAGCTCACCGACCTGCTTAGCCCGCTGGAGCTGGGTTGGAAGGCGCGGCGTGAAGCGGAACTGGCATTGATGGCAGACTTGGTGCCCTATCTACAAAAACTTAGCAGCGGGCGCGAGATATCGGGGTTGAATGCGTATGAGTAAGCAGGAAAGAAAGGGTTTGGTGCCAGAGCGGCGCTTTCCTGAATTTCGTAACTCAGGGCAGTGGACTCTTAAACCTTTTGAAGAGGTATTCAAAAGGCTTACAACCAAAAACTCGGAAAACAATCAGAATGCATTGACTATTTCAGCACAACAAGGCTTGGTGAGTCAGTTAGAGTATTTCAACAAACAAGTAGCAGCAAAAGACTTGTCAGGTTATTACTTGTTACATAAAGGTGACTTTGCATACAACAAAAGCTATTCCCAGGGTTATCCAATGGGTGCTATTAAGCCTCTAAAAATGTATGACAAGGGTGTTGTTTCAACGCTATACATTTGTTTTAGAACTAAGAAAGGATTTACTGATTCTTTTTTCGAACATTACTTCGAGACAAGCCTGCTTAATCCTGAAATAAGAAAAATTGCGCAAGAGGGTGGCAGAGCGCATGGACTCCTAAACGTTAGTGTCACAGAGTTCTTCAAAGACGTAAATCTGCTAGTTCCTTCACCTGATGAACAACAAAAAATCGCCGATTGCCTCATCTCTATCGACGAGCTGATCACCGCCCAAACCCAAAAACTCGACGCCCTCAAGACCCATAAAAAAGGCCTGATGCAGCAACTTTTCCCCGCCGAAGGCGAAACCGCGCCCAAGCTGCGCTTTCCTGAGTTTCGGGATAAGGGGGAGTGGAAATTGCAGAAACTCGAAGGGTTAGCAAAAAGAGGTTCTGGACATACGCCAAATAAACAAGTGTCCAACTATTACAATGGGGGAATTAAATGGGTGTCGCTCGCTGACTCAAATAAACTTGATAATGGATATATATACGCCACCAAAATTCAGATTTCGAAAGAAGGAATTGAAAACTCATCTGCTGTACTTCATCCCGCTGGTGCTGTAATTCTTAGCCGTGATGCTGGAGTGGGGAAAAGTGCTGTTCTGCATTCCGAAATGGCTGTTAGCCAGCATTTTATTGCATGGGATTGTGATGAAACCAAACTATCAAATTGGTTTCTGTATTATGTGTTGCAAATTTTAAAGCCTGCTTTTGAAAGCGTTGCTGTTGGCAATACAATTAAGACTATTGGGCTGCCATATTTCAAAGAATTGTGTATTTCCGTCCCCTCAATCAGCGAACAGAAAAAAATTGCCGACTGTCTCACCTCCCTCGACGAGCGGATCACCGCCCAAGCCCAAAAACTCGACGCCCTCAAAACCCACAAAAAAGGCCTGATGCAGCAGTTATTCCCCTCCGTTGGAGGGGTGGCAGGCGAAGCCTGACGGGGTGGTGAATGACGCAACGACACCTAAAAGCAACCACCCCGCCCCTTCGGGGCACCCCTCCAAGGGAGGGGAATTTTTGGCGGTATCATCCACCTTCACAGAAGGCGAATTTGTGGCTCCTTTATTCCCCTCCTCTGGAGGGGTGGCAGGCGAAGCCTGACGGGGTGGTGCTTTCTCCCCAGTGGACGGCGAAGCCGGAAGGGGGTAGTTAATGCGCCATACCCGGCAATATCAATCCTTGCCGTACAACCCAAAACTTAAAGAGCGCGCCAAGGAACTGCGGCGAGCAGGCAATTTATCCGAAGTGCTGCTTTGGAATCGGCTCAAAAATGGCCAACTCAAAGGGCTGGATTTTGACCGGCAAAAGATCATTGGCAATTACATTGTTGATTTTTATTGTGCCGAGAAAAATGCCGTCATTGAGGTGGATGGCAGCAGCCACGATGACAAGGCAGAGTATGATGCGGAACGCGATGCTTTTTTAACGGGTCTTGGGCTGAGTGTTATCCATATTCCGGACAAGGATGTGAAACAGAACCTGGCGGCTGTCATGGATTTCTTGATGCAGCAACTCTTCCCGGCCATGGATGGAGTGGGCGCATGACCCAGCTCATCCTCTACACCAGCGAAGACGGGCAAGCCCGGGTGCAACTGCGGGCCGAGCGGGGTACGGTCTGGCTCACGCAGCTGGAAATGGCGGAGCTGTTCAACGCCAGCAAGCAGAATATTTCGCTGCACCTGAAGAACATCTATCAAGACGGCGAGCTAGACCCCGCCGCAACTGTCAAGGATTACTTGACAGTTCAAACCGAGGGGAGCCGCGAGGTGCGCCGCACCGTCACACTCTACAACCTGGACGCCATTCTGGCCGTGGGCTACCGGGTACGCTCACCGCGCGGGGTGCAGTTCCGCCGCTGGGCCAGCACGGTGCTGGCGGACTACCTGAAGAAGGGTTTCGCCATGGACGACGAGCGGCTGAAGAACCCCGATGGCCGCCCGGACTACTTCGACGAGATGCTGGCGCGCATCCGCGACATTCGCGCCTCTGAAAAGCGCTTCTATCAAAAGGTGCGCGACCTGTTTGCGCTGGCGGTCGATTACGACACAACCGATCAGGCCACCCAGCAGTTCTTTGCCACGGTGCAAAACCTGCTGCTGTATGCGGTAACACAACAGACCGCCGCCGAAATCATCATTTCCCGCGCCAACCCTAGCGATGCCCATTTTGGCTTGCTCACCTGGAAGGGTGCCCACGTGCGCAAGCAGGACATCGTGGTGGCGAAAAACTACCTGACCGAAGACGAAATCGACACGCTCAACCGCCTGGTCGTCATCTTTCTGGAAACCGCCGAGCTGCGCGCCAAGCGGCACACCATCACCAGTATGGCCTTCTGGAGCGAAAACGTGGGGCAGATCATCACCACCAACGGTTTCCCCTTACTGGCGGGTGCGGGCTCGGTCAGCCATGCCCGGATGGAGCAGCAGATTACCCCGCTGTTTCTGGATTATGACCAGCGCCGCAAAACAGTGGAGGCAAAGGCGGCGGATGAGCAGGACGAGGCCGAGCTGAAGGCGCTGGAAAACAAGATCAAACACCGTAAAGGCCTGAAATCATGACCCAAGAAGAACTCAACCAACTCGGCAAAACACTCTGGGGGATTGCTGACGACCTCCGCGGCGCAATGAATGCCGACGACTTCCGCGACTATATGCTATCGTTCCTGTTTTTGCGCTACCTCTCGGACAACTATGAGACGGCGGCGAAGAAGGAGTTGGGTACGGACTACCCTGAACTTCCAGCCGATGTCTTGCGACAAACAGGGGCAACCAGCCAACTGCAAGTCTGGTACGAAGAAAACGCCGATTATATTGGCGATTTTGAAAAACAGATGCGCCTCAAGGTGCATTACGTGATCGAGCCGCAGTACCTGTGGAGCAGCATCGCCGAAATGGCGCGTATTCAGCATGACGATCTGCTGGATACCCTGTGGAAGGGCTTCAAATACATCGAAGAGAAATCATTCGAGAGTGCGTTTCAGGGCCTGTTTTCGGAGATCAACCTGCACTCCGAGAAGCTGGGCAAGAAACCGGCGGACCGTAACGCCAAGCTCTGCACCATCATCAAAAAAATCGCCGATGAAATTGCCGCTTTCAGCACCAATACCGATATTCTCGGCGATGCCTATGAATATCTGATCGGTCAGTTTGCCGCTGGTTCCGGCAAGAAGGCGGGGGAGTTCTACACCCCGCAACAGATATCCACCATCCTTTCCGAAATCGTCACGCTGGACAGTCAGGAACCGAAAACAGGACCGAAGCAAAAACTGAACAAGGTGCTGGACTTCGCCTGCGGTTCGGGCTCGTTGTTGCTCAATGTGCGCAAGCAACTCGGTAAAGGCGGCATCGGTAAGATCTACGGCCAGGAAAAAAACATCACCACCTACAACCTGGCGCGCATGAACATGCTGCTGCATGGGGTGAAGGATACCGAGTTCGAGATTCACCACGGCGATTCACTGCTCAACGACTGGGATATCCTGGGCGAGATGAATCCGGCCAAAAAGCTGAAGTTCGACGCCGTGGTCGCCAATCCGCCCTTCAGCTACCGCTGGGAACCGAACGAAGCGCTGGGCGAGGATTTCCGCTTCAAGAACTACGGTCTTGCGCCGAAGTCCGCCGCCGACTTCGCCTTTCTCTTGCACGGTTTCCACTTCCTGAGCGACAGTGGCGTGATGGCGATCATCCTGCCCCACGGCGTGCTGTTCCGTGGCGGTGCGGAAGAACGCATCCGCACCAAGCTGCTAAAAGACGGTCATATCGACACCGTGATCGGCCTGCCCGCCAACCTGTTTTTCTCCACCGGCATCCCGGTCTGCATCCTGGTGCTGAAACGGTGCAAAAAGCCGGATGACGTGCTTTTTATCAATGCCAGCGAGCACTTCGAGAAAGGCAAGCGGCAAAACCGCCTGTTGCCGGAACACATCGAAAAGATCGTCGATACCTATCAGCATCGCAAGGAAGAGGCACGCTATTCTCGGCGGGTGTCGATGGAGGAAATCGAGAAAAACGATTTCAATCTGAATATATCCCGTTACATCAGCACCGCCATGGCAGAGGAAAAGATTGATTTGCAGGCCGTGAATGCTGAATTAAGGGAGATTGAAAAACGTGCCGCAAAAGCAGCTGAGGCTCACAATGCTTTCCTGAGAGAGTTGGGACTGTCGCCGATCCAGTAAAAAATGAGGCCTGCCCTGGGTTGAGTGGCGAGCACCCTGCCCTCCCCCTCATCAAACCGTGCGGCATATAGTCCCGCGCGGCCCGACATCCCCCTGCTGGGGTAACCATCATTCACGGGGACTCATCCCATCCCCCTCACCAAACGGAGGCCGCCCATGCTCAGCACGCAGTTCCTGCTCACCTCACTCGTCGTGGTACTGATCCCCGGTACCGGCGTCATCTACACCGTCTCCACCGGCATCACCCGGGGACGCACAGCCGCTATCTACGCCTCCCTCGGCTGCACCGCCGGGATCGTCCCCCACCTGCTGGCAACCATCCTCGGCCTGGCCGCCCTCATGCACACCAGCGCCCTCGCCTTCCAGACCCTCAGGTACGCCGGGGTCGCCTACCTCCTGTACGTCGCCTGGGCCACCTGGAAGGACCGGTCGGCGTTCACCCTGGACGACGCCCCGCACCAAAGCTCCGCTCCATCCCTGGTGTTCAGGGGGGTCGTACTGAACATCCTCAATCCCAAGCTGACGATCTTCTTCCTCGCCTTCCTCCCCCAGTTCGTCACCCCCGGCGCCAACCCGCTCCCCCAGCTCATGCTCCTGAGCGGCGTGTTCATGGCCATGACCTTTGGCGTGTTCGTGGTCTATGGACTCCTGGCCCATCAGTTCCGCGCAATGGTGATCGAGTCGGCCCGCATCCAGGCCTGGCTGCGCCGGAGCTTCGCCGCCGCATTCGCCGGTCTGGGGCTCCACCTGGCGCTCTCCGAGAGGTAGGGAACAACGGCAGGGATCAATCGTAAAACGGCAGCCGGGAGCTGCCGGAGAGAGACTGAACAGTGCAAAAACCGAACATAGTCACAGCCCAACCAGAAGACATCCCGGCATGGCTCGCACTGACGGCAGAGGTGGAGCCTCTGTTCGGACCGATGCTCAACGACTCTTCCTTTCACCAGGCTCTCGCGGAAACCATCGCGCGGGGGAGCGCCCTCTGCGTGCGTCAGGGGAACGGCCCGGCCGGCCGGGCGGTGCTCGGAGGGCTCCTCTATTCCCTCGAAGCGCGGACCTGCACCATCGGCTGGCTGGCGGTTACGCAAACCCACCGGAGACATGGCATCGGCCAACGGCTGCTGGAACAGGTGCGTGACACCGTGGAGGCCGGGGAGCTGGTGGTGACGACTTTCGGCCCGGATCATCCGGAGGGGCAGCCGGCACGACGCCTCTACGAAAAGCTGGGGTTTCATGCCGCCGAGACGGTGACGGGCGGACCGGACGGCATCCCCCGACAGGTCTTCCGCCACGTTGGGGAGGCCCCGCCATGCCGGACCAGAGATAACGACGCCCCGGCTCCATGATGGAACCGGGGCGTCGCCCTTCCCGGTGGTCTATTCACTATTCCGATTAGCGCCAATCTTCAGCCATGGGCAAAGAGACGTATTCTGTCGTGGCCATGGTGTAAAGTGTCATGGAAAGATTCCAGAAGCAGGAGGGCTATTCCATGGCAACAAATCGTCTTCAGTTTCAACCGGGGCTCAGTTTAAACGAATTTCTCGATCAATTTGGCACCGAAGCCCAATGTGAAGCGGCTTTACAGAAGGCCCGCTGGCCATCCGGTTTCATTTGCCCCGAATGCCAGAACAGCAGCCACTGTATCGTGTGGCATGGCAAGGTAAAAACCTTCCAGTGTAATCGGTGTCATACGCAGACCACACTGACTGCGGGAACGATCTTTCATGCCACCAAATTACCCTTGGTCACGTGGTTTCAGGCTCTGTACTTTCTGACTCAGACCAAGAACAACGTCTCTGCCCTGGAGTTAAAGCGCCTGATTGGGGTCTGCTATCGCACGGCCTGGCGGATCAAGCACAAGATCATCCAGGTGATGTGCGAACGGGAAGAGTCAACGATCCTGGCTGGCCGGGTCGAGGTTGACGATGCATACCTGGGTGGCCAGCGTTCAGGCGGCAAAGTTGGCCGTGGTCCAGAGAACAAAGTGCCGTTTGTCGCAGCAGTTGAAACCAATGAAGATGGCCATCCGATGTATGCTGTCTTTGCTCCGGTGAAATCTTTCTGTAAAGCCGAGATATCTGCATGGGCACACAGTTGGCTGGCCCCCACGGCAGTAGTTGTTTCAGACGGTCTGGCATGTTTCCGGGCTGTGGCGGATGCGGGTTGTACTCATACCCCACAGGTCGTAGGGAAGGGACGTAAAAGTACCGACATGGCATGCTTTGCCTGGGTCAACACGCTCTTGAGCAATATTAAGACAGCAATCACCGGCACGTATCACAGCTTCAAATTCGAAAAATACGTGTACCGCTATTTGGCGGAAGCGCAGTACCGCTTCAATCGCCGCTTTGATCTCAAAAAAATGCTTCCCCGCCTTCTCTACGCTGGGGCTGCGACGGGCAAGCGAACCGAGAAATGGTTACGACTGGCTGAAGAACGACGCTAATCGGATTCACTATTCACTGCTCCCTGTTCACTGTTCACTATTCACCCCCCCGGCACGGGATGCGCGCCTCGCAGGGGACCCGCGTCTGGCAGAGGCCGCAGCCGGTCTCCAGGATGCCGTAGCTTTGGCCCAGCGTTACGCTCAGTTCATCGTAGACGTACCGGCGGCATTTCTCCTTGTCGTGCCCCTGTTCCGAGATGGCCCCCGCCGGGCAGCGCCGGATGCAGGCGCCGCAGCTGCCGCCGTTGAAGAACAGACAGTTGGCGCGGTGGTCGGTCGCCTCCCGGCGCGGCGTGGGGGGGATGGACGCATCGGCAATCACGCTGCCGCAGCGGTGGGCGATCCCCCTCTCGGTAATCAGGCCGTCGCTCAGGCTGAAGGTGCCCAGCCCGGCGGCATAGGCCGCGTGGCGCTCGGACCAGGTGGATGAGAGTCCTGCCGGCTCCTCGCGCACCGGCCGCCACAGAGCGGAGAGGAGCGGCGCCACGGCCCGGATGCCCGACCGCCGGAGGAGCTCCACCACGAACAGGCGCAGCAGACTGTTGAACCGCTCCCCGGCATCGCGGTTCTGGGCCCATTCCAGCGACGGCGCCCGCTCCTGGCGCCGGTTCGTCTCCCGGGTGGCGCGGGTGATGGGGAGAACCCAGCAGATCACGGTCGCCGCCTGAACGGAGAACGGACCGTAGCAGTCCCTCATGATCTCGTCCGGTGTCAGGTGGTAGGGGCCGATGACGCTCTTGTAGGATGCGAAGAGCGGATCATCGGCAGCAGCAAAGCCGACCAGCGGATCGTCGTAGAAGCGCCGGTCGCTCCCCGGAAAGCGGTTATCGGGGCTGGTAAGCACGAAGTCGCGGATTTCGTCGCGGATTGCCTGTTCCATTGAACCTCCCCCCTCCTTCCGGCACCGATTCGCTGAAAAAAAGCCGCGCTTACACCTGCCCGCCGGAGTTGATCCCCAGCCGTTTCCTCCAATAGCGGGACGTGACCGCCCCCAGGGGATTGTGGGCCAGCAGCCGGTCTTTCACCGCCAGACAGGAAACCGGGACCGTGGAGGCGGCGCTGAACAGCATGTCGTGCCCCACGCAGAGACCGATGGTGAAATTCAGCTCCGCGCCCGCTTCGGCCAGTACCAGGGCCTGGGCCTTGGGGTTGCACATGGCCTCCCGCGTTCCCGGTTTGATCTGCTCCAGGCCGAACCGTTCCTTGGGAACGGAACAGGCTTTGCAGCAGACGGAGTGCACTGTGAACTCTTTTTCGAAGTACTCGGAAATCAGCCGCGCCTCTTGGGCAAGACCGACGCAGAACGCCAGACCGATGGTCCGGGCGCCGTACTGGCGCGCGAATTCCACGCTCTCCTCCAGCCGACACAGCTCCATGTAATGACGGGCTTCCACGGAGCCGGCCGCCGCCATGATCCGCCGGTCGCCTTCATCGTAGAGATCGATCACCCGTTCCTCCGGAATCCCGGTGCAGTTGCGCCCCTCGGTGTAGCAGGCCTTGTTCATGCAGTTCGCGCACTTCATGGTTCGTTGCTTCCTCCTCTCATCCGCTCCGTTTCGGCTTTTTCGGTAGCATCTCCCCCCGACTCGTTCAGGGCGCCGGTGCGGTATCCCTGCAAGTCCACCGCCACATGGACGAAGCCCGCCTCCTTCACGCAACGGATCACCCGCTCCCGCAGGGGACCAATGGCAACAGCGTACTCATCCTCCCCCAGCTCCAGGCGGGCCACGTCGCCATGGTAGCGGACCCTCAGGATGCGGAAGCCGAGACCGTGCAGGGCATCCTCGGCCCTATCCACCCGGCCGAGCCGCTCCGCGGTTATGGTAGTGCCGTAGGGGAAACGGCTGGCGAGACAGGCAAGGGCCGGCTTGTTCCAGGTAGGGAGATCCATGGAGCGGGAGAGCCGCCTGATGTCGTCCTTGGTCAGGCCGGCCTCCTCCAGGGGACTGCGCACCCCCAGTTCCCGGGCGGCCCGGCGGCCGGGTCGGTGGTCGCCCAGATCGTCCAGGTTGCTCCCATCCAGCAGATGGGGCAGCCGCTCCTGGTCGGCGATCTCCCGCAGCCGACCGAACAGCTCCCGCTTGCAGCAGTAACAGCGGTCACGGGGATTGTCCCGGAACTCCGGGATCTCCAGCTCCCCGGAGTCGATCTCCCGCAGCCGGCCGCCGATGTGGGAAGCCAGCCGACGCGCCTCGTGCAGCTCCCGCCGGGGGTGGGTGGCCGAACGGGCCGTGACCGCCAGGACCCTTTCCCCCAGCAGCTCCACGGCAACAGCGAACAGGAAGGTGGAATCCACTCCTCCCGAAAAACCGATCAGGCAGCCATCCATAGCGGTGATGATATCCTTAAGGCGCTGGTGCTTGTGGCGAAGGTTCATGGTCTCTGCCGGCTTCGGGGTCAGGCGGTTCTCCCTGCCCGGCTGCGCGCCGTGACGCGCCGGAGGTTTCGACAGCGGTCCAGGGACAGGGAGCCCGAACCGCCGAGCAGACATCAGAAGAAAAGAGTCCTGGCAGCATAGTCCATCAGCTTGTTGGATGCAATATCCCAGGCCCGCACCCCCCCGGGGCGGCCGGGCAGCAGTTCGTCCACATCAGCCAGGGTGAGCAGGTCGCCGAACACGGCGCCGGTATCGACGAAGAGCCGGTTGTTGACCCAGGAGGCCAGCTCCAGCCGGCTGTGGCCGTGCAGGGTGCAGAGGAGACCGTTCAGGGGAACCAGCAGCTGCCGTTTCCGCTGGGGGGAGAAGCTCTTGTCCAGGGCGACCGACAGGGTCCGGCGCTCCCACAGGGTGGGGCTGGCATGCAGAGAGGCCAGATCGAGCCTGAGCTCTTTCAGACCGAGCACATCGGGGAGCAGCAGCGGGTCGGTCTCGGCATGGCAGACCAGCACCTTCCTGCCGTCCCTGCGCTCCACCAGCCAGTAGAGCGGGACGCGCTCCAGCAGGCGTTGGCGCCACTCGCCACGCTCCCGGGCCGTGAACCGATGAACCCACTCCCCTCCATTGGCCATCCACCCGGCATACATGCTCCCTCTGCCCCGGTTCAGGGAGCCGTCGCTCCCCAGGCTGCACAGCAGCATCAGTTCGTGATTGCCCAACACCGAAGCGACCCAGGACTGACGCAGGAGTTCCAGACAGGCGGCCGAATCCCCCCCCCGGTCGTGAAGGTCACCGGTGAACAGAAGCCGATCCAGGGACGGGTTGAAGTTGATCGCCTCCAGGGCCCGCATCAGGGTATCGTATGCGCCGTGCAGATCTCCTGCCACGTACAGACGCCCCCTCCTTCCGCTGCGCGGCAGATAGCGCACCAGGGTGACAACCTCCCTGCCGCCCCTGCCACGGGGGGAGAGGTTTTCCACGATGGACTGGAGTGCGGACAGAAGATTCACGCTGTTTCCTCCCGATTGTGATGCGCGGAATCGCGGTGGATCACCACCCACCGCTTCCCTCCGGACAGCCCCCCTTCCCGGAGACAGAGCGGAATTTACCATTGAGTTCCCCTGCTTCCGGTGTATATAGTGGGGGCATCATCATACCAGACTACATGCCCCGGAGGGAACCACCATGGCCATTGCCACCAAAATCGCCAGCCACATCTCAAAATCGTCCTGGATCCGCAGGATGTTCGAGGAGGGGGAGCGCCTGCGCCGGGAGTTCGGCGACGAGAGCGTCTACGACTTCACCCTGGGCAACCCGGATGTGGAGCCTCCCCAGGCCTTTCGGGATGAGCTGTTGGCCCTGGCCCGGAATCCGCTGCCCGGCATGCACCGTTACATGAGCAACGCCGGCTATCCCGAGACCAGGGCAGCCGTTGCCGCCAAACTGGCCCGTGATTCGGGCGTGGCCGTGACCGCCGAACAGGTGATCATGACCTGCGGCGCCGGAGGGGCGCTCAACGTGGTGCTGAAGACCATCCTCAATCCGGGCGAGGAAGTGATCATCCTGGCTCCCTACTTCGTGGAATACAAGTTCTACATCGACAACCACGGCGGCGTGCCGGTTGAGGTCTGGACCGACCGCCAGACCTTCCAGCTGGACATCGAGGCCATCGAGAGGGCCATCACCCTCAAGACCCGCGCCATCCTGATCTGCACCCCCAACAACCCCACCGGCGTGGTCTATCCCGCCGAGAGCCTGGCCAGGCTGGGAGAAGTGGTGGAGAAGGTGCACAAACGCAACGGCCACCGCATCTACGTCATCTCCGACGAGCCCTATGCCCGCATCGCCTATGACGGCACGCAGGTCCCCAACATCTTCCCGCTGATCGAGAGCTCCATCATCGTCACCTCCCACAGCAAGGACCTGGCCCTGCCGGGGGAGCGCATCGGCTACCTGGCGGCCAACCCCCGCATGGACACGGTGATGCAGTTCATGGCCGGCGCGATCTTCAGCAACCGCGTACTGGGGTTCGTCAACGCGCCGGCGCTGATGCAGCGACTGGTGACCAACCTGCAGGACGAATCCGTGGACATCGCCGCCTACCAGGACAAACGCGACCTGCTGGTGCGGGAGCTGACCTCCCTGGGGTTCCGCATGGTGATACCGGACGGCGCCTTCTACCTCTTCCCCCACTCCCCGCTTCCGGATGACGTTGCTTTCGTCAAGCTGGCCCAGAAGCACCACATCCTGCTGGTGCCGGGGGCCGGTTTCGGCGCGCCCGGATTCTTCCGCATCGCCTACTGCGTCGATCGGGCGGTTATCGAGCGCAGCCTGCCGGCCTGGGGTGACCTGGCCCGCGAGGCCGGACTGAAGGCGCCCTGACGGACGATCCCCCCTGATGGGGACGGCGGCTGTCGTGCGCCGTCCCCGCCTCCCGTGCCATCCCGCCCGTTTTTTCTCCGCCTGCCTCCCACCGGCGTCCCGTTCGCCGCACCAGCCGCCGATCACCTTTCCCCTCTTCCGCCGGCTATTCCATCAGCAGCGCGTGCAACACCTGTTGCGATACACATGAGTCACCCAACGAAGGATTGTCACATCCTGCAACAGAACGGGACAACATACCGTATTTTCGTGCCCACGGGGGGCATCCCCCCCGTGCCCCCCCCCTGACGGTGACCGGAGCAGGCGTACGGCAGCGGCCCATACCGACAAAAAGCAAAACTTCATTTTACAAACCCGCCATTCCATGGAACAGGTGTTTCAAACACCCCCCTTTTTTTCCATGCAGTTTTCCTCCACCATTCCCCACTCCGAGGACGCGACAGCAGAATGCCGCTCCGACAAAAAAAATTGGTCCGGTATTACAAATAGTTACAAAACAGAAATAATACCGGCATCCTCCCTTGGTACACGTGTTGCTCATACAACAATCAAAAAGTCGTTCTACCGTGCGACACAGCAAGCCAACAACCCAACTGTCACCATCAATTGTGTGGTGAAGGGTGGTGCGCTTTCTCCCGGCCCACCACCCTCCTTTTTGGCTTCGGTCCATCACACGAGCAAGCAGCGAGCGACTGCCGGACACACCTTATCCAAAGGAGCGCGCATCATGAAACAGCAGGGGCCGATCCCCCTGTCGCGGGAACGGCCGCGATGAGGGACCAGGAGGCTGACCGGCCGGCCAGGAGACCAATGACCGGAACCATCGGAACGAGCAGGCGCGGCGTCTACCTGCTCCGGAGTTACAGAGAGGTAACCAGCAGCATCCCGTCCGAAACATCAATCACACACCATGGAGGATCATCTATGCGTTGTACCCTGAAAAAGCTAGCAGCATGTTTCGCCGTTGCGTCGTCAACCCTCATCGGCCTGAGCGGCGTCGTCACCAGGGCCGAAGCGGGCGGCATCCCCTACGTCGTCATCGCCCCCCACGAATACCAGCTGCCGGTGGGTGACGACATTCCCGAGAAAGGTCAGACCCTTCTGCTCTCCTACAACTTCTTCCGGGACGACAGCCAGGGCTTCAAGGGCAAGGACACCAACGGCCACAGTGCCGTCCGCAACACCGTGGCGACCGTCAACAAGCTGGCCCACATCTTCAAGATCGACGGCATTGACAACGTCGGCTTCCTCTGGGAGGCTGTGGCGGGTTACGCGAACGCCACGATGAAAGACGACACCAGCGTGAGCGGCATGCTCGACCCCCAGACCGGTCTGGTGGTCTGGACCAAGCCGACCAAGAACTGGGTCACCTGCCTGGAATACTGGATGCACATCCCCTTCGGCGACAACGAGCTTTCCGCCCACTCCTGGGATCATGACTTCACCTTCATGACCAACTACGTCCTGGGCAATTTCACCTTCGACGGCGACGTCGGATACAAGATCCGCGGCGACTACAAACATGGCGGCGAGCACAGGAAACAGAAGGATACGATCTTCGCCAACCTGGTATTCGCCTACAAGTTCATGAATCAGGTGGAACCGTTCGTCAAGCTGGACTACCAGTCCACGGGCAACAGCAAGGACAAGGATACCGGGGACATCGTCGTCCACAGCAACAACGAACTGGCCTACGGCATCGGCAACCAGTTCCAGATCACCAAGCGGCTCTCCTTTGCCGCCTGGTACGAGCAGGGTATCACCGGAAAAAACACCACCAAGACCAAGGCAGGCATGTTCAGGGCCATCTGGTCATTCTAACGCCCATGGTCCGGTCATCGCCACGATGGCCGGACAAACCGGGCAGTCGGGTTTCACAGGCAGCGCACTAATGCGATGACCTATTCACTACCAAGGAGAGTACGAATGAAAGCTGCAAAATGGTACGCAAAAAAAGACATTCGAGTTGAAGACGTTCCCGAACCGGCCGCACCCAAGGCCGGCGAGGTAAAGATTGAAGTCGCGTGGTGCGGTATCTGCGGTTCCGACCTCCATGAGTACATTGCCGGCCCGATCTTCATCCCCACCGAAGAACATCCCCTGACCGGCGCCAAGGCCCCGCTGATCCTCGGTCATGAATTCTCCGGCAAGGTCGTCGCGGTGGGAGAAGGCGTGACCACGGTCAAAGTCGGCGACCTGGTGGCTCCGGACGCCTGCCAGCACTGCGGCGAATGCCTCCCCTGCCGCATGGGGCGCTACAACGTCTGCGAGAAACTGGCATTCACCGGCCTGATGGCCGACGGCGCCTTTGCCAAATATGTCAACGTACCGGCCGAACTCTGCTACGTTCTCCCCCCCAATTTCGACCTTGAGGCTGCCGCGGTCATCGAGCCGCTGGCCACCGGATTCAAGGCCGTTCGCCTGGCCGGTTCCCTGATGGGCCAGACGGTCGTCGTCTTCGGCGGCGGCACCATCGGCCTGGGCACGCTCATGTGCGCCAAGGCTGCCGGCGCAGCCACGGTCATCGTCGTCGAGATGGCCGAAGCCCGCAAGAAGCTGGCCAAGGAGTGCGGCGCCGACATCATCCTCGACCCCAAAGAATGTGACATTGTCGCGGAAGTCAAGCGTCTGAGCCCCGAAGGGACCGGCGCCGACGTCTCCTTCGAGTGCATCGGCAACAAGTTCACCGGCCCCCAGGCCATCGACGTGCTGCACAACTGCGGCAAGGCGGTCATCGTCGGCATCTTCGAGGAGCCCAGTTCCTTCAACTTCTTCAGCCTGAGCGCCACCGACAAGGTCGTCATCGGCACCCTGGCCTACACCATCGATGACTTCGGCGGCGTGGCCAAGCTGCTGGCCAGCGGCCAGCTGAAAGCAGGCCCCATGATCACCGCCAAGATCGCCCTCGACGATATCGTCGAAAAAGGCTTCGAGGAGCTCATCACCAACAAGGCCAAGCATATCAAGATCATCGTCAGCCCGACCTAGCCTCAGGGCAGGTTCGCACCCGCGCGGGAGGGGAGGCTCTCCCCTCCCCGCTTCGTTTTGCCGCCCGGCAGGGATATGGTCGGGCGGAACCGGCCGGCGGCACGCCACCGGCCCAACACCTCAACGAGGAGATGTATATGGCACAATCACTTGACGCAACCGGTGATGGAAGCATGGTGAGCGCAAAGCCTTTCGGTTTGCAGTTGGGCGCGGTGGGGTTTGCAATCGCCTGTTTCATCATATACCAGGTCATCAGCTACGGCGTATGGATACTGTTCGCCGACCCGCAGCTTGGAGTCTGGAAATTCTATCCGCAGCCCTTCGGCGCCTATCTGTTCTGGACCATCATGGTCCTCGTTTTCATCGGCTTCAACTTCGGCATGCACGGCTTCAGCTCGTTGAGCCAGCCCGGCGGCGGCATCCTGGCCACGGTGGTGACGCTGGCCCTGGGCTTCGCCATCCCCTTGCTGCTGATCTTCGGCTACGGCCGGATGGACCCCGCCTTCAGCGCGACCAACTTCGCCGGCCACGGCGCCTCCGGCATGATCGTCCTGATCGGCTTCTACGGGTTCGGCATAGTGGCAAACAGCATGGACGGCTGGCCCTGGACCGATGCCGGCCTGAAGCAGCCCATGGTTGGTGTCGCACAACTCTTTACCGGCTTTTTCCTGACCTTCGTTGGCTACATCACCCTGGTCTACCCCTGCATGGCAAGCTGGACCGCCCCGGACCGGGTGATCATGCCGCTCCCCACCGCGGTGGGGTGGTTCTATTCGGTCATCACCGTCTGGCTCACCACGGTGCTGGTGCTCGACCTCTGGCCGTACAGCTCGTTCAAGACCCGGGCCGGAAGAGCCTTGGCCGCCTTCTTCGGCAACTTCGTGCTGGGCACCGTTCTCTACTTCATCCTGCTGGCCCTGCTGAAGAACGTGCTCATCCCGGCCGACGCCCTGGAAAAAATCGGCCCGGCCATCAACCTCTGGCCGGCCCAGCTGGGAGTCTGGATCGTCAACATCCTGCTCTTCTGGGCACTCTGCTGCGGCAACGCCCCCACCTCCCTGAGCCCCGCCATGAACCGCGTCGCCAGGTTCGCCATCACCTGGGGCCTGGGCATCCTCGCCTTTGTCGTCTACATGCGCGGCTTTGCGGTGAACGTGCTGCATGAGGCTGAAATAGTTCCCGGATTCGGCGGCGACCCCCTCACCTGGGTCGACCTTCTGAACACGGTACTGCTGATTTTTGTCTGCTATTTCGGATGTTACGGCCTGAACAGAAAACAGTGACGTGGAAACGGTGCGCAACGCCTTGATCCACGCGGTAAGGAGCTTTGACATGCCTGAAAAACCCGTTTTTACCAAGATCATGCAGATAGGTCTGGTGGTGAAGGATTGCGACGCCACCGTAAAGAAGTATGCCGAAGAGTATGGCATCGGCCCCTGGTCGATCTACGAGTTCAACCCGGACACGGTCAGCAACATGATCATCGAGGGAAAGCCGGTGAACTATGCCATGCGCCTGGCCCTGGCCGACATCGGCGGGGTGCAGTGGGAACTGATCCAGCCCAAGGACGACATCAGCATCTACGCCCAGTTCCTGAAGGAAAATGGTGAGGGGTTACATCACGTGGCCTTCGACACAGAAAATTACGAGAAGACCGTCCAGTTTTATCAGGACAGGGGGCTTCCGATTCTGCAGGGAGGCACCTGGGAGGGCATGACCTACACCTATCTTGATTCCCGCAAGGATCTGGGAGTCATCGCCGAGATCTACAAGCTGACACCGGATTTCAAGTGGCCCGAACCGGTTGCGGTATACCCCAGCCCCTGACAATCTGGGTAGAGACGCATGGCAATGCGTCGCTCCCCGCGCCCCACTCGAAAAAGGAGAGATTGTATGGCACTGAAGGCAGCATTCATATTCGTCGCACCGGAAGCCGATCCCGCGCGTCACCGCACCGAGATCGAGACCCCCCAGGTCACCCTGGCAACCATCGGCGTCAGTGACTACCAGGCAGCCGCCCAGGTTGCCCGGGAACTGGTGCAGAGCGGTTATGTGGCCATCGAACTGTGCGGCGGCTTCGGCATCGAAGGGACCGCCGCGGTCAAGCGCGCCGTCAGCGGCAAGGCAGCGGTGGGGGTGGTCCGTTTCGACACCCATCCCGGCCTGGAATTCAAGAGCGGCGACGACCTGTTCTAGTAGACCGTTTCGATAAAACCATGACCGTTCACGGTGAGCTTGTCGAACCGTTATCACCCTGTAAACACAGGCCTTCGACAAGCTCAGGCCGAACGGAGAATTGTACACATATTTACGAAACGGTCCACTAGGCCTCCCCGTCACCACAGGGGAGTGTACCCGCACCGCACTCAGGAGAACCCATGTCAGCAGACAGCGTAACCATAGTGGCAACCATGAAAGCCCGACCGGAGAAGATCGGGGAGGCACGGGAACTATTGTTCTCCCTGATCGAGCCGACCCGCGCCGAGTCAGGCTGCATCGGCTACACCTTTCATCAGGACGCAAGCGACCCGGGATCGTTCATGTTTTACGAGACCTGGACCAGCAGGCAAGCTCTGGACGAACACCTGGCCACTCCCCACATGAAGAACCTTCTGGACAGGTATGACGAGCTTTTCGCGGCGCCGCTTGCTATCACCTTTTACGACAGGATCCGGTAATTCCGGGCCGGATATCCCGTCCCCCCGGAGAGCTGCGGCAGCAGTTCTCCGGGGGGACGTGGCGTGCGGGGGCACGCCGTTTCCCGTCCGTACCGGCGAAGTCCCCGGGCGGCTTTTTCAAAATGAATGCTGTTCATGTCTGCGGAAACATGTTAAATTTGCTCGTCAATTTTCAACAGGCCTTATACCCGTACCAACCGCCCGCACCAGGGACAACGAACTGTGTGCCGCCTGCGCCAATGCCCCGACTCCGGTCGAAACGTTAGGAGTGGAACGTGTCCTTTTCCCACACCAAAGAGCATGTCAGCGAAGTCATCCGTTCCGTCAGTTCCAACACCCTCCCCACGGTCAGCGATAATGCCGCCACCCCGATCATCCACAACTCCTGGAAGCGCTGTTACAACACCTACAGCATCGACCCTTCCTCGAAAAACCAGGCCCGCATCATCACCGGCAGTGCCCTCAGGGAGTACCAGGAACCGCTGGAGGAGTTCCTGTTCATCGCCAAGTCCGGCATGCAGAACCTCTACGAGAAGGTCGCCCCGGCCGATTACGTGATCCTGCTGGGGGACGCCAACGGCGTGACCATCGATTACCTGGGCAACCCGCACAAGGAGCGGGAGCACCGGGAGGCGGGGCTCTACCTGGGGTCGCTCTGGGCGGAATCGGTGGAGGGGACCTGCGGGGTGGGAACCTGTATCGCGGAGAAACGCCCCATCACCATCCACCGCGACGAGCATTTCCGCGCCCGCCACATCGGCCTGAGCTGTTCCACGACGCCGCTTTTCTTCCCCGACGGCACCCTGCTGGGAGTCCTGGACATCTCCCAGCTCAACCCTCCCCAGTCCCGCGACTCGCAACTGCTGGCCCTGCAGATGCTCAGCTACTCCGCGCGCATGATCGAAAACGCCTATTTCATGCGCCTCTACAAGGACTGCTGGATCGTGCGTTTCAACTGCATGAAGGCGTTCGTGGAGGTGATGGCGGAGAGTTTCCTGGCAGTGAACAACGAGGGGTACGTGATTGCCGCCAACCAGAGCGCGCTGACGCAGCTGCACGGCCCCCAGATCCCCAGCCCCATCGGCCGCCACATCAGCGCGGTGTTCGACCTCAGGCTGGAGGAACTGGTGGAGCATGCCACCCACAAGACGACCACCATCCTCCCAATCCGCTTCCAAGACAACGGCAACCAGTACTTCGCCACTTTCCGCGCTCCCGAGCTGAAGCCGGTATCGACATCACCCCGCAGGGAGACCAGAAGCAAGCCATCGGCCCACTTCACCCTGGAGTACCTGGCCGGCACCGACCCGCGCATGTCCTACAACGTCAACTGCGCCAAGCGGCTGATGGACAAGAACATCTCCATCCTGCTGATCGGTGAGACCGGAACCGGCAAGGAGGTCTTCGCCCGCGCCATCCACGAGGCCAGCGAACGGGCTTCCAAGCCGTTCGTGGCGCTGAACTGCGCCTCCATCCCGGAATCGCTGATCGAGAGCGAACTGTTCGGCTACAAGCAGGGCGCCTTTACCGGCGCCAACAGCAAGGGGATGAAGGGAAAGATCCTGCAATCCAACGGCGGCACTCTGTTCCTGGACGAGATAGGCGACATGCCCTTCAACCTCCAGACCCGCCTGCTGCGGGTACTGGCCGAACGGGAGGTGCAGCCCCTGGGGAGCGAGTCGGTGATCAAGGTGGAGCTGAACATCATCTGCGCCACCCTGAGGAACCTGGAAGAGCTGGTGCGGGAAAAGCAGTTCCGGGAGGACCTGTACTACAGGCTGAACGGCATCACCATCAAGCTGCCGCCGCTCAGGGAGCGCGCCGACAAGGCGCTGCTGATCGAGAACGCCCTGGCGGCCGAAGCCGAGACCGGCTCCCCGATCCGCCTCGCTCCCGAAGCCCTGGAGCTCCTGGCGGCCTACGACTGGCCCGGCAACATCAGACAGTTGCGCAACGCCCTGCGGTTCTCCATCGCCATCAGCGAAGGGGGAATCATCCAGCCCAAGGACCTCCCGCCGGACCTGTTCAGGCCCGCGACGCCGGGACTGCTCGTTCCGGTACCGCTTCCCCTGGCGGAATGCCCGGCCGAGGCGGTGGAACAGGCCCAGGCCCCCCCGCCCCAGCTCAACCTGACCCCCCAGGAGACCCAGGAACGGGAACGGCTGTACCGAACGCTGCGCAAGAACAAGTGGAACATCACCGACGCCTCGCGGGAGCTGTGCATCAGCCGCTCCACGCTCTACCGCAAGATGAGCAAGTTCCAGCTGATTCCGCCCAACGAACTGTAAATCCTCCCGCCTGATTCGCCGATCACCACCCGTCTCAAAACGAGGCACGGGACGCCGAATGTGCGCCTGAAAGGCCTCTGGCCCGGGCGTCTCCGCGGTATGGGGACGGTTCGGCGAAGACTCACCCGGGCTGACGGTTGCATCGATAGCGGCGCGGCTTTGTGACCCCGGCTCTGTCAGGCGCGCAGCTCTCCGGCGCCACGGATCAGGGAGACGCAGACCGTCTCCTCACTCCTCACTCCTCACTCCTCACTCCTCACTCCTCACTCCTCACTCCTCACTGTTCACTGTCCTCTGAAGAAAGAGATGCCTGTCGGCGGCCAGCCCCATGACCCGGTCGATGTCGATGGTTATGGGCCCTTCCATCTCCAGGCGGACCAGGGGCCGCTCCTGTTCATTGAAGGCGATGCTCCGCTCACCGTCAAAGGCGATGGTCCCCCTGCCGGTGGTGATGGCGCAGACCTGCCGCGGGTGAAGTTCGTCGATCTCCACCACCCCCACTTGCTCCATAAGTCCGGGGGCAATGGGGACCGAAACCGTGAAGCGCCCCTCCCCCGGAGGCGCCAGGAGCATCCGCACGCCAAAGGGGTCCCAGCGCTCCACCGGCCGCAGATAGCCGACGATGGATGAGAGACCGATGGCCGAAGGGGAGGCGAAGGTAACGAACAGCTCCCGCAGGCAGGCGGGCTGCCAGAGCGCCCTGGTGCCGACCCAGCACTCCGTGGACACGCACAGGTCCACCAGCGCGATCTCCTCCCCCTGCCCCCCCAATTGGAGACGCAACAACTTGTTCTGGGAACTCACTTCCTCCACCCGCACCCTGCCGGTTGCCACCAGGCCGGCGGCGAGACCTGCCACCGTTGCCTCGCGGATCTCCGGAAAGCTGTTATTGGTCCCGGTGGAGAGTGCGATCAGCGGGGTGGTCCCGCAGGCCTTGGACACGACCCGGTGGGTCCCGTCCCCCCCCATGACGATGATCAGGGATACCCCCTGAGCGACCATCCGGTCCACGGCGCGGATGGAATCGATCTCAGCGTACTCGATCGGCATCTCCAGGAAACGGACCCGCGGCCATTTTCCGCCCGCACGGGCGATGGCGCTCTCCTGTTCGTGAATAACCCGGGCGGCGATGCCGCCGGTATCGGGCATCATCACCACCTGGCCCACCCCCAGGCTACCCATGGCGGCGAGCATGCGCAGAACCATGTTGCTCTTCTCCACGGCCGGAAAAACCGAGGCCCGCGCCACCAGACGCCTCACGTCGCGTCCCGACGCCGGGTTGGCCAGAATGCCGACGACCGGACCGTCACCATGTGTTGAAATTTTTCCACCCATGGGGAATCCCTCCTTTTCGTTTCATGGTGCTCCTCGGTACCGGGCCCTGCGGCTGTCACCTGCCGGTTTCGGAGTGCATCCATCTGTCGCGGTCTTCCAGGAAATCCCGCAGGGCCTCGCGGAACGGCTCCGGCGCCTCCACATGGGGCCAGTGGCCGGCTCCGAGGATCGTCATCATCCGGGAAGAGGGGAAGTAGTGCCTGAGCAGCGGCTCGTCCCGCTCCAGCAGGTAGTCGGAGTGCTGCCCCCTCACGAACAGGGCAGGCAGCTGACTCCGGCGCCAGGTAGGGGGCCAGTCGCTGATGTACCGGTAGGCGCGGGCGATGTTCTCCAGCCCCATTCCCCACCGGTACCCACCGTCCGGGATGCGCACCAGGCTCTTCAGCAGGAACAGCCGCAGGGACTCGTCGGGGATGGCCGAGCGCAGACCCAGTTCGATCTCCCCCCGTTCCCGGTACCTAGCCGGCTCCAGATCAAGAAGCGCCTGGAGTATGGCTCCGTGCCGATCGCCATAGGGACGGGGGGCGATATCCACCACCACCAGCTTCTCCACCATCTGGGGCCAGGCAAGGGAGAACCACATGGCCAGCTTCCCCCCCAGGGAATGCCCCATGAGGAGCGTACGTTCCAGGGAATGCCGCTCCATGAACTCCCGCAGATCGGCCGCCAAGGCCGGAAAGTCCATTCGCTCCCCGTGGGGCGAACGGCCGTGGTTGCGCAGGTCGGGGGTGAACACCCGGAAACGATCACCCAGCCACCGGGCCGTGGAGCGCCAGTTGTCCCCCGACCCCAAAAGGCCGTGGAGGATAATCAGCGCCGGACCGGAGCCCTGTTCCTGGTAATGCAGTTCCATGGGTCAGGCGCACTCCACCGATACGGTGAGTGCGGCCACAGCCACGGTGATCCGGTCCCCCTCCCCCAGGGCCGGCAGCTCCACTCCCCGCACCGAAAGCCCCCCGGTGACGACCTCCAGTTCCCTGGCGCCGAAAGGGATCTCCGCCAGCACCGCATCCCGGTCCACTTGCTCCGGCTTCGTGCAGCCGATCCTGACCGCCACGTGCATTTTGTCCGGGTCATCCATCCCCAGGATGTCGAACAGACCGCAGAGACAACTGCGCGACACGGCATCCCGCACCGCCCGTCGGGAAGCCTTGGTCATGTCCCCCCCATGGAGGTCGGTTCCGTACCCCAGTTCAATCACGAAGCGCTTGAGCGCCATAGCCGTTCCCCTTTCCCCGAACTCCCTGTTTCCGCTGCCGCGCCGGGCGCCATCTCTATGCTCCGGATGCGGCCAGCAGCCGCTCACCAGCCAAGCGGCATCCCTGCCATGTCCCGCGTTTCTTCAGCTCGTTCACCACGGCGTACCACATTCGGTTGTTCTTGAGCCCCCATCCGGGGGCCACCAGCATCTCCAGCGGGGCGGAACCGTACAGCCGCTGTATGGACACCTGGGACGGCAGCTGTTCAAGAAAATCGCACACTCCGGCCACGTACTCCTCGAGGGAGAGCAGCTCCAGCCTCCCTCCCCGGCACAACTCCGCCAGCCTGGTTCCCAGGACGGCGTGGAGCTGGTGGATCTTCACCGACGTCACGGGGAGACCGGCCAGAAGGCCGGCCGTCTTCACGAACGAGGCGCGCGTCTCGCCGGGGAAACCGTAGATCAGGTGGGTACAGACATGGATCCCGCGCCGGGCCACCCGTTCCACCGCCCGCAGATACTCGGCCAGGGTATGCCCCCGGTTCATCCACCTGAGGATGGCGGCGTCCATGGACTGGAGTCCCAACTCCACGCAAACGTAACGGCTGCGGGCGATCTCGGCCAAAAGGTCCAGGGCGTCACTCCCCAGCGCGTCCGGCCGGGTACCGACGGAGATCCCCAGCACGTCCGGCATCCCCAGGGCACGGCTGTACAGGTCCCGCAGTTTCTCCACCGGAGCATAGGTGTTGGTGAATTTCTGGAAGTAGACGAGAAACTTCTCGCTCCCCAGCCTGTGCCGGTGATAGGCCATCCCCTGGGAGATCTGCCGTTCCAGGGGGACTTCGGCCCGCGCACCGTCGGGGGAGAAGGCGGCGTTGTCGCAGAAGATGCACCCTCCCCTCCCCCTGGTGCCGTCGCGGTTCGGGCAGGTGAAGCCGCCGTCCACGGTGACCTTGCTGACCCGGCAGCCGAAGCGGCGGCGCAGCCAGGAGCCGTAGGAGTTGATCCGCAGATCCTTATGGATGAGGCTGTCACACATGGCACCGCACCTTCCCTACCCCTCCGCCTGCTCCCGCAGGTTGCGGGTGATCCTCATGGCGCAGAAATCCGGGCCGCACATGGTGCAGTAGGGGGAGTGTTTGTCCTCCTCGGCCGGAAGGCTCAGGTCGTGCAGCTGTCGCGCCTTCTCCGGGTCCAGGGCCAGGCTGAACTGGTCCTTCCAGCGGAAGTCAAAGCGCGCCCGGGAAAGGGCATCGTCCCGCAGCCGGGCGCCGGGGTGCCCCTTGGCCAGGTCGGCGGCATGGGCGGCTATCTTGAAGGTAACGATCCCCTCCCGGACGTTGTCCTTGTCAGGCAGCCCCAGATGTTCCTTCCGGGTGACGTAGCAGAGCATGGAGGTTCCCAGCCAGCCGATCATGGCCCCGCCGATGGCCGAGGTAATGTGATCGTAGCCGGGCGCGATATCGGTCACCAGCGGTCCCAGGGTGTAGAAGGGGGCCTCATGGCACTGTTCCAGCTGGAGTTCCATGTTCTCCCGGATCAGGTCCAGCGGCACATGGCCCGGCCCCTCGATCATGGTCTGCACGTCATGCTTCCAGGCCAGGGTGGTCAACTCCCCCAGGGTTCTCAGTTCGGCGAACTGGGCCTCGTCGTTGGCGTCGTGCAGCGATCCGGGGCGCATGCCGTCCCCCAGGGAGAAGCTGACGTCGTAGGCCTTCATGATCTCGCAGATCTCCTCGAAGCGGGTGTAGAGGAAGCTCTCGCTCCGGTGCGCCCGGCACCATCGGGCCATGATCGAGCCGCCCCGGGAGACGATGCCGGTCAGGCGCGTTGTGACGAGCTCCAGATGGGCCAGCCTCACCCCGGCATGGATGGTGAAATAGTCCACCCCCTGCTCGGCTTGTTCCACCAGGGTGTCGCGGTACAGTTCCCAGGTCAGATCCTCGGCCACGCCCCCCACCTTCTCCAGCGCCTGGTAGAGCGGCACGGTACCGATGGGAACCGGGCTGTTGCGCAGGATCCACTCCCGCGTCTCGTGGATGTCGGCGCCGGTGGAGAGGTCCATCACCGTATCGGCTCCCCAGCGGATGGCCCAGAGCATCTTCTCCACCTCCTCCATGACCGATGAGGCAAGGGAGGAGTTGCCGATGTTGGCGTTGACCTTGACCAGGAAGTTGCGGCCGATGATCATCGGCTCCACCTCCGGGTGGTTGATGTTGACCGGGATGATGGCCCGGCCCTGGGCAACCTCGGAGCGAACATAGTCGGGAGTGATCAGCTGGGGGCGGGACGCGTCCCGCCGCGAACGACTATCCTGGTGCTGCCGCTCTTCCCCTCCCTGGCGGCGCTGGTTTTCCCGGATGGCGACGAATTCCATCTCGGGGGTGATTATCCCCTGACGGGCATAGTGCATCTGCGTCACGTTGGCTCCGGAACGGGCGCGTCGGGGCGTACGTCCCGACGGGAAGGAACCGGTGCCGCCGGTCCGGGATGGGGCGGGACGGGCCTCGGTATCGAAGCGGTCGGCGATCCAGTTTTCCCGCAGGGGGGGAAGGCCGGCGCACGTCTCTCCGCGAAAGGAGGCATCGCCATGGGGACCGGAGGTGTCATAGACCTGGATCGACGAATGCCCGGCCACGCCGCTTCCCGTGGGAGCGTCGGAGAGGATGATCTCCCGCATCGGCACCCGCAGGTCGGGGCGCGAACCCGTCACATACACCTTGCGGGAACGGGGAAACAGCCCCGTCACGACCTTTGCGTTTCCGTCAGTGCCCCCAGGGCAGTTTCTGTTGTCGCTCATTTTCCATAACCTCCCGGAATAAATCCATATTTAACGAATCACCTCTGCCGCGGCTCCATCCCCGTGACCGCACCTGCGGTTCCACTGTCCATTACAGCAGTTCCTGACCGCGGTAGCGCCCGATTTCCTGGACGATGGAGCGTGCCATGTCATCCAGGGCAACGTTGCTGGCACCGTGGATCTGGGCGCTGAGGCAGACGTAAATCGAGTCCAGAAGGCGCTCCGCCCGCTGCATGCGCGTGGAGCGCGTGCCCTTTTCAGCAACCGCCCGGGACAATTGTGGCGAACGTTTCATCATGACGACCCTCCTGATTTCCCGGCTCCGGCAAAGCGGACTCGCCGCCCGCTCCAGCGGGTTCCACACCGGCATGTTCTGGCGCGCCGGAAACGCCATTCCCCCGACAGGTCGAACTATCTCCGTGCCCCGCGGGTCAGCCGGCAACAAGGGACAAGGAGAGCGACACATGGGAGTTCGTGATAGAGGAAGATGGGAAGAGCGCACGCCGCAGCCACACGTAACACGGGGAATGTCAGTGCTCCGGCGCCAGGGCGCTCTCGGGGAGCCATTCGTCAAGCAGGAGCGGAAAGCGCGCAACAATGCGCGACTTCAGCTCGTCCATGGAGACCTTCCGGCCGCAGAGACGCTCCAGGGAGGCGATGGGGCAGGTCGCGATGCCGCAGGGGTTGATGCGTTGGAATGAGGAGAGGTCGTTGTTCACGTTCATGGCAAAGCCGTGCATGGTCACCCAGTGGCGCACCCCCACGCCGATGGCGGCCAGCTTCCCCTGGTCGGTCCAGACGCCGGTCTTGCCCGGAACCCTGAAGGAGACGACGCCGTACTCCGCCACCACCGATATCAGCAGTTCCTCCAGGAAGCGCAGGTAGTGGCGCAGGTCACCTCCCCGACGCCTGAGGTTGATCAGTGGGTAGCCCACCAGTTGCCCCGGACCGTGGTAGGTCACATCCCCCCCCCGGCTGATGCGGATAGCCCGGATGGAGCGGTCGAGGATATTCTCCTCGCTCCCCCCCCGGCCGATGGTGTAGACCGGGTGATGCTCCAGGAGCAGCAGCGTCTCCGGGTCAACGTCGCGGTATACCCCGTCGGCGATGCGTTCCTGCAGGTTGAAGGCGTCGGCGTAGTCGACGGTTCCCAGGTCATTGAAAATCATGGTTCGGTTCCCCGCTTCCCGCCGGCTGCGACGGGAAAAAAGCCCCTCCGGAGCGGAGGAAGGGGACTCCGGAGGGGCGGCGATGCGCATTAATCAGGCATGAATGGCTGATGTATGCACGTCCAGAGCAGCTTCCTTGATGGCTTCCGCCAGGGTCGGGTGGGCATGGAACATGGCGGCGATGTCGTGGGACGTTCCGCCGTAGGCCATGACGGCCACCCCTTCGGCGATCATGTCCGAGGCCCGCGGTCCGACGATATGGATGCCCAGGACCTTGTCGGTCTCCTTGTGGGCCAGGATCTTGACGAACCCTTCGGTCTCGTCCATGGCCCGGGCCCGGCCATTGGCCATGAAGGTAAACTTGCCCACGGCATAGGGGACCTGTTCCTCCTTCAGGGTCTGCTCGGTCTTGCCCACCGAGGCAGCCTCGGGCCAGGTATAGGCGATGCCGGGGATGGTGTCGTAGTTGACCGCACACGTAAGCCCGGTGAGGCGTTCGGCGAATACCACCGCCTCTTCCGAGGCCTTGTGGGCCAGGAGCGGTCCCGGGATCAGGTCGCCGATGGCGTAGATGCCGGCCACGGAGGTCTCGTAGTTTTCGTCCACCTCAATTCGCCCCCTGTCGTTGAGGGCGATGCCCACGTCTTCCAGACCCAAGCCGGCCGTAAACGGCTTCCTGCCGATGGCCACCAGGATCTTGTCGGCCTCCACCACCTCGGTCTTGCCGGCGGCCGTCAGACTGACCAGCGCCTTTTCGCCGGTCCGCTCCACCTTGGTGACGCTGGTTCCCATGCGGATCTCGATCCCCTGCTTCTTCAGGATCTTCATCAGCGCGCCGGTAACCTCCACATCGGTGAAGGGAAGCATGGTGGGCATCATCTCCACCACCGTCACCTTGGCGCCCAGGCGCCGCCAGACCGACCCAAGTTCCAGGCCGATATAGCCGGCACCCACCACGATCAGATGCTGCGGCACAGAGGAAAACTCCAGGGCATCCTTGGAGTTGACGATCAGTGTGCCGTCGAAGGGGAGCGCCGGCACCTCCACCGATGCGCCGCCCGTGGCCAGCAGCACCTTGGCGCCCTTCACGGTCACGACGCCTTTTGCGGTGGTGACTTCCACGCCGTGGGGCTGTCCGGCCACGGGGCGGACCAGCTTGCCGGTGCCGCTGATCACCTGCACCTTGTTCTTCTTGAACAGATAGTCGATGCCGTCGGTGAGCTTCTTGACCACATCGGCCTTGCGGGCCTGCATGACGGAGACGTCCAGCTTGGGCGGATCGACGATGATGCCGTGGCCGGCGAACTTGTCGCGGGCCATGGAGAAATGTTCACTGGAATCCAGGAGCGCCTTGCTGGGGATGCACCCCTCGTTCAGGCAGGCGCCCCCCATGGTCGGCCGCGGTTCCACGACGGCAACCTTCATTCCCAGCTGGGACGCGCGGATGGCAGCCACATAGCCTCCCGGACCAGCTCCCAGAACCACAAGATCAAATACCTCTTCACTCATTTCCTGCACCTCGCTGTATTTTAGTTTATGACTAGCGTCGTTCTTCAGCCTGATTTGTTGTCATGGAAAGTCCCCTTTGAAAAAGGGGGATTTAGGGGGATTTGCAGTGGAGGCCGCCGCCGGGAAATCCCCCCCAGCCCCCCTTTTTCAAGGGGGGAGTGCTATTTAGTACTAAACCAGTTCCCGCGCCTGCATGTCGGCATGGTAGGAGGATCGGACCATGGGGCCGGACTCCACATGGGAGAAGCCGATGGAGAGTCCGAAGTCGCGCAGACGCTCGAACTCCTCCGGCCTGACGTACCGCTCCACCGGCAGGTGGTGCGGACTGGGGCGCAGGTACTGCCCCAGGGTGAGCATATCACAGCGATGATTTCGCAGCTCTTCCATGACCTCCCGCACCTCGTCTTCCGTCTCCCCCAGGCCGAGCATCAGCCCGGACTTGGTGGGGACCGTGTCGAACTTCTCCCGGAAACGGAGCAAGAGCTCCAGGGAGCCGTGATAGTCCGCCTGGGAGCGTACCCTGGGATAGAGCCGCGGCACGGTTTCCAGGTTGTGGTTGAACACATCGGGAGGGTTGGCGCCCAGGATCTCCAGGGCCCGGTCAACCGCGCCGCGGAAATCGGGGGTGAGTATTTCCACCCTGAGTTCCCGCTTCAGCTCCCGCAGCGCGCGGATGCAGTCGGCGTAATGACCGGCGCCGCCATCGGGCAGGTCGTCCCTGGTGACCGAGGTGATCACCACGTACGTAAGTTTCATGATCTCCACCGCCCGGGCCAGGTTGGCCGGCTCGTCGGCCGGGAGCGCCTGGGGGGAGCCGTGGGCCACGTTGCAGAAGGGACAGTTGCGGGTGCAGATATCCCCCATGATCATGAAGGTCGCGGTCCCCTTGCGGAAACATTCCCCCATGTTGGGGCACGATGCCTCCTCGCAGACCGTGTGCAGGCTGTTGTCCCGCAGGAGCCGGACCAGACGCTCCGTATCCGGCGTGCCGGCCGCAGGGGCCCGCAGCCATGACGGTTTGGGGAGCGGCTTCACATCGCCCGTGACGGCAGGGCCCAGGTGGGCGGTCTTGCCCGCCCCTCTCATCGAAATCGGTTGTACGTCCATATCGGTTCTCTCTGCTAGTTCGTTCCGGCAGCCTGAGTCGGCGTTTGCCCGCGGGGGGACGCAACGACCCCGTTGCGCCTCCCCGCGGAGAAACGTCTGAATTCCGGCCCGTTCATCCGGTTCGCGGCCGCGGCGGACCAGGAAACCGCCGCGACCACGAACCGGGCCTTGTCAGATGATCGCCTTGACTGCCGCCTCGATCTTGGCGGCGTTGGGCAGGTAGAGGTCCTCCAGCGTGTCGGCGAACGGCACCGGCGTGTGCGGAGACGTCACCAGCCTCACCGGAGCCTTCAGCGACGAGAAGGCATCCTGGGCCACGATGGAGGCGATGTCGCCCGCCATGCTGGCACGGGGGTGGGACTCGTCAACAACAACCAGACGCCCGGTCTTCTTCACGCTCTTCAGGATCGTCTCCGTGTCCAGCGGAGAGATGGTGCGCGGATCGATCACCTCGCACTCAACACCCGCCTTGGACAGGGAGGTGGCAGCCTGGGTGGCCATGTGCACCATCCGGCCCAGGGCCACGATGGTCGCGTCTTTCCCCTCGCGCACGATGTTGGCCTGGCCGAACGGGATGGTGTAGCTCTCCTCGGGAACTTCCCCCTTCATGGCGTACAGCGCCTTATGCTCCATGAAGATAACCGGGTCGTTGTCCCGGATGGACTGGATCAGAAGACCCTTGGCCTCGGCAGGCGTGGAGGGGAGCACCACCTTCAGTCCCGGGATGTGGGCGAAGATGGAGTACAGGCACTGGGAGTGCTGGGCCGCCCCGCGGAAACCGCCGCCGTACATCATGCGGCAGACCACCGGGGTCTCGGCGGTGCCGCCGAACATGTAGCGGAACTTGGCCGCCTGGTTCATCAGCTGGTCGAAACAGACCCCCAGGAAGTCGGCGAACATCATCTCCACCACCGGACGCATGCCGCAGGCGGCGGCGCCCACGGCGGAGCCGATGTAGGCCGCTTCGGAGATCGGGGTGTCGATGACGCGATCCCCGTACTTTGCGTACAGTCCCTTGGTTACCCCCAGAACGCCGCCCCAGGCGTCCATGACACCCTGGGTGCCGCGGCCCCCGGCAACGTCCAAACCCATGACGATGACCTTCTCGTCACGCGCCATCTCCTGGGAGAGCGCCTCGTTGATTGCATCTTTATAATTGAGTTTTCTCGCCATATTCGGTTCCTTTCCCCTCTTAGTACGATACGTAGACGCCGGTCAGAAGATCTTCGGGGCCCGGCTTGGGCGCTGCAAGGGCCTTGACCACGGAGTCTTCGATCAGGGCAAGAACGTCCTTGTCAATGGCTTCCAGTTCCGCGGCAGTGGCCAGGCCGGCGGAGACGACCTTCTCGGCGAAGATCTTCAGGCAGTCTCGGTTCTTGCGCAGCTCCTGACTCTCACCGCCGGGACGGTAGGTCATGGCGTCACCTTCGAAGTGGCCGAAGTAACGCTGGGTCTTGCACTCCAGGAGCGTCGGCCCCTCGCCGGCACGGGCGCGGCGGATCGCCTCGCCGGCAGCCTCGTACACGGCGAAGAAGTCGTTGCCGTCAACGGTGACGCCCGGCATGCCGAAACCGGCGGCACGATCGGCGATGTTGGGGGTCGGGACGTTGTAGGAGACGCCGGTGGACTCGGCGTAGCCGTTGTTCTCGTTCAGGAAGATTACCGGCAGCTTCCAGATGGAGGCCAGGTTCATACTCTCCAGGATGGTCCCCTGGTTGGAGGCGCCGTCGCCGAAGAAGGCGACACCCACGCCGCCGTTACCCTTGAACTTGGCTGCCAGGGCCGCGCCGCAGATCAGCGGAGGTCCGGCGCCCACGATGCCGTTGGCGCCCATCATCCCCTTGGCCAGATCGGCGATGTGCATGGAACCACCCTTGCCGCCGCAGGTGCCGGTCTTCTTGCCGTAGATCTCGGCCATCATGCCGTGGATGTCCACACCCTTGGCGATGCAGTGACCATGGCCGCGATGGGTACTGGAGATGCGGTCCTCGTCCGTCAGGTGCATGCAGACACCCGTGGCAACCGCCTCTTCACCCGAATACAGGTGCACGAAACCGGGAATCTTGCCCGTGGCAAACTCGATGTGCAGACGGTCTTCAAACTCGCGGATCTCTCTCATGGTCCGGTAGGCCCTGAGCAGATCTTCCTTCTTCAACTGGGACGTCATGTGAACTCCTTTCACTTAGGTTAATGTCCGTGCCGGATTCCCCTCAGACCAGTATCCCTTCCGGCGCTTCCAGGATCCTCTTCAGCTCGGCCAGGAACTTAGCGGCATAGGCGCCGTCGTGAACCCGGTGATCGGCGGAAATGGTCACCCGCATCATGCGGGCCACGATGATCTGACCGTCGCGCACCACCGGCTCGTCCTTGACCATGCCCACGGCCAGTATGGCGGAGAGGTTGGGGGGAACGATGGCGATGAAATCCTCCACCCCCAGCATCCCCATGTTGGAGATGGCGAAGGTAGCGTTGCTCAGCTCGGCCATGCCCAGCTTGCCTTCCTTGGCCAGGGCGACCAGTTCGCGGCTCCGCTCGCCAATCTGCTGCACGCCGAGCTTCTGGCACTCCCGGATCACCGGCATGATCACGCCGTCGTCCAGGCCGATGGCCATGGCCAGGTTCACGTCACCGTGGAGTGTGATGCTCTTGCCGGCAAAGGAGGCGTTGATCAGCGGGTACGAGCCGATGGCCAGGGCCGATGCCTTGATCAGCATGTCGT
This sequence comes from uncultured Pelobacter sp., assembly GCA_964542535.1. GTDB lineage: Bacteria > Desulfobacterota > Desulfuromonadia > Geobacterales > Pseudopelobacteraceae > Pseudopelobacter. Next base: position 63,008 of record CAZIUE010000006.1, on the reverse strand, counting down.
TGAGGGAGACGCGGTTGCCGGCCTGCTTCTGGGCGCGGCTCATCTCCTCTGCCTTGCCCATGTCGATGGCCACGGTGACCATGTAGTGGGGGATGGTGGTCCAGGAGGTGGTCACGGTCTTGGATATGCCGGCGCGCATCCCCTCCAGCGGCAGGGAACCGTCGAGGATCTGTCCCGTTGCCGGGGCTGCCGCCGGTTCTTCCGCGGCAACGGCAGGTGCCTCGTCCGCTGCCGGAGCTGACTCGCCATCCGCTCCTCCATTGGCCAGGAAGGCATCGATGGCGGCATCGGAAACGGATGCATCGGCCATAACCCCCAGCAGGGCCCCCACCGGGAGCTCGTCCCCTTCGTCGGCGATCTTCCTGCGCAGGACACCGGCGCGGCTCGACTCCATCACATTGACGATCTTGTCGGTTTCCACCTCGGCGACGGCCATGCCTACCTCGATCTGGCCCCCCTCATCCACCAGCCACTTGACCAGGGTGCCCTCTTCCATGGTCAGCCCCCATTTGGGCATGGTCAGGCAGTAGATATCGGCGGCCCCGGCAGCTGCTGCCGGGGCAGTCTCTTCCCCGGCGGACGCCTCTTCTTCGCCGGAGCCGAAGGTGGCGATGAAGTCGGCTATGGCGTCATCGGACGCCTCTCCCTGGCTGAGTACGCCAATCAGGGCGCCCACCGGGAGCACGTCCCCCTCTTCGGCCACCTGCTTGGCCAGGATCCCGCTCTGGGTCGCCTCCATCACGTTGACGATCTTGTCCGTTTCAACCTCGGCAATAGCCATGCCGGGTTCGATCCGGGCACCCTCGTCGATCAACCATTTGGCAAGGGTCCCCTCTTCCATGGTCAGCCCCCATTTGGGCATGGTAAGTTCATGTACTGATGCGTTCATTGTCATACCTTTCTGTTCTGATGGATCGTTATGTGCAACGGGTGCTAGATGATCGCCTTGACTGCCGCCTCGATCTTGGCGGCGTTGGGCAGGTAGAGGTCCTCCAGCGTGTCGGCGAACGGCACCGGCGTGTGCGGAGACGTCACCAGCCTCACCGGAGCCTTCAGCGACGAGAAGGCATCCTGGGCCACGATGGAGGCGATGTCGCCCGCCATGCTGGCACGGGGGTGGGACTCGTCAACAACAACCAGACGCCCGGTCTTCTTCACGCTCTTCAGGATCGTCTCCGTGTCCAGCGGAGAGATGGTGCGCGGATCGATCACCTCGCACTCAACACCCGCCTTGGACAGGGAGGTGGCAGCCTGGGTGGCCATGTGCACCATCCGGCCCAGGGCCACGATGGTCGCGTCTTTCCCCTCGCGCACGATGTTGGCCTGGCCGAACGGGATGGTGTAGCTCTCCTCGGGAACTTCCCCCTTCATGGCGTACAGCGCCTTATGCTCCATGAAGATAACCGGGTCGTTGTCCCGGATGGACTGGATCAGAAGACCCTTGGCCTCGGCAGGCGTGGAGGGGAGCACCACCTTCAGTCCCGGGATGTGGGCGAAGATGGAGTACAGGCACTGGGAGTGCTGGGCCGCCCCGCGGAAACCGCCGCCGTACATCATGCGGCAGACCACCGGGGTCTCGGCGGTGCCGCCGAACATGTAGCGGAACTTGGCCGCCTGGTTCATCAGCTGGTCGAAACAGACCCCCAGGAAGTCGGCGAACATCATCTCCACCACCGGACGCATGCCGCAGGCGGCGGCGCCCACGGCGGAGCCGATGTAGGCCGCTTCGGAGATCGGGGTGTCGATGACGCGATCCCCGTACTTTGCGTACAGTCCCTTGGTTACCCCCAGAACGCCGCCCCAGGCGTCCATGACACCCTGGGTGCCGCGGCCCCCGGCAACGTCCAAACCCATGACGATGACCTTCTCGTCACGCGCCATCTCCTGGGAGAGCGCCTCGTTGATTGCATCTTTATAATTGAGTTTTCTCGCCATATTCGGTTCCTTTCCCCTCTTAGTACGATACGTAGACGCCGGTCAGAAGATCTTCGGGGCCCGGCTTGGGCGCTGCAAGGGCCTTGACCACGGAGTCTTCGATCAGGGCAAGAACGTCCTTGTCAATGGCTTCCAGTTCCGCGGCAGTGGCCAGGCCGGCGGAGACGACCTTCTCGGCGAAGATCTTCAGGCAGTCTCGGTTCTTGCGCAGCTCCTGACTCTCACCGCCGGGACGGTAGGTCATGGCGTCACCTTCGAAGTGGCCGAAGTAACGCTGGGTCTTGCACTCCAGGAGCGTCGGCCCCTCGCCGGCACGGGCGCGGCGGATCGCCTCGCCGGCAGCCTCGTACACGGCGAAGAAGTCGTTGCCGTCAACGGTGACGCCCGGCATGCCGAAACCGGCGGCACGATCGGCGATGTTGGGGGTCGGGACGTTGTAGGAGACGCCGGTGGACTCGGCGTAGCCGTTGTTCTCGTTCAGGAAGATTACCGGCAGCTTCCAGATGGAGGCCAGGTTCATACTCTCCAGGATGGTCCCCTGGTTGGAGGCGCCGTCGCCGAAGAAGGCGACACCCACGCCGCCGTTACCCTTGAACTTGGCTGCCAGGGCCGCGCCGCAGATCAGCGGAGGTCCGGCGCCCACGATGCCGTTGGCGCCCATCATCCCCTTGGCCAGATCGGCGATGTGCATGGAACCACCCTTGCCGCCGCAGGTGCCGGTCTTCTTGCCGTAGATCTCGGCCATCATGCCGTGGATGTCCACACCCTTGGCGATGCAGTGACCATGGCCGCGATGGGTACTGGAGATGCGGTCCTCGTCCGTCAGGTGCATGCAGACACCCGTGGCAACCGCCTCTTCACCCGAATACAGGTGCACGAAACCGGGAATCTTGCCCGTGGCAAACTCGATGTGCAGACGGTCTTCAAACTCGCGGATCTCTCTCATGGTCCGGTAGGCCCTGAGCAGATCTTCCTTCTTCAACTGGGACGTCATGTGAACTCCTTTCAGCTCATCAAAATGCGGATTAACGGGGAAAACGTCTCAACGACGATTGCAGGGGAGATTAGGTCTTCATCCGGTCCTCCTTGTGTCGACGGTTTTATGTGAACCGGCTCGCCCCGCAGTTCCCCCAGCGGAAGAGACGCGGGGCAATGGATTCGTGTCTCTGTTTGACTCTCTGGTCTCTCCCAGAGCACGAGCCATGCCAGCTCTGGCCGAACGCGGCCGAACGCCCGGCCCGTGACCAGGTTCAACACGCCTTAACATTTTATATTTGCTTGTTTTTTAAAAAAGAAATTTTCAAGAACGTTGCGAGGCAAACGGAGCCACCCCGAGACTGGGACGTAAAACAGGGGTTCCATCGCGAGCGATGACACCAGAGAAACAGCGGGGTGACATGCGACAGATGTCACAGCCGGAAAGCAACACCTGTCGCGCCTCTCCGGCGGGATGGCCGTGAAGTGCATAAATCTGAAGGCACGTGATGGGAGCCGGAGAGAGCGCCTCAGAATTCTGAATGACGCGTCACCAGCCGATGCGGCCTGAAGCCCGGAGGGGTAATCTGGCAGCCGGAGCACTATCAGCCATGGACGTACGGTTAGAGACCGACCGCGTGAACGGCGGCAGCCCCCCAGCCTCCATGTCAGGGGGAAAGGGGATGTCGGCACGGCATTGACAGCGGCGACCATTCACACTATGGTGTTTAGTTCAACCGAGACCACCGATCACTTCGGAACCGCCCCGCCCCCTGAACGACCGGGACGCTGTCCGAAGGGAGGAGCCGCACCCCATGCACCCCACCCTCTACATCGTCGCCACACCGTTGGGCAACCTGGAGGACATGACCTACCGGGCCGTGCGCACGCTGAACGAAGTGGACCTGATCGCGGCCGAGGACACCCGCCACTCCCTGAAGCTGCTCAACCACTTCGGCATCTCCAAGCCGCTCTCCTCCTATTTCGACCACAATCAGCAGTTCAAGGGGGAGCGCATCCTGAACGCCCTGCGCCAGGGAAGGTCGGTGGCGCTGATCTCAGACGCCGGCACCCCCTGCGTCTCCGACCCGGGGTACCGCCTGGTACGGGACGCCTTGGCCGAAGGGATCAGGGTCGTGCCGATCCCCGGCCCCTGTGCCGCAATCACCGCCCTGTCCGCCTCGGGGCTGCCCAGCGACAGCTTCACCTTTGCCGGCTTCCCGCCGGCGCGCCAGACCAAACGGCGAGCCTTCCTGGCCGGCCTGGCATCGTTCCCCGGAACGCTGCTGATCTACGAGGCGCCCCACCGGCTGGAGGAGTGCCTCAACGACATGGCTGAGGTGTGGGGGGAGCGCCGGATCGTGGTGGCGCGGGAGCTGACAAAGATCTACGAGGAATTCATCAGGGGCAGCATCTCCCAGGTGCAGGAGGCGATCTCCGGAGGGAAGGTACGCGGCGAGGTGGTCATCCTGGTGGCGGCGGGGGAGACATCCCGCGAACCGGGGGAACCGCTGGAGGAGATTCTGAAGCGGCTCATGGACCGGGAGGGACTGTCGCTGAAGGATGCCGCCCGGCGGGCGGCGGAACTGGCGGGGGTCAGCCGCGGCCAGGCCTACGCCGAGGCGCTCAGACTGAAACAGGATCCCCCCGTTCCATGACCCGCCCTGGCCCGAGGTTTCATAGCTGCACCAACGGCAGGCGCGTGATTGTGGTGGCATTCACGGCCGGCGCCGTGCTATAGAATTCCGATCCCATGCTTGGAGTGACTCAATGAAGATTTGCATCTTTGGAGCAGGCTATGTGGGCCTGGTGGCCGCAGCCTGCTTTGCCGAAAGCGGCAACAGCGTTATCACCGTGGACGTGGACGAATCCAGGATAGAACGCCTCACCCAGGGTATCGTTCCGATCTATGAACCGGGGCTTAAGGAGATGATCCAGCGCAACCAGTCAGAGGGGCGTCTCTCCTTCACCACCGACTTCACCGCGGCCGTACAGGCCTCCCTGGTCAACTTCATCGCCGTGGGCACCCCGCCGGGCGAAGACGGCTCGGCCGACCTGAAGTACGTGCTGGGAGTGGCCCGGGAGATCGGCCGCGCCATGAACGGCTACAAGATCATCGTGGACAAGTCCACGGTGCCGGTGGGCACCGCCGACAAGGTGCGGAAGGCCATCGGGGAGGAGCTGACATTGCGCGGCGTTGACCTGGAGTTCGACGTGGTCTCCAACCCGGAGTTCCTCAAGGAGGGGGCGGCCATCGACGATTTCATGAAGCCGGACCGGGTGGTGATCGGCACCGACAACGTGCGCACCGCCGAACTCATGAAGGAGCTGTACGAGCCGTTCATGCGCAAGAACAACCGCATGATCGTCATGGACATCCGCAGCGCCGAGATGACCAAGTACGCCGCCAACGCCATGCTGGCCACGCGCATCTCCTTCATGAACCAGATCGCCGGGCTGTGTGAATGCATGGGGGCCGACGTGGCTGCCGTACGGGAGGGAATCGGCTCCGACTCCCGCATCGGCTACGACTTCCTCTTTCCCGGACCGGGCTACGGCGGCTCCTGCTTTCCCAAGGATGTTAAGGCGTTGATCCGGACCGGCCAGGAGTGCGGCTACGACTTCCTGCTGCTCAAGGCGGTGGAGGAGGTCAACGAGCGCCAGAAGGAGGTCCTGGCTGACAAACTGATCAGGGAACTCGGTTCAACCGAGCGGGAAAAGCCGCTGGAGGGGAAAACCATCGCCTGCTGGGGGCTGGCGTTCAAGCCCCGCACCGACGACATGCGCGAGGCGCCGGCCATCACCATCATCCGGCGCCTGCTGGCCGCCGGAGCCCGGGTGCGGGCCCATGATCCCGAGGCCATCGAAGAGGCCAGGAACGTCTTCGGCGACAGTATCGAGTACAGTACCGGCCAGTACGACATCCTGGCCGGCGCCGACGCCCTGACGATCATCACCGACTGGAACGAGTACCGCAACCCGGATTTCGACCGCATCCGCGATGCTCTGGCCACCCCGCTGATCGTGGACGGCCGCAACCTGTACAGGCCCGGCCGCATGGCAACGACAGGCTTCCGCTACATCCCCTTGGGACGTTGCGGCAGCGGCGTGCGCGGCGAGGTGAAGTAGCCGCCGGTCCGGGCGCCGCGAGCAGCAACAGCAAAACAGAACAGCGTTACCACGCCACAGGAAGACGCTGAGGGACGGCAGGGAGTCAGGCGAAGCCCGAGGCAACGCACCGTTCCCGTCAGTGCCGTCGCGGGCGGCAGGCGCAATCTTTTCCGGGCGGCAACGGAACCCTTGAATTCGCTGAAAAAAACGTTACAATACCGGCACACTGATGTCATGCCCGCCGCGGTCGCCAGCCTTGCTCCGCTCCGGAACACGATTACCTGTAACAACGGGAAACAACGAAATGATCCCCTGCACGGCGTGGAACGCCTCCATATCCTCCATCGTTTTTCCCCCGACAGCCGAACCGCACGGGGCAGAAGCATGATACGCCCCATCCGGAACAGGATGTACCTGATCCTGGCGGGATGCATCGCCTTCATCCTCTTTTTCACCGTGTTCGGCGACAAGGGGCTGCTGCGCATCTTCGAACTCAGACAGGACATGGCCAGACTCCGCACCGGCCTGAACGACACGCGCGCCGCCAACGAAAAGCTGAAACGGGAGATCATTGCGCTGAAGAGCGACTACCGCTACGTGGAAAGCATCGCCCGCAAGGACTTCGGTCTGGTGCGCGCCAACGAGGTCATCTACCAGTTCCCGCCGGAACCCAAGCCGTAAAACCTGGAAACGGCAGGCGCGAGCCGCCGAATGCAGGAACAAAGGTCGTCAGCATGCAAAAATCCAGCTGTGCCATATGCGCCTGGCGAGAGACCTGCAACAAGCGCTTCACCGTTATCGACGGCGGCGCGCATTGCCCCGACTTTTCCCGCGATGTGAGCATCGCCGCAGACGGGGACGACACACCAACCGACACGAAGGAACCTCCACACACATGATGCGTCACCGAATTGCTTCACTGGTAGAATCCGCCCTGCGGGCCGCCTCGGACGCCCGCGAGATCACATCCTCCACCCTCCCCGCCGTTGTCATCGGCGTGCCGGCAAACCCCGACCACGGAGACTTTTCCTGCAACATCGCCATGCAGATGGCAAAGGCGGAGCGCAAGGCGCCGCGCCAGGTGGCCGAGATCATCATCCGCCGCTTGGGCAACGCTAACGGCATCCTGACGAAGAGCGACATTGCCGGCCCCGGCTTCATCAACCTGTTCGTCTCTCCAGGGGCATGGCAGCAACTGCTGCCGGAGATCGAGTCCCAGGGCGTGACCTTTGGCCGGACCAGCACCGGCAAGGGCACAAAGGTACAGGTGGAGTTCGTCAGCGCCAACCCCACCGGACCGCTGCACATCGGCCACGGCCGCGGCGCCGCCATCGGCGACAGCATCTGCCGTCTGCTGGACGCCGCGGGCTGGGACGTGACCAGGGAGTTCTACTACAATGACGCGGGACAGCAGATCAGCAACCTGGCCCTGTCGGTACAGGCCCGCTGCCTGGGCATCGAGACCGACGATCCCCGCTGGCCGGCGGACGGCTACCAGGGGGAGTACATCAGGGACGTGGCCCGCGCCTACCTGGCGAAAGAGACGGTTGACGCCGACGACCGGCACGTTACCGCCGCGGGAGACCCCCATGACCTGGATGCCATCCGCGAGTTCGCCGTGGCCAGCCTGCGGCGGGAACAGGATCTGGACCTGAAGGCCTTCGGCGTACAGTTCGACGTCTTCACCCTGGAGTCCAGCCTCTATGACGACGGCCGGGTGGATGAGGTGGTGCGCCTGCTCGTGGAGAAGGGGCACACCTACGAGCAGGAGGGAGCCCTCTGGCTGCGCACCACCGACTTCGGCGACGACAAGGACCGGGTCATGCGCAAGAGCGACGGCGGCTACACCTACTTCGTGCCGGACGTGGCCTACCATCTGGCCAAGTGGGAACGGGGATTCACCAGGGTCATCAACGAACAGGGTTCCGACCACCACAGCACCATCACCCGTGTGCGGGCCGGGCTGCAGGCCCTGGACCGGGGCATCCCCCAGGGGTGGCCGGAGTACGTCCTGCACCAGATGGTCACGGTCATGCGCGGCGGTGAGGAAGTGAAGATCTCCAAGCGCGCCGGCAGCTACGTGACCCTGCGGGACCTGATCGACGAGGTGGGGCGCGACGCCACCCGCTTCTTCTTCATCATGCGCAAACCGGATTCCCAGCTGGTGTTCGACATCGACCTGGCCAAGGAACAGTCGCCGGACAACCCGGTCTACTACGTCCAGTACGCCCACGCCCGCATTCACGGTATTTTCGGCAACGCCATGGAGAAGGGGTACAGCCTGCCGGAGAAGGCGGATTCCGTTCGCCTGGAACTGCTGGAGAACAGCGATGAGTTGCAACTGATCAAGCAGCTGGCAGCCCTGCCGGACGCGGTGGACGACAGCGCCCGTTTCTTCGAGCCGCACCGTTTGACCACCTATCTGACCGACCTGGCGGCCGGTCTCCACAGTTTCTACAACAAGAACCGGGTGCTTACCGAAGACGGCGACCTGACCGCCGCACGCCTGTACCTGCTCAAACGAACAGCCCAGACCCTTAAGAACGGCCTCTCCATCCTGGGAATATCGGCCCCCGAGCGGATGTAACGGAGTTCCCATGCGGATCGACTACAGTCCCCCCAAGCAGTCCTACGTCACCAGCCAGAGCAAGCCCCGGCCCCGTAAGGAGCCGGTCGGCCTGTTCACCGGCCTGATCATCGTCACCGCCCTGATCGCCTTTGCCGCGGGATTCGGCAGCGGCTGGTTTTTGTCCGAACGGTCCACCAAGAAGGCCTTCCAGGCCGCGGCAGAGCAGAACAGCCTGGAAAGTTCCGCTGGACGGGCTGCGCCCCCCACTCCCGCACCCGCCCCGCCCCAGCCGCAACCGGCAGCTCAGCCGGCCTCGCAACCGGCGCCGGGCAACACCGCCACGGAACCGGCACCAACAACGCCCCAGCTGAGCTTCTACAAAACCCTTCCCGCCGGGCAGAAGGGTGCTCTCCTGGGCAGCGGCATCAACAGTGAAGCGGGCAAGCAGCCGCTCCAGGCCGCCATCCCCGCAAATGTCGTCAGGAGGCAGCACCCCACCGCCGAAGTCCCGAAGGGGGCTCCGGAAAAGAGCGCCACAACCGAGAAACCGGCCGCGGAAAAACCGGCGTCCGGAGAAAAAGCGGCCGCGGAAAAGCCGGCAGCAAAGGCCCGGTCAGGCTATACCGTCCAGGTAGCCTCCTACAATTCCAAGGCCGAGGCCGAAGCCATGAGGAGCAGACTGGCCGGCAAGGGGTACAATGTCGTCATCAGCGAATCCAACCAGGGGGATAAAGGGACCTGGTACCGGGTGCGGGTGGGACGGAAGCTGGAGCAGGAGGCGGCGAAAGAGTTGGCCGGCAGGATCGGCAAGGGAGCCATCGCCACCCCGGAGTGACTGTTTTTAACGAAACATCAACTTAACTGTTGACAGAACGAAACGGATCGTCTATAAAGTGGATCTACTTAACGCGGGGTGGAGCAGTCTGGTAGCTCGTCGGGCTCATAACCCGAAGGTCAGAGGTTCAAATCCTCTCCCCGCAACCAAAAAAACCAAGGACTTGCATAAACGGCAAGTCCTTTTTTTATTGCCATTGTACCCTATTTTGTACCCTAAGGGTCCGGGACTTGCCGCACTACCAAGGAGGTGTGCAATGGCAAGTATTTTAAAACGTGGCAAAAAATTCTACGCGCAGTACTACCTGAACACTGAACAGAAGCGGGTCAATCTGATTACGACCTCACGGCAGATCGCCAAAAAAATCCGGCAGATAGAATCCGCCCTGTTCCAACACAAAGACATCCCCCTCCCGACCAAGACCCCCTATCCCGTGATCATCGAGAAATATTTCTTTTACCCGGCAAGTTGCAGGCCTTCCTTCATCCTTCGCCGAAGCTCGGTTGCGTTTTCCGCGGCAAGCCGGCCACCGATTCCGTTTGATTCCGACCACCACCTGAGCCCCCCCCTCCATTAGCGTCGCTGGTTTCGCCGCTTCCTTCTGCGACACCCCTTGTTCAGTTACCAATTTCACTGCTTCAGTTCGAAACTCCGAGGGGTAGCGCTGCTGCCTTTTCATGAACTCCTCCCTACCAAGCGGGAGTGTCAGTTGTCATCAGGATGTCTCACAACGAGGTCTACGGGGATTACAACGAAGGACTTGAAGAGGACTTCTGGCAGATTCTGGAGTACTACGGAAAGGACCTCGCGGAACCAATGAAGAAAAAGATTCCGCAGACGATCAACTACCACGCTGAACCGGCGATTCTGATTTCCGGTACTCAAATTGCATAAACAAAAGCCCCGGCTTCCCTTAAAACCTTTTTGGCGAAAGTTTTAGTGAAAGTCGGGGCATTTTGGAAGAAATCACGAATGATTTCTTGATGTTAAATGGAGCGGGAAACGGGATTTGAACCCGCGACTTCAACCTTGGCAAGGTTGCACTCTACCACTGAGTTATTCCCGCGTGAAGCTTGAGTTTTGTACCAAAAACGGTTCCGGGTGTCAACTCTTTTTCAGCCATTTTTTTCATTTCGGCGCTTTTTCATCACAGCCCTGTTCGGCCCTGTCGAGACGGTGCCCCGGCATTCCAGCAGCCGCCGGTACAGACCCACGAGTTCCGCGCCCCTGCTGTTCCAGGAATGCTCCTGCTCCGACTTCTCACGCACCGCGCGGGAGAGCTCGGCCAGCCTCCGTCCGTCACCGCTCAGCTCCGCGATCTTGTCCGCCAGGTTAGCCGCATCGCCATGAAGCGCATAGACGCCGCACTCTCCCAGGATCTCCCGGTTGACCGGCGTATCGAAGACCAAGGTCGGCAGGCCGCAGGCCATGTAGTTGAACAGTTTGCCGTTGGCCTCGCTGAGCGACAGCTTGGGGGAGACGGCCAGATCGCCGGCGCTCAGGTACCGGGCGGCCTGGCCATAGTCGATCCGGCCGGTGAAGGTCAGCATGTCACCGAGCCCCATGCTCCCGGCCCTGTCACGGTACCCCTCCTCGGGATACCCCATGACCAGGAAGCGAACGGCGACCCCGCGCTGCTTAAGGATGCTCGCCGACTCCAGCAGCAGATCAATCCCCTGGTAGCTGTTGAGCAGCCCCAGATAGACCACCACCGGCGTACCTTCTCCAATACCCAGGCTCTCCCGTGCCTCCCGGCGCGCCTGAGGGCGGAACCGCTCGGTATCGACACCGTCGATAACCACGGATACCCGCTGCGCGGGAACGCCCCACTGTTCCACCAGTTGCCGCGCGCCTTGCGTGGAGCTGGTGACGATGGCGTCGGCGCCCCGGTTGACGGTCTGTTCCACGGCAGCGAAGAGTCGCTCCCGCAGGGAACCTGGTTTGAGGAAGCCGTGATCGCGGCACTCGCCGGTGAGACTCCCCTGGAAATCCATCACCAGCGGAAGGCCCAGAAGCGGCCTGAGAGCCAAGGCGATGCAGGCCCCCTCGTGGAGATGGGCGTGGATGATCTGGGGCCTGAAGGTGCGGGCAACAGAGAGAGCCTTGAGAAGAAGCTGGATATCCAGAAACGGTTTCTGCCAGGAGGGACCGGCGGTGAGACGCCGGTACCAGGGGAGCCCGACGATCCTGTGGGTGGGGATGCCGGGCATATCCCGGCCGATGTGGTAGGTAACGATGTGCACCTCGCACCCCTGGCAGATCAGGGCCCGCGCCTCCTCGTAGATCCTGACATGGCAGCCCCGGTCTGCGAAATAGGGGGTGGGTGCCAGCATGAGGATGCGCATTCGGGACGAGGGACCGGGGACCGGGGACCGGGAAACGGTGGCCGATGGGGACATGCTACACCTTGGTTCGGTAGTGGCGTATCAGGCCGTGCAGCATTTTCCGCACCGTCTCGACCTTTTTCAGCACCTGATCAGCCGCCCCCAGATAGTTCAACTTACCCGCGATTATCACCTGGGTTTCCAGCTCAGCCGCAGATCCCAGCGAGATGTGAAGAAAATGTATAAACTCCCTTTCTCCCTGGCGAGCGGCACCCTCGGCAATATTGGATGGAATGGAAACAGCGGCTCGCCGCATCTGATTTACGAGCCCAAACATTTCCTCTCGAGGGAACGATGAGGTCAAGGCATAGACACTGGTCACCAGCTCGATACTCTCCCTCCATACGTCAAGATCCTTGTGATCTTTCATCCGGTCCCCCGTCCCTGGTCACTGGTCCCAAGATTCACCCGCTCCCTGACCACGTAGATCGGCTTGCCCTGGGCTTCGTAGTAGGTGCGGGCGTTGACCTCGCCCAGAAGACCCAGCACGATGAACTGAACCCCCATAAAGAGGAGGAAGGCGGTCAGGATCAGCAGCGGACTGCGGTTCATGCTCAACCCGTCCGCCAGCTTCAGGTACACCATGATGGCGCCGGTCAGGAAACCGGTCACGAGGGTGTACACACCCCACTTGCCGAACAGCTGGATCGGCTTGGTGGAGTAGGCCAGGAGAAATTTGACCGTCAGCAGGTCCAGGATCACCCGCAGGGTGCGGGAGATGCCGTACTTACTCACCCCGTGACGGCGCGCATGGTGCCGGACCGGGAGTTCGGTCACCCTGGCCCCCACCTGGGAGGCCAGGGCCGGAACGAAACGGTGCATCTCGCCGTACAGGTTAATGCCGTCCAGAACCTCACGGCGGTAGGCCTTGAGGGTGCAGCCATAGTCGTGGAGATGCACGCCGGTAAAGGAGGAGATCAGGGCGTTGGCCAGGATGGAGGGAATTCTGCGGGTGACGAAGGTATCCTTGCGGTCGCTGCGCCAGCCGGAAACCACGTCGTACCCCTGGCGGAGCTTTTCGATCAGGAGCGGGATGTCCGCCGGGTCGTTCTGCAGGTCCCCGTCCATGGGGATGATGATCTCGCCCCGGGCGGCATCGAAACCGGCAGCCATGGCCGCGGTCTGGCCGAAGTTGCGGCGCAGACGGATCAGCTTGAGCCGCCCGTCGCGGGACGCCAGACGTTTCAGGACCCCGAATGAGCCGTCACGGGAGCCGTCGTCAACCATGATGATCTCATAGCAGGGATCCACCGGATCCAGCGCCGTGACGATGGCACCGTAGAGCTCCTCGATGTTGTCCTCTTCGTTGTAGATGGGCACTACAATACTGAAATTCACACCACGCTCCCTGAATAAAGTCCGCTCAGACGGCAGGAGTCCCGTTCCCGTCGCTTCCGCGCCACTGTTTCGCCGCCAAGACCGGTCGTCACCACTCCCCCTGGCCAAACTCCTTGACATGTCTGACATTCACCCGGCACTCCCCCCCCCGCGGCGCGGGCCGCCCCCCGGCAAAGCCATGCGCAAGACCAACGCCGTTACAGCAGTGCATGAGCGGCACAAGCACTACGAGAAGCAGGTCGACGGGCCGCCGCGACACCAGGGCCGTCGTTGCGGAGAAGCCGGCCACGAGGAGGGCATAGGCCGCAAGGGGCAGTTTCCACAACAACGCGGCAGGCAGCAACGGCAGCAGGAGCAGGTAGCAGACCAGCAGGAGCGGCGCGAAGCTCAGCAGCGAAGCCGGTCCCGCCAGCAGGGTCTGCTGGGCTCTCCCTCTACCGTAGCCGAACATCTGGCGCATGAAGGCGGCCAGGGTGGGACGCTGGCTGCGCTCCACCGCCATGGCCGGCTCGTGCAGCAAGGTGTGACCGAGGCCGGCCAGCCGGTCCAGAAGCTCGTTCTCCTCGTTAGGGTAAAGCCGTTCGTCAAACCCGCCAACAGCCAGAAACAGGTCGCGCCGGAAGGCAAGGTTGCACAGGATCAGTTCCCGCTCCGTGGTGCGGCGCAGCGAACCGGTGGCGCGGTAGCGGTTGCGCATGGCGCCGGCTCCCAGAAGGGACGACAGGGCCGCGCCGAACAGCTGCTGCACGCGGCAGTCTCTTGCCGGGGTCAGGGAGGGACCGCCCACCACAGCCACGGTCTGGTCATGGAATGCCGCGCCGCAGCGGCGCAGGGCATCCGGGACCGGCCGGGAATCGTCATCCAGAAAATAGATCAGTTCCCCCAGGGCCTGGGCCGCGGCCAGGTTACGCTGACGACTGGGGCAGGTCCCTTCGCTCACCAGGATCTCGAACCGCTCAGGGGGGTAGTCCATCCCCCTGAGGGCGGTCAGCGCCGTTACCGCGCCCCCCGGTTTCACCGGTATGATAATTGAAAAGGTCGTCATCGTTTCCCAAAGCAATTGACCATCCCCTGGTGCGGATGGTCAATCGGATAGTCGTCCCTGCGCCTGTCCGTCCGCCGCGCGCCGTCCCCTATTGTCCGCCATAACTGTGCAGGCCGGCCAGGAGCAGGTTGACCCCCAGGTAGCAGAAGATGGTGGCGCAGAAGCCGATGATGGAGAGCCAGGCGGTCCGGCTGCCGCCCCACCCCTTGGTGAAGCGGGCATGCAGGAAGGCGGCATAGATGAACCAGACGATCAGCGACCAGGTTTCCTTGGGATCCCAGCTCCAGTAGGTTCCCCAGGCATAGTTGGCCCAGGCTGCTCCGGTGATGATGCCGATGGTCAACAGGGGAAAACCGATCATGACGCCGCGGTAGTTCAGGTCGTCCAGGACCCGCAGGGGGGGGAAAAGCGCCATCAGGCTGCCCGGGGGAGCGTCCGGGGACACCCCTTCGTGGCGCGCCCGGATCAGGTACATGATGGACACTCCGCAGGCAACGGCAAAGGCGGCATACCCCAGGAAGCAGGTCACCACATGGTAGAGCAGCCAGTTGCTCTGCAGGGCCGGCACCAGCGGCTCGATGCCGCTGTTCAGCTTCAGCTGCGCCCAAGCCATGCCCAGCAGGGCAAAGGGGAGCACGAACGCGCCGATGACGCGCCAGCGGTACCTGAGTTCGATCAGCAGGTAGATCAGAACAATGGTCCAGGAGAAGAAGACCACCGATTCATAGAGGTTGGAGAGCGGGGCATGGCCGTAGCCAATGTCATAGGACTCTTTCCAGCGCAGGGCGATGGCCAGAGTCTGGACCGCGAAGCCGATGCAGGCCAGGAGGCTCCCCGTCACCCCCACCACCCTGTTCCTGCCTGCCAGGTAGATAAAGAAGGCGACCATGGATGCCATATAGGCCAGCGTTGTCAGATTGAAACAGAGCGAACTGTTCATGGCTGTCCATCCTCCCTCAGAGCTTCAGCTGCTTCAGTTTTCCGGCCAGATCGTCAAACTGCTGGGCAAAGGCCGCCTGGTTCTTGTTGGCATTGCCGTACAGGCGGATTTCACCCGGTGCCGCGACGACCCAGATCCGCTTGTGGGACATGAAAAAAGCGATGCAGAGACCAGCCACCATCAGGCCGCATCCCAGCCAGACGAACCAGACGCCGGGGTCTCTGGTCACCTGCAGGCCGGTGTACATGCGGGCATTGCTCCCGCCGTAGCCCAGCATCACCCCCTCTTCCTGCAGGGCATTGATCCCGGGGTGGTTCTTGAACAGCTCGAAGGCCCGCGGCTGCCCGGTGCGGGGGGTGAGCTCAACCCTGGCTGCCGGTCCGCTCAGTTCCGGGATGAACTGGCGCACCTCCTGAGTGGTCTCCAGAAGCCGGAGGGAGAGCCCTGAACCGATATCGACCCGTTCCCCCTCGCGCAGGATGAGCTGCCTGCCGCCGCTGCCGTCCCGGTTGGCCACCGTAACGACGTGACGGTCTCCCTCATCGGCCAGACCGTAGCTGGACTGGTAGAAGGTGAATCCCCCGTAGGTCAAGGGAGCATTGACGATCAGCCGGGCATGGGTGTAGTCGGGCACCTCAACCCCCTTGTCCAACACCGTCAGGATACTCTTGTACTCCCGGGGCGCGCCTGAAGCGTATGTTGCCACGCTGAACTGGTCACAGCGCAGGGTGAACCCCAGGGGGATGTCCCTGCCGCTGCCGGAGGTGAAGCTGTTGACGCTCTCCCCCTCCACGATATTCACGTACCCCTTGTCGCCGAACAGCGACCCGATGATAGCTCCCACAAAGATCACCAGGATGCTGCTGTGGACGACATAGACCCCCAGGCGGCTCCAGGCGTTCTTCTGGGCAAAGAGATGGAACTCATCCCCCCGGACGGTCAGGGTAGCGACGCTGAACTGTTCCTTGAGAAAGGAGGCCAAGCGTTCACCGGCCGCGCGGGGCGGCGAGGAGAGGGGGAGCCGCTGCCGGAGGGAGAGCGTTCCCGACTGGGCATCGTCCAGCACCAGGGCCGGCCGGCGCAGGAAGCGGAGCACCTGGGGCAGGCGCCTGATGGAGCAGAATATCAGGTTGAGGCTGAAGACGTACAGGAGAGCGATGAACCACCAGGAGTGGTACATGTCGAAAAAACCCAGCCTGGTATAGAGGTGCAGCCACGCGGGGCTGAGCTGCGCCGCATAGTCCGCGGGAACCTGTCCCTGGGGCAGGACGGTCCCGATAATGGAGGTGAGAGCGAGCGAGATGAGCAGAAACAGCGTGAGTTTGAGCGAGCAGAAAAAGTCCCACAGGGACTCCATCGGGGTGCGTCGTGAAGCTGCCAAAAGTGTCTCCTGCGTCGGTTATGGCGATCAGGGCCGGGGGTGAACGAAACCGGAGTTGTCCGGCGACTGGCGACCAGGCCCGGGTGCGCTTCAGCGCCGGCGCGGCAGGTCCCGCGGGTCCGGGCCGGCATCACGGCTGGCGCGTTCATGTGGCCGGCAAAGGGGACGGGCGACCGTGGCCGCGAATAACATCATCCAGCCGCGCGCACGGGACAGGGAGGGGATGATAGACCAATTCATCGAAAAGGTGTAGCACTTTTTGCCCCGCCCCCGGTGGCGACCATGGGCACGCACAAGGGGGGCGACAGCCCCGCCGTCGTCCCCCTTGTGCTGCGTGCGTCCTTTCAAGGAGGCGGGAGTCAGCGCGCCTCGTCAACCGCCCTGACAGCCTGCAGGTCGGCATCGCGGCGCTCCACGTCCAAAGCCATCTCCCGGCGGTAATCCCGCAGCGCCTGGGCAAGACGCTGGTCCGAGAGGGCCAGGATCTGTACGGCAAGCACACCGGCATTCCTGGCTCCGGCCTTGCCGATGGCCATGGTGGCCACCGGAATGCCCCCCGGCATCTGCACCGTTGAGTACAGGGCGTCAACCCCGTTCAGGGCACCCCCACCAACCGGAACCCCGATCACCGGCAGGATTGTCTCCGAGGCGATCACGCCGGCCAGATGGGCTGCCATGCCGGCGCCGGCGATGATGACCTTGATCCCCCGCCCACCCGCTTCCTCCGCCAGCTTGGCCGTCCGCGCGGGAGAACGGTGGGCCGACGCCACCCGCATCTCGCAGGGGACATCGAACTGTCCCAGCAGATCAGCAGCCTCCTGCATAACCGGCAGATCCGAAAAACTACCCATGATGATCAGAACCTGTGGATTGTCAGACATACAGTTTTCCTCCCGCGTATAACATGGTCGTGCACCTGAAGCAGCGTCAGCGGCCGGCACGGCCGGGCCCCGTCAGGAGTCAGAGATGCGACATGGTCGTCAGATTCTTGAGGGTATCGGCAACCCCCTTGGTGTGGCTTGCAGTCTCGGTGGTGCGGCTGCTGGACTCCTCGATGACCTCCAGAAGCGACGACAGGCACGCCACGTCGCTGGACTGGGATTCAATCTCGTTGGCAACGGTGCTGATCTCGGTGGCCAGATGGGAAATGTTGCTGCCGATCTCCATGGCGCTGGTGCGGGACTTCTCCGCCAACTTGCGCACTTCGTCGGCAACCACCGCGAAGCCGCGGCCGCTGTCGCCGGCGCGGGCAGCCTCGATGGCCGCGTTGAGCGCCAGAAGGTTGGTCTGATCGGCTATCTGCTGGATGATCTCCACCACGCTCTGGATGCGGCTGCTGGCGTCCGCCAGTTCCCGCGCGCTGGTAGCCGACGCAGTGGCCTTGGCGGTCAGGCCGGTGACGTTCTCACCCACCTGGTGGATGGCCTGCACCTGCTGCTCGATATGGGAGGCCAGGTCGTCCACCGAGCCGTACAGATCGTTGGCGCAGGCCTCCAGCTGGCCGGCCATGGCCTCCTGCTGGGCATTGGCCTCGTTCAGGGCCTGGCCCAGGTCGTTCAAGCCGGTGAACAGCAGTGCCATGGCCGGTTCCAGGCCGGATGCGTCCAGGCGGCTCTCGAAGCGCTGGCCCCTGAAGTCGTTGATCTGCTTCATCATGACCTGGGACAGGCCGCTCAGCTTGGCCACCTGACGCCTGAGGAAGAAGGCCTTGAATTCGCCGTAGTGGGCAACGAAGTTATCCACGTATTCGTCCCGGAAGGGTGCGCCGGCCGGCACCCGGAAGAAGAAGATGGCGGTCAGGGTCTGGTTCAGGTTCAGCCCCAGGATTTCTCCGAAGGTGGAGAAACCTGCCAGGGCCGCATCGGACATGGCACGCCCCATGTCGGGAAGTTCCCGCTCGTTGTTGAGGCGGCGCAGGATGCAGTCGTTGAGGATGCCGGCCACCGGGGCGCCCGGTTTGCCCTGCATGAAACGGCCGAAGTCCTTCTGGGTGGTGGCCAGCAACCCGGTTCTGCGCACCAGTTGAAGCTCCTCGCCCGGGGCAATGTCACAGAAGAAGTGCACCCTGTTGCCGGCCAGGTCCAGCTTGGAGATGGAACGCACGTACAGCTCCCTGCCGACCGTGATGGCAAAGGAATAGCCCGCCAGCTGGGCTTCCAGGTTGGCGGGGGTACACTTCAGGGCGCCGCAGAGCGCCTCCACCAGGGAACTGATACTGCCCTGGCGATCCGACACCTGAGTCACGAAACGCTGCTCCACCGAAGCGGATATGACGTTGAAGCTGATGCCGGCCGGCTCGAAGTTCTGGCTCTTCAGCACTCCGAAGCGCACGCCGGGAGCCGTCTTCATGAAGGCGATCAGGGCATGGTTTTCCAGCTTGCGTTTGCCGTCGTGCAGCCAGGTGTTGCGGAAATCGAAGGTGCCCCCGGCCGAGCCCCCCACGAAGAGGCAGGGAAAGCGGCCCGACTCGTACAACGCCTCCATGAAGAACGACTCGGAAGCGGAGAGTCCGTCAAAGAGCACGTACGCCAGGGTATTGCGGTAGTCGATCTCCATGTCCACCTTGAGGCTCGCGATGGAGGTGCTGATGCGTTCCACCCGCTCCTTGAGGGTCATTTCCACCCCTCCCCGCCGCAGGTCGTCGCAGGCCAGCGGCACGCTGACCACCTGAACCGCGGCGATCAGGGAGGCGTCGAAGCAGTGCACCACTACCCGGTCCCAGCGGCTGCCGGTGCCGCAGTACAGCCGCCCCGCATCGGCATGCAGCTCGCCGGCGGTGCTGCAGATCGTCATGGGCACGCCGGGGAAACGGGTGCTCAGGTCCCGGGCAACCCGGTCGATGTCGATGTGGGGCGAGACATAGGCGCTGACAAAGGTGGGAGTGACGCGAACCTTGGCCAAATCACCCGCCAGAGCCGAGCTACTGCTCTGGAGAGCGACAACCCCGGAACCGGCGAGCTGCTTCTTTCCGAAACCCAGAAAACCCATGGCAATCTCCTTATCTCGAGCGGCACGTACCGTCAGGCAGCGCCGCGCGCGCCAAGTTTTGACGCATGCGGCACGTCTTTTCAAACGGTATGTCCCTGGTGTGCCGGGCTCCGCCCGGTTCTGTGTCATTCAGATTAGCGTACTTTTCCACCCTGTACAGCTCTTTTTCCAGCAGGAGCGATTATTTAATGAGCCGATCGGTACCCTGCCGGAATCAGCGACCGAGTGCTTTCTGGCCGATATCCCTGCGGAAGTGCGCGCCGGGCCAGGAAACGAGGTCAACCGCCCGGTAGGCCCGGTCGATGGCATCGGCCACCGTATCCCCCATGGCCGTGACCCCCAGAACCCGGCCGCCGCTGGTGACGCAGCGTCCCTCATCCAGAGCCGTGCCAGCGTGAAAGACGTACACGTCCTCCAGCCTGGCCGCCTCATCCAGTCCCCTGATGGGCTCTCCCTTGCGGTACTCACCCGGATACCCTTCAGCAGCCATGACCACGCAGACCGCGGCCTTGTCATGCCACTGGATCTCCATACCGGAGATGTCCCCCGAGGCCGCGGCCATGAGCAGCGGCACGATGTCAGACTTCATGCGCATCAGGAGCGGCTGACACTCGGGATCGCCGAAGCGGGCGTTGAACTCGAGAGTCTTGACCTGGCCGTCCTTGACCATCAGGCCGGCGTAGAGCACGCCACGGTACGGACGCCCTTCGGCGGCCATGCCGTCCACCGTGGGGCGCAGCACGTCGCGCATGGCGATCTCATGAATTTCCCGCGTCACCACCGGTGCGGGGGAATAGGCGCCCATGCCGCCGGTGTTGGGCCCCTGGTCGCCGTCAAAGATGGCCTTGTGGTCCTGGGCGCTGGCCAGGGGGATGATGTTCCTGCCGTCGGTGATGGCCAGGAAGGAAGCCTCCTCGCCGGTAAGAAACTCCTCGATCACCACCCGGGAGCCGGCATTGCCGAAAGCGTTGCCGCTGAGCATGTCATTGACGGTGTCCAGGGCTTCCTGGCGGGTCTGGGCAATGATCACCCCTTTACCGGCCGCCAGGCCGTCGGCTTTGATGACGATGGGGAGGCCGGTCCGGTCGATGAACTCCTCGGCCGCCTTGACCTCGCTGAACACGCCGTAGGCTGCGGTGGGGACGTTATATTTGCGCATCAGGTCCTTGGAAAAGGCCTTGCTCCCCTCGATCAGCGCCGCTTCCTGGCGCGGCCCGAAGATCTTCAGGTCATGGTTCTCGAACACATCTACGATCCCCAGGGAGAGCGGCTGTTCCGGGCCGACCACGGTCAGGTCGATCCGTTCGTTCCAGGCGAACTCCAAGAGTCCGCTCACATCGTCCGCCCTGAAGGGGAGGTTCTCGGCCAGACCGGCCGTTCCGGGATTGCCCGGGGCGCAGTAGATCTTCTTTACCAGGGGAGACTGGGCGATCTTCCAGACCAGCGCATGTTCGCGGCCACCGCCGCCCACAACGAGTATTTTCATGGTTCGCACCTCTTTCAAATGGGGACTGGAGACAGGGAACCGGAACTGGGTATCGGTAAGATTCCAGGTTCTCGGTCCCCGGTCCCAGGTCCCTCGTCCCGGTATTTTAATGCCTGAAGTGGCGCATGCCGGTAAATACCATGGCCATGCCGTGCTCGTCGGCAGCGGCGATGACTTCGGCGTCGCGCATGCTGCCGCCCGGCTGGATCACGGCACGGATACCGGCGGCTGCCGCGTTGTCGATGCCGTCGCGGAAGGGGAAGAAGGCGTCCGAGGCCATGACCGCCCCCTCCACCGAGAGTCCGGCATGCTCGGCCTTGATGGCGGCGATGCGCGCCGAATTGACCCGGCTCATCTGTCCGGCGCCCACGCCGATGGTCATGCCGTCCCTGCCGTAGACGATGGCGTTGGACTTGACGAACTTGGCCACTCGCCAGGCGAACTTCAGGTCCACCAGTTCCTCGGGAGTGGGCTGACGTCTGGTGACCACCTGGAGATCCTTGAACAGCTCCAGGTCGGCGCTCTGCACCAGGAGTCCGCCGGTGACCCGTTTGAAATCCAGGCGCGGCGCAGCCGTCTGGGGCCAGTCGCCGTACACCAGCAGACGCACGTTCTTCTTGGCCGAGACCACCTCCGCGGCCTCCGGCGCGACGGTGGGGGCGACGATTACCTCCACGAACTGGCGTTCGCAGATGGCCCGGGCGGTCTCCAGGTCCAGTTCGCGGTTCAGGGCAATGATGCCGCCGAAGGCCGATTCCGGATCGGTGGAGTAGGCCCGGTCATAGGCCTCCAGCAGGGTGGCGCCAATGGCCACACCGCAGGGGTTGGCATGTTTGACGATCACGCAGGTGGGCCCCTCGGTGAACTGCTTCACGCACTCCAGGGCCGCGTCGGTATCGGCGATATTGTTGTAGGAAAGCTCCTTGCCCTGCACCTGGTGACAGGTGGCCACCGAGGCCTCGTGCTGGTCCCGCTCCACGTAGAAGGCCGCGGACTGCTGGGGGTTCTCTCCGTAGCGCAGCTCCTGGCTCTTTTTGACCTGGAAGGTGAAGGTGGGGGGAAAGAGATCCACCCCCTCCCCCAGGCGGGCGCCCAGGTAGTTGGAAATGGCCCCATCATAGGCCGCCGTGTGCTGGAACGCCTTGACCGCAAGGCTGAAATTGGTCGTGGCGGAAACTTCGCCCCCGCTGGCCCGCATCTCGTCCACGATCATGGCGTAATCCACGCTGTCCACCAGCACGGTCACGTCCGGGTAGTTCTTGGCCGCGGAGCGAAGCATGGTGGGACCGCCGATGTCGATGTTCTCGATGGCGTCCTCCAGCAGGCACCCTTCCTTGGCGACGGTGGCCTCGAAGGGATACAGGTTGACCACCACCATGTCGATCTCCTCGATGCCGAACTCCCGCATCTTGGTCACATGCTGAGGATTGCCGCGCATGCCCAGCAGACCGCCGTGCACCTTGGGGTGCAGCGTCTTTACCCGGCCGTCCAGCATCTCGGGATACCCGGTGAACTCGGACACGTCCTTCACCTCCAGGCCGGAATCGCGCAGCAGCTTGGCGGTTCCGCCGGTGGAGAGGATTTCGATGCCGTAGTCGGCCAGTACCTTGGAAAACTCGATAATGCCCCGCTTGTTGGAGACGCTGATCAGCGCCCGTTTGATCTTTGCCATTGTTTGTAAGCTCCTTCCGCGCACATAGACGTGACTGGTTACTCGTGACTGGTTACCGGCTGCCGCGACCTTCCTCCGCTCCCGGTCCCGGGGAGGGAAACTCCAGATGGCGCAGGAACAGCTGCTCGAACAGCGGCATGCCGGACAGCGGCACGACCCGGAAGCGGGCGGCCAGACGCTCCACGTCCGCGGCGCCATCGGGACGGCAGAGGGAACGCTCCACGCCGGACAACGCGCCCTCGGGAGTAAAAATGATAGTATGTAGCATGTCGGCGGGTAACATGCCAACGGTTTTGAGCCACTCGGGCCGCACCACCGCGCCGAACGATCCGGTCAGACATACCTCCCGGATTGCGGCGACAGGGATACCGGCGCGCAGGCAGAGCACCTCCAGGCCGGCCCGGATGGCCCCGATGGCCAGCTGCACCTGGCGAACGTCCGCCTGGGTCAGCAGCAGCGTGCAGCGGGCATCGCGATGGATCACGAAGGCGTTCTCCCCTTCCCGGCTGACCATTCGGGCCGCCAGGTTGGACGGGATCTCGGCGCCGTCCCGCAGCCGCCCCCCCGGTTCCAGGACCCCGTGCCGCAGCAGGTGGCTGACCAGCTCCAGCACGCCGGAGCCGCAGATACCCTGGGGTGGGAGGCCTCCAATCACCTCGTTCCTGACCCGGTCACCCTCCAGGCTCACCGAACGGATCGCCCCGGCCAGGGCCGCCATGCCGCAGGAGAGGTTACCCCCCTCGAAAGCCGGGCCCGCGGCCGCCGAGGTGGCCCAGACGGTTTCCCCCGTCTCAAGGGCCATCTCGCCGTTGGTGCCCAGGTCCAGGTACAGGGCCGGGTGAACGGGGACTGGGGACTGAAACATAGAACTCCCGGTCCCCGGTCTTTGGCCCCCGGTCCCGGATTCCCGGTCCCCGTACAGAAAGGCCACCGTATCCCCCCCCACGAAGCCGCCCGGCAGGGGAAAAACGTAGGCCAGGGCAGAGCCGGGCCAGCCGAGGGACGTCACCGGGATGCGCGTAGCCGCGGTGATCCGGGGACGAAAAGGGGGAAAAGCCAACCGGTCAACGGCGAGTCCCAGCAGCAGATGCTGCATGGCCGGGTTGCCGGCAATGGCGACCCGTTCCACGCGATCCCAGGCAACGCCGGCATCAGCGCAAACGGCCCTCGCCAGGCGCAGCAGTTCGGCCCGCACCAGGGCCGCCATCTGGTCCGCGGCAGCAGGGGAGGCCACGGCCGCAGCCAGACGGCTCACCACGTCGCCGCCGAAGCTGCGCTGCGGGTTCAGGGAGCCGGCCATGGCCAGGCGCGCGCCGGTGGTGGCGTCCATGAGGGAGACCGCCAGGGTTGTGGTGCCCAGATCGATGGCAAGTGCATACATGGTCTTCACCAGAGCAGTCAACGTTCGTACACGGAGGGCCTTTTCGCCGGGAGGAGACGGAACAACGGCGAAAAAGCGGACCGGGAGATCCCGGAAGATGGCAGGAGCCGCATGGCTTCAGTCCAGATAGACCCGCGGTACCCGCTTGCTTATGCCGCAGAAAATTTCGTAGGGGATCGTGCCTGCCGCTTCGGCCAGCTCCTCGGCGTGAATGCAGTTGCCGGTCCCGTCCGGCCCCATCAGCACCACCTGGTCCCCCACGGTGACCCCACCGACGCCGGTCACGTCCAGCATAATCCAGTCCATGCAGACCGTTCCCGCCACCCGCACCCGCTCACCCCTCACCAGCGCCACACCACGGTTGGTGAGGGCACGGGCGTAGCCGTCGGCATACCCCACCGGCACGCTGGCCACCAGGGTCCGGCCCTGGGTGGTGAAGCGGCGGCCATAACTGAGGGGAGTACCCGGCTCCACCCACTTGAGCATGGCGATGCGGCTCTTCAGGCGCATGACCGGCCGCAGGTCCAGCCGACCTTGAAAATCAGGCGACGGCAGGGCGCCGTACAGGGCGATGCCCGGCCTGACCAGGTTACACCCCGGGATATCCCTGAGCAGGGCCGCGGCGCTGTTGGCGATATGGATATAGCGCGGCGCGAAGCCGGCGGCACGGGTCTCAGCCAGAGCCCAGGCGAAGCGCTCCGCTTGCAGTCGCGAGAAATAGCGCCCCGACTCGTTCAGCTCGTCGGAGCTGGCAAAGTGGGAGACGATCCCTTCCAGGGAGATGTGCTGCAGGGAGGCCAGCTCACGCGCGTAGGCGGGAACATCCGCATAGGGAATGCCCAGGCGCCCCATGCCGGTGTCCACCTTGAGGTGCAGCTGTGCCCTGCGAAAGAGCTTGGCCGCGGCACGGTCCAGGGCCCGGGCCTGTTCCAGGTTGAAGACGATGGTGGAGATGTTGTAGCCGACACATTTGCGTTCCTGGCCGGGATAGACCCCTCCCAGGAGCAGGATCGGCTTGTCGATGCCTGCCTTGCGCAGCTGGATCCCTTCGGCCAGGAAGGCAACGCCGAAAGCGTTCACCCCGAGCCGTTCCAGTTCGCGGCTGATGTCCATGAAGCCGTGGCCGTAGGCGTCGGCCTTGACCACCGCCAGCACCTCGGACTGGGGCGAAACGGAAGAGCGGATGAGCTGGTAGTTGTGGCGCAGGGCCGAGAGATCGATCTCGGCAAAGGTGGGGCGGCTGTCGTACAAGAGAGCGGAACTCCTCGCAACGGAAAAAAGAGTACGCCCGGTTATTAGCATGTCTCCCGGCGGCTGTAAAGGGAAAGAGCGGCCGGCCAACGGTGACGAGAGGCGCTCACCGAACCGCATCCGGCCGTTTTCAGGGTGTCTTTTCCGTTCACGTCTCAACCATTGACAGAAAAGGTGAGTTCCAGTATGGTAACGGCGTTGTAAGGCCCTGGGGGAGTTCGACAGAACTGAGATGATTCCGGAGGAATCAGACCCTTTGAACCTGATCCGGATAATTCCGGCGTAGGAAAGCGGCTCGCGTGACGATTCCCTGAATCAAGGCCGCCTGATATGGTTCATCAGAGCGGCTTTTCTGTTTTCCGGCCAATGAAAAGGATACAGCGGCAATGAGCGACGCGGACAGACCCTTTCGTCTCGTGGTCAACAAAAACAGTCACCCATCTCCCCTCGCGGGCGTCTATCTTGTTACCGATCAGGGAGACTGCCTGGTGGAGCGGGTGGCGACGGCCCTCAAGGGGGGCGTTGCGGTACTACAGTACCGCGCCAAGGGGAGGGAGCGCGACCAGTGCCTCGCCGAGGCAACCGAACTGCGGCGCCTCTGCCGCGACTTCGGGGTAACCTTCATCGTCAACGACGACATGGGACTGGCCAGGGAACTGGAGGCGGACGGCGTCCACCTGGGTCAGGACGACGGCGGCATTGCCGAAGCCCGCGCCCTGCTCGGGCCGGACCGGATCATCGGCAAATCCACCCACGACCTCAGGGAAGCCCTGGAGGCGGAAGCCGAGGGGGCCGACTACATCGGCTTCGGCTCCATGTATCCCACCAGCAGCAAGGCGGTCAGCCACCTGCCGGGCACCACCGGCCTGGCCGAGGTCCGCGACCGGATCAGGCTCCCCATTGTGGCCATCGGCGGCATAACCCCCGCCAACGCTTGCCGGGTTGTGGACGCCGGCGCCGATGCCCTGGCGGTGATCTCCTCGGTGCTCTCCTCCCCGCGGCCGGACGCAGCGGTCATGGAGTTGCGGCTGCTCTTCAACCGCCGCCGCCCCCTGCCCCGCGGCGCCGTGCTGACGGTGGCCGGCAGCGACTCGGGCGGCGGAGCGGGTATCCAGGCCGACATCAAGACCATCACCCTGCTGGGGAGCTACGCCGCCAGCGTGCTCACCGCCCTGACCGCCCAGAACACCCGCGGCGTTTCCGCGATCCACGGCCTCCCCCCCTCCTTCGTGATTGACCAGCTGGAGAGCGTGCTGTCCGACATCCCCATCGACCTGATCAAGACCGGCATGCTGCACACTCCGGCCATCGTCTCCACCCTGGCGGAGAAGCTGGCCGAGCGGACACCGCTGCTGCCGCTGGTGATCGATCCGGTCATGATCGCCAAGGGGGGCACCCAGCTGCTGGAGCGCGAGGCAGCCATGACCTTCCTGGAACAGCTCATGCCCCTGGCCTACCTGATCACCCCCAACATCCCCGAGGCCGAGCGGCTCCTGGGGAGGGCGATCCGGAACGAAGCCGAGGCGGAACAGGCGGCCCGGGACCTTCACGGGCTGGGAGCAGCCCGGGTGCTCATCAAGGGGGGGCACCTGACCGGCAGACTCTCCACCGACATCCTCTTCGACGGCAGCCAGTGCCTGCACTTCAGCGAAGAGCGCATCTTCACCAGCAACACCCACGGCACCGGCTGCACCTACGCCTCGGCCATCGCCGCGTTCCTGGCCCAGGGGGAACCGCTCGGGCAGGCTGTGGAACGGGCCAAACAGTTCGTCACTGCCGCGATCCAGACGGCCCGGCCGCTGGGCAAGGGCCACAGCCCGGTCAACCATGTGGCCGCGGCCCGGCAACTCACGCCCCAGGCGCCATCAGATCGCACACTTTAACTACGGAGATCCTATGACCCAGCTTGAATACGCCCGCAGGGGCGTCGTTACCGAAAAGATGAAGACCGCGGCACTGGCCGAGGGAGTCAGCCCCGAGTTCCTCCGCGACGGCATTGCGGCCGGCACCATCGTCATCTGTCACAACAACAAACACGCCAACGGCACACCGCTGGCCGTGGGCGCCGGCCTGCGCACCAAGGTCAACGCCAACATCGGTTCCTCGTCGGACGACACCGACATGGAGAAAGAGCTGGAAAAGGCGCGGGTAGCGGTGAAATACGGAGCCGACGCCATCATGGACCTCTCCACCGGCGGGCCGGTGGACGAGATCCGTCGCGCCGTGGTGGCCGAAACCACCGCCTGCATCGGCAGCGTGCCGCTCTACCAGGCGGCTCTGGACGCAGTGCGGGTAAAGAAGAAGGCCATCGTGGACATGACCGTGGACGACATCTTCGCCGGTATCGTCAAGCATGCCGAGGACGGGGTTGACTTCATCACCGTGCATTGCGGTGTGACTCGCGCCACCGTGGAGCGGATGAAGAACGAGGGGCGCATCATGGACGTGGTTTCCCGGGGCGGCGCCTTCACCATCGAGTGGATGGCCTACAACAACCAGGACAATCCGCTCTTTGAACATTTCGACAGACTCCTGGAGATCACCAAAGAGTATGACATGTGCCTCTCCCTGGGTGACGGGTTCCGCCCCGGCTGCCTGGCCGACGCCACCGACCGGGCCCAGATCCACGAGCTGATCCTGCTGGGCGAACTGACCCAGCGCGCCCAGGCTGCCGGCGTACAGGTCATGATCGAGGGACCGGGACACGTGCCGCTGCAGCAGGTCCAGGCCAACATCCTGCTGCAGAAGCGGCTCTGCCACGGCGCCCCCTTCTACGTGCTGGGACCGCTGGTGACCGACATCGCTCCGGGCTACGACCATATCACCTGCGCCATTGGCGGCGCCATGGCAGCCGCCGCCGGCGCCGACTTCCTCTGTTACGTCACCCCCAGCGAGCACCTGCGCCTTCCCGACGTGCAGGACGTGCGCGACGGCGTGATCGCCTCACGTATCGCCGCCCACGCCGGCGACATCGCCAAGGGGGTCAAGGGGGCCATGGACAAGGACATCCAGATGGCAAAATGCAGGAAGAAGCTTGACTGGGAGGGGCAGTACAACCTGGCCCTGGACCCGGAGCGGGCACGTTCCCTGCGGGAAAGTTCTCCGGTCTCCGACCACGGCGCCTGCACCATGTGCGGCGAGTTCTGCGCCTACAAGGTCATGGACGACGCCATGGCCCGCCAGGCGGAAGCTCAGGCATGACCGTAACCGTTCCGGGAGCGGCAGGACTGTTCTCCTTCCCCGACGATCCACCCCTCCCCCACGGGACGGGAACGACTACCCTCGGCGTGACAGGAGTCCCCGTTTCCCGTGACTGATATGTTATGTTTGCGAGGCTCCCGAATACCATCGGGCGCCTCGTTTCGTATCCGCACCACGTCGCTCCCTCCGGGCGGCGACGACGCGCAACGTTCCCCTGCGCGAGGAGGATGGCATGAAAGCGCTTTTCGTCATCGATGACAACGGCCAGAAGCTGGACGACCTGCGCCGCTTCCTGGAGGAGCGCGGCTATGCCTACCGCGAGACAACGCCTGAATCCGGTGACAAGCCCGACTTCGCCCGCATCGCCATGGAGAGCGCCGACGTGCAGCTCCTGTGGGTGCGCGACGACCTGCGCATCAGCTATGCCAACGAGGCGGCCTGCCGTGCCCTGGGATACGGGCGGGAGGAGTTGGAGAACATGTCCCTGGGCGACATCGCTCCCTCCTGTTCCGGGGAAGAGTTCGCGGAGCGCTGGCGCACCGTGCGTTCCAGGGGGGTCGATCTCTTCGAGGCAACCCACCGCGCCAAGGATGGCCGCATCTATCCGGTGGAAATCCGCTCCCACTTCGTTGCCTGGGGAGAGCGGGAGTACTGCTGCTGTTTCGTGACGGACAGGGAAGAACAGAGACGCGGAGAGGAGAAACGGCTGCTGCACGAGTTCTGCATCGAGAAGGCCGCCATCGGCATCTTCAAGACAACCACCGGCGGACGGATCCTGACGGCCAACGAGTACGCCTGCCGCAGCCTGGACTATTCGATTGCCGAGTTGTCGCACATGACCATCTTCGATATCGACCCCGCCATCACCAGGGAGCGGTTTGCGGACATCAGAGAGGCCCTCGTCGCCACTGGATCGATCACCTTTGAGACGGTTCATTGCCGCAGGGACGGCATAACCTTTCCGGTGGAGATCTCCGCCAACCAGCTGACCTATAACGGGGTCTCGTACACCTATTGTTTCGTCAGGGACATTACCGATCGCAGACTGACGGAACTGGCGCTCAGGGACAGCGAGGAAAAATTCCGGCTACTGACCGAGACGTCCCCCAATGCCATCATCCTGCTCAGGGGAGAGCGTATCGTGTATGCCAATGCGGCGGCGATCCAGATCGGCGGCTACCGCAGGGAGGACGTTTCAGGCAAGGAGCTCGGGCTGTTTCTGCACGGGGACCATCTGGCCATCGCCCGGGAGCGGCTGCTGGCCCTGGGGCGGGGCGAGTTGCGCTCGGGACGCTACGAATACCGGATCCGCACCAGAGCCGGCAATGACAGATGGGTCCTGAGCTCAAGCGTGGTCATGAAATACGGGGAGTCGGACAGCGTGCTGGTCACCTTCGTGGACATAACCGATCAGAAACGGGCCGAAGAGGAGCGCAGCAACCTGGAGGCCCAGCTCAACCAGGCCCGCAAGATGGAGGCCATAGGGCGGTTCGCCGGCGGCATCGCCCATGACTTCAACAACATTCTCTCCGCGGTCATGGGGTTTTCCGAGCTCATGGCCGTAAAGATGGAACAGGATAATCCCTTTCGCCCCCACGTCACCCAGGTCCTGGCCGCGGGGGAACGGGCCGCCCAGCTGACCAGGGGGCTTCTGGCCTTCAGCCGCAAGCAGGTGCTGCACATGCGCCTTCTGGATGTGCACGAGGTTGTCGACGGCATCAAGAGGATGCTCTGCCGCCTGATTCCCGAGGATATCGACTTCCGGGTAAAGACGGCCAGGGGCATCATTGGCGTCATGGCCGACCGGGGGCAGCTGGAGCAGGTGCTGATGAACCTGGTGACAAACGCGCGGGATTCCATGACCAGCGGCGGGGCACTCGACATCGAGGCGGTCCCGGACGAGATCGATGAACGGTTCATCGCACGGCACGGATTCGGAACCCCCGGGGCATACGCCAGGATCTCCGTCAGCGACACCGGTTGCGGCATGGATCAGGAGACCCGGGAGAAGATCTTCGAACCGTTCTTTACCACCAAGAAGGCGGGCAAGGGAACCGGCCTGGGGTTGTCAATCATCTACGGCATCGTCAAACAGCACAACGGCTTCATCGTCGTTGACAGCGCACTCGGCCAGGGCACGACCTTCAGGCTCTATCTCCCGCTGGCCATCGGGGAGAGTGAAGAGTGCCCGGACGAACGACGCCAACCGCTCCCCGCGGGGGGCACGGAAACGGTCCTGCTGGTGGAAGATGATCAGGATGTTCGGGATCTGAACCGGGTCGTCCTGGAGGAGGCGGGCTATACGGTGATCGAGGCCGTCGACGGCCGGGAAGCTCTGGAGAAAATCCGGGAAGGGAACGGCCCCATCCATATCCTGGTCAGCGACATCATCATGCCCAACCTGGACGGAAAAACGCTCTACGACGAGGTCATGAAGGTCAGACCTGACATGAAGGCGCTCTTCATCAGCGGCTATGCGGAGGACACCCTCGATGCCCGGGGACTGTTCAAAGACGAGCACAACTTCCTGCCCAAACCGGTCCTGCCTTCTGAACTGCTGCAACGGGTACGGGAGATCCTTGACCGGAACGCCCCCCCTGACGGGGGCCTAAACAGGAAAGGGGATGCCTTGTAAAGGCATCCCCTTTTTTTCCTCTCCCCGTCCTGCCGTCAACCTAAAGAACCTCCGGCGAGTTCCTTAACAGGTGGGCGACCATGTGCCGCTTCAGGCAATTCCCGCGCAATGGGGCAGCACACCACGGCAAGAATGGTCCCCCGTTCATTGTTTATTCCGCCCGGGCACTGCGGCTATCGAACAGGACAGGGAGAGCGCGAAACACGGTGCTATTATTACATCGCCCCCGGAAAGTTTTCAACCTATAAAAAACGGCTGAGACGCGGGTGCAGGGGTGACAGGCGGATTAAACCGGCGAAACGGACTGAACCCCATTCACCGGCGGGATGGCAGCGATTTTGCACGTATCATTCCGATGTATCCGCACCCACCCACGGTTACCTGCCGAATGTATGTTTGAGGGAATTCGTGGCGGGAAACGCGGTCAGAAACCGAGGAAACCGGTCATGCGCCGCACATCGTTCATCAGCTGTTCAAACCCCTGGAACGTCAGAGACTGCGGCCCGTCGGAGAAGGCCTTCTCCGGCTCCGGATGCACCTCCACCAGCACGCCATGGGCACCGGCCACCAGGGCCGCCAGGGTCATGGGGAGAACGAGACTGCGTTTGCCGGTGGCGTGCGACGGATCGATCATCACCGGCAGATGGGACAGTTCCCGGATCAGGGGCGCCACCGCCAGATCCAGCGTGTTGCGGGTGGCGGTCTCGAAGGTTCGGATGCCCCGCTCGCAGAGGATCACCTGCTCGTTCCCTTCGGCCAGGATGTACTCGGCCGCGGCCAGAAACTCCTCCACCGTGGCGCTCATGCCCCTTTTCAGCAGCACCGGCTTACGGATCCGCCCCAGTTCGCGCAGCAGATCGAAGTTCTGCATGTTGCGCGCCCCCACCTGCAAGAGATCGGCGTAGTCGGCCACCAGCCCCACGTTGTCCGGGCTCATCACCTCGGTAACGACGGGCAGACCGCTCTCGCGACCTGCCAGGGCCAGAAGCCTGAGTCCCTCTTCCCGCAGCCCCTGGAAGGTGTGCGGCCCGGTGCGCGGCTTGAAGGCCCCCCCCCGCAGCATATCCGCCCCGGCCTGTTTCACGAACAGGGCCGTCTTGACGATCTGCTCCTCGCTCTCCACGGCGCAGGGTCCGGCCACCACCACCGGCCGGCACCCCTGGCCCACGCGGATGCCGGCCACGTCTACGATGGTATCCGCGGGGTGGAAGTCCCGGGAGACCAGCTTGTAGGGTTTGGAGACATGGATCACCCGTTGGACGCCGGGGAGTTCCAGGATAGTGCTGTCATCCACGTACCCCTGATTCCCCAGCACGCCGATGGCGGTGCGCTCGCTGCCCGGAATCGGCGCAGCTGAAAAGCCCATCTCCGCCACCGCCTTGGTGACGGCTTCGATGTCGGCCCGGGTTGCCGTATGGTTCATGACGATCAGCATCGGAAACTCTCCTTATCCCCCGAAACCGGGACGGCCAGGGAAGGTTCATGGAACGGGCGCCCACAGCGCCACGTCATGGGCAGCCACACACGGGACCGCCCCTACTCGTGGCGCTCGCAGAGCTTCTGCAGACGGTCCATGCGGTGGATCACCACCCGGCTTCCCTGCACGTCGATGATCCCCTCGTCCTTGAGCTTGCGCAGGGTTCGCGAGATGGTCTCGCTGGCCGTGCCCAGACGGGAGGCCAGTTCCCCCTTCCTGATTCCCAGGTCGATGTAGATGATGCCGCCGTAGCTGGCCGACTTTTCGTCGGCGCGACGCACCAGAAACGAGGCCAGCCGCGACGTGACGTCGGCAAAACTGAGCTCCTCGATCTGGCGGACGAACTGGCGCAGCATCAGGGAGAGGGAGACCACCAGGTTGAGGCTGAACCGGGGGTTCCGGGCCATCAGCTCCATGAACCCCTGGCGGGGGATGAAGAGCGCCTCGCCCGCCTCCATGGCACGGGCCTCGGCCGGGTACCTGCCGTCGCCGAAGAAGGCGGCCTCGGCGAAGGTCTCCCGCGGCTTGACGAAGTGGAGCACCTTTTCCCGCCCTTCCGGGGAGACGCGGCAGAGCTTGACGCTGCCGGCCACCAGCAGATAGAAGCCGGTGGCCTCATCCCCCTCGCAGAACAGGGACTCTCCCCTGGCGAACCGGCGCCGCGCCACGATCGTGGCCAGTTCGGCCAGGTCGTCCGCGGCAAGCCCCGAAAAGAGCAGGGATTGTTTGAGCAGCTCCACCAGCTCCATGGCAGTGCCCTAGCGTTTCAGGAACGCGGCGATTTTTTCCGCCACCTGGGGAGGGGTAAGGCCGAACCGCTCCGCCAGCACCTCGCCCGGTGCCGAAGCCCCGAAATGTTCGATGCCGATGAACAGGCCGTCGCACCCCAGGAGCCGCCCCCAGGACTCTCCGCGCCCCGCCTCCACGGCAATGCGCGGGATACCGGCGGGAAGCAGGCCGTCACGGTAGGATTGGGGCTGGGCCATGAAAGTCTCCAGACAGGGAACCGAGACCACCCGGACGACGATGCCCCGGGATGCCAGCAGCTGCGCCGCAGCCTGGGCCAGGTGCACCTCGGAGCCGCTGGCCATGACAACCGCACACGGCTCGCCGTCGGGGGCGGCGACCGGATACCCCCCCTTGAGCACATCGGCAGTGTGGAAACCGCGGCCGCGATCGATGACCGGCAGGTTCTGGCGGGAGAGGATCAGGGCGGTGGGACCGCTGTCGTTGCCCAGGGCAACGCTCCAGGCCAGGGCCGTCTCAAGGCCGTCCGCCGGCCGGATCACCCGCAGGCCGGGGATCAGGCGCAGCGAGGCCACGTGCTCGATAGGCTGGTGGGTCGGGCCGTCTTCGCCCACGTAGAACGAATCGTGGGTAAACAGGTACACCAGCCGCAGGTTCATGAGAGCCGCCAGCCGCACGGCGGGGCGGCAGTAGTCGGAGAAGACCAGGAAGGTGGCACCATAGGGGATCAGGCAGCCGAACAGGGCCATACCGTTCATGACCGCGCCCATGGCATGCTCACGGATGCCGAAGTGAAGGTTGCGGCCGCTGAAGTCGCCCGCCTGCACCGAGGCAGCCCCCTTGATGTCGCTGTTGTTGGACGGGGCCAGGTCGGCGGAGCCGCCGGCCAGGGCGGGGATCAGGCTGGCTGCCTTCTGCAGCACGGCGCCGGACAGGGAGCGGGTGGCGCCGGCCTTGTCGGCCACTGCGGCCGCCAGTTCGTCGGCCAGGTTGTCGGGAAGCGTCTTGTTCCACATCCGGTCCCACAGGAGCGCCTGCTCCGGATGTGCCGCCCGCCATGCCCCGAAGCCGCGCTGCCACTCGTCGTAGCGCTGTTTCAACTGCCGTACCCGTTCGGAGCAGATGTCCCGCACCTCCTGGGGGATCTGGAAAGGGGCATGGGGCCAGGCCAGGTTGGCGCGGGTGGCGGCGATCTCGTCCTGGCCCAGAGGGGAGCCGTGGGCACCGGAGGAGTCCTGCTTGGCAGGGCTGCCGAAGGCGATGTGGGTGGTGGCGATGATCAGCGAGGGGCGTTCGGTCTCACTCTTGGCAGCGGCGATGGCGGCGGTGATCTGACCGTAGTCATGGCCGTCGATCTTCTGAACCTGCCAGCCGCAGGCGGTGAAGCGCCCAGCCACATCCTCGGACCAGGCCAGGTCGGTCTTCCCCTCGATGGTGATGCCGTTGTCGTCGTAGATGTAGACCAGGTTGCCCAGCTTGAGGTGACCCGCCAGGGCCGCGGCCTCGTAGCTGATCCCTTCCTGCAGACAGCCGTCACCGGCCAGGGCGTAGATGGTGTGGTCAACCGGTTTGAAATCGGGGGTGTTGAAGCGCTCGGCAGCCATCTTCGACGCGATGGCCATGCCGACACCGGTGGCGAAGCCCTGCCCCAGCGGCCCGGTGGTGACCTCCACCCCCGCAGTGTGGCCGTATTCGGGGTGGCCCGGCGTCTTGCTCCCCCACTGGCGGAAGTTCTTCAGCTCCTCCAGGGAGAGATCGTATCCGAACAGGTGCAGCAGCGAGTAGAGCAGCATGGAACCGTGCCCTGCCGAAAGCACGAAGCGGTCCCGGTTGGGCCAGCAGGGATCGTCAGGGTTGAAGCTCAGGTAGTTTCCCCACAGGGAAAAGGCGCAGTCGGCGGCTCCCATGGGGAGGCCGGGATGGCCGGAATTGGCCTGCTGCACCGCGTCAACGGAGAGAAAACGAATGGCATCGGCGCAGAGCCGTGCCTGGGGCGCTGAAATCGCTGTCTGTTGCATCGCTGTTCCTTTTGGATCATCTAGATTGAATGGGTGAAGCCGGGGTTGCGCGGAATGTGGCGGCTGCCGTCCTCCATCCGCACCTCCATCCCCGGAAAACTCGTTACTATACCAACAGGCGTCACCCGAACGCCACAGTTTTTCGCGATACTCTCGATTTTTTCACGGTTTTCAGGCCCCGCGGTGAAGGCCAGCTCATAGTCCTCACCGCCGGAGAGGACCAGCTGGTGGGGGAAGTCGGGACATTCCGCGGCATGGCGCAGGAACGAGGCCGAGGTGGGGAGACGCTCCAGGTACAGGACACCCCCCTTCCCGGACCGTTGGGCGATATGTCCATAGTCCGCCAACACCCCGTCGCTGACGTCGATCATGGCGCTGACCAGCCCCGACTCCGCCAGGGCAAGCCCCAGCCCGGTGCGCGGCACGGGATCCAGCAGACGCCCCAGGAGCAGCGGGTCATCCACGGCCGCGCCCTGCTCCAGCAGCGACAGCGCCAGTGCCGCATCCCCCAGGGTGCCGCTGACCCAGATCTCGTCCCCTGCCCGCGCCCCGCTGCGGCGCAGGATGCGATCGGGATACTGCTCGGCCATGATGGTCACCGAGATCACCAGGCCGCTCCTGGAAGAGCAGGTATCGCCGCCGATCAGACTCACGCCGTGCTCTTCGGCCATGGCCAGAAACCCCTCGGTGAAGCGGTCCAGGAACTCCAGGGGAAAACCGGACGGGATGGCCAGGGAGAGCAGGGCCCAGCGGGGGATGGCCCCCATGGCAGCCACGTCGGAGACGCTCACCCCCAGGGATTTGCGCCCTAGGGTCAGGGGGGAGTGCCAGCTCCGGCGAAAGTGCACGTCCTCCAACAGCATGTCGGTGGAGGTCAGAAGCTGCATGCCGGGGGTGAGGGAGGTGACGGCGGCATCGTCGCCGATGCCGGTGACCACCCCCGCGCCGTTGGCCACATGGGAGGCGATGCGGTCGATCAGACCGAATTCGCCCAGGGAGGAGAGTTTCGTGTCAGTAGTCATGGTTTAACCTGAAAACGGCGGGTGAGAGTTGCCTGAGGTGAGTGCATGGGGGCCTGTACATGAGGTCGTCACGGCGCCTGCGGGGCGTCGGACCGTTCGACATCCGTGACCGCCACCGTAAGCCGCGACACGCAGACCAGCCTGTCGTCACGGTTGGAAATCCTGATTTCCCACACCTGGGTCCGTCGCCCCAGGTGCAGCGGCCGGGCAACGGCAGTAACCCAGCCGGAGCGCACCGGTCGCAGATGGTTGGCGTTGATCTCCACCCCCACGACCCGTCTCAAGGAACGATCCAGGCAGAGGTTGGCGGCCACGCTCCCCACGGTCTCGGCCAGAGCCACCGACGCTCCGCCGTGGAGTATGCCGTCCGGCTGGTGCGTGCGCCGGTCCACCGGCATCCTGGCAGCCAGGAAGTCGTCGCCGATTTCGACGAATTCAATCCCCAGATGTTCAGCCAGGGTGTTCCGGGAACACTGGTTGAGCTCTGCCGGGGTTATTCCGCTGGCGCGCAGATTCATTGGCCACCCCTCCAAAAAGGAGGGGGATAGGGTGCCACGGGCGGCATCGTATCCCCCTCTCGGTCGTGTGATCGCGGGCGGTCCGGTCTCAGGCGCCGGCCGGCGCCCCCTGGTCGGCTTTTGCCGACGCCGCGGCCGCCCCCTTCCTGGCAGCGCCCCTGGCGGGAGAGCTCCCCGCCGAAGCAGCGGGCGCGGGGGGCGGATACTTCTCCAGCGCCAGCTTGAGCACCTCGTCGATCGTGGTCACCGGCACGATCCGGACCTTCTTCAGTATCTCGGCCGGGACATCCTCCAGGTCCTTCTTGTTCTGGGCCGGAATGATCACCGTCTTCATCTCCGAGCGGACGGCCGCCAGGATCTTTTCCTTGAGCCCGCCGATGGGGAGTACCTTCCCCCTCAGGGTGATCTCGCCGGTCATGGCCACGTCCTTCTTCACCGGCACGCGGGTGATCACCGAAACGAGAGCGGTGGTCATGGCCACACCAGCGGAGGGGCCATCCTTGGGGATGGCGCCGGCCGGGACATGCACGTGGATCTCATGCTCCTGGAAAAACTCCGGTTTGATGCGCAGTTCCTCGGCATGGGCGCGGATGTAGGAGTGGGCCGCCTGGGCCGACTCCTTCATCACATCCCCCAGCTGACCGGTCAGGGTCAGGCCTGCCTTCCCCTGCATCTGGGACGCCTCGATGTGGAGGATTTCCCCTCCCACCGGGGTCCAGGCCAGACCGTTGACCACGCCGATCTCGTTGCGATCCAGGTCCTCTTCCCGCACGAACTTGGGGGCACCCAGGAATCCGTGCAGATTCTTGGCGGTTACCTTGGTGATCCGCTTCTGCCCCTCGGCCACCTTGCGGGCCACCTTGCGGCAGACCGTGCCGATCTCCCGTTCCAGGTTGCGCAGCCCGGCCTCGCGGGTGTATTTGGCGATGATCTCGGCAATGGCATCGTCGTCGAAGGCGATGTTCTTCTCCTTCAACCCGTTTTCCTTCATCTGGCGCGGCACCAGGAACCGCCGTGAGATCTCCAGCTTCTCCTCCTCGGTGTAGCCCGAGAGGGTGATCACCTCCATGCGGTCCCGCAGGGCCGACGGCACCGGGTCGATCTGGTTGGCCGTGGCGATGAACATCACGTTGGAGAGGTTGTACGGCTGGTTGATGTAGTGGTCCGAGAAAGAGTGGTTCTGCTCCGGGTCCAGCACCTCCAGGAGCGCCGAGGAGGGGTCACCCTTGTAGTCGTATCCCAGCTTGTCCAGCTCGTCCAGCATGAAGACCGGGTTGTTGGTGCCGGCCTGCTTCATCCCCTGGATGATGCGGCCGGGAAGCGCGCCGATGTAGGTCCGGCGATGGCCGCGGATCTCGGCCTCGTCCCGCACCCCCCCCAGGGAGATGCGCACGAACTTCCGGTTCATGGCCCGGGCAATGGACTTGCCCAGGGAGGTCTTGCCCACGCCGGGAGGGCCGACGAAGCAGAGGATCGGCCCCTTCATCTTCTTCTTCAGCTTGCGCACGGAGAGGAACTCCAGGATGCGCTCCTTGATCTTGTCCAGGTAGAAGTGGTCCTCGTTGAGGATCTTCTCGGCACGACTGATCTCCAGGCTGTCGCGGCTGGATTTGCTCCAGGGGATCTCCACCAGCCAGTCCAGGTAGGTGCGGATGATGCCGGCCTCGCCGGCGTCCGGGTGCATGTTCTCCAGACGGCCCAGCTGCTTGAGCGCCTCCTTCTGCACGTTCTCCGGCATTTTGGCGGACTCGATGGCCTTGCGGATCTCGATCAGATCCTCCTTCCCCTCGCCGTCCCCCAGCTCCTGCTGGATGGCCCGCATCTGCTCCCGCAGGTAGTACTCCCGCTGGTTCTTGCCCATCTCCTCCCGGGCCGCGCTCTGGATCTTGGCCTGCACGCTCAAGAGCTCCACCTCGCGGTTGAGCAGCTCGTTGACCTTGGTCAGGCGCGTGATGGGATCCACCGTTTCCAGGAGCTGCTGGGCATCGGCCACCTTGAGCCCCATGTTGCTGGCGATCAGGTCGGCCATGCTCCCCGGGTCCTGGATGTTTTCCAGGATGACGATCACTTCGGGGGAAATCTGCTTGCCCAGCTCCACCACCTTGGCCAGCTGTTCGCGCACGGTGCGCACCAGGGCCTCGGTCTCCAGGGTCGCGTCGCCAAGCGGCGCGTCGTTCATCCGCTCGATGCGCACCGTGTAGTAGGGCTTCTCCGAGGTAAACTCGGTGATGCGCGCCTTGGACAGCCCCTGGACCAGGATCTTGATCCGGCCGTCCGGCAGCTTGAGCATGCGCATGATCATGGCCACCGTACCGACCCCGTAGATCTTGTCAGGCGGCGGATCCTCCTCGCTGATCTCGTACTGGGTGGCCAAAAGGATCATGCGGTCTCCCGCCAGGGCGCTGTCCACCGCCTTGACCGACATCTCGCGCCCCACGAAGAGCGGGATGATCATGAACGGGTAGACCACCACGTCCCGTACCGGCAAGAGCGGCAATTCGTCGGGTATCTTCAGCTCTTCCCCATCCTGCTTTTCCATGTCTTTTTCGGTTTCACTCAAGGTGTTATCTCCTTTATGGCGACCTGAACGCCCTCGCTCTTCGGGCACGTCACCCGCAGCACGCCCAAGCGGTATTCGGCACTAATGGAACAGGGGTCGCACTCTCCGGGTATCTGCACGCTGGAGCGGAAGATGCCGCAGGCCCGTTCCAGACAGAGATAGTTCCCCTCGTTCTGCTCCCGTGGCTTATACGCCTCCAGAAGCAGCGTAACGCCGCGGATCCTGAGACTGATATCCTCCACACGAAAGCCGGGCAGATCGAACTCCAGCACGACTCCTTCGCAGGTCTCGTACATATCCATGGAGGGCCGGTTTTCGGCCTCGTCGAAGCCGTCCCCCAGTTCCAGGACATGCAGGAGGTTTCTGATCTCGCCGACCTGGCGGTTGAAAACATCCAGGTGGTACGGTTTCTTGCCTGAAAAACGTGTCATGGCAGTATCCGTTCTAGAAGAAGTGGCCGATCTCGCTCCCGTGCCGGTGTCAATCTGATGTAACCATTCCCATCGCCGTTGTCAAGGTTGACGGAGCGCCCTGTCCGCGCAACAACAAAAATCGATTGACATACGGCCGTCCATACAGGATATTTCGTTTTTTTCTGACACGAAGATTCGGGCGCGGCATCGCCCTCCGGTCCCCGGCATCTGGGCGCCGCGCCGTGCGAAGCGGCATGCGCTCCGGTTTCCATTCTGGCATTCTGCTGTATCATCATCACTATCCGAACACGAGGAAACGGCCTATGGAGCGCTGGTCCATCAACGATTCCGCCAAAATCTACAACATCAACAACTGGGGCGGCGATCTCTTCTCCATCAACAAGAAGGGCAACATCTGCGTCCACCCTTCCCCCAACTCAAAGTACTCCATCGAGCTGACCTCCCTGGTGGACGACCTGATCAAGCGCAAGATCAAGCCTCCCATCCTGCTCAGGTTCATGAACATCCTGGAAGGGCGCATCGCTTCCATCAACCGCGTCTTCAGGAACGCCATCCAGGCCAACAGCTATCCGGCCCAGTACCAGACCTTCTATCCCATCAAGGTCAATCAGCAGCGCCAGGTGGTGGAGGCCATCGCCAACTTCGGCAAGAAGTACAACATCGGTCTGGAGGTCGGTTCCAAACCGGAACTGGTGGCTGCCATCTCCATCTCCACCAGCAACTGCCTGCCGATCATCTGCAACGGCTACAAGGACACCGAGTTCATTGAGACCGTGCTCTACGCCACCAAGATCGGCTACGACATCACCATCGTGATCGAGAAGCTGTTCGAGCTGGAGAAGATCATCGAGCTCTCGAAGAAGACCGGCATCACCCCGAAACTGGGCATCCGGGTCAAACTCTCCTCCAAGGGGACCGGCAAGTGGGCCACCTCCGGCGGCGAGGACGCCAAGTTCGGCCTGCGCATCTCCGAGATCATCACCGCCATCGACCTGCTCAAGCAGCACGACCTGATCGACAGTGTCAAGCTGCTGCACTCCCACATCGGCAGCCAGGTCACCAAGATCGACAAGATCAAGAACGCGCTGATCGAGGGTGCCCGCATCTACGTGGAGATGAAAAAGCTGGGGGTCAACCTGGAGTACATCGACATCGGCGGCGGCCTGGGAGTGGACTACGACGGCTCCAAGTCCAGCTACTTCTCCAGCGTCAACTATTCGGTGGAAGAATACGCCAACGACGTCATCTACCAGATAAAGAACATCTGCGATGAGGCAGGGGTGGAATGCCCCAACATCATCTCCGAATCGGGACGGGCCACGGTCGCTCACTACTCGGTGATGGTCACCAACATCCTCAACACCAACACCCAGAACCAGATGCCCGACTTCGAATCGATCCTGACCCAGTCGGAGCCGCTCTCACCCACGGTCAGGAAGCTGGTGGACATCTACAAGAGCATCGACCGCCACTCCCTGCGGGAGGATTACCACGACACCCTCCAGCTGATCCAGGAAGCGGTCAGCCTGTTCAACCTGGGATACCTGAACCTGAACGACCGGGCCATGGCGGAATGGCTGTACACGAGAATCATAAAGAAGATCAACAATCTGGTGGAAAAGATGAAGCCGGTTCCCGAGGAGTTGCAGAACTTCAAGCTGAGCATGCGCCAGACCTATTTCGCCAACTTCTCCCTGTTCCAGTCCATCCCGGACTCCTGGGCCATCGACCAGCTCTTCCCGATCATGCCGATCCAGCGACTGGGGGAAAAGCCGGACGTGATCGCCTCCATCGCGGACATCACCTGCGACTCCGACGGCGAGATCACCAGTTTCGTGGGGGAGAACGGCAGGACCAAGTACCTGCCGCTGCACAAGATCCGCAAGTCCGAGGAGTACTACATCGGCTTCTTCCTCATCGGCGCCTACCAGGAGATCCTGGGGGATCTGCACAACCTGTTCGGCGATACCAACGCCGTGCACATAACCTTCAACAAGAAGACCAACTACCGCATCGACACGGTCATCAGCGGCGACGCGATCCAGCAGTCCCTCAAATACGTCCAGTACGACGGCACCGAGATCCTGAAAAAGGTGCGCGACAACCTGGAGAACGGGGTCGCCTCCAAGAAGATCTCCATCGAGGAGAGCAGCCACTTCCTGGAACTGCTGGACAAGACCATCCAGGCCTACACCTACCTGGGTGAATAGGCGTTTCACCGCGACGCAACGACCAGCGGTGATGAGCACCACCGTCAGCCGCCCTCCCCTGTGCACAGGGGGGGGGAGCGCGTCGGCGGAGGAGCTTCTTCCCCATTCTCCCTCTTCAAAGAAGGGAACTTTCTATCCACATCCAGAGGGTGCCTCAGCCGGGAAACGGACCGGCACACGCGATGTATCCTCATTTATTCAGTCACATAACGACGCTGCCTTTGGAACCATGGCGGCAGGAGGAGCGCACAGATGAGCAAGGTACTGATTATCGGAGCGGGCGGGGTCGGCGGCGTCGTCACCCACAAGTGCGCCCAGCGGCGTGACATCTTCACGGAAATAACCCTGGCTTCGCGCACCAGGAGCAAGTGCGACGCCATCGCGGCCCAGCTCGGCAACAGCATCAACACCGCCCGGGTGGATGCCGACAAC
This sequence comes from uncultured Pelobacter sp., assembly GCA_964542535.1. Classification (GTDB taxonomy): domain Bacteria; phylum Desulfobacterota; class Desulfuromonadia; order Geobacterales; family Pseudopelobacteraceae; genus Pseudopelobacter. Next base: position 20,463 of record CAZIUE010000006.1, on the reverse strand, counting down.
GTTCCGGAGCTGGTGGAGCTGATCAGGCAGGTCCAGCCAAAACTGGTCATCAACGTGGCCCTCCCCTACCAGGACCTGACCATCATGGACGCCTGCCTGGAGACCGGCGTGGATTACCTGGACACCGCCAACTACGAGCCGCCCGACACGGCCAAGTTCGAGTACTCCTGGCAGTGGGCCTACCAGGAGCGTTTCAAGAACGCCGGACTGATGGCGCTTCTGGGCTCCGGCTTCGACCCGGGAGTGACCAACGTCTACACCGCCCTGGCGGCCAAGAAGTACCTGGACGAGGTGCAGGAGATCGACATCATCGACGCCAATGCCGGCTCCCACGGCCAGCCCTTTGCCACCAACTTCAATCCGGAGATCAACATCCGCGAGGTAACCGCCACCTGCCGCCACTGGGAGAACAGTCAGTGGGTGGAGTCCGGCCCCCTGGCCACCAAACGTTCCTTCGACTTCCCCGAGGGGATCGGCCCCATGAACATCTACCGCATGTATCACGAGGAGATGGAATCCCTGGTGAAACATATCCCCACCATCAAAAAGGCCCAGTTCTGGATGACTTTCTCGGACAACTACCTGAAGCACCTGGAGGTGCTGCAGAACGTGGGCATGACCCGCATCGACGAGGTGGAGTTCCAGGGGCAGAAGATCGTACCGATCCAGTTCCTGAAGGCGCTGCTCCCCGACCCGGCTTCCCTGGGACCGCTCACCAAGGGGAAAACCTGCATCGGCGTCATCGCCCGGGGCATTAAGGACGGCAAACGCAAACAGGTCTACGTCTACAACATCTGCGACCACGAAGAGTGCTACCGGGAGGTCAGCTCCCAGGCCATCAGCTACACCACCGGTGTGCCGGCGGTAGTGGGGGCGATCATGATGCTGACCAACAAATGGCGCGGCGCCGGCGTCTTCAACATGGAGCAGTTCGACCCCGAGCCGTTCCTGGAGGAGCTGGGTCCCATGGGTCTCCCTACCCAGGTGGTGGACGGCGGCGACTGGCCGGAGCTGTAACCGCATCAACCAGGAACAAGCAATGTGGCCACAGAGCACACAGAGTTCCCAGAGAGAAAGAGGCAGGGTAACATCCAGCCATACCTGACAGGTGACCCTGCATATCTGAATGTATCACGTAGTTCCTCGGTGTTATCTGTGCCCTCTGTGGCAAACAAAAGGTTTCAGACTTTGACCGGAATCGATATCGACAGAATCCTTGAACTGGCCCCCTCCCCCGCCTACGTGGTGGACCTGGGAAGGCTGCGTCACAACCTGGCCATCCTGGACGACGTGCAGAAGCGCTCCGGCGCCAGGATCCTCATGGCGCTCAAGGCCTTCTCCATGTGGAGCGTCTTTCCGCTGATCAGCCGCACCCTGGCCGGGGTCTGCGCCAGCTCCCCCTGGGAGGCGCGCCTGGGACGTGAGGAGTTCGGCGGAGAGGTGCACAGTTTCGCCGCCGCCTTCAAGGAAAGCGACGTGAAGGAGCTGCTGGAAATCTCCAACCACCTGGTCTTCAATTCGTTCAACCAGCTGGAGCGCTTCCGCCCGCTCTGGGAGCGGAAGAGAGGTGAGATCTCCATCGGCCTGCGGGTCAACCCGGAGCACTCCGAGGGGCACACCCCTATCTACGACCCCTGCGCCCCCTGCTCGCGTCTGGGCATCCCCCTGGCCGAGTTCCAGCGGAGGATCGGAGAGGTTGGCGAAGAGCGCGCCCTAGAGGGGGTGGAAGGGCTCCATTTCCACACCCTCTGCGAGCAGCTCTTCGAGCCGCTGGAGCGCACAGCCCAGGCCTTCGAGGAGAAGTTCGGCAGACTCCTTCACCGGATGAAGTGGCTCAACCTGGGGGGTGGGCACCACATCACCCGGGAGGGGTACGACATCGACCGACTGGTGGAGCTGGTCAGCTATTTCCGGGAAACGTACGATCTTGAGGTCTACCTGGAGCCGGGGGAGGCCATCGCCATCGGCACCGGCATCCTGGTGGGGGAGGTGCTGGACCTGGTACACAACCGGATGGACATCGCCATTCTGGACGTCTCCGCCACCTGCCACATGCCGGACATCCTGGAGATGCCGTACCGCCCCGGAATCAAGAACGGCTTCGATGCCGGCGAAAAACCGCACACCTACCGACTGGCCGGCCCCTCCTGCCTGGCGGGCGACGTGATCGGCGACTGGTCCTTCGAACAGCCGCTTGCGCCAGGCGACCGCCTGGCATTCCTGGACATGTCCCACTACACCATGGTCAAGACCACCACCTTCAACGGCATCCAGCACCCGGCCATCTGCACCTTTGAGCCGGAAACCGGCGAGCTCAGGGTCGTGCGCAGCTTCGGCTATCACGACTTCCGTTCGCGCCTCTCCTGACATGCCCCTGAAAAGCAAGCTCTGGATGACCGGCAGCCTGGAATGGTACACCTACATCGACGGCCAGGTGGTGTACCTGGGCACCCGGGAGGTCCCTGCCCCCCTTGAGGAGGGGGACTCCTGGACCAGCGCGGAAGGGAATATGTTCCGGGTGGAGGGGGGGATGATCACCCTGGTGGGGAAAACGGAGCCGCCCCGACGTTATTGGTAGGTACGAAACCTCCGTGCGCCTCAGCTCCCCTCATCTCCATTCTGGCCCCGCCCCCCGTCGTCTCCTGCCGGCACCGTTGTTCACTGCCAGTGACATCTCCCCCACGCCGCCACAATCAGGATCAAGACCTTGCCAGCGCACCCTCACTTTGTTATAACTCTGTTTGCTTTCTGACTTTTTCAGAAACGTTACCGAAAACGCCCCTTCCCCAAATCCCGCAACGCAGCCGGAAAACGTATTCATGACTCCTGAACAGAACGCCGGCCCGTTGTCGGACCACACGCTCTTCTCCATCCTGCTCCATGCCGTCCATGGCATCGTCTGGGAATGCACCCCCCTAACCATGCGCTTCTCCCAGGTCAACCAGCTGGCCGAAATCGTGCTCGGTTATCCCTGCCGCCAGTGGGTCGAGGATCCCGGATTCTGGAACAGCCATATCCACCCCGACGACCGGGAGCGCTGCGCCACCCTGTTACAGGAGGTGGCGGAACGAGGTGATATGCGGGAGTTGGAGCACCGCATGCTCGCGGCGGACGGCAGCACCATCTGGTTCCGCACCATCGTCACCCCCACGGTGGCCCGTGACGGCTCCCCGCGCCTGCGGGGGATCATGATCGACATAACCGAGACCGTCCAGACCAGGATACGACTCCAGGCCAGCGAGGAGCGTTTTCAGCTGGCCATGCTGGGCGCCAATGACGGCATCTGGGACAGGAACCTGCTCACCGACGAGGCCTACTACTCCCCGCGCTGGAAGGAGATGCTCGGTTACCGCGAGGACGAGCTGGAGAACCGTCTCGACACCTGGACGGAGCTGATGCACCCCGACGACAGGGAGACGGCCCTGGCTCGTGTGCAGGAGTTCCTGGAGGGGCGTACGGACACCTTCGAGGTGGAATTCCGCATGCAACACCGGGAGGGGCATTACATCAGCATCCTGTCACGCGCACTCCTGTCCCGTGATGATCAGGGGAGAGGAGTGCGTCTGGTTGGCACCCATGTGGACATTACACGACAGAGGCGGGCCGAGGAGAAACTGTACCTTTCCCAGTACTGCCTGGATCAGGCGCCGGTGGGTATTTTCCGACTCGATCAGGACATGAACGTTCTTTATGCCAACCGGCATGCCTGCGAGAGTCTGGGGTATTCCCGGGAAGAACTCTGCCGGTTGTCGGTGTTCGACTTCGATCCTGGGTTCAAGAGGGAAAATCTTCCCCATCATCTTAAAAAAAGGAACCAACGGGATTGCATGACCTTTGAAGCGGTTCACCGGAACAGGGATGGTGTCATATTTCCCGTGGAAATAACCTCAACCCACCTGAACTACCAGGGAGAAGAGTTCCTGTTCAGTTTCGTGCGGGACATCAGCGAACACAAGAGGGCCGAACTGGCTCTCAAGGAACAGGAGGAACTGTACCGCGCCATGTTCCACCAGGCTCCTGATGGCGTGGTCCTGGTTGACGAAGATACGCTCGAATTCAGGGAGTTCAACGACACCGCCTGTTCCGGGCTCGGCTACAGCCGGGAGGAGTTCTCCCGCATGTCCGTTCCCGACATCAATCCGCACTATGACCGTGACTGGCACCGGACCCATATCAGCGAGATCATCTCCCAGGGAACGGGAACCATCGAAACGATGCACCGCCACCGGGACGGTTCCCTGCGCAACGTGCGGGTCAGCGTGAGAAGCGTCGGGATCCGGAATAACCGGTACCTGCTCTCCTTCTGGACCGACACCACCGAACAGGTCCGACTCCAGGAAGAGCTGAGGCTGCGGGAATACTACCAGCGGGCGCTCCTGGACAATTTCCCCTATGCCGCCTGGATCAAGGATGAAGAGGGGATCTTCCTGGCGGCCAACAGACAGCTGGCAACCTTCCTGGGGCTGTCCTCCCCCCGTGACCTTGTGGGGAGGACAGCCTTTGACCTGGTCCCCCGGGAACTGGCCGCAAGAATTATGGAAACTGACCGCGAGGTACTGACAAGCGGCAAGCCCAAGCATGACGAAGAGCTGCTCTCGGTGCCAGAAGGAGAGCGTTGGTTCGAAGTCTATCTCTCCCCGGTCTCCATCGACGGCGCAACCATCGGCACCGTGGGATGTATCTGGGATGTCACCGAACACCGGAGAATTGAGCAGGACCTGCGGGAGAGCGAGGAGCGCTACCGCAGGCTGGTGGAGCTTTCCCCCGACGCGATCTTCATCCACAACGGCAGCAGGTTCGTCTTCATGAATCCGGCCGCCGCCAGGCTTTTGGGGGCGCAGACTCCGGAGGAACTCTACGGCAGGGAGCCGCTGGACTTTATTCATTCCGACCAGCGTGAGATGGTGGGGCAGCGGATCAGAAATTCCCTGGGACAGCGGGACAATCCCCCCATCGAGGAGTTGATGGTCCGCCTGGACGGTTCCACGGTGCCGGTGGAGATGGTCTCGGTGCAGTACACCTACCAGGGCAGGGACGCGGTGCTGGCCATTGCCCGCGACATCAGCGAACGCATACGGATCCAGGACGAGCGGGTACGAAGCCAGAAGCTTGAGTCCCTGGGGCTGCTTGCGGGGGGTATCGCCCACGATTTCAACAACATCCTCTCCGGCATCCTGGGAAACATCTCCCTGGTGCGCGGCAGGCTCGACCCGGGCCACCCTCTTGCCGGTCGCCTGGAAAGCTGCGAGCAGGCGGCCATGCGGGCCACCGGCCTGACCCGGCAACTGCTCACTTTTGCCCGTGGCGGAGAGCCGGCCAGAAAGATCATCGATCCAGCCCCCCTGATCCGCGAATGCGCCGGCTTCGTGCTGCGGGGCACGAATGTGAAGAGCGACATCCGGATCACGGATGGTCTCTGGTGCATCGATGTTGACCCCGAGCAGATCAGCCAGGTGCTGAACAACCTGATGATCAACGCCACCCATGCCATGCCGGGTGGCGGCACCATCAGCATCAGCGCCACGAACGAGACGCTTCCCGGTGGAAACGCCGACAATCTGCCGGCCGGAGCATACCTCCGAATCTCCGTCCAGGATCATGGCTGCGGCATTCCTGCCGAGAATCTGACCAGGGTCTTCGATCCCTACTTCACCACCAAGCACAAGGGAAGCGGGCTGGGACTCGCCTCTTCCTATTCCATCATCAGGCGCCACGGTGGTACGATCGCGGTCTCGTCCCGGGTCGGGGTCGGCACGACCTTCACCATCCACCTGCCGGCCAGGCCCCATGCCGGTCCCGGGGCACAGTTGCCGGCAGCGGATGGCGAACTGAGGGGAAGCGGCAGGATTCTCGTCATGGATGACGAGGAAATTATCCGGGAAGTGTCGCGGGAGATCCTGGAAACCGCCGGGTACAGTGTCCAGTGCTGCGCCGACGGCAGAGAGGCGCTGGAGCTTGTTCGCACGTCACGGGAGAGGGGAGCCCCCTTCGCCGCGGTGATCATGGACCTGACCATCCCCGGTGGGATGGGAGGGAGAGAGGCAGCGGGACTCATACGCGGCATCGACCCGGACGTGGCGCTGATCGTCTCCAGCGGCTATTCCAGCGACCCGGTGATCGCCGACTACCGGCAGCACGGCTTCAGCGGCGCGGTGGCCAAACCGTTCTCATTCCACTCCCTGGCCGGCGAGGTACAACGGCTGGTGGGCAAGGAGTGCTGAAAGCTGATTTCGAAGAGAATCGAAAAAAGCCCATGAATTCATAGGCTCAGGGTTCAACACCTCATAGCGTTGTCCGGCTTGATCTTTGTGGTGGACTGAAATTTCCTCCCCTTCACAGGTAAGGTCATGGATGGGATGAAGCAACAGCAACCCCGAATACGACCCCCATCCCCAGCTTCACCTCCTCTTTGAAGTGGGAGAAAGAAAACCGCACTGACCGATCCGGACACGGGTGATGTAGTTAACGGTTTTCGCTCAACCCTCCGGTTATTCTCCTGATCTCGGATCCGGCGATCCGGTACTGGAGAGATGCCTGCAACTCCTCCAGTTCCGCCTTCCTGAGGGCGGCAATGGTTTCTGCGTGATTTGCCGCCGTCACGGTCCCCGCCTTCAGGCGGTTTTCGCTGAGCCGGGCCTGTTCCCTGGACAGGGAAAGTACTTCCCGGGCGACCTCCACCATCTGCTTTGAGCGTTCCAGCTTCCGGTATGCCTTGTCGATATCGATCCCGATCCGCCTGTCTATCCTGGCAAGATTCTCCTCAGCCTGATCGTGCTGGGCCACGCGTTGCCCGAGCTCTCCCTTTCGCTTCCCCCAGTCGAAGATGTTCCAGGTCAACTCAGCTCCGAACATACCGACGTTCTTCTCCAGAAATGGCGCGCCATCCTGATACGCATGCCTGGCGAAAATGGTCAGATCAGGTATGTACTCGTAGTGTGCCGCCCGTACCGCATGACGGGTCTTTTCGATTGTTTCACGCGCCGCCAGAAGTTCGCCGTTTTGTGCGCGAGCTGCTGCGTAGGCCTGTTCTTTTGAGAACACCGCCATGTCCGGTAATTCTTCCTCGCTTACTTCAAGAATGGTGTCGCTCGGCAGCTTCACCAGATCGTCAAGATCCGCGGTCAGGTCCGCAATGCGGTTTTCCGCCTGGATCAGCGCGTGCCGTGCCTGAAGCTGATTGGCCTGTGCCGCGATTATTGATACATCCAGGACATTTCCCGCCTTTACCCCTTCCTCGGCCTCTCGCAGGTTTTCCCCGGCCGCGGCGAGCGAGGCTTGGGCGGCAATTTTTTCCCTGTTGGCAGCCAGCAACGCAAAATATGCCTGATGCACGGCCAGAACCGTTTCATTCTCCGACCTTGTCAGCTCCGCACCTGCAATTTCCCGATCCGTCCGGGCGATCTGATGTGCCTCGTATATCTTCAGAAGCTGGGTTATGGGCTGGCCAAGGGTGGTTTCGCTATAAAGAATGCTGGAACTGCTCTGACTGACTTTTACGTTGTTGTTTGGAAAGGCTTTTCCTTCGATAGCCCCAAGACTCCCGGCTGGAATGGTGACGAGTTGATTGTCCGACATTGTTATATATTTGGTGTTGTTGGAAAGCCGCGGAAAATACCGGGAACGCGCCGAGACAATCTGTTGGTCGCTCTCAGTAACCCTTGACCGGGCGATTGTAAGTGCCGAATTCTGTTTCAGAGCGCGTTCAACCGCTTGCGGCAATGTCAACCTCACCGGTTCCGCGGACGCCTCCCCTCCCCCGGCACAAACAACGGTTGCCGCAATCGCAACGGCTGCCACCGCGGCCGCCCCGCCTGCCCGCCCCTTGGTGGAGCGGGATTTGACGGCCACGAAGATGACGGGAACCACCAGGAGCGTAAAGAACATGGAGAAGATGAGGCCGAAGGCGATAACGCTTGCCAGCGGACTCCAGAGACTCGACCCGGAAATTATCATTGGTGTCACCCCCACCGCGGCTGCCATGGTGGTGAGAAAGATTGGGCGTAAACGCCTGGCACCTGCATCACGCGCAGCCTGCTCCAGGGTTTCCCCCTCCGCCACCCGTTCGTTACAGTAATCCACCAGAATGATACCGTTTCGCACCACGATGCCGCACAAACTGATCAGCCCCATGAAGGAGGTGAAACCGAAGGGATTGTGGGTGATGATAAGCCCCAGAATCGCCCCGAACAGGGTGAGGGGAATGGAGGACATTACCACGAGCGGGTCGGAAATATTCTTGAACTGCACCAGCAGCACCAGGAAGATCGCTACCAGGCTGATCCCGAGAGCAACGAGCATATCGGGGAAGGTTTCGTCCTGATTGTGCTTCTCACCGCCGTATTCGATCCGGTATCCGGTCGGCAGCTCCAACGAATTGATCTTCGGCATGGCCTCCTCCAGTATTTTCGAGGCGTAGTGCCCCGGCTTCGCAAACGCCCGGATCGTCAGGGTACGCACGCCGTTCCTACGGACGATCCTGCTGGTCTGCCACTCCGGTGACAACCGGGCGACGGCGCGGAGCGGAACCCTGGCGCTGGTCAGTTCTGAACCAAGATACGTATTGCCGATATCCGCGAAGCTTGATCGGGATGCCTGATCCAGCCGTAGCTTGATGGTGACCGGCCGGTCCCCTTCCCAGAACGTGCCGACCGCGGCGCCGTCGAATGCTCCTGAAAGCGTTTGCGACACCGACGCATCCGTTATTCCGAGCCGGTTCGCCAATTCGTTATTCACCTGTACGTCTACCCGGTACGAATCATTGAAATAGTCCCGGAACACGTAGTCGGCAGTTGAAATGTTCTCCAGAATTACCTGTACCTTTTCACCCAGCCGCTTCAGCTCTCCGATGTCGTCACCGGAGATGCGCACCTCGATGGGGGCTTCCATCTGGTCGCCCTGCTGAAGTTCCTTCACGATCACCAACGCTTCCGGAACTGCTGTCGCCAGCGCCGGACGCAGTTCCTTCACCAACCGGGAAGTATCCTTCACCGAAGCGGTATTGACGATGAACTGGCCATAGGCGCCGTCGGGTTGCTGCGGGTTCACGTTGTAGTAGAAGCGTGGAGCGCTCCGGCCAACAAAGGTGGCATAGTGAGCGACTCCCGTGCTGGAGCCCAGTTTTTTTTCGATTCGCGCCATGATTGAATCCGTGGCTTCGATCCGGGTTCCCTGGGGCATCCACACATCGATCACGAACTGGTCACGCTCGGCCGAGGGAAAGAACTGCTGCGGCACCAGCGCAAAGAGCGCCACGCCCATGGCGAACGCGCATACCCCGAGGGTGAAGGCGAGCCGCTTCCTGTTCATCAGGATAGTGATCCAGATTCCGTATTTCTCCTGAAGCAGGTCCAGCAGACTCTTCTTTTTTACGCCGTCTGTTGCCGCCGCGCCGTGGTCGTGGAGCCCCTTCTTGATGAAGAACCGGCAGAGCAGGGGCGTCAGCATGACCGCCACGATGAAGGAAACCGCCAGCGCGATCGCCACCGTAACCGGGAGCGCCATAATGAATTCACCGACCGAGCCGTTCAGGATCAGGAGCGGCAGGAATGAGGCAATGATGGTAATGGTCGCCGTGAGAACAGGGATGAAGACGTCGCTGGCGCACCGCCAGGCCGCCTCCGCCTTCGCTACCTTGTGATCAAGCAACTCCACGTAGTTGTCGGCGATCACGATGGCATCGTCCACCACGATACCGAGTACCATGATGAGGCCTGCGATTGAGACCTGGTGCAGGGCTATGCCGAATGAATTCATGACCCCAAGGGTACCGCACAGGGTTACCGGTATGGCCAGGGCGGCGATGAGAGCGACCCGTAACGGAAGCAGCACAATGGTGACGACAACCACGGAAATGATGGCCAGCAGAAATTCATGGCTCAGCGTGCTGATCCGTTCCTTGACTACTCCCGGCTGGTTGGCGACCAGATCCAGTTGGACATCAGGAGGCAGGAGCACCTTGAGACGCTGAAACACCTTGTCCAATTGCTCGCCCAGTTCAACGATATTCTTCCCCTTCTGCATCTCAACGGAAAGCAGCAGGCACGGATCGCCGTCGTAGCGCACCATGAAATCAGGGTCCTGATACCGGCGCTCCACCGTGGCGAAATCCTTGATGTAGGCGGGATGGCCTTCCCGGGAAACGTCCACGAGCACGTTCCGGATTTCGTTCTCCGAATTGAATAGCCCCGTGGTCCTCATGGGGATTTTCGATTGATTCGTGTCGAAATTCCCGCCGCTCCGGATGACATTCCGCTCGCTCAGGGCGTTCATCACCTGGCGCGGGCCAACGAAGTACTGCGCCATCCGTTCAAGGCTGCTGGTAATCCAGACCTCCTCGTTCTGGTTGCCATAGGTGACGAGTTTTCCCACCTCACGGACCGTGCGCATCTCATCGTGGATCTTGTCCGCAAAGTCTCTCAGTTCCCGATACCCGTACTGTTTTCCGCGGATGGCGATCAGCATGGCTACGGTATCGCCAAAATCGGAGTCAACCACCGGCCCTCTCACCTCCGCAGGAAGTTCCGTGGTGCGAACCACGTTCAGCTCGTGACGCAGCTTGGCCCAGAACTGGTCGGCATTTTTGACCTGATCCCCCAGCTGCACGTTGATGATGGCCAGGCCGGGCCGGCTTGTGGAAAAGGTTTTTTCCTTGCGCACCTCGGGAAACTTGAAGATGTGCTTCTCAAGGGTTTTAGTTACCTGCTTTTCCACCTGCTCGGAGGTCGCTCCCGGATAGAGCGCGGCCACCAGGCCGGTCCTGATGGTAATCGTCGGGTCTTCCGTCCGTTGCATCTTCAGGAAAGCGTGAACACCCATAAGCACTATCATTGCCGTCACGATGAGCGTGACGGAGGGATATCTCAGCGAAAATTTTATCGGGCTCATATCATTTGTTCCTCTGCTCGTTGCGGGCAGCTTGCCGTTCCCGTGGCGTTACGAGCAGACCATCTCTGAGTTTCGTTTGTCCGGCCACGACGATGAGCTCAGTGCCGGCAAGCCCACGTTTTATCTCCAGATCCCTGCCCACCACCGAGCCGGTCTCCACGCGCCTGGCGTACACGCGCTTCCGGTCGGGATAATAGACGAAAACCTGTGTCGCTCCCTGCTGGTCGCGAACCACGGCTTCTCCCGGCACCGTCATCATCGGCATAATCCGGTCCCCGCGAATGGTTGCTTCCGCCACCATCCCGATACGCAGCTTGTGCCCGGGATTGGGAACGGTGATGCGGGTCATGTAGGTGCGCGTGGCAGCATCGGCCGAAACATTGATCAGACGGACGTTCCCTTCGAATGATTCCCCCGGAAGGGCAGGTATGGAAATGGATGCCTTCTGCCCGACGCGGATCAGATGCACGTCGGTTTCCGGCACGCCCACGTTGATTTCCACCGGGTCGAGTTTGACGATTTCAAATGCGGGTTGAGCCGGGCTGGCCATCTGTCCCGGCTCAACCGAGCGTTTTGAAATGAAACCGGCAAAGGGAGTGCGCAGAGTTGCGTCGGCAAGGTGTTTTTTGGATATGCCCTCGGAGGCAGACGCCTGCAGATAGTTCTGTTTCGCGGCGTCATAGGCGGCCCTGTATTTCTGATAGTCGTTCGGCGCCAGGCTTTTGGAGTCGTACAGCATCTTCATCCGCCGGTGCTCATCCTCGGCGCGTCGAAAGGCGACTTCGGCCGTTCCGGTCTGGGCCCTGGACGCAGCGAGGGCAAGCCGGTAATCAACCGGATCGATGGAGGCCAGGACCTGTCCTTTCCTGACGGAGTCCCCCTCCCTGGGGCCGGCCTGCACAATCTTTCCGGACACGGCGAAGGAGACGCTGGCCGGGGCGTCCGGCGATACGATGGTTCCGCTGACCGAAACCGTCTCGCATTCCCTCCGGTGGTTGACCTTCCCCACCTCAACCGTTATGGCCTGAGGTGCGATTTCCTGCCTGGGTGAAGAGCAGGCGGAAACCGCCATGAGCGATGCCAGCGCAATCCATGCAACGATCTGTTTCATAGCCAGTCCCTTTCATGTCATCAGTCGGTTATCAATGTGTTTTAAATTAACATCGTTAAGCTTACGGCAAAAAAAAGTACATGCGTCGGTTACGGACGCAGCCCCTTCATGGCAATGTCCAGGCTTGTGGTTACCAACTCGTCTCGATCCGCCCAAGGAAAATCAGGATTGATGATCAACAGCGACACGATTCCGTGGGTGTGCGCCCAGAGAGCCTGGACCACGTGACCAGGATCAAGGGGGGAAGCCACTTCCGCCAGAGCGGCTTCAACATTTCGATGGAAGCTGTGAAGCAGCTTGTAGCCGTTTTTTCCTTCTTCAAGAAAGTTTCGCACGTTGACATGCGGGTTGATGTCGGCCATGAAGGCAATCCGGTAGCGGTCCGGCTCGGAAAGGCCGTAATCGACGTACGACCGCATTGCTGCGCGCAAGCGCCCCATCGCTGAGGTCTCTCCCGCTCCCGCGGATTCCTGGGCCTCCAGCAAACGCTCGAATACTTCGTCACACAAATGGTAGAGAAGCTCTTCCTTGTTCTTGAAATAGAGATAAATGGTTGTGGGCGAGTACTCGATGCGCCTGGCGATACCGCGCATGGAAAGTCGGGAAAACCCCTCGGCAAGGATAATCTCCCTGGCTGCATCGAGAATATCCAGACGAAGCGTTTCTTTCTGCCGTTCCTTCCTTTCGATGATACCCATTATCCATGCCCCCCAAAATTAACAGTGTTAAGTCAATTAACACCGAACAGCGTACCCAGTCAATCGTTTTTCGAAGCAACCATCGACATCCGCCCAACCTTGACGATCTCTCTTAGGGCAGAAAGGGCACAGCCGCGCGAAGGCCAAACCGTTCTCATTCCACCCCCTGGCCGGCGAGGTGCAGCGGCTGGTGGGGAAGGAGCGTGAAAAGAAGAACTGCTCCCCTTTACTTCCCCTCCCCTTCTCTGCTATCACTCATGGCTATGCAGCCCACTCCCCCCATCATCGCCGACGTAGCCGTTGCCCTCCCCCTGGAGAAAAGCTTCCACTACCTGGTGCCCGAAGCCCTGACCGGGCAGGCCTTGCCGGGGAGGCGGGTGCTGGTCCCCTTCGGCAGCCGCCGTATCACCGGCTACCTCCTTTCCTTTGCCCCGGCGAACGACACCGGCAAGCTGAAAGAGATCATCGATGTGCTGGACAGCGAGCCGCTCTGGACCGACGGGGAACTGGAATTCTTCCGCTGGGTGGCCTGCTACTACCTGGCCCCCCTGGGTGAGGTGATCAAGACGGCGCTTCCCGCCGGCATTAACCCGAGGAGTGCGCAAGGGACCGACCAGGCCGTGGCAGGAGGGAGCAGGATCAGGCGCGAGGCGTTCTACCTCCCAACGGACGGCGCCCCGCCGGAGCGCGCCCTGGGGACAAAGGCCGCCGACGTCCTGGAACTGGTCAGGTCCGAGAGTGAGGTTCCGGCAACGGAGCTGCGCAAACGTTTCGGCTCCTGTTCGCCCCAGCTGAAGCGGCTCATGGAACTGGGACTGCTGCGGCGAGAGGAACGGGAGCTGTTCCGCGACCCGTTCCGGGACGAGACCGTGCAGCCGGACAGCCCGCGCCGGCTCACCCCCCACCAGCAGGCGGCCCTGGACAGCCTGACAACCGGACTGGACAGGCGTGAATACGCCCCCATCCTGCTCCATGGCGTCACCGGCAGCGGCAAGACCGAGGTCTACCTGCAGGCCATCAGCCACGCCCTGGAGCAGGGGATGAACGCCCTGACCCTGGTGCCGGAGATCTCCCTGACCCCCCAGCTGGTGCGCCGCTTCCGGGCCCGCTTCGGCAACGGCATCGCCATCCTGCACAGCGGCCTGTCCGACGGAGAACGCTACGACGAGTGGCGCCGCATCCGGCGCGGCCTGGCCCGCATCGTCATCGGCGCCCGCTCGGCCATCTTCGCTCCCCTGGAACGGATCGGCATCATCGTGGTGGACGAGGAGCACGACCCATCCTTCAAGCAGAGCGACGGCCTGCGCTACAACGCCCGGGACCTGGCCCTGGTCAGGGGGCGCATGGAGGGAGCCACGGTGCTGCTGGGATCGGCCACCCCGCTGATCACCTCCCTCTACGCCGTGGAGCAGGGGCGGCTGGGACTCATCTCCCTGCCGGAGCGGGTGCGGGGCATCCCCATGCCGGTGGTGGAGACCGTGTCCATGCAGGGGGTCAAGGGGACCATCTCCGCCCGCCTGCGCCAGGAGCTGGAGGAGGTGCTGACCAACGGCGAGCAGGCCATCGTCTTCCTCAACCGCCGCGGTTTCGCCACCTTTCTGGTCTGCAACGACTGCGGCCAGCCCCTCTCCTGCCCCAACTGCTCGGTGACCCTCACCTATCACCGGGGCCGGGGGGAGAGCGTCTGCCACTACTGCGACTTTGCCGTTCCCGCTCCCGGCATCTGCCCGGCATGCAGCTGCGGCGAGCTGAAGGAGCTGGGGGCCGGCACCGAGCGGGTGGAGCACGAGCTGCGTCAGCTCCTCCCCCACGCCCGCATCCTGCGCATGGACAGCGACACCACCTCCGGCAGGGGGAGCCACGACCGCCTGCTGAAACGGATGAGCGACGGCAGCGCCGACATCCTCATCGGCACCCAGATGATCACCAAGGGGCACGATTTCCCCGGCGTGACCCTGGTGGGAGTGATCAACGCCGAGGCCAGCCTGCACCTGCCCGACTTCAGGAGCTCCGAACGCACCTTCCAGCTCCTCTGCCAGGTCTTTGGCCGGTCCGGCCGGGGTGACACCCCCGGCAGGGTGATCCTGCAGGCCCTGGACCCGGACCATTACGCCATCCAGTGCGCCATCAGGCACGACAGCCGCGCGTTCTACCGCCAGGAACTGGAGTTCCGGCGCGAGGCAGGCTACCCTCCCTTCTCTTCCCTGGCGTCACTGGCCGTCTCCGGCACGTCCGAGCAGGGGGTGGAGCAGCGCGCCGCTGCCTCTGCCCGCCTGCTCCAGCGCATCAGGGGAGAGCTGGGTCTGCGGGTGGAGCTGCTGGGCCCCGCCCCGGCGCCGCTCTACCGCCTGCGGGGTCGTTTCCGGCGCCGCATCCTGCTCAAAGCCCCTTCCCGGGGCGAGCTGCGCCGCCTGATCATAGCCTGGCGCGACCAGCGGGAAGCTTCCACCGTGCGCGAGACCCTGGATATCGACCCTCTGGACATGAGCTGAAACCGCCGGAACACGATAACGGGCAAGCCTGCGCGACGTTCCCCTTGCCTTCTCCGGTCGGGACGGACCACACATCAGGACAATTCATATCCGAAATATCTCGTTTCACCTCAAAGACGGCGTTGCGCGGGAACGGCGTATCTGATAAGGTCGCTCCGCATCGGAATCAGCACCCAGGGGAAACGCAATGCACCACGGCGGCATCTACGCCGAAGAGATTACTGGCAAGGCCTACGACACCCGCATTCTGGTGCGTTTCTGCCGCTATGTGCGCCCCTACTCCCGCGCCGTCGTCATCGTGCTGGCGACTCTGCCGCTCATGGCGGCCTGCCGCCTGGCCCAGCCCTGGATCATCAAGCAGGCCATCGACAGCCACATCATCACCGGCCGCCTGGCCGGCCTGGAGTCAATGGCGCTGATCTTCCTGGCGCTGCTGCTGGGGGAGGCCCTGTTCGCCTACGTGCAGGTCTACCTGTTGCAATCCGTGGGACAGCGGGTCATGTCCGACATGCGGGCGGAGCTGTTCCGGCATGTCCTGGAGTTGCCGGTTTCCTGGTTCGACCGCACGCCGGTGGGAAGCGCGGTTACCCGCCTGACCAGCGATGTGGAAGTGCTGGGAGAGATGTTTGCCTCGGGGCTGATCACCATCGTGGGCGACATCCTGCTGCTGCTGGGTATCGTCTCGGTCATGCTCTGGATGGATGCGCGGCTGTCTCTGGCAACCTTCTCGATCCTGCCCCTGCTCTTCTGTCTGACCTGGCTCTTCCGCCGCCGCATGCGCCAGTCCTTCCGCGAGGTGCGCGCCCGCCTGGGGAGACTGAACTCCTTTCTGGCGGAGAGCATCGGCGGCATGGCCATCATCCAGGCCTTCAACCGGCAACGGGACGAGCAGCGCCGCTTCAGCGAACTGAACGCCTCCTACCGGGATGCCAACATGCCGGTCATCCTCTGGGACGCCTCGCTCTACGCCATCGTGGAAGCGCTCTCCTCGGTGGCCGGGGCGCTGATCATCTGGTACGGGGGGGGCCGGATCCTGGAAGGTTCCTTAAGCTTCGGCGTGCTGGTGGCCTTTCTCCAGTATATCCAGAAGTTCTTCGGCCCTATCCGTGACCTGTCGGCCAAGTACTCGGTCATGCAGGGGGCCATGGCAGCCCTGGAGCGGATCTTCTCCCTGCTGGACACAAAAGGCAGTGAACAGGGATCAGTGAACAGGGATCAGGAATCAATAATCGGGGACCAGGGACCGGGGACCAGGGACCGGGAATCAATAATCGGGGACCAGGGACCGGGGACCAGGGACCGGGAATCAATAATCGGGGACCAGGGACCGGGAACCGGGGACCGGGAAAACGAACAGAGGTTCGAGGAGATCGAACAGGAAGCGGAAATTGGGTTCTCTGGTCCCTCTTCCCCGATCCCCGGCTCCCGATTTCCGGTCACCGCTCCCCGGCCCCTGATTGAATTCCGTGACGTCTCGTTCAGCTACCGTGAGGGGGAGCGGGTGCTGGAAAACTTCAACCTCACCCTGGGGCGTGGCGAACGGGTGGCCCTGGTGGGGGAGAGCGGCGGCGGCAAGACCACCGTCACCCGACTGCTGACCCGCTTCTACGAGATCGAGAAGGGAACCATCCTGATCGACGGCAGGGACATCACGGACCTGGAGGTGGGGGAGCTGCGCCGCCGCATCGGCATTGTCCTGCAAGACCCCTGCCTCTTCTCCGGCAGCATCGAGTTCAACATCCACCTGGGGGATGAGCGGGCACAACAGCGGGTACGGGAGGCGGCGGCCGGGGTCGGGGCCGACCGTTTCATTCAACGCCTCCCGGCCGGTTACGGGGAAGAGGTGCGCGAGCGGGGCAACAACCTGTCCGTGGGGGAGAAGCAGCTGATCTCCTTTGCCCGCGCCCTGGCCTTCGACCCGGAGATTCTGGTGCTGGACGAGGCCACCGCCAGCGTGGATTCGGCCTCGGAACGGATGATCCAGGAAGGGATCAGGGGGCTCATGCAGGGGAGGACCAGCCTGATCATAGCCCACCGCCTCTCCACCATCCGGGATGCCGACCGCATCGTGGTCGTGCAGCGGGGCCGCACGCAGGAAGAGGGCACGCACCACCAGTTGATGGAGAAGCGCGGCGTTTATTTCCGTCTCCACCAGCTGCAATTCGGCGAAGCACCATCGACGGACACAACACACTCAGCGGAGCAGACACCATGATACCCATGCAGGAACTACGCGAACACTACCGCTTCACCGACCAGGATGCCGAACTGCTCCTGTCGCTCCAGTCCCTGGCCACGGAGCATCTGGACCGTTTCTCCCAGGAGTTTTACGACTACCTCTACGGCCTGCCGGACACGGTTTCCATTCTCAACAAATGCAACCGGGTGCACCTGCGCCAGAAGCACAACAGCTGGTTTTTGTCCCTGTTTTGCGGCGTCTACGACAACCATTACCTGAACCACCTGGTACGCATCGGCCATGCCCACGTCAGGGTGGGGCTCAACGTGCATTTCGTCAACGCCGCCATGAACCAGGTGCGCCACTTCCTGCTCAACCTGATCGACGACAGCTATCACGACCGGGAGCATCGCCGCCTGCTGCGGGAGGCGGTGGAGAAGATCCTGGACATGAACCTGGACGTAATGAGCAGTTCCTACCGCGAGGAGGAGATGAAAAAGGTGTTCCTCTCCCGCAGATTGGAGTCCTACCTGATCACCGCCACGGAACGTTTTACCTACGGGCTCAACCTGGTGCTGGTGCTGGCTCTTGCCGGACTCTCCATCTCCGTGATCTGCCTGTTCGTCTGGAACGTCACCCATATCTTCCAGGGCAACCTGGAGAAGGGGATTTTAAGCGCCCTGGGCGAGCTGTTGATCATCTGGATGCTGATCGAACTGATGGACAACGAGATCAAGAACCTCAAAGGGGGCAAGTTCAACATCCTGATCTTCATCGGCGTGATCATCGTGGCCATAATCCGCGAGATCCTGATCTCCACCCTGCGCCACGACGACCTGACCACCCAGGGGTTCCTGGCCGGGACCCTGCTGATCCTGGGCATCGTCTACTATCTGGTCTCCCTGGCCCAGAAGAACATGACCAAGGGGTAGCGTGACCATGCTTCCCGGAGCCCATATCCTGGCCGGCTTCTCCCTCGGTTTCCGCCACCGGCGGGAGCTGCTGCGCATCCTGCGGGAGACGCCGATCGACGCCTCCATCCTGACGTTGGATCCCCCGCGACTGCGGGAGGACGGCCTCCGGGGGCTGGCCCTGGATTTCGACGGCGTGCTGGCGCCCCACGGAAGTCCCGCCCCGCTCCCGGCAGCAGTGGAATGGATGGAGCGCTGCGTTGCCTGCTTCGGCGAGGAGCGCATCTTCATCCTCTCCAACAAGCCGACCGAGGAGCGGCGGCGCTGGTTCGGCCGCCATTTTCCGGCCATGCGCTTCATCTCCGGGGTACGCAAGAAGCCGTTCCCCGACGGGCTGGAGCGGGTCGCGAAGGCGGCCGGCGTTCCCCTTTCCGCCGTCCTGATGGTGGACGACCGCCTCCTTACCGGTTGCCTGGGGGCGATAGCCGCCGGTGCCCGTCCCGCCTACATCCGCGCCCCCTACGCCTCCTTCAGTCAGCGCCCCCTGGCGGAGCTGTTCTTCATACTGCTGCGCAGCTGCGAGCGGCTGTTGGTCCGCCTGGGGGGGTAGCCCCCTTGATATACCAACAACAGCCAAGCCTGCCCCACATCTCCCCCCCACCGATTCTCCCGATCAGAAATCCAGCGGGCTCTTCGGCTCCTTCACCGTCCTGACCGGAACGCAGTGGGTGTAGATCATGGTGGTTTTCAGGCTGGAGTGTCCCAGCAGATTCTGGATCACGCGGATGTCAAAGCCGGCCTGCAGGAGATGGGTGGCGAAAGAGTGGCGGAAGGTGTGGCAGGTGACCCGCTTGGGGATCTTCGCCTTGCGCACCGCCGGATAGAGCGCCCGTTGCAGGTCCGATTCGTGGAGGTGCCACCGCCGCCTCTCGCCGGTTTCCGCCGCGACCGTCAAGCCGTTCATGGGAAAGAACCACTGATGAACGAACTCCTTCGGCGCCTTGGGGTACTTCTTCTCCACTGCATCATCCAGAAACACCCCGTCGTATCCGGCGGCCAGGTCCCGGTCATGCAACTCGCCAACTCTTTTCATTTGCGCCTTCAACTCGGGAACGATCGCCTCCGGCAGCGGCACGGTCCGGTCCTTCTTCCCCTTACCATGGATGGTCAATATTCCCGCATCGAAATTGAAATCCCGCACTCTGAGTTGCAGACACTCGAACTGTCTCAGCCCACAGCCGAACAGCAGCTTCACGACCAAATTGTATGGCTGGGACAGATGTTTCAGGATCGCGTCGATTTCCTCTCTGGACAGAACGACCGGGATGTAGAGCGACTTCTTGGCCCGTGGTACGCCACGCAGCTCGCCGAATTCCCTTTTGAGACCGTGGCGGAACAGGAACAGCAGAGAGTTGAACGCCTGGTTCTGGGTGGATGCGGCGACTCTGCAGTTGACCGCCAGACAGGTGAGGTACTCCTTCACATCCTCCGTGGAGACATCCCGTGGCGGCTTGTTCTTCAGAAACCGCTGGAAGCACCTTGACCATTTGCCGTAGGTCTTCAAGGTCTTGCGGGAGTAGTGACGCACCTTTATCTCCGCCGCCATGGCTTCGAGAACCGCGTCCCATTCCGGAGAATCGGACTTCTCCTGGTACCCTGCCTCTACGTATTGGGATTTTCGTTGATATTCGACCGGTTGCGGAGGCAACGCTGACGCAGCGACTCCCGACGGTTGATGATCCGGCTCATCTTTACGCACATCATTAAGACGGCGCAGCTCGAAATAGAGTGAAATGGCGTGCTCAGCCCGTTTGCACTGGGCGCCACTCTGATTCTTTTCCCGGAGCTTTCCGAGAAAAAGCCGCAATCGTTCAGATTCATCAATCGCGACCACATGCTTGGCGCAAAAGTCGAGGTAATAGCGTAGCCATTTCACATATTCCGAATGGAAACAGCCAGGAACCTCAATATTCTTCACAAGTTCAAGATATTCTCTGAATAAAGCTTTCGGCAGGAGAAGCATAACGGCGCCTTTAACGGATGTCATACGTTCAAAGATGAATTGATCTACTGAAAACTTCGTGAAGCCGCCAGAAATGCAGGTATTTTAATTGAAGGCAGCCAAATGTAAAGAGGTTCTTCAGCAGAATTTGTGGGTTCCCTCTGGCTCAGGGAGATTGCCAAGTGT